>NZ_CAYATA010000003.1:0-508131 GCF_964305265.1 Candidatus Methanarcanum hacksteinii | reverse complement strand
TGGCTTGCTACTTCGCTGTCGGCTCTCCCTATCCTGGTGGTGCAGCAGCTGCCAAGGGTGGGGTTGTTCGCCCATTAAAAGGGATCGTGAGCTGGGTTTAAAACGTCGCGAGACAGTTTTGTTGCTTTTTGATGGAGGTGTTGGTACCTGATGAGAAGGACCCTTTAGTACGAGAGGAACAGGGGTTCGTCGCCTCTAGTTTATCAGTTGTCTGACAAGGCAAGCTGAGTAGCCACGCGGTAGTGGATAAGAGCTGAAGGCATCTAAGCTCGAAGCCATCTTGAAAAAGAGGTACCCATAGAACGCTCATAAATGATGAGTTTGATAGAAGTGGGGTGTAAGTACCGAGGTTTTCCGAGGTATTCAGCCCGCACTCACTAAAGTTCTTTTGACGTCGCTGGGGTGTGGTCTAGCAGTTAAACAGGTTGCGTATGAATGATTTCTCATTTCCTCGATTTTATTATTAATTATCTATTAATCAAATATGTTAAATAGGATATGTTTGTACTGTAATTTTGATGACGATTCAACAGATTGAACCTGCATTACTTTACGATTCCAACATCTATCTGATCACTGGATCAAAGGGTGTTGCTCTTATCGATACAGGTACAGGATTCCAATCAGATATCTTGATGAGTCGCATATCAGATACGCTCAATGGACGTAATTTGGATTACATCATCTTAACACACCGTCACTATGATCATGTCGGCGGTGTTTCAGCGGTAACTTCTGTGTATGATCCAAAGATTTACGCAAGCAGATCGGATGCGTCGCCCTTGAGGGCAGGAGATTCCGAATCTACGCTTGGTACCGTCTTTGGCGGACACATTGAACCGATGGACATAATCGACTTCAATGAAGGCGACCAGATCGATCTTGGCGAACATAAGCTCGTTTGTATTGAGACTCCTGGTCACACGATCGGTTCAATATGTATTCTTGATGAGACAACAGGATCGTTATTCTCTGGAGATACATTCATGGTGGGGAGCGTAGGAAATTATTCTCATCCGACTGGTTCGGCTGAGATGCTTATCAATTCTTTGAGAAAGCTGATGGATGTTGATTTCGATGGCCTTTATCCTGGTCATGGTCCGTTCGTCAAATCAAACGGCAAACAATTCTTATTGGGTGCATTACACATAATGGGGGAAGAATGATGCAGATATTGAAGTGCAATGATCAATTGGATCAAGAAACATTGAAGAACATCGGTATTGCGGCTGAAGCTATCAAGGACGGAAAGCTTGTCGTATATCCTACAGAGACAGTATATGGTATAGCTGCAGACATCTTTAACCAAAAAGCGATCAAGAATCTCTACCTTGCAAAGAATAGGCCTTTCGATATGCCGCTTTCAGTAGCAGTCGCAGATAAGGAGATGGTTCAGAATATCGCTGTGATGACAAAGAAGGTCGAGAAGCTCATTGATGCATTCCTTCCTGGTCCACTTACGATCATCACGAAGAAAGATTCCTCTGTATCAGACATCATCACATCCATGTCGCAGAAGGTCGGCATCCGTATCCCTGACAACAAGGTCGCACTCGAGCTCATAAGACAGGCTGAGAGACCGATCATTGCAACATCTGCAAATCTCCACTCCCATCCTGATGCTGTCAACGTCCAGGATGCAGTCAGGGATTTTGGAGAGACTGTCCCGTACTATCTTGATTCTGGGGCATGCACGCTCGGTAAACCATCCACAATCGTTTGGATAATGGATGATGAGGTTGAGATCATACGCCAAGGCGCAATCACG
This sequence comes from Candidatus Methanarcanum hacksteinii, assembly GCF_964305265.1. Lineage (NCBI taxonomy): Archaea > Methanobacteriati > Thermoplasmatota > Thermoplasmata > Methanomassiliicoccales > Candidatus Methanarcanum > Candidatus Methanarcanum hacksteinii. Next base: position 506,363 of record NZ_CAYATA010000003.1, on the reverse strand, counting down.
AAACAACAGATTGAGGGTGTTCTCAATGACTAGTCCTACAGATCTTGAGAAGATGCGTAGGGTGGGAAGAGTCTCGGCCAATGCCAGAGAAAAAGGCATGGCGATGGTCGATGAGGGCGTGAAGTTGTTCGATGTCGCTGAAGAGGTCGAAGGCTACATCAGATCACAGGGAATGAAGTTAGCATTCCCATGTAACATCAGTGTCAACGAAGTAGCTGCACATTATACGCCCTCCGTCAATGACAAGACCAAGTTCGAGATCGGAGATGTCGTCAAGATCGATTGCGGTGCTCAATTGGACGGTTTCGTCGGTGACACTGCCGGTACGGTAGAGGTTGGAACAAGAAGGTTCACAGACCTCATCGATGCTGCGCGTGATGCAAGGGATACTGTAATGGAGTTCATTGGTGAAGGGGTACCGATCAACGAGATCGGTGTTGCAGTCGAAGGGACGATCAAGAATCACGGATATGTGCCGATAAAGAACCTTTCCGGCCATCAGATCGAACCATACAACCTCCACGCAGGTCTTTCCATACCTAATTATGACAATGGCGACGATCAGCTTCTGAAGAGAGATATGGTCATCGCTTGCGAACCATTCGCAACGAATGGAGAGGGCCTTATCGATAATGGTAAACCAGGTAACATATGCCGCATAATCAGAGAGATACCGATCGCAGACCCTGTCCTTCAGGATTTCTTCAACTATCTGAAGGAGGAGTTCGCGACATTCCCGTTCTGTGCACGCAGCTGTGACGATCCGAAAGCGGAACAGAAGATCAAATCACTGATCCGTCACGGTCTTGTATCCAGCTACGCCATCCTCATCGAAAAGAAGAAGGGTTGTGTCACTCAATTCGAACACACAGTCCATATCGGCGAGGGAAGAGGAGAGGTGCTAACAATCTCAGATGGTGGTTTCTGATCACCATCTCCCCATAATCTTTATTACCAACTTTATTATCACAGTGAATAAGGCCGAAGTTGCCAAGCCTGGTCAAAGGCGACAGACTCAAGATCTGTTCTCGTAGGAGTTCGCCGGTTCGAATCCGGTCTTCGGCACTCATCATAAATCAAATAAAAAGTCGCAAGTCGCAGTCATCGTGCGTCCATCTATATCGGATGTGCGTGGCTACTAATTCTAATCAAGATCAATGGATGAAACGGAGGTAGTAGATGAGTTCCGCTCAAATCGAGATAGTTAATCTGAGGAAGGAATACAAGGATTTCGTAGCTGTTAACGATCTTACGTTATCGGTCAAGAAGAATAGTTTCACGGGCCTACTTGGGCCTAATGGCGCAGGGAAGAGTACGACATTGAAGATCCTGACGCATCTGATCAATGCAACATCTGGTAACGCATACATCAATGGCATAGATGTGACATCGAACCCCAAGGATGCTTTGGAAGGGATAGGCACTGTCGTAGAGACACCTGAATTCTATTCGTATCTCACACCGACACAGACTTTCCAATACATCGGAAGTATCTTTGGTATGAGGAAGGAGACGATCTCCGCAGAGACCTCAGAGATACTTGCGGACATGAGCATGTCCGAATGGGCCGATAAGAAGATCGGAACATTCTCCAAAGGGATGAAACAGAGGATAGCGTTGGGTCTCGCATTGTTGAACGAGCCTACGGCGATCATCCTCGATGAACCTACATCCGGTCTTGACCCTAGAGGTATGGCCGAGATGAGGAAGATCCTGAAGGATATCAGAGCTAAGAAGGATCTTACGATACTCACAAGTTCACACATGCTCCACGAGGTGAGTGATATGTGCGATCGCATAGCAATGATCAATCATGGCACACTGGTCAAGGAAGGCGATCTCAATGAATTGCTGGGATCCAATAATGCGAGAATGATCACAGTGAAGACCGTAGGAGGTTTCGATGATGCCATGATATCGAAACTATCCGCACTCAGTAACGTATCCAACGTCATGACAAGCGGTAACGTCATCAAACTTTCATTCAAAGGCGATGATGAGGATCAATATCAATTGCTCTCGGAGATGAGCTCTCTCGGCATGAAGGTCTTTAGTTTCAATGAAGAGGATGCTCTCGAGACGATCTATCTCAACATGATCAAGGAGTCGAGGTGATCACATGCCAGATAACAGTCTATGTAAGACAGGGATCATGGAGGATCTGCGCCAGGCATTGATAGTATCGAGGTACGAAGCTTTGAAGTTCCTAAGCGGTTATAAATTGTTGATCTTCGGCATAATAATGATAACATCATTGTTGCTGTTATTGATTGCCAACATCATATTCATGGACGATCCGACAGTGAACTCTGTGTATTCATCGTTCATATCATTCGTATCGTTGTTGGCGCTCCTTGGAGCAACACTGTTCACATCGACCACCCTATCATCAGAATTCGAGGAGAGGACAGCACTTGTTCTGTTCACGAAACCTATCAAGAAATCATCGATATTCCTTGGCAAGATCCTCATAGCATTCGCTCTGAACGTGGCCATATTCGCTATATACTACATCGTGACGACATTGGTGGGACTGATCATAACGCATGATATCTCCATCGACTTATTGGCATCGTTCGGTTATCTCGTGACATACATATTCACATTGACAGGTATCGCCGTGATGTTCAGTTCGCTGATGAAGAAATCAAGTTCCGCATCGATACTCACGTTCGTATTCGTGTTGCTTGTGCCAAGCCTTATCCTCGCGGTGATAATGCTTGCTCAGGATAACATGAATGTCAACGATTATTGGTATTTCCTCGACAGCGCAGCTGCATCCATAACATACTCTGTCACAGGGGATGTCGTCAATGGACCAAGGGATGTGGCAACCATGTTCGTATGGGGGCTGATCCCGATGATCATAGCTTATCGCCATTTTATCAAAAAAGAACTGTGATCATTCGTTCCGGGGCTTCGGCCCCACCCCATCTTTATATATCATTATTGAATGCCAACCATGCCGTAAACTCGATGGCGTATCCAAGATATGCCGTACCGAGAGCACAGCACACGGTCTTTGTCGAGATACGTGAGGCATGATGCTTGGGTAATTCCCAAATAAGGAACATTTACGGAGGAAGAACAATGGCAGACAAAAAGAATGCTAAACAGCAACAACAGGAAGATGAGGATTTCAACTTCATCGTCCGTATCGCTAACAGTGATATTGATGGTCTGAAGAGGACTGTTATCGGCCTCCAGCAGATCAAAGGCGTTGGAAAGAGAGTAGCACAGATCGTTGTCAAGAAAGCAGGCGTAGATCCCGCAGTCAAGATCGGTTCACTCTCAGATGAGGATGTTAAGAAGCTCGAGCAGTTTGTAACGACATATGTCGAGTACGCACCCGAGTGGGCGATCAACAGGCAGCTCGACTACGAGACAGGAGCAGACATGCACCTTATCGGTAACGAGCTCGAGCTCACAAGGAAAGACGATATCAACAGGATGAAGATGATCCGTTGCTACCGCGGTATCAGGCACGAGACCCACCACAAGGTAAGGGGTCAGAGGACAAGGTCCAACGGACGCCACGGACTGACAATGGGTGTCAGCAAGAAATGAGTGAGGCGGTAACATGGGAGATCCTAAATTTTCACGCAGGTCATATGATACACCTTCACACCCTTGGCAGGGTGAGAGGATCAAAGCTGAGGTCGTTCTCGTAAACCAGTACGGTCTCAAGAACAAGACAGAGGTCTGGAAGGCACAGTCCGTCCTTAGGAACTTCAGGAAGCAGTCCAGGGAGCTTCAGGCACGTCTCAGAAGCGGTGATGCACAGGCAAAGATCGAGGCAGATGCACTTCTCAACAAGTGCTCAAAGATCGGAGTCCTCCCTGTAGAGGGTGCAACACTCAACGACATCCTTACGCTCTCAGAGGAGAACATCCTCTCACGCAGGCTTCAGACACTCGTCTTCGAGAAGGGAATGGCAAGCACTGTAGGTCAGGCAAGGCAGATGATCGTCCACGGACACATCTTCATGAACGGCCACAGGGTAACGATCCCCGGATACATCGTCACAAGGTATGAGGAGTCATCCATCATGTATGATCCCGCATCACCCTTCAACGATGAGATGCACCCGATGAGGATCTCTGCAGAGCAGGCAGCTGCAAACGCAGAGCTCAAAGCATCCAAGGAAGCAGAGGAAGCAGCCAAGAAGGCAGCAGAAGCAAGAGCAGATGCAGAGGAAGCAGGAATCACAGCCGACGATGCAGCTAACCAGGAAGGTGACCACTGATGACAGCAAAATGGGGTATCGCTAACATTTATGCAAGTTACAACAATGTGATGATCACACTCACAGACATCACCGGAGCAGAGACGATTACGAAAGCAACAGGCGGAATGGTCGTCAAGACAGCAAAGGATGAGTCATCACCCTACGCAGCACAGAAAGCAGCCGAGAAGGTCGCAGATGTTGCAAAGGAGAAGGAGTTCGTTGGAATTCACGTTAAGGTACGTGCACCCGGAGGAAATGGTTCAACATCTCCTGGTCCTGGAGCACAGGCCGCAATCCGTGCACTCGCAAGGGCAGGTCTCAAGATCGGCCGTATCGAGGATGTCACACCCGTACCACACGATGGTACCAAGAAGAAAGGCGGACGCAGAGGACGCAGGGTCTGAGGAGGCCTGACCATGGAAATCCAGATAGTCGAAATGGCTGAAAGGAAGTGTAAGTTCATCCTTAAAAACTCGTCTCCAGCCATGGCGAATGCTCTTAGGAGGACCATGCTTACCGACATTCCAAAGATGGCGATCGACAAGGTGGAATTCCACCTTGGTCCCATCGATGTCGACGGCAGGGAGTTCGAGAGTATGACGCCCCTGTTCGATGAGATCATCGCACACAGACTTGGTATGGTCCCTGTCCCTACGACAGACATGTTCAACTTCAAGGATGAATGCGTCTGCGGAGGAGAGGGATGTCCGAGCTGTGAGATCATGTACAGTCTCAACAAGAATGGACCGTGCACTGTTCTCTCAGGTGATCTGCAGCCTCTTGGCAGCCAAGATCTCAAAGTCAAGGATGAAGAGATCCCGATCGTGGATCTCGCAGATGGTCAGTCGATTCTCATCTACGCACATGCTGTGATGGGAACCGCAAGGAAGCACGTCAAGTGGCAGGTCGCTAACGGTGTTGGATACAGCTACAGGCCTATCATCACCATCGATGGCGATGTGGATTCGCCTGAGGAGATTGCCGAGGCATGTCCGAAGAAGGTCTTCGATATCACGGATGGAAAGCTTGTCGTAGCACGCAGCGATGACTGTTCTCTTTGCATGACATGCGTCGAGAACTTCAGCAAAGGCGACGGGCCCATAAGTGTCGTCGGTGATGAGAACAACTTCGTTTTCAAATTCGAGACGGACGGTTCACTCACAGCCGAACAGGTCATTGACAAAGCAGTTGAGATCCTTAGCAAAGAAACGAAGGATTTCGCGTCACAGGTTGCATCCTTGTGAATAAACCAAGAGGGCTTCATGCCCTCTTATTTATATTCTCTAGAATCAGAAGAAATCTGATAATTTACACTTCTTCACTTTATCGTTGTTGAAGAGGGAATCCATGCTTATGGATAGGATCTCGACCCTTTCTCTCGTATAATCGGACATACCATACTTCTCGCAGACATCCTGTGATACGCCTAGGTATTTCCTTACGCTCTTCTCATGGACGGTGAGGTTCAGATCATGTCCGCAATTGGTGCAGATGCCACTGAGAGGTATCCTTCTGTATTTGGAGTTGCAATTGGTGCATCTGAACGTCTGAGCTGAGAAACTCCTGAGATTTCCTGCCATATCGGGCATGAAGTGCTTGTCTATGACCTTACTCGCTTCATCCTTCACATCAACAGCACGTAGTTTCTTACCGAGTTCCAACTGCGCGATCATCTTATCGCTCATGGTCTCCAACAGCGTATACGCCGATTTGTACGGACCTTCATTGATGTCATACGTATCATGCGTGAAACCGAATCCTTCGTATTGCAGATTGGTGCCTATGCGACCTCCGACGAGATCCATCAGTTTTTCCACATCCTTGGCATCCTTCAATTGCATCGCAGCTTCATACAATTCTATTGGATATTCCCTCAGACAATCGACGTTGTGTGCCTCCTTGTCGATCTCATTCGGATCCAACCTCGTAGTGAGAACGAGAGGTGTATCCATGAGTCCACCTCTGCTGCTCGGGATGTATACTTTTGAGAAGTTCAACAATCCATCCAACAGGAGCATGATACAATCCTCATCTCCGTCACAATTCCTTCTCTTCCCTGCGTGGAAGAACGGGTGCCCCATGCATCCGCTGGCCTTCGTATATCCGATGAGGCGACACAATATGCCTCCGGACGTGTGCGGCGCAAGACCCACTGTCATATGGCCTATCATGTCCGTCGGAGTCTCAACGTTATAGTATCTGGGCATCTTGTAGAATCTCTCAAGGAGATCATCCACGAATGTCGCTACTTTGACAAGATGTGCTCCGCATTCCACATTGGGGATGACATCCTGTACCTTCAATTCGCATATCTGGTCGCCATCTGTAAGCGGCTCCCCATTCCAATCATGCGTGTATCCGAGTTGATGCGCCTTCTCGATGGGAAGGCCGATCTCCCTCGGTTTGAAATGAGTTATCGGTATGTCGGTCATATCGAAACGAACAGTGCCGTCCTTGTAAGTGGTCAGATTGTTCCTCGCTCTGAGGATACCCTTCTCAAGAGGTTCGGGGGTCTTGATGATGGATGTGAAGTTCTCTATGGTCTTCACATCGTTTATGTCCTTCAATCCGAGATAATCCATGGCATCGCGGTATTCTTGTCTGATATCCACAGGAATGAGGGGTCTGTCGAACTTATCCACATCTTTAGCATCAGGTGGTAGTTCGGTGTGAACATTGCATTTCCTGCACCATGAACGGAAGGTCTTCTCCCCGCATCTCGGGCATGTCCTCTCAGCATAATCGATCAACAGTCCATTCTTATTGGCCTTGATACCAACGGCCTTCAATTGGTCAGCCGTCATGAATCTAGCCTTATCTTGAGTGGACATAGCCTCCTTCAAGGATTTCTTGATGCATGGTGCATCGGTCACCGCGAACAATCCGTTGCCGAATGCAGAATTGCCGCTGCTCCTGTCCTTTGCCTTCTCAGGCCTACCCATCCTTGTACCGATCCTCGTGCGGGCCCTTGCACGCACCTCTATGCCCATGGCATTGCTGACCGCTGTAAGCGAATCCTCTCCGTCGAATGCACTTCTTTCGACGATCTCTCCATCTGCGATATCCAATCCGAGTCCGTAGATCAAAGGTATCGCATATCTTTCGATGATTATGTGTCCATCACGTACTTTGTGCAGTGCACCTAGGTCCTCCAACGTCCTCTTGTCAACAGATGCTTTGGGGATGCTCAGTTTACCGTCTGTGAAGGCACCGTTGTTAAGGATGTCGTTCCTCAATCCCTTCAGTCTATCCACGTCGACATCGAACCAGAACAAGTTGTAATCAGGATGTAGCGGGACACCTAAGGTCCTTGACATCTCGAGTGCGCGATCCCATGTAGGGTGTTCCCAATCGTCTGGAAGATCCCCCTTCTTTTTCAATTCGAGTTTATGCCATTCGATAGGATAACCAGGCGGTACGAGGAAGTGGTTGTTCTCACAGAACTCGCCGAACGGTACAAGTATCTCTCCCGTATCGGTAATCTCGGCAATATCCTTCCTTACAGCCAAAGCCTCCTCTTTGGTGTTGCATTGGACGAGGTCCCCATTCTTCAATACGACGATAGGCCCTTCCAACTTATCGCATGGTGTCACTACACACGCTTTACCTGGTCTCTCGATCTTCAATTGTGTTCCAAGAGCAGGGAACTCATCCAAGATGAACATACTTGCCGGCGAATAGGCCAATGATGCCAATCCTGATGTCCTTGCTCTTCCATATCTGAGTCTGAACGCTCCCACTCTTGAAGGATAGCCGAATATCGGACGTCCAGCGACTATATCCTTCAGATATTTATCCGCCGGTTTCAACACCCTGCCCTCAGTATTGGAGCTTGTGGATGTCCCTTTCCCTTTCAGATATTCGTCAAGGAATTCCCAACCTTCGAGTTTGAGTTTATCAACGTGCTTCTTGATCTTCGGGGCCTTTTGACAGAGTCCTTCTGCAACGACGAGACATGCTCCTCCTCTGACCCTGTTCGTATCCAATCTCGGCAGATCCCTGAATCCTGAGATCTCCATCTGTTCGGTCCCTTCACCATCTATGCATATCGGACATTTCCCGACGATGAGTTGGATCTCCTTCGGCGATGGTGTGTATTGGAGGTGTTGACATTGTTTGTATAACGGGATCTCTTCGATGAAACGATTGATCTCTGCATCAGTTGGTATGTATTTTCCGATACCGACCTCTTGTCTGACGACATCGGCGATTAGAACGCTCATTGCCTGTGCGGTACCTCCCGCGGCACGAATCGGACCTGCGAATACGAGATCTATATATTCGCTGCCATCCGCATTCTTCTTGATCTTCGTGTCCGCAAGACCTTCCAATGGAGCAACTAACACACCTTCTGTAAGAACGGCAAGACCTACCCTTATCGCTCTATCGATGGCCAATTCAGGTCTTTCCGCAGGTCTTTTGGCAACCTCTTTGGCAACCATCAGACATACCAATTCCCTATTCTTGTATTCGTCAGTGAGCCTTCTGATGTCGTCGGCTATCTCGCCTACGTGATAATCTGCGAGAAGTTTCTCACAACGTGATGCAAGGTCCTCAGCTTGAGGTATCTCGACGAACGTTTCCGTATCACGTCCTAGGGCCCTTGCTCTCTCTGCAACATCGTAGCATTCGTTACATTTGGAGAGCATACTTTTGAAGTATTCATCCATCTCTTCGCTGTACGCTACTTTACGTGCAGGCATTATTCTTCCTCGAACCTGATCTTCCGGAGTTCGTCAACTATGGTCTTGCGAAGGATATCCATGTTCTCGCCAGTCTCTGCTGAGAAGTGGATGTTGTCGCTATCGGTCGTCATGATGTCGCTCTTACTCTCTGCGACGATGATCGGTATGCCTTCGAATCCTCTCTTTATGGAATCGAGCAGTGCAAGCTGTTTCTCCATGCTGTATCCGCATGTCTCTGACGGATCTATGACGATGATCATGACATTCGTGAGATATCTGAGTGCAAGGATAGCTTGTTTCTCAATGGCATTCCTCTCATCGATGCTCCTGTCAAGGAGACCAGGGGTGTCGATTATCTGATATTTCCTCCAATCATCGTCCATGTGACCGATCACTATGCCCTTGGTAGTGAACGGGTATGGGGCGATCTCCGGTGTTGCGCTGGAGAGTGTCGACACGAGTTTGCTCTTCCCTACATTTGGGAATCCTGCGACGACCAGCGTAGCTACATTGGAGTCGACTGCGGGCAATGCCCTGAATTTGTTCTTGCATTCCTGAAGGAACTCAAGTTCGTTCTTGACTTGTCTGATGATCGAGGAGAGCCTGCCATAGAACGCACTCCTTACGGAATCGATGACTGAACCATCCTTGGAGCGTCTAACGTTCCTGAGTGCTTCTGTTTTTATCTTCTCTGTCTTGTTCGCGGCCCAATTCATGGCGCCGAGCGATTTCTTGTACTTGTCAATGCCTATTACCAAGTCTACCAATTCTGGGAAGAAATCGTCATCCTTCTCGATCCTCGGAAATTTGTTGACATATCCGACGAACGTATCTTTGACGATATCTCCTGAAGCTGTTATCTTGGCCAAAGTGGTCTTCTTCTTGGTATCGAGGGCATTTGTACCGTTGACGGTTATCTTGGATGCCCTATGGAATGCCTTGTCGGTCAATTCCTCTGCTGAGAGGACTGTTGGGATTCTGTAGGACTTTGCCATATCCCTCCCTATATATTCCCTGTTCTTAAATGGATTGGGTTGGATTTCAGCCTCTTTGGAATTGCATGCTGATGAGCTGCAGATCGCAATGTGCGCCTTTCGCTTTATCGATCTTCTTCGGTATTATCTCGATCGGACAATCCTCGATGGCGATGCATGCCTCCAATCTCCAATCCATGTCCTCAGAACCAAGGACGGTGAACAGGCTGGATATATTGGCACCGAACGACACTCCTACGATGAGCTGGTCACCTGTATATTCAAGGAATCTAGGTGCACTTATGCCGGTATATACAGTGGTACGGAGGTACGTGTCATTGCACACGATATCGAACGGGTCAGAACACTCAGGTGCATTGATGAACGATCCCAACAATCCTGTCTGATCTATGAGCCATTTCAATCCATCCTCTATGAGTTCGGACCTCATATCGAGGGCAATCCTTGTACCAAGATGCTGTGTGTTCGCTAGATCAGTGAGCTCCAACTCTATGAAAACAGCAGCGCTGACAAGCATCTTTGCGATCTTCTCGATCACCGTATCTATGAAGATCTCCAGCATCTTCTTCAGGAATTCGGCTATGTCATCGACATTCCTCAGATGATTGCCCATCCGATACAACGCCTCCTCTCCTGATGAGATCAAACTATCGATGATGAAGGTCTTCGTTATGGCATCCGTCTTGATGATCGTTCCATTGCTCTTACCGGGGCTCCCTTTCTTGAACACCCATGAGGTGGAGCCATCGGATGACCTCTGCCATGTCCTATCGTCATTGTAACTGTCGCTCTTCCATGGTGTGGAATCTATGATGTTCTCATCCGGATCATACAACGTGATGGATTCTCCATTGTGATTGCCTGTCCTGCCTGAATTCTTGAGTGCCTGTCCGCTGAAATAGAATGCCTTCTTCTCCATCGGCTTGATAGTTCCTGACAATTCTATGCATTTCGATTCATTGCTTCCCGGGACCAATCTGTATCCCGTCAGATCGATCGTGGTTCCAGATGCATTGTACAGTTCAACGAACTCCTTCCCATTATCCTTTCCAGGCGGATTCGACTCGAACTCATTGATCATGAGCCCGGTCTTCAGAGGTACATTGTATTTGAGTTGGACGCCCATATCGAAACTGCCTTTGACACCCGGTATCGGAAGAGGGATGTTCTTGAGCATCGGACCTACTGCAGGTATGTCTGACACTCTCGTCTCCACAACATCATATTGTATTATCTCAGGTATCGTCGCTGTGAACCCGACCCCTCTGATATTTCCTGTGGCATTGAGGATCTTCTTACTGAATTTCATCAACGGGTCGATGGTCATCTTGACCATCCAATCGTTCGATACGATCTCACCATTCCCTTTGAACATCAGCCCTGTCTTCTTATTGTGTTTTAACTCGACTCCCGCTTTGATCGAGGTATCCCCAAGATCGGCCTTCATGGTGAGTTTGCATAGTGATTTCGTTGCCTTGGTGAGCGTAGCGGCTCTGAATTCCGCAGTCAGGGACATACCGCAATATGCGACAGTGAACGATTGATATCCGAGACCTATGTCGAATGATGTCTCAAGCAGCGAAGATATGCTGCTCTCGACGAAACTTTGTATCCTGTTCATCGGTTCCATTATCTTGTCGTAGAATCCCTCGACGATCCTGGAGACGTACGCACTAGCTTCGATTATCGCAGTGCTACAGAGTTCCGATAGTTGTTTGAGTGCCTTGAAGATATCTCTGAGCGGTTCCAATAGAGGTTCTATCAGATCCATCAACACTTTGACGGCTTCATTGACGATATCTGTGCTCGAAGTATACCTGACACCAGCCAGTGCCCATCCGCTTATACACGTTATATCGAATTTCATATCTACGGGGATATCGCCTCTGATGTTCGCATCACACCATCCAAGGGCCATCAATACGGATGATGCAGATTCTACGGAATAGCCGATGTTAGCTTTTACCGATATCGAGAACACCGTCGTATACGGGCTGAGGGAGAAACTTGAGAGATCTATGTTGTGTATGCATTTCGATGCATTGTTCCTAGGCGGTGTGATCTTCACTTTGATGTCGTAGTCATCCTTAAGTTTGATATGCTCCACAAAGGTGTTGCCGTTCTTGTCGGACAATCTGTACGAGTTGTTCATATCAAGATCCATCATGCCTGATTTGGTGTTGAGATCCTGGTATCTCACGATGTCATGGATCATTCTCTTAGAGAGTGAGGTAAAGGCATCGGATACAGTCTTCGATGACATCGTAGCCTTCAACGTCAATTTCAATAGCAGCTTGATATTGCCGTTGTTCTCCTCAGGTATGTGCGTCAGAACACCCTTCAATAATGATATCCTATTGTCTATCTCATACCCTATGCCAGAATACGCATCCGCATAGGCCTTGGAACCTAGAACATCGTCGCATAACGACTCGATCACGGATTCATCGAGTATAGCGTAGTTCTTCGAATTCAGAGTGTCCTTTATCTTCGCTTTGATCAACGCCCTATCCTTCGTATGGACGGAATTCAGGTCGAATATCGATGATCTGTTGTCTTCGAGTTTATTGAACAATGCGATATAGGAGGGACTGTAGAATGTACTCCTATCCACCAAAGACACCATCGTACTCCTTATTCTATCCAATCCATCCGAGAGTGCCCTATCTATGGAATCGGAGAGTAGTGCGTAATATGTAGTATCATCGAAGGCATCGCACCTCACTTTGATGGAACCGAGGTTTCTACAGACATCTGCGGTAGCACCATTCAGTATGTTCTTCATCCTTTCATCTACCATTCTTACCGAGAGGATGCCGTCATCGAGGAAGTTGCCCCATCCCTTCCATGAGAATATGTCGATGCCCGGGGATTCTATGTAAATCTCGAAGGGCTCTATCTCGATGGTGTCCTTGCCGATATCATACGCCCCTCCATCCACCGTCAATCTCAATCCATGGTTGCCTATGTATCTGTAATCGGATTCACCGTATCCGTATTTCTTCATTATACTGGATATGTAATGTTGTGACGATGTCAGGTCCTTTCCGATTATCGTTCCGATGAGGGATCTCAGGGCATGTTCTGTGACGTCATCGACCTTATCGAGGAAATCCATGGCATCATCCATAAGGAAGAATTCAAGCCATCTTCCCACCAATTGGTCTGCAACCGCGGTTATCGATTGCGATACTATCTGAGAGATATCGATCTCGAAGTAACCATCCTTGGATATCATGTACTCGGCTGCATCGATATGCTCATGGGCATTCAGATCCGAGGAACCGTCGCCCGTCGTTCTAAAACATAAGGATTCCACTATGGACAACGAGTTCCTGAACGATTCCTTCACATCCTCTTTCGTGATTATCGATTCCGTTCCCTTATCGCCATTCGATGATATCGCACCGTAACCATTGATCACTCTATGTTGTGCCAGAGATGACAATTGATAGGTCATGAGGTCAGTAAGGACGGATGAGTTGCCGGATGATGAGAGTTCGAATCTGGTGATGTTATCCACGATGAATGGTAGCCCAGAGGTCCCGTCTGCAACGACAGGTATCCTCTTCACGGTCTTACTTGTAGGTGTCGCATACTCAACATCAGCATATCCAGAGGTTCTGAGGTAACAGGGTTTCGTACCACCGATCAATTCGTCAGTGGACAGTCTGAGGTTCTCTACGGTCAGGCCGATATCATGCTCAACAAGGGATGCGGTCACTCCCTTATCCACCAATGGGAATGCTTTCCTCATCCATGCGTTCGAACGTTCTTTGAAGGCATCTATCCTTTTCAGAAGGTTACCTCCATTCGGATCCGTACTGATCTCGTTGATTATCCTCCCGAGTCCGGACCCTATGTATCTCTCCGTATCATCTATCGCCTCTTCCACGGACATCAGCTCACTTATGATGTTATCCGTCGAATCATTGACGTTCTGTATCTCGGCATAGACTATTCCAGATATCGAACAAATGAGGAGTAGCGTTACAGCGATCATCGCGAACGGCATCTGTCCTCCCCTTGAACCTCTGAGCGCTCTCATACCACATCCATCGTCGGGGATGGGTGATATAGTGGGGCAGTTACAGTTAGCAGGTTAGTATCGACCGGCCTTAATTTTCTTATAATATAATGCGACGGTTTTATATCCCTACAGGGGATGGGTGTGAACAAGAAGTGTGGATGCAATGACCATCACGACGAAAGAATACAGTGCAATGAAAGGACTCCCTAAGAAGGTCGAGTCCGTCTGTCCAGAGTGCGGTAAGGTCCTTGAAGCCGAGCATTATGAGAAGGACGGTAAAGTCTACTCGAAGAAGACCTGTCCTGAACACGGAGAATTCGATTGCCTGATATGGTCTAGTGTAGAACAGTATCTTAGAGCTGAGACCTATGCTAAGGACGGTATCGGTTTAGAGAACCCGGATGATACTACGGCAAAAGGAAGCAATGTCATCATCAAGATAGGCGACAAGCCCGTTTCTCTGAAATCATCCACGTCATTGGCGAACATAGATCTCACGAATAGGTGTAACATGACCTGTCCGATCTGTTTCGCAGAGGCCAATAGCGCAGGATACGTCTATGAGCCCTCATTCGATCAGGTCATGGCCATGTTGAAGACACTCAGGGATGAAAAGCCGATCAAGTGTACGGCCGTACAGTTCTCTGGAGGAGAACCTACAATCTACCCGAGATTCGTCGAGGTCATCAAGGCAGCTAAGGATATGGGATTCGCTCAAGTGCAGGTCGCTACGAACGGTATCGAGTTCGCAAAGAGCGTGGAGTTCTGTCAGAAGGTGAAGGATGCGGGATTGAACACGATCTATCTTTCATTCGATGGTGTTACCGATGAGCCGTACATTCAGGCAAGGAACAGGAAGATGTTCCATGTCAAATTGCAGGTACTTGACAATCTCAGGAAGATCGAACACCCTCCATCAGTCGTTCTCGTACCGACGATCGTCAAGGGTGTGAACGACCATCAGATCGGTGACATAATCAAGTTCGCATTCGACAATTCAGATATCATCCGCGGTGTGAACTTCCAGCCGGTGTCATTCACAGGCAGGATAACACGCGAGGAATTGGAGAAGGGAAGATACACGATCCCTGATTTGATGAGGGATGTACAGGAACAGACAGGATATGCGAAACCTGACGATTGGTTCCCTGTACCTGTTGTATCATCAGTCTCCAAATATGCTTCCGCATATCTCGGTAGGCCGATGGTGACATTCACCGCACACCCCCACTGTGGTATGGCAACATACATCCTCAAGGGAGAGGATGGGGAATACGTTCCGATGCCCAGGTTCATTGATGTCAAGAAATTCGTGATGGGATTGGACGAATTGGCGGATGCGATGGAGAAAGCAAGATTCAAGAAATGGCAGCTCTTCAAACTCGTCGGCCTTTTGAACACATGCATCGATGAAGATAAAATGCCGAAGGGAATGAAGAAGAAGGACATCGTTCGTTTGATAAAAGGCGTAATGAGCGACAGTTCTAAGAAGACCCTTGCAGGATTCTCATGGAATGCCATGTACATCGGTGCGATGCATTTCCAAGATGCGTACAACTACGATATTGAAAGAGTAGAGCGTTGTGCGATTCACTACGTCACGCCGGATCTTCGCGTGATACCGTTCTGTGCATACAACGGCGGCCCATACTATCGTATGGAAATTGAGAAGAAATATTCCATGCCGATTGCAGAATGGAAAGAGAAACATAAGGAAGAAGCAAAATCACTCGAGAATGCATTGATCGTTCCCGAGGATCAGAGACCCGATCAATAAGGTGAAAAAATGAAGGTTGATTACAACAAATGTCTCCATTGCGGAGGATGTGCCGGTTCTTGTCCTAAGAATGCGATCTATCTGAATGATTACATCCTTGAGTTCAATGATGACTGCAACGGATGCGGAAGATGCGTGAAGATCTGTCCTGTCGGGGCACTCTCCAAGGAAGTGGCATGATGGTTACAAGATACGATTGTGATGTGGTCGTGGTTGGTGCTGGTCCTGGCGGAAGCATGGCTGCGAAATATGCCGCGGATGGCGGTGCGAAGACGATCCTCATCGAGAAGAAAGCTGAGATCGGAGCACCGTTGAGGTGTGCAGAGGGAGTATCCAAGAAGTGGCTCGCAGAACTTGGCATCGAGGCTGATCCCGCATGGGCTCGTGCAGATATGGCTGGAGCAATCATAAGATCGCCCAACGGCACAGTGTTCCAACTCGATGAGAGTAAAGCTGGTGCAGAGGTCGGTTACGTCCTCGAGAGGCACATATTCGATAAGCGTCTCGCTGAGGAGGCTGCATTGTCCGGTGCAAAGATCCTCATGCGCACAGGATGCACAGGTGTCCTGAAGGATAAGGACGGAAAGCTCATCGGGATAAAAGCAAGGTCCATGGGTGAGGAGATCGAGATCTATGCGAAATGTATCATCGCAGCTGACGGTTTCGAATCCCAGGTCGGAAGGTGGGCAGGTATCGACACATCATTGAAGATGGATGATATTGACACATGCATACAGTACAGGATGACGAACGTAGAATTCGAGTCGAACTTTTGTGAATTCGTCATAGGTTCCGCTGCTCCTGGAGGATACATATGGGTGTTCCCTAAGAGTAAGACGGCAGCCAATGTCGGTATCGGGGTGATGGCTAGCAAATGTTCTCACGGTGCTGATCCGAAATACTATCTTGACAAATTCATCTCGACCGATCCTAGATTCAAGAACGGTCAGATACTGGAGGTCGTCGGAGGTATGGTCTCTACGATACCTGGACTTGATGACACGGTCGCCGACAACATCATGCTCGTTGGAGATGCAGCAAGGATCATCGATCCGATTACTGGCGGAGGTATCGCTCACGCATGCAGATCCGGTAAGTATGCCGGCGAGGTCGTTGTAGAATGCCTTAAGACCGGTGACTTCTCAAAGAAGGCTCTTGGAGCATATGAGAAGAAATGGCGCGACAGGATGGAAGATAAGCTCTACAGGAATTGGATGGCCAAGGAGAGGTTCGCCACACTTGACGATCAGACTCTTGACGAACTCATACAGTTGATCAAGGACTCCGATATCGGAGAGGTCAACGTGTACAACCTTCTCAAGATCGTGAAAGAGAAGTACCCCAAGGTCGTAGAAGGCTTTGAGGACCTGATCTGATAAAAACATGGGGGCTTGTCCCCCTATTTTTCATACTATTGTTACTCCATCGACCCCTGTCTTCACAGTGTACGGGATTCCCCCGTGGAGTCTGATGTCCTCACATACTATCTCTGGTCTATCGGTGAGTGCGATCATACAACCCCCTCCTCCAGAGCCTGTCAGTTTTGCGCCATATGAATGTCTCTCGGCAGCGTTTACCAGCTTATTGAGTTCATTGCATGAGACACCAAGGATTGAAAGTAATTTGTGATTCGCAGTCATGTTCTTTCCGAGTGATACGACATCATCGTTCCTCATGTCATCGATGCCTTGCATCGTCACCATCTCGATCTCATCGATGACATCCGATGCGAATCTGTTGTGTTCTTTGTATTTTCTGACCTTCTCGACCAAAGGTCCCGTCGATGCTTTGATCCCTGTATATCCTATGACGAATGTCATCTCAGGTACCTTCGTCTTAGAGATCGACCATCTTCCATCTTCCTTCTCTGCATCCCACAGGTGCGTATCCGTCTCTTTGACGTTGATCGCAACCCCCTTTCCGAAGGTACATGTCGATGTATCCAACGGGGATGCTCTTCCCTGTGCGTAGTATTCCGCCTCGAAGGAATCCCTTGCGATCTCCACAAGGTCCATGTCCTTCTTGGTAAGGTTCCTTATCGCAGCATCTAGTGATGACGATAATGCGGCGGAGGATCCAAGGCCGGAACCGGATGGGATGTCGCTCCAGGTTGTTATATTAATATTATTAACATTTAGTCTCGATAATATACATTGAATATGCGGGTGGCGAGATAGGTCTATGGGGACACCATTCAAGGAATTATATTCCCCTGCGGACACACTGCACGAAAAACTCATATCGATGGCCAAAGCAACGGCCGGTTTTCCGTAGACCACGGCATGTTCGCCAAGGAGGATGAATTTTCCTGGCGATATAGCCGTCGAGATATCGTCGTTCATATCATTCATTTAACTTGTATTTAGCTAACATTTCGAGGATCGCATCGTTTGCATTCCTCATGTCAAGTTGTGGCTGACTGATCGTCCACCAATGATCATCGATGGCTTCGATAGCTCTCGCATAATCATCATCGGTGTCGTAGTCCTCTCTCTTGACGATGGATACTGCTTTCTTCTCTTCCTCAAGGAGGTCGCAGTCATACTTCTTGTTGACGAGAGCGAGTGCGATGGTGTGATCCAATGCGTATGATATCTCCAATGCGATGTCATCAGGTACGCAACCCATGATCATGTCCATGACGCTATTGACGCTCATGAGGAATGCAAGGTGTCTCTTACCTTCCTCATCCTGCGTCTCCTCTTCAACTGCCTTCTGGAGTTCATCATACCAAAGGTCAGCCATAGCTTGACTTCTGCGCGGATTCTTCTCCCATATCTGTTTGTTCAGATTCACTTCGTCGTCCTCGAATACCTGTTCGATGAGACCTGTGTTGGGGTCGACTTTCATCTTGGGTTGAACCGTGTTGAACAATTCATCGATACTCTGCCCGTCCTGTTTTTCATCCTTCTTTGTTGTCATCTTGCACCCCTTCATTGTTTCGAGATCTTCTTCGCTGTAGAAGCGAGGATATCCATTCCCTTATCGATCTTGCTCTCATCCGCAGCATACGAGAATCTGAGGTGACCCTCTCCGAAGGGTCCGAATGCGGATCCTGGCGTACAGATGAGTCCATTCTTGATGAGTTCCATCGCGAAATCGTTCGAACTGATGTCATAATCGAATGACGGGAATGCATAGAATGCTCCTTTCGGCGGTATGATCTCCATGCCATCGATCTCATTGATCCTCTTCACGATCAGATCCCTTCTCTTCCTGAATGTCTCCCTTGCTTTCACAAGGTAATCGTCGATCGTCGGCAACGCATTCAGGACACCATACATCGCAGGCATGTTAGGGCTTGCGCATACGTGGTATTGCATCTTGATCAGATCCTCCATCACATCGTCATTGGCCATGAGGAATCCGAGCCTCCATCCTGTGACGGCCATCATCTTCGAGAATCCACCGACAACAATCGCTTTGTCCAACTGTGAGAGGAAGGATATGTGTTCGCCTTCATACACGAATGAATCATACACCTCGTCGGAGAGGATCGTTATGTCCTTGTCCTCTGCGATATCGCACAAGGTCTTGAACGATTCCTTGTCGAGTGTCCCTCCGGTAGGATTGCATGGATTGTTGATGACGATCATCGTCGTCTTATCAGTGATCTTCGACTGTATGTCATCGATATCGGGTTGGAATTCCTTGTTCGTCAGTTTGTAATAGACGGCCTTCCCTTCTGCTAATTCCGCATGCGGGCCGTATATGACGAATCCCGGACTTGGCACCAATACCTCGTCTCCAGGATCTATCAGCGTTTGCGTGATCTCAAGGAGTGCCGATGAACCGCTTGGTGTCACCATGACATTCTGTCCATCAATGGGGGCATATTTGGAATAATGTTTCGCGATAGCGTCCCTCAACGGCATTATCCCTGCCGTCGGCCCGTATTTATTCAGACCGTTGTGAGCCGCTTCACACATACCGTCGATCGCAGCCTTGGGAGGAGCCAAATCAGGTTCTCCCAGACCCAAATTGATGCTGTCGGGTGTCGCCAGATCGAACATCTTTCTTATTCCGGACATCGGAATCGAATTGAGCCTACGAGAGATCTTCATAGTGCCCCGATACTTTTCTTGGTATATAGATAGCACTAAATGTCGATATTTTCTCAATTCGGAAGGACGGGTTGATGTCCTGCAGATGAAACATTGTTTCATTGGAACAGGACCCAGACATGATAATTTTTAGATAATCTATATAAACCCATTACTCATACGTATGCACGATGTCTGCGAAACAGTTTTCGGGATTGGTGGCTTCAATACTCGGTTTCGTCATCCTGATTATTGGTTCGCTCGGATATATGGATGTGTTTGCTCTAAGCGATACACTCAGCTACATGTTGATGGGAGTTGGGATCATCATGGTGATCTCGGCCTTAGCATTCATTAGCCTGATGGGAAGGAAAGAGGAGCTTACAAGTCTGAAGGAGGAATGTGATATGGGATTAATGGACAAACTCAAATCGCTCTTTAAGAAGGGCGACAAGAAAGATGCAGCTCCTAAGTTAAACGGGACTAAGATGGAAGCTGTTCAATTCAAAGGCGAAGGCAGAGTACCTGATGCACTCAGATATGCAGCGAATAAACTCGATGCACAGGTCAAAGCAGGCAAGTTCGATGACAAGAGGGCATCGGCATTCATTGCACAGCTTAGAGAGTGTGAAGCATCTAGTCTGTCAGATGACGAGAAGCTCGTTCAGATCGGACAGATCATCGGTGCAATTACGTTCCTATAATTATTGAAACCTATTCTTTTGCATCCTCTTCATGAGGATGCAGAAGGTGATTTTTATGTCAAATGTCATGAATATGGATTTGATCTACAAATTATTCGATGCGGCCAATATGCACAGATGGAATGATCATCTGCGCCCCATCGATCTTACCGAGATAGATAAACAAGCGCACAAAGCCACTATTGCATGGGTTCTTGGGAAATACGAGGAACAAGAGAGGGGCATAACGCTGGATTGGAGAAGGATAATTGAAGGATCATTGTTCTCATTCATGAAAAGGACAGTATTGACCGATCTGAAGCCTCAATTGCTCCATAGGATGGAGGATGAGAGGTTCGACGAGGTCAACGATTACGTTCTCTCCGAGATCTTCAGTTCGATACCCGATCTGAATGCAGATTTCTTGAAAAGATTCGAGGATCACATACGTTGTACGGAGCCGGTCTTGGAGGACAAGATAGTGGCTGCAGCACATTATCTGGCGACGAATTGGGAATTCAATCTGTTGTATGATATGAACAGACATTCATACGCCATAGATCAGACGAAAGCTGCTATAACATTGGAATTAGCTCAGTATTCCGATCTCATCGGTGTCAAGAATACTATGGGGTCTCAATCGATGACATTCATCGATCTGATAGGGCAACTCAGATTCCAACAGAGGTGGACACGCGTACCAAGGATCCCTGCGACCACAGTCCTGGGCCATTCCTTGATGGTAGCGATTATGATGTACATGCACGATCTCGATGTCGGTGTCGATGATAAGCAAGCTTACAACGATTATTTCACCGGACTCTTCCATGATCTACCAGAAGTTTTGACGAAGGATGTGATCTCGCCTGTGAAGGTGAATGTGAAAGGTCTCACAGACATCCTTGATGAATATGAGCACGAATTGATAGAATCAAGGATGATGCCCTCGATACCAGAGGCATGGAGGGATGAATTGAGATTCTTTGTTTACGATCCCTTCACAGATAAGGACGACGTCAGATTCGGCAAGGTCGCTGGAAGGGAATTGAAGATGTGTGACGTGATGGGTGCATATATCGAAGCGAACGTCTCCAGACGTTATGGGATATGCTCTTCAAAACTCCTCGAAGGCGAGGAATCACTCCGTAAAAGGTTGATGGATGAGGGAGATTGCATCAACGCCGAATCCCTCATAACGAGATTCGACGAGATGCGTATCTGAGCCCTCATCATTTTTTCGTTATCTTTTCCTGACCGCCCATATATGGCCTGAGTACCTCAGGGATCGTGACGCTTCCATCCTCGTTCTGATAGTTCTCGAGGATAGCGACGATCGTCCTCGGAAGTGCTAATCCTGAACCGTTGAGGGTGTGTACGAACTCACTCTTGAGATGCGGTTCCGGACGGTATTTGATCCTTGCCCTGCGTGCCTGGAAGTCCGTGAAGTTGGAACACGAGGAACACTCGAGCCATGCATCCTTACCAGGAGCATAGAGCTCCAGATCATAGCATTTGGAGCATGAGAAGCTCATGTCTCCAGTGCAGAGGAGGAGCACTCTGTATGGGAGTCCAAGTCCTACGATGAGGTCCTCAGCATTCTTCCTGAGTTCCTCGAGTCTCGCATACGAATTCTCAGGGAGCACGAAATTGACCATCTCGGTCTTCCTGAACTCATGTACGCGGATGATCCCTTTTGTATCCGCATGCTTACCTACTTCGCGCCTGTATGACGTGAGGTTCGCGGTGTAGTAGATCGGGAGCTGTTCCTTCTC
Organism: Candidatus Methanarcanum hacksteinii; assembly: GCF_964305265.1. Lineage (NCBI taxonomy): Archaea > Methanobacteriati > Thermoplasmatota > Thermoplasmata > Methanomassiliicoccales > Candidatus Methanarcanum > Candidatus Methanarcanum hacksteinii. The sequence continues at coordinate 484,150 of NZ_CAYATA010000003.1, read as the reverse complement.
TAGGATCTCATCCTGCAAGAGGTTCGTTATGGGGACCTCTGCTGTCGGGTTGAGGAACATATCGTCCCTCTCAAGGTAGTACATATCGTCCTTGAGGTTAGGATACTGTCCCGTTCCGATGACAGCGGCCTTGTTTATGATACCGGGGACAACGAGTTCAGTATATCCCTGTTTCATGTGTGTGTCGAGGAAGTAGTTGATAAGGGCACGTTCGAGTCTCGCACCATCCCCCTTCATGACATAGAATCCGCTTCCGGAGATCTTCACTCCTCTCTCGAATTCGATTATGTCGAGATCCTCTGCGATCTCCCAGTGCTCTTTGGGTTTGAATGTGAATTTCCTCTTCTCTCCAACTTCGTAAACGACCACGTTGTCATGTTCATCCTTTCCGATGGGTACGGACTCATGTGGTATGTTGGGGATGTTGAGAATGCAATCGGACCTGATGACCTCGAGTTCTGACATCCTGTCATCATTCGCCTTGATCTTGTCAGCGACTTCGCGCATCTCCTTGATCTTCGAATCCTTCTCTTCGCCTTTGGCCATCTTGGAGATCTCCATCGAGACCTCGTTCCTCAATTTCCTAAGGCGGTTGTTCTCATCAGTGAGGGATCTCCACTCTGAATCCGCATCGAGAAGCCTGTCTAGGATGGCATCGTCCTTGTTCCTGTTCTTCAGCATGGTCCTGATCTTCTCAGGGTCCTGTCTGATTACGTTAATGTCCAACATTCAGATCAACTCAGAATTTCTTTTGGCAGAGAGAGGTCCAGGTTCTCTTATCGGTCAGGATGACGACACTTCCGCGAACGTCAACGACTATCGCACCTGTCGCTTCGGCTAGATCATCTGCTATATCCTTCGTCTCGCTCTCTGCATTAGCGAGAACTTTGACCTTGATGAGACGGTTCTTCTTGATCTGCATCTTGATCTCTTCGTAGAGGCTGTCTTTCAGACCATCCTTGCCGACATGTACGGTCGGTTCGATCTCCAGTGCTCTGCGCATGAGTTCCTTCTTTGCTTCTCTCTCCGTCATTCTCTTTGCTCCCTGGTGTATGGCATACGTTTGATGGTGCCGCATTTGAGACAGGTGATCTTCACTCTCCCGTCACCGATCCTTACTCTGCAATCGGCTTCGATGCTCAATGGCATCCCGCAACCCTTGCAGAATCTGACATCGTCCGGGATAGGCGTGCGTGTCTTCTGTCCAATGCGTCTTGCGATGGAAACATATCTTATCGCCCTCTTGTCATCACCGTTCTTCGCGGCATCCTTTGAGAGTTCGAACAGCTTCGACATCCTATCGCTCGCGATCTCAGATGCGATTTTCGATGAGATGCGTCTCCTTGCCATTGTATGCCTCTAATGTAGTTCCCCACATATGAGCGCATATAAAAGTTTGTGCGCATGTGCGCAATACATAGAGGCTTATGCGACATGCGAGAGCAACGCGGATTTGACCTCCAATTCCTCCTCGCTCAATCCCTCATCATCCGATTCGGTGTATTGGGACCAGAGGAACACGAAGTAGTCGTGGAAGGATTGTACAGCAGAATCCCAGCTGTCACTCGAACTCATGATGCCTAGGTCCTCGTTCGAGAGTATCCATTTGTTGTTCTTGAATGAGACCTTCGCCTCGACCGGCGTGGTGACAGAGACATCTCCGGTGGGGGAGATCAACCTGTGGAACTTTATGGATTCCACTTCGCACATATCCTCGGCATTGTCTATTGAGATCAGGTCTCCATTGTCGGAGTATGTGAACGTACCTGCAACGACGACGATGCAATCCCCGATGAATTGTAAAGACCTCTCCAACTCATCCCTGTCCTTGAATGAGATTCTGGAATGGACATCCTTGCCTGTGGAGAAGATGTATCTCGGTCCTTTTCCGGATTTGGATTGTGACCTCTCCAGTATCCCTATGGTCGCACCATCGAATGACAATCCTCTTCTCTTGATGAACGTCGAGAGTTTTTCAACATCGACATATCCGAATCTCTTGAGCTCATCGGTCGATCCGTATTCAAGATGGAAACCATCGGAATCGACAAGATCCTGGTGTAGTGCTACGATGTCATAGATGATGGCATTCCTGTAGAGTGCATCGGCGAAATTATCTTCCATCCAATAACTTCCGGTACCATTTCCCATGACATCCAATGTCTCTTCCATCTTAGCAATGGTGTCCTCTATGATGTCACCGAATCCCTTGGTCTCAGGATCATCCGTAGAAGCGTTGAACGACATCTCACCGTTGCCATCCATATATATCCTGAACTTCTCATCGAACTTCGGATTGACAAGTGTCTGTATGCGGAGTTCTCTGGATGTCAGATATTCTCCGATATGAGTGAATAGATCCTGGATGTCGATCATGATCTGTCCTGCCAATGCGACAGGTACTCTGCTGTCATCTTTATCGGAGACGATGTTAACGGTGAAATTTACCATCTTGTGCACCCTTTATGGATAAGGTTATGCAGACAACATTAAAGATAATTCGCATCAATACCTCTGAAAAATAGGAAAGTCTTATATTGGTCGCTATTATCAAGAGGGAAGGATAGACAATATCGTTAAATACAGAATGACGATTGTCAGCCCTACTCACTAACGATAATTGGTGGTGCAAATGGCAAGAAAGCCCGCAGTAATGTACAGAGAAATCAAAGGAATGGCATACACCCGCAGAGAATACATGGGTGGTGTTCCTAACAGCAGGATCAGTCAGTTCGACATGGGAAACCTCAAAGACGAGTTCCCGATCACACTCACACTCAAATGCAAGAACCGTGTCCAGATCAGGCACACATCCCTCGAGGCAGGGCGTATCGCAGCCAACAGGGTCCTGACAAAGGATGCAGGTGTCGCAAACTATCACCTTAAACTCAGAGCATACCCCCACGTTGTCCTCAGGGAGAACAAACTTGCTACCGGCGCAGGAGCTGACCGTGTTTCAAGTGGTATGCGTTTAGCCTTCGGAAAGAATGTCGGCACTGCAGCAAGACTTGAATGCAACCAAGCAATCATGACTGTAAGCTGCACACCCGCAGCATTCAACACAGCAAAACTCGCACTTTGGAAAGCATCGATGAAGTACCCCACACCGTGCTACATCGATGTTGAGAAAGGTAAAGAGTTCGTCAACTGATGTTCGACCTGAAACTCAGTGATATTACTGCGTGGATCAGCGACAGAGGATATTCCTCTGTCGCACTCCAGTTGCCAGAAGGATTGAAGATAAGGGCAACTGAGATAATCGATTTTCTATCTGATAATACAGATTGTAGTTTTGTGATCCTGGGGGATCCGTGTTATGGTGCATGTGACCTGTACGTGGATTACAAGGATGTCGCGGATGCATTGGTCCATTTTGGACATTCCCCGATACCTTCCCAGGGAGATGATGGCGATGTGTTCTATGTCGAATCGTTCTTCGATACCGACATAAGGGAGCACGTAAAGAATATCCTTGATGAATTGCCTGAGAAGGTCGGATTGTTGGCCACGGTCCAATACGTTGGATGCATAAATCAGGCAAAGGAAGTCATAGAATCGAGCGGAAGGAAGGTATCCGTCGGTATCGGTGACAAGAGGATAATGTATCCTGGTCAGATCCTCGGTTGTAATTGTTCAGCCGCAGAGTCTGTGGCGAATGATGTTGATATGTTCCTATTCATCGGAGAAGGTGATTTCCATCCATTGGCGACCGCTTTTGGTGTAGGGGCGCCTATGCGCGTACTCAATCCGATAACAGGTGAATTCAGATCCGTGGATGAGGTCAGGGACAGGATCCTTAGGAAGAGATTCGCAGCCATACAAAGAGCAGTGCCTGCTGAAAGCTATCTTGTCATCGTTTGTAGCAAGATCGGTCAGGAGAGGAATGCTCTTGCTGACGATATCATCAATAAGATAAGATCGTCCAGGAAGAAGGCATACAAGGTATACATGAATGAGATCTCGCCACAGGGACTCATGGCATACAGAGTCGATGCATTCGTGAGCACTGCATGCCCTAGATTGGCCATGGATGATTATTCTAGATATGACAAACCAGTCCTTACGCCGATAGAGGCGGAGGTCGCATTGGGCATCCGCGAATGGGATGATTATGTCTTCGATGCGATAAGGCCAGAGTAAGAAGGACAGTATGTTTTGTTACGTCCGCAATGGTTTATATCTTGAACGTGATGGGTGAGCAGATGTTCACGACGCAATCCCTTTTCGACGGCCATATGCCATCTGGCGTAAGAATCGGCATCGGTAGCAGTGGAACGTCTGGCAAGATATATGAGAGCACGAAGGAGTTCGGCGACTCTGTCACGGTCTACACGGATCCAGGACGTATGATAGACGACCTCTACGAAGGAAGGATCGATGCTGCAATACGCGGCGACATATCTTCATCCGAACTACTCCCGATCATCAAGAGAAGATTCGGTATCGATGAGTTGGAGAGGATAGTATTCCTTGAACCGATCGGAAGGAAGTTGATAATAACCGCTCCCGTAGGCATAGATGAGGGGTGGACGATCCAACAGAAACATGATCTCGTCACCCGGTCAGTGAGATTGATGGAACGTATCGGCATGGGTACGAGGATAGCGATCATGTCTGGCGGGAGAAAGGACGATATCGGGCGCTGTAAGGCCGTGGACGATACGATAAGGGACGCATTGGAATTGGTGGACATCCTTGTGAAAGAAGGTTATGATGCATATCATTCAGAGATCCTTCTGGAGAACGCGGTCGACGAAGCGGATCTGATCATCGCACCCGACGGGATATCAGGCAATCTTCTGTTCAGATCGATGCATTTCATCGGAGGAGCTTTGGCGCTTGGTGCACCTGTCATCAATATCGACAAGGTGTACATAGACACATCTCGTGCCAAAAAAGATTATAGAGATTCAATAATGCTAGCAATGAGGTTGACGGAGGGAAAAAGATGATGTTAGAGATAGACGGTGAGCATTCAGGAATAAGGTTTTCAGCATGTCATTTCATCCCAAGACATGAGAAGTGTTCTAGACTTCATGGACACTCATACATCCTTAGGCTCAGGGTCGATGGGGACATCGGAGAGAACGGTATGATCATGGATTTCGTATCGTTGAAGAAGGAACTTAGGAAGTTCATCGATGAATTTGATCACAGGACCCTCCTTCCAGGTAAATCAGACATCGTCAAGATAACGGATGATGATGATTCCTACGATGTCATCTGCGATTCGAAGAGATACGTCTTCCCCAAATCGGATGTCGTCATATTGGATGTACCTACGACTACGGCCGAGGAGATGACCAAGATGATGGTCAACAGGATGGTGAATGACATAGAATTCCCCAAGAATGTGCGCTCGATCTCCATAGGAATGGATGAGGAGAGGGGACAGACCGCTTGGTACACGTTGGAGGTGTGACCATTCCCAAAGCAGTCGTTCTTCTATCCGGCGGGTTGGATTCTACGACCTGCCTCGCTCAATCCATCGCTGATGGCAATGAGCCGATAGCACTCAGTTTCAGATACGGTCAGAGACATACCAAGGAGCTCAAATCGGCGGCGAATGTTGCAGCACATTATGGTGTGAAGCACATAATCATCGATATGGACCTCAGTATGTTCCATTCCGCACTCACAGATATGTCACTCGATGTTCCTGAGAACAGGGATGAGGATTCGATGGGATCGGACATTCCGATAACATACGTGCCTGCGAGGAACATAATAATGCTGTCCGTGGCCGCCGGTGTTTGCGAATCATTCGGTGCGGATAAGATATACATCGGTGTGAACTCGGTGGATTATTCAGGTTATCCTGATTGTCGTCCGGAATTCATCAAAGCCTTCGAGGATGCCATCAACAAGGGTACGAAAGCAGGAGTGGAAGGCCATCCAATCAAGATCGTGACCCCGATCCAATATGCTTCAAAATCGGATATCGTGAAGTTAGGGAAGAAATTGGGCGCTCCTTTGCATCTCACGTGGTCATGTTACGAAGGCGGAGAGAAGGCTTGTGGTAAGTGTGATTCATGTCAACTCCGTCTGAAGGGATTCGCGGATGCAGGATACAAGGACGAGATAGAGTACGAGTGATACAGATGATGATTTCCGAGACGTTCAGATCGATCCAGGGAGAGGGTAAGAGGATTGGCGCCCTGACGTATTTCATAAGGACTGTCGGATGCAATCTCGACTGTTCATGGTGTGATACGCAATACGCGATGAATGGCGGAGGGGACTTATCGATCGAAGAACTGATCGATCTGGTGAGATCCGATGATGAGATCTGTCTTACAGGCGGAGAGCCATTATTGCATCGTGAATCAGCGATTCTCATAGAGAAGTTGACAGAGATGGGGAAGACAGTGGTCGTGGAGACCAACGGTTCCGTGGATCTCTCCAACATGCCGAACAATGACAATGTGATCTACAGTATGGATATCAAATGCCCATCATCTCACATGGAGGATCGCATGATGTTCTCAAATATCGATCTTCTTCAAGCTAAGGATCAGGTCAAATTCGTCATCTCGGACGGGAATGATCTGGAGTATGCCATCTCGGTAGTCGAGAGATACAGCCCGAAGTGTGAAGTGATATTCTCTCCAGTGGGAGGGATGGATATCGAACCGCTCGCTGAGGAGATCATAGCGAGAAGATTGAAGGTGAGGGTCCTCCCTCAATTGCATAAATTGATATGGGGAAATAAGAAGGGTGTTTAAGCGAACTTCCTGTCGCGTTCCACCCTTCTTTTGAATGCATTCATGCATTCTTCCACAGTACCTTCCTCATCGAATGATACCTTGATTCCGGCTTTGGTCAGTATGTCGTATCCGTGGGAACCGATCCCCCCAGTTATCACTGCATCCACGCCGATGCCAACGATCGCGTTGGCTACCTTCATACCTGCGCCTTCCGCATCCATGAACTCATTCTCGACCACTTCGTAATCCAGTGTGTCATAATCCACGATAAGGAAGTATGGTGCGTGACCGAAGTCCTCAGATACCTCTGATGACAGGTCATCGCCATCGGATAGCACGCCGACCTTCATATTCATTCCACTGTCTTTATGATCTTGTCCACGATCGTGTTGAATGCTTTCGCGGATTCGGACTCAGGTGCATCTATGACAATTGGCATGCCCGAATCTCCAGAATCCACGATCTTCGGTTCGATCGGGATCTTTCCAAGGAATTGTATGTTCATGTTCTTTGCGGTAGCCACTCCACCGCCTGATTTGAAGATCTCAGTGATCTCTCCGCAGTGAGGACATACGAATCCGCTCATGTTCTCAATCAATCCTATGATCGGTATCTCTACCTGTGCTGAGAATGTCACTGTCTTCCTGCAATCCATGAGTGCAACATCCTGCGGTGTGGTGACAAGGACGATACCGTCCGCTTTCTTCATGAGTTGTGCGACAGAGATCGCTTCATCGCCCGTTCCTGGGGGCATATCGACGACAAGGTAGTCCAAGTCTCCCCATTTGACGTCCTCGATGAATTGTCTGATGGCTGTTCCTTTCACAGGGCCTCTCCAAACGATTGCCGAGTCCTTGTTCGGAAGGAGGAATTCCATGGATATGACCTTCAATGATGGTGGTACGAGGACAGGTATCAATGATTCATCCTGCACGTCGAGTTGCTCATACTCTACGCCGAACATCTTCGGGATGTTGGGGCCGGTGATATCGACATCCATTATCCCTGTCTGATAGCCTTTCATGGACAGGGCCATAGCTATATTGGATGACACGGTACTCTTACCGACTCCTCCTTTTCCGCTCATGACGATGATTATGTGTTTGATCTTTCCAAGACTCTCTTGGAGTTTGAAGTCCTCAGCGTTGATCATTGGTTTGGGCATGATATCAATCCTGTGAAGTTCCAATTAACTTCGTTAATGCGGGTAATGGTGAACTCTTTATTAGCCGTTTGCTATATCTCACTCATGCCACTGGGTGATCCGCATGGCGGGAATTTCATATACACCAACGAAGGCCTACCTAACGGTATCGCGGCCATATCCATCCCTACGAAGAATGTCGATCGTTCAATCAGGTTCTACGTGGAATTATTGGGATTAAAATTGTTGTCACGCAGTGATGCTGTCGCGATCCTATCTGTCGGGAAGGATGTCATCATCCTCAGGAAGTCGGATGTGGTCGGCGTGGATACAGGCCTTTACCTTAGCACCGAGAGTCCTTTCGATCTCCACAGGAGATTGATAGATGAGGGCGTGATATTCGTGATCGATCCGAAAAGAATCGATATCGGATTGATAACAAGATTCAAGGACGATGACGGGAACATCATCGGCGCTATGGAGATAAATCAATAATAAAGAATAAAGGAGGGGCTTGCGCCCCTTTCATATCTCAATAGAATTTTCCAGCTGTCGCTTCATCGAATTCTCTCTTGATATCTTCAGTAGGCTCTTCGGTCATTCTGCTGACGACGACACCTACGATCAATGAGAGGATGAATGCTGGGAGAAGTTCGTACAATCCGCTATCCCATACGAATGTCTGGATTCCGAACATGTTTCCGAACACTCCTCCCGATATGAACAGTGTGTTCCATAAGATGACTGTCAGGAATCCGACAATCATGGATGCGAGTGCACCCTGTCTGTTCATGCGCTTCCAGAACAATGCAAGGACCATGACAGGTCCGAATGATGCACCGAATCCGGCCCAAGCGAATGAGACGAGGCCCATGATGTTGTTGTTTCCGCTGAGTGCTATCAACACACCGATGACTGCGATGATGGCGACGCATATCCTGGACATCCACATCAGCCTGTTGTCCTCGATCTTCTTCTCTCCCTTCTTGTTGTAGAGATCGTTGGTTATCGCGGATGCAGCGACCAGTAATTGTGAATCGGCTGTACTCATTATAGCAGCCAAGATCGCAGCATAGAGGAATCCTGCGATGATCGGTGCACTGTTGCCGAAGAGGTTCGAGACCATCTGAATGAACACATTCTCTGCATCGAAACCTGCTGGGTTCCCGAGATATACGCGACCGATGACTGCGATGAATCCCACAGATGCGAGTGCAACGACGACCCAAAGTGTACCGATGCGGCGTGCGACCTTCACTTCCTCAGGGTTCTTAATCGCCATGTACCTGACAAGGATGTGAGGCATACCTACGTATCCAAGACCCCATGCAAGGCATGACAGCAATACGATGGCTGTTATCGGTTCTCCGCCTGACCATAAGAGATTGGTACCGTTCTCGACCAAGGAATTGAATGTTGAGGATACTGTATCCCATCCGCCTCCGATCTCTCCGAGTGCTACCAACGGGACAACGACAACGGCGATGATCATCATTATCGATTGGATGAAGTCGGTCCAACAGACAGCCTTGAATCCGCCCGAAAATGTGTATAACACTATGATGAATCCTGTGATGATGACAGCCAACTCATAACCTATCTCGCTGAACACGAGGTTGAAGAGTTTTCCGCCTGCAACGAATCCTGATGCGACATATATCGTGAAGAAGAACAGGATGGCGACACCCGCCACGACCCTTATGTATCTCTTATCATCTCTGAAACGGTTGGAGAAGAACACAGGGACCGTAAGTGAATTGTTACATTTTTCCGAATATTTTCTTAGACGTTTGGCAACGAACAGCCATGCGAGGTAGGAACCTATCGCAAGGCCGATACCGATCCAGATCTGGCCCATTCCAAAAAGATAGATGGAACCGGGTAGACCCATGAGTAGCCATCCGCTCATGTCTGATGCTTGTGCGGACATCGCTGTCACGTATGGGTTCATATCCCTTCCGCCGAGAACATAATCGGACATGTTGTGGGTTTTGTTGTAGAAATAGAAGCCCACACCCAATACCGCTATGAAGTAGATGATGAAGGCCAATAAGACAAGCATATCCATTTGATACTCTCCGTAATACTATGGGAAATGCAATTATAATATAAATGAGGGATGGGGGAAGCTGGACGCTTTTTCGACGTATCGTCGAACGGCCATCATAACCTTTAGGTGATAGAGTCTGTACTCTTCATCCGTTTCACAAGGTATGTGCATGTGAATATCAGAGCGATCATCGTGAATGCACCGCCCACATAACCGATCGAACCGATCGATATCGTATCCGTGGTTATACCTCCGATGATGGATCCCATCGCTATCCCTACATTGAATATCCCGCTGTACATGGACATCGAGATCGCGGATGCATCCATGGGCGATGTGCGTATGGCCTCACTTTGGAATGATACGTTGAATGCGGTCGCGAAGAATCCCCAGAACATACAGATCATCATCATCATGATAGCGGAATATGCGGATACATTCAGGAGCATGAGGCATACGGATACGCCCAATATCGAACCGATCAGGAATTCGTAACGTATCCTGTCGTAGTACTTGATGAAGACGAAACTTCCGACTATGCCCGCGAATCCAAAGATCGTAAGACCGACGGTCGTCATCGATTCGGATAGGTTCGCTATTTGTATCATGAATGGTTCGATGTAGCTGTATCCTGTGTAGTATCCTGTGACGAATATCGCTATGACGACATATATCCCGACGAGGGCTTTGTTCCTGAAGAGTTCCGGAAGCCTTCTCAATGTGAACGTACCTGGATTCTCCACTCTGGGGAACACTATCACAAGAAGGATCAATGCGAATATCGCCACTATGGCGATGGATATGAATGATGCTCTCCATCCCATCGCGAGACCTATCATCCTTCCTATCGGAAGGCCAGCGATCATAGCGATGGATGTTCCCGTGGCCACCATGCTTATTGCCAACCTTCTGTATTCCATGGTCACGACCCTGACAGCCAACGGAGTGGCTATGGACCAGAATATCGAATGCGAGACTGCCACGCCAAGACGTGCCATGATGAGCATCTCATAACTGTCGGATATCCCCGACAATATCTGGAATCCTGCGAAAAGGGCTATGCACATCAATAGCATTCTGCGATACTCCATCTTCCTCAGGAGGAGCATTATGGGCAAGGATAGTATCGCCACAGCCCAAGCGTAGATCGATATTATCATCCCTGCTTTGGATTCGGTTATCCCCAAGTCCATGGATATGTCCGTAAGCAACCCGATGGGCATGAATTCGGACATATTGAAAATGAATACGCTGATGGTTATGCCGATCAACGGTAACCAGTTCTTTGGGGACATCGTGGATGCTCGATGTACAACTTATGGATAAAGATTATTACATCACCATATCGAATCGAAGGGATGTGAGGGATGATAGGGCCCTCCGAATCCTCATCGAAGGGCGATGTCAATCAGTTTCCGACGTTAGCTTTGGTCACAGCTGCATCGATCTCGTTCCTGAGATGATCAGGAAGTCCGTTGATGCCTCCGACGAGGAATCCTCTGACGATCATACTGACCGCATCATCCTCCGACAGTCCGCGTGACATAAGATATTCGATCTGATCCCTTGCGATCTTACCGACAGCGGCCTCGTGCGTCATCTCGACATCCGCTACCGTCGATTCAAGTTCTGGGATGGCATCCGTGCTACCGCCATCGGAGAGCATGATGCTTCTGCATTCGAGGTGTGCTTTCACACCAGGTGCATGACCCTCCAGACGACCGCGTGCCTTGATCTTACCTCCGTGAACGATGTTCCTGGAGATAATCTCCGCTGAAGTGTTCGGTGCATTGAGTATGACGCTACCGCCCATATCGACATCAGAACCCTCGTTCGCGATGCAGATTGTGTTCATCTTGCATGTGGCACCCTCGCCATTGAGATAACAGGCAGGATAGCTCTGCAATGTGCCTACAGGTTTTAACAGGACGTAGTTGTTGACGTACCTTCCACCCTTCTCCACTATGCATGCGGTCCTGGGACGGACAGCCGTCTGTGTTCCCCAGTTATGGATCATGGAGAATACGACAGATCCCCCTTCCTTGACATAGATCTCCGATACACCGACGTGCAATGCGTCATTGACATGGTTGCCTGTGGCGCATCCTGTGATGATCTCCAACGATGCGTTCTTATCGACGATGACGATATTGTGGAGCGTCTGTATGGATTTCTTGCTGTCTATCATCATGCACGTCTGCACAGGATTCTTCACCTTGTATCCTGGTTTGACATAGATGAAATAACCATCTCCGTCTTCGAGACATGTCTTCGCAGTGTACTTGTCCTTGTCAGGTTTCACTGCATTCCAGTAGTAGTCCTTCACCCAATCATACTTGGCGAGGGCCTCTTTCGTGGACATGACTTCCACGCCCTCTTCAGCCTTGTTGTTGCAGTGACTCATGGCGTTATCGATGAACATGATCGTTCCGTCACGACCTTCCTCATTGGATACGACACCGATATCGTCCATGATCGCACGTGTGGCCTCATCCGCCTTCTCAAGATCATCGATCTCATGCGGTTCGAAGGAACCCAATTCATAATGGTCGAGGTCGATATCCGGGCCGTATGCCGCTTTTTTGTCAAGTGCTTCCTTCAATCCATCTTTACCATTCTGCATGATATACACTCTCCGTAACCCCTTTCTCTGATGTCCTTGAGTATGTCCATCGGACGACCCGTGCATCTGATGAGCCCTTCCTTGAGGACGAATGCCTTGTCGGCACCGATGTAGTCGAGGATCTGTCCAGTGTGTGTTATGACAAGTGAGGAGACATGTCTCTTCGAGTTAGAACCGCAATTCTCGCATTTGCCGTTGTTCTTGGTGTAGAGCAGGTCGTGTACCTTCTTTCCGATGAGATCGATGCTTTCGAGATCGACTCCAGACTCAGGTTCGTCCAGGAGTACGAATTCAGGTTCCTGTGCCGTCAGTTGCAGGAGTTCGGATCTTTTGATCTCTCCGCCAGAGAAACCGACGTTCACATCCCTTGCAAGGAAGTTATCCATCCTGAAATCGGTCGCATCAGGGACATCCTTTCCATTCGCCGTGGCCTTCACAAGGTCTCCGAGCTTCACTCCTACGACATTCGGTGGTCTTTGCATCATCATGCCTATTCCGAGCCTAGCACGCTCATTCACAGGCATATCCGTGATGTCAATCCCTTTGAATATGATCTTTCCACTCGTCACTTTGCATGTTCCGTACCCCATCACCGCTGCGAGGAGCGTGGATTTGCCTGAACCGTTGGGACCGAAGAGCACACAGGTCTCCCCTTCTCCAACACTCAATGTGACGCCTTTGAGGATCTCCCTTCCACCGGCTTCAACGTGAAGATCGACGATGTCTAACATTCTCTCACCTTGGTGGGGTCATACACGTTAATGTAATTAAAATATTCATAACGGCGTTAACTCACACCTCTCGATAGATGCGTCAAGCAATACCATCTGCGCACATCATTGCCGATTTGTTTATACGGCATCATTCATAACGTGTAGGCATGAAGGTCGTTGCACTGAACGGGAGTCCACGTCTACTAGGGAACACATCCAATGCATTGAACGTGGTCCTTGATGAACTCAATAAGGAAGGTATCGATACCGAATACATCCAGGTCTATGAGGATCACATGAATCCATGTAACCATTGCAGTTCATGCGAGGTGCGCGGAGACGGGAGATGTGTCGCAGAGGACGACAATATGAATCTCTACCTTGACAAGATGAAAGCGGCCGATGGGATAATATTGGCATCCCCAACATACTATGGATCATGTACGGCTCAATTGAAGATATTCCTGGAACGTGCTGGATTGGCATGCATGTTCGATAAGGATCGCCCACTCAGAGGAAAGGTAGGGGCGGCATTGGTCATCCAAGAACGCAATGGAGGGTACGCTGTCTATTCAGAATTGGTCAATTGGATGCTCAGCAATGAGATGACAGTAGTCGGTTCCAATCCATTGTGTGTGATCAACGCGAAGAACCCGTTCGACTATGAGAATGATGAGAAAGGGATGAAAGCCCTGAAGATGATGTCCAAGAACATCATCTCAGAGCTAGAGAAAAGATGAACTCAGAAGAATAGGAAGCCGCAACCTTCCTTCACGGAGACGTTGGCCAAAGATTCCAAACGCTCGAGGGGTCCGGAGTATCTTCTCACATACATCTTCCCTTCCTCTGGAAGAGCGACTTTGAGGATCTCCACCTCTTTGAGCAGTTCCTTCGCATCATCGGGTGTGAACTTCCTCTGTTCCTCGGAACTCTTGAGTGCGGATGCGATTATCCTGCAGTCATGTTTCTCCGCGATCTGAGGGAGAAGGCTGTTATTCGGTCCGAATGCACCTATGCACCCCCTTCCTTTATCCCATGATAACGGACATCTTGCACAGGCATCATTCATCTGATCGAAATCGAGAAGGTCCCATCTCGTGAGACGGTCATCGGGTTTGGATAGTCCTATCGCTCTCTCTTTCTTGGAATCATCAAGTCTGTCAAGGAGGACCCAACCAGTGTACTTCTTTTGTATCTTAGGTCTGAGTTTCTCAAGATCCTCTTCCTTCTTCACCTTCTCGATGTATATGGCATCGGATTCCTCGTTGATCCTGTTCCTCTTGATGAATTCCTCGAAGTCGGAGAAGATATCCTTGGCATCCTCCAAAGAAACGAATTCATCGATCTCTGCCGCATCCGCGAATTGTGACGGATCATCAACGATGACCTTCACGAAATTATTCTTATCACTGCGACAAACCGCATTCTTAGCTTCCATCTCACAGACACCGATGTTTATTCCCATCCAAAAGCACCTCTCTGACGATATCATTCGCCGATGATATAACGTTATCACCGGTCAATCGCCATCGTTATAATCATTCAGATGTATCTAGAGGCCAATGGCTGACATAATGATACGTAAGAGGAAGAGGATGAGAGAGAAGGATATCAAGGCTCTCAAAGAGGATTTGAACACTTTGCTCTCGATCGAGACATTCGCTGATAAGGATGTCATAGATATGGCCGAGAGTTCGGATTTCGATGTGATCTTCGTCAACAACTCGATCCTTGCTTTGGTGTATCAGGGAAAACCGTTCCTTACGATCAGAGGATTGTTGAAATACAGGCCAGAATCGTATTCGGTGACAGTGGATATGGGTGCTGTGCAGTATGTCACGAACGGTGCCGATGTGATGGGCCCAGGTATCGTGGGTGCGGACGACAGGATATCCGAGGGGGATCTCGTTTGGATAAAGGATTACAAGAACAATGCACCTTTGGCCGTAGGCGTCGCATTGCGTGATGCGGCAGGACTCAAGGGCAGGCAGAAGGGTAAGGCCATCCATACGATACACTACGTCGGAGACAAACTATGGAAATCCGGTGAGTGATGATGTTAGGCATCGGAAAGAGGAAGGATCTCAATATCAAATGCGATGCGATATTCGTGGATCTCTCGAAGGAGGAGATCCCGGGGGATGTCTCCGCGCAAAGGGTCAAAGTGATAAAGGTACGCAACCCGTCCGATGTCGAAAGATTACCTGGCGTGTTGTTATCGGAATGTGTCCTGATCGTGAATCTGGATGGATTCAGTGGAGATGTGGATGCATCCGTAGAGAGGATGAGGACGATGGCCCGTATGTCGAAGTTCGAACATCAATCCATCAATCCGATGACCTTCATCTTCATCCCTGAGAAGGTCAAATTGACGAATCTTGCCATACGTGAGAAGTGAGAGGATGGCCAATAAGAGCAAAATCGTCCACGATCCCATCCATGGGAGCATAACCATCGCCCCACCTTTCTTGGATATATTGGATAGGCATGAGATGCAGAGGATACGCTCGGTCAAACAACTTGGGTTGGGTGATCTGGTATTCCCTGGCGCGAATCACACGAGATTCGAGCATTGTCTCGGCGTATACCATTTATCGGGAAGGATGGGCAAGGTCTTGGACTTGGATGACGAGGACATCACGGCACTCATGGCGGCTGGTCTGCTCCATGATGTCTGTCACGCACCATTCTCACACACATTGGAGGAATCGATGGAATCCATCACCGGCAGGAATCACATGGATCTCGCCAGGGATCTGATATTAGGCAGGATCCCCACATTCATGGAGAGGGACAGGGATATCCTGGATGGTATCGATTCAATATCGGAGATCCTGGAGGATGGCGGGATATCAGCGGACATGGTCTGCGATCTCATTGCATATCCGAAATCAACGCTCGGTCCGTTCCATATAGGTGATGAGATGCCTTATTTCTCATCAAGGGACTATATGCACCAGGTCATCCACGGCCCTGTGGATTCGGATCAGATGGATTATCTTCTTAGAGATGCGCATTACACGGGTGTGAATCTCGGCACCATCGACATGGAGAGGTTGTTGAGTCAGATGGTGAAATACAACGATCAATTGGTCTTGAAGAGAGGAGGCATAGTCGCGGCAGAGGGACTCGTGGTCTCACGCCTGTTGATGCATTCCTCGGTATATTTCCATAAGACCATACGTACGGCCGAGATGATGTTGGTGAAGGCCGTGGATGAGGCGATGGATCAAGGTTGCGACATGTCCGAGATGTATCTCATGACGGATTCCGATCTCATCCAGAGGTTGATGTCGTTCGGAGGTAAGGCATCGGACATCACCAGGAATATCATGTTGCGCAGATTGTACAAGAAGGCGTACATTTTGTATTTCAGTTCGTTGAGCGATGACGATGTCATCGAATTGGCAAGATATGCTTTGGACTCGAATGCGAGGAAGGAATTGGAAGGGCGCATCGCTGCGAGAGCAGGCGTTGATGTGTCGGATGTCATCGTGGACATGCCGCCAAGATCCGCATTGCTGTCCGAGCAGAAGATCGGTAAGACCGATGTGAACATACTGGACGGCGGAAGGATCAGGACATTATCATCATTCTCGACCTTGGCTAGATCACTTCAGAGCAGGTCGAATTTCGATTGGGCCCTCATGGTATCCGCACCTGCAGGCATGGAGGGTGCGGTCGCTAAGGCTGCACGCAATATAATCGGAATAGAGGACGTCACCCTTTGATGACGCCTATGGGCCTCATCCTGGCGACCTTACCGGTGAGTCCTGCATCACACACGACGGATACGACCTGACCGACATCCTTGTATGCCTGCGGGGCCTCCTCGACCAATCCCTCGTCGGAGCCGCTTCTCAAGTATATGTCGTCGCCGGACATGCGCGTCCTTATGGAGTCCGCAGTTATCGAACCGATTGCCTTCTTCCTGGACATGACCCTTCCAGCACCGTGACACGATGACCCGAAGGTCTCCTTCATAGATCCCGGCCTTCCGACTAATATGTACGTTCCTGTGCACATGTCACCAGGGATT
Organism: Candidatus Methanarcanum hacksteinii; assembly: GCF_964305265.1. NCBI lineage: Archaea > Methanobacteriati > Thermoplasmatota > Thermoplasmata > Methanomassiliicoccales > Candidatus Methanarcanum > Candidatus Methanarcanum hacksteinii. The sequence continues at coordinate 466,874 of NZ_CAYATA010000003.1, read as the reverse complement.
ATCACAGGTTGGCCGATGTTGCGATATCTCATCGTGATCTCAGATCTTCCAGCGGCGAAGGCCCTTGTCGCACCTTTCCTGTGCACCAGTACATCCATGGATTTTCCATCGACATCATGGCGTTCCTTCTTAGCTATGTTGTGCGCCACATCATACAACACTTCGATGCCCATGCTCTCTGCGGAACAACCCATGATCGTCTCGAAGGATTCTCTGATCCAATGTGTTATCATCTGACGATTGGCCCATGCGAAGTTCGCTCCGCATGACATCGCTTTGAAGTATCTCTCCCCGATATCGGTATCCAACGGGGCACATGCGAGTTGTCTGTCTGGAAGGGAGACTTTGTTGTCCCTTATGTATTGCTCCATACTCATGAGATAGTCCGTTGCGATCTGGTGGCCGCAACCTCTCGAACCGCAGTGTACGGTCACGGTTATCTGTCCTTTCTCCAATCCGAATGATCTTGCGACATCCTCATCGAATATCTCATCGACCACATCCAATTCCAAGAAGTGGTTGCCTGAACCGAGCGATCCCAATTGAGGGATCCCCCTCTTCTTCGCTTTATCGCTGACGGTGGTCGGGTCCGCTGTGGCCATGGTCCCGCATTCCTCGGTGACATCCAGGTCCTTCTCCCATCCGAATCCATTCTCTACTGCCCATCTCGATCCCTCAGAGAGTATGTCGTTTATGACGTTCATATCGACCCTGGTGAGTCCTTTCGAACCAAGGCCTGACGGGACGTTCTTGTAGAGGGCATCTATGAGATCGGACTTCTTACCCTTGATGTCATCCAACGTGAGATTGGTCCTTATGGTACGGACACCGCAATTGATGTCGAAACCGATACCGCCAGGGGAGATGGATCCCGAATCAGCATCGACGGCAGCGACACCCCCTATGGGGAATCCGTATCCGAAGTGTATGTCAGGCATGGCCAAGGATCTGCCGACGATGCCTGGGAGGCATGCGACATTCGCTACCTGTTGCGGAGAATTATCGTCCATGATCGAATCCAACATGCTTTCGTTCGAGAAGATCACCGCATCGGTTCTCATACAAGGCATATGCTCTTTGGATATCTCCCATCTGTTATCATCGATCTTTCTGAATTTACCGCTCCAAGCCATGATTACATCTCACCAGATGAAGTTATTAGAAGTAAGGGCCGGGACCGAGATTTGAACCCGAGTCAAGGGATCCACAATCCCCTAGGATAACCAAGCTACCCTATCCCGGCCATATTTCAATCCGTGCATTGTATAGTTGTAGATAAAGTTATCTAATTCAATACTAAACGCTACGCTGTATCATCAAGAGTTATTTCGTTCCTCTGGAGTCATGAGAGGTCAGAAAGAGATTATGGACAGTAATGATCCATCAAAAGACAGAGCGTCAAGGTATGCTCTGTCAATGATCATTCTGATGGAGGGCGATTCAGATCCGCATCCGTGATATGTATAACGTATCGACGGTATCTTCGGACTCTTTCGTCTTATATATAAGTGAATTATATGAATGCTCATGGTAAAACGCAACATCATCTCCGTCCTCGACATGAAGGACGATATGCCTCAGCTCGTTGAACTCGCCGAAAAGCTCAAGAAGGAACGTGGGAACCATGGAGAACCTCTGAGAGGGAAGACACTTGCAATGATATTCGAAAAGCCCAGCACAAGGACCAAGATATCATTCGATGTCGCGATGAGTGAACTCGGGGGACACCCGCTATATCTTTCAGCAAGGGATATGCAGCTCGATCACGGCGAGACCGTTGAGGATACCGCAAGGGTGATGAGCCGTTTCGTACACGGGATAATGTACCGTGCATTCGACTATAAGATGATGGATAGGCTCGGGGACAGTGCTACAGTCCCTGTGATCAGCGGATTGGACAATCTCGAACACCCATGTCAGGCGCTTGCTGATATGCTCACGATAAAGGAGCACCTCGGCTCATTCAAGGGTAAGAAGCTCGTATATCTCGGAGATGGGAACAATGTCTGCAACTCGCTCCTCTATGCATGCGCCATAATGGGTGTAGACATGATCGCATGCTGTCCGGCCGTCAGGATGCCGAATGCCGAGATCATGCTCGGTGCCGCACGTATCGCAGATCAGAACGGAAGTAAGATCCTGGCATCCCATGAACCTTTGGAAGCGTGTGTGGATGCAGATATCCTCTACACGGACACATGGGTCTCGATGGGCGACAGCACATCCGAAGAGGTAGCTGTGAAGATATTCAAGAAATATCAGATCAATCAGGAATTATTGGATATAGCGAAACCGGATTGCATCGTGATGCACTGTCTCCCATGCCACCGCGGACAGGAGATAACCGATGATGTCATCGAAGGTCCGCACAGCGTGGTATTCGACGAGGCGGAGAACAGACTTCACGCACAGAAGGCCATCCTGTTGACACTTCTCAAATGAGTTGGGATGCGACCATATCCTCGACTATGTCGAGGAATTGGTCCTCTTTGTCTACAGGTATCGTGGCCCCTGCCGCAACGTTGTGCCCTCCACCATATCCGCCGACGATCTCAGCCGCCCTGTTCATGATGATGGACAGGTCCAACCCCCTTTCTCCCAATGAGCGGTCCGCTCTTGCAGAGACTTTCACTCCATCATCGGCTTTGGCGAATGCTATTATCGGCATCATCCGATTGAATCCCTCTGTACTTAATATCATGCCTGCAACTATTCCGACGACGGTGTCCTTTATGGCATCGCCTGCGTCGAAGTATTGTATGAATTGTCTTCTGTGGATCAGATCGTTGTGCTTCACGTACTGCAGTGCTGATGAGATGTTCTTCCTATGTTCCGCACGATTCCTCTCAGCATCCGCCATCGCGGACTGTTCGCCGAAACATATCTTCACACCTGTAGGGGCATCATCATATCTTCCGCACGAGTTGAGAGAGGTCGCGAATTCCTTCGCATCCCTGAGGCCTCCTGTCAAGGGGAATCTAGGCAATGTGTATGTCTCCCCTATCAGTATCCATTCATCACACGGTCTGATGTGCTCTCTGAGCGCGTCACGTACCTTCTGTTTCTCATCCGGTGACAGGTCGAGCCATTTACGGCTCACATTGTTCTCGGTCAAAGGTATGCCTAGATCATCGAAGAACTCATGACATGCATGGGAATCATCCGTCAACCCATCCAGATTCGGATCGTTGCTGTATTGGATGAACTGCACCAGAGGTCTGCTTGCTCTCCCGAATAATCTGAGATCCTTCTCTGCGATCACATCGCCATTGGCTATGGCATCGTTGAGTGCAATGCGATTGACGCCTATCAACCCATATTCATTGCGGTCCTGGAGATCCCCGCACGCACCTATCACACCAAGATATGCAAGGTCTCTGTTGGATTGGTCTATCGCTTTGGATATAAGGTATGTCGTGGTGGCACCGCAAGCCTCTGTGGATCCATCCATCCCATATGTGTGACAGTTCACATGTTCGATGATCTGAAAACTATCGAGCGTCAATTGTCCTCTGCGCCATTTGGGATCCGGTACATGATGATCGGAGACGACGATCCTGTCCCTCTTATAATCAGAGAGGTATCCGCTCCCCAGATCCACTATCCAAACGGTATCCTTGTCGGTCGTGTTTATGGTGTGGATGGTGTCGCTATCCATCTTGTTCGCAAATAGTACGTTGTACTCCTTACCAAGACGTTCACATGTCTTCGACGCTATGGCCGCGGATGTTATCCCGTCCGCATCGATATGTGCGACTATGAGCACATCCTTGGCTTTGCGGATCATGTCCGCTGCGTGTTCCGCATCCGCCATCAATCTGTCGATCGGTTCAGAAGCCATGTTGTCTCACCAGTCTATCATAGGTCTCTTCAGCGACATTGACGAGATTCACTGTATCGGCGCGGTTGTATTCCGTCAACAGTTCCAAGGCACGGGAGTCCCCGTTCTTCTTCCATGACTTCCATAAGCGTACCGCTTCCTCCCCGTCTATGTCGGATATGTCATCATCCCTCTTCAGTCCGAGCTCCACCTCGACCTTCTTGAGGCCTCCGGGCAACCCTGCCTTCCTGCAACCGAACCTCAGATCGAAATGAGGCATGTCGAAGTCGACTGTCGGAAAACTATTCTTCAATACAGGTACGTCGAAGCATCTCCCGTTGAATGTAACGAGCATCTTGACGCCATCCAATGCATCGGATAGCGATCCCGCATCTAGGTCTTTCTCACAGGTCAATGTGGTCGTATCATCCTTCTTGTGGATGGTCACTACGGTCACCGTGGAGTCCCTTTCTAATCCATCTGTCTCTATGTCCAGATATGCTACGTCATCATGGAATCTCCCATACAGTCTCCATTGTTCTCCTGGCGGTAGCATCTCGCCGAGTCCATAGCAGTCACGATCATCAAGGAGGTCGTATGCCTCAGCGAACAATAGGTCATATTCCGCTTTCTTGGAATCTTTGACACCGGGTATGTCGCTGGATTCCATGAAATCGCTCCAGGTATTGATGCCGGACGACCAGAGTCTACTCTCTTTGCCTTTTCCGATGCCCTTCGCGATTAGGAACGTACGCTCTATCATTGCAACCTGATGTACCGTCCTACTAAAATATATTTTACTAGTGACAGGATACACGGGCATGGATTCCGTGGAGATAATGCCTGGCGTCAGAGTGACCAAGGAGAGGTGTCTTTACATCGACGATGGTCCAACTGTCGTACTTGGGGATCTTCACCTAGGCTATGAGAAGGCATTGGAGGAGGACGGGATGTTCATCCCTCGCATCAACACGGACTCGATAAGAGAGGAACTCAATCTTATAATATGCAAATATGAGCCGAAGCGCATCGTTCTCCTCGGGGACATAAAGCATGACTTCAAGAGGACGAGGTACGAAGGAAAGGAAGAGGTGCACAGGGTCATCGAACTTCTGAAGAATGCATCGGACGTCATAGTGGTGAAGGGGAACCATGATAATTTCCTTCAGAATATCCTGCAGGACACCGGCCTCATGGCGGTGGATTATGTGGATATCTGCGGTTTCAGGATGGAGCATGGACATGTGGATTCCGGAAAACGTCCTGTGATAATCGGACATGAGCATCCATCGGTCAAGGTGCATGGCGCCGTATTCGGAGGCGTCAAGGTGCAGTGTTTCCTCCATCTGAAGAAAGACGGGATAATCGTGATACCTCCGTTCTCGCCTTTGTCATCAGGCTCGGATCTCACCTTGGCGGGGCCGGAGACGTTCATGTCTCCTGCTTGTAAGGCCGCAGACGTATCCGATGCGGATGTCTACGGTGTGACCGAGTTCGGTATACTCCCTATGGGCAAATTAGGCGATATCGAAAATTTGGAAATTTGATATGTTAACATCATTAAGAGAGAAAGTTTTAAATATGCTCTTAATATACGCGCGTAATATAGTACATGGATATATAATCCATCCATAAAACCCTTTATATCGGTTGAGGCGAATTATGTTCCATCGTCTTTTTGACAAGACGGAGGAATAGAAATGAGCGCAGAAATGGATGAACTCATCGACATTGTCGTAAAGGGTAAGATCAAAGAAGGAAAGGACGCAACACAGAGATGCCTCGATGCAGGACACGATGCAAAGGACATCATCTTCAACGGACTTTCAAAAGCAATGTCGATCGTCGGAGACAAGTACGCAGCAAAGCAGTACTTCCTTCCCCAGGTTCTTCTCTCGGCAAACACACTCTACATGGGTCTCAACCTTGTTCTCCCTATGCTCACAGGAGCAGGCGGAGAGACAAAAGGTAAGGTCGTTCTTGCAGTCGTCGAGGGAGATGTCCACGACATTGGAAAGAACATCGTGAAAGCCATGCTTACCGGTCTCGGACTCACAATCTACGACTTGGGTAAGGATGTCCCGATCAAAGACATCGTCGAGAAGGCAAAGACAGAGGGAGCACAGATCATTGCAGAGTCCACACTCATGACACCTACACTCGCAGGTATGAAAGAGTGCGAGAAGATGCTCGCAGAGGAAGGACTCAAAGGAAAGATCAAGACAATGATCGGTGGTGGAGCAACCTCGAAAGAGTTCGCAGACCAGATTGGAGCAGACGGCTGGTCCTACGACGCAGTCGAGGCTTCACACGTTGCATCAGCATTCCTTGGGCTGTAAACACGTAGAAGCAAATTCATACTTTTTCCCTCAACTTTTTCCCTCATGGGGGGATGTCCTGCCCCCCCTTGAGGTTTTTCACATATTCTTCATCATTCCCTTTCTTCATGGAACGTTATACGGTATGTTCTGTGGTACTGCTCACTATTATACGGTATGCGTCGATACGTAATCTATGAAACAGTCGGAATTCGATCAATGGGTCCAGGATTGGATCAAAAGAGAGAAGGAAGCAGGCAGGAAATGCTTCGAAGTTAAGAAATCCGGTAACAATTACTACGTCTATTTCCAGTCGACAAGATATAATGCCGAGACGAAGAAGAGAGAGAAAGTATCCGGATATCTGGGCAAATTGGTCGAAGGAGAGGGACTGATCGAACCCGACACATACTCTGAGGATGATGAGAAGTCATCTGTTGCAAGGTATGGTCTCGGAATCGACACCGGAGGTACGTTCACGGATGCGGTCATCGTCGACCTTGACGATTATTCCGTCGTGGTCAAGAAGAAATCGCCCACGACGCATCACGATCTGTCGATAGGATTGTACAATGCAGTGGATGCGGTCTTCAGATCTACGGATATCAGACCATCGGATATATCGCTCGTAGGAATATCCACTACATTGGCCACGAATTCAATCCTGGAAGGCAGTGGCGGAGAGGTAGGACTCATCCTCATAGGATGGAATCCGATGGAACCTGTCAATTTCGGTGAGAAGAAGCAGGTGATCATCAAGGGCGGTTGCGATAGCAAGGGCAGACAGATAGCCTCCATGAGTAAGGATGAGGTCATCGCAGCATTGGACAGCATGAAGGGAGAGGTGGATGCGATCGCTATCTCGGGATTGTTCGCCAGTATGAATCCGTCACAGGAGAAGAAGGTGAAGGAATTGGCAGCATCCTATACAGGGCTTCCAACCGTTGCAGGACATGAGCTCTCTGCCGTTCTCGGTATCGATACAAGGGCAGAGACGGCTGTGTTGAATGCTAAACTGATCCCTGTCGTCAGTAAGTTCTTCGATGATGTGGAGGCGACATTCAGGAAGAAGGGCATAGAAGCACCGATAATGGCATACAAGGGAGACGGTTCCGTCATGACATTGGAACAGGCAAGGTTGTATCCTGTCGAGACCATACTTTCCGGACCCGCAGCCAGTTCCATGGGCGGAAAGATACTTTCAGGCCTCGAGGACTGTGTGATAGTGGATATCGGAGGCACATCCACAGATATCGCGATAATGGATTCTGGATTCCCTCAGATCCAATTCAACGGTGCATCGGTTGGAAAATGGAGGACCCGTGTGAAGGCTGTCGATATGTACACGGTCGCATTGGGCGGGGATTCGAGGATAAGAGTGGATGGACACAGCATCACGATAGGTCCTGAGAGGGTGCAACCATTATGCAGATTGGCCGAGAAGCACCCTGATGTGGTCGGCAAGATCATGCACTCCAACATCTACGACTACTACGAGGCGGTCGATGATTACAACCTTCAGGTACTCACCGAGAAGGAACAGAGGGTGTACGACTCGATAATCGGAAAAGGACCTCTTTCGAACATGGAAGTGAAGAATGAGGTGGAAGGCCTCTGGATGATCGATGATGAATTATCCTCATTGGTCACGAAGGGTGCGATGATCCTGTCATCACTCACGCCTACGGATATAATGGTCTACGACGGTTCATTTAAATTGGGATCGAAGGACGGAGCGAGAGCAGGTGTCCATGCGGTGGGCGAGAAGCTCGGTATGACCGAGAGGCAAGCATCACGCATAGTCTTCGATGAGGTGAAGGAGAAGATCGCAGAGGCGGTCATGAGCAAGATGCTCGACGATCAGATGCTGGAATGGAGGGACAGAGGTTCAGAGCTCCTGCTGAGAAGGATGTTGACATTGCATCACGGCGATACCGCGATGAATATGAAACCAAGCTTCAGCATACCTGTCATCGGAGTGGGAGCACCATCTAAATACATGATGTCCGACCTCAGCGAGAGATTGGGTGCCGAGGTGGTCTTCCCCGATAACAACGATGTCGGTAATGCAGTAGGTGCTGTGTGCAGTAAGATAAGCGAATCGCTGTCAGGGAACGTGATCCCTACGCCCGACTACAAATTCTTGACGACGGTCCCGTTCATAGGCTCATCATACCATGTCCACTTGGATACGGCGATATCATCCGCCAAACGCAGTCTGGAGTCATATCTCGAGAACAAGCTGAAGGCGATGGGTGCTAGGAATGTTATGACATCGTCCAAGATAAAGACATATATGGCTTCTGAAGGAGGCATAGGGGATTACACCGATGAGGGATTATCGGGTACTGTGAACTATGTTGAGATAATATCAAGAGCGATAGGAGATCCACCTGAAAGGGATTGAGTCGCACGTTTCAAACAATTTCCGCTAAACACTTTTACCCCTCCCTTTCCTTTTTATAACTGTAATCATATCCTCCCGATAGAGGAGACTTATCATGGCAATGACACCAAGAGAGAGAGTACTCGCAGCAATGAAACAGGAGAAGCTGGACAGACCCCCAGTCGCAGTCTTCACACAGTCAGCAACCATCGACCAGATGGATGCATTAAACATCTACTGGCCCGAAGCACACTCAAATGCAAAGATGATGTGCGAGCTCGGAGCAGCACAGGCAACCGTCTTCGGATTCGAAGCAGTCAGGTCCTCATTCTGTCTCACAGCAGAAGCAGAGGCACTCGGATGCAAAGTGGATCCTGGAAAGAAAGACAGGACACCTATGCTCAAAGCACACCCCTTCAAATTCGACCCCATGTCCGGTGAATACGACGAGCCCAACCTCATGTCCCCTGAGGAGTTCCTCAAGACAGGAAGGCCCGCAGTCATTCTCGAGGCAACAAAACTCATGAAAGAGAAATACGGAAAGGACTACGCAGTCATCGCAGGTAACACTGGACCTTTCACACTCGCAGGTCACCTCGTTTCAACAGAGAACCTCGTTTTCGGAATCATGATGGAGCCCGACAAGGTCAAAGAGTGGGTAGATGCAGTCAACCCCATCGTTAAAGCATACTGCCAGGCACTTTCAGACGCAGGAGCAGACATCATCCAGATGTCAGAGCCTTCAGCATCAACAGACCTTCTTTCACCCGACATGTTCACAGAGTATGCAGGATCATACGTCAAGGCATCACTCGCAGCAACAAAGGGAGCAGACACAGTTCTTCACATCTGTGGAGACACAGCACCTATCCTCGACCACATGATCGAGACAGGCGTAACAGGTCTCTCAATCGAGGAGAAAGTCGACTCCGCAGAGGCAGTCAAGATCGTCGGTGGACGTGCAGCACTCGTCGGAAACGTCGGTGTCGTCTCACCCTTGCTCCAGGGAACACCTGAGGACTGTGCAGCAGCAGGAAAGAGGATCGCAGAGGCAGGATTCAACGTAATCTCACCTGGATGCGGACTTTCAGCTCTTATCCCCGGTGCAAACCTCAAAGCACTCGTCGACTCTGTCAAATCACTCTGATTGCAGAATCACAAACGAATTAATCAAGGGGGCATCAGCCCCCACTTCTACATATACTTCGATACGTTTTCGTTGCAAGGCCATTTTATACTCAACATTCCAATGCACTGGAAGAGGATTTACTATGGCATACGGAATAGCACTCGATCTCGGTACGAGCGGGTTCAGATCCCACCTTGTCGATCTTGACAAAGGTGCCAAGATTATTGATACGGCGATAACGGTCAGACACCCGCTTCCGGGTGCGAACATAATGGATCATATGCACTTCTGGATGACTTCGGGAAGGGCGATTACGCATAACATCATCGCGCAGACGGTGTACGATCTCATAAGCCTCTATGGAAAGGAGAAACTCTCTGAGGTGAAGAAGATATCAGTCTGCGGTAATCCCATCCAGTTGTCATTGTTCGAGGACATCGAGATAAGGGATTTGGCATTCGCTGGTGAGAACAAGATCAAGAACCTCGGTGTGACCCCTCCATCAAGGAAGGCACACATAACCACTGCTGGTGATATCGGGCTGTTAGGCATCAATCCCGAGGTGGAGGTGCTCATGCCCCCTGCGATAAGGCACGAGATCGGTGCTGATGCATTGGCCATGATAATAAAATCCGGTATGCTTGACAAGAAAGAGGTCTGCATGGTCACCGATTATGGTACGAATGCAGAGATGGGACTCTACCTGGACGGTGAATTGTATTCAGGTTCCGCTGCTGCCGGTCCAGCGATGGAAGGTCAATCCATTGAACAGGGTGTCCTCGCATCACCGCGTGCGATCTCGGATGTCAATATCGCAGATGACGGTACATGGGAGAACGTCGTACTTGACGATCATCTGATCCCTGTGACGACCGCTAAGGTGGATCCTGTGACCGGAAATACAGTCAGGATCCTGGACTACAAGGCGAAAGGGATCACAGGAACAGGTACCGTATCATGCATATCTGAAGGTCTCAGATCAGGCGTGATCGCACTTCCCGGAATAAAGACCCCAGATAACAAGATCCATCTCGTGGACGGTGTAACGATATCCGCCAACGATGTACACGAAGCAGGGAAGGCCATGGGTGCAATCCGTGCAGGTCACAGGACTCTGATGTATGAGGTAGGTCTCTCCGATGCTGATGTGAAGACTATGTACATGGCTGGTGCTTCAGGAACATATGTTGATCCTGTAAAAGCACAGTATTGCGGAATGATACCTCGCGTATTGGATGAGGTGTATCAGCTCGGTAACACATCATTGATGATGGCTCACGATCTGCTCAAATCCGATGGTGCTCTCGATATGATGCAGGATGTTGCGAATTCGATCTCTGCGAACCACATAATGTTCGCAGGGAATCAGAAGTTCGAAGACATGTACGTCCTCGAGCTCGCATATTGGGATGAGGGTATGCCATACGACATGTACAACGAATTGATGGTAGCATCTGGATTCCCGCCGCTCCCTGAGATCGTACATCCGAAGATATGCAAGAGGATCGTGAAATCGGACATACCTGAGGTCGGTGCAGGAATACACACTTTGGATCCTGTCGGTATGATCATGACAGGTATATTCGACGGATGCACCGGATGCAGGAAATGTCAGCGCGGATGCCCTGAGAAGGCATTGACCGTGACCGATACGCCCGACGGAGCGCACATGATAAACGTACGTTCCGACCTCTGTCTCGGTACCGCATGTAAGGCATGTGAATTCAATTGCCCAGAGAAGGTCTATTCTTTCACAGATCTCAAAGTGCAATACAAACTCTGATTCAGATGGGGGCTACACCCCTATTCTCTTTCTTAGATACATTTTATATGTAGTATTAACATCCTTAAGGCATGTCGGACAACAGCGTATTCGCAGAGAAGTTCAAGACGATTCTCAAGCTCAGACACGAGCCTGTGGCTGTAAAATTGGTAAAGAAGGATGAGGAGTATCCAGCAGGTTATGACGCACCTTCCGAGCAGATGACTCACTGTCAAGCCGTGATGGGAGCGAAGAATGGAAATTCATACAAGATGCCTGCAGCTATGCAGTCATGCAATGTCGGTGCATCCACTTTGGGAATGATCCCGAAGCCTGAGAAGGTCATCAGCGGCGAGTTCCATGCGAATATAGGTATCCATGAGTCGCCTGATGCGGCCAAAGCGATGATCGCTGCTGCCGTTGACGTTCCCTTCGAGACACAGGGCGAGGTCGTATGCCCACTGAAGGATGCAAATTTCATACCTGATGTTGTAGTCTTCGTCGACATACCCGAGAGGATCTATTGGTTCGAGGCATTCCTCACACGTAAGGTCGGAGGGCGCGTAACATACACCACAGCACCGTTCCAATGCGCATGCGAGGATGTCACTGCGATACCTATCGTATCAGGCAAGCCGAACATCTCGATCGGTTGTTTCGGTTGCAGGAAGAGGACGGATATGAAGGCTGACGAGATGGCTATCGGTGTCCCCTACAGCTTGATCGCAGAGATGGTATCCGATCTCGACATCTACAAGGACGGCGTCTTCCTCAAAGCAAAGAGGGACTGATGTCCGAACGGTCCCGCCTATGTCGAATGGCGGGACCAATTTCTTCTTTAACCACATGGTCTGTGGATTTAACTATTGTTTAGATAGATTAAATACGATGATTGCGTAACGTCGTTGCATGGCAGAGCTGATCGACAGGAAAGATGTTGAGATCCTGAAACGGTTGAAGGTGGATTCTAGAACCCCTATGGGTAGCATAGGGAACAAATTGAACATATCCAAGGCAACCGTGAGCCGTCGTGTGGCAAGGATGGAGGATGAGAATATCATCCGCAAATATTCCATGGATGTGGACCTTACCAGTATGGGCATCATGAAATCATTGGTGATGATACAGGTCGTAGGTACCCCCACGGCAGTGATCATAGATCAGCTCAGGGATTATGAGGAGATCGGTGGCATCTACAAGACATTCGGTGATCACAATATCATATGTGAGATATACACGAAGAATGTGGATGAGATATACGAGATGATCCAATCCAAATTGTTGAAGATGCCAAGCGTCAGGAACGTGGAGGTAGATGTCCTCATAGGGGAGGAGACTCTCAATGAGAATGCAGACCTCAAACTCTATGAGAAAGGATTGAAGGAGTGACATCATGGCTGGGATCATACTCAATCGTTGTCCGAAGGTGTCTGCAGATACAGGGATAAGGGTCGTTCCGCCAGAAGAGACGCTCAAGAGAGTGATCCCCCTCTTGGATAAGGCAGGGATGGAGCCGCTAGAGGATATCACCGATAAGGACAACATAGGCATTCCAGTCTATTCCGTGTACAGGAAGAAGACTGCGAAGGGAACATTCGGCAATTATAATGGTAAAGGTGCTACACCCGAACAGGCGATGGCATCAGCCGCGATGGAAGCCATCGAAAGATACAGTGCTGAATTACATGATGACGATGAGATAGTACTTGGTACGATACAACAGGTAAGGGACAACGGTCCGATGATAGAACCGGATGATCTGATCCTTCCTGCGCGTGTTATGTACAATCTCGAAGCGGCAGATATCGCATGGACAACAGGATATGACCTCATCCAAGGCCAAGAGGTATGGGTCCCGGCATGTGCAGTGTACTATCCATACTATCCCGATGGGGATCTGCAATTGTTCAGATTCCATACGAACGGCATAGCATCAGGGAATACCATCGAAGAAGCGATACTGCATGGTATGTTTGAAGTCATAGAGAGGGATGCATGGTCGATAGCGGAAGCATTCGACAGGACGAATGCCGACATAGTGATAGATGATGAGGATTCCGTGCCTGGAAAACTCCTCAAACAGTTCAGAGATAATGGAGTGGAGATACACCTCAAGGATCTGACCAGTGATCTTGGCATACCTACGATCGGAGCATCATCCGATGACGTTTCCACGAAGGATCCCGAGCTTTTGAACATAGGCGTAGGGACACATCTCGATCCTGTCATCGCTGCAACCAGAGCATTGACAGAGGTAGCACAGAGCAGGACCACTCACAAACATGGATTGAAGGTCAATGCGAATCTTGTCAAAGTGACCAAAGAGATGGGCTATGAGAGGATCAAGGCTGTGAACAGACTCTGGTATTCCGACAACGACAAGAAGATAAGATTGTCGGAGATGCAGAATCTCTCAACACCCTATGTGAGGGATGATATCGAAGTGATACTTGGAAGCCTGGTGGAGCATGGATTCGAACGTGCAGTGGTAGCGGACCTCACAAGAGATGATGTGAACATACCTACAGTAAGGATGATCATCCCCGGAATGGAGGTATCCACGATGGATTCGGAACGCGAAGGCCCAAGACTCTGGGGAAGATGGCCAAAACGGTGAAAGAACGAGTAATAGGTTCAATAAAAAACAACCATTAAATATCAAAAAGCAGGCGGTTTTTGTCGATTCAAACTTCATTTATAAATGGCCAAAAAATGGTCTTTTTTATCTTAACAATCGATAATTGTTAGAAATGCTTTACTTTATATGCTAAAATGGCATACGGAAGAACTACAAGGGGAGGCAAAAAGGTTAGCCCTTTTGCTGATTTATGAATAAACGGAGGTATGAAATGCCAAAATACAATGACGTAATAGATCTGTATGACGACAGAGGAAAGCGTATCGCTAAACAGATTCCTCTGGAGGCAATCAGTCCGTTGCGCAACAATGCAATCAAGAGAATTGCAGCAATGACCGAGAGGACGATCGCAGTCAACCTCGCCGGAATCGAGAAAGCTCTCAAGACTGGTTCAATGGGTGGAGACGGTGCAATCATCAAGGGAAAAGAAATTGACATCCCCCTCGTGAAGAATGCAGACAAGATTGCAAAAGCAGTAAAAGAAATGGTCCAGGTAGAAGAGGGCGACGACACAATCGTCAACGTGAAAGCTGACGGAAAGAGTCTCGTCGTTGTCGTACCTGAGGCAAGGATGCGCGCAGGAATCGAGTACACAACTGGATTCACATGTGTCGCAGCAGCAACAGTACAGGCAATCATCGACGAATTCAAGATCCCGATGTACAAGGCAAACATGGTCAAGGGAGCAGTATGGGGAAGATACCCCCAGACAATGACCTTCACCGGTTCAAACGTAAAGTCAATCCTTGAGGTTCCTCAGAACAACGAAGGTGCAGGTTACGCACTCAGGAACATCATGGCAAACCACGTCGTTGCACTTGTAGGCAGGAACGCAATGCAGGGTGTTGCACTTTCAGCAATCTTCGAGCAGACAGCATCATTCGAGATGGGTGACGCAATCGGTCCGTTCGAGAGAGGACACCTCCTCGCACTCGCATATGAGGGACTTAACGCAAACAACATGCTCTACTCAATCGTCAAGAAGAACGGAAAGACCGGAACAGTTGGTACCGTTATCGAGACACTCATGGAGAGGGCAATCGAAGACGGAGTCATCAAGGTGAAAGAGACACTCCCCAGCGGATACAAGGTCTACACAACCGATGATCTCATGCTCTGGAACGCATACGCAGCAGTCGGTCAGGTCGCAGCAGTCATGGTCAACGTTGGAGCAGCAAGGGCAGCACAGGGAGTTCCCTCAACAATCCTCTACTACAACGATCTCCTTGAGCACGAGACAGGCCTGCCTTCAACAGACTACGGACGTTCAATGGGAGTTTGTGTTGGAATGTCATTCTTCTCACACTCGATCTACGGTGGAGGAGGACCTGGACTGTTCCACGGAAACCACGTCGTTACAAAGCACTCTAAGGGAGTTCTGATCCCCGCTGTCACAGCAGGTAACTGTCTTGATGGTGGAACACAGACCTTCTCAGCAGAGGCAACATCAGGATTGTTCAAAGAAGTCTTCGGAGACGTTCCTGAGTTCAAGACACCGATGCAGATTGTCGCCGCGGAGGCAAAGAAAGTCGCAAAGAAGCTGTGATGTAAAATGTCAGAGAGTACCAATAATTCAGACCCCAATTATGCCGGAGTACCTCTTCCTGAGGTATGGATTCAAAGTCAGCGTCTGCTTGGAGCAGATAGTACAGAGAAAGTGTTGAAAGCATTGGAGGGTGTGGAGAAGATCAGGCAGATCAACCTCAAGGGCGAAAGTCTCCCCGCCACCATCAACAGTGGCCCTAACAAAGGCTTGCCCAACAATCACACCGAACGCAGGATGATCAATTTCTGCGGAAAGGATGTTGAACTCAAACATCTGGTAGGTGATTTCTACATTGAGCTTTCCGTCAACAATGAGGATGAGCTGAATGAGAAAGTGAAGGAGATCGAGGAAGCTGTCAAGGACACTATGCCTTTCGGTTACAGTGTTCAGGTCGGAAGGTACTCCAAGTACAGAGCATCAATGCACGATTATAGATAAGGTGTTTAATTATGGCATATAAGAGACAATTCTACCCTGGTGAGTCCATTCCTGCAAAGAACAGGAGAAGATACATGGACCCCAAACAGAACCTTAAGAAACTGAGAGACATCGCAATGGATGATGTCGTCAGGATCATGGGACACAGGAACCCTGGAGAGGAATACAAGTCGATCCACCCCCCGATCGAGGAGGGAAAGGAGCCCGACTGTCCTATCAGGGCACTCGTTAAACCGATCGAGGGAGCAAAGCACGGAGACCGTGTAAGGTACATCCAGTTCACGGATTCAGTCTACTTCGCACCCATCTCGCCCTACCAGAGGGCATGGATGTACCTCTCCAGGTACAGAGGTATCGATACAGGTACGCTGTCCGGAAGGCAGATCATTGAGATGCGTGAGAGGGATCTCGAGAAGATCGCAAAAGAAATGATCGACAACGAGACATTCGACCCTGCACTCACTGGAATCAGGGGTGCAACAGTTCACGGACACGCATGCCGTCTCGATGAGCACGGACTCATGTTCGATGCATGGCAGAGGTATGTCTGGGACGACAAGAAGAAAGAAGTCGTATACGTCAAGGATCAGGTTGCACTTCCCCTTGACAGGAGAATCTCCGTTGGAAAGCCCGCAAAGATGGATGACCTCAAGAAGAGGACAACAATCTTCAGAGCAGACGGTGTAGACATGAGAGACGACAAAGAGGTTACCATGTACGGTCTCAGGATCCACAAACTGAGGACACTCGGTGGTTACCAGCCCTACAAAGTTAAGGGGATCTGATTAAGATGGCAGCAAAAGAAAGGTTGTTTATTGACGCCTGTAAGAAGAAATTCAAAGAGGACCCAACCAGCATCGAGACAAAGTTCTACTGCTACGGCGGATGGAAACAGTCAAAGAGAAAGGTCGAGTTCGTAGAAGCAGCAAACAAGATCGCAAAGCAGCGTGGCATACCCATGATGAACCAGGACATCGGAGTTCCGCTCGGACAGAGGTCCTGGATGCCCTACCAGCTCTCACACACAGATATCTTCGTAGAGCCGGATGATCTTCACTGCATCAACAATGCTGCAATTCAGCAGGCATGGGACGACATCAGGAGGACAGTCCTCGTTGGTCTCGACTCACCCCACAACACAATCGAGAGAAGGCTTGGAAAAGAAGTCACACCTGAGACAATCAACGAGTACCTCGAGGCAGTTAACCACACAATGCCCGGAGGAGCTGTTGTTCAGGAACACATGGCTGAGATCAACCCTGCACTCGCATACGACTCATACGTCAAGGTCTTCACCGGAAACGACGAGCTCGCAGACGAGATCGACAAGAGGTTCCTCATCGATATCAACAAGCAGTTCTCAAAGGACCACGCAAAGCAGCTCAAAGCAGCAATTGGAAACACACTCATGCAGGCAGTCCGTGTCCCGACAATCGTCGGACGTGTCATGGATGGAGGTACAATCTCGAGGCACGCAGCTATGCAGATCTCGATGGCTTTCATCACATCATACAAACTCGCAGCAGGAGAGGCAGCAATTGCCGACTTCGCATACTCTGCAAAACACCAGTGTATCAACATGGGTACCATGATGCCCGCAAGGCGTGCAAGAGGACCCAACGAGCCTGGAGGAATTCCCTTCGGATTCATGGCAGATATCGCACAGTCAGACCGTGTACACCCGGACGACCCCGGACGTGCAGCTCTTGAAGCAGTCGCACTTGGTGCAATCGTCTTCGACCAGATCTACCTCGGTGGATACATGTCTGGTGGAGTAGGATTCACACAGTACGCATCAGCAGCATACACTGACAACATCCTTGAGGATTACACATACTATGCAATCGACTACATCAAGGACAAGTTCGGTGGCTTCGGAAAACTCAACCCCGAAGACTTCGACAAGCTGATCCAGCTCGGAGATGACATCAACTCATACGCACTCGAGTCCTACGAGAAGTACCCCGCAATCATGGAGGCACACTTCGGTGGATCACAGAGGGCAACAGTTGCAGCAGCAGCAACCGGTATCGCAGGTTCAATGGCTACCGGTGTCGCAGACTGCGGTCTCAACCTCTGGTACCTCTCAATGCTCCAGCACAAGGAGAGGACAGGAAGGCTCGGATTCTACGGATACGACCTTCAGGATCAGTGTGGTTCAGCCAACTCATTCGCATACAGGTCCGATGAGGGTCTGCCCATGGAATTGAGGGGTCCGAACTACCCCAACTACGCAATGAACGTCGGTCACCTCTCTGGATACACAGGTATCCCGAAGGCAGCTCACGCAGCACGCGGAGACGCATTCACAGCCAACCCATTCATCCGTATCGCATTCGCAGACCCGAGCCTTGTGTTCGACTTCGCGAACGTCACAAAAGAGATCGGACGTGGCGGACTTCGTGAATTCAAGCCTGCAGGTGAGAGGACCGCAATCATTAAGGCATAAGCGTGAAACACATGCAACTGGGTGAGATCTACAAATACATGCCAACATCGACTGTTGGGAAAGTGGTGGATATTCGTGAGAAGGACGGTAAGACTTGGGCTTTGCTCGATTTCACTGGCCTTTGGTACGATGTTTCAAAGCTCACTCCTGCGGATGTAAGTGAATATAAGGAGATCTCGTTCAAATACAGAGAGAGGTCCTTCGATTCCAGCGTTAGGTCCGTTGAGGAACTGGCGAAGGAGATTCAGGACGTCGACATATCTGACTTTACACCCAGTGGCGGCGGATGAACGCTCAACCAAACCAAACCTTTTACACTTTTTACCTTTTTTTTACTTTTTGTAAAAACGAACGTGTTTTTCAACATTCTATGTTTTACCACCCACACTTATTTTTACAATGAACTGTTTATTACGAAATCGTCGCAATATGCGATAAAATAAGGGGAGGGATTTGATGGCAAAGACATCGTTCAATCTCAAGGATCCGGCGACTTTCGTTGGTTTCATCTTGGGACTTCTTGCAACAGTGCTCTTCGGCGTGTTGGGATTGATTATCCTTATCGTTGTTGTGCTGTTCTATTATTTCACCAACAAGAAGAACGTTGTGCCCGCATTGATCGGTGCACTCGTCGGTATTGTTATCGGCATCGTGATCAACATCATAGTCGGTGGCGTTATCGCGTTATTCTGATGAAATAAAAGGCCAAGAAACAAACATCTTAATTTTTTCTACACCTATGCCACATGACAACAATCGATCGAGATGATGATATGTTTAGAAGGAAGAGTAAAGTGAACGTTAGGAGGAAATCTCCAGTGAAATCTATCAGAGATTTCGAGAAAGATCTTCTTAGGAATAACAAAGGTGGCGGAAAGGTCACCAATTGTCATATAGATAGGGATGAATTCACTATCACGATCGATATCGATGATGCTAAATTCGAGATGACTTATGGGCAGGCAGCCCTGATCCTCATGGCGTTAAAAGGCATCTACAATAAATGATCGAGTGCGGGTATTGATAAATATTAATTCAATATTGACAGGGATTGTGAACTGAATGATGGCTGAGAATGATTATCTGATCGGAAAGGATGTCATCACCAAGGATGCGTACAAGTTAGGGGAGATACAAGATTACTCTTGTGAGACCGTATCCTGGAGCATCATGGGTCTTAGGGTGAAGAGTGGCAATAATGTGGCGCCGTTATTGAACATCGGTAGCGGCAAATCCATGATTTTGCTTCAGCCAGATGATTTCACGATAAATGATGTTGTGCTTTTGGATGACACAATAGAGGAAGTCAGATCTAAGATCACTGCGGATAGGTCGGATTACCTTTCGATCAATTCGATAATCGGTATGAGTGTATATGCCTCTGACGGATTGTTGGTCGGAACGATAGATTCCATCGAAGTAGATTATTCCAAATGGAAATTGATCTCGATGCAAGTAAAGTTGGACAAGGCTGCACATCAAGCTCTAGGTGTCAAGAAGATCCTATTCGGTAAGAAGATATCGGGGATCCTCATGTCGCAGATAGACGGCATAAGGGATTCCGTGATATTATCCCTTGATACTGACAGTATAAGGGGTCAGATGATCATCCTTTGACCGTATTGAATGCTACGAGGATGGATGCGTATTTTCCATTATCTTCCATCCCGTGCCATTTCCTAATCATCTTGTCACATGTAGGCGCAGGACTGCATGATATGACATCGAAGCATCCGTTGCTCTCATTCAACTCAGGGAATGGAACAGGCGGCATGATGAATGATTCGCTACCTCCTGGTGGTATCTCAACATAGGGAAATATGACGAAACCATCCGACAACCAGAGTACGTCGTCTCTGTTCCTGTATTCCGCAGATGTCTCGGGGAAGACTTCGGTACCTAGGAGTTTCCCATCACTTGAAAGCAGGATTACAGTGGGTTTTGGCGGTGGCCTGAACCTGGGATCCTTGACGATACAGATGACTTTCTCCCTTTTCAGAGCTTCCATATAACCTAGATTACAAACTGTGATTCCTCCGCAGGCCTTCACGGTATTCTCCTCGGCCTGTACCTCTGCTTTGATCTTGTCATCGAGGTAGAAGGCGTCGATGACACCTCTGAGTCCTTTCAGCAGTTTGATATGCTGGTCATCTTCACACATGTTCACTCGTATGTTTACTTGTTCTAAAATACCTTATCCTCGGAAAGTTTCGTTACAATAGGCCCTTTGGACGTCAGTATCTCCTTTATGTCGACGACACCGATGGCTGCGATCGCTTTCCCATCGAGATCGATCGGAGTGACGACGACTTTGATACCTTTATATGGTCCACTTGTAGCGATCTTCCTTATGCACGTTTTCGTGCGGATGACATCCTCTAGGACCTCTCCGGTGTATGCATTGTCGATGACGACCCCATTCTCGATTCTCACACCAAGGTCATCCCTGCTCTTCGCACAGACGGGAAGTCCACCTACCAATTCGTGTATCGCGAACGCGAGTGACAATATTTCTCCGGTGGATGATCTCGATGATAGGATGTCCTTGATGCCTTTCTGTAATCTTAGGCCGCCCATCGTATTCAATGCGGCCGATATCGCACCGCATTCCGCGAGTTCGTAGGAATCTGCCGTACCGATGATCACCGCATCATCGTTCCTTACCGCGAATATGTCTCTGATGATCTTCTCGGTATCCTTGTCCACGGGGTAATCTGAACCAGGGAAGATGAGGCGGTTGTTGGAACATATCAATGTCGTAGCACCCTTCGCACCCGATATGATTGCCGAATCCCTCTCCTCACAACCGAATGAGATCCTTCTGGAGGCATGTCTGATCAGTACGGCACAGTTGTACATGCCGATGGTGAGGTCATGTAGGACGATCGGTTTCGCATCCAGGAATATCAATCCTCTGTATTCATCCCCTTCCTTTGTCAGTGTGATCCCACTCTTTCCGATCTCTATGTATTTGTTCTCGAGGAGGATATTCAGGATCGTCCTTGTGCTGCCTTCTCCGATGCCAAGTACCGATGATAGTTTCTTCCTTCCGATCGGTTCATCGACATCCATGGACATGATCGATTTCCATATGTGATAATCATTGAATTTCGGGGCAGGCCCACAGATCCTGACGTTGGATGATGGATGCATCATACATCCAGTGTTCTGTTCGGATATAACAATTCTGGTGTTGTCAGTCGTAGCCAATATTAACGCGACTAATCTTTACACACGATAAAGGCACGCTTTATCTATTTAAAAGTGATAACGCTGTTTATGTCAAATGAATCTGTCGAACTTTTAAAATTAGAGAATGTCTCGAAAGTTTATGACGGAAGGACTGTGCTCAACAATGTCAGTGCTACTTTGTCAAGCGGTAAGATCCTCGGTCTTATCGGAAAGAGCGCAGCCGGAAAAAGTGTTCTGATCCATATGATCAGAGGTTCTGATGATTACGCACCCACTTCAGGCAGGGTGCTCTATCATGTCAACATATGCCCCAAGTGTGGAAACCTTGACCTTCCGTATTCAGGTCACGTATGTACGAAATGCGGTGCTGAACCGAAGACAGAATGGGTGGACTACTGGGCACTCCCCGAACGCGATCCTGTCAGACAGGAGCTCAAACAACGTATCTCCATCATGTTGCAGAGGACGTTCGCTCTCTTCGGAGACAGTACGGTGATGGAGAACATATTCGAAGCCATCGGAGACAAGGTCTCTGAGAAGGAGAAGATCGAGAAGACCATCGAGCTCTTGGAATTCGTCAACATGACTCACAGGATAACGCACATCGCGCGTGACCTTTCAGGAGGAGAGAAACAGCGTGTCGTCATGGCAAGACAGCTTGCGAAGAACCCGTTGATATTCCTCGCTGACGAACCAACAGGTACTCTCGATCCGTATACCGCCAACATCGTTCACGAGAGGTTGGTTAAATATGTGCGCGAGAACAACATCTGTATGGTATTCGCATCACATTGGCCGGAGGCCATCAACAAGATGGCGGATGAGGCGATATGGCTCGACTCAGGTAACGTCGTCATGAGTGGCGATCCTAAGACCGTCACATCCAAATTCATGGAGGAATACCACTTCGAGAGAAGGAAGGATACCAAGCTCGGAGAGCCTCTCATCGTTCTCGAGAACGTGAAGAAACATTACTTCTCCGTCGTGAGAGGTGTCGTGAAGGCTGTGGATGGAGTATCATTCACCATAAGGGAGAATGAGATATTCGCGATGGTCGGTATCTCTGGTGCAGGTAAGACCACGACATCCCGTATGATCGCAGGTATGACTCCAGTAACATCTGGTGTCGTCAAGATCAAGATCGGTGACGATTGGGTGGATATGAGCGAATCAGGATTCATGGGCAAGGGAAGGGCGACACCATACATCGGTGTCCTCCACCAGGAATACACATTGTATCCGTTCGATACCATCCTCAAGAACCTCACAGTTTGCATAGGGATGACGATGCCTGCCGAGATCGCCAAAGTGAAGGCGATACAGGTCCTTCAGAGCGTAGGATTCCCAAGGAAGGATATCGAGAAGGTCCTGTACTCATACCCCGATGCATTGTCTGTCGGTGAGCAACAGAGGGTCGCATTCGCGCAGGTCCTCATCAAAGAACCCCGTATCGTCATCTTGGATGAACCTACGGGAACGATGGATCCGATAACAAAGGTTACTGTCGCCAAAGCCGTGTTGAATGCGAGGGACAACCTCGGTGAGACGTTCGTCGTCGTCAGTCACGACATGGATTTCATCCTCAATTGTTGCGACCGTGCCGTTCTCTTCAAGAACGGAAAGGTCATCGAGGAAGGAAAGCCGGAAGAGATCGTCAACGGTTTCGACAAGATAGAAAAAGAATTGGAAAATGGTGAACAACAGTGAAACAGAAGATTGGAAGGCATCTCAGTTTCGTTGAGTGCCGTGAATCCATGGGGATGGGTCAGGGCGGAGGCTTGGCGCAGAGAGCGACTATCTCGGAAAGCGGCAGGGATGTTGTCGCCATCGCCATGGGCCCTGGAAGAAGACACATCACGAAACCTGTGTGCGAGATCACGTATGCACTCAGGGAAGAAGGTATCGACACGTCGGTCTTGGTCCTTAACGCGGGTGCAGGTGTGCCTGCGGATGCAGAGGATGTCTCCCATGGACAGTGTATGGGATTGGATCCGATCGAAGTGGAGAGGATACAACAATTCAAAGTGGCATTGATACACCTCGGGAATGTCCGTAGCCACATAATATGGAAAGCAAGACTCATCCTCAGGAATGTCGACATCCCTGCGATAGTGGTATGTCAATGTCCTGTGGATTTCGAGGATTTCGCCGCCATCGGTGTGAAGACGAAGGATGTCATGCCACCCGATGATAAGGTGAACACCAAAGGGACCATAATAGAGATTGTCAACGGAGTCATAAGAGGGATCTCATGCCCTCAGGATAAGTTGGATGAGATCGTTTCGAAGGTACAGAGCATGCTCCCTAAACAGGAGGAGTCGAGATGAAGGTACTCGTCAACGGCAAGGAGAAGGAGTTGCCATCGAAAGCAACACTCAAATCGGCATTGACCGGCGAGCATTACGTTAAGGATACGCTTGTATCGATCCACCTCTCGACCGAGAAGTTGGTCAAGGAATCCGATGATTTCGAGATCGTCACAGAGAGGGGTAGCATGGTGATCCATCTTGACGATACTCCGGATGCGAAGATCTGGAGATCGAAGGTAAGTGATATGTCCGAACTCTTCCTGAGATGGAGGACAGAGAGGCTCGATGCCTTCGGTTCATTCTCCACAGATATAGAGTTCGATCAGACGGAAGGGATCTACAAGCGTTTCGATTGTTTCTTCTCATTGGGAGGGAATGATAATTCCACGACATACATGATGATCGCGAGGAAGGACCATAAGAGATCATATGGTGCTGGTAGCGGTCGCATAGGACACATCACGAAAGGGAGGCACATCCTGGACATATTCCAAGAGGGAGACAGGATCATAGAGGTCAAGCCTTTGATATCCGAAGAGAGTACGGAGAACGTCATAGTCACGACCGATCTCTCATTCAAGCTCGAGGACGGATATTCCGTCGACACGCACGTGAGGATAAAGCTCGACGAATCATCACCGGAGAGTGCGGAGCATGTATTGATCCTGTCGGACAAAGGTCATATGCACATATCGGACACATCTGGAAGCTATGCGGCCTGTAGTGAGGATCAGGATATCTCGATGGAGATCGAGGACAGAAGGGTGAGGGACATAGGTTCGGTCACCGTGAGGAATCAGGGTGTCGGATTAGGAAGGATATTCATCTACAAGGAGAAGAGGCAGTTATCAGAGGTGCACAATTACGCAGGTACCGTGATAAGCGGTATGCCCATAGTCAAGATGGCCAAGGGCGATAGCAGCATCAGTGTTGTGACAGAACCTCTTCGTTTGTTGACTGTCGGTATGACGCAGAAGAAAGCATCGGAATTCCTCGATTCCAGAGGCGTGAAGCAGGAAAGGGTAGGTGACGTCGATGATGATGCGATTGTTGTCGAACAGATACCTGAAAGGACTATCGATGCATTGAAGGCTGGAAAGGTCAAGACATTCGCTGTGAAAAAGGACAGGATCTACAGGATATCCTTGGACAGGAAGAAATCTCCATTGAGCGTCCATTATTTCGAGAAGGTCACAGGCTTGAGTCATAAGCCCATAGGTTCGTTGAAGGTGTTCTTCATGTTCGATGGGATGCCCATGGTGCAGTTCGAAGGCGATCCGAGCAGAGCGCATATGCTCTATCCCGATGAACCGTTCAAGAAGTGTAAACGCGGAGACATCGGTGTAACGAATCAGGCAAGACCCAATGCAGGCCTAATAGGCATAAGGTTGGAGGACAGCAAGGAGTACGGACCTACCGGTGAGGAGGGATATGGTACGAACATCTTCGGAAAATTCGAGGATGACCTTGATGAATTCTTAAAGAAGACTGATGATGAGGAGGTCATCTATGTCACGGAGGAGAGATTATGAGTGAAGAGAGAGAAACAAGACTTCTCATGATATCGCCCACATCCAATATAACACCGGATCAGCTCTCGCGTACGATCCACTCCATGGGCGAGAGGATCACAGTGAAGGAGACCTGCTACGGATGTCTCATCGAAGGGCCTAGTGAGGTCGTGAGGCGTGTACGTGATAGGGCTAGAGAGATGGATCGTAACGCCATATTCTCGAAGATCAGAGCATATCCCGCGAGCGACCCAAGAAGATGCCGTGCACAGCATGGTACCAGGCCTGGTTATTCCCAATTGGAGATGGAATGGAAGGCCCTTACCAACATAGAGGCTGGACTCGATGCATTGGATAGAGGAGAGGAGATCAAGGAACCCACTCCTAAGAAACAACTTTCAGTAATGGAATTTAAGAAAATATGTGAGGCGAACCAATGAAGGTGTTCATCGACCCCCCAAACAGTATGATTTTATTCGATTTGATAGAGAGGTTCGGACATGAGCCCCTCAGTACAATGGCAGCACTCCAAGAGAGGGTGGACAATATAGAGATAGATATGCCTCCGATGAATGTGACATTGGATGACGTCATCAAAGGACTCAAATATGCAGGTATAGAGGTACCGTCAGGTATCAGAGGAAGACTTGCGATATGGGGCCCCCTAATCGAGGAAGCGGATGCCGCTGTCGTCATGGAAGGGGCACCGTTCGCCTTCGGATGTGTCGGCTGTGAACGTTCCAACCTCATGGTCAAGTATCTGTTGCAGAGGCGCGGGATACCCGTGGTCACTGTCAATTATCCCGAGAATGAGGAAGAAGGTAAACTCGTGGTTGCCAAGATAAAGGAATTCTTGGACAAGCTCAATGATAAGAGGGAGGTGGATTGATGTCCGAGTTGATCAAGATCGCACAGTTGTCATGCGGAACCGAATACAGTAGCGTTCAGTATGAGATAGAGAAGGCCGCACGCAGTGTCGGTGCCAAGATAGTATATCCTGACGTATCCGCTGCAGATGTGGATGATGCGGTGCAGAGATTCGGTTTCAACCCAAGGTCTCCGCAGCTCAAATTGATGATTGCACGTGCCGTCCAATTGGCTGATGGACTCTACGATGCTGATGCAGTGTTCATCGCAACATGCTTCAGATGTGCCGAGGCCGCACTCGTGAGGAATGAACTCAGAAGATTCATCCAAGAGAACACAAGACTCCCTGTGGTCACATACTCGTTCACAGAGAGGCTCAAGGCATCACAGCTCCTCACAAGGATGGAGGCATTGGTCACCATAGTGGCAAGGAAGGAACTCCTTGCCAGAGAGAAGCAATCCGGATTGACCGCAGGATTGGATTCGGGTTCATCCACGACCAAGGCCGTCATCATGAGGGATAACAAGATCATAGGGAAGGCATGGATGCCCACAGGTAATGTGGTGGAATCCGCCACATCTGTCCTTGAGGATGCACTGAAACAAGCTGGCGTGAAATTGTCTGATATTGAGGCGATAGGCACGACAGGATACGGACGTTTCACTCTCGGTAAACATTTCAACGCCAAATTGGTCCAAGAGGAATTGACGGTCAACTCCAAAGGAGCCGTATGGTTGGCTGACAGACAGAGGGGAGAGGCGACCATCATCGATATAGGCGGGATGGATAACAAAGCGATAACCGTCCGTGATGGTGTCCCTGATAACTTCACCATGGGTGGTGTCTGTGCAGGTGCATCCGGTCGTTTCATGGAGATGACCGCCAGAAGGCTCAAGATCGATGTAGCTGACCTTGGAAAATATGCAGTGAAAGGGGACTGGAGGAATGCTAAGATGAACTCATACTGTTCAGTCTTCGGTATACAGGACCTTGTCACGACACTCGGTGAAGGGAAATCATTCGAGGATGTCGCAGCCGCAGCATGTCATTCAGTGGCCGAACAGGTCTATGAGCAACAGCTTCAGGAGGTCGATGTGAGGCATCCGATCATCCAGGTCGGAGGTACATCGCTCAATGCCGGACTTGTCAAAGCCGTCGGCGAGGTCCTTGGAGAGGCACCTATCGTGCCTCCGAACTCACAGTACATCGGAGCCGTCGGAGGAGCACTTCTGAGTTCAGGATTCCTGTGAGGTGTCCATATGCTTATCGATGTGACCGGTACGGAAGAATATGCATGCGAAGCATACAAGAAGCTCTTCGAGGACATCATGAACGATGTCGGCAAGGCAACGATGATAGATCGTGCTAAGTTGGTGCTCAAACCAGAGGTCCCTCTGTTCATATTCAGCGTCAGATTGATCAATGAGCCGACGAACAAAGTCGTTTCCGATGCCGCGGATCTGAGGCAGGAAGGATCCGACACACACGTTTCCATCTCCGATGAGAGATATGCTCCCGAGATCATAGCATCACTCTGGAAGAATTATGGCAGGGATAAGGTCGAACAACAGACGAGATTCGATCTCACCGTATACGGCGGGGATGAGAAGGCCATATCGAATTACCAGATATCATCTGGAGAGGAAGCAAAGAAAGAGATCATCGGTGCACTCTGGAGGGTCATGCCTGAGGGCATCAAGAACAGACACAACATGTCCGATGGCAACGTGATAACGATAGTCGCCACGGAGGAGCTGATGCATCCAGAGATGATAGATGAGGGTGTGAGCGTGCACAAGTCGATGAAGGAGGTTGCCTGATGTTCGAGGTCATGATGTATGATGGAGGCATCTATCGTTCGGATGAGTTGTTCGAAGCGATAGAGGATGTTGGCGGCGTCGTATTGCAGAGGACGAGGAGCGCACAGCTTCTCACTGTCACCATGTCCATCCCAGGTGAGGACAAGGAGATGCTGTCGGAGAAATGCAGGGAGATCGGAGGCGAAGTGAAGAATGTTCCCCTCGCAGGTACAGAGATCGCAGTGGTCGGATGTACGTTAGGAAGACACCACATGCCGCACCCGATATGCGACATAGCCGAGGAGATCAGACAATACGGGGGCATATCTGTTGTCATGGGCCTTGCAAGAGGCAGAGGTAAGAGCACCTCCCAGATATCAGCCAAAGAGAAGGGTATAATCGAGGAATACGATGCAGCGGTGTTCATGCTTGGTAATTTCAAACAATGCATCGAATCCAAGAAGGCATTGTTCGATGACATTGATATCCCTGTGATCCTAGTATGTGGTCCACAGCCTGACGGTCTCGATGAGGATTGTGAGGCTATCGTGTCCGGTGTCGGCCGTAAGGCAGAGAGGATGAGGACCACGGATGAGAGGAAGAAACTTACTGAGATCGCCGACGTCGTTGATCAAGTCATCAGGAAAAGAAGGGCGATGTTCGAGGAGGATCCTCTGTTCGTCCATCCTGCTGAATTGAAACAGTTGTTGGAGACATATGAGCCGATAGACATGAGTCTCAGACCTGCACCCATCGTCCTTCACCTGGACGGCCTTAGGGTCAAGATACCATATAGCGAACACAAGGATTATTTCGATAATCTGACCGTCTATGGTAGGAAACTGACGGACATAGCTAGGATCTCAGAGTCCAAGATCGATGACAGTAGTACGATCATAAGGATAAAGACGAAGTCAGAGGTCGATGACGAGGATCGCAGGAAGGGCATATGATCCGTAAGGGGACATATGTCCTCTTCCTCCACATCCCATGTGATACCATTGTCAACGTAGGTTCAATCGGTCCAATCCCATTCCAAGAAGGATATTACTGCTATGTGGGCAGTGCGATGGGCGGGTTGGACCAGCGTATCAATAGGCATATCTCCAAAGAGAAGAGATTGCGGTGGCACATCGATTATCTGACAATGGCATCCGATGACGTATATGCATTCGAATCCAGCGGAGACTGTATCCCGGAATGTGATTTGGCGAAATTGTTGTCCGACAATGGTTCCACCCCGGCGGTCGAGGGATTCGGATGTTCTGATTGTAATTGTGCAACGCATCTTTTCCGTGCTGAACCAGCATTTTTGGAAAGTATCCTAGTAAAAAATGGTCTTACGAAATTCGTACCAAAAATTGAATAAACTTATTATATTCGAAACATGAGGTTTTTAGTTTATATACTCAGGAAGGAAGGGTTATAAACACTAATCTATTTTACAGCACTATCAAGTCACACTGTAAAGTGAGGGACAGAATATGAAAGGCGTAGAAAACTTATCACGCAAAGTGACTCCCGAAGTCATCAACAAATTGATTGAGATCTGTGGAAAGGACGATGTCAACACAGGTGAGATGGATAGACTCCTTTACGCTCACGATCTTGCACCTTTGCCAAAGGAAGCAGGTATTGCGTTCAAACACATTCCTGATGTAGTCGTCAGGCCCGAGTCCGTACAGGAACTCTCCAAGATCGCAGCACTCGCATTCAAGACAGGCGTCGCAGTGACACCCAGGGGAGCATCCTCATGGGGTCTTGGAGGATCCATGCCCGTTGAGGGAGGTATCCTTCTCGACATGTCCGCCAAGATGAACAAGGTCATCGCTGTGGACAAGGTCAACATGACAGTCAAAGCACAGGCAGGATGCACATGGAAGCAGATCATGGATGCATGTGATGCAGAGGGTCTCTTCGTTGGATCCACACCTTCATCATTCCCCTCAGCAACGCTCGGCGGATGGGTCTCCACCGGTGGAATCGGAATCGGCGGATACAAATACGGAGGAGCAAGGGAGAACATCATGAACCTTGAGGTCGTCCTCTCGGATGGTATGGTCATCAACACAGGTTACGACAGCATCGGTAACAACATGTCCGGATACAACCTCAACCAGCTCTTCGCAGGTGCAGAGGGTACACTCGGATTCATAGGCACAGTCACACTCAGGGTATACCCTAAGGGTGAACTCAGGTACCTCGGCTACGACTTCGACAAACTGAAGGACATGCACGGACCTATCCAGAAGATCGTCAACCACCCCAGCGTAAAGCCGCTCCACATCGCATGGTCTGACAGTTACCACTTCGACAACCAGAGGAAAGCAGGACTTCACGCACCTGATGTGTCCAACCTCTTCCTCGTCACACTTCAGGGAGCACCCGAGTTCCTTGACCTCGAAGAGAAGACGATCGATGCTATCGTAGAGGAAGCAGGCGGAAGGAAGGTCTCAAGCGAGATCTGCGAGCACGAGTGGGAAGAGAGATGCTACGAGTACAGGTGCCGCAAGGCAGGTATCGGATCGATCCCCGCAGAGGTCGTTGTGGAAGTACAGCACTGGGGAGAGTTCGTCGACGAGTGTTACAAGGGATTCGAAGCAATGAAGATGGAGCCCGGAGGAATCGTCGGAATGATCTCTGACCGCAGCACAGCGATGTTCATGCCTTACTACTTCAAGGATGATGAGAGCATGCTCGGAATGCTCGCATTCGCATACAACTTTTACATGGGCGACAAGGCAATGCTCTACGGCGGTCGTTCACTCGGATTTGGCGTCTTCTTCGCATCGAACCTCGATGTTGTCCACCCCGGTGATGAACCTGCAGTGATGAGGGACATCAAGACATTGATGGATCCCCACGACATCGTCAACCCCGGACACCTCGTCTGCGGAAAGACAAGGTTTGGAATCAACCTCGACAAGAACATCATGGGCGTCGCATCGAAGCTCATGGTCGGTGTCAAGAAGTTGTTACCCAAGGACTCAAGATTCGAATCCAACCTCGGAAGGTTCTACTACAACCAGCTCGAGGAAGAGAAGATGGAGTCTCTTGAGGTCACATACGGAAAGGGAACCGAGTAAAACAATGGAATCGAGGGAGTTCAACTCCCTCTTCCAATCTTTATCTGATTTTAAAAACGTCCGATGAGTTCGGATATGTTATTGAGAATCTCTGGTCTATGATCGTATGATTCCCACATGGTGCGGCTGTGCTCATTTTGGGCCAATCCGATGAATGCCGCTCCTGAATCCCTAGCACAGAGATAATCCGTCACAGCATCTCCGACATAGATCATCTCATCGGTTCTTACGCCCAATCCCTTCGCAAGATACTCCATGGCCACAGGGTTCGGTTTCTGTTCACCGACAGGATGGTCATCGTACGCCTCTATCGCATCGAAATATCCTGTAAGGTCGAATCTATCCATGGTCTTGAGGACATACCCTCTGTGGCCTCTCGAAAGAAGCCCTATCTTGTATCCTTTCGATGATATCTCGTCAAGGAGCTCTCTCACCATCGGGAACGGTTTCGAACCAGAGATGTTCAACGTCTCTATCCTCGTGGATTCCTCATTGACCATGCGTTCCAATTCATCAGAGCTGATATCTTTCCCGATCGAATGCAGATAATCGATACCTGCGACCAACATATCCTTCTCGGACATTATATGGGCGAAGACCTTGCTCGGTACACCCAATGATGTCAATACATCATGTTCGACCATCCCCAGTCTAGCATAGTCGATATCACTGTCGATCAAGGTTCCATCCATATCGAATCCGATGGCTTTGAACATGATCGGTCAATGTTCATAGGAGGATATAAGTGTCAGGTGAGGGTAGTAGCCCCCCTTCTGTTTAAAGCGGCATTCAACTTCGCATTCTACCCACGGGTCCCGGGCAGGTCTTCCCCGTTGTATGAACTTGCTCCGATGGGGAGTCGCCGTTTCACCAAATCTCCGGAAATGTCACCACCAGGTGGATCATCCTATGGCCGGAACTGTGTCGTTTCTGAGCCCTTGCCACGACTCTCGCCGTACAGGCTTACGCCTGTCCATCTTGCCCTTGGAGGAGGGAACTTCCTCAGCTGGATCCAGTCCTACCGTCGGCCGCTCTCCCTCTCCTGACATCACGGGTTATCGGATGTAGATATTTTACAGTAACGCAACGACATCATGATTAAATCATCACTGTGCGATACCGACCTCATGATTGCCAAGTTGTCGGATTCGATACAGATGATCACAGAAGAGGATGATGATCTAGACCTCTTTGAATGCAGATACCCTATACCAGATGGTGTAACGTACAATTCGTACGTGATATCCGATGAGAAGATCGCTGTTTTGGATACGATGGACGCACGCAGATCGCAAGCATGGGAACAGGATATATCCGCGATCTTGGACGGTAGTGAGCCCGATTACCTTGTGGTACACCACATGGAGCCCGATCATGCCGCTTGCATAGGGGAATTCTCATCCAAGCATCCGAAGATGAAGATCGTCGGTAACGAGAGGACGTTCAAGATGATCGAACAGTTCTTCGGGAAGGGATTCGAAGACAGGAGATTGATCGTGGAGGATGGATATGTCCTGGAGCTTGGGAAACATTCATTGAAGTTCATAACAACGCCGATGGTCCATTGGCCGGAGGTTATGATGTCGTATGAGGCATCGGAGAAGATCCTCTTCACCGCCGACGCGTTCGGAAGATTCGGACCATCCGATCCGAATTATGATTGGGTCCTTGGCGCAAGGCGTTATTATTACAACATAGTCGGGAAATACGGCCCTCAGGCAGCTAAGGCACTGGAGAAGGTAGCTTCATTGGATGTGAGATCGATATGCCCTCTGCATGGCCCTGTGCTCAATGAGGATCTTGGAACCTATGTCGACTATTACGTCAAATGGGCCAATTACAAGGCAGAATCGAACGGGGTCTTGATCGCATATACATCCGTATACGGTAACACGAGGAAGGCTGCATACGATCTACTCGATATTCTGAAGAAGAAAGGTGTCGAGGCCGAGATCATCGATGTTGCCCGTACCGACGTATCATATCTCATCGAGAAGGCATTCTTCTACAGCAAGATGGTGGTCGCAACGACCACATACGAAGCAGGGATATTCCCTGTGATGGCCAATTTCCTCTTGGAATTGAAGGACAAGAGGTACTCATCCCGTGATGTGGGAGTGATCGAGAACGGATCATGGGCTCCTGCAGCAGGTGCGGAGATAGAGAGGATATTCTCATCGATGGAAGGTGTGAGACTCGTACGTCCGAGGATAACAATAAGGTCAGCAATGAAGGATGAACAGATGGTGGAATTATCCGATCTGGCTGAAAAATTGGCATGAATTGGAAATAATGTGGAAAACATCCTCGATTGAACGTTGTTAAAACCAAAAGCTTATTAATTACGTTCTAATCGGGGGTATGCTTGCAAGGGTAGTCAAGCATGGCCAACGACGCTAGCTTGAGGGGCTAGTCCTTAGTGGTCCGCGAGTTCAAATCTCGTCCCTTGCACCACTTTATCATCCTATTACCACAAGAGCTTGAGCGCTCGACAATGAATCCTGATAGCGTGAGCTGAGATTGAAATTCTGGGATCATGTTGTTTTCTAACTCCATGGTAATGGATAGCTATGTTCAAGAAAACTTTATGAGAACGCAGAAGCATCTGAGATTATGTACTGTCAGTATTGCGGAAGAGAGATTCCGGATGGTGCGGCATACTGCCCTGATTGCGGAAGCAAGGTCGGTCTTGTGCCCTCAACGTACGCTTCACCGTATCCCGTCTACAATCGGATGCCGAAAGAACCATCGACTTTGGGTCCATTCTTGCTAGGGATGTTCCTTGGACTCATCGGAGTCATAGTCGCAGTACTGGTCTACAACGGTAACGATGGCCCATATACGAAGAATCCGACAACTCACGCACTCGTTTGGAGCATATTAGGAATATTGGTCTGGATACCGATAATGATCATTCTACTATCGTTGATGTCGATCGGGTCATCAGTGTGAATCAGAGATGAAGTTTAACGAGAAGGGTCCATCTGAAGTATTACATCAGTGTTGATTTGGAATCTGCTACTTCACATTCATGCCATCAATGATCTGTAGAAATCGGTGATCGAATCGAATTCGACCTTCACGCCCTCTTTCATCCAATCATCCGATCTGAATGCACCAGTGGTGACCGCTATGAAATCGGTGCCCGCATCCTTGGCGCATCTGTAGTCCATACCATGGTCACCGAAATAGAGTATCTCATTCGTCTTCACATTCAATCTATCTGCCATGTGCTGCATCGCAATAGGCGAAGGTTTCGATTCCTCCTCTGGGTAATCATCCCTTGCGATGAGACAATCTATCCTCTTCAGTGAATCACACTTCTTCAATACGGCTTCGGCATATTCCCTGCACCCTCTAGTCAATACACCAGTGGATAGGCCGAAAGAATGGATCAGATCCAACAATGGATTCGTTCCATCGAATGGTCTAGCCTCATCCACCCTCTCCATCTCGATGTCACGTGCCATCTTGGATATGTTGGCCCCTATCTTGTAGATGTCCTCGACCTTGTTGTGCTTCTTAAGGTATTCAATGCCGGAATCTATGTTGAATTTGAAACTCTCGCTGCGATCGATCGCAGTCTCCGGAACCCCGAGTCTGACCATCTCATCGAATGCAACATTCGCCATCTTGACATAATCGACTTTCGTATTGAGCAATGTTCCATCCATATCAAAACAGACGGCCTTGTATTTCGGGTTCAGCTTCATTGGTTGATGGTATGTGATAACATGGATTTATATCCGTTCTCTGTACCGTCGAACGATAGGTTATAATCGCATCCTGTAGATATGGCGTGACATGGATCTGTTCGATACTACGAGGAAGGAGATATTGGCCAGGGAAGCGCCCCTTGCGAATCGTATGAGGCCAAAGACCATCGAGGATGTGGTCGGACAGGAACATATCCTTGGAAAGGACAAACTTTTGTATCGTTCGATCAAGGCCGATAGGATCAGTTCTTTGATATTCTATGGCCCTCCAGGTACTGGGAAGACGACCTTAGCACAGGTCATAGCCAATACGACAAAGGCGGATTTCAGAGAGATGAACGCCACATGTGCTGGAAAGAAGGATATGGAGGATGCGGTCAAGCATGCGCAGGACATACTGGGCATGAACGGGAGAAGGACGATACTATTCATCGACGAGATCCATCGTTTCAACAAGGGTCAGCAGGATTACCTATTACCATTCGTCGAGAACGGCACCATAATACTCATCGGCGCTACGACAGAGAACCCATATTTCGAGGTGAATCGCGCATTGATATCACGCTCGATGGTATTGGAACTCAAACCGTTGGATCGTGAGGACATCATCACGATATTGAAACATGCGATCTCCGATGCAGATAACGGATTGGGGAAGGAGAAGATATCCATCGATGATGATGCGTTAGTATTCTTGGCCGATATGTGCAACGGCGATGCTAGATCGGCGTTGAATGCATTGGAGATAGCATTCCTCACTACAGATCGTGATGCTGATGGTTCCATCCATATAGACGTGGATGTCGCATCATCATGCATACAGAAACGCATACTCGGATACGACAAGGACGGGGACAATCACTACGACACGATCTCTGCTTTCATAAAGAGCATGCGCGGCTCTGATCCAGATGCCACCGTGTATTATCTGGCTAGGATGTTGTATGCAGGGGAGGATGTGAAGTTCATCGCAAGGCGCATAATGATATGCGCCTCCGAGGACGTATCCAATGCCGATCCCCAAGCTATCATCATCGCTACGGCAGCCTCACAGGCCGTCGAGCGGATAGGTATGCCTGAGGCCAGGATAATCCTAGCACAAGCCGCGATATACGTCGCATGCGCCCCGAAGAGCAACTCATCCATCACAGCGATAGATGCTGCCATGAACTCGGTCAAGAATGAGCCCATGGGGCAGATCCCGCCATATCTGAAGGATGCACATTACAGCAGTGCGAAGGAGTTGGGCCGTGGATTGACGTACAAGTATCCTCACAACTATCCTGATCACTATGTGGAGCAACAATATCTTCCAGATGCTGTCAAGGATCGCAAGTTCTATGAGCCATCCGATAGTGGATATGAGAAATCGATAAAGAGGTTGTTCGAGAGGATAGGTAAACGTTAGTTCGGATTCTCGCAGATCTTCACTATCTGTTCTATGAATCCATACGTACCCGTTCCGCCGCCGACATCAGGCGTACGGAATCCCCTCTTGTATGCAGAACGTATGGCTTCCCACAGTTTATTGCCTTCATCCTTGTATCCAAGGAAATCAAGCATCATGGCTGCGCATCTTAGGGATGCCGTCGGATTCGTCGCGTTATATCCTGCAAGGTCAGGATTGGATCCATGGAGCGGTCTGAACAATCCTCTCGTCCTATTGATCGTCGCACACGGTACGAGATATGTGCCGCCTGTCAGCTTCGCCACCATCTCCGATAGCACATCGGAGAATGGACTGTATGAGATCACTGTATCGATCGTGTTGGGTTTGGTCAGGATCCTGGAGGCCAACTCAGGGATGCTCACATCATCGGATGATATCGAAGTACCAACCATGCATCTGTGGAATGATTCGATGGACAT
This sequence comes from Candidatus Methanarcanum hacksteinii, assembly GCF_964305265.1. Taxonomy (NCBI): domain Archaea; kingdom Methanobacteriati; phylum Thermoplasmatota; class Thermoplasmata; order Methanomassiliicoccales; genus Candidatus Methanarcanum; species Candidatus Methanarcanum hacksteinii. Next base: position 430,038 of record NZ_CAYATA010000003.1, on the reverse strand, counting down.
CGACTCCATCTCACTCGCAGGATCGCCCTCATGCGCAAAGAGGATCGTTTTGGAATCATTCCTTTCAGCATATTCCCTCGATGCGATGAATGTCCTGTCCATCTCTGAATACAGATATGATCTGGTGACATCGACGCTATCTATGTCGTTGATCTCTGTTACGTTGACATCATCAGAAGCGTTCCTTATGAACGTGGCATCGATGTCGATCGAACTCAACTCAGGGATTATGGATTCTATGCGTCTTATATTCAATTCCAATCTCATCCTTCTTTCAATCTCCGTTATAGGATTCCTGAAGGATCTGTCATCGGTAGGGATGGTGATGCCGCCCATCAGGACGGCATCACATTCGTCGATGATCTCAAGTGTCGATACAGGGAGTGATTCCCCAGTCCTTTTGTAGCATTCGTAGCCGCAGTCAGCGGAGATCATGTCGATATCTCCGGTCAGTGCCTTGAGCACCGATACTGCGGCAGTCGTCACTTCAGGACCTACGCCGTCACCTGAGAGCACCGCGATCTTCTTCATCAGAGCCTATCCTCAACGGCTGCCATGATGAGCGGGAGGTTGATCGTAGCATCTCCTTCCACGGTCATCTTCTTGGCATTGGCCTTGACCTTACCCCATGAGACGGCCTCTCTGATCTGTGCACCGGAGAGTGAACCGTCGTATTCCTGTGCTGTCGTGAGGTAGATCGCATAATCCAATCCTCCGCGGAACTGATTCCACCAGATGACGTGGTGTTTCGAGATACCTCCGCCGATGATGATCGCACCCGTGTTCTTCGCCTCATCCGTCATCTCGCTGAGCATCTGCTCATCAGCGAAGAGATCGATCCTGAGCTTTCTGTGCATCTGGTAGTACATCCAGAGCTGACATCCGAATGAACCGTCCGTGATACCAGGGACGACTATGGGTACGTTGTGTTTATGACATTGATACAGAAGTGAGTCCTCATCATCGAGTCTCGCACCGACCTGATCTATGATCTCGTGTGTGGACAATGATGTGGTGTCCTTGAAGATGTCATCGAACATAGGGAGGAGGTTATCCTCAAGAACGATACCATAGCAGTCGTCGGGTACGAGGACGTTACCGAGCCTGCTGATACCATTATCCCTGAGTTTCGCATCATCCATCAAGAAGTCGCCTTTGTAGTATGAGGCCCATGTCCTTGAAAGGTCGTGGTCCAATGTTCCGCATGTTGTGATTATGACATCGATGAATCCTTTCTTCACCATGTCGACGATGACACCGCGCGTACCTGTCGCCATGATGCATGCAGGGAATGACAGGATGCGAAGACAATCCTTCTTCTTGAACATCTTCTCTACGATGTCAGCGGCATCTGAGAGTTTCTGTGCTGTGAATCCGCCTGATTTTCCCATCATCTTGACGAGATCATTGGCCGTCATCCCTTTCTTGATCTTGATATCCTTGACTGCAACGAGTTTCTTGTTATCAAAAGTTGCTACCATGATACTAACTTCCGTTATGCGGTGGTTACGGCCTCTTATTAATTAAGTTTATCAATTGACCAAAGAAGGATCGAATTCAATCCTTCTTCCTGAGTAACGGTAATGCATGCAAGAAGAAACGGATGAGTCCTCTCTTACTTCCGAAGAGACTTTGCGTCATCTCGGTCTGTATGTCCGTACCCTCTTTCGTGTACGGTGTCCACCACGGATCATTGCTCCAAGCACCCTTATCCTCATGCAGATGCTGTATCTCCATCAGACTCAGGAATCCTTCCTCGCCATGGCTCTTCCCGAATCCGCTCATGTGTGTCCCGCCCCATGGGAGCGAAGGCATACCATAGTTGTACAGCAGGTTGTTCACGTTGACCATGCCCGAATTCATCCTTCCTGCCAATTCATGTCCGTATTGGATATCCTCAGTCCATACCGAACCGCCAAGGGCATACGGACAACTGTTGTTGAGTTCTATAGCTTCATCGTCATCATCGAATGGAACTATCGTTGTGAATGGCCCGAACACTTCGGTCGTGTACAGTTCGCTGCCAACAGGTATGTCGGTGATCACGGCAGGTTCGAGGAACCATCCCTCGAGTCCTTCCACTCTCTTGCCTCCATATACGACATTTGCACCGAGTTCTTTCGCTCTTTCAACAGCATCCAGTACGTCATGCATCGCCCTCTCATTGATGACAGGTCCGATGGATATCGTCGGATCGTTGTAGTCATATCCTATCTTCAGCCCTTTCACTCTTTCTACGAATCTTGATACGAAATCATCATAGATCGAACTGTGGACCATGATCCTCTGCACTCCGACACATACTTGCCCAGAGTTCACATAGGATCCCCAGACGGCAGCTTTGATCGCTCTATTGATGTCAGCATCCTTCAGGACGATCATAGAATCGCATCCTCCGAGTTCAAGGGATACAGGAGTGAGGTTATCCGCGGCTGAACGCATTATGCTCATACCCGTATCAGTTCCACCCGTGAACATGATCCTTCTCACCGAGGGGGATTGCACCAATGCATTGCCTATCTCCGAACCATGGATGCAGATGACGAGATCATCAGGGAATCCTGCTTTTTTGAATAGTGATGATATCAACTCTCCGCAGAGAGGCGTCTCGGATGAAGGTTTGAGTATGACTGAATTCCCGACGGCAACGGATGACATGCATTCTGTGAACGGGATGCAGATCGGGAAGTTGTATGGCGATATGCAAGCGGTGATACCCGCGGGTTTGTATCTGATGTAGGATCTGCGCCCCATGGCACGCATCATCATATCCATGGGTTCTATCTTCCTGCGTATCTCGAATTTGAATCTGTTGAGCCAATCGGCACAGTACTTTGCATGCGCTGATGATACAAAGAATTCCGTGTTGATGCATTCCGCCTTCGGTTTACCCGTTTCCTTATGCACAGTGAGTCCGAGTTCTTCCACATCATCGGCGATGATCTTACTCAATCTTCTGAAATACTCGCTCCTTCTCTTTGGAGGTATCTTAGCCCATTCCCTCTGTGCCTTATCACTCCTTTCGATTATAGAGTCGATTTCCGACACGTCTATCGTTTCAACAGAACCTATCTCTTCGGTGGTCGCAGGGCAATAAGATTTCAGTATTCCCATGGAACTCTGTATGTCCGCATGGTTTAATTTGATTATCCGCGTCCATAGGTGTCTTTATTACATGAAGTAATCATGTTATACAGCATGATGTTGATGGAGAGATGCTGTGATTATCCCGAACTACTCGAATCGTTGAGAGGGAGATCGGTACTGATATGGTCGTGCTCCATATGCGCATCATTATGCAATGGCATAGGCAGCAAAGCATCGGCGGAATCATTGTCTGATAGGCTGACATCCGATGGGATAGATGTGAAAGGCATCATCATGACCGGTGCAGCATGCATAATGAGTAAGGTCAGATCCACGTCGGACGATTCTGGAATCGATGGTTCGGATGTCATACTGGCTCTGTCATGCAACATGGGTGCCGATAACATTTCTCGCGTGACCGGCAAGGATGTCATGAACCCCATCATCACCATCGGTTACGGATATCTCGATGATGACGGGATACCTCGTCTTCCTGACGGTTCTACGTTATCATCGAAATCATCTCCGTTCTGAGTTTATATAAATTATTTACCTATCCTTTTTATACAACAACGAATGTTGGGGGCTCAGCAACATTAGGAGTTAACTATAATGATTGAGTTCACCATGGACAACTTGTTGTGGATGGTACCTGTCGCTGCAGTTATCGCCTTGGTGGTTGCCGCTGTTTTCTTCAAACAGATATTCTCGAAGGACAAAGGAACCCCCGAGATGCAGGCAATCTCCGATAAGATCGAGGAAGGAGCTATGGCTTACCTCGCAAGGCAGTACAAGACTATCGCTATCATCGCACTTGTTGTTGCTATCATCATCTTCGCAGTAGGATTCTGCGAGGATTTCAAAGACTACTTGAACGGAAAGGTCGCAGTAGCGTTCCTCATCGGTGCAGGATGCTCGATCCTCTCCGGTTACATCGGAATGAAGGTCTCTGTCAATTCCAACATCAGGACATCGGCTGCAGCAACACGCTCGCTCGATGAGGCATTCAAGACATCATTCCGCGGAGGAGCGATCTCAGGAATCGCAGTGTCCGTCCTCTCACTCGCAGGACTCTTCGCTGTGTTCTTCCTCTACGACATCTGGTGTGACGGCGATATGACCGCTACACTCCACTCGGTCGTAGGTTACGCATTCGGTGCATCTATGGCAGCTCTCTTCGCACAGCTCGGAGGAGGTATCTACACCAAAGCCGCAGATGTCGGAGCGGATCTCGTCGGAAAGGTCGAGGCAGGTATTCCCGAGGATGACCCCAGGAACCCCGCTGTCATCGCAGATCTCGTCGGAGACAACGTCGGTGACTGTGCAGGACGTGGAGCAGATATCTTCGAATCCACAGCCGCTGAGATCATCGGTTCGATGGTCATTGGTCTTGCAGTCGTCAAGCTCTCAACAGTTGGGATCTTCAACAACAACTTCATCTACCTTCCGCTTGTCATCATGGCATTCGGACTCATCGCATCCTTGGTCGGAATCTTCTGTGTACGTCTCAAGGATGAGGATGCAGACGTCATCAAGTCACTCAACCTCGGTTACTATGTGACTATGGCCCTCGTCATCGTTACGATGATATTCTCATGCTATTGGCTTCTCAATGGCGACAACGGCCTCACACAGATCGGTGGATTGTCAGTGACGGTCAACTGGTGGATGTTCGCAATCGCTGGAATCGTCGGTATCGCACTTGGACTCGTCGTCGTCTATGTCACACAGTACTACACAGGCGACCACAAACCAGTCAAGACGATCGCGGAACAGTCCGAATCAGGACCTGCAACGAACGTCATCATGGGTCTCTCGGTCGGTATGGAGTCCACAGTCATTCCTGTGGTCTGCATCGGTATCGCAATTATCGCAACATTCCTCCTTGGTTACTTCGCCATCGATGGAGCATTCGTCGACTCTACATACAAGATGACGATGGGACTTTACGGAACAGCGATCGCAACCGTCTCTATGCTCGCATCATCCGCATTCATCCTCGCAGAGGATACGTTCGGACCGATCACGGACAACGCAGGCGGTATCGCGGAGATGTCCAACCAGCCTGAAGAGGTAAGGAACAGGACAGACAAGCTCGATTCCGTCGGTAACACAACAAAAGCACTCACGAAAGGATACGCAATGTCATCCGCTGCACTCGCAGCATTCCTTCTGTTCGCAGCATTCTTCGAGATCGTTGCCGAGCACAACGGAACAACGATCATCGCTGAGATGAACCAGGTCGTTCTTGGAAATCCCCTGATCTTCGTCGGAGGACTCATCGGAGCAGCACTCGTGTTCTTCTTCGCATCACTCGCTATACGTGCAGTTGGAACGGCTGCCGGTGAGATGGTCCAGGAGGTCCGTGAGCAGTTCAAGGATGGAAAGATCATGGCTGGAGAGAAACAGCCTGAATACGGAAGGTGTGTCGATATCGCAACGAAATCCGCCCTCAGGCAGATGGTCGTTCCCGCACTCCTGCCTATCCTCGTACCTGTCGTCTTCGGACTCCTTTACAGGTACGCTCTGCCTACAGAGTTCCAGGTACTCGCACCCTATGCGGTCGGCGGACTCATCATGGTAGCTACCATCGTCGGTATCCTCATGGCCAACTTCCTCAACAACGGTGGAGGAGCATGGGATAACGCAAAGAAATACATCGAGACCGGTGCACACGGAGGAAAGAAGTCACCTGCACACGCAGCAGCTGTTGTCGGTGATACTATCGGTGATCCGTTCAAGGACACTGCAGGACCTTCGATCCACGTTCTGGTCAAACTGCTCTCGACCATCTGTTTGGTCACAGCAGTCCTGTATCTCTAAACAAGTTTAAGGGAGGTAATCCCTCCCTTCATTTCTATACTATATTCTTATACGCGTATGCGTGTAATCAGCTTTATATAAGAGGGCTTTAATCTCCAGCCATTCAAGAGGATATCCTATGTACATGATAACACAGGCCGAGAGGGTAGTGCGCATACCTCCAGCAGATCTTGGTGAAGACATAGACAAAGTCATCGATGCCCTCACATGGGATTCATTCGAAGGACAGATCGGACCTAACAAGGAGATAACTATCCTTGTACAGGATGTCGAGACCATTGGACCTGGACGTATCGTTCATGGAGACGGAGCGGTCTATCAGACGGTCAAATTCAATCAGCTCGTATTCAAACCGAAAGAGAACGAGATCATCGAGGGTGAGGTCGTAGAGATAGTCAAATTCGGTGCTTTCATCAGATTCGGTCCGTTGGACGGACTCCTTCACGTGAGTCAGGTGTTGGATGACCGTGTCGATATCGATGCAGAGAATCAGAGGCTCATCGGAAAGGACACTGGAAGGACCCTCAACATCGGAGACATCGTCAGGGCAAGGATCGTCAGTATCGACCTCAACGAGAAGAATCCCCAGGATAGTAAGATCGGATTAACGATGCGCCAACCCGGTCTGGGAAGACTCGAATGGATCGAGGAAGACAAGAGGAAACAGGAGGCTGATGCCTGATGGTCGGACCTGTTTACAAAGCATGCAAACAGTGCAGCTTCATCTCTGAAGAGGACACATGCCCCCGCTGCGGAGGACAGACATCCAGAGAATGGCAGGGCTACCTCGTGGTCATAGACTATGAGAAATCCGACATAGCTAAACAGATGGGCATCTCATCCAATGGGAAATATGCCCTGAGGGTGCGTTGATCCAAATGTCCGGCAGAAGGATCCCTGGGGGGAGAAGAGATCTCTTCAAGGAACCGCTGGGCACAGATTTGGATGAAACTGAACTCAAACAACATAACGCTGCAAAGATGATCACTGTCGGGGATGTGGTATCTCTGACGGTGAGGAGGAACGGCATGACGCCACTCCTGTCCATCTATGATGGATACACGGAGAGGCATGAGATGACCGGGTTCGCCACCTATGTCGAAAGTCATGGGTTGGAAGAGAAGGTCATCGTCAATCCTGCAGGTACGGTAACCTGTGAGCTTGAAGATGCCATAAGAAACGCGATTACTGGTGAGGCAGGGATAATACGTGTCGAAGGCGAGGAGGATCTGGCAGTGATGCCGTGTATCCTGAACGCGCCTGATGGCTACGATATCATCTATGGTTGGCCAGGAAAAGGGATGATGTGCGTCACCACGGACGAACACATCCGCAAAAGAGTAAAAGAACTCTGGAATATGATGGAGGACTTTGAATGAAGATGGAAATCAACGAGAAGAAAGAGAACGTCATCCTCAAAAGGACTGAGGTACGTTTCACAATCGACCACAAAGGCGAGTCAACACCCAGCAAAGGCGCTGTCGTTGACGAGCTTGCAAAGAAACTGGATGCAAAGAGGGATGCAATCGTCCTCAACAACATCGATACAGTCTACGGAAGCGGACTCTCCAAGGGTTACGCAAAGGTATACGTAACGAAAGAGGACGCACAGGCCATCGAGCCCGAATACATCCTCAAGAGGAACGGAATCCAGAAGCCCGAGTACAAGGCACCTGAGGCCACAGAGGGACAGTGATTTAGATGGCAGCTAAAGCAGAAGCTAAGAAATCAGTCAAGAAAGGTGACGCATACAAGGATGGACAGAGGACAAAGCCTGTCTGCCCCAAGTGTGGACCTGGTGTGTTCATGGCAACACACGGTGACCGTGTATCATGCGGAAAATGCGGATACACAGAGTTCACGAAGAAAGAGTAAGGAAGGAAAAATCTTCATTCGGTCTCCTCCCTCTCAAGCGGAGACTCAGGATCCCCGGTTCATCGACGGGTTTCAAACCTCTTACCCTTCCCAATTCTTCTACATTAATTTGATTGGACCTGTAGTATAGCTTGGATAGCATTGGAGCCTCCGGAGCTCTCGACCCGGGTTCAAATCCCGGCAGGTCCGCTTCAGATTCAGGTTCGAATCCATATTGTAGATTAACCTGTGATTTCTGGATATACAATTTTTCTAGATTTTTCGAAAGTCTTTGTGAATATTGCACAAATCTACGATTTATCAAATTATTATAAACTTATTACATAAATCCACGATTAATAAAAGATATATACATGCTATGCCATGTCTAAAACATGGGGAAGTATCTGGTACGTGAGCAATACCTCAGTAAGATTCGTGCGGGTCGTGATGACACAGGGGTTATCAAGGTCATAACGGGAATGAGACGTTGCGGAAAATCAGTCATTCTTGAATTATATGCGGAAGAGCTCAGACAGTCCGGCATTTCCGAGGAGGACATAATCTTCATCAATTTCGAGAAGTTTGAGTTCCAGAAGATAAAGACCAGCGAACAGCTGAATGATTATCTTCATCAGAGGATCGATCCGAACCGCATAATGTACGTTCTGTTGGACGAGATACAGGATGTGAAGGATTGGGAACTATCCCTTTCGGCACTTAATGCAGAGAAGAACTGTGATGTTTATGTTACTGGTTCCAACTCAGATATGCTTTCATCACAGCTAGCCACCCGTATATCCGGCCGTCACACGGAGGTCGAGGTATTTCCTTTGTCCTTCTCTGAATACATGGAGATGCATGGATACACCGATAGGGAGAAGGCATTCATCGAATATCTTGAATGTGGGGGGTTACCGGGAGTAGACCCTTCGAGGGATCAAAGGTACAGGCAGGACTATCTCCAGGGCGTATACAACACCATCGTCGTCAAGGACGTACTGAGGCACGTCAACGTTAGCGACCCCATGAAGGTGGAGGCGATTGCGAGGTTCCTATATGCAAATATAGGCAACATCACTAGCAAGTCTTCCGTAGCGGAGGGCACAGGAATCCCCGAGTCCACTGTGGGGATATATATGAAGGCCATGGAGGATGCGTTCCTCATACTCCCATGCGACCGTTACGATATGGTAGGAAAGAAACTGTTTTCGACCATCGGGAAATATTATGTCACCGATCTGGGGATGAGGAAAGCCGTTCTGAATATCGCCGCAGGCACCGACATAAGCAAACCTTTGGAGAATCTCGTATACGTTGAACTGCTACGCAGAGGGTATAACGTCAGGGTCGGATGTTACAGGGATTCTGAGGTGGATTTCATCGCCGTGAGATACGACACCATGGAGTACATCCAGGTATGTCAGACTATGATGTCGGATGACACCAGGAAACGGGAGATCAAACCTCTGACGAGGCCGAAGGACAATTATGTTAAGACTGTCTTGACTCTGGACCGCTTCGGTCTTGGGAACGAGAACGGGATACTGATTAGGAATGTTTTGGATTGGTTGCTGGAGTAATTTTGATAATTATGGGGTTTCTGTTTTTATGACGTCATCGACAAAGGATATGGGATCGGCATCAGTTACTGCGTGATTGATCGTTTCTGATGTTAATGATAAATGAAGGCTATTAATCAACGGTACGTACCAATATACTCTACACGATACCATGCCGTATCTGATTTTTTCATGTCTGGCCTATGTATAGGGCGGATCCCGGCGGGTCCGCATCAGATTCGAGTTCGAATCCTACGTTGACATTTAAATAGTACAATGTACTACATATCATCAGTGATCAAATGGCATTCTCGATAAGACTCACTGAAGATGAAGAAATTCTTGCCAGAAGATATGCGGCGCTGATGGGTGTCTCTATGGGAGAGGCCTTCAAACAGGCCCTTTTCGAGAAGATCGAGGATGAATATGACATCGCTGTGGGCGAAGCGGCATATAGGAGATACCTCGATAATCCGAAGACCTATTCTCATGCAGAAGTCCTCAAGATGTTCGGTGATGAAGAGTGAGCTATTTCGTCGAATATACCGACGATACTATCAAGCAGCTGAGGAAGATGGATCGTTTCACGAGAACGATGATCCTCAATTGGATCTCCAAGCATCTTGATGGTACTGACAACCCTTTCGCTTCAGGAAAAGCACTGACTGGCGATAAGGTTGGATTGTGGAGATACAGAGTGGGGAACTATAGGCTCATTAGCAAGATCGACAAAGGAAAACTTGTGATCCTGCTGGTCGAGATAGGGCACAGATCCAACATATACGACTAAATTCGTCAGTTGGCCAAGTTTTTTTTTCATCAGATAAGTTCCGAACTTATGCCTTTATAAAGGGTATAAGTTATCACGATTTCTGATGTCTGGCTAATGCTTTAAGCGGTTCCCAGCGGGCCCTCCTAGTTATCGAAATGGTTTGATACTACAGTATATTGGGAGCATGCTGAAAACCGAGTATTTGTCCATTCGGGCTTTTATGCACTTCACTCGCATAAATGCAATTCTTTATCGAAAAAAGATGGGCGGTAAATCTATGCTTCTATGAAAGGATAAAATTGAAAAATAATATAATTTATCATTACAAAGAATGATAAAAATTAAATTATATCATACTTTATCATTGTATGAAATGATAAAATCGTAATTATCTAATAATCAATAAGAGATGGTACCTCATGGAAGATTCTTTGGTATCACGTGACAGGTATTTCGCTGAGATCGAACCGTATGTCGGCAATGGCAATGCTAAAGTGATAACTGGCATACGTCGCTGCGGAAAATCGACATTGTTGGAGATATACCGCCACCGTTTGACCGATGCCAATGTTGTCTACATAAATACAGAACTCCACGAATTTTCTAGCCTTGGCGATTGGGAAAAACTCCTCTCTTATATCGAATCGGAATACCGCCAGGGTATCGATAATGTTCTGATAGTGGACGAGATCCAGAACATAGAGAAATGGGAACTGATCATATGTGATCTTATTGCCAGGAAAATGTTCGATATCTACCTGACAGGATCGAATGCAAATCTGCTCTCGTCTGAATATTCAACCCATCTCGGAGGCAGATTCAACCGCATACGCATGCTCCCCTTGTCGTATGAGGAATGCAAGGTTTTTGCGGAACGCTTCCTGTCGAAAAAGGATGTATTGGACAGATACATGCGTGTTGGTGGATTCCCAATCCTGTGGATCTCGGATGTGCCTGAGAGATCGTGCATGCAGACCGTGAGGGATATCACAGAGGTGATCCTTTCGAAGGATATTGAACAGAGGTTCAACATACGTAATCATGTACTCTTGAGGGATATCTACTGTACGATACTGTCCACTATCGGTAGTTATGTTTCTTCCAATAATATCTATTCCACCATTAGATCGACGGGTTCGAAGACAACTGTAGATACGGTGAACGAATACATCGGGCATCTCGAAGCGGCGAACCTGATAATACGTGCTAATGTGTTCGATCTCAAGGGTAGGAGGACCCTTGAGAACAAACACAAATACTATGCCACGGACCTGGGGCTGAAACATTCGTTATTGGGATACAGACCAGAGGATATCTCCGGGCATATGGAGAAAATTCACATAATGTTTCAGTGTTAACGGTACACATGGCTGAGGTTTATCTACATTGCGAGCTATAAGGCGGGCTATGCTCACATATGATGTCGTAGAAGGGTTCACGAAAGAGATGTCTGAACTCTATTCGTCGGCTTTCACTGAGATAGAGAAGGTTCCGGAAGAGAACATCCTTAGGACCATAGGAAGGGGCGGGAAACTGATAGAGTACCGCGATGATGGCAGATTCATCGGTTTCACCTTGACATTCACATCAGGGGAATGTACCTTTTGGATATACTTGGCGACGATTCCAGAGGTACGTGGGAAAGGATACGGTTCCAAATTGATCGATATGGTGAGAGAGACACATCCTGGAAAGAGGATATTCCTTGTCGTTGAGCCGATGGATGTGACATCAGATGATTATGAGATGAGGGTCAGGCGTCAAAGATTCTATGAGAGGAACGGTTGTGTGAATCCAGACATAACACTCATCTCTGACGATGCACCCTTCGATTCGATGTATGTCTCCGGCGTATTGACCGAGGATGAGATGCGCAGGACCGTATCGTTGTATGAGGACATACATAATGGGAAGGTCTGAGCAGTAACCCTATCTATCATGACCCCATACTTCGCATTATGGATCTCACAAAGGAAGAGCAGTCCATCCTCGATGGCGAATTCGGGGAGGGTGCACAGAAAGCCATCGAGTTGATCGTGGCACTAGGGAAGATTTATGGTGCGGACGGTCTCGTCGATATAACGTCGGCGCATCTGTCGGGTGCGTCCTATAAGACCATCGGCGATGGCGGATTGCTCTATCTCGAGGATATGGTGAATGGCGGTGCCAAGGTCACCGTTCCATCGACATTGAATCCTGTCGGCATGGACAGGAAGAGATGGAATGAGATGCATATAAAGGATGATTTCGCTGAGAAACAGATCCGTATCATAGATCTCTATGGAAAGATGGGGATCCAAACGACATGCTCATGCACACCCTATGATGGTGTAAACGTCCCTAAACTGGGCGATCATGTGGCATGGGCAGAATCATCTGCGTTATCATACGTGAATTCATTCATCGGTGCACGGACCAATAGGGAGGGCGGCCCAGGTGCACTTGCGGCGGCGATACTTGGAAAGACCGCTAATTATGGATTACATCTGAAAGAGAACAGGGCGCCCACCGTTGTGATCGATGCCGATATCCCTGATACTTTGTTCTCGCATTCGCTTCTCGGACAGGCCGTAGGTTCGGTCATCGGCGGAGGGATACCTTACTATAGGGGCATAAAGCCTGGGATGGAGGAAGGGAAGACGATGGCTGCTGCCATGGCCGCGGCAGGTGCCGTTGCAATGTTCCATGTGGAAGGCGTAACACCTGAATGGAAGGATTTCGATGTTTCAGAGCTTGAAGTGGTGCACATAGGGAAGAAAGAACTCGATGATGCATACGACAAATTGAACACTGCCGACGATGTCCAATTGATAGCTATCGGATGCCCTCATCTGACAGAGAAGGAGATGCACGAGATAGCTTCCTTACTCAAAGGCAAGAAGAAGAGGAGGACAGATGTAGAGATATGGTTCTGCACGTCGGAGAGAGTGAGATCCAAATGTCCTGAGGATGTCAGGATAATGGAGGAGTTCGGACCGGTGTTGGCGGATACGTGCATGGTGGTATCGCCTATCGAAGGAACGTTCTCGAGGACTGCTACCAACTCATGCAAAGCAGGCAACTATCTGCCCACATTATGTTCTCAGAAGGTCATGTGCAAAGATATCGCTGAACTGTTGAAGGTGGTAGAGTGATGTTGAAAGGACGCTCGATCTATAGAGGCAAGGCTGAAGGGAGGGTTTTGAAATTACAGAATGCCCTCAGTTTCCTCGGTGGCGTGGAAGCATCCACTGGTGAGATCAAGGTGGAGAACGGAGGAAACGTCGCAGATAGGATATTGGTGTTCCCAAGAGGCAAGGGGAGTACAGTCGGATCCTTTGTGATGTATGATCTCAAAGCACACGGGAAGTCACCGCTTGCGATCATTAATTCGTCAGCGGAGACGATCGTCGCCACCGGTGCCGTGATATCATCAATCCCGATGATCGATGGTATCGATGTCGATCTGATCAAGGATGGCGATAGAGCAGTGGTAGATGCCGATAGCGGGACCGTAGAACTCCCGGATGTGGTCAAGAAGACCGTAGCATCATCCGTCGTCATGGTCGATGGGAAGATATTGATGCTTCATCGCCCAGCTACTGCCAGATCATATCCTGGACGTTGGTCACTCGTATCCGGTAAGAGGGAGGATGGGGAACAGATGGTGGATACCGCGAGAAGGGAGATATTCGAAGAGACGCAGATCAAGGTTTCCGAGCCGATATCATCGTTGCCTCCGGTGTACGTTAGGGAGAACAACATCATCTGGGAAGTGTATCCATTCCTCTTCGATGCAGGGGAACAGAGACCGATCCTTAACGGTGAGAACACAGAGTATAGACTTGTGACACCGGATGAGATGAAAGGATTGGATCTGGTGGATCTCACAATAGAGATGGTCTCAAACCTTACCAGATGATCTAGAACCAAGCGTCAAGGGACCTTTGTTGTCTCTTGGCCTTGTTATTCTTCCTTGCAGTCTCGATCTTGGTGATAGCAGACGTCACACGTTCTTTGGAGAAATCGTGATCGACAAGGAATTCTATCGTAGCATCCTTGTCTATCTCCTTAGGTGATAGGTCATAATCATTGGAATATGTGCCTCTGAGGAATATGTCTCTGATCTCCTGATATTCGGGGATCTCCTTCCCGAGGTGTTCCAAGGCTCCTTCTATGTCGCCATAGTCCTTGATGAGTTTGAGTCCCTTCTTCGGGCCGATACCGGATATCCCGTTGTTGAAATCAGTTCCCATCAATATGCATACGTCGACCAATTGTTCTCTGCTGATATCCAATGCTGATAGGAATTCGGACGAATCGATGATCTCTGTCTTCACATCCTTGTACATGTCCTTACCAGGTATCTTCCTCCTACCGGTTATGGTCATGTTCCTCACCAATGTCGGTGCACCGAAGAGCAATGAGTCGAAATCCTGTGATGCGGAAGCGAATACATCTCCTTTCGCACACATGTAGGCGCCTTGTGCCTCTCCATCGCTTGGAGCATATACGACGGGAAGGCCGAGGTATCCGAGCAATTCTTTGGATGATTCAAGAATATCGGGAGTCATCCTCGAAGTCTGTTGAGCCTTGGAGAATGCCTTCTTGGTATCCCCCTCCCTCACAGCCTGCTCCCATTCCTTCTCCGCCTTCTCTCTTCTTTCTTTACGTTCGTTGAGTGTCCCCATCTTCAGTTCATGCGGCTTCCCATCGAATATGAATGATGGTTCTATTCCTGCCTCGATGAGGTTAGCGGTCCTGTACAATAATCCGGACAGATGGGATGTGACCCTGCCCTTTCTATCCTCGAGAGGATGTCCATCGGGCTGTCTTATTATTGATAGGAATTGATAGATCGTGTTGTATGCATCAATTGCAATGTGTTTGCCATTGAGTTCACTCAATTCTATGTATCTTGGTTCAGTCAGATCGGAAAGGTTCACTCCCATGAATACACCTCAGAATCCATGCCACAGTTTGATCTCTGGGGACATATCATCCATCTTGAACAGATATGATCCTGCTGCAAGTACTGTGGCGCCTGCATCCGCACATCTCTTCCCCGTGTTGCGGTTTATACCTCCATCCACGGAGATGTCATATCTGAGTCCATTCTCATCGGCATATCTCCTTAGGAATTCAATCTTAGGGATGCCTTCTTCGCGGAATGATTGTCCTCCGAATCCAGGCTGTACGGTCATGACAAGTACGAGATCCACCTTGTTCAGGTATATTGTGATATCCGATACGGGCGTCCCGGGATTCAATGATATGCCTGCTTTGAGACCATTCTCATGGATCTTATCGATGGCACCCATTATGTCCCCTTTGGCTTCGGTGTGTACCGTCAATATGTCCGCACCGGCTTTCGTGAAATCATCGATGTAACGTATGGGATCCTCGATCATCAGGTGTACATCGAATGGTAGTTCGGAATTCTTCCTCACCGCTTTTATTATCGGTGCTCCTATCGTTATGTTCGGGACGAACATCCCGTCCATGACATCCAAATGTATCCAATCCGCACCAGACCTTTCAACTCTTTCGATCTCTTCACCGAATTTAGAGAAATTGGCCGATAGCATGGATGGGGATACTTTCACCATGGTCCACAGGATGGATTGCCCGATATATTAGTGCTTTCTGTAAAGCTATCATACGACATCAGAATGATGGCGAATCCGATGATCGCGACCTTAAGTTAATATCATCCTTGTACGATAGACGATGTATGTCACACGTGACCAAAGAGGAGATTTGTGATGTTGATGGATGCGACAAGGTCGCAGAGAGATCACTCAATATCAAGAAGGTCAGCGAAACGTCGCTGATCCTCAAGAATCCTGACGCAAGGAGCGTTCACCTTTGCAAGGATCATTACAAGATCCTGAAGAAGGAGACCAAGGGCGACATCCCCGATTACTTAGGATGAACTAGGGCATGTTCGAGATACTGTTCGCAGGAACGGGTGCATCCATCCCTTCCAGAAGCAGATCCCTCCCTTGTATCGCGATCAAACATGGTAGGTCATTGACCTTATTCGATTGCGGAGAGGGATCTCAGCGTCAGCTGATGGTATCTAGATTCTCATTCATGCGCGTGGACAGGATATTCATAACTCACATGCATGGTGATCATGTACTTGGGCTTCCTGGATTGCTGTTGACGATGGGATTGTCCGGGAGACGTGAACCTGTCCAATTGTTCGGTCCGAAGGGCATCTCACTGACCATAAACTCCATGTTGGATGCCTGCGAGGGGGAATTGGAATTCGAACTGATCGTTCATGAGATGGAACCAGGTGATGTGGAGAGATTCAACGGTTTCTCGGTATCTGCATTCAGGACCGAGCATAATTGCCCATCGTTGGGATATCTGTACAAGGAGGATGACCGTTCAGGTTCATTCGATAAGGAGAAGGCGATGAGATTCGGCCTCAAACCCGGACCTGATTTCTCAGCAATACAAAGAGGCGAGGAGGTACGCGGAATATCTCCGGAGATGATTATAGGCGAAAAAAGACCGGGTCTTTCCTTGGCATATCCTGGTGATACACTCATATGTGATTCCGTATCCGAAGCGATACGTGGGGTGGACGTGCTCATACATGAGGGGACGTATCTGGAGAAGGATTCTGAATTGGCTGTTGCGCATTTCCATTCCACGATCAAGGATGTCGCGAAGATGGCCAAAGAAGCCGGGGTCCGCCAATTGATGATCGTCCATGTTAGCAATCGTTATGGCGAAGAATCGGGACCGAGCATAGAGGCCAGTACGTATTTCGAAGGCTCAATCATCCCCAAGGATCAGGACATATACATGGTGTGTGACGGAGGAGTTAGATTAGTTTCAGAAGATCCGACGTCGTTATGATCCCGACTATCTTCCCATTCTTGTGAACGAGTACAGCATCGCAATCATTCATCATCTTGGTCACTGTACTCATCGAGATGTTCTCTGGTATCACAGGGTAGGAATCATTCATGACCTTGTAGACTGGCATATTCACAAGATCGTCCATCGTGGCACCTTTCATCAGGAGCTTGGATATCGTACGTTCCGATATGCTGCCGACAGGCGTTTCGCCTTTCAACACAGGTAATTGCGAATAACCGGTCGATTTCAGAAGTTCGGATGCCTCATGTACAGCCATATCACTCTGCACGGTAGCAACATCCTTGGATGAGATATCCTTCGCTAGAAGTTCCTTCTTGTCGTCATTTCCCATCCTTTCCAGTGTTTCGAACAGTTTCACAACGGTCGCATAGCTTGCAGATATGGATTCCCTCTCTATCTTAGCTATCGTACTTTGGCTTATACCAGATTCCACAGACAATTGTGATTGGGTGATGTCGAGGGTCTTCCTCATCTTGCGGATATCTGATATGGGTGGGAACTTCATATCATAAGAAGATTAATATTCGTATAAGAATATTTATGTCACATTCATTTATATGTAAGGAGAATATCGGAAAAATAATTATTCCCAAAGGGAGCCCGAATATATGGCAAATAAGAACATCTATGTCGAAGGTATCTGTGAGATGCCTGTGCCTATGAGAAAGATCGAATTGGTTGAGAGGAAAGGTATTGGACACCCCGATTCGGTTGCTGATGCATTGGCAGAGGAAGTCAGCAAAGCACTCTGCAAGATGTATAAGAAAGAATTCGGAACTGTACTTCACCACAACACTGATGAGACACAGATCGCAGCCGGACAGGCAAGCCCGAAGTTCGGCGGTGGACACATCATCGACCCATCATACATTCTTCTCGTGGGCCGTGCGACCACAAACATCACAGACGTCAAGACGAAGGACATACGCTGTCTTCCATGCAAACCGACCGCACTCGCTGCAGCCAGGAATTACTTGAAGAAGACGTTCCCCAACCTCGATGTGGATTCGGAGGTCGTTCTCGATGCAAGGCTTGGACAGGGTTCCGATGATCTCAGAGGAGTTTACAAATCATCCAAGATCCTCGCTAACGACACATCATTCGGTGTCGGTTATGCACCATATTCGATAACTGACCGTTTGGTACTCACGACCGAGGAATACATCAACGGCAAGATGAAGGACATCCTCCCCGAGACGGGACAGGATGTCAAAGTGATGGCATCAAGGGTCGGAAACGACATCACGATGACAGTGGCTTGTGCGATGGTCGACAAGTACATCGACGATCTCGAACACTACAAATCCGTGGTCGAGCAGATGTATGACAAAGTGAACCAGCACGCACTAGACATCATCGGTGATGAGAAGATCAATTTCAAATTGGATATCAACACGGGTGACGATTACGACAAAGGCGTGATCTATCTCACATGTACCGGTCTCTCTCAAGAGATGGGTGACGACGGTTCCGTCGGAAGAGGTAACAGATGCAACGGCCTTATCACACCTTACAGGCCCATGTCCATGGAAGCTACGTCAGGTAAGAATCCGATCACACACATCGGAAAGATCTACAACGTGATGTCCAAGCTCATCGCTGAGGACGTCGCTAAGAAGGTCTCACCCGAGGTCGAGGTAAGGGTAAGGATCCTCTCACAGATCGGAAAGCCTGTCTCTGAACCTCTCAACTGTAACATACAGCTCGTTTCAGCCACAGAGGATAAGAAGATCGGACAATGGAAACAGGAAGCCGAATCGATCGCATACGAGTGGCTTGACAATGTCGACAAGGTCACAGACCTTATAATCAATGGAAAGGTTAGGACATTCTAATGAAGATCATCGAGTCACCTCAATACGGGCCAATGTTCCGTTTCACTGATGCAAATGTCTACTGGGCACTCCATATACTTTCCAGCGGAAAACGCATGGGGCGCAAAAGGTTGGCAGATGAGATAGGCGTCGGAGAAGGCAGCATGAGGCGCATATTGGAGACTCTTCGTGAATGGGAGATGATACAGATCAAACAGTCTGGAATCACCATAACCCGTTCAGGATTGGGTTTCCTTTCCGAGATCCCACTCAAAGTCATCGATGTGGACCTCGGCGATTCGATCGTAGGTGACTACAGCCAATCCGTGCTCGTATTCAATGTTGCTGACAAGATACAGAATGGGATGCAACAGAGGGATGCGGGCATAAGGGTAGGCGCGACCGGATGTACGACATTGGTGATACGTGATGGCAATCTTATCATACCTCCTGATTGGAACATGGATGTAGAGCGCCCAGAGATCGCCAAGAATGTACGTGCGACGGGCATAACGGATAAGGACGCCATCATCGTGGGCAGTGGTAACGACCAACGTACTGCGATGATGGCCGCACTTACCGCTGCATTCGAGTTATTCTGATGAAGCACCTGATATGTGATTCGGTCTATTCGAATGATGTGGTCATCCCATCACTGATACGGGAGACGGACCATGTCGAATTATTGACAGGGTATTCTCCTGTATCAGGATATGATCTTGAAAGAGTGGAATCCGTACATCTGCCATACTCAACGGATTGGTATGGAGTGTGGTCAGGAGAAAGGAGGATCACCGATGATGTCGATGATGCCTCGATACCTTTCATGTACTACGGTTCCGACAAGGATGAGATCGTACAGAACATGATTGAGGCGATACAAATAGCACAGCCTCTCAAACCTCAATATGGCGTATTGCATGCATGCAATGCCAATTTTGACGAATTGTTGTGTAGAACGTATTCCGATAGCGATTCTAAGATATTGTCCGCTTTCGCTGAGATGATGAATGAGGTTGCATCATCATTCGGCGGTGATATGCCGTTCGAATTGGCATTGGAAAATCTTTGGTGGCCAGGGATGAGGATGGTGGATACATCCTGTTACAGATTTTTGGAGAGTCATCTGGAGTTCGATAACTGGTCGATATGTCTTGATACGGGCCATCTCCTTATAGCTGCAGGCGGATCGGATTCAGAATCCGAATCGATCGAGTTGTTGAATCATATCGTAGATGGATATCAGAAGGATGTTCTGGACAGGATACGTGTGATGCATCTTCACAACAACACATCAAGATTATTCGCGAGATCATTCGTTGCACCAGATGATTTCTGTGAACTTGGCCATATGGGGCGTTATTCCGCCGCATATCGTTTCATCTGTGAATTGGATCAACACCGTCCGTTCACGGATCCATCCATAGTAGGATTCGTGGAGCGGATCTCACCCGAGTTCGTAAACCATGAGATGGGTGCAGTGGATCCACTGGAGCGCGTCTCTGATTACAACATACAACGCTCACTTTTCAAGAAGGATTATATCTGAGTCTATTCGTATGTGTATCGAGGTGTAAACAGATGGCGATGGATAAAGACAATGCAATCACCTTTATTGTCATCCAACTCATATTGTTGGTTATTGCGATATTGGTCGTAGGCGTTGTGGCACTCATATTCGGATTGCTGGCAGACATCGACAAGGTCAGAGACGGTCTGCAATACGCAGTACTCCTTCTATGCTCCATGTTGATCGCAGGCGCAATATATCTGAAGAAAAACTAATCGTGGTGCTGTCAAACAGCACCCCTCTTTTCCTTTTAAAGTATCTTCTCGAGTATGTTCACGACATTCATGCACAGACGTGGACAGAATTCTGTGTAAATCCCGCTCTCGTATGCTTTGAGATTCTCCTCGTCGATACGGACGTCGAATCCTGTCAATTCGGGGCATGTGGTCCCTTTGTAGAGTTTCCTGAACTCCATCATGAACTGTTCCCTCTTGATGATGGCCATCCCCTTATCCGACATCTTCGGGGTGGATCCTCCATACTTCAGGCCGATGACAACGAAAGCACCGAGGAGTGCACCGCATATGCTGCCTTCGAAGAGCCCCATGCTCATCAACGATGTGCATCTCATAACATCTGCTTCATCGATGTCCTCGAATCTATCCATGAATACATGGACGATGGATTGTGCACAGTCATAGCCTTCTGAATAGAGCTGTTGCGCTTCTTCGAATTCCATGCGCATCAAATCGACCCATGAGTTAATAAAAACGATTCCTTGCAAGGATGGAACTGCCGTGTGGGATCCACTGGTATGGGGCGGATGACGCATCTTATTTTCTTTATTGTATAGAAGAACGAACACTTAAATATATGAGCAATATTGGGTTGCCCAGAGGAAATCAAATGGCACGCTTCAAAGAGGCTGAGAGCAGATTGTTGGACAAGTCTGTCTGTATGAGCTGCTACGCCACTAACCCTAAAAATGCGACCAAATGTCGTAAATGCGGATACAGCAACCTCAGGCCTAAAGCAAAAGAGAGCAGGAAGCAGTGAGCTTCCCATTGTTTTCTTTGGCCATATGGCCTGTTCTTAATCGATCAGCTAATGCGGTGTTAATGCCGCAATAGTTGATTATGTAACGGCCTGTGGTAGCATTGCTTTGGGTTATGTTTTATACTTCGACATGATAGGTTAGATGGACCACTATTCATCCCGGAGGGAGAACAGGATGAAGGCACTAATAGTTGATGACAATATAGCTATCCAGGAGATTCTGTCAGAGATCCTGGTATCTGAAGGCTGGACCACTGAACAGACAGGTGATGTGGACGATGCCATATCCAAATTGGAATCGTTCAGACCGGATCTGTTGATACTGGATTCCAAGGTCAATGGGCTGAATTCATTCAGGATATTGGATGAGATGGAGGACGGCAACAAGGTCCGTGTGATAATCATATCCCGGAGTAAGGAGACCATCCCTGACGATAATCCGAACGTCATAGGCGTGGTCACCAAACCATTCAAGAGTTCTGATATACTTTCATGCATACGTGAATCCGATCTTGTGGATTCCGATAAGAATGCCAAAGGGATGATCCACAGATTCTTCGGAAATAATCAACAGTCGAACGATGCTGGAGATGCGCCGTTCGAACATGATGTCAAATTCGGTCATTCTTACTATGTCATCGAAGAAGAGCCCGATATGGTCTATGAATTGGGTATGTCCTTGCTCAAGACCTGTAGATTGATGATCATCACCGCTGGAAGGACGAAGGCGGTGAACGACAGATTCAAAGGTTATGATACAAAGGTCATCGGCCTATCCACCAAAGCGAAGGTGGGGTATCTTGAGATGTCCAAGTTAGGGACATTGATGAATATGGTGATGAGTTTCATCGAGGAGAATGATAGGCCCGTCGTCATCATAGATAGCATCGTACAATTAATCGGTGTCAATGGGGCCAATACAGTCATGACGATGTTGCATCAGATCATCTCCTCATCCAAGGTAACACTCATCGTGTCGATTGAAGAGAATTATCTATCTGAAAAGGATGTCGACGTTCTAAGCAGTATGATGGAACAATATGTTCTGGAGTGAATCAAATGAAGATTGAAGCAGTATGGGCGAGAGAGGTATTGGATTCTAGAGGGAATCCTACGGTTGAAGCAGAGATCACGGTCGCAGGCCACAAGGTAAGGGCCATAGCTCCTTCTGGGGCGTCCACCGGTTCTTGGGAAGCGCATGAACTCCGTGATGGCGATGCAAGATTCGGCGGAAAAGGCGTATTGAATGCTGTGAACAACGTCCGTACGGAGATCGCAAAAGCAATCGTAGGAATGGATCCTGCGGACCAACGTGCTGTCGATGAGGCGATGATCGAATTGGACGGTACTGATAACAAGAAGAGGCTTGGTGCCAATGCGATAATAGCAACATCCTTGGCAGTTGCAAAGGCAGGTTCTATGGTTGACGGAGTACCGCTCTACCAGCACATCGGAGACAATGGAGTGACCCTCCCCGTTCCGATGCTTAACATCATCAACGGTGGCAAACACGCAGGCGGCAATCTGAAGATACAGGAATTCATGATCATACCTGCTGGTGCAAAATCGTTCTCGGAGTGTCTTAGGATGTCATCCGAGGTATACATGTCACTCAAATCACTCCTCAAGAAGAAATATGGTGTAGGGGCCATCAATCTCGGTGATGAGGGTGGATTCGCACCTCCTCTCGACACATCGGCTGAAGCGATGGAGACGATCCTCTCCGCAGTCTCTGATGCAGGTTATGCGCCAGGGAAGGATGTGTTCCTTGCATTGGATGCAGCATCGAGTGAGTTCTATAATGATGGTGTCTATGACGTAGATGGAATGAAACTCTCAGCAGGCGAGCTTGCGGATCATTACAAGAAACTCACAGAGACGTATCCTCTGATCAGCATCGAGGATCCATTCTTCGAGGATGATTTCGAGACCACTGCCGAATTGACCAAGAAGATCGGTTCGAATGTTCAGATCGTCGGTGACGATCTCTTCGTGACGAACACCAAGAGATTGTCCAAGGGAATAGATGTCGGTGCGGCGAACGCACTCCTTCTCAAGGTCAATCAGATCGGTACGGTCACCGAGGCCGGAGATGCAGCACAGATGAGTTTCGATAATGGTTATTTCGTTGTTGTATCGCACCGCTCCGGTGAGTCCGAGGATGTAAGTATCGCGGATCTCGCTGTCGGATGGGGATCAGGTCAGATCAAGACCGGCGCCCCTGCCCGTGGAGAGCGTACGTCAAAGTACAACCAACTCCTTAGGATCGAGGAAGAACTCGGTTCGAAGGCCGTGTTCCTCGGAAAGAAAGCATTTACCCTCTGATCATGAGCGGGGCTTTAGCCCCCTCATTTTTCATCATCATCTGATTGTTCTAAACCCCTACATTTCCACTGGAGATCGACTCATATCGAAACACTAGGATATGTAGTGTTATGAAGTTGTTCCATCGAGATTTTGATATCATTATCAAATATTTGATGTGAAAAAATAGCATTCGCCAAAATATTGTAATTTTACCACAAAATGGTCATTATCTTAGGATTTTTCATTCATTTATAAACAAATAACGTCGTTAATCATCGATTTTTCTATTAACGATGTTATTTTAACTGGGGTTATTAAGGCCGTTATGGATACCCTTATATCCTGTCTATTGATTGAGGGAGATGCTTGTCTGATTGATTCAAATCAGTCTGTACTATGCGTTGAAAACAGGTGTGTATCGTGGATAAAAAAAGAACGTTTCGTCAACTTTCTGGTGATACATCCACAATATTCACAGTACCTGGAATCGGCAGAATGAAGTCGATCTATTGTAAGTGCGGTAGCATCATCAGAGTGGACTCTGCACAGGTCAATGTGAAGCTATCTCTAGGCAAGGAGCTAGAGTGTCCTAAATGCCGCAATGCTCGTATCTCCAAGGATATCGACGAGATAGAGATGCACTTCAATGGCATAGAAGCCGAAGAGTGCGATACATTCTGAATCTCATTTCTTAGATCTGCTGGGGCAGGTCGCGTTTAAACATTCTTCATAATCGCCCATCGCAATTATTGGTGCGCCGCATAGTTCACACGATTTACCTGTGGCTGTCACGGTCCCTTTCGGCCTAAGTGGATATGTTTGAGTGCATTCGGGCCATGATGAGCATCCTGCAAAGCGTTTTCCCGCTTTTGAGTACATTATCCTGATCGTACCTTTTCCACATGTTGGGCATTTTCCAAGATGTGTCTTCAATGTGTTGCTCTCACATTTCGGATCGATACAAATGGTCTGAGGCGGCATGCCTTTCCTTATGACCTTGAGCTGAGGCAGACCGCAGACTTCGCATTTCGTCTCCAAGGTCTGTATCAACGCACTTCTTGGCAATGGGTACGCACATTTGCAATCAGGGTAGCCATCACATCCAATGAAGTTACCATTCCTGGATTTCTTGATCGTCATATTGTTGCCACAATTTGGACAGATGCCGATGAACTGTTGGGATTTGAGTGCATTTTTGATCTCATCACCTATCGCAACCTTCTGTTCATCTATCGTTACGGCAGCGGCATGGAGCATCCTTTGCGATTCTTCGACAACATCGGATAACATCTTCTCTCCGCTGCTGATCTTGAGCATATCCGCTTCGAGTTTAGCGGTCATATCAGGTTCAGCAATACCTCCGCCATGCTTTTCCAAGGATTTGGTCAAGGCTATTCCGCTCGCTGTCGGCGTCATATAATTGCCTTGTACATAGTTTCTGGAATAGAGTTTGCCGATTATGTCATGTCTCGTTGATTTCGTACCGAGTCCGAGCTTATCCATCTCTTGGATGAGTGAACCCTGGTTGTATCTGTATGGAGGTTTCGTCTCCCCCTCGTCCATGGACATGGACCTGACATCTATGTCATCACCGACATTCAACGGCGGGATGTGAGTGTTAGCGATGGTCATGTATTTTTTCCAATACTTCTTCCATCCTTCTTTCTTGAGAACGTATCCGTCTGCGTTGAATGTCTCTCCGTTGACATCTATGGAGCACTTCGTGATCTCCGCCTCAGCATTCGGTCCGAGAGTAGCAAGAAATCTCCTCACAATGAGTTCATAGAGCTTCCATTTGTCCCCCTTCATCTTATCGGATGTCGCCGCAGCGGTAGGATAGATAGGCGGGTGGTCCGTGGTTCTTCTCTTTCCTCTTGAAGGGATGATTGTCTCCTGCGAAAGGATCTCATTTACCTCATCCTTGAAATCAGACTCTTTGAGCTTCTCTAGTACACTTCTGATACCAAGGCTCTTCGGATATTCCGTGTTCTCTGTACGCGGATATGAGATGTATCCACCGGTGTACAGATCCTCTGCAAGTTTCATAGCTGTGGCAGGAGGTATGCCTATCTTGTTGGCTTCGACCTGCATAGCGGTAGTATCGAATGGTGCAGGTCTGAATTCCTCCTTCATCGAACGGTCGAAGGATTTCACCGTACCTGATTTCACGTTCTTGCATTTCTCGAGGACGGCATCGGCCTTCTCCTTCTCCCAGAATGGGTCCTCCTCATGCACTCCTTTGAATGCAAGCATTCCGAATTTTCCGACGATCTTCCAATATGGCGTCGGTACGAATTTGGTGATCTCCTCATTCCTGTCCACAAGTAATTTGAGTGTAGGACTCTGAACTCTCCCTACGGACATGAAGTTCTTCCCGACCTGTCCTGCGGACAATGATATCAGTCTTGTGAGCACAGCACCCCATGAGAGATCGACGATCTGTCTCGCCTCTGCTGCATTAGCAAGTCTCTCATCCGGAAGTACGAGGTTGGCGAATGCATTCTCCACCTCCATCTTGGTGAGGGCGCTGAATTTGGCCCTCTTCACCTTCGACATATCTGCGCCCACGGCAGTGATGGTCTCCATGCCGATGAGCTCTCCTTCCCTATCAAAGTCAGTAGCGATGATTATCTCATCAGCAGAATCCATGAGGTTCTTGATGGTGTTCACAATGCTCTTTACGCGTATTGTCTTCACCTGCGGCGCATATACGAGATCTACAGGTGAGCTCGCGCTCCAGTCGTTGTATTGCTCCGGGTAATCGAGTTCGATGATGTGACCTCTGAGACTGACGACATCATATTCGTCGCCATTATTGGTGAACGAGATTACGGTCACTCCTCCATTGCTTTTGGAATGTGATTTGCCGTCGGACAGTATCGTGGATATCCTCCTTGCGGCATTTGCTTTCTCAGTGATCACAAGTTTCTTCATCGCCTCGTTATTTATCTTACAATTATAAATAATAACATGGCTAGAATCATCATGTCTGGACTGTACGTCATTCCATGGGGGATGGTCTGTGATATTTTATTATGACGATTATGCATACCCCCAGTCATGGTCGTTCCTAACGATGTCATCGATCATCTCAACGGTATCGACGGCGTGTTGCGTGTCATCATCATGGACAGTGATTTCTCAGAAGTGATACACAGGGAGGAATTGAATACGAAATCCGCCACAGGGATGGATGTCATCAATAGATCATATGACGAGGTCATGGAGAAGGAGAACAAACTCGCGTTGATCGTCGATAACAGGGTATTCGATTCCAAGATGAAGGATTATGCGACCGTTCTCATGGTGAATTCGAAAGGGGATGTCGTCGGAAGATCCCTGAAACCAGAGGAGATGGATGGATACAGGACGAGAGAGGATATCGTTTGGGTGTCGAAGGATTTCATAGTGTTCGTAGATTCCGTATTCGATGGTGCTGAGAGATTCATCATCCCCGCGACTCATACGACATTATTGGATTCCATCCCTCATTGTGCTGGTGCGATCGTGGCCCATCCATGCACTACGTCCGATATGATGATAAAGAGTAAGGCCGGGTTCGATCTTTCCAAAGAAGCATCAACTATAGTGATAGGTTTCGATAATGATTGAGTGTATCACTTCATATTTCTGACAGATATCAATCGATATAATCGATGGATGGTACGGATAGTTGTATATCCAACATCCATATCTTCAATTCATGTGTGCATCATCTGAATTGACAGATGTCCTGAAAGAGGTAATAAGAGAGATGGTGGAAGGCAAGGATGTAGCGGTCGCCTTCTCAGGAGGGCTGGATTGCGGTATCGTGGCATCCATCGCCAAGGATTATGCTAATTCCATACATCTTTACACGGCAGGCGTCGATGATGCATACGATGTCAACGAATCACGTGAGGTGTCGGAGATACTCGATCTCGAATGGGATCACATAAGGATATCCGAGGATGACATCGAGGACAATGTTAAAGAGATGATCTTGATAACAGGGACTGTCAATCCGATCACGCTATCGTTCGAGATCCCTTTGTATTACGTATCGAAGAATGTTCCTGAACGTATGATAATCGGAGGGCAGGGTGCGGATGAACTGTTCGCAGGTTATTCGAAATACATAGGGCTGTCCGAGGATGAGTTCAAGGATCAAAGAGAGGCCGATATGGCCTCTCTGTTAACGAAGACCTTGAAACATGAATCGATGGTGGCCGATCATTTCGGAAAGGAGATACTGTACCCATATCTCGATGAACGCGTCAGGGCGATAGTCGAGAGAATGGATATCAAGGACATAATTCCCGGCGAGGTACGTAAGAAGACCCTCAGGGATGTCGCGGAAGCAATAGGTCAACCAGAGGTCGCTGCTAAGAAGAAGAAGGCTGCACAATATGGTTCTGGAGCTATGAATCTCCTTAGAAAGGTCGCTAAGAGGAAGGATATGACCGTCAATGAGATGATCGCAGGTTGGTCCGATGAATAAGGACGAGATGACATCATGGCTCTATGGCCTCAGTGTCCACGGCATCAAACTAGGGCTGAGGAACATAACGGAGTTGTTGAATAGATTAGATGATCCTCAGAACTCATTCAGATCGATACATGTCGCAGGTACTGACGGTAAAGGTTCCACATGCGCTATGATCGAATCAATACTGAGATGTTCTGGGATAAGGACGGGGTTGTATACATCCCCCCACATATTGGATTTTAATGAGAGGATGAGGGTCTCCGGACAATCGATAAACGATGATGAGTTGGAGAGATACATCACCGAGATAAGACCCCATGTTGAAGATATGCATTCGAACGGGATGCAATGTACGTTCTTCGAGGTCACGACCGCCATAGCGTTCGAGTTCTTCAGAGATAAGGGCGTTGAATATGCAGTAGTGGAAGTAGGGATGGGTGGCAGATATGATGCCACCAACATATTGCACCCTGATGTTTCTGTGATAACCAACATAAGCATGGAGCACACGGAATATCTCGGAGACACCTTGGAGAAGATCGCATACGAGAAGGCTGGTATAATCAAAGATGGGGTTCCTGTCATAACATCTAACGAAGGGACGGCATTGGATGTGATCATGGATGTAGCCTCTTCCGTATCTACAGACGTTGAGGTCATCGATGATATATCCATCACATATGTCGGAGAGGATGTCACACGTGCTGTGTACAAGGGGCAGGAATATGAGATCAATCTTGCTGGTAGGCATCAAGCGAAGAATGCCGCGTTGGCGATAGATGCCGTATCTTCCTTAGGATTGAAAGTGAATGTCACAGAAGGCTTGAGGAAGGTCCATTGGCCATGCAGGTTGGAGAAGATGGATGATTTGCCGATCATAGTCGATGTATCGCACACTGCAGCAGGTAGCAGAGTATCATTCGATGCTGTCAAGGAGATCTATGGAAATGTCACGGTGGTATTCGGTATACTTGGAGACAAAGATATCGAAACGATATCCTCCAATCTGTCAAAGATAGCGTCCAAGGTGATAGTGACATTGCCTCATTCCGATAGGGCAGCACAACGTGACGTCGTGATGGATGCGATGAGGAGATACAACAGCGACGTCAAATTCATAGAGGATATCGATATGGCGATAGATACCGCGATATCGGAGCGTGATGACGGTAATGTACTCATCACAGGTTCGTTATTCATGGCCGAGGGGGCGATGAGATGGTTGAGAAGGACATCTGTTGGATATTAGATACACTCGCTAAGGAATATGTGGGCGGAGCATACCCCGGACGTTCGTCCGAAGGTCTTAATCCGGAATGGCCAGCGGATCCATTCCATGTGCTGATAGCGACCATACTCTCTCAGAGGACACGTGATGACAATACGAGGAGAGCATCAGACAATCTATTCCATCTTTATGATTCCATAGACGAATTGGCAGATGCTGATATAGATAAAGTGGTGGATGCTGTAAGGCCGGCAGGATTCCCGAAGCAGAAGGGAAGTGCGATCATAGAGTGCTGTCAGATGCTTCGTGATGAATTCGATGGCATCGTGCCTTCCGATACAGAGGAACTCTTGAAACTTCCGATGGTCGGCAGGAAGACGGCCGCATGTGTGAGATCGTATGCGATGGATATACCTTCAGTATGTGTGGATACGCATGTGCACAGGATCGCGAATCTTATGGGGTTGGTGCATACGAAGGATCCAACAGAGACCGAATTCGAATTGATGAGGATAACTCCAAAGGATAGGTGGAATGATATCAATCGTTACATCGTACGCCACGGCCAGGTCGTCTGTCTTCCCAATAAGCATAATTGCTCCAAGTGTTCGGTCAGATCCATGTGCGATTCATGCACGATACCTTATTAACAGCAATACTATTGTCTACCCTGATGCATGAGGTATCGGTCGTATCGGATCTTGTTTCAGCCATACTCAGGGAATTGGAGAAATATAACGCCCAGAGTGTTGAGGAAGTGACATTGGTCATAGGGGATATGACAAGTTTAGGCGAAGAGCAGATGTCATTCGCCTACGAGATAGTCACCAAAGGTACGAAACTCGAAGGTTCTAAATTGGTCATCGAGAAGGAAGCGGTCAGAGCGCTTTGTCTGGATTGTGGATACGAGGGCCCTGTGAACAACATACAGAGCGATTACGACGATCATTACATCCCGATACTGTCATGTCCTAAATGTGGCGGAAGGGTGAAGGTCACAGCAGGTCAGACATGCAGTGTCAAGAATCTTAGGATAGTGGAGGCGTGACGATGTTCAAATACAGGGATGAGGCGACGGCCAAGAAGATCTTGGACAAGATACGTGATATGGATATAGACTACACATTCATGCATGTTTGTGGTACGCATCAGGACACCATCGTACGTTTCGGACTTGAGGAACTGCTCAAGGATGTCGGTGTGGAGATCCGTCAAGGACCAGGATGCCCTGTTTGTGTCACTACGAGCAGTGAGATCGCGGATGCTATCACATTGGCAAGGAATAGAGTTACTGTCTGTGCATTTGGAGATATGATGAGAGTACCGACGACCATAGGTACGCTCAACGATACGAAATCAGAAGGATGTGATGTCAGGATCGTCTATTCCATTGAGGATGCGGTCAGGATGGCCAAGGAACAGACGAAGCCATTGGTATTCGTCGCAGTGGGTTTCGAGACCACAGCACCATCCACATGCGTTCCACTGCAGAAGGATGTGCCAGATAACTTCAGCATATACAGTTGTCATAGGATCTGCCCACCTGTGTTGGAGGCCATATTCGAAATGGGCGAGACCAAGGTACAGGGCCTTATCGATCCTGGGCATGTAGCTGTAATCACAGGTACGAAGATGTTTGAACCATTCGTTACCAAATACAAGATGCCACAGGTGGTGGCAGGTTTCGAGCCTTTGGACATATTGATGTCGGTGTACATGCTCTGCAAACAGTTGAACGAGGGCAGATGCGAAGTTGAGAACGAATACACAAGACTCGTCAGACCCGAAGGGAATCCTAAGGCGATGAGATTGATGGAAGAGACATTCGATCCTGTGGACAGGACATGGAGAGGATTCCCTGTCATAAAGAAGAGTGCATTGGCGCTCAAGAAGAAATATGAGGATCATGACGCCACTAAGATCCACGAGGATATATTGGCGAAGACCCCGTTCGTGGAGCCTGAAGCGAAAGGCTGCAGATGTGGTGAGGTCCTGAGAGGGATAATACGTTCTGAGGAGTGTCCGATGTTCGGTAAGGTCTGTAAGCCTACAAGTCCGTCAGGTCCGTGCATGGTATCGGCAGAAGGCAATTGTAATATAGCATACCGTTTGGGAAGCAAGAGGTTGTAATCATGGGTGTCGCAGGCGTAGGCGGTCTGTTGAGGCCGGATGTGATGAACGGTGTGCAGAAGAATGTATTGGTGATAACGAACGATTCGACAGTGTTCTTGAGTGACGGTTTTGTCAGTGCATACGATATGTTCGGAGGAAGATGCACAGAGGTAAAGAATCTCTACGACAGACTCACGAACATCACAAGTACTTCATTCGGAATCATCTCTGGCAGATTTGGTTTCATTCCATCGAATTATGTGGTCATGAAATACGATTTTGTCCCTTCATGCAAAGCGGATTATGAGAGACTCCAAGAAGAGAAGGATTTCGTCGGGGAGATCCGTTTATTGGTGCAGCCGTTCGATAAGATCGTCGTATGTGTGCCTAAGGACATGTTCGAGATGATCATGCCCGTACTCCCTGCCGAGAGAGTGATTGCTGTCACGAACGAGAAATTCAAGGATGACTGTATCGCACGCGGATG
This sequence comes from Candidatus Methanarcanum hacksteinii, assembly GCF_964305265.1. Classification (NCBI taxonomy): domain Archaea; kingdom Methanobacteriati; phylum Thermoplasmatota; class Thermoplasmata; order Methanomassiliicoccales; genus Candidatus Methanarcanum; species Candidatus Methanarcanum hacksteinii. Next base: position 398,079 of record NZ_CAYATA010000003.1, on the reverse strand, counting down.
GTCCTATTATCCTAGAGTGGGGGCGCGTGTCGGCAAAGAGAATGCCGATGCTATTGTAGAAGAGATCAAAAGAATGGTGGATTGATCATCTCTTCAGAAGTTTGACCTTCGACTTCATATCATCGGTAACGCGATATGAATCTCTGATCTTGCCGATCAGCATGTTGAATGTCTCGTCGTCAAGATGATTCTCGTTCCTCATGTAGTCGTATGTGATGTCCGGAAATTTAGCGAAGCATACGGATAGAGTCCATGCTGCACCCATCTTGTAGTAGTAACCATCGTTATGATGTGTATCCAATGATCTTATGATGTCATTCACATGTTGTTCATCGACAAAATGGAATGCCATTATCGTGGCTGCATAACGCATGCGGAATTCATCATCGCTTTCAAGATATGGTAGGATGAATTCCCACAGTTTCTCCTTCTCATTTTCCTTCGGTTTCCATGTATTTGAGAACGAATCACATACGGACCAGTTATCAATTAGTGGTATGAAGTCCTTGAATAGGGATAGTCTTTCATCAACATCCACTTTGACGTAGGATATCACAAATGCTCTTAGAAGATAATCCTCAAGATGATGTGGCTCCCATGTGTCGAGATACTCGTTCCACTCATCTTCATCGATGATCATCTTCGCCAATTTTCTGAGTATTGGTATCCTTACGCCTAGAAGATCATCTCTGCCAGGGATCAGTTTAGATGAGAATGCGGCATATGCCTCATCACGTGATTTAAACATCATCTTCTGGACATCGATGTTCATGTCACATGGATTGGATACAATCTTATTATGTTTTTCAAAAATGGTTTGTAAGGGGGCGGATGCCCCCTTCATTCATCTCTTCCTTCTGCGGAGTGTCGTCGTGGAGTCTTTGTCATCGATGACCATGTCGACGATCTTCTTCATGAGATCATCAACAGTCTTGACAAGGTCCCAATCCACCTGCTTGGCGCTGAATGCACGTCCGCTCGCGATGAGTCTTCCAGTGACACTGTATTTGTTCTTGTCTCCCTTCTCGTTATATCTCGCCACGTTGATTGAGAGTGATTCAGGCAAGACCATCTTGTTTATCTTCTCTACTTCATCCTTGATGGTGTCGTATATCGATGGTGCAAGCGCTTTGTCCTCGTCATCCAATCCACTGAGTTGTATGAAGAGGTATTGTCTCTCCCTGCACGCGGAAATGAGCTCTATGATATCGTATTGGGTTATTATTCCGACGAGTTTGTCATCCTCCGTGACAGGGACGGTCGATATCCCGTTATCGGACATCAACTCAACAGCCATTTCTATGTCGTCATTCCACTTCACGGACTTTACCGCTGACATGCAAACCGATTCGATCGTCGTGGATACCTTCTTGCTCTTTCCAGAGATGTCTCCAACAGTCTTGCTCGTGGACTTCCAGTTGTTCTCGATGACCTCTTTCATTCCGACGATACCGACGATGCGGTTGCCGTTGTCAGTGACAGGAACTGTCCTGATATCTAATTCCCTCATGATCTCGAGTGCATCATCGAGGAGCTGATTGTCCTTCACACTCTCCACTGGGGTGTTCATTATCTCGAAGACCTTGACGTCCTTGAAGGCTTTGATGCCTATGACAAGGTCGATCATCTGCATCCTGCCGATGCATCCTATGATCTTCTTCTTGTTCGAATTCACTACAGGCACTTGTCTGAGGTTGTTGAGTATCATGATCTCGGCAACCTTCGTGAGCCCCATATCCTTGGTGATGACAGGCGGCGTGTTGATGAGGTTCCTCACCCTGGAATCCAATGCAATGCTCTTCTTCTTCAGAATAGAGCCGTAGCATATCGTTCCGATATATTCGCCATCATCGACGACGGGTATGTCTTGATAACCCGTGTCCTTCATGAGCAAAAGGGCGTCGTTGAGTTTCTCGTCCGGCCCAATGCTCGGATATTCGGTGTCCATTATATCTTCGACCGTCTTGCTTTCGATCTGAGATCTGAGCATCGCGATCTTCTTAAGATCCTGCAGGTCTTTTACTCCCACTTTTTACACCTCGGGGTAAACACCGAATCGTATACATTTAAGCGTTACCCATAGGAATAATTTTTTTCAATAAAAATTCATATAAGAATATCAATGTGGCAAGCCAGATATGGTAAAGGAGGTTTTACCCCCATTCCCATACAAATGTTTATTAATCAGATTGTTGCGAAGTCAGAACCTGAAAGCAATCTGTCGATGATGTTCTTTACATCATCGATCTTGATACGTTTCTGTTCTTTCGAATCACGGTCCCTGATCGTTACCGTACCCCTGTTGGGGCCGTCCTCGACGGTCTCGTAGTCAACGGTAATGCACCATGGGGTACCGATCTCATCCATCCTGGCGTATCTCTTGCCTATCGTGCCTGAACCGTCATAGTATGCTTCCGCATTGGATCTGTGGATGTCATCATAGATCTGTTTGGCGACATCGTCGAGACCATCCTTCTCCATGAGAGGGAACACTCCTACTTTGATGGGTGCAACCACTGGTGCAAGGTGGAGTACTGTATAATCCTCCTTATCATCATGATCATATGCGTGCTCCAGCACGGAATAGAATATCCTGTCGAGTCCGTGTGACGGTTCGATCACATGGGGTATGACACGATCTCCCGCGATCTTCTCTTTGACGTGTACGACCTCGAATGATTCCCCATCGAGTTCTATGCTCTCTCCGTCAACGATGACGACGAGTTTCCCATCTTTAACATCCTCTGGTTTGGATGACTCTATGGCTGCAGCGACATCCTTCGCCTTACCTTTGAATCTTGGACCGAGTGCCTTGTTCTTGGCTTTGACCTTGTCCATCTCGACTTCCTTCGGTACGTCGTACTTCTTAAAGTGTGTCATGTCCTGGCCTGAGAACTGTGCATGTCTAGAAAGGTCCCATGAGCCCCTGTCAGCGATACCAACGATCTCTGTCCATCCGTAGGATAAGAGGACCTCTGCATCCCAGCAATCCGCCGCATAGTGCGCCATCTCGTCCTTCTCATGTTCTCTGAATCTCAATCTCTTGGGATCGATACCGAGTGTGGTGAGGAGCTGTTTCGTTGTGTATACGAAGTACGCCAACACACGGTTGGCTATGACTCCCTTCTCAACAGCTTCCTTGACGGTCATCGTGGTGAGCTGGAGTGTTGTATTCGGTATGAGGTCGAGCGATTCATTCTCGATATCCTTGAATCTTGCCCAATCCTTGTCCTCAGGGTCGACGAAGAGTTCAACCTCCATCTGGTTGAACTCCCTCATGCGTATCATTCCCTGACGGGGGGCGATCTCATTCCTGTAGCTCCTTCCTGTCTGGAGGACACCGAGCGGGAGTCTCTCTCTGTTGTATCTGTAAAGGTTGGTGTAATTGACGAATATTCCTTGTGCTGTCTCGGGTCTCATATAACCGATACGTGCTGAACCAGGTCCGATGTAGGTTTTGAACATCAGATTGAACTCATCCACGGGCCCAAGTTCCCCGCCACATTCTGGACATTTCACGCCGTATTTCACGAATGCTTCCTCAAGTTCCTTAGGGGACAATACGTCAGGGTTGTCGATGAACTCCTTGACCATATGGTCCGCCCTGAACGGTGCTTGACATTTCGTGCAGTATGTGATAAGATCGGAGAAGTTGTCAAGGTGTCCTGAGGCTTTGAAGACATCCCTGGGGTTGACGGTCTCACTATCAATTTCTATGAAACCCTCCCTTCCTTTGTATATGTGTCTCCATGCTTCTACGATATTGTTCTTGAGGATGCAGCCCAGGGGTCCGTAGTCGTACATTCCTGCGACTCCACCGTATATTTCGAATGATGGATAGATGAATCCTCTGCGTTTGCAAAGGGCCATTAGTTCGGCGGCATTATCAGACATATGATCATCTCAGAAGTGCTGAAAGCACATCCACATCATAAATCATTCCAAGGAGTTCGTCCTTGTTCCCGCGAACAGGTATCTGTCCGAAGTTGTATTGTTTCATTATCTTCGCCACTTCGGAGAGTGAGGTCTTCTTGAAAACAGTGGTCGGTTCCTTGACCATGTAATCCTTGACGGTGTATTCCTCGGGGATCTCCTTGTTGCTCGCCATGTAGAACAGCGGGAGGACATTCCTGTATCCTGCAAGGGATTGGTTGGCTTCATCGAGGCCCATCTCCTTGAGTGCGTTAAGGTCCTTGCTCTGATCGAGGAACATATCACGATCCGTGATGATTCCTGTGAGTTTTCCGTGTGCATCGAGGACAGGGAATGATGTGATCTTGCTGACCCTCATGGCTGCTACGACGTACGAGAGGGGATCGCCTTCATAGGCTGTCACGCATGTCGTGCTTATGGCATCCTCTGCCGTCATGCTCGTTTTGAGATTTTTTACGTCGTCGAGGAGATCCGTTGGTGTGACAAGACCGATGAGTATGCCGTCATCGACAACAGGCAATCTGTGGATCCTCTTCTCGACGAAGATCCTGGCGACCTCTTCGATACTTATATGTGGCCCCACAGTGACGATATCCTTCTTCATTAACAGGGAGAGCTGTTCCTCATCCATCTTGTTGAATACGTCCTTCCTTGATATCACGCCTACGAGGTGACCATCGGCTGAACGTACAACAGGTGCCCCGGTCACATTGTTCCTGACCATCACGTTTATGGCATCGCTACGACTGCCGGGAACTTCAACTACTATCGGGACCTTGACCATGACCTCTTCTACTGTCTTCATTTTTTCTCTCCCTCCTTGGATCTGACGACCATGACAGGACATTCTGAATATCTGACGACGCGTTCTGCAACGCTGCCCATCATCAGTTTGGAGAATCCTGTCCTTCCAAGTGTTCCCATCACGATTATGTCGAAGTCTTTGGATGCTTCGACGATACATTTGACAGGTGATCCTTCCACGATCTTGATATCACATTCGACACCATTCTCCTTGCAGAGGTTGAGGACGTACTGTACCGCACTCTCCCCTTCCTTCTTGAGTAGTGTGTATGTGTTCATGACCGCAGAGTCGAGTGGCATATTGACGAATACCGTTTGATCTATGACGTACAATGCTGTTATCTTTGCGCCATAATTCTTTGCCATCTCAACCGCGTTGTTGATGGCGGCTTTGGTGTATTCACTTCCGTCTGTTGGGACAAGAATGTTCTTGAATGTCATATTACTCCCCTCGATAACCCGGTGTCAGATGGCGGATATCCAATATTTGGTCGCGCTTTGTTATATCCTTAGGCGATGACCGTATGATCGTTATGTCTGCGTCCATTCCAGGTTGAAACTTGAACGGAAACTCACGATATAATAACTTGCATCCATCCCTTATAAGGCATCTATAGGCATCGATGAGGCTTCCTCCCTGTGTCGAAAGTATATTATTGAATGTCCTGAACTCATCGAAGATGTTGGCAGATGGGGATAGCATAGCATTATCCGTACCGATGGATACTGATGCACCAGACTCTATCATCATGCGTATGTCCGGGGTCATATCGAAATATCTGTTGGATGATGCACAGACGACTATCGGCACATCGGCATCCGCACATTTCTTAACATCATCCTTCGTAGCCTGTACCATGTGTATGATGAGGTCGGGTTCCAAGGAGAGGACGAAATCGATATCTTCTCTGATGCGTTCCGATACGTGTATCGCCAATTTCTTCCCTGATCTGTGTGTGATGTCAGCTATCCTCTCTATGTAGTTGTGATCCATGTCGGATATACTCGATATCCCTATGCCGTCGGATATCTTCAGGATAGATTCCATCTCATTCGGATCGAATTCATTGGATATCGGGCGTCCGAGGATGATGGCATCATCTGATGCGTTTCTGAGCATCGAACAACCTTCGACGCCTCCTTCTCTGAAATCAAGGAATTTGGACACACCGTTCATCTTGAGTCTTGTCGCATAATCGGACATGTCCAATATCAGTTCATCCTTCGACTTGTTCCTCAGATATCTGTGCTTGATGCCATTCGGAGGTGCTACAAGATCCTCGAGTGTGTATCTGCTATCCAATACTAGGCCTGCATCAGCGATATGTGTGTGTCCATCGACCAATCCTGGAATGATGGTATAATTTTCATCGGACGTCGGTTGACCGTACATTATGTCGACGACGATCCCATCCTCGATGATGATGGAACCTTCATCGAAGTCCTCCCCGTTCCATATGTGCCCTGATATCTCTGTCATGTCCTTCAATACAATCCATACAATGCTGTTGTCAGCAATAAAACCAGTGAATGTTGCGGAATCATTGGCCGAGACCTTTTACGCTCTTATCGGCCGATGAGGATTGAAAATCGTCCGTATCCAACGGGCTATGTTGTAAAAGGGATGTGGGCCTGCCGAAGCAGGCCCTGATCCGCTTCAGATCTCAGAGGATGGGAGCGTACCGTCAAGATACTGTTCGTATCCATAGAGATCCAACAGCCCATGTCCGGAAAGACAGAAGACTATCGTCTTCTCCTCATTCTTTTCCTTGCATTCAAGTGCGAGATCGATCGCTCCCTTGAGTGCATGGCACGATTCGGGCGCAGGTATGATTCCTTCCGTCCTAGCCATCATGATACCTGCCTCGAATGTTTGCGTCTGATCATATGATCTCGCTGTAATGAGGCCCGTATCGTATGCAGCGGATACGAGTGGTGACATACCATGGTACCTCAGGCCACCGGCGTGGATCGATGATGGTATGAACTCGCTTCCCAGAGTGTACATCATGAGCAATGGCGTGAATCCTGCGGTGTCTCCGTAGTCATACTTGAATTCTCCTTTCGTTAGAGATGGTGCAGCTCTGGGCTCAACAGCAACGAATTGCGTGTCCTTGAATCCCTTGCCCCTGATCTTCTCCCCGAGTATCGGGAATGTCAATCCTGCGAAGTTGGAGCCTCCTCCGGTACATGCGACTACATAGTCGGGTTCGATCTCTCCTATCTCCATCTGTTGCATCGTCTCTATACCGATGACGGTCTGATGCAACATCACGTGATTCAGGACACTTCCGAGCGAGTAGCAGATGTTCTTGTCATTCGCTGCCATCTCACATGCTTCGGATATGGCGATACCGAGCGATCCCGTTGTTTCTGGGTGTTCTTTCAGTATCTTCTTTCCGAATTCGGTGTGTTCGCTAGGGGATGCGTATATCGTCGCGCCATATGTGTTGATGATCGTCTTCCTGAGCGGTTTCGCTAGGTAGCTTCCTTTGACCATGAAGACTGTTGTCTTGATGTCGTACAGATTGGAGACCATCGCGAGTGCTGTTCCCCATTGTCCTGCGCCTGTCTCCGTCGTGAGGGTGTGTATTCCTGCTTCCGCGTTATAGTACGCCTGTGCGATCGCAGTGTTCCCCTTATGGCTTCCAAGAGGGCTCATGTCCTCTCTTTTGAAGTATATCTTTGCAGGAGTCTTGAGATATTTCTCAAGCCTGTATGCTCTCTGCAGGGGTGCTGGTCTGTTCAGGTATATCAGGTTGTCACGTACCTCTTCCGGTATGTCTATGTACCTCTCTGTGGAGCCTTCCTGTCTGATGATCTCTTTACAGAATATCGGTTCGAAATCCTCAGGTTTAGCTACCTCTCCTGTCCCCGGATTCAATGGTGGTTTGAGGCCAGGGAGATCGGCTGCGAGGTTATACCACCTCTTTGGAATGTCTTCTGGTGTTAGGTTGATCCTTGCATCGAATGGTATTGTCATAATTGATGTGAATTATTATTCAATATATATCTTTTTTGTACATTGATGTATAAAAATATACATTAATAGTTGTTAATTGAGTATTAATTATGGCTAAAAATGTGAAAAAATTGAGGAAATCCGAAAAAAAAACCCCTCAAAAGTTATATACGATATATTCAGTTCAACTATCAGAGGTTACTCACATGGTAACAGTTAACGGAAATGAATGTGTTGGTTGTGGAGCATGCGCAGACGTATGCCCCCAGGGAGCAATCGTAGTTGAGGATATCGCAGTCATCGATGCAGGAAAGTGCGTCGACTGCGGAGCATGCATCGACGAGTGTCCTTCATCCGCAATCACAGAGTAAGCGTCCTTCAACGGACTTCAAACCATTTCCCTAAAACCCTTAATTTTTTGAAAATATTCTCCTATAGCGAATATTCGATTACGGAACGTTCTAGTTCGTTACAGTATGGTCGTTAACGAATCATCTTATGATTCGGTTATGAAGAAAGGATTCCGATGGATAGAACATCGGAATCTGTGATATTCATGCCCAATACGGCTTCTTCACAAATTTATATGCGGATAACACAGCTGTTCCCGCTTCGCCGCATCCCGTGATGATCTGTTTGTATTTACCGGGATAATCTACGACATCGCCACATGCGAATATGCCGTGTCTTGACGTCGTCATATCGAATCCGACCTTCACAAGTCCATTCTCTGTGAGTTCAAGATTCCATCTCTTCAGATCGTCAAGGTCTGACGATATCCCGATGTTGATCACGACGAGATCCGCAGGGATATCGAACTCCTTGTCGTCTTGGATAAGGGTCACGGATTCGACCTTGTCACTACCATTGACCGACTTGAGGTTTGCACTCATTATGGGCTTGACCTTACTTGATGCAAGATCTTTGACATTGGATTCATCCGCCCTGAATTCGGGTCTTCTGTGAACGAGTGTCGTATCCGTCACTGTGGAAGCCATCATCGCCATCTCTATGGCGCTGTTCCCTCCTCCGAACACAACGACCTTCTTGCCAACGATCTCTTCCTTGAGGGGAAGGATGTAAGAGAGTCCTTTACCTTCGAGTTCAAGTTCTCCATCACATCCCATCCTTCTAGGTTTGAACATACCCATCCCGATGGCTACGATTATGGATTTCGTATGGTATTCGGCCTTATCTGTCCTGACGATCAGTTCCTCGTTGCCGTCATCCACATCCATGACCTTCTCTTTCTCACGGATCTCACAACCGAGCGATTCCGCTTGAGCATAGAGTTTATCAGAGAGTTTCCTGGCCTGAATGGTCTCGTATCCTGGATAGTTATGGATTCCTTTCTCCGGATACAGACTGACCAACTGTCCGCCTACGACTCCTGCATCCAGAACGAGGGTGCTCATCATCTTCGTTCTTGCGTAGATGCCTGCTGTGAGTCCTGCTGGACCAGCTCCGATAACAATTAAATCATAGGTCATGTAGTGAACTGTAATTCCATAAATATATAAAAAATTAAAGAAGCTGCCAAAGGTCACATGCGACATGCGATGTGGCATTCAGGATTATTTTTATACCCACGTGTGGATTCATAAGACGATACTATGGTAGAGGACGACGTTTCAGAATCCCTGTTGAATATCGTGCTAGATGCGATAGACGATATAATCATGATATTGGACACTGATCACACCATAGTATGGATCAATCGTGCCGGCTTGAATGCATTTGGAGCATCATTGGACGAATCGATCGGAAAGAGATGCTTCAAGATGTTCGGAAGGATCAGCCCGTGTGAGGATTGCGATATCTGGGTCGACTCCAGCGGTGCTGTCAGGAGTAAGAGGATCAAGATCATACCGAGGACTGGAAAGGAATATGTTTGCACATCCACGCCTCTGTACAAGGAAGGTAAGGTCACGATGTTCGTCCAGCATCTTTCTGAAGTGAAAGACGGTATCGTGAACTGAATTGATAAATATCAATTATGTGTTGTCGGAATTGATTACAATGGATTACGCACAGTTCGCATATGTCATTGGTGTCGGAGTAGTCTACCTGGTCGCCGTGCTCGTTTACAACGCAGTCAAGAAGCCTAGGGAATACACATACGACGATTAAGTTTTTCACAGTAACATATTACGCACTGTGTGCAGTGCGGGATGTTCACTTATAATATGCTAGTGCATTCCATGAATAGGTGAGATTATGGTAGTTATACCTGCAAATGTTGCGGACATGATCAAGCGTCCCGGTAATGTGAAGGTCCTATCGACCTGTGATGCTAACGGTCAGCCTCACACGATAGTATGCGGTAGCGTATTCCTTCTGGATGAGGAGACGTTAGCTGTCGGAGAGGTCTTGATGAAGACCACGAAGAAGAATCTTGAGGAGAACAAGAAGGTTTGTTTCCTTGTAACATCGGCAGCTGATGCATACATCATAGATGCAGTAGCGAAAGAGCGTATCGGTTCCGGACCGATCCTCGATGGATTGAATGATAAGCTATCCAAGATGAATCTCAAGGCACATGCTGTCTGGCTCTTCACTGCAACGGGCGTCACTGTCGCTAGTGCGTCGCATGAAGCAGGTAAGAAGGTCGCATGAGTGGATGTGGGGCCGATGTGGTACGATAAGCGCGGTATGAGGTCGATATTCTATATCGGTGTCATGTTGTTCTGTATCGGCCTTGGCCTGCATCTCCTCGGATTCAAGATACCTGCGATAATATTGATCTGCGTAGGAGTGGCCTGTGTGATAGTAGGATTCAACGGGCTGCTCTTCAACGCGAAGATATTGACCAATCGTAGAAAATAAAAATGGGGTTTGACCCCGTTGAGGGTTTCAGAATCTTCTGCGTCTGTCTTCCCTTGGAGGTGCGTGTATCGCATAACATTCTTTACAGTACACGGGTTTTCCCTCAGTTGGTTTAAATGGGACCTCACATTCTTTTCCGCATGCAGTGCATGTGGTCTTGAAGAATTCGCGCGGAGGTCTGTTCCTCATATTTCTGTCACCGTAGGCCATGGTATACCTTCTGTAACATCCAATATTGATCGTTTATGCATACGATCATTCGTTTTTTGGGATGCTTATGTTTGTATCATTCCGTGAGTAGATAAGTTCTATCATCAACGACCATCTATGTGACAAGATATTCTGTCGATATGGTCCGGTACATAACGGTTATCTATCTGTTCATAGGATTCGATATCGATGGCGGATGATATCAGTCAAAGGACGAAGGTTCTGATAGGCGAGGATGGCGTCGAGGCTCTGAGGGACTCGTATGTCGTCTTGGCAGGCGTCGGTGCTGTTGGCGGTTATGCGTTAGAAGGTCTTGTCAGAGCAGGTGTAGGACACATAAAGGTCATCGATGCCGATGTGTTCAACGATACCAATCTGAACAGACAGATACTTGCAACGGTCAACACAATAGGGCAGCCGAAGGCTATCGTTGCCATCGAACGTGCCAGATCCATAAATCCTGACATCGATATATCCGCTGAGATGGAATTTGTCTCAGAGGATACGTTGCCATCATTGCTTTCGAAAAAACCGGATGTCCTTGTCGATGCCATCGATACAATCCAACATAAGGTATCACTTCTGAGATATGCGGCAACGCATGACATCGTCACCTATTCATCCATGGGTGCGGCATTGCATATGGATGCGGAGAAGATACGCATCGCCAACATAATGGGGACGAAGGTCTGTCCTTTGGCATCAAGCATAAGGTGCAAACTGAGGGATGTCGATACGAAGCACATAACTTGCGTATATTCTGAGGAGAAACCTATCCATGTCGATATGGATCGCGATGAACATGGGAAGAGCATATTGGGCTCATTACCTACGATACCTGCGATATTCGGCATGATCCTTGCGAATGAGGCTATAAAGCACATAATAGGTTCCAAGGATTGATCCTGCAAGATGAATCCTTGTCATGGATTCTCAATGGAGTAATAAAAGAAAGATGATGGTGGGAATCCCACCATCTTAGAGTTTCTTCACACCGATGGTGATATCCTTTCCGGTGACATCCCAGGTCTTGACCTCATCACCGTTAGGTTCATCGAGGAATGATATGGATTTGGCTCTGACCTCATTGGATATGAAGTCCTTCCATGTCTCGAAGTATTTCACCAACACATCATCGGCTTTGACTTGGATCTCGATGTACTGTTCGACATTGAGCTTCATGTCCTTACGCATCTGTTGGATCCTTCTGATGAGCTCCCTGGTGTATCCTTCGGCCTCGATCTCAGGCGTGACATCGAAATCGATGACGATCTGTCCGTCGGTGTATTTGACGGCTTCCTTATCACACGGGAGCTTATCGGGTGAGATGTACTCGATGCTCTTGACATTACCCTGTTGCTTCAACACATCCTCGAACATCTTGACAGCATCGTACGAATCCGGTGATTTGCCGACTATTGAGATCCTCTTGAGAGGCCATCTGAGCTTACTGCCCATCTTCGCCCTTTCAGTGGCGATGATCTCGACGAGTTCCTGAATGATCTTCATGTTCTCTTCGATATCATCTGCGATGAACGCTTCATTGGGTGATAACCAATCCTCCATATGTACGGAGAGTTTCTTACCTCCCATGTGCTGATAGATCTCCTCACTGATGTGCGGTGTTATCGGAGCCATGGTTATGGCAGTCTGCATGATCGCATAGTACAATGTGCAGTATGATGCCAATTTGTCATTCTGCGAATCCTTATCCTCTGTCCAACTGCGGTCCCTGATGAGTTTGACGTACCATTTGGAGAGATCCTCCATGATGTAGTCCTCTATGGCACGTGCAGCCTTGTGGAGTTCTCTCGATTCGATACCATCATGGACTGCCGCTTTCATCTTCTCTGTGCGTGAGAACATCCATCTATCTTCATACCTGAAGTGATCCTTCATGACCTCGGGAGTGTAACTCTCTGGATCGAAATCATCTATCTCCATGTACATTGATGCGAATTTCACAACATTCCAATATGTGTTCAGGATCTTCCAAGCATTCTTGGGGCCTTCCTTCATGGGCGGGTTCTTCTTGACATCCCACTGGAAACACGTATCGTCCCATGGTGCATTCGCTCTGACCGAATACAATCTCATGGCATCCGCACCGAATTCTGATGCGACTTCCTTAGGTTCTACGACATTGCCAAGTGATTTCGACATCTTCTGACCTTTGGTATCGAGCATCCATGCGTGCATCATGACCTCATCATATGGTGCCCTATCGAAGGACATGACTCCAGCTCCGAGCTGTGAGTAGAACCATCCTCTCGTCTGATCGTGTGCCTCTACGATGAATCTGCAAGGCCACCATTTGTCGAACTCATCCTTCTTGGCAGGATATCCGAGTGATGCCCATGCAGCTACACCTGAATCGAACCATACGTCGAGGATATCAGGCGCTCTTGTCATCTTGCCGCCACATTTCGGACATTTGAATGTCACGTTATCGATCCAAGGTCTGTGGATATCCATTCCCTCGGTGTAGCCTTCTCCTTCCTTGAGTTCGGAGACCTGACCGATGACCTTCCTTTCGCCGCATTTGCATTCCCATACTGGAAGCGGGATTCCCCAATACCTCTGTCTTGAGATGCACCAATCCCTTGCGCCATCCACCCAGTTCTTCTCTCTGGTTGAACCGGCCCAATCGGGTACCCATTTGACCCTATCGATCTCTTCGAGCATCCTCTGCTTCACTTTGGGGACTGCGAGGAACCATTGTCTGGTGTTCCTGTAGATGATCGGTGTCTTGCATCTCCAGCAGTGACCGTATCTGTGTTTGATCTTCTCAGCGTTGAGGAGCAATCCCTTCTCATCGAGATATTTCTTGATGTCATCGTTGACGGTCTTGACCTTACGGCCTTCCATCATCGGGAACTCCTCTGTGTACCTACCGGATTCTCCGACAGGACAGAACGGTTCGATACCGAATCTCTTTCCCGTCTCATAATCGTCCGGACCGAATCCAGGTGCTGTGTGGACGAGACCTGTGTTGTCCTGTTCTACATAATCGGCAGTAAGGACCTTGTATGTGTATTCCGACCTCTTGAGGTATTTCTCATCGATGTCGAACGGAGGGACGTATGACATTCCGACCATGTCAGAACCTTTGTACGTCTCGATGACCGTGAAACTGTCGAAACCACCTTTCTGTTTGATGTAATCGGCTTGTGATTCCATGCAGATGATATTGTCGGTCACGCCATCCTTCTGGAATGCGACCTTTGCGTAGGTCATGTCGGGATGGGCTGCGACAGCCATGTTAGCAGGGAGTGTCCAAGGCGTTGTTGTCCATATCAGGAGCGATGTGCTCGGATCGTCGACAAGTGGGAATTTGACCATGACGGAAGGGTCCGTCTCATCCCAATACTCTATTTCTGCCTCAGCAAGTGCGGTCTCACATCTTGGACACCAGGTGACGACTCTGCTGGATGAATCCAAGAGTCCCTTCTCATGGGCCTTCTGTATGGTCCACCATGCGGATTCGATATAATCGTTCTTTATGGTCTGATACGGGTGTTCCCAATCCATCCATACGCCGAGTTCTTTGAATTCCTCGGTCATCTCTCCCTGAAGTGACAGGGCATGTTCCTTACAGGTGTTGACGAATTCATCGATGCCTATGATTTCCTCGATCTCTTTCTTGGACCTGACACCGACCTCATCCGGTTTTCCATCCTTGTTGACCCTTCCAGGTACTGTGATCTTCTTCTCCACCTGTACCTCGATGGGCAATCCATGCATATCGAATCCAGGTTGATCACGGACGTTGTATCCGTTCATTCTCCAGTATCTGATGAGTATGTCCTTTATCGTCTTGTTCAGGGCAGTACCCATGTGTACGTGGCCCGACGTATATGGCGGACCATCAACGAAATAGAATCTCTCGCCGTTTTCGCGTGCTTCCTTGGTCTTATGGTATGCGTCCTTGGAGTCCCAATAATCGCGGATCTCCTTCTCGATAACGGGCGCTGCATAATTGTCGCGGACTTGTTTTATCATCACGAGTCTCTCCATCATCGGAACTATCTTGTCCGATGCGACGGGTTACGTCTGTGGATTATAAAACATACGCGGTCAGTGGGAACTTCCGCAGATAGGACATCTCCAACCGTTCTTGCTATAAGTCATCCTGTTACCACAACGAGTGCAATCAGGCGCATCCATATCGGATGTCGGGGTATCCATCAGGATCTTCTTCGTCTTGATATTATCCAAGGCCCAAATGAACAGGTCATTGATCTCATTGTACGCAGCTTTGGCCTCATCTGAATAATATTTCAGATTCACCTCTTCGTTGAAGAGTCTGATCTGTATCTTCTTCAACGCCTTGGCGACGTTATTGTACGTTCTGGATGAGATCATATCCATCTCGCTGACGTTATCCCTGTATCTTATGTCAAGATAGACGGATGTGTTGTCCGCGAAGCTCATGAATCTGTCCTCATCCGGGAATACAGGAACGGATAGGAGCATGCGTTTCTTCTTGGACAATGAAGGTGTACGATCGATGATGCCTTCGATACATTCCCTCATTTGTTCGCGCATCTCTCCGTCGACCTGTCCATAGATCTTACGCAGTTCGGGTATGTCCTCCTCCCTTCCGACGGAACGCATCCTGGCGGCAGCGTTCCTGAATTCAGAACCGCGTTTGTGTTTGAGTATATCCATGAGATCTGGAATGTAGTCATCCACGGTATCCATGGTGTAAAGGAATCCTACGCAGGCATTGCTGACATTCTCATTGGATGTGATCCTCAATTCCTTGATGTCACCGATGGCCTGCCTCTCCCTCAGGTTCGTGAGGAGGGTTATGACCTCTATCTTGACACGTTGATCCGAATTCTTCAGATATCTTTGTAACATGTCGTAGTACGACGGATTGTATTCTGCGATGAGCTTCCTATCATCAGAGATCGCACCCTTCTTTCCCGAGGATACGAAATCCACGCAATCCAAGAGATGTTGAAGATAATCGAATCTCGATGACATGGCAATCGCTATTAGAATGAATTTAAGGAGTTGATCCTGTCGCGGGGACAGGAGTGAAGTTTCAGAGTTCTTCCCTGGAGTCCAATGCCTTCTTTAGGACAGCGGTCTCTTCGGGCGTGAGTGTGATCCCTTTGCTCATTTTGCTTCTGTCGGGTGACCATTCTCTGATGTCGTATTTGGGGTCTTTGTCATTCCAGCTTATGAGGTTCAGCTCTTTTGTCCATCCTTTGTTGGATTCTGACAGTACGGCGATCATCTCGATGATTTCGTATTTGAATTGGTCGGCCATGATAATCTATATTCTCATATCCGAACTTATTATTTAAATCCCTAGTAAAATAAAAATAAGGATCGAGAACTAAATGACGGCGAATAATGCGAACATTTCTCTTGTTCATGGTATTTTAAGCCATGATATCACATCATATGGATAGATGTCTAAATCCCCGATGACGCCTGGGTGCTGTACTTCTATCCGAGATAAGTCAACATCCGAACGGGTATCAGGCCTGAGAACAATTTATAAAGTAGTCCAATGATAGGACCCACACATCCTTACGGATCTAGAGGGGGACACGTTGTCCTCCGACATGGCAGGGACTTAATAGATGGATACTCAGTCGATGACGTTCGCACTCTTTGCGTTCGTTCTGTTCATATTGGTATTGATGTCTGCATTCTTCTCGGCGTCCGAGACGGCTTTTACAAGCGTTAACAAGATAAGACTCAAGAACTATGCTAATGAAGGTAACAAAAAGGCCACCAGGGCATTGAAACTCCTGGATGACTATGATAAACTCCTTACGACCATACTTGTGGGCAACAATCTCGTTAACATCCTATCGTCATCGATATGTACGTGGATGTTCACGATGGCATTCGGGGCATTGGGTGTTGCATTCGCGACCGTGTTCATGTTCGTTGTGATCTTATTATGCGGAGAGATAACGCCGAAGAAGATGGCGAAGACCAATGCAGAGAGATACACATTGCAATTGGGTGGCGCACTCAGCTTCTTCATGACAGTATTGTCTCCGATAACGTTCTTCTTCAAGATGGTCAACAAGATGACGCACACCAATGTCAATGAGGACGATGTCACACTCACAGAGGATGAACTCGTTGTCATGATCGATCAGATCAAGGAAGAGGGCACACTCGAGAAGACCGAGAGTGAATTGATCAAATCAGCCATCGAGTTCGATGATAAGGCTGTGACCGAGATCCTCACACCTCGTGTGGATGTCGTAGGGATAGAGAAGACCGAGAGCATGGATGCATTGAAGGATGTATTCATCAAATCAGGATTCTCAAGGATACCAGTATACGATGAAACGATCGACAGGATACTCGGTGTCGTTTATGCCAAGGATTTCTACAACAGATACTTCAAGGACAACGGTGCCGGGAAGATTGTGGAGATAATGCGCCCGGTCAAGTTCATACCTGAGAATACGACAGTAGCTAAGGCACTCACCGAGATACAGAGATCGATGGTACAGATGGTCATCGTGGTCGATTCATACGGCGGGACTGTCGGTATAGTCTCGTTGGAGGACGTGCTCGAAGAACTCGTCGGAGAGATCTGGGACGAGAGCGATGAGGTGCAGCATTTCATCATGCATGAGGAGGATGGAACCTATGCAGTCCTTGGAGATACCAACATAAGCGATCTCATGCAGGAGATCGGTGTGGAATTGGATCTCGGAGATTATGACGAACCTACTGTGAGCGGTTACATACAGTACAAATTGAACCGTGTGCCAGTTAAAGGCGATAGGATTGAGGACAGTCACGTCAAGATGATCGTGAGGTCCGTGAAGAACCGTCGCGTAAGGATGGTACAGGTCACTGTGAAACCACAGGAGAATCAGGACGAGTCAGCTTGATGAGGTAATCCCTCATCAAGCCTATCGCTATCTCTTTCTTTGCAGGATGTGCAGCGATCTTAGCGGTGATCGATATCACATCCCCACTATGGGAGAGTACATACTCCCCTTCTACCGCTCTCTGTTTATCCAATCTCATGTAGAATATGTCATCATCGTCTATGCGATCTTCGAGTTCTGGTATGAGCGATTCGAGTATATCCTTACCAAGATTCTTGAATATCCTCTCGCAATCCTTATTGTGAGTGAGGTTCGCATCTATTACGGTTATCGGATTGCCATGCAATCCCTCGGATATATCGACATCATACGATTCATCATCGTCTATGCCTGTGAGTTTGACGATGACGTCATGGAGGAGATCCTCGTCCTCTGTAGCATAACATACGATCTTGACCTTAACCCAATGGAACACAGGAGCCATGGGTAATCGTAAGGATGGTTTCCCTAATAATGGATTCGGATGTATCGTATCAAAAGATATCCCTAAAATCTGAATACGCCGAGGATGAATGATATGAGCGCTAAGACCATCGCTTTCTTGGCAAGCTTCTGTGATCTGTGAGGATCCTTGAATACAGATATAGCACAGAATACGAAGACGGCATCTGCGATGAGGACTGTGTAGTAAAGTATCCCATATGTCCCTGCTATCATCGGTTGGATGCTCAGCAGAGGTCCTGCGACATAGAATGCACATGCAATTATCGATGCATTCCTGATTCCGATCCTCATGGGGAGTGTTATCCTTCCTTCATCGGAATCCATGTCCTCGATGTCCTTGGTTATCTCCCTGCCAATGGAGACCAACATCGCCATCGCAGCCACGATTGCATTATCCATCATGCTGCCGACAACACTCCCTCCAAGGAGGAACATCATCCCGGTGAGTATGGCGATGGTGATGTTGCCGATGAATCCTCTTTGTTTGAGACAGGTCTCGTATGCGACCATGAGTATGCATGCGACGATGACGATCGCGATGCATTCGATATCCATCGTGAGGAAGGAGATGGCTACCGAACTGATGAACATAACAAGCCCTGCATAGAGGGCCGTCTTCCTTTCTATCCTTCCAGATGGTATCGGGCGCTCAGGATGTGCGGTCTTGTCGATCTCATAGTCTATGTAGTCATTGAGGGCATTTCCGCCGCACATGAACATGAACACGACAACAGCTGAAATCAGGAGATTCACGATCTCGTCCGCGATATCGAATCCGGCGGCCATGAAACAGGCCACGAAGACGCCAACGATCCCCATGACGGCATTGCCTGTCCTGAAAAGCTGGAGATATTTGTTCATGCCCCTGTGATGATCTCATTTTATAATATCGTTTTACTTGGCGGAGCGCGGTTGCATGGCGGGATATCAGATCCTATCCTTTCGTCGCTACGGGTTTTCATCAATGCTCATTCACGCTCGATCGTATCGTCTGTATATGATTCGTTACAACACCCTTACATCATTCTGGCGAAAAATGGTCCGACCAAAACATATTTATTATACATGTATCTATCCAGCCTCACCGAGTGGTCCCATAGCTTAGCTTGGTTCGAGCGTCCGGCTGATAACCGGAAGGTCTTGTGTTCAAATCACAATGGGACCACCACTCCCTTCTGGCTTTGTAATACGCCGTTCAGGGGTCATATTCGGTTTCTCCTTGCTGTGATACACGTAGTGTGATACACCTCGTGAGATCACTTATCTGAAAATTCGGTTCTCGGGTTATAAAGATATCTCAATTTTTGCAAATCGGTGTTCCCCAAATGGTGTTCCCAATTGGTGAGCGGTGTGCCCAAATGAGTACGTCTCCCCCTTCGGATTGAACGAAAAACACTCACTCGATTCCTGCAGACAGTGTATCACAAAAAGAGTAGATTCGATTTTTTGGGCACACCATTTGGGTCATTCCAAGGTGTTTCCGGCACACATACGGAACGATGGGAATAAGAGAAAGAAAGGGGAAAAGGTTTCCAATCATTCGAACGAAAGACCGTTGATAGCGCTGCTCATGTCTCCGATGTTCACCCCGATGTACCTCAGGGTCATGGAGACCGACTCGTGTCCGAGGATCTTCGCGATGGTCTCAATTGGTATCCCGTTCTTCCAGAGCTGACGTCCAAACGTTCTCCTGAGAGTGTGATTTCCGAAATGAACACCAGTGATTTTTCTGACGGGTTCCACGAAGGCCTTGTCGAATCCGGTACCGTGTTCCGAGTATGCTCCGAGGTAACTTCCGTTCAGATGCAGGAGCACCTCTTTCGGCACGACCGTTCCCGGATTGCGTTTCTTCGCTTCCGCAATCATGTTGTCCCTATAAACCAGATATTGGTTCAGAACCTCCTTCGTCTGAGGGGACATCGGCACGGATCTCCACTTACCGCCTCCGCGTCCTTTTCCTCTGATATCCGCCCTGTCCGAGAAGATCTTGTCAGTGGTCAGCCTTATGACCTCTACGCGCCTCAGCCCCATGCACAGTTCGAGCTGGATGACCAGTTGCTGAGCGAGGTTGAGCGGAGCATCTAGAAGTTTCTTCGCATCCTGTGGTTCGAGCCAATCCACATGGGTTCTCTCATCAGCGCCCCAGTGGATGTGCATGTTCCTGATCACGTTGTTGCTGTAGAACTCCAGATATGTGGAGAATGCGGTGAAGTAGTACAGTTTTGTCCTTTCCGAAAGTGCGCCCATCCCTACATTCTTCAGGTACATTATGTCATCTTGGTTGATCTTCTTCGGGTGGGTGTTCCTCTTTCCTTCGGAAAGGAAGGTGAGACATCTGTTGACCGACTGTTCGTACGCATATTTTGTGTCGGGGGCGAGGTTGAGCTTCCTGATATGCTTGATGAACTGGACAACGTAATCCTTGTCCACGTTCTTTATCCCGTCCAGTTTAGAATGCTCCATCATCCTTCTCACCCAACCTGCGCTGATAGTATTCCCTGAGCGCCGCTTTGTAGAGAGCTGTCCTCGTTGCGGCATAACCCTTCTTCAGAAGGGCGTTAATCATTCCGATATCTTCCTTTGAAAGTCTCATCGACCATGATTATTCTGCGGGCATCATCTAGATCAGACGGATTAGGAGAAAACTCTGGCTTTGGCCTTACACGTTTTCCAATACGATATCCACGAACATGATGTGTCATAGATTCTGTTGATAATCCCCCTTCTAGATCGGCCATACCTTCCAGTTTGATATGATTGTCTTCAAATGCTGATTCAAGTTCGTTGCAATATTGCATTATTTCTTCTGGAGATGGGCATGGGAATATGTGTGATCGAGGTCAAATCCGGAAAAAAGAGGGATGCGCCATCAATAGAGAAAGTATCCAAGGTCTTCAACATCGGACGTAGGGTGATGTTAGAGAATGGAAACATCTCGGTGGATGATGATGGGATAGAACACTACCCTCTGTTCGTTGCAGCATTTATGAAGGACTTGGAACCAGAATGGGACGGTCCGGAATTTTGACATAACACGGACATAGATTTCACTTCATATGTTGAACACAATCGCTGTTCAGTGTCTTGATGGCGATAATAGATAACAACGATCATCGAACTATGAGCAAGATCGTCATAATCTCAACTGTCATAATTGTTAATTTGATATAGTTTTATGTGTAATATCAATTATGACACATGGGGTAATGGGAGTGGTATGTTGTCCGATGGTGGATGACAATCTAGTCTACAGTATCACTAATGACAGGGATGAGAAATCTATCACGATCGTACGTAATGGTAACGAGGGCTCCATCACAAGGAAACTGGATAAGGCAGGGGTAACATATGATACGATTTTTTGGCAGGATGTTGTCAAAAGGACATATGTTCCGAAGGATGGATTCAACATACTGATCGTCATGATCTCACTTGGACTTCATGCCAGGCCTGATGTCTTAAAATCTACTGTGGAGGATCTGACGAAGACGATGCAGGGAGTATCGGACACAATAGGATTCTATCTAGGGACTTGTGGTAATTATGGTTGGAATATACCTAAATGGTGTGCATCCAATGGTTACAAACCAGCATTTACCTTCTGTGACTGCAATGGTAATGTATGTGACGATTGTGTCGGCATAAACGTAGCTGGCGGACCTAGGTATATGGAAATGGAGAAGAAATACACAGGATATCTGTATGTATTCCCTGCCATGGCCTCGAATTATGATGATTTCATGAACGCGGATAAAAGCGAATCCTTGAAGATAGAGAATTCCATCACCGATGAGATGAGGGAAGAGCTTGGAATAGAACCTGGTCCTGATGGTTACATGAGGTGGCTGCTCAGATTGGGGAATTATGAGCACATATTGAAGATCGATACAGGCATAGGCGACAGAGAGAATTTCGACAAGAACGTCTCAGTCGTTGCAAAGAGAACGGCTTTGTCAGTGAAGGTAGCTGAGGATGGGTGGGCAAGTCTTCAACCTACGGATGATCTCTATAAGAATTGTAAATCCAAATTGCCGCAATGAAAGGCGATGATATGAGGGCAGGATCACAGTTCACGGTAGCAATACATGCACTCATGTTGGTGTCTTTCTTCGATCAGGATAAGATCACGAGCAAGAAGGTAGCGATGAGTATCGGTTGCAATCCCGTCATCGTCAGGAATGTCTTCGTTAAACTTGGGAAAGCAGGTCTGCTAAGACCAGGGATGGGGAGGGCAAGGACGAAAATGATGCGCCCTCCAGAGGAGATAACCTTAGAGGATGTATACCACGCTGTAGAGTCGGATGATGTGGACGAGATGTTCGGGATGTATCCCGTGAATCCTCATTGTCCTATCGGGAGTGAATTGCATGAGATCCTCGATACCAGCCTGAGTGATGCTAGGGATTCGATGTTGAATTCTCTATCGAGGACAACGATTGCCGACCTCATATCTCGGTTGCCACTCGAGAAGAACAGGGTGCCTGTGTGGATGAGGGATTGAAAGTCCATCCATAATCCATTAGAATCTTGCCCATTTTGATCATTTGAACAGAATGGGAGGTTCACTATCTCCCATCAACGTCTTGCCGTCAACGAGAATCACACCACTATCTTCTGCGAATTCGCATAATTCTTCTTCGAATCCTGACGCAGAGAACAGTATGAAAATGATGTTCTCAGTGAATTTTGCTGATTTGGATCTCGATACGAGTGTATTGTAAGCACTGAAACCCATCGGGTTTCTGCGAAATTTACATTCGCCAAGTATCGTGCGTATAACCTCATGTTCATCAGAGACCTCAATAATTGATTGTAAAACAATTTCTAAACTAATTGATAAAAAATCAATAAATGGTCGCAATTACTTTAATGATGAATTCAAAGAATGGCAGCCTACTCTGATGAATTCACAATCTGCCCCAGAATCATCTGAATTCCTTATCCACAAGTCGATAGGATCAAGGATGCATCCTGTCGTCATATTGTCGGATTCTATCAATTTTTGAAATATATCGAATTGATGACCAGATCAGCAAGATGTCTGCCACCGTTCACTCCAAGTATCGATTTCGGGAATAGGTCCACAGAATCGGAAGTAGGGAGTCCGGCATCTATGCCTTTACGACACAATCCTTTCATCTCCAATCTCTTGGTCATCGCACCAGGTCCGATGCATATATCCGTATATTCATCACCGAACTCTTTCGATAGGACGTCAGATGATTCCAGCCCATCCAATAACCCTTTTAATTTCATGTAAGTCCTTGGATCACTTTCAGTGATGTTGATGCATTCAGGGATCATCTTCAACGTCTTTCCCATGAATCTGACCAATGCAAGGGAGACGGATGATTCTGCAAGGACTGAGAATGATCTGTAATTGAGTCTATCCGATGCGCTCAATGACGCTTTGATACGATTTGCCATCTCCTTCTCGTCCGAATCTATGTATGCCAAGGCCTTTGATGAATCCATACCAGTCTTCTCAGCGACGGATCTGATGAGATCGCGCATGTTATCATGTCCTATCGGTGCACCATATTCGGAGTATGCAGTAGGAATACTAATCGATTCGTAGAATTCTGATGTTTTCTTGCAGTATTCGGGACAGATGCAGACATTCGCCAATGCTTCAGACGATCTTCTGATATCGTCTGTCGTACAACCTGAGCCTATGCATGCGATGGTCTCAAGTCCCATCATCTCTAGAAGTTCCTTCATCTCTTTCAAGAAGTAGTTGTTGCCGCGCATCGTGAAGGGTGCACCGATGATGTTGACCGCTTTCCTTTTCTTTTCACGGGCAGAGACAAGTTTTCTGCATATGGATTCGATGATAGAATCGAATCCTTCGGAGAATGGGAGGGACATGCTGCATTTGTTGACAACGATGCATCTGTCGGAGACATCCGATGATTGGACCTCATCGAGAATGTGATCCCCGATCAGGGATGTCGCAGGCGATTCTAAAAGAACAGCGATCTTACATTCCTCTTTCTCAAGTATGTTCAATACCATCCCGACTTTGTCCGTAGCACCATATATGTAATCGGAGGAATCGACGAATGTGCATGGGATCCTAGGTTCGTTGAAGAAGAATGAACCGCATTTCGCTGAATAATCCCTTGGAAGCAATTTGGATGACAATACGGATGTCATCCTCCTGCACCCTCCGGGTCCATGGAGTACTGTTGCACCGTCAAGGATGCTCTCGGAAGCGATCATCGCTCCAAGGAATCCATCCATTCCGTTCATTGCAACGCCTCCAATCTCAGCATGTTGATGATGCGTTTTCCAAAATCGGCCATAGAACGGAATCCTGGCCCGACGCTATCGGGGGAGATCGTCCTTATGCCCAATGAGGATACGTATGCACTGATGCCTATCGTGAAATCGGGATCGAGTTCGGCCACCCTTTCTTTCAGTATGTTCAGATTGGCATCCCTGACGATAGGTATGTCCTTGATGTTGTCCATGACATCAGATTCTATTGTCCATTTCGTCACCGTTGGGCATACTATCTCTATGACTTTGAATCCCATCACTTCCGATAATTCCAACATCCAGCTGATGTCCATGGATTCGTAGGCATAGATCAGTGTGGTCTTACCAACAGTCTTTCCTCTTATGCCTTCCATACATTCATCATAGAATTCCTTCAACGATCCTATCTTCTTTGTGATCTCATCATCGGGCATGGATGTGACCTTCCCGATCTCCCTCATCCATTGCTCCGTTTGTATCATGCCTACGGGCACATGGTGTGGGAAATATGGCGTACCGAATCTTCCTTCGAGGTATCTTCCGCATTTCTCCGAGAGTTTGCTTTCGGCGAAGGGGATGTTCATCGAGGCCCTCTTCATCTTGGAGAATCTCTCGGAGGTCTGGTAACTCCCGATCAGGGTGTTGATCCTCAGACCTGCAAGTCCAAGGATGTGCTCCAGATCATCATGCGCTCTAGCTACAGGATCCGTGTTCTTGTAATATCCGATGAGATTGATCAGCCCTTTCTCTGGAAGGATGTCATCATCGATTAGTTCCGATGTAGCTTGGATCCCGATCATATAGCATTGTGAAGCTCCGCCGTTGAGGATTCCGTCCGCTATGACTGGTATCACTCTATGTCCTGGATTCTCCTTCTCGCAATCCGCGCATACTCCTGCAACATCATCTCCTATGATCGCAGGGACGCAGGTGGTCACGACGAACACTATCTTAGTTCCTGAAGAGAGTCTCTCATTGATGAGCGATCTCAACTTCTCGGACGCACCATATATCGAGGCGGTATCGTCGATATCCGTGCAGAACACTCTTTCGGAAGACTTTCTTTTCGATATCTCTCCGCAGAGCATATCATATGTATCGTAACTCTGAGAGAACATGTATGCACAACTCGTTGGACCATGGACGATGACATCGGAGTCCTCGATGTCATAGCACAATCCGAAGGGTGACCTTGCTCCGCATGTCCTAAGGGTATTCTTCTCGCAGATCGCAAGATCCCTTCGGATGTCGCAACGATCTTTCTTCCTTTCTACAGGGATGCCTTTCGCTACCTTGTCTAGATCATCATCATCCAACGGATCTGCTTCGTATCTCGTCCCTTTGCCATTGAGATTTTCGATGATCGTTCTCACGATCGGCTCTATCGATCTTGCCGCTTTGGATCCAGGGGATGATTCGGACACGGTGCATCCTTTGGATTCGGATTTAGAGAATTCAGGATCCCTTGGTATGGTTGCGATGATAGGGAGTCCAACAGCATCGGCGAAGTTGGAGACGTATTCCCTTTCCCCTTCATTACCGCGACAATTGAGGATGATCCCTCCCACCCTTGGAGTTCCGCGATCGTAATTCCGCACTCCTTTGAGAATATTGTTCGCTGCGTACAGCGACATGAATTCTCCTGATGTCACGATGAATACAAGATCCGCGTATTTC
Organism: Candidatus Methanarcanum hacksteinii; assembly: GCF_964305265.1. Lineage (NCBI taxonomy): Archaea > Methanobacteriati > Thermoplasmatota > Thermoplasmata > Methanomassiliicoccales > Candidatus Methanarcanum > Candidatus Methanarcanum hacksteinii. The sequence goes on along the minus strand of NZ_CAYATA010000003.1, from coordinate 372,081 downwards.
TTCCTGAGAGGGACGGCGAAACCTCCGCACACGACATCTCCGAGTACGTCATAGAGTCTGACATCGACCTCAGGTAATAGATCCTCTTTCTCAATGAAATCGAATGCCGTCAATATGCCACGACCAGCACATCCAACACCAGGTTCTGGACCGCCTGCTTCAAGGCAATAGATGCCATTCTTCCCTATAGATAGGACTTCGCTGTCATCCCCGGTGTTGATATGGTCCAAAATCGTTCTTTGTGTCCTTCCATTGAGCAATAGTCTTGTGGAGTCATGTTTCGGGTCGCATCCTATCTGTGCAACGGTCTTCCCTTCCGAAGCCAATTGGTATGATATGTTCGCAGACACTGTTGATTTGCCTATTCCGCCTTTTCCGTAGATTGCGACCTGTAACATTTAAATCACTTGGATGATACGTCCAATATATATCACACATATATGTTTTACACTCTGGAAGTGAATCGATTGAGTAGGTTGAAGGTTGTCTTCGTTTCCATACAATCCGTTGGTATCGATGCGATAAAGAACATAGCGGATTCTTATTCGACAATATCAGGAACAGAGATCGGTCTGTTCGGATACAGCTATGGTGAGCTCAATGACGATAAGTTACTGTTCAGAGAGATGTTGCATAATGTCTCGAACGCTGACCTGACGATCGTAAGATGTATGTCCGATCCAGACAATCTCAAAAGATTCTCTCTGCTCGAAGAAGAGATGCGTAATGCGAATGGATATTGCATCGTTCATACAGGGAATGCGGATATCAGGGCGATATATCGCCCATTGTTCAAAGGAACGGATGACGAATATTTCGCATTATGCAAATGCATGACGTTGAAAGGTGATGAAAATGAAAAACTCGTTTTCAGATGGATCGAAGAGAGATCCAAAGGAAATGATTTCATCCCTGAGCCTGTGGTTGTCCCGTGTACAGGGATATATCATTCTGGGAGATTGTATCGCGAAGATGCATGTGAATACCTTCTCTCATTGGATCCATCCAGACCAACGGTAGGGATAGTCCTTGATTCCAATCTGTGGTTGTATCAGGAGTTTGCGTCGGCGGATGCGCTCATAGCGGATATCGAAGAGCGCGGTATGAACACGATCCCGATCCTTTTCTCCAACATGGTCAGCAAAGGCCACGAACTCTACAGGAATTCGGAAGAGGCTCTAACCGAATATTTCGTTGATGATGGAAGGACGATGGTCGATGCGATAGTGGTGACCAATGGATTCTCACTTCTAGTGAATTCGAAGACAGGAGGTACGGGATTGGTGACGCCTGAGGAAGAGAATTACCTCAGACGTAGACTGAACGTCCCCATGATCCACATAATGACTGTACGCAATTTCTCTGAGTTCTCGGAGGATGTGAGGGGTCTTGAGAAGTCGGATCTATTCACACAGGTCGTTTGGCCTGAAGTCGATGGACAGATAATCGCAGTCCCGTATTCTGTGATGGGAAAAGGATCATCGAGACCTACTCCCATAGATGAACGCATAGATCACATCGGCAGGATGGTATCCAATTGGGTGACGTTGAAAAGGACGCCGATGAAGGAACGTAAGATAGCTATTCTGATGTATCAGAGCTCATCGTCGACTGGAGGCATCGGTTCCGCGGGCGGATTGGATACCGTTGAATCGGTGGCCCGTATTCTGAATGAATTGTATGAATCCGGATATTCTGTCCCGAAGGATCACCCGACAACAGGTGCGGAATTGGTCGCGGATCTCATCGAAAAGGGAATAACCAACGATCTGACCTCTGTATCGGATAGGGATATCGACGAACGTTCCGTAGATAATGTGAGTGTTGAAAGGTATAAGGAAGGAGTCTTCGACGGATCTCCGGAATTCAATAAGAAAGGAATGTGTAGATGCTGGGGGGAACCGCCAGGAGAGATCCAAACATCTCGCGGGAGGATAGTGATACCTGGGAAGGTATATGATAATGTATTCGTAGGTTTCCAGCCACCAAGAGCGATGATGGAGGTCATGGACAAGGTGATGCACGATCCCGATATCGTGATCCCACATCAGTATTTGGAATACTATCATTGGTTGCAGTATGATTTCGGAGCACAGGCTGTCGTCCATATGGGGACACATGGTTCCATAGAATGGCTGCCAGGGAAATCGGTAGGCCTGTCGCAATCCTGCTATCCTGATCTCACTCTAGATGCTCTCCCTCATTTCTATCCATATCTCATCAACGATCCCGGGGAAGGGATTCAGACGAAACGCAGGACGGAGGCCGTCGTGATAGGACATATGAGTCCTCCGATGGGTTTGGCAGGTTCGGATGGCGATCTTTCAAGATTGGAATCACTCATCCAAGAATACCTCAGAACGAGGATGTCAATGAGTGAGGACAGAAAGGATACACTTCTGAGTATGATCGCGGAAGAGTGTGTGAAGAACAGTATATTTGGAGATCTGGGGATCGACGATGATATAGGATTCAATGATTTGGCGACCCACATAGAGCAGATAAACGATTACTTGTTCGATTTGAAAGGCAACATAATCCGTACAGGGTTGCATATTCTCGGAGAACCATTGAAGGATCTGCACAAAGATGAGGAGATCTATTCCATCATGAGATTGAGAAATGGCTCCATACCATCGTTCAGAGAGGCTGCAGCGAATGCATGTAGCATAGATCTCTCCGCTGTTCCGTCGATGTTAAGGGAGGACGGAAGGACGAACAGTGAGGCGGTGGATGAACTCGATTCCCGTCTGATGACATTTCTTTCGGAACTCAGGTCCACCGGATATTCGTACGACGATGCAAAATCTCTCATCGAGGATCATTTCGGTGAGTGCGGAGAAGATCTGGAAAAAGCAGTGCGTTTCATCTGTGATACACTCTCACCGAACATCGACAGGACGACCGATGAGATGTCGAATCTTCAAGATGGTTTCTGCGGTCAGTTCGTTCCTTCTGGTCCATCGGGCGCTCCTACGCGCAGTGGGGCGGATATATTGCCGACAGGAAGGAACTTCTACACATTGGATCCGGAATCCGTACCGACCAGGGCATCATGGGATACAGGGCGCCGCATGGCAGAGCAGATGATCTCCAGATTCGTGGACGATAAGGGCGATTATCCTCACGATATCAGTTTCATCATGTGGGCCACTGATAACATGAAGACGAACGGCGACGATATCGCATATGTCCTCTGGCTCATGGGCGTCAGACCGATATGGTCCGATACAACGGATCATGTGAATGATCTGGAGGTGGTACCGCTCGAGGAATTGGGAAGGCCACGTTTGGATGTCACCATCCGTATCACCGGTCTGTTCAGGGACACATTCCCCAATGCTATCGATCTGATAGACGATGCTGTGAATATGATTGCCGATCTCGATGAATCCGACGATGAGAACTATCTTAGAGCAAACCTCAGGAAGGAGATTGCAGAAGATATCAGCAATGGTGTGCCAGAGGATGAGGCGCGTCGTAGAAGTCTGATAAGGATGTTCGGATCGCCGCCTGGCAACTACGGCGTAGGCGTGGATGTTCTGATCGATTCCGGAAAATGGGATACGACGAAGGATCTTGCCGATGCGTATGTGAATTGGAGTTGTTATGCATACGGGCGCAATCTCTATGGAACGAGGGAGAAGGAACTCTTCCACAGGAGATTCAGGAAATCTCAGATAACAATCAAGAATATGTCCGATAGAGAGACGGACATCTTCGATGTGGATGATGTGTACACCTATCTCGGCGGGATGAATGCATTCGTTCGCGAATATGGCGATAACGAATTGTATTCCGTCATTGGAGATGATTCAGATCCAGACAATACGAAACTGAGATCATTGGATGACGAGTGCAGATACGTCTTCAGGAGCAAGGTACTCAATCCGAAATTCTTGAACGGATTGAAGGAACATGGTTATGCCGGAGTCTCTGTTCTTATGAACATATCGAAATTCATGATTGGATGGGATGGGACCTCTGATTCATTGGACGAATGGATGTATGAGAAGTATTGTGAGAAATTCCTCTTCGATGAAGCGACGTTGCAATGGATGATGGACAACAACCCCGATGCGGTGAAAGAGATCGTGGAGAATCTCTCTCAGGCAGAATCCCGCGGGTTCTGGTCACCGGATGATGATACGAAATCAAAGTTAAAGGACATATTCTTGGACTCTGAGAGCAGAATCGAGGAAAGGGGTGCGTAGACAATCCCTACTTTGGATATATCATCCAACTAATATTTATACAACAATGGGATTTGGATGTATCATCCAAGGGTGTTAATATGATAAATACAAAGGCAGTGATTGCAATTGCCGTCGTAGCAATATTAGCTATGGGTGGAATCGGTGTTGCAATTTACAATATGGGTGACAATGGTGGCAACAACGTCACCATCGATTCCGTTCTTCCAGTATATGGAAATGCGAATAACGACGATAGGATCGATCAAGCAGATATCGACATAATCAACGATATCATCAATGAAAAGAAGAAGGCAGAGGATTATCCACTCGCCAACGCGAAGTATGATGATAAGATCGACCAAGAGGACATCGAACAGGTGAAGGCGATCATCAACAAGACCGCAACATCCGTCTGGCACGTCAATACCATCGGAACCAAACAGAATGCAACCGAGAGCAAATGGCCGATCACTTCTGCGTTGTGCACAGCTACTCCCAACGTTGCGGCATTCTTGGTCATGCTTGGGATCACTGATAAGATCGCAGCTGTGAGTTACGGAGCGACAAGCCAGCCAGATCACGTCATGATGCCTGAGATGAAGACGAAATTCGCTAAATCGATCGGAAAATCGATTGGTATCACTTATGATCAGGCTTCACCCTACATAACCAGCGATGGAGTCAGTGCAGTCATCACATCCACTAACGCCACCTACATGGCCAATTATGAGGATATGGAGGCCCACAATATCGATGTGATCAGGATCGATGCAACGGGACCTAGTGCGAAGGAGTTCCTCAGCGCCGTCATTTTCTTGGGATTCATGTTCGATAAGAATGACAACGTTCAGAAGATCGTCGATATGACCAATAAGATCTACAATGCTGTGAACAAAGGACTCGACAAGGTGGAGAAGAAGGTTGTCGCTATGGCTTCCAACACCACAGGATCGCTCACCGCACCGCCTTCCGATTACACAAAGCTCCTGAAGGCTGCTGGAGCGGAGATCCCTGACGATAAGAGATGGACTGGTACCATCAAGATGTCGACTGCTGATTGGATCTATGATGTCACAGTCAACAAGGTCGTCTGCATGAGGACCAGCGGAGGTATCGGCGGAGTATGGTACGCAGGAACTCACAATGACACTACGATCAAAGGTGTTTTCGATGCATACAACAAGATGGATGCATACAAGAACAACGAGATCTACATGATAAACGGTGAACTTCCGATGCCATTGAGGCTCGCATATGTAGCACAGGTATTGTATCCTGAGCAGTTCAACAGTGACTTTGCAGACAAGTTCAATGCGGATTGGTGCAAGGACATCTACGGATTGAACCTTGATTTCAGTAAGCTGAACACAATCTACAAGGTTTCGGATTACAAGGCCGCTTAAACACATCGGGGAAAAATCCCCGATCCATTCTTTTTGTGTGATATGATGAACGAGGCAGGCGGGACCGTAGTTGCCGAGTACAAGAGATACATCCTCAGGAAGATAATCTTCATAGTAGTATGTGTAACGGTCGCTATCGTCGCATTCGGGATATCCGTCGGTATCGGTGCGCGTCAGATGGAGATTGGCAGAGTCTACGAGCTTCTGTTCAATCATATCATGGGCGTCACATACCCTGTGAACAGCACCGATTGGGTTGAGGATGCCGTTATTTGGGATTACAGACTACCAAGGTCTCTGTTCGCATTGCTCGCTGGTGCTTCATTGGCCGTGGCCGGTGTCGCTATGCAGAGTGTCATGAACAATCCTCTTGCTGATGCATATACGACAGGAGTATCCTCAGGAGCATGTTTTGGAGTTGCAGTAGCGATTGTATTAGGTTTCACACTGATCCAAAATGAATATTCTAGTATCGCTATCACGATCAATGCATTCCTTTTCGCGATGATACCTGTGGCTGCGATCCTTGCGATATCCCCGAGAACTAAATCGCCGGCTACACTCATCCTTGCAGGTATCGCCATCGGTTACATCTTCAACGCCATGAGCACGCTTCTCTTGACATCGACGGAAGAGGAGACATTGGCAAGGATCTACGTTTGGCAGATCGGTTCCATCGACGACATAATCTGGAGTAACATCCCGATCGTTGCTGTAGCTTCTATAATAGGCCTGTTCGTCGTAGGCATGCTCTCAAGAAAGCTCAATGTCCTCAGTTTGGGCGAGACATCCGCCAAAGCCATGGGTGTAAACGTTCAGACGATGAGATATATCCTCCTTCTACTGATGGCGTTCATGGTGGCATCCGTCATCAGTTATGCCGGTATCATCGGTTTCGTCGGTTTGGTGTCTCCACACATAGTTCGTATATTGATCGATTCCGACAATCGTTTCGTTGTCCCTGCATCCGCAATGCTCGGAGCATCGTTGTTGCTTGTCTGTGATATCGTCTGCCGTCTGATATCGCCGAACGGTTCTATACCTGTCGGTGTCGTGATATCCTTCGTCGGAGCGCCCATCTTCTTATATCTGTTGGTGAGGAAGAATGCAAATATTTGGTGATCTTCTCTCACATTTCCGTTCCAAGGATGAATTCATCGACGCAGATGGTTTCATCGCAAAGGGGAAGAGGAAGACCCTTTGTTATTTGATATTCATCATACCTCTCGTCATCGCATCGGTTTTCTCCATAAGCGTCTCATTGTATCCGATGACATTCCAGACTGCGATACAAGCGGTCATCGATGCGATCAATGGCAAGGAAGCCATAGCGTATGAGGATTGGATCATGAGGGAATTGGTCGTCAACACATACATCCCTCGTGCCATCGCAGGTGTCGCTGTGGGTGCGACATTGGCAGTATGCGGTGCCGTGATGCAATCAGCGATCAAGAATCCGCTGGCCGACCCGTATACTACAGGTATCTCCTCAGGCGCCATGTTCGGCATGACATTGGCTGTCGTTGCGGGGATATCATTCTTCCCCGGTACCGAATTGGGGAACATCATCAATGCATTCATCTTTGCGTTGATCCCGACAGCGGTCATCATCCTGTTCACATTGCGTAGGAAGACCACGCCGACAACCATGATCCTCATAGGGATCGGTGTCATGTATGTATTCACGGCAGCAACCACGCTAATGAAATACACTGCCAGTTCCTCAGACATAGCGAAATTGTATTCATGGGGCGTTGGAACGCTTGCTGAAGTGTCGTGGGATTCAATTCCCTTCGTCATAACGGCGGCTTTTGTTGCTATCGGCGTCTTCATGTACATGAACGGTACGATAAATGTCATCGGAGCCGGCGACAACATCGCCACGGCCCTAGGCGTTAATCCGAAGAGATGCAGACAATTCATACTCGTAGTGGTGTCCATGTGTACCGCAACGGTCGTCTGTTTCACAGGTACGATCGGTTTCGTCGGATTGATAATCCCGCATGTGGCAAGGATGTTCTTCGGATCCAATCTGAAATATGTCATTCCAGCATCTGCAGTGCTAGGTGCACTGCTTCTAGTGTGTTCCGATATGATCTCAAGGGTCATCGGAACCTCAGGGCTCCCAGTCGGTGTCATCACAACGGTCATCGGAAGCCCACTGTTCATCTATTTCCTGGTCAAACAACGCAGAAACGGATGGAGTTGATATCATGAAGTTAAACGTAGAAGAAATGGGATTCAATTATACTGACAAATCTGTTCTTTCGAACATATCGTTCGATGTGGAAGAGCCCCAACTACTTTGCATACTAGGTCCGAACGGTGTCGGGAAATCGACACTGATCCACTGCATAAACCGTATCCTTTCGAGAACTTACGGTACTGTGATGATCAACGATGTGGATGTGAAGGACTACTCCCTGAAGGATCTCGCGAAGGTCACTGGTTACGTACCTTATTCCGCATCAGATACATTCCCGATGACAGTGGTCGATACTGTCCTTCTGGGAAGACATCCTCATTCGAATTGGAAATCATCCGAGGATGACATCAGAAAGGTGTACGAGATCCTGGAGATGCTCGGGATATCGGATCTTGCTATGAGACCATTCAATATGTTGAGTGCAGGTCAGCATCAGAAGGTGATGTTAGCACGCGGTCTTGCTCAGGAACCAGAGATACTCCTCTTGGATGAGCCTACAGCGAATCTCGATGTGAAACATCAGTTGGACGTCACAAGACTCCTCCACAGACTCTCAAGGGAGAAGAGGATAATCGTCGTCATGATATGTCATGACCTCAATATCGCCTCCAAGTATGCTGATAACATCCTGCTGATGAGTCAAGGTACCATATTCGCAGCAGGGACTCCGAAGGAAGTAATGACGGTGGAGAACATCAAAGAGGTCTACGATGTCGATTCAGAGGTCATAATGGATGAGGGTCGCCCTCATGTGATCCTAAGGGATGGTTCTTCATACGAGACCAAAGGCGCCATCACAGCAAGATGTTCATTGAGATGCGTTGAATGATCGAAAATCAATCAGCAACATCGAATTGACTGTCGAAGAGCTCTTTGTAGATGCCATTCTTATTCAGAAGTTCCTCATGACGTCCGGTCTCAACGATCCTTCCATCATCCATGACTATGATCTTATCTGCATCTATGATGGTGGACAGGCGATGAGCGATCACGAATGAGGTCTTTCCTTTCATCATAGCATTTGTCGCATCCTTGATGAGTTTCTCTGTCAATGGATCGACCGAACTCGTGGCCTCATCCAGGATTATCATACGTGGATCGCCGATCATGGCCCTAGCGATCGCTATTTGCTGTCTCTGTCCTACGGACATCGAATCGACATCACTGATCATGGTGTCGTAGCCTTCTGGGAGGGATGAGATGAAATGTTTCAGACCAACTGATTCGCATACTCTGTCCAATTCGTCGTCGTCAACACCCTCTCTATTGAACACGATGTTCTCTCTGACAGTGCCTTCGAACATCCATGTCTCTTGCAGGACCATTCCAAAAAGATCGCGGACCTGTTCTCTTGTCATATTCTTCGTGGATGTCCCGTCAATCAGTATGTCACCGGAATCGACCTCGTAGAATCTCATCAGGAGATTGATCATCGTTGTCTTTCCAGAACCTGTCGCACCGACGATCGATATCTTCTGTCCGGGTTCAGCTATGGCAGAGAAACCATGGATGATCTCTCTTTCTTTCGAATATCCGAAGTGGACATCGCGGAATTCCACCCTTCCTTTGACATCAGTGATCTCGATTCTTCTCTCTTCGATAGGCATTTCCTCATAATTGAGGAAGATGAACACACGTTCGGCCGCAGCTGCGACAGATTGCATGTTCACCACGGCATTGGATATCTGTGAGAACGCGCCGGTGAAGAGTTTCACATAGATCATGAAAGCGACTATGGTTCCGATTGTAGTCTCGCCGTGCATGTAGAGTATCGCACCTGTGACGCAGACCAATACATATCCTACGTTGCTGATGAGGCCGTTGAGATGTGACGAGATCCCTCCGAGGAATTGAGATCTGAATGCTGAATTGCCCAGTTCTTCATTGATGGTATCGAATCTCTCCATCGCTTTCCTCTGACCGGCATATATGCTTACCACCGTGTGTCCGGTGTATTGTTCCTCAACGAGACTGTTCATGCTCCCCAGGTTCTTCTGTTGCGACCTGAAATAACGTTGGGTCCTCTTCGCGATGACCTTGATCAGGATGAAACCTACGACGGCGATGCATACGGATAACAGGGTCAGTGGGATGTTCAGTATGGCCATAAGGATGAATGATATCAGCAATGTCGTGATGGATGTCACAAGAGAGCCTATGCATTGATTCATCGATGCTCCCAGCGTATCCACATCGTTGGTGACACGGCTCATCACATCCCCTTTGGACGACTGATCGAAATAGCGCAACGGGATCCTGTTCATTTTTCTCGAGATATCCATGCGGAACATCTGTGCGCAGCGTTGGGAGACCGTCGCCATCATGTAATTCTCGAAGAATGTGAAGATACCACTGATGAGATAGATCGCTATGAGGATGAAACCGATGTTCCTTATGCGTTCGATATCCATCTCCACAGACAGGCCTTTTTGGATGAGGTCGGTCATCTCGCTGATGAAATATGGGCCAAGGAGCGCCAATATCGAGGATAATGCGGAAAGCAACAAGGTCAGGATGAAAGCGAACTTGTACTTCCCGATATAATGGAAGATGTCCTTCCAAGCCCCCATCATATCGTCAGGTTTGGATCTCTTTGAATTTCCCATCATTCTTCGTCACCTCCGTATTCCTGAAGTTTCGCCATCTCGCGATACAGTTCACAATCCTTCAGGAGCTCACTGTGTTTTCCGGAAGCAACGATCATTCCGTTGTTGAGTACGAGGATACGATCCGCATTCTTCACAGTGACGATACGTTGAGAGACGATCAGTATCGTGGAACCCGATGTTTCCTTTGCGATATTCTTGCGGACATTGATGTCCGTCCTGTAGTCTAAGGCGGAGAATGTATCGTCGAAGATGTAGATCTCAGGTCTTTTGCATATCGCTCTAGCGATCGATATGCGCTGTTTCTGCCCTCCAGATAAGTTCGCACCCAAGTGCTCTATCTTCGTATCGAGGCCTTCTCTATCTTTGAGGAATGTATCGATGCATGCTACCTCGGCTGCTTTTATCATCTCTTCATCCGAACAATCCTCTCTGCCGTATCCTATATTGAACCCTGCAGTGCCTGAGAACAGCATCGGCCTCTGCGTAGCATACCCTATCTTCGAACGTAAAGTATCAAGATCATAATCCCTGACGTCGAGTCCATCGATCGATACCGTTCCCGATGTTGCATCATAGAGGCGCGGGATCAGGTTCAGAAGTGTCGTTTTTCCAGAACCTGTCGTTCCGATGATGGCGACCGTCTCTCCGTATCCTACATCGAATGAGATGTCCGTCAGAGTATCATTCGAATTCTCAGGATATGTGAAGGATACGTTCTTGAAAGAGATGCATGGATCCTTGCCTTTGGTTTCTGTAGAATTTCCACTGACGACGGAGATCTCTGTATCGATCACCTCCCTGATACGTTTCCCAGATACTATCGCACGGGGGAGTCCCATGGCGATATGGGCTAGGAGAATGAAGGATGAGACGACATACATCACATATGATGAGAACACGACCATGTTCGAGAACACAGTGAGCGACATTTCTGGTGATGGGGATGCGAGGATGATGTTCGCACCTAAGATGTATATCGCGACAGTGAGGATGTTCTGCACTACACCGTTGAACGGACGGGTGAAAGCGAGAAGGCGAGATGCATAGAGGTTGTTCTCGGTAAGTTCATCATTCGTTTGATCCGCTTTCCTGTTCTGATATTCCTCAGCATTGAATGCACGTATGACCCTTACACCCGACATCCCTTCGCGGACCGTGCGATTCATCCCGTCTGTGAATCTCTGTACTCTTTTGTAACGAGGGATGACATACCAAAGCATGAAGATCTGAACGATAACGATTGCTGTGATACCGATGGCAGTCACTTCGGTCCATTCCCAACTGCCTACGGCAACCTTTGTCAGAGCGATATAGACCATTACAGGGACCTTTACGATAAGCTGCGAGGTCCTTGCCACTGCCATTTGTACTTGAGTAACATCATTGGTGGAGCGTGTGATGAGACTGTAGATGTTGAATCTGCTCATCTCTTCGGGAGAGAATGACTGTACTTTGGAGAATTGTTCCTTGCGTAGTATCTTTCCGAATTCGGATGCTACATATGCAGCTATGCCGCCGGCACAGATCGAACAGAAGACACTGCCGACGGAGTATATGATCATCCATGTCCCTTCGCCTATTACCTCGTCGGAAGTACCGCCACTGTTCAGAAGAACAGTGATTCTTGACATGTATCCTGGAATCTCAAGATCGAACCAAACCTGTGCAGAAACGAATAGCGCCATTATCAGAAGCAATGACCAATGGACAGGCCTTAGGAATCTCAATATCGATTTCAGGAGCTCACCTTAACGAATGGACTATACATCCAACATATATTATTGGTTCTGGCCTTATACCCTCCCTTTAATCTGGTATATTCGATATTTTGATTGTCAATCGATGGATTTTGGTCTGAAGCATTCTCAAAAATGGGATTTCATGCAATCTGCAATACATATAAATTTAATATTCGTATTACTGAAATCGAAGATATCTGGAGAAAGAGTTAATAGATTTCCATTCTCAGCGATAGTTGGACAGCCTCTTTTGAAAAAATCGTTGATATTGAATGCGATTGACGGCTCCATCGGCGGAGTACTGATCTTCGGACAGAGGGGCGGGATTCGTAAACGTGGAATTCGATACTCCGACCACTTTGTCCTGATAATTGTATATCACAAGGAGCTCGCATGCGTATGTACTCAGACAAACTATGCGTTCTAGTTTGTATTTGACTTCTTTGATTGTGCCGTCAGATTGTTTGACAGCAACGGTCTTCTCAGAGTCATCGTCATTGAGGTTACTGTTGACAATTATGGCAGTCGCAGCACCAATTAGTGCAATCACTGCCACTATCGCAATAATCTGTGTCGATTTCATCATTATACTGTAATATTAATTTGTATTTAGTATTACTAAAGCCGACATATCAAGTCAATCGAATTTGATTTTACGAGATAATTAATATTGGATTATATATCCAAAATCAGATAAAATGGCAGGCCTATCATTCCCTTTCACTAGAATCGTCGGTCAGGATAACATGAAGAGGGCATTGATGCTCAACGTCATCGATCCTGGTATCGGTGGTGTACTCATAAAGGGCGAGAAAGGAACAGCGAAATCGACTACTGTACGTTCGATGAATTCCGTTCTCCCTTTCAGAAATGTCGTACAAGGATGTCCTTTCCGCTGTGAATACGGGAGAGTGGAGATATATTGCCCATATTGTAAGGAAAGATATGACAAAGGCGAGGAACTCATCTCAGAGAAGGTACGTATGCGTGTCATCGATCTCCCTCTTTCCGCGACCGAGGATCGCGTATCGGGAACGTTGGATCTCGAACACGTACTGAAGACTGGGGAGAAGAAGTTCGAACCAGGCGTATTGGCGGCAGCCAATGGTAACATACTCTACGTCGACGAGGTGAACCTTCTTGACGATCATCTCGTGGACCTTCTTCTGGACTCCGCCGCGATGGGAGTGAATTATGTGGAGAGAGAAGGTGTCTCGTTCACGCATCCTGCTAGATTCATCCTGGTCGGAACGATGAATCCTGAGGAAGGGGATCTCAGACCGCAGCTTCTTGATAGATTCGGTCTCTCTTTGGATATCAAGGGGGAGATGGATCCGAAGAAGAGGGCTGAGGTTGTCAAGAGGAGAGTCGAATACGACTCCGATTCAGAGAGGTACATCGCAGGCGTTCAGAAGGATCTCGATGATCTATGCGAAAGACTGACAAAAGCCCGTGAACTTCTTCCAAAGGTAGTTGCCGATGACACCATAGTGGATATGATCGTTTCAGTCATCATCCATTTCGGGGTCGATGGGCACCGTGCGGACATCACATTGTTGAAGGCTGCCAAAGCGAATGCGGCATTGGAAGGGCGTACGAAGGTAACGAAAGATGATATCAGGGCGACAGCAGAACTCGTTCTCGCACATCGTCTGAAGAGACGTCCCTTCGAAGAGGCCGACCTTGACAGAGAGGAACTTGAGAGATGTCTGCAGGACCTGTGAGCGGATTCCCTTTCACCGCTGTCGTCGGGATGGATGATAGCAAACGTGCTTTGGAGTGCGCTTTGATAAATCCGAGCATCAAAGCCGTATTGATTAGAGGGAGATGCGGTTCGGCTAAGACCACCTTGGCTAGAGCAGTCGGAAGCATCACCGACAGGATGGTCGTGAACTGTCCTCTGAACATCACTGATGAACAGTTGTTCGGAGGCATCGATGTAGAGCAGGCGATGAGGACAGGAGAGGCAACCCTTCAACCAGGATTGTTATCGAAGGCCGATGGCAACATCCTGTACATAGATGATATAAATCTCATGGATCGCGGGATGCTTGCAGGGATCCTCGATGTTATAGCCACAGGAGTGGTGAATGTGGAGAGAGGTCCGATATCGTCATCGTATCATTGCGATACCACATTGATCGCAACGATGAATCCTGACGACTGTGATGTGAGTTCGCACGTATTGGATAGATTCGATCTATGTGCCTACTCTCCTGAGATGACCGAGGAACAGAGGGCATCGATACTTCAGAGGAATATGGAGTTCTGTGATGATCAGGAAGGATTCTTGAAGTCCTTCTCCAAGACAGAAGAAGCGGAGAGAAGGAAAATGGCCACAGCATCCAAGATATTGTCTATGGTGACGATCTCCGATGAATTGATCGATGTGATCTCTGAACTGTGCATAAAGGTCGGTGCGGATGGATTGCGTGGGGACCTTGCGATGGTGAACTGTTCAAAATCACTCGCAGCATTGAATGGACGCGATGAAGTGATGAAGAAGGATGTGGAGGAGGCAGCGGTACTTTGCCTCCCTCATCGTCGTAATTACGATCAACCTCCTCCGCCGCCGGAGGAACCTCAAGAACAGGATGAGGACGATGGTCAACAACAGAATGATGATCAAAATGAAACATCTGAGCAGGATGAGGATCAGCAACAGTATGACGACCATCAGGACGATCTAGAACAGAACGGACAACCGCCCATGGAGATGCCCGATCTCGAGGAGATGATGTTCGAGATAGGGAGACAGTTCCGTGTGATCGATTACTTAGATTCCAATGAGAGACTCCCTTCCAGGACCAAGACACGTAAGGGAAGGAGGGTGATGGCTATCAGTGCTGACGGTACTGGAAGATATGCCCGTTCGAAGATCCCCGTCGGAGATAAGCGTGATATCGCCTTCGATGCCACCCTGAGGGCGGCAGCACCATATCAGAATGTCAGAGAAAGGAATGGATTGTCATTCGTCATCGAACCTCAGGACATACGTACGAAGGTCCGTGAGAGACGCAGCGGGAATACATTGTTGTTCCTTGTGGATGCGAGCGGTTCATTGGGTGTGAGGAAGAGGATGTCCACTGTGAAGGGTGCGATACTCTCGATGCTCAAGGAGAGCTATGTCAAGAGGGATCGCATAGGTATGATGGCCTTCAGGCGTGATTCCGCGGAGATAATCCTTCCTCCGACCAAATCCGTGGAATATAGCTATAAATGTCTCGAAGAGATGCCAACTGGTGGGAAGACACCTTTGAGTGAAGCCCTGATCCGTGTCAACGAATACATGACAGCATATGCTAGATGCCATGTCGGTGAAAGATGTTTTGTGATATTGGTGACCGACGGACGTGCGAACGTTCCCTTACAGGAAGGAAAGGACGCCAATGAGGAAGTACAGAGGATAGCCGAAGATATCGGCGTCCCGAACGTCAGATGGATAGTCGTGGATGCGAGCGGAAGTTTCATGCGTTTCGATAACGCACAGAGACTTGCGGAGAAGATGGGGGCACGTTACTTCAGATTGGAGGATCTTGACGCGGACCGCTTCGCAGAGGGTGTCAAGGCTGCCATAGATTCATGATCATGTGCAGTTCTCGAATTGACTGTTGTACAATGTGTAGTAGAAGCCTTTCCTCTCTAGCAATTCTTGATGTGTCCCTTGTTCTACGATGTCCCCATCCTTCAGGACAAGGATGAGATCAGAATTGATGATGGTAGAGAGACGATGGGCGATCACGAATGATGTCTTCCCTCTCATCATGATCTCCATCGCTTCTTGTATGTGCTTCTCAGTCCTCGTGTCCACAGAGGATGTAGCCTCATCCAATATGACCATGGGGGCATCCCTGATGAGCATACGAGCCATCATCATCTGTTGTTTCTGTCCTCCGGATAATGATGATTTGTCTGTGATGATGGTATCAAGCCCTTCTGGGAGGGATTCGATCAAAGGACCAAGTCCCGACTTGATGCATGCATCCATGACCCTCTCATCGTCGATGTCAGCGAGATTGAAGACTATGTTCTCCCTTATCGTCCCGTTGAATAACCAACTGTCCTGAAGTACGACATTGAACAGGGAGTGTACGTAATGTCTACGCATATCCGATGTGTTCACGCCATCGATGAATATGCTTCCCGAATCGGGTTCGTAGAACTTCATGAGCAGGTTGGCGAGAGTCGTCTTCCCCGCTCCCGTCGGACCAACAATCGCGATACGGGAACCGGCGGAGATACTCTGCGAGAATCCATGTATGACCTCCTTCCCTTCGATGTATGAGAAACGTACATCGCGGAACTCCACATTTCCATATACATCTTCGATGACCGCATCCTTATCGCTCTCGTCATCCATCTCAGGGAGCGAGAGGAATTCGAACACTCTCTCACTGGCAGCGACGACCATCTGTATCGAGCCCAATGATTCCGATAATTGTACCATAGGCTGTGTGAACAGCTTGATGTAGACGATGAATGCAACGACCGTTCCATACCCTATCTTGCCGTCTATGACCATCATCGAACCGAACACACAAACTGTGAGATAACCGATGTTGCTGATGAAGTTCATCAGCATCGACATCAGACCTGAGAGGAAACGGGTATGTATGGATGAGATGTAGAGCTGTTCGTTGATACCATTGAATCTTTCCCATGCATTCTTCTCTCCGCCGTACAGTTTCACTATCTCGTGACCGCGATAGTTCTCATCCACGAGAGCGTTCATGCTTCCAAGTTTCGTTTGCTGTATGCGGAAATATTTCTGACTGACCCTCACCAATATGTACACGATGATGAAACCTACTGCCGAAGGGACTGCGGACAACATCGCAAGTTCCGGGCATGTATACAGCATCATGATGAATGCACCGATGATGGAGATGGTGGCGACGACAAGATGCGTCATACTCTCGCTGCAACTCTTTCCCACAGTGTCCGCATCGTTGGAGACGCGGCTCATGATGTCTCCGCTGGTGCTGTTATCGAAATACGATATGTGTATCGAATTCAGCTTATCGGAGAGGTCTTTACGCATCTTCCTTGCGACATACTCCGAGGATGCGCCTATTATGTAATGTTCTATCGTGGATAGTAACATCGATGATACGTATAGTGCGACAGCGATCAACGCAAGGAATGCGATCCTGTCCGTATCGATGGCCATCTCATTCTCGATAGAATTCTGGATGGAATCGGCGATACTGCTCAATATCTGAGGCCCTGTGAGAGACATCGCTGTTGCCACAATGACCATCAGAAGGCCGAGATACAGCATCAGACGATATTTTCCCATATATCTTATCAGACTCCAGAAGGTGCCCCAGAAGTTGTTGATGTTCTTGGAACGGGCCCATAGAGGTCCCTCGATCATGGCCATCAGTGCACCTCCGAGAACTGTGCTGTCGCTATGCTGTTGTATAAGGCACATGATTTCATGAGTTCATCATGTGTACCTTTTCCGACTATCCTTCCCTCATCCATGACGATTATACAATCGGCATCCATGATCGTTCCGACCCTTTGGGCAACGATCACCACGGTGGCATCCTTCGTCCATTCCTTAAGGGCACTGCGTAATGCCATATCAGTTCTGAAATCCAATGCTGAGAATGAATCATCGAAGATGTAGATCAGCGGATCCTTGCATATCGCACGCGCTATCCCGATACGTTGTTTCTGCCCACCGGAGATGTTGCGTCCGTGTTGTGATATCCGTGCATCCAATCCACCATCCATGTTCCTTACGAATCCTTCGGATTGTGCGATCCTCAATGCATTCCATATCTCGTCATCGGTACGTTCATCGGAATCCGCCCCATAGTTCACGTTGTATCTCACGGAACCTGAGAAAATCACTGCCGATTGTGGGACATATCCGAACATATTGTGCAGGTCTCTTTGACGATAATCCCTGACATCGTGCCCTGAAACGGATACTACTCCCTCATCAGTATCATATAGCCTGCATATCAGACGTAATAGTGTGGTCTTTCCTGAACCGGTGGATCCGATTATGGCGAGTGTCTGACCTTTCTTCACATCCAAGGATATGTCTGATACTGCAGGTCTTTTCGAACCAGGATAGGTGAAGGAAACATCCCTCATCGATATCTCGCCCTCATGATCCGGTGAACTTTCGGTCACATCACCATCTTCGATGGATGGCGTACGTTCGATCACCTCTTGTATTCTCTTGGAGGCAACGGATGTCCTTGGGAGGATGCGCATCATTCCGGAGACCATGAGGAAGGCGGAGACCACCTGTAGCGCGTATGATGTGAACACGATCATATCCGAGAACAGGATCAATTGTTCCGCATGATCGGGTGCGGATGAGATCAGCCCTGCACCAATCCAATAGATCGAGAGTGTGAGCAGATTCTGCATCGCGCTCGTGAACGGATACATCGCAGAGGTGTATTTTAAGGATTCAAGATTGTTGTGGATGAGTTTCTCGTTAGCCTTTTCCAATTTAGCGAATTGATATTCTTCAGCGTTGTATGCGCGGATGGTACGGACGCCTTCGATCGATTCTCCTGTCGCGCCGTTGATCCCATCCGTGAGCCATTGGATGTTCTCGAAATAGACGCGACTGCGACGGATGATGAACATCACTACCAAGGAGATGACGACGACAGTAACTACCGTCGCAGCGGACCACTGCCAATTGCGACCCGCGATCTTGATTATCGCCCATGTCGCCAATATCGGTGCCTTGATGAATATCTGAAGGCCACGAGCGACATAGACTTGGATCTGATAGACGTCGCTGGTCGAACGTGTGATGAGACTTGCGATCGATATGTCCCCGACATCCTCCGACGAGAAGGTTTGGACCTTCTCGAACTGTCTTATACGGAGTTCTCTGCATAGTTGAGATGTCACATATGCCGCTATGAAACCTGAGACCAATGATGCGCCTAGGCTGAGCAATGCGCATAGAGCCATCTTCATTCCATATTCGCCCATGACGTCGCCGATCCTGTCATTCAGGATGGCATCCGTCATAGCGTTCATGTATTCGGGGATACGTAGGTCCAGATACACCTGGAAGACGATGAATAATCCGCAAAGGAAGACCAATGCCCATTGCTTGGGCCTGAGATATTTGAGTATCATCTGTCTGTGATCTCCTCTATCCTTTCCTCGAATTCCAAGTAGATGTCCTTCAACTTCTCCTTCATGTCATCATCAGGTTCCCAGAATCCTCTCTCCATGGCTTCCTGAAGACGTGCCAGCATGGCCATCATAGCATAGGGGTTCTCGTCCTTGATCCATTCTCTGGTATCATTATCAAGAACGAATCTGTTCGCAAGATCGTCGTACATCCAATTCTCGATGATGTCAGAGGTACCTGACCATCCCATGGTGTAATCGAAAAGTTTCGAGAGTTCCTTCGCACCTGCGAATCCATGTTGTTTCAGACCATTCAGCCACTTGGGGTTGTCTATCTTGCTACGGAAGATGAAACGGCATTCGTCCTCGGCCGTACGTAATTTGAGGAATTGGGGGTCGGAGGAATCGCCCATGAACGATGTCGGTTTCTCGCCGCGTATCGATCTCACTGCGGCATTCATACCGCCGAGATTATCGAAATCATCATCCATATCGAGCATATCGACGGCACGACTGTTGTGATTCTTCACGGTGACATCCATTATCTTCAATCTTTTTCTGAACATCTTTGGATTCGCTTCACCATTCAACCCTTTGCCGTATGTGAAACATCCGTGGTCGACATAGCAGTCCCCTAGATCATCAACGGTCTTCCAAGTGCCTACTTGGATGAGATCGCTCACTCCACAACCATACATCCCCGGTGCATCTCCGAATATGCGATATGTCGCCATGCGTTTCGCTTCATCCGCTGGAACCCCTTCAGCAATGGATTCCACGATATCACGACGGACGTTGGCTGCGAGATAGTTCTCATCATCATCCTCATCAAGGTCGGCGATCATCTGTACTCCGTTGTCTATCATCGCCGAGATATTGGGGAAGGTATCGCGGAATAGTCCGCTTATGCGTAATGTGACGTCGATACGCGGTCTTTTTAGCTCTTCAAGAGGGATGATCTCAAGACCTTTCACGCGCCCTCCGTATTCAGCCCATACGGGACGGAGCCCCATGAGCTTCAGGATGTATGCGACATCGTCCCCTCCGGTCTTCATCGTATCCGTCGCCCACAGGACCATGCCAACGGTCCTCGGATATGAGCCGTTCTCATCGATGTACCTCTGTACCATCTGTTCGGCCATCTCCGATCCTATGTTCCAGCTCGTGTTCCACGGGATGCTGTCCGGATCTATCGAATAGAAGTTGCGTCCGGTCGGAAGTATATGGGCGCGGCCGCGTTCAGGACTGCCTGAAGGGCCGGGAGGAACATATTCCCCATTGAGGGCTCTCATGACATTCCTGAGTTCATCACCCATCCTTTTTATCGCATCGATGAGGAAACCGCACATGAATCCCACAGCCTCATCAAGGTCGGGGAATCCTCCAGAGAATCTATCGTGTGCGATATCCATAGTCTTCGCGATATCGAAATCGTTCTGATGTGAGCATCTGATGAGATCGAACATCTCCGAGTCTATGATGTCGATCATCTCCCCATTCAACGTTCCATCAGGAAGGATCCCCGATGGATCCTTGAGAAGATCCTCCACTTCGTATCCATGTACGCGCCCTATAGCTTCGCGTAATGAAGGGACATTCCCGTTCGGATATCTGACGAGGGAATAGATCATCTCGTCCATACGCTCCCCGTTCGGAATCTCTCCGAGGATGTGGAGCCCATCTTTGATCAGAGCATCCTTGATCTCAAGTATGTAGTCATAGAGTCTGTCGATGTTGGAGTCCATCTCTTCTGTCGAACAATCAGCACTCAGATTCAGGTCAGATGTCATGTTGAGTTTGACGCAGAGTTCGATGATCTTCTCCATTATCGATGGGAGTTTATCAGTTTGCATGTACTCCTTCGCTTTGAGATATGTTTGCAATACGGCCTCCAACTCATTCATCTCGTCATAACCTCCGGAGCGCATCAACGCAGGAGTCATATGAGTGGTGATGACTGCGTATTGCCTGCGTTTGGATTGCATGCCCTCTCCAGGATTATCGATGATGTAGGGATTGATGTTGGGGATCCTTCCAAGGATGATGTCGGGATCGCATTCATCCGAGAGTCCGACACTCTTTCCTGGAAGCCATTCGAGAGTACCGTGTGTTCCTATGTGTATGACAGCATCCGTTCCCCACACATCCTTCAGCCATCTGTAGAATGCTAGATATTGATGAGGCGGAGCGGTCCACGCATCGTGTATCGCTTCTGTCGTGCATTTACCACGATCAGGTTGGAATCCGATGAAGACATTCCCATTGGTTATACCGGGAAGGAGGAATTCCCCATCCAATACATGCATATCGCCGGGAGCTTCACCCCAGGCCTCGTTATATCTCTTCTGTGCAGATTCGGCAATATCATGGAACCATCTCTCATATTGTTCCATGGAAACGGTATCGATGGAGGCTTCTCTCAGATGTTCATCGGAACTCCAATCGTCATCGTTCGTCACACCATCCAAGAGACGTGTGACAAGTTCCTTTCCGTTCTCCGGTATCCAATCGAGGGTGTAACCCTCATCCTTCAACCAATGGATCATGTCGGATACACTCTGTAGCGTATCCAATCCATATCCTCCTCCAGCAAGATCCTGGCGTGGAGGATACATATAGATAAGGATGGCGATCCTCTTGTCCTTGTTCGGGATGTGTCTGAGCTTTGCCCAACGATATGCCATCTCTGCGATGGCAGAACAGCGTTCCTCTATGGCGGCCTGCTTATAATCGCCGATATCCGTCCTTTCCGTACTGCAGAACGGTACGGAGTCTATCTGACCATCATATTCCGGATCGATGACATTCATGGCGATCTCGGATGCATTCAGTCCGAAGGGACTCTTCTCCCAATCCTTCGTCGTTCCGTAGAGATTGATCGCCTGTATCACGGGGACATCCAATCTTTCAAAGAAATTATCATCGGAGATCTGTTCTCCAGTGCCCGGTTTTGCCACCAACGTCATGGAGAATCCTGTGGTGTTGATCAGCGCATCAATGATGGGTTTCCCATCACGCGTGAGGTATTCATCTATCACGCGTGCCGCACCTATGGAACCGGACATCTCGTCCTCATACGTCTTGAGGAAGATGGCAACAGGTTCGGCACCTATCTCCTGTACCTTGTTCCATAGGACATCTATCGCTGCGGTGTTGTGTTTTAAGTAGAACACATTGACGAAGAATATACCGACGACAGGTCTTCCGGATATCCCTATGTCTTTCAAACCGTCTCTAAGATCGAATGCTCCCTTCCCAGGAACATAGACTCCTTGTGCAGGAGGTATGATGGCATCAGGAACTTCGATATCGATCCCATCGAACGTCCTCAGTGCCCATTTCAGGGATGATATGTGATTCTCATCCCCTCCGATGGTCTCGAGTTTGTACACTCTCTCATATTCTTCCTGTCCTTGAAGGAACAGGTCGCGGTATTGTAACGCAACATCCGGTTCCACTCCGCACACTATAGCGGGAATGTCATTCTTCTTCAAGGTCTTGACAAGATTCGACCAATGGCGGAAGAACGTGACATCGCCATGGGCATGGATGAAGATGAAATCGCAGGATGATACTCTTTCCAGGAAATCATACAGTTCCTCCATCTCATCATCCAAGACAGAGGAATCCGCCGAATATAATGTGATATCATATCCTTCTTTGCGAAGACATTCGGCTGGCGTACTGAGGATGAAACCGCCGTGTGCCCCTATGCCGAGGCAAGCTATCTTGACCATCTGACCACCATTCTGTGATTATGCATCCGACGGATGATGAAAAGATATCGTCCATCGAATGATCGTCGTTGAAATATCTTCTCTTTGGGTTCAGATCTCGCCGTTGTAGTAGAGCATCGCATTGCAGATGGTGGCTGCTATGTTGCTTCCGCCCTTTCTTCCTTCGGCAACTATGTAGGGCACTCCTGATCTCATGATGAGCTCTTTGGATTCTACGACGTTGACGAATCCGACAGGTACACCGATGATGAGTGCAGGCTCAATCTTCTTCTGTTTGATGAGATTATCCAATTCTATGAGTGCCGTAGGAGCATTCCCTATGGCGAAGATCGTCGGACCTTCGAGTTTTCCGCCCTTCTCCATCGCAACAGTCGCTCTTGTGCATCCTCTCTCCTTCGCTTCTTCGATGACATCCTTGTCGCTGATGAAGCAGTATGCTTTTCCGCCATATGCCTCAAGGCGGTTCTTGTTGATGCCTGCGAAGGCCATCTTCGTATCCGTTACGATGTTGCATCCGTTACGGAGGAGTTTCACACCGATCTTCTCCGCATCAGGGGAGAATCTCAGATTGTCTGCATAATCAAAATCCGCGGAAGTGTGGATACATCTCCTGATGATGGAGAACTGTGGCTCCGGCCATGTCCTTCCGTTCAGTTCTTCCGTGATTATCTCCATGCTTCTCTTTTCGATCGCGTGCGGTTCAAAGATCTCTACCATTTTTTCACACACCTATATCATTTTGAGGTTTCTTTACCTCTAATCGTGGTAGCTATTGCTAGTATTTATTGGATTATATCTCCAATCAGTATCTCCCTGTCTTTATCATGTAGTGTGCGAAGAGATAGAACACCACACAATATGCGGATATCAATATCAATGAAGTGAATGGGAAATTCCACCCAAGCGCAGAGCATCTTATGCAATCCGTCGCCGGCGTGAGAGGAAGGACGTTGATTATCGCCCTTGCGATCTCTGGAAGCTTATCCACTGAGAACAGTGTTCCGCAGAGGAAGGTCATCGGCAGTACAATCAGATTGGAGAACATCGTCATCTGTGCTTGATCGGATACAAGCAATCCTATGCACAATCCGAGTAGGGAGAATGTGAACGATGATAGCAAAATGCACAATATCAATGGGGCGCTGATCGTCATATCATTGGATGCGACCATGCCCAGGCAGAGCAGGATACCACAGCTTATGATGCACCTTATCATTCCGAGCATGCATTTTCCGACGATGAAGGACGATGTCCCAATCGGACACAACGTGAGCTCATCGAAGCTGGAGTAGAACTTCCTTTGGATCATCACTTTGGAGGCGGTGGAGGAGAATGAAGCGGAGAGCGTACTCAGCGCAACGACTCCTGGTATCATATATGATATGTAATCCACGCCTTCCATTGTCAATCCGTCGCCGAGACCATAGCCGAATGCGAAGAAATACAGTAACGGGAGAACGAGACTTCCCACGAGAACGCTGATGAAGTTGTGCCTGAGGTATCTCATATCCGCCCAGGCGACCCTCCAGACCTCGTCAAAGAATGACAGGGGGTTCATTGCTCATCCTCCTCTCTGTCCGTGTATCTCAGATAGACATCCTCCAACCTGGTCTTCCTCATGAACGCGGATTCGGATGGATCCAATGTCGAGAGGTGATTCCTCGCTTTGTCCATCTCGGAGAAGTATGTGAGTCTCCTTCCATCCTCATCACTCTCCTCGACGGTCCATTTCCCGAGCTCCATGCACAGTTCCGATGGAACGCCGGTCTTCACTATCTTTCCTCCATCTATGATGGAAATACGGTCGCAGAGCGCTTCCGCCTCCTCTATGTAGTGAGTTGTGAGGAATATAGTAGTACCCATCTCGTTGAGCTTCTTGATGATATCCCATAGGAGTATCCTCGATTTGATATCGAGTCCGGTGGTGGGCTCGTCGAGGAACAGTATCTTCGGCGAATGGATGATCGATCCGACGATGGCGACCTTCTTCTTCCATCCTCCGGAAAGGTCCGATGTGAGTTTGTTGAGATATGGTTCGAGACCGAACATATCGATGAGTTCCCTCATCTTCGGTTCGTATTCGGATCTAGGCATCTTGTGAAGTATCGCATGATGTTGGATATTCTCCAATGAGGTGATATCGCGATCCAATCCATTGTGCTGTTGAGCGATACCTATCAGGTCTCTAGCTTTCTTGATATCTTTAGGGATGGAGTATCCATCGATGGACAGCTCTCCCGATGTTGGTTTCAACAGAGTGGAAAGCATTCTGATCGTAGTTGTCTTCCCAGCACCATTCGGGCCGAGGAATCCGTATATCTCGCCTTTCTTCACTTCTATGTCTACATTATCGACTGCAGTGAAGTCACCGAATCTCTTCACAAGAGAGTGTGCTCTGAGTAGCACATCATTTTCCGAAATCGAACGTTCGGACATTTCACACACCTATATCATTGGCTTAACGCCGAATATCTGATGTCTGCGACGGATTATAAAGATGATTATCTCCGATCGCCCATATCGATGTCTACGATCGGTAGCTTTTAGAGAATTCACAGATCATCTAGCAGGAAGTTGATGATGCCGAGTTCTCTTATGCCGTCTCTTGTCATGGTGTCGTTGTTGTTATCCATGAGGATGACGGTTTTGGGATTGTTATCCTTTATAGACCTCAAAGGGGCCAATTCCTTAGCTTCCGTCTCATCATCGCTATATCCGAGACATACCTGCCAATATGCCTTTCTGCCATTCTTCTCGGTGACGAAATCAACTTCCTTGGAATCATATTTGCCTACGACAATCTTGTATCCTCTACGCATGAGTTCCAAGAAAACGATGTTCTCAAGTACTCTTCCCCTGTCTTTACTGGCCATCCCTACAGCATTGTTACGCAATCCTGGGTCTACGACATAGTACTTTGGTGTCGGGCTCAAGGCGGTGGATCTGAGATCATATCTATCCGCGCGGTAGAACATGCATGCACTCTGCACTATCGTGAGATATTTCTCGATCGTGCGCTGATTCATGTGCAGTTCTTTGACCATTTTCGCGGATCCTATGGGGTTACCGATGTTCAGCATCAGGTAGGTAACCATCTTCTCCAGTTCTTCGGGTTTCCTCACTTTGCCACGGGATACCATGTCCCTGAATACGATGGATGCATAGAAATCATCCAACATAGTGGATATGGCCTGTTTTCCCAGGATTGGGTTTATGCCTGGAAATCCTCCGAATTCGAAGTATTCTTTGAAAACATCCTCCATTCTCCTTCCGTTCCCTCTGAGTTCTACATATTCTTTGAAAGAGAGGGGCATCATCTTGATCTCGATATAACGTCCGGTAAGGTATGTCAAGAGATCTGTGGAAAGGAGATGTGCATTGGAACCTGTGATGTAGATGTCTGCTTCGGTATCTACCATCAGGGCATTAACGGTCCTTTCCCAATCTTTCACTCTCTGTATCTCATCTAAGAATAGATAGAAGCGACCTGTCTTGGGAATCTTGTCCTTGAGGTAGGCATTGAGGTCGGAATGATCCACTATATCGTCGTAATCTGCAGACTCTAGATTCAAAAGCAACATTTCAGAATCAGATGCGCCCTCTGTCTTGAGTCTTTGCATGAATTGAATGAGCAGAGTGGATTTTCCGCATCTTCTGATTCCAGTGAGTACTTTGACATGCCATCTGTCATCACGGAATGTTTCCAGTTCAGACATGTATACTGGGCGTTCTATCATCTTGTGATCCATATTACAAAATTACTTTTGCTGTATTTGAATTGTTGTATTATAATACAACTTTTAGTTAAATTATCAGCGATTATTGTATTATGATACAAATTTATCACAAGTGTTTGGTATGAATCGTGTAATTTCAGATCTATTGTGCCGCTGTTTTGATTATAA
The DNA here is from genome assembly GCF_964305265.1 of Candidatus Methanarcanum hacksteinii. Classification (NCBI taxonomy): domain Archaea; kingdom Methanobacteriati; phylum Thermoplasmatota; class Thermoplasmata; order Methanomassiliicoccales; genus Candidatus Methanarcanum; species Candidatus Methanarcanum hacksteinii. Next base: position 345,164 of record NZ_CAYATA010000003.1, on the reverse strand, counting down.
TAGTGCAATGTGAGTGAGAGGTTATTGAAGAAACGTCCCCAATTAAAATGTGTGGTCGCCGATTAGAGTTTACCACAACAAAAACCGCGACCATATCTCTGTAGTAAACGCATAATAAAAAAACTACCGCTAATTGCATAGAGTTTTTGCTGTGGTAATCTCGGAAAAGGTAAAAGGTTTCAGCCAGATGAACTGGCTGTTAAGCCGTTTACAATTAGAGGTGCAAAGTATGATACCAGAAAGGTAACTGTATCAGATTTGCATATGTTGTCACGAGTTCCTAGGGTTTAAAGATTACTCATTGTACAAATCCTACTCGTTTCTGAAGTTGTGAGAAGCGAATCTTTGAGCAGTGATGGAAAGTCTTTTAAATACTTTATATATAGAGGAGCCAAGGTGAATTGATGGCTAAAATGAACATCGAGAATGTTGTAGCATCTACATCGCTCGGACAGGAACTTGATCTGAACGCAATCGAGGATGCACTTGATGGAGCAGAATACAATCCTCAGCAGTTCCCTGGACTTGTATACAGGCTCAAGGAACCCAAGACTGCAACACTTCTCTTCAGAAGCGGAAAGGTCGTATGTACAGGCGCTAAGAGTCTGGATGACGTCAAGGTAGCTATCGGAAAGGTAAAGGAAGATCTTAAGAAAGCTAAGATCGAGATCGCGATCGATCCGAAGATCGAGGTACAGAACATCGTAGCCTCTTCCGACCTTGAGCAGGAGATCAACCTTAACACGGTCGCCATCACACTTGGATTGGAGAAGGTCGAATACGAGCCGGAGCAGTTCCCTGGACTTGTATACAGGCTGGATTCACCCAAAGTGGTCGTCCTTCTGTTCGGATCGGGCAAGATGGTCTGTACAGGCGCGAAGGTCCCCGAGGACGTCGTACGTGCAGTACAGAAGATCGCTGCAGAACTCAGGTCCGCAAGTTTGATGTCGTAAGCACATAACTCAAACCATTTCAAACAAACACCCTTCCTTTATTCTATTAATATACGTTCTTCAATAGGTCATAGCATGTTGTTCGATGACGTCCTCAGTTCCATCGGGAATACGCCGTTGATAAGATTGAATAGGCTGACCGAAGGCATGGGTTCTGAGGTCTATGTGAAGGTCGAAGGCAAGAATCCTGCCGGTTCCATCAAGGACAGGGCCGCATTATCCATGATAGAGGATGCGGTCGCCAGAGGCGTGTTGGAGGAAGGGGGCACGGTCATCGAGCCTACATCAGGCAACACAGGCATCGGATTGTGCATGGTATGCGCTGTACGCGGATACAAGGCAGTGATAATAATGCCCGACACCATGAGCAAGGAGAGGATCTCGCTGATGAAAGCGTATGGTGCGGAGGTCATACTCACTCCTGGTAAGGACGGTATGGCTGGAGCAGTCTCTGAAGCAGAGAGGATAGCTGAGGAGAGAGGAGGCATCATCGCAGGTCAATTCGATAATCCTGCGAATCCAAGAGCTCACGTTGTAGGTACAGCGAAGGAGATATTGAATGATCTGCCGGATGTGGATTACGTGGTCGCAGGCATAGGTACCGGAGGTACGGCCACCGGAATCGGGGAAGGATTCAAGCTCTACTCATCGAACGCGAAGGTCGTAGGGGTGGAGCCTGCGGAGAGTCCGCTCATCACAGAGGGGAGATCGGGCCCGCATAAGATACAGGGGATAGGTGCGAACTTCATCCCTGGAAACTATCTTGAGGAATACATCGACAGGGTCGTTACGGTGAAAGGTGACGATTCCATAGAGATGATGAGAAGATTGGCTAGAGAGGAAGGTATCCTGGCAGGGATATCCTCTGGTGCAGCCGTGTTCGCGGCATTGGAGATCGCTTCGAAGGAAGAAGGGAAGAAGATCGTAGCGATCCTGCCGGACGTGGGTGACAGATATTTAAGTACGGGCATATTTGACTGAGTTGATTTACATGAAGATACGCGATGACGATCTTGCAGCAGTGATGGAATGCGATCCATCTGTAACGGATAAGGAGGAAGCGATCGAATTTCACATGGGTTTGCATGTAGTTTCGATGTACAGGGAATCCCATGAGTTGTGGCTGCAGGGAAAGAAGGAAGAGGCCCTGAGGATCAATTATGAATGTCATAGCAAATGCGGTGCGGACATCCATCCTGGTGCGACCATCGGCAATAGTTTCTTCATAGATCACGCGACAGGCATCGTGATAGGCGAGACCACAATAATAGGCGATCATGTGATGATCTATCAGGGTGTGACGCTTGGCGGTGTATCCACAAGTAAAGGTAAGAGGCACCCGACCATCGGCAACAACGTGGTCATAGGTACGGGCGCTATCGTATTGGGTAATATAACGATAGGTAACAACGTGCGTATCGGTGCAGGGTCCGTCGTATTGAAGGACATACCTGACGATTCGACCGTCGTTGGAGTGCCCGGAGAGATCGTCAAGCACAAAGGGGTCAGCATGAGGAACGAGCTCGATCACAGCGACCTTCCAGATCCCGTGAAGGACGAGATAGAATCCCTCAAAAAAGAAATCCAAGAACTCAAGGAAGAACTGTCTGGACTGAAGGGTTCTGGCGGATGTCGATAAAACATTTAAGCTATAGCATTCATGGTATTTCACTGACATTAGTCAAGGAGGAATTACATGGATGCAAAAAATCGCAAGACATTCTTCGCTATCGTCGCAGCATTGATGATGCTGTGTGTGGTGGCATTGCCTATAGCATCTGTGAATGATGATGCGTCAGGAGATTCTCTGATCGCATCACCAGGTTACACAGAATATAAGGAGACGTCGATCGACGGCGTATTCGGAAGTTTAGATTCGATGGATGACAGCATGAAATCCATCATCGAAGAGATCTTCAAGATGCTCGGTATCGATGAGGAGTCCCTCGAAGAGTTCGTCGAGATGATTGAGAGTTTCGTCAAGGACAGTGGACTTGAGGGAGCTTTCGATTGGAAATCGATGATCAGCTTCAAGAAAGAATTCGCAGCAGTTGAAGAGATCAACGAAGTGAAGGTCATCAAGGCTGGAGAAACAGCGAATATCAGCGAGAAAGCTGGAAAATGTGCAAACCTCAAGTTCACAGGTGAAGGTAAGTACGTCATCGAGAAGGGCGGATCACTTTTAGTTGGGATGATGTTCAAACTTCAGGGTAGCGGAACCATCATCGAGATGAAAGAGGGTTCACTCATCAAATTCACGAACACAGCAAAAGGATTCGAAGTACCTTCGGATATGAACATCGTTCTCAACGGAACGTATGAATCATCCATTATGATGGAATTCGATGGTAAATTCACCTCATCATCACCTTCGATGAATATGGGTGTCAAAGCTGAAATCTTCTCTGATCTCGAGGGAACGATCAGCATCGGCGATATGAAGATCACAGGTGTGAGCGGCCGTGATGCCGAACTTAAACTCGATCTGAAGATCGATGGCAGTATGGAATCAGTCAATGGGACGGTCGAAGCATCGACGAAATTCGCATCACTCGAAGTGATGGATGTTAAGGATCCAGTTAAGATCGAGAACTTCAACATAGGCATATCCGCAAAAATAAACAACGCAGATGGCATCGGGTTCAACTGCAAGGTCGGAGTTGGCGTCGTTGCACCTAACAATGCATCTGCATCGATAAATGCAGAACTTTCTAGAAATGCAACATTCGATAAAGAGGCAGAGAAAGCATCATTGAAAGCAGAAGCCAAACTCAATATCGCTGCAAAGGATAACGATTCAGAGTTCAAGATTGCAACAGAATGCAATATGGAAGGAAAGTTGGAGAATGGCACCATAACGGCCAAACTCAATCTCAAGGTAACAGAATTGATGTTACCGATGATCGAGGCTAAAGGCGTAGAGATGGAACTTCAACTGAAAGGAAGTGTTGAGGATTTCAAAGATGATGAGATCTCCGATCTTATCGTATCTTCATACGCAAAAGCTGACAGAATAAAGGTCACTGACCTCAAGACTATAACGGTCGAGGCATCCAACGTTATATTGACGGCAGATGTCGCAAACAAATCGCCTAAGGCTGTCATCGATGTAGGTTCATTGAAAGTCTATGGAAGCACATCGACAGCAGGAACAATCGCTGTCAGTGGAAGCGATCTCAAGATCACCGCCGAATTGGAAAACGACAAAACAAGTATCGAGGGAAAGAAATTGGATATGAATGTGGCGCCTGTAACAGCGGCTGAATGCACATTCGTTGCCAATGATTTCGCATTCGAGATGGACGACGACAAATACACATTCGTGAAGGGTTCATTCGATCTGAAGAATCTAATCATTGGTGAATTGGATGTCGAAATCCAAAAAGATGCAAAACTCAATGCAGAGAATTTCAGAATAATGTCTGGTTCTGACCTTCTTATCTCATCTGAGAACATGAATATCAACGGTACATTCAAGATCTATCCCGACTGTGAATACAAATACGGAGGATGTTATGTAGAGGTCGATAAGAAGAGTCTGGGTCTGCTTGTTGTCAACATTAAATCAGGATCACAGGAATTCCTGATCGAACCTCTCGAAGGTTTCAAATTGGTCGAACCAGAGGATGGACTCGCATACACTGTAAGTGAGGAGGATGGCTATGGCAGGTTCGTGGACGCCGTACCTACTGGAAAGCTCATCGCAAATGGAGAGCTCAGACCGTACTATCTCACGGTCAATGGTGAGAAGAAAGAAGTGAAATACAAAGATCCAATAGAACTCCCAGAAGCTCCAGAGGATAAGGATGGTTTCAAATTCTATGCATGGACCGACGGATACAATATGTATTACGCTGGAGACAAACCAAAGGAGATGCCTGCAAGGGATGTCGTCATAACCGAACTTTGGGCTGAGATTGGTCAAAAGGCTGAAGCTGATAAGAAATACATGATCAGCAGTGGTTCCGATTCCATCCAGATCAACGGGGAGGATCTCAGCGAAGCCATTACAAAACTTAAGGATAAAGCCGTCGATCAGTTGGAGATCAAGTCCGGAACGTCGAAGATCGCATTCGATGATAAGTCCGCAGAGGTGCTTGCTAAATTCACCGAGAGTGGATTCACAGTTACCATCAAACAGGCAGATAACAGTGCACTTGACGAGGAGTTGACCTATGCTGTCGGTAACGGTGCATTGTTCAGTATAGATGTCAAGGGAGGCACAGTTCCAGTACATGAAATCGGTGGCGTTGCTAAAGTGACGGTCATATACGACCTCAAAGAAGGACAGAACGTTGCCGATTTGAAGGTGTTCTACTACAAGGACAAGGACGGTTCCGTAGAGAATGTCGACTGCACAGCTGTCGACCTTGGAAACGGCAAAGCAGAGGTCACCATGGAACTCACACACTTCTCTGACTACATAGTCAAAGAGCAGGTGATGGAGGTCATGAGTGACAACGACGGTGGTGACAACGGCATGTCCGTCGGTGTCACGGCAGGTATCATAGCTGCTGTGATCATCGCGATAGCTGTCATCGCCTTCATAGCCGTAAAGAGGAAAGGCTGAGAATAAACAGAGGAGGGTGGCCCCTCCTCTTTAACATCTTTTTTCACTCATCGTTCACTCGATATAATTATAATAAACCGAACGTTACCTGGAATCATGTCCTTGGTCATCCATAATACACTCACGAACAAGAAAGAGGAATTCGTACCGATCGAGAAAGGAAAGGTCAAGATGTACGTTTGCGGTGTGACCGTGTATGATGACATACACATGGGTCATGCCAGGAGTATGATCGTTTTCGACATGGTCGCGAAATACCTCAGGTACAGAGGGTATGACGTCACACATGTGACAAACTTCACGGATGTGGATGACAAGATCATAACAAGGGCTGCAGAGAAGGGTATGGAACCTCTTGAACTCTCCAAGATGTACATCGACAGATACTTCCAAGAGATAGAGAAGCTCGGTATCGGAAGGGCAGACATCTATCCTAAGGCCAGCGAAAGCATGGGCGATATCATCGAGATGTGCAAGGAGATCATCGATAACGGATACGGATACGTTACATCAGATGGCAGTGTATACTTCTCGGTGGAGAAGGCGAAGAGTTTCGGTTGTCTTACCAACAAGACGTTGAAGGACATGATGTCCACAGGGCGTATCGCCAATGATGAACAGAAGAGGAACCCATTGGATTTCGCCATATGGAAGGCTGCGAAACCCGGAGAGATATCGTGGGATTCTCCATGGGGTAAAGGAAGGCCGGGATGGCATATCGAGTGCTCCGCAATGATAAGACATCACCTCGGAAAGAGGATAGACATACACGGCGGAGGCAATGACCTCATATTCCCTCACCATGAGAACGAGATCCTTCAGACAGAGGCAGTCACCGGAGAGCCGTTGGCCAATTATTGGATGCACAATGGAATGCTTCAGGTCAAGGGCAAAGGCATGACAAAAGAAGAGAAGATGTCAAAATCATTAGGCAACTTCTTCAGAGTATGTGATGTCGCCGAGAGGTACGACAGACAGACCATCAGGTTCTATTTCCTCAGTACACACTACATGAGTCCATTGATCTATGGGGAGGAAGGATTCGAACTCGCATCGTCCTCACTCAAGAGGATATGGAATAACTATCGTGAGTTGCAGGCATATGTCCGCGATTCTGATGGGATCGATGATGCTGATGAGCTCATAGCATCATCCAAGGATGATTTCATCGATGCGATGGATGATGATTTCAACACGCCTGATGCGATCAAGGTGTTCTTCAACGTAGCTACCGCAAGCAACAAGATGATTGCTGACAGATCCCTTTCCAAGAAGGGTGCAGAGAATATAATGGAGATGCTGAGGGGATTCGATAAGGTATTCGGTATCCTTCCTGAGGATGAATCCTCCGATGACAGTATGGATTCTGTGATGCAGATTCTCATGGATGTGCGTACGGAGCTCAGAAAACGCAAGGCATACGATCTTGCGGATATGATAAGGGACAGACTCACAGACGCTGGAATCCAATTGGAGGATTCTTCGGACGGTATGAAATGGAAGAAGATCTGACGCTTAAGAAAGCAAGATTCATCCTAGCAGATTTGGTGCAGGTTCCAGAGGGTGCATCACCTCCAGTCCGCATCTCCAATTCGACTGCTGGGCCGGGTGCTGGAAGTTCTTCCATCGTCATCTCGTTCAATGGGATGCGTGTGAAAAAAGGCATCTCCACAGAGGAATCCCTGTTCAAGATGTCCGATGATTTCGACAAGGTCACAGTCGATGGAAAGGATTTCCTTGACGTGAAGGTGGAGCCTGTCTGTTACCATTGCCCTGATCAGGCATTCTTCAATCTCGATGAGAGATGCATGTATCATTGTATCTATTGCGCATCCCCCTTATTGGATCATAATAAGGCGAAATCCCTGACTGCGGAGAGGATGGTAGATATGATCAGAGCGAATGGTCATGTGAAGGCCATCGCCATAACGAGCGGGGTGTACGAGAGCGTACAATCCACGATCGATCGTATGGTCGAATGCGTGAGATACCTTCACAATGAATTCCCTGAACTTCCGATAGGGGTTGAACCATATGTCGACGATCATGAACAGATCGATGCTCTGAAGGATGCAGGCGCAACGGAGATCAAGATCAATTGCGAGGCCGCCAGGAAGGATATCTTCATGAAGGTATGTCCCGAACTCGATCAGGATAATATCATCGATATGTTGTCTTATGCCGTGAAGATCTTTGGTAAGGGTAAGGTCGCATCGAACATAATCGTCGGTCTTGGAGAATCCGATGATGATGTGACATCCCTAGTGAAGAGGCTCGCTGAATTGGGCATAACTGCGGGATTAAGGCCATTGAAACTCAATGGATTCGTGAAAGAACAATTCATCGAGAAGATGGGATATGTCGCACCGAACACTCCAGAGAGGCTCGTGGATCTTGCCAAGAAGCAGAAATCCATATTCGGGAACTACGGTCTTTCACCCAAGACGTTCGATACCATGTGCTTCAGATGCACATGTTGCGATATCGTACCGTTCATTGACCTCTGATCTTACGCTTCATGTACTCGGAGAGTTCGCACGCTTTGCATTTTTTCCCCAACGTAGGTTCGCCGCATTCGCATTCATGCAGTTCAGCCGCTTTGAAGTTATCAGTCAGCATAGGATACAATTGATCATACGATGAGAGTATGCTGAATTTAGAACCTGGGGATCTGGACTCGAGTTCGTCCACGATTCCGCGGTATTGATTCCTGAGGGCCTCTTTCCAATATGGGCAGGTCTGATCATGGAATTTCAGGCCCGATACGATGGCATACAATAACGATTCCTTCTCAGAGACCATCCTGAGCGGTATGAATCTTGGTATCAGTCCGGGTTGTATCCTCTTATGGGGCCCCAATCTTGCCAATCTCTCGATGTCCCCCCTCACGAAGTTCATCATTATGGATTGACTCATGTCGTCGAGATTATGTCCTGTCGCAAGATATGTAGCACCTATCTCATTCGCTACGGTGTTCATACATTTCCTTCTGAACACCCCGCAATATGTGCACGGACTATTCTCGCCACTGAGCGGTGCGACATCATCCATCGTAAGGTCGAACATATCCGAGAACGATATCAGATGGAATGTGATGTCATTCTGATCGCAGAATTCCTTCACTATCCCTATGCTCGACGGCCTGTATCCTTCGATACCCTCGTCGATCGTTATGCAATGGATCTCCAGGTCATGCCTGTCCTTGAATATATCGTGGATCAGTTTCAACGTCACCATCGAGTCTTTTCCGCCAGAGACTGCTACTGCGATCTTGTCACCGGGATGGAGGTTGATCTGCTTACGTATCTCGCGTTTCACCTTCTTCTCGATGTATGACATGAAATGGTGCGCACAGAGATGTGCACCATTGTATCTTATGAAAGTGACGGCATCATATCCGCAGAGGTCGCATTTCATTGGGGATCACCGAGTATCTTCTCAATCCTCTTAGAGAGTTCCTTGGACGGGATGTCAGGTAAGGAAACGCACATGGATTTCGATGATTCCGCATCCTTAGCCTCCGATAGGAGATTCTGTTTCATCAGATCCCTGACATATTGGTAGAATTGTGTATGTTTTCTCGGTTCCTCTCCGTATTCCTCACATACGATGTGGTATGTCTTCTCGGCATCATTGATCCTGATGTATCCTTTGTCCTTGATCGCTCTGGATACGGCAAGAAGAGCGAACAGTTCGTTGCGCCCAAGTTCCTCCAACTTGGCCGTATTGACGACAGAGAACACAAGACTTCCGACCTGACGCACATCCTCGGGGATTATCTTCCCGTCCGGTCTCATCTCAGCAGTACGTGCCGCTTTATCAAGGAGGTCCAATGCGAATCTCGCATCACCATCCGCAGAGGCCATCTCTGCGATCATGTTCACGATGCCATCATCGTATGAACCTGCGACCAACGCTTCTTCGGCACGGTATCTCACTATCTCCTTCAATTGATTAAGTGAATATCTGTCGAATCTTATCGTATTCACTTTCTTGAACGTTGAACGTGATGCCTCATCCAATCTATCGATCACATATTCCTGGGATATGAGGATCAATGAGACGGACATCTGTTTGTTGAGGGATTCCTCGCTCATCCTGGACAGTTGGTATATCAGATTCACGGGCCCCTTCTTCAGGAGTATATTGGCCTCATCCATGACGATGACTACACGTTTCCCTGATCTCTCTATATGGGATCTCAGTGCTCTCAGCATCTCCTCAGGTGAGAATCCTCTATCTGGATACCCTTCATCATAGTGGTGAAGGCATTGATACAACACACCTGATTCCGTACCCTTCTGCCTACAGTTCACGAATATGTAGTCCATGGGGATGTTGTGCCTTGCGGAATATCTCATCAGTTCATTGATGAAGAATTTCGACGTGACCGTCTTCCCTGTACCTACGCTGCCTGTGAAGAATGCATATTCCGATGTTCCGCTCTCTATCACTGGGCGGAATATCATCTCAAGGAGATTCAATTGCTCCTCACGGCCTGGAAGCTTATCAGGGATGTAATCGAAGGATAGTTTCTTCGGTTCTCTTATTATGACAGATTCACGTTCGAACATCGGGATCAATTCCTGCTTACACGTATCAGGCCGGAACACGGTATGACATCTACGCCTGCCTTCTCCCAAACATCGCATATGAGATTGACACCCAACGAATCCGACGGCATGTGACCTGAGACCACGAGTCTGATGTTGTGTTTCCTTGCTTCCTCTATGTGATTCTCTGGGAAATGCATCCCTACGACGGTACCTATGCCTGACATCTCCAATTTGGAGTAGATGTCCTTCGGACTTGATGTACCACCATTCATTTTAATCACGACCTTTCCGCAATGGTCACTGGGAGAGCCGACTGCGATGAGCGGTCTGCAATTGTATCTCGCACCTATCTTGAACTCTTCTATTGACATCAGATAATCGACAATGTCGCTGACGTATGTGGGAGATTCCTTCTCGATACCTTTGGAGAGAAAATCCTCTACGCAGTTATCCGCAGGTGCATGTATGTTCATTATCGGGATGTCAAGTAACTTAGCGGCATCCACGGCTTGGTTGTAGTTGGACGGATGCACCCCTCTCTTCACCTCAGCCATGCGGGATCCCATCATACCTTCGATCATGTTGTACGGAACCCCATATCCATGATAGAGTTCATTCTGTATGTCTATGACCTCAGGGAACGGGATCTTGGATGAACCTAACGGATGATGACCCACAATCCCATCGATCCTCTCTCCTTTCTCCCTCAATCTGTCGGCGAGGAGCACCTCTCCTGTCTCTATGTCGATGCCCCACATGAGCCTCTTGACGTCAAGATCCCCGTCCCCATATGACAACCTGGTGTCACCGTAAGGATTCCAAAGTCTCTCCATGTCAAAATAGGATCTCTCTTCCTCATTGAGCGAATCATATCTTGCCTTCTCTTTCTCCAGGATCCTGTCGATCATTTCCTTAGGGCGCAGATCGTGTTCGATACCGGTCTGTATCGCAAGTCTATAGACATCGATCAACTTCATATGTACGGACTAATGGATTCGATATTGATAAGGGCTTGTCCTACAGTTCTTACATGGGGCGTGGGAACAATGTTTATTTTGATTGATTGTTATGCCCGTCACGATCGATATGAAGGAGATATGGACAGAGAAATACAGACCAAAGAATCTTGACGAGGTCATCGGACAGAGGCATGTAACAGAGAGACTCAAAGCCTATGTCGAGACCAAGAACATGCCACATCTCCTGATGACAGGGCCTGCGGGCACTGGTAAGACCACATGCTCACTTGCCATGGCAAGGGAGATGTTCGGCGATGAATGGAAAGGGAACTTCATCGAATTGAACGCTTCCGATGAGAGAGGTATCGATGTCGTCAGAGGTAAGATCAAAGAATTCGCAAGGACCGCACCGTTGGGGAATGCGGAATTCAAGATAATCTTCATGGATGAGGCGGATGCATTGACGTCCGATGCACAGGCTGCGCTCAGAAGGACCATGGAGAAGTATTCCAAGATCTGTCGTTTTATCCTTTCATGCAATTATTCGTCGAAGATCATCGATCCGATCCAATCCAGATGTGCTGTATTCAGATTCAAACCTTTGTCGAAGGATGATGTGAAAGGATTCCTGATGAGGATCGTGACCAATGAGAATGTGAAGATAGATGATGAGGCACTTGACGCACTCGTTCATGTCGCAAGAGGCGATATGAGGCGTGCGGTGAACTCATTGCAGGTCGCAGCATCAATGGACAAGACGATAGATGTCGATACGATCTATCAGACCACGGGCCTCGCCAATCCTGAGGAAGTGAAGAAGATGATCGAGACCGCTCTTAAGGGCAATTTCATCGCTGCAAGGGACAAGCTCGACGAGATAATGATAGAATTTGGACTCTCTGGCCAGGATATAATAAGACAGATCCACTCTTCATTCTTCGAGTTATCCATCGATGACCGTGAGAAGGTCATGTTGATGGATAAGACAGGGGAAATAGAATTCCGTATCATCGAAGGTAGCAACGAACGCATCCAATTGGAAGCGCTGTTGGCCTACCTCGTGATGGTCGGCGGCACCAAGAGATGATCAGTACCTATTGTCGAAGATCCTGTGACTCTTCTTCTCGCTCCTTGGCAGTTCCTGTATGGCGACTGCCTTGGGGATTATCGTTATCCCGATCCTGCTCTTGAATTCGTCACGGACGGTCTTCTCGAGTGCTGTGCGCTCCTTGCCGGTAAGTTTGGTCTCGAAGAACAGTGTCAATGAATCCTTGCCTTCCATGTGATCGATCATCACCTGATATTCGCTTGATACGTCAGGGATATCCTTCAACAGATCCTCGATCTGTCCAGGGAATATGTTCACTCCTTTGACCTTCACCATATCGTCTGTACGTCCGATCAGGATGTCGATACGGGGGAATTTGGAACCGCATGGGCAATCTCCGGGTATGATGCGTGTTAGGTCATGTGTCCTGTATCTGATGAGTGGTGCACCTTCTTTTCTGAATGTTGTGATGACCAACTCTCCATATTCTCCGTCGGGGAGGTTCTTCCCTGTCTTAGGGTCTATGATCTCCATGTAGACATAATCGGACCAACAGTGTATGCCTGTGGCGCACTTACAGCTGATGCCGATACCTGGGCCATAGATCTCAGTGAGGCCGTAGATATCATAGAGTTCGACACCGAGTTCGTTCGCGATACGGTTACGCATCTTGTCTCCCCAGCGTTCAGAACCGATCAGGGCCTTCTTCAGCTTGATCTTATCCTTGATCCCTCTTTTCTCGATCTCTTCCGCAAGGAGGAGAGCGTATGATGATGTCGCTGTGAGTACGGTACTGCCGAGGTCCTGCATCATCGTCAGCTGTTTCTCTGTGTTGCCGGGACCCATAGGTATGCACATTGCACCAAGACGTTCTGCGCCTGCCTGGAATCCTATTCCTGCGGTCCACAATCCGTAACCAGGGGTGATATGTATGCGGTCAAGATTGGTGACACCTGCCATCTTATAGCATCTTTCGAACATGATGGCCCAGTCCTCGACATCCTTGTTCGTGTAGGGTATGATGACAGGTTTACCGGTCGTACCTGATGATGAATGGATCCTTACGACCTCCTCATCGGGTACTGATTGAAGGCCGAGAGGGTATGCGTCACGGAGCTCACATTTGTCTGTCAACGGTAATTTCTCGAAATCCTCCTTCGTCTGTATCTTCGTAGGGTCGATGTCCTTGTACTTCTCTCTGTAGAAGGGGGATTTCTCTTTTATCGTGGACAATTTGAGTTTTATCGCATCCAACTGCTCGGCTGACATCATGTTATCAAGCATGCTGATGCCATACTCATATATTAATGATGCTAAAATAAATACATTAATGTACATTAATATACATTAGTTTTGATACGTTTCCATAATTGGCTGAATATGGTCTTACCATCATCCGCCCCTCTGATCTTCCCGACGACATCTGGTGTATTCAGAACGGTCTCTTCTACAGGCATCGGAGTATGTTTCACCTTGACGGGAACCTTATCGTCGAGATACGCTCTCGCATCATCGCTTCCGGCAATAGCAGCGTGCGAGATCATCATCGACGCTATGTTCGTATCCTGTGTGACGCCCTGTCCATGCTCATACATGTATCCGAGCATGAACTCGCAATCCACATCACCTTCTTTGTATCCTAATCTGAAGTATTCGATCGCCTGATGATAGTTGAGTTTGATCGCTTTACCTCTGTAGTAGCACATCCCTGCTTTGTAGTACGCGCTTACATCGCCGGATTCTGCCGCCGAGATATAGAGGGATGCGGCCTTCTTTATGTCACGATTCGGATTGTGAAGATCCATATATGCATCCGCAAGTGCGATACGCGCCTTGCTGTATCCTTGATTGGCAGCCATGGTGAACCATCTTATGGCGAATCCATAGTCCTTGTACACACAATACCCGTTGTAATAGAATATCCCGAGGTAGTACTGACCTTTGGGGAATCCATTCTCAGCGGATAATCTGAACCATTTGAGTGCATCTTTGTAACTCTTCTTGGATGTCAATCCGAGGTAGTAGTCCATACCAACATAGTATTGGGCTTCATCGATTCCATGTTCCGCCGCTTTTCTGAACAGTTCGGCAGCTTTCTTGTTGTCTTTATTGACATGGTCCCCTTCGACGAGTATCTTGCCATAACATGTCTGTGCATACGGATTACCAGCCAAGGCAGCCTCTTTCATAAGATCGACACCCGAATAGTCTCCGGCATCGAGCAGGGATTTCGCCTTGACGTAAGTATCGGAAGCAACCAACGACATCATATTATCCCTTCTATCTTCGATGCTGACGATGTTACCTCGTCATCAGTCATCTTGATGCTCTCAACGAATGAGAATGAGTTGACATCGTTGTTGCACGTCATGTTGAATCCTACGCTGCCGTCCTTATCCACGGTTATGCGTATAGGTATCTTCGTACGACCGCGCAATATCTTGCCTGTCAGCGGTATTGATAACTCTTTGACGAGTTTACCGTCGGTCACATCTATGAAATATTCCCCAGAACGGGAGATCGATTCGTAGATCTTTATGTCCATACAATCCTGATCATCTCTCTTAGGTCTGCATGTGAGAGTATAATCCGAAGGGATGTTGGTATTCTTGAAGACGACGTTACAGACCTTCTCCACTCCATCGATGCCCGCCAATATACCATAGGTCTTGGTCATGACAGGTATCACTTCTATCCTCTTGTGGCCGTATTTCGATTCTGCATAGAGGGCTGCGCCATCGGATATCGCGAATTCAGGTTTGTATACGATGATGTCCTTCGAAGGGAACGCTTCCCTTAAGTTCCTTGGGACCTGAAGCATGAGTGAGGAAGCACCTACAAGGACGATCTCGTTGACATCGCTCATAGTATGCTTGGAATTCCTCAAGGCGTATCCGATCATATCTATACTCTTATCCATCAACCACTTGGTGGATGTTTCGAATTCTTCTCTTGTTATCGAGTATGTGGTGACCTCTCCACGGAGCATTATCTCTCCCGTCGCTCTAGGTCTCCTTTCCAATTCGAGTTTGATCCTCTCTGCCTCCAAGAGCAACAATCTTCTGAATTCGCTGTCGCTCATCACATCGGATCCCTCCATCCCTCTGGTATCCAAGACCTTCCTTTGGATGAGTGTTGCGAGTTGGAGATCCCAATCCCTGCCTCCGAGATCCTTGTTACTCTCATCGGCAAGTACGCGGAACCTTCCGTTTGACATCTCGACGACGGAGACATCCAATGTCCCTCCGCCGAGATCGTATATTATCATGAGGCGGTCGTTATCGGTGCCTTTGCTCATACCGTATGAGATAGCAGCAGCGGACGATTCCGAAAGTAAGGTTATATCTTCGAAACCTGCAATTCTTGCAGCGTTGTACGTGGAATGTTTCTCGATGTCACCATAATCCCCTGGAATGGTGATCACGACGTCCTTCACATCGAACCCGGTCTGTTTCCTGAATTCCATCCTGAGCTTCTTCAGCAATATGGCGGACAGATCCGTTGGACTGTAAGGTTTATCATTGAATATCCTTACAACATCCTCTCCGAGCACCCTTTTGAAATGTGATGCCGTATTCCATGTACCACTAACATCTTTGAGTTCCATGGCAT
This sequence comes from Candidatus Methanarcanum hacksteinii, assembly GCF_964305265.1. NCBI lineage: Archaea > Methanobacteriati > Thermoplasmatota > Thermoplasmata > Methanomassiliicoccales > Candidatus Methanarcanum > Candidatus Methanarcanum hacksteinii. The sequence goes on along the minus strand of NZ_CAYATA010000003.1, from coordinate 329,466 downwards.
CATGGCCTACGAATATGCCTTTGTCAGTGAATGTAACTATCGACGGCATAGTCATGTGATCGTTCACATGTAACAATTTAACAGAGCCATCACCCTCTGTATAGGATACGCACGAATTTGCCGTACCCAAATCTATCCCGACATAGCACTGACTAGACATCCCACCGTGGCTGATAACACTATTCTGGTTATTAAATGTATTTAGGGATGACCCACTTCAGCGGGATGAAAATTACTTTTTGTCGTTATGTATAGGTCAGCTGAATCCTTGAGGATGCGAGGTATTCATCACACGCGGAGGAGGGAAGGAATAGCTTAGGATCATCGTGAAGTTTGACATCTGCCTTCAGATGTCCGTTCAGTTCCTCGGCCATAGCTCTGGTACAGTCAGGATCATTGGTGTTGAACACGACGACATCTCCATTCAGACAATATATCACTACCACAGGCATGACGCCTTTGTGTATGGCGAGTTTGTACTTACCAAATTCGGCATTCTTGAAGTTGCCCGTACTGAATTTGGGTGTACTGTAGCCTCCAACCCTTTTGCCTGCATTAAAATCATCACGGAGTTCGATGTGATCTATCTTATCATATCTGATATCCTTTTTCATCATCGTCGCATCGATGGTGATGGAATCATCATCCATGCTGACATCCACATGTCCGACTGAGAGCATTATGATAGCGATGGCCGCTATGAATATGGCGCCGATTACTATGAATCCGACAAATAATTTCACATTTTTGGAACGTCTCTTTTTTGAACCAGTCGTATCGGAACTTATGATCGGGCCCGCATCGGTTCCTGCAGATATCTGGTGATATAGTGTCTCTGTGGATTCCGTATCTTTGTAGTTGAATATGGTGACCTTACCTTTGCCGTACCTGATCACGATGAATCTAGGGATCCTCGAGTCGCCTGCATAGATGTATGATGAGAACTCATCATTCGTGAAGTCGCCATAACCCCTTTTCAAACCTCCGTAACCGAACATCCTCAGACCTGGTTTGAATTCCTGTCTGAACTCCATCTGCGTTATTGTGCAGAGCGGTATGCTGAGGTTGACCATAGGGGCCTTGATATGCAATGTATCATTCGAGATGTATGCCTCGGTGCCGCCGATCTTTATGAACGGGATGAAGAGGATCAAGGTTAGTATTGCGAGTAAGGCGAAGAACAACACCACCCCTATGATGTCCATGATCAATAGTATGACTACGATCCATATGGAGATTAAGTAAGAGACCAGCATGATCCCGAACCATTCCATGCTGTCCATGATGATCCGTCCTGTAGAAGTAAAAATAGAAAATTGGGGCAATCGCCCCATAAGATCATTTAAGACCAGTGATACGGCCGTTCTTGTCGATATCCATGTTGACGGCGGCAGGTACTTTAGCAAGTCCTGGCATCAAGGTCATCTCGCCACATACGGGGACGATGAAACCTGCACCGCCGGAGATGTTCACTTCTCTCACAGTGAGCGTCCATCCGATAGGTGCGCCCTTCTTCTTCGGATCATCACTGATCGATGCCTGCGTCTTCGCGATACAGACAGGCAGGCCACCATAGCCAAGATCCTCTAATTGTTTCAGAGTCTTGTTCGCTTTTGCGGAGTATTCCACCCTGTCCGCACCATAGATCTTCTTTGCGATGGTCTCGATCTTCTCTTTGAGTGGGATGTTCAGATCATACAACGGCTTGTATGATGCTTTCTTCGTCTCAAGTGTCTCGACAACCTTCTCGGCAAGTTTGACGCCTCCCTCTCCACCGCTCATGAAGACATCCGATGGCGCATATTCCGCACCCTTCTCTTTGCAGTGCTCTGCGATCCTGTCAAGATACTCCTGCTTGTCTGTAGGGAACCTGTTGATCGCGACCACGATGGGTACGCCATATTGCTGCATGTTCTCGATGTGTTTGTCCAAGTTGCTGAATCCTTTGTTCAACGAATCCATGTTCATCGTGGATTCATCTTTCAGGTCAGCTCCACCGTGCATCATCAATGCACGTACCGAAGCTACGATGACTACAGCATCTGGTGAGAAACCAGCTTGTCTGCATACGATATCCATGAATTTCTCTGCACCTAGGTCGGCTGCGAAACCAGCTTCCGTGACGACATAATCCCCAAGTTTGAGTGCTGAGCGGGTTGCGATAACGGAGTTCGCTCCGTGTGCGATGTTAGCGAACGGGAATCCGTGGATGAAAACAGGTTGTCCCTCCAACGTCTGTACGAGGTTGGGGTTGATCGCATCCTTCAGACAGATCATCATCGCACCGATGCATTTCAGATCTTTGGCTTTGACCGGTGCACCGTCGTATGTGTATGCAACGATGATGTTCCCCAATCTCTCCCTGAGATCATCGAGGTCGGATGCGAGTGCAAGTATCGCAGAGATCTCGGATGCGGATGTGATGAGGAAACCGCTTTCATGCGGTATGCCTCCCATTCCTTTTCCACCTAGTCCGACCACTATGTTCCTGAGCTCACGACAGTTCATGTCCATCGTCTTCTTGAGAACGATCTGTGTGGGGTCGATACCGAGTTCATTCCCTTTGGCGATGTGGTTCTCGACCATGGCGGATAGGAGGTTGTGTGCCGCTGCCACAGCAGGGATATCTCCTGTGAATTGGAGGTCGATATCCCACATGGGATACACTTGTGCGTAACCTCCTCCGGTAGCACCGCCTTTGATACCGAATGTTGGTCCGAGCGAAGGCTCTCTGAGCGCTCCTACGACGTTCTTCCCGATCTTGCTGAGGCCTTGGATTAATCCGATCGATGTCACAGTCTTGCCTTCACCGGCTGGTGTGGCCGTTATGGCCGTGACGAGAATCAATTTTCCATCCTGCTTGTCCTTGTATTTATCAAGTTCGTTCAGTGGGATCTTGGCGATGTATTTCCCATAGGGAACGAGGTCATCATCAGGGATTCCAATCTTTGCAGCTATATCCTTAATCGGCTTCATTTCTGCGTCGTATGCTATCTCTAAATCGGTCTTCATGGACATACCGAAAATCATATGTCGGTGAGATTATAAGCATTATCTGTTAACGCTGATTACAACATTGGAATACATCTTCGATGTCATCGGCCGTAATCTTCCGTTGGGGTATCTCGTGGTCTCCCTATACCATGTTACAAACTCATCTATTATCTCTTGTGGCGCTTCGGAACTTATCCCTTTCACGCCGAAGAGGCATTCCTCATCACCGTAGAAGACGAGATATCTGTTGAATCTCCTCTTCTGTTCTTCTGTCATCGTGGACGTATTCAGCCCCATACAACCTACCCATCGCTTTGGATGTGCTGGTATGTATTTATTTGTAATAATGTTATTAATGTTATAAAAATTATTAATGTTACTTTATTTACATATTAACTGTAGCATGGCTTGTGAAATATGCTGTGGACTAGATGCAATAGGGAAGGCTGTCATGGATGAGGATGTGGAGAAGGAGTATGAGGTACTCTCAATCATCAGTGAGACACTACTTCTATTCATAGAGGGGTTAAAGAAGAATGGGAGGAAGACCGATCATCTATCCAAGACATACAAGGGTATGATAGAGACGGCGGTGGAATTGAAGGATCAATTGTGACCTTCAACGCGAGCGATGATGTCCTTCGCTGCTTTGTTGCCATTGTCCGCAGATACTCTGAGCCATGTCACGCCTTTATCGATGTCCTTCTCGACACCTTTTCCTTCGATGTAAAGGCGACCGAGATAGAATTGTGCATCAGGATCGTTCTTGAACGATGCAGTTTGGAACCATTTGAGTGCGTCGGCGTATTCTGCGCGGGTGTAACGTATTATTCCAAGGTTGACCATAGCCGGTAACAGTCCGAGATTCGCAGCTTTCGTATACCATGTGATGGCCTCATCCTCATTCTGAAGCGAATCCTCCATCAACACGGATGCTACTTTGAACTGTGCATCAGGTATGTCCTGTTCTGCAGCCTTCTTGTACCATTGGAATGCCTTGTCACGATCCTTTGTCATGCCGGCTCCCTCCTCGTACATGTATCCTACCTTGTATTGTGATAATGCATCTCCGGCTTCAGCAGCTTTCAACAACCATTTTCCTGCTTCTGAGATGTCCTGTTCGACGCCATATCCGTTTATGTAGAGCATCCCCAACTCAACGAAGGCACCGACCTCACCAGCATCTGCAGCCTTCAGGAACCACTTCCTTGCCTCGACATAATCCTGCGGGACGCCTGCACCAGCCCAGAATACCATCCCCATATTGAACATGGATTTGGAGAATCCCTTGGAAGCGGATCTAGTGAAGAGTTCGATGCCTTTCACATGATCCTTCGGTACTCCGTTCCCTCCCATGTACATCTCGCCAAGCGCACATTCAGCTGCGGGATTGCCCTCATCAACTGCCAGGGCATAATATTTGGCGGCTTTGTACGGGTCTTTTTCGACACCTTGACCTAACTCATATCTCACGCCAAGTTCGAAATTATCTGATGAGGGTTGGTTGGACATGATATCACCTATGCATACGGAGGTATTTATCAAGGTCACCTCATGTCAATGTCGATGATATCTCTGGAGGACCTTAGGAACATCGCTAACGATGAGGGGATTCCAGTGCTATCTGTCGCATCTGTTTCTTCATGGGATTCTGATACGATCGTCAGCAGGATCGTTCCAACTGATATGAGGCCTGGGAACATAATGGATGGTTGCAAGGTAGCTATCGTCCTCGGGCTTCCGATCGGATATGCCATGGAGAGGATCGATGGTAAGAGAACATACGTCGAGGCATATGACATCATGAATGACATGATCGACGATGCGATGGAACGTATTGCAGGAGAGATCATCGACGACGGACACAATGCTGTTGTGATATCGCGCAACAGACGTGATTCCAAGGTCATATTCTCCAACAGATGCGCCGCATATCTGGCAGGTATCGGCACATTCGGTGCGAACAATTCCACAATCACGGAAAGGTATGGACCAAGGATAAGGTTCGGCACGATACTATCCGATATCGATGTGGAGACGTCGGTTCCGATGGATCATCAGATATGTACAGGATGTATGGGGTGTGTAAGGGCATGTCCGCAGCATCTGATAACGTATGCACGCCCGTTATCGATCATAGATGTCGAAGGATGTGCAGAATACTCGAAGAGATCGACAGAATCTGGTAAATCACCATGCGAGAGATGCATCGATGTCTGTCCGATAGGGAAATGAATCGGTATTGCGATGATATGGTGATTGATATGGATGATGAAGAATTCAAAGGAAGGATGGAGATAGCGAACGAGAATGTGGACACATTGATTGGTTATGAACCGTCTGTGATGAATATCATCCTATACCTATCGATGTGTGCAGCACTCGATTGTTACGATGCAGAGAGATCGGATGAGGCACTTGATTCTGATATAGATGTATTGTATAATGTCACCGACCTTGTGAAGTCCAAGATCGAGGGATGGGGCTGGAAGCAGTTGGAGTTGGATTCTAGGCCTGAACCCGAAGGTGATGACAGGATCGAATTATTCATGGATGCGCAAGGGTTCCTCGAGGACATGATCAACGATCATTTGGAATTGTTCGATGATACCGATGATGGACATAATGAAGCGTATCTGGAAGTTAGTAACATGATCGTCTACATGATATCAGCGGTCTGCTCTAGATGTAGTGATATTGACAAAGCGATCACATATGCCGTCGATTCGATGAGAAGGACATTTGCATTCATACGTGATGAATGCACACTGATCCCGAAGGAAGAGCTCGAACCTCAATCGGAATGATGCGCAAGTGTACGAATGTACATACTGCAAACGTCGTATGGCTTACTGATTCAACTCATAAGAATGTTAAAAATCATATGATTATTCACAATTTTTATCGGAATACTAGCAAAAAGATGGATGATATTCGACACAATCAGATAAAATCGATTGGATAACTTCGACGATTGACTAACTAAGCCTTATATTGGGACATAATATTACGAGCATCCATGAAAGGTTTTGTCAACCCCGAATCAATTGCGATCATAGGTGCGTCCAACGACACGACCAAGATCGGCGGCATATTGGTATTGAATCTGATCAATGCTGGTTTTGACAAGGAAAGGATCTACCCTGTGAATCCCAAAGGCGAGGATATCCAAGGTCTCAAGTCATATACGAATGTGAAAGAGATTGGAAAACCCGTTGATCTCGCTGTCATCAGTATCAAGAACAAATTCATTATCCCGGAGATGGACAACCTTAGGGATGCTGGTATAAAGAACGCAACGATCCTCACAGCTGGTTTCAAGGAAGACAGTGCAGAGGGTGCAGAGCTTGAGAGACAGCTCGTTGAGAAGGCGAACGAGTACGGCATCAGAATCCTTGGACCCAACTGTTTCGGAAACATGGATCCAAAGCACAAGGTCAATGTTACATTCGCTAAACTCATGCCCAAAGCAGGAAACCTCTCGATCCTCTCACAATCCGGTGCTGTCGGATCATCCATGCTCGACTGGGCATATGAGACAGGTATCGGTATCGCCAAATTCATCACATTCGGTAACAAGTCGGATGTCGATGAGGCGGATTTCTTCGAGGCACTCTCAGAGGATGATGATACGAAGGTCATCGGTATGTACTGCGAGGGAATTTCCAACGGAGAGAAATTCATCAAGAATGTCACCAACATGAAGAAGAAGAAACCGATCATCGTCTTCAAGGCCGGATCGACAGCCGCGGGAGGTGCAGCGGCATCCTCGCACACAGGTTCTATCGCAGGTTCCGATGCAGTGAACGATGTCGTGTTCAAGAAACTCAACATCACAAGGGCAAGGGACCTCGAAGAGTTGTTCGACGCGTTCGGAATGTTCCACACATACGACCACATGGACAAGGATAAGATTGGAATCATAACCAATGCAGGTGGACTTGGAGTCATGTCCGCTGATGCTGCATACAACGCAGAATACATTGGCGCAGCAAAGCTCTCCGATGAGACGATCAAGAGGATAAGGGAGGAAGTGCCCACAGTAGCTGGTGTCACGAACCCTATCGATGTAAGAGGAGATGCCAAGGCAGAGTACTTCGAGAAGACAATCAAGATTGTGCAGGAGGATCCATCCGTCGGTGGATTGGTCATAATGGGTTCGCCTCTCGATACTGCAGATCTCGAATCCGTTGCAGAGAGTCTCGTAAGGATCAAGGACGAGATCAAGGTCCCGATGGCCATTTGTTGGGCCGGAGGAACCAAATGTGCAAGGGCCGCCGCAATCACAAGAGCAGGCGGACTTCCCACATACACAACACCTGACAGAGCCGTTCACGCACTCGATCTCCTCAGGAGATATACGATACGCGGAGAGCGCAGCAACACCCCAATGATCCTTCCCAAGACATGCGGAGGAAGGGACAAGGTCAAAGCGATCCTCGCAGGCGCAGAGACGGAAGGGCGCAAGAGCCTTACAGAGGCAGAAGGAAAAGCGATCTTCGCAGCATACGGACTCCCCACTCCCGGAGAGGCATCTGTCACATCCGAGGATGAGGCAGCCAAGGCATGCAACAAGATCGGATACCCTGTAGTCATGAAGATCATCTCACCCGATATCGCACACAAGACGGATGTCGGTGGGGTCGTTGTCGGTGTCAAGGATGAGGCGGCTGCAAGGGATGCTTACAAGAAGATCATGGATTCCTGTAAGAAGAACAAGCCCAATGCAAGACTCGATGGTGTTTCAATACAGCAGATGGTCTCTGGAAGAGAGGTCATCGTCTCCATAATGAGGGATGTGCAGTTCGGCCCCGTCCTCTCATTCGGTCTCGGAGGAATATTTGTAGAGATCCTCAGAGAGATCTCACAGGCACATGTTCCACTTTCTGAGGAACAGCTCGATGAGATGATCACAAGCACGAAAGCTTTCAAACTCCTCAACGGAGCACGCGGTACAGCAAAATCCGATATCGCTGCAATGAAGGATGCTATGAGGAAACTCGTGCTCATCGCAGAGGAGAATCCCGAGATCAGAGAGATCGAGATCAACCCGATCATAGTCGGAGAAGAGGGTAAAGGCTGTTGGGCAGTCGATGCACTCGTAACTCTCGAGTGAGAATAAACCAGGGGCGTAAGCCCCTATTTCTTTTCGTTTTCATGTAAGATTGATGAACAATCTTGATATTACAAGTCTCAAAGCCTTGAATCCTTTGATGTTATCATAATCCTTGCACGAATATTCTGTGGAGAGTTCAAGATCCTTCATGAAGGCCTCATCCATCTTCTGTCCAATATCCCTTGAGAGTATCATCGCATTGGTCTCGAAATTCAATACCAATGAACGATCATCCATGTTCGCTGAACCAACAGAACAATATTTCCCATCCACTACGATGGTCTTGGAGTGTACGAATCCATTGTTGTACATGTAGATCTTCACTCCGCGTTTCATGAGGATATTCGCACAGTACACATTGTTCCAATAGACGAACATGTGATCGGGTTTATCAGGCATTATCACACGGACATCCACACCGGATGCGGCAGCCAATGACAAAGCATCCTTCAACGAATCGTCAGGCATGAAATACGGTGTGTGGATGTACACAGACTTCTTAGCCGATTTTATCAATTGCAGATATTCCATCCTGATAGGATTCACATCCGCAATATCCGGCCCTCCGGAGATAATCTCCACTCTATCATTCCCATGTTCCTTCGCCACATCTATAGGTATGTATTCGGCAAGATTGCGTCTGAATTCACCATTGGAAGCATATTCCCAGTCCCTGACGAATCTTATCAAGAGTCCGACACAAGCACCGCCGCGGATACGTACGGAAGAATCCCTCCAATATCCTAAGTCTCCCTTTCCGATATACTCGTCGCCGATGTTGAATCCGCCACAATAGCATATCTTCCCGTCGATGATAGCGATCTTCCTGTGGTTACGGTTGTTCTTCTTAGGGCTCAGGAAATATGTCGTGACGGCATGGAATTTAGAGAATTGTCCGCCTGCTTTCCTGAATGCTCTTGCCTTCTTGCCCAATCCGCCGGAGAATCCAAGATCATCTGAGAGCAATTTCACTTCAAGACCCTCTTTCGCCTTATCGGTCAATATGTCCAGGAACTGATTGCCGAGTTCATCGTTCTTGATGATGAAATACTCTATGAAGATGAAATCCTTGGCATTCCTGAGGTCATCAAACAAAGCTTCGAAATTATCGACACCTTCGGTGAAAAGTTCCACCTTGTTATTCACGCTATATGCTTCGCCGCCGCAGTTGAGCATCGTTCTTCCGATCGATGCATCCTCCATGTTCTCGGCCTCATCCTGTGCGATGACATACTCTTGGATATCTATCGACTGTTTGATCTCCTCGTCCTTTATACCTTTCAATTTGAAGGTATGCTTCGCATAGAAGGTCTGACCTATCATCAGGTATGCTATGAATCCGATTACGGGTAACACCAGGAATATGATCGCCCAAGGTATGATCCTACTTGGATTCGATCTCTCCGAGAATAGCATGAACAGCAGGAACACCATATCCAAAACATAGAGGATGACGGTTACCTGCATGGGTGTGTCGAACATGACTCCGTGAATGATATGAAATTATATCCATGTTATCCAACGATGCATCTTGGGGATGTCGGAGAGATGACCTTCAACAGTCCAATGAACGTACTATGATACCCCCAGTCCAATCAGATATTCGATGCATATCTTCGATATCCACCATCCGTATGAGGCAAAATATCCGTCGTCTATTCTTTATAGGATGGCGTTATGTTGAAATACATGGAGAATGAGGGGAACGTAAGATCACTTATCCCAATCGTAGTATTCGTCATACTGTATCTAGGCCTGGGTATCCTATTCGAATATGCCCTGGACATAGAGATGGGATTCTACAAGGTCTCTGTCGTCATGGTATTCCTTGTCGCATTGTTCGTGGCGATCTACCAGACAAAAGGCCTGTCAATGAACGATAAATTCAGCATCATGGGGAAAGGTGTCGGGGACCCCAACATCCTGATGATGTTGATCATATTCCTGACCGCAGGTGCCTTCGTTGGTATCGTCGGTCGTGAAGGCGCAGAAAGTGTGGCGTATTGTTTCCTTACATTCATACCTCCTGAGTTGTCCGTACTTGTCATATTCATCGTCAGTGCGTTCGTCTCGCTTGCTATGGGTACGTCCGTTGGGACCATCACGATGCTCACGCCGATCTCGGCACAGATCGCATTGACCACTGGTTTCAACCCTGCATTATGTATCGCATCTACCGTTGGAGGTGCGATGTTCGGCGATAACCTCTCATTCATTTCTGATACAACAATCGCTGCATGTAACGGTCAAGGCTGTGATATGAAGGACAAATTCAAGGAGAACCTCGGGATCGCCCTCCCTGCAGCCATCGCAACCTGTGTCATCATCGTCATCATGAGCATAACATCGGACATAGGGTCAGTCGAGGTCGGCGATTTCGATCTCATCAGGATGATACCTTATCTCGTCGTACTCATCGGAGGTATAATCGGTATCAACGTGTTCGGGGTGTTGATTCTTGGAATAATCACAGCGGCCGTGATAATGTTAGGTACTGAGGCTGTAGCATTCACAGATATGATCACCAATATGGGGGACAGCATCAGCGGTATGTTCGAGACATCCATGGTCGCGATACTCGTTGCGGCGATATGTGCCTTGATAGCATACAATGGCGGATTCAAGGTAGTTCTTTCATGGATCAGAAGGAAATTCAAGAGTAAGAAGGGCGGAATGCTAGGTATCGGGTTGCTTGTCGGGGCATTGGATGTCTCCACTGCCAATAACACCGTTGCTATCATAATGGCGAACCCTATCGCAAAGGAGATCGCGAACGATTATGACATATCACCGAAGAGGACAGCGTCACTCCTAGACATATTCTCATGTATCTTCCAAGGGATCATCCCGTATGGTGCACAGATGCTTGTAGCAGTGTCATTGGCTGTAACCGCTGGTCTGAGCGTATCGGCATTCGATGTGATACCCAATCTGTTCTACCCGTTCATGTTGCTCATAGCGACACTGATCTTCATCTTCTTCCCCAAGAGAAAGAAGGCTGAGGTCACTGCTTGATTCGTGGGTGTTGGGCGGTCGACGTCCAACATTCATGGTTCTTTTTCTTTCATCTTGATCATAAATGAATGATGAAGGTGCACAGATTACGTGCTTGACATAATCGACGGAACTTTTTTAAACAATCCCGAATTCACACGTTTCGAATCCACGTAAATCAGAAGCCTTGAGCGGAAACAGTGTGATTTGCCAAGGTGGTACGAAATGGATGATAGATTACCGTGGAATGAGAGAGAAGGCATCATCTATGGATGCATAATCGCCTCCATATCCTCGCTTTTGATCGGCGGATTCAACGTTTATAGCAATACAGGCTACAGCATCGATAGATTCGGTGAGTTCGTGATGAACTATCTGGTCATCTGGCCTGTGATATTCATTGTTGCTTTCACATTTGCTAGTACAGTCGTTGAGCGTGTTGCAGGTATGGTCGTAGGGAGATTCGCTGCTCCTACCGACAGCGTCAATGCTCATATCGTCATGAACATCGTCGTCTGCGTACTGATGATGTCCGCCACCATGTCATTGGTCGGAGGGATCGTAGGTGAGACTATCGGTTTCTTGATGGGTGGCCCATCAGTGAATGTTGTAGAGCTGGTTGCTAATTGGACAAAGATATGGCCGAGGAATTTCTGTATTGCATTCTGGGTCGAGATGTTGATCGCACAACCGATCGCACGCACTGTCATGGTAAGGATGCATGCCGTCAATATGAAACACGATATGGCAGTGACTGATTCGACATGAGTCGAGTAGAGAAATTAAAAAAAGATCCAATGGCCCCGAGGGGCCGAATGGATCAAAGTTTTGAGAGTTTGATGAGTCTTTCCCACTTGCGGTCGATCTCTGCCTGGACTTTCTCGAGAAGTTCTGCGTTCTCGGGCTTGAGCATGTGTTTGTACCTGCCCTGTGCCTTGAACCATTCCGTGATGGGCTTCTTCTCCTGAACTCCGTCAGCGATCCTCTTGGATTCTGCAGTGAGTCTGTATTCTCCGTTCTCGCACTCATAGAGCGGCCAAACACACGTCTCTACGGACAATTTGGCCATGAGTATGGTGTCCTCGGATGCGAATCTCCATCCTCTCGGACATGGGGAGACTGCATTGATGAATGCAGGCCCTCCGCACTCGAATCCTTTCTCGCATTTCGAAATCAGATCCCTCCAGTTGTGGGGTGAAACCTGTGCTACGTACGGGATATCGTGCGCTGCGACGATCATCGTAAGGTCCTTGGGGTGTTCTGTCTTACCCTGTTGGACCGTACCTGCCGGAGATGTGGTCGTGGATGCACCGAAACCAGTTGCACCAGATCTCTGGATACCTGTGTTCATGTATGCTTCGTTGTTGAAACAGACATACATCAACTGCTGACCCCTCTCAAGCATACCTGAGAGTGCTTGGAATCCGATATCATATGTTCCTCCGTCTCCACCGAATGCGACGAATCTCATCTCTTCCTTTATCTTTCCCTTTCTTCTGAGTCCCTGATATGCGGCCTCGAGACCTGCACCAGTCGCGGCTCCGTTAGCGAAAGCTGTGTGGATCCACGGGACGTTCCATGATGAGTAGGGGAAGATCGTTGTAGATACCTCGAAACAACCTGTTGCGCTTGCTGCGACCACAGGTTTGTCCGTGGACATGAGCACCTGCCTTGCGATGATACTCTCAGCACATCCAGCACAGAGCCTGTGTCCTGAGGTGAGTCTCTCGGGGACCTTTGTGAGATCCTTGATGGGTTTTGAACTCATTCTTTCACCCCCAGGTAGTTGACGGTCTTTGCTTTTCCGTCCTTCACCGTCTCGAACACCGACATGAATTCTTTGACACTGACGTCCTTTCCTCCGAGTCCGTAGATGAAGTTGTATGCCTTGGGCACCTTCTTGCATTCAAGGATCGTTGCTGCAACCTCAGGATACATCGGACCATATGCTCCGATGGAGAGGTGTTTGTCCATGACGATGACTCCCTTCTTTCCGTCCAAGATCTTCATCAGGCATGCTGCGGGCCATGGCCTGTATACACGAGGCATGCATGCTCCGACTTTCAGTCCCTTCTCTCTGAGCTTGTCAACGGCCTCCTTTATGGTGCCGTATGATGAACCGAGGATGACTGCAACATAATCCGCATCGTCGCACTTGTATTCCTCGACGAGCTTGTATCTCCTTCCAGAGATTTTTGCGAATTCTTCGAATACGTCCTCAATGACCTTCACTGCCCTGTCCATCGCCTGTACGAGCTGATATTTGTGCTCGTAGTAGTACTCGGGATTGTCCATGAGTCCGTGTGAGATCGGGTTCTTGTAATCAAGGAGCGGGAGGAACGGTTTGTATTCGCCCACGAATTTCTTCACGACCTCATCTGGAAGCGGGGACATCCTCTCGATTGCGTGTGTGAGGATGAAACCATCGAGATTGGTCATGATCGGCAACTGCACATCGGGGTGTTCCGATATCCTCGGTGCGATGATCGAGTTATCATATGCTTCCTGAACATTCTCTGCGAAGAGTTGGATCCACCCTGTGTCCCTTGCGGACATAACGTCTCCGTGGTCGTTGTGGATGTTGATAGGTCCGCTGATTGCTCTGTTCGCAACAGCCATCACGAGCGGTACTCTCATCGCGGATGTGATAGGCAACATCTCCCACATGTATGCAAGACCCTGTGACGATGTCGCTGTGAACGTCCTAGCTCCTGCGGATGCTGATGCCGTACAAACAGTCAAAGCGGAGTGCTCCGACTCGACACAAACGAATTCCGTTCCAACATCTCCGTCAGCAACGTAGTCTGAGAATTTCTCGACTATGATAGTCTGAGGTGTGATCGGATATGCTGCACACACATCGGGATCGATCTGTTTCCATGCCAATGCGACTGCGCAGTCACCATTGATTGCTAAATCATTACCCATCTTCAAACCTCCTTCATAACGATGGCATCCTTGGGGCACATCTTCGCACATATTCCGCATCCTTTGCAGTGTGTGAGTTTGATGCCGACCATCTCATTGTTCTCTACAATGATGCAGCTGTCAGGACAGTATATCCAACATGTCATACAATCGATGCATGTGGACATGTCTACGACAGGTGTCAACGATCTCCAATCTCCGGTCTCGAATTTCTCGGCTCCTCCGCCGTGTACGCGTGAGCCTATGATCATATCCTTGTGATCCATCAAATCACCTCTCTAAATGCCCTGTTCAATGCAGCGAGATTCGCTTTGATCGCTTTTTCATTGAGCTTTCCTGTGAACTTGTGTACGATCTGGAATTCAAGTGCCTCATATGATACGACAGGTCTGTATTTGATGAGTGCACCCAACATAGCTGTGTTAGCTACGGGCCTTCCGATCTCTTCCATAGAGATCTTCGTCGCATTCACAGTGTGACATTCTGCATCGGTTCCGAGAACCTTCTTCAATTCCTCTGGCGTGCCAGCGTAATTCGCAATGATGATGCCACCTTTCTTGAGACCTTTAGCGACATCAACCTTTCCAATAAGCGTCCCATCCAATACTACGACAACGTCAGGCTCGTAGATCTGCGTGTGGATCCTTATCGGCTGTTCTGAAATCCTGGTGAATGCCCTGATGGGCGCACCCATCCTTTCAGGTCCGAACTCGGGGAAGGCCTTGACATATTTGTCCTCACCGACAACGGTCTCTGCAAGGATCTCACTAGCGGTAACAACACCTTGTCCGCCTCTTCCGTGCCAACATATTTCCATGTCCATATTGAACCAACGGACTAGATAATCAGATTAATCGATATAAAGGGAGTGGTCTTGCTTTATTCTTATAAGAATTATCAAGGATTTCGATGTTGGATGCGTTCGAAATACGAAGGATTTTGATACAATTATCCATTTTTTCTTGAAAATGGATTCCGAATAGGAATAATGTTTTAACCAATTCCATGTCTTTGAGCCAGATATTCAAAATATCTTATTGGTGGTTCATCAACATTCATCATTCTCATCAGAATATGTGCGGGCTGCCTTAAGCAACGCATACCCTCCGATAGCACCTATTATCGCGCACATCACACTTTGCAAGATCATATCTGTGCCAGATATTCCGATGAATGCTTCTGCGAATACGACGATGACGGAACCGAGTGTCAATCCGTATATCGCACAATCCGTGGACCTTCTGCTCACCGTCATGAAGTGGTCTATGACCTTGGTGAAAAGAAGTGCACCTGCTATGCCTCCAAGGGCTATAGGGACTAATAGGCTCATATCGAAATGTCTTATGGCACCGGTGAATGCTTCATAAATCCCTAGCACGAGCAGTATGGTGGAACCGCTGATACCTGGTGCTATCATAGCGACGACGACGATCATCCCTGCGAAGAACATGACGATCCAATTCGTATCCAATGTGAATTCTGTCAGGTGTTGGATGGCGAATATGCTCAAGATTATCCCTACGCTCACAAAGAATGCGAGCCAATTCGGTACCGTGTACTTTTCTCCCGTTCTAGTATAGCTCCTTATCTCTGGAATCTGTATGAGGATCAATGCACCGAACATGAAGTACAGGGGTACTTTGTAATCTTCCATCGCTTTGTTAAGAACGATGGCGCATACGACATATCCTAGCACAACGCCTATGAATACGGTCAAAACGAATCTGAAATCACTTATCAATTTAGTTTTGAGGTTTGCGAAGTCGGTTATCAGTCTATCATATATCCTGAAGACAACGGCGACCGTGGAACCACTTGCCCCTGGGAATTGACCAACGATACCCATGAGGATCCCCACTAGGAAATTGTTCAGTGACTTCATGACCACCTATGCCGAATTGGAATCAGTATAATTAGTTTATCGCAGTGTTCTGGTCAAATCGGACATCGGTCCATGTTTCACACATGAATTGGACGGAAGCCGATTAAAAATAATACTAAAATGATATTTGTATTAAGAAGTGGGCGTCATTACCTATTTAGGTAACACTGTCTTTTAATATCCACGGGACATTGGACAACTCATGACTTCTAGTAAGAATAAGTTAATTGCTCTATTCGCAGTTGCCATCGTTGTCATAGCCGGTGTTGTCATCTTCACGGCTGATAACAGCAAGGATGATGGCGATTTCACAGTCACTGATATGCGTGGTAGGATAGTATCGATACCATCGAATGTCGATAAGATCGTCTGTCTTTCTGCAGGATCGCTCAGATTGGTGGAATATCTTGGTGCTGCGGATATGGTAGTAGGGATCGACAAAGAAGACAGCAATGTGTCTAAGCCTACCTATTACAAAGGAACATATCATATCGCATTCGATGTTAAAGGTATTGCCAATGTAGGTAACGAGGAGAACTTCAAAGCGATCAAAGATACAGGTGCACAAGTCATCATCTCATCCGCGACGGATGTGTCCAAACTCGATGACCTCCAAGATAAGACAGGAATCTCTGTTGTAGGTATCGATGCAGGAGGCAACAGAGGTGTTGCCAGTGATGAGCTTTCGAAAAATCTGAAGCTTCTTGGAAAGGTATTGGATAAAAGCGATCGTGCCGATCAATTGACGAATTACATCAAAGATACGATAAAGACGATGGAAGATCTTTCCAAGAAATCCACTGTCATCAAGGATGCGAAATGTTACCTCGGCGGTATGTTCTTCTACATGAAGGGAGGATTATACAAAACCACTGGAAATCTCGATCCGTTCTCCATTTTGGGTGCTAACAATGTGATGCCATTCAAGGAAGGAAATCCATATGATACCAAAGTTCAGGAGGTCGTCATCGCCAACCCCAACTACATGTTCATCGATTCCATCACGATCGATGCAACCAAAAAACAGTTCGATGATGATAAGGAATTGTTGAAGAACGTCGATGCAGTCAAGGAAGGAAAGATCTATTCGCTTTTCGTGGACAGATTCTACGGTATCAATTGGGAATCTGAACTGATGAATTTATATTACATCGGAAGCGTTCTGGACCCTAAGGTATTCGACTACAATGTGGACGAGAAGATGCAATCGGTCCTTGACATGTTCTATCCTGGTATCGGATTGAAGCTCAGCGATATCAAGGACAAACAGGGACCTGGTGCTGGAGTACTAGACTGGTGATGTAGGTGGATTACAGGATCTATGATGTCGAGGACGAATCTACAGATTCCGAAGAATCATATAAGGAGAACAATAAAAGAAAGCAAAGATGGATGCTCCTGATCCTGTCATCCATCATTCTAATTGCCTTTATATCTCTGTACATCGGGAACAAGACATTCGATGTATTCGAGATAACTCGTGCCATCTTCACAGGTGAAACTTCTACAACGATAGGGGGTTTCATCTGGAAGATAGACATCCCGATAGCGATTGCAGCCATACTGTCCGGTGCGATGCTATCGATTGCGGGTACGGCGATGCAGTGTGTGTTGAGAAATCCACTTGCATCCCCGTACACCCTTGGAATATCCAATGCAGCCGCATTCGGTGCGGCATTCTCCATAATATTCCTTACGGGGAATATGAATGCGTATTCTACTCCGATCTCTGCGTTCGTCATGGCGATGGTAGCTACTGGGCTGATCATTCTATTGACCAAGGTCACCAGGGTATCATCCGAGACCATGGTCCTTGCAGGTATCGCGATAAGTGCGATATTCTCTGCAGGGATGACATTGATGCAATATATTGCTGACCCGATACAGTTGAGTTCGATCGTAACATGGACATTCGGTTCGGTCTCGCATACGAACTGGAAGTGGGATTTTGTACTGTTGGTGGTGATGTTGGTCGCTGTCCTGTATTTCTATCCAAGAAGATGGGATATGAATGCTATGAATGCAGGCGATGAGGTTGCCAAAGGACTGGGAGTGGATACCAAGAGATTCCTTACCGTCGGTATGTTCATGTCTGCAGTGATAACCGCATTCGTCGTTTCAAAATTCGGTGTGATATCATTTGTGGGACTTCTCGGACCACATATGGCAAGGACGATAGTCGGCAACGATCATAGATTCTTGTTGCCGATGTCCATGCTCACAGGGGCATTGTTGCTTCTCGTGGCAAATATTATCGCTCTCAACGTTGCATTGCCTAGGATACTTCCAGTAGGTCTGCTGACATCGTTGATAGGAGGACCTACATTCATCTACATGCTCATAAGGAGATACAGAGCATCATGAGATTGTGCATATCCGATATCAATTTCGAATACAACGGTACCGAATCCACATTATCTGATATCTCATTCGTAGCTGATAAAGGGGATATCATATCAATTCTCGGTCCGAACGGTGCTGGTAAGACGACATTGCTGAAATGCATAAATCGTATCCATCCTCCAAGATCCGGCGTTGTTCTCGTAGATGATGAGGATCTTAAAGAACATACAAGGGATGAGATAGCAAAGACCGTAGGATACGTACCTCAAAGGGCCCATATCTCTGGAAGCACGGTCTTCGAATCCATTCTCATCGGTCGTAAACCGCACATAAGGTGGGATGTGACGAACAGGGACTTGAAACTGGTTGGGAGGATCATCGATATCATGGAATTGGATGCGATATCCGACAAACCTGTAGATCAGATATCCGGAGGGGAATATCAGATGGTTCAGATAGCACGTGCCGTAGCACAGGAACCGAAGGTCATGCTGCTCGATGAACCGACAAGCAATCTTGACATCAAGAATCAATACGAGGTCATGCACAGACTCTTTCACATAATCAGGACGAATGACATCTGTGCTGTCATGACCAATCATGATTTGAACCTAGCACTCAGATTCAGCAATCGTTTCATATTGATGTCCGAAGGTAAGATATTCGCTGCCGGAGGCCCAGAGATAATCACGAGTGAGAACATTCGTCATGTGTACGGCATCGATGTCACTGTAGGAGAAGTGAACGGATACAAGGTCATAGTTCCGAATGAACTAGACCATCTGTTATCGCTCAAGGCGAATGACTTCCTCTCCAAAAGGAAGAAGAATCCCAAACAGGCAGAGTTCTTCAATGAAAGGGCCGACACATGGGATCAGATGTCGATACATGATATGGAGAAGGTCGAGTACATAACCAATCTCCTGAACATCAAGGATGACAGCAACATATTGGATGTCGGTACCGGTACAGGTATAATGATCCCAGGGTATCTGAGGAGGATCGATGGGGGTCACGTCACTGCCGTAGATTATTCCGAGAGGATGATAGACGTAGCACGTTCCAAATATCCTGAGAACGGAACCCTCACATACAAAGTGAAGGACATCTATACGATGACTGAGAGGGAAGAATACGACCGTATCGTATGTTATTCTTGTTTCCCTCACTTTCCGGATCCCATGGGCGCGATACGCGTGATGTCACGCGCGCTTGTGAAAGGCGGCACGTTCACGATAGCACATTCCTCATCCAAGGAACACATCAATTATGTGCATAACACAGGCGGGAAGGAGATATGCAACGACTATCTTCCGGAATTGAGCATTATGAAGGAATTGTTCTCAGCGAACGATCTCGATGTGATATTCACGCGCGATGACGACGACTACTACATAGTGATAGGGATCAAACGTTGATAGGATCATCCCGATCCGTGGAGTAGGTTCAGTATCCTCTTCTGCACATCCGTGAGTTGGATATTGTCCTTGTTCTTCTTCCAAGGATCCTTAACATCCTTCAGATCCTTTATCGCTTTCGATATCGAGCTTCACCATGGCATCATCCTGTTGGATCGCATGGATGATGGTCTTCATCTTACATACACCTGCATCGCAGGTCACCGTACATTCATTGGTCATGTAAAGAATAGACGAATCGAAGATAATAATGATTTCTCACAGTTCCTTCATCTTATCTGGGTCTATACCGAACACTTTCATTATCTTCATCTGTGTGTTGTTGATGTTCGTAAAGAATGGCGTATCGAAACCAGGAATTGTGATCTTCTTTATGGCCTCCATCTGCCGTATTATGTCATCCAGAGAGATATTCGTTAAAAGTGCACTACTCTTCAATTTGTTCATGATCTCTGAATACAAAGTGAGTGTAGCGAATTGGATGAATATCCTCCCTTCATAGGTGTTCTCTGTATAGAGTTTCAATTTGGTACGATCCGCTTCATTCCTAAGATTCTCGAAATTCCTCTGTACGCGATCCCTCTGAAGATAGTACCTGAACGCATTTTCAGGGTTCTTCACGGTGTTGCTTATCATCACGATGAAGCCTGCGACAGTGTTGTATGTCATTATGGCTTCACCATTCTCCTCTACGACCCTTCCGTATGAGGCATTCCTAACGGTGAAGTATTTGTTGTAGAAATCCTCGTGTTCAGCAACATAGACATTCGTCTTGAGTTCCTTATGACATTCCTCGATCAATCCCAAGAACAATGAGAACTCACGTTCGGCATCCGATGAACTGAATATGATGTGGATGAAACATCTCTTACCATTGATGTGATTCATGAATGACATGACGAAGAGCGGTTCATTCTCCACCATCATGTAATTCTTCAGATCCATTATCTTGTCCTTCACACGGTCTATCGCATCCCTTGCGAATTTGGTCTCTGGGGATACCCTCATGATGAAACGATGATTGGTCGAGAGCAGGTCATTGAGATTGTCCTCTGAGAAGTAGTCCGTATCCAGTACTTCCAATGTCTTGTTAATATCCAACCACGATTTCTCATGTTCCCTTCTGCGGATGTCGGTTATGTTGACAGGCATACGGTTGTACAGGCCGTATGTGATGGGAATGTTGGATTTCACGTTATACATCATCGTGAGATACGTGGTCGGATTGACGATCACAAGCGGAAGATCATTGAAACGGATCGCCTCCTTCCTGTTGTCATATGACGATATCGACGATGTGTGTATAGCATAGAAATCATCATCGAATCTGTCCCTCCACTCTCTGAAGAATATGAAGAGATTGTTCTCGGTTACATCTCCTAACGCTTCGGATAGGACCTCGTTGGATATCGGTTTGTTATACGGGGTGTCACATCTGCGATATATCTCTCTGCGATCTTGATCAGAAGTGTCGTCTTTCCACTTCCAAGGAATCCTCCAACGACGTGGATTATCATGCACTGGCAATCATCGGAATAAGTTATAAGCATATCCTAATGACATAGGTGCAGGACCATACTGTGCAGGTGGAATCGCCCATTATGATGGTTAGATTAAAATCATAGTAACAATGATTATAGTCCCATGGGGTTAATCAAGGCCATCACAGGATCCATCGGCGGTACGATGGCGGATCAATGGAAGGAATTCTTCTATTGTGAATCGCTACCGAAGGAGGTCCTTGTCACCAAAGGTAAGAAGCAGGTAACGAAACGTTCTACGAACATCCATGGGAACGACAACATCATCAGCAACGGTTCTGGGATCGCAGTCGCTGACGGTCAGTGTATGATGATCGTGGAACAGGGTAAGGTCGTTGAGATCTGTTCGGAACCTGGACAATATACATATGATACATCCACGGAACCGAGTCTCTTCACAGGCGGACTCGCCAAGGGAATAAGGGACATGTTCCATACCATGGGCAAGCGTTTCACATACGGCGGAGCCACTGGTAAGGACCAGCGCGTGTACTACTTCAACATAAAGGAGTTGGTCGATAACAAGTTCGGCACATCCCAGCCGATCCCATTCCGTGTTCTCGATAAGAACATCGGACTTGACATCGATGTATCCGTAAGATGCTTCGGTGTCTATTCATACAAGATATCCAATCCTATGCTCTTCTACGCGAACGTATGCGGTAATGTCACCGATACGTACAGGAGAGAGGAGCTCGATACACAGCTGAAGACCGAATTCATAAGCGCGCTTCAGCCTGGTTTCGGTAAGTTATCTGCACTCGGACTCCGTCCGAACGAGATCGTCACGCATACCACAGAACTTCAGGATGCGATGAATGAGGAACTCTCTGCAAAGTGGAAGGAGCTTCGTGGACTCGAGATCGTAACAGTGGCGATAGGATCCGTCACGCTCCCTCCAGAGGATGCGGAGATGATCAAACAAGCACAGCGCACAGGAATGCTCAGGGATCCTGGTATGGCAGGTGCGACACTTGTCGGTGCACAGGCGGATGCGCTCAAGGCAGCAGCATCGAATGAGGCAGGTGCGATCACAGGTTTGATGGGTGTCGGGATGATCGGAGGCATGGGCAACGGTATGGGCATGAATGCCAACCAGTACTACAACATGGCCGATCAGCAGAGACAACAGACGATGATGCAGAATCAATCCGCAGATGGGTGGACATGTCCCCAGTGCGGTAAGATCGCCACAGGCAAGTTCTGTCAGGAATGCGGTACGAAGAAGCCCGAGGGAGATGGCGGATGGAAATGCTCATGCGGCACGACCAACACAGGCAAATTTTGCAGCAATTGCGGTTCCAAGAGGCCTGAGACGGTATGTTGTAGCAAATGTGGATGGAAACCCGCAGACCCTACGAAGACACCGAAATTCTGTCCTGAGTGCGGTAATCAGTTCTGAGGGGTTCCAATGGGAGATATCATCGAACACAAATGTTTCAAATGCGGTGGCGCATTGAAATTCGATGTCACCTCACAGAAGGTCAAATGCCCATATTGTGACGCGGAGTATGAGGCCGCCGATCTTATGGCCGATGAGGAATCAAGGGTCGAATTGAAGGACGATATCAATATCTCCGCGGATGCAGGTAAGGAGTGGGATTCCAACGAACAGGATTCACTCACAGTCTATTCTTGCGAATCCTGCGGCGGAGAGGTGTATTCCGACGAGAACACATCGGCGACCATGTGCCCTTACTGCGGTAATGCGGTCATTCTGAAAGGAAGGTTGAGCGGTACGTTGAAACCGGATCTCGTTGTTCCGTTCAAGAGGACCAACAAGGATGCCATCGATGCATTGAAGGAGAAATGCAAGGGCAACATCCTCGTACCTAAGGGTTTCATCAATGAGAACGAGCTCAAGGAGATCAAGGGATTGTATGCACCGTTCTGGATCTACGATGCCGATGTGGATGCCGAATTCAAATTCATCGGAGTGAATGAGAGGAGGGTATCGAACGAGGACGAGGAGATCATCATAAAGGATTATTACTCTGTCCTTCGTGCCGGTAACATCAGTTATGAACGTATCCCTGTGGACGGTTCCAAGAAACTCGATGATGATCTGATGGAATCCATAGAACCGTTCTATCATGATGATGCCGTTGATTTCAAGACGGCATATCTGTCGGGATACCTGGCGGATAAGTACGATGTCACGCAGGAGGAAGCGATACCTCGTGCATCCCAACGTATATCGAATGAGACCGAGGTAGCATTCAAAGAGACCGCTCATTACGACAAGATCACCACGAAAGAGAAAGGCGTCAAGATCTACAACACGACAGCGAATTACATATTGTATCCTGTCTGGTTGATGAATACGCAATGGAAGGATCAGAAATTCACATTCGCTATGAACGGTCAGACCGGTAAGATCGTCGGTAACCTTCCGATCTCCAATCCGAAGGCCATAGGACTCGGTGTCGCCATGTTCTTCATCATCTTCGGATTGTGTACAGGGATATTCGGTACCATCATGGGCGGGGATTACGGTACATCAGCGATAATCGGATTCCTGTTCGGAGTGGTCGCGACCTTCTTCATAATTAAGTTCCTCATCGGACAGATAAGGGATGTCTGTTCTGACGATTACGCATCAGTGTATCGTAAACCGAATTCATTCAATCTGACGCGTAAATCCGATCGTTTCATGTACAGGGATCGCGACGTCATAAGGAAGAAATAAACCGATTCTGAATGGGGCTCAACGTCCCATTCCTTTTGATTTTTTTGGATGGAAATATAGTTGGAAGACAATCCTATATCATCATATTGAGTATGTCGATCCCGACTTCGCCATTTATGCGTGACATTTGATCTGACATCTGCTAGAACAATTGGATATCTGCATCCGTCCGCGTGTCCTCAGTTACTGATTCCCTACGTTCGGAATCCATCGAGAACGATTTGCCCATGTGCCTTCGGCACTGGAATGGACTTTCCTGACCGAAAATCGCCCTCGATATCGGCCTAAAATCGCTCCAAATCTTCCGTTTATTATGATAATAATTCATCTCCGTTCCTGGTGTTTCCATAGAAGTGGTTGATTGTACTTCGAAAGGTTCAGTACTGAAGTGTAAAAACAGTATTGGAAAAGTCAAAAAAAGTCAAAATATGTATGTTTGACTTTTCTTTATATATCCGAAAAAACAATACCATTCGTGAAGAAGATAGTTCGCGTACCTGATTTCAATAACCTGGATCAAAGTGTTATTCCAACAATACTCTCAGATCAGGAACGAATGTCCAAGATAATGGAAATGAATAAAAGATGCCTTCACTGGGATGAGGTCAGGTATCGGGTTGAGGAGAATGAAGCCATATCTGTGTGGGCAATTATGAAAATCCTTTGCAATAATGGGTTAAAACCATACACGTGTGCGGTTTAGATCTCAAATGTAGTCTTTTACCTGATTTTCAGGAGTGGCTACATCATATGGGCCGGGATTCGGTAGGTTATTTCAATAAGGTTTATTACACATAATTTTCGTTAATAAAACATGGATGCATTGAATGTGAATGACGTTCACAAGCTCTATGGGGATAGAGAGGCTGTCAAAGGTGTTACCTTCTCCGTCAGAGAAGGTGAGATCTTCGGACTCATCGGCCCGAATGGTGCCGGTAAGACCACGACCCTTAGGATGATCTCCACACTTCTGAAGATATCATCCGGTGATATCAAGGTCTATGGCAAGGATGTTAGGACAGAACCTAACGAAGTCAGGAGGATGATCAGCTATCTCCCTGAAGACGCCGGAGCTTACAAAGGACTCACCGGAAGACAGTATCTCGATTTCATGGCCACTTTCTTCGCCAAGGGTGAGGAGAAGGATAGGATGATCGCAAGAGGCATCGAGATTGCAGATCTCGGCGACAGGATCGACTCTAAAGTCGACACCTATAGTAAGGGTATGATGAGAAGACTTCTCATCGCAAGAGCGATCATGCCCAATCCGAAACTTGCCATCTTGGATGAGGTCACATCAGGATTGGATGTCGTTAATGCCTATGAGATCAGGGAGATAATAAGGGGGATTGCGAGGAGCGGTGTTTCCATAATAATATCGTCGCACAACATGTTCGAGGTGGAATTGCTTTGCAGCAGGGTCGCGATGATCAACAACGGCAGGATCGTCCTCGACGGCACGCCTGAGGATCTGAAGAAGAGGTATGATGCTGACAACCTCGAAGAGGTATTCGTCAAGGCGGTGGCAGAATGAATCACCTGTGGAATCTCGTTAGGAAAGAGCTCAGGGAATTATTGACGCCATCGTCCTTGATATCGATCATCGTCGTCGTTGTACTACTGAGTTCATTGGGAACATTCATGGGTTCCGAGATCAAAGGACAGATGAGCATCCAGCCTGTCGGATATTATGATCAAACGGGCGATGGCGATGATGGTTATGCTACATATTCGATCAATGAGCTCAAGAATTACTACAAAGAATATGGAATGGAACCAGATGAGTACATCATCGATCTGTCGCAATACATCAAGGACGATTCTCCTGTAGAAGATCAACTCCTTGATGCCATGAAGTCCGCAGGCGTAGAGTCATCACTCGTATTCAGCAAGGATTTCAATGATAACATAAAGAAATTGGAACGCGGGACCATCGACGTGTATTGGATACAGACCAATACGAGCGTATTCAGTTCACTCAACACCGTCATCGCCGGAGAGACCGTTGCAAGGTTGAACGATTACATCGGTAACAGGTTGGTATCCGAGGACCCATCATTGGATAAGAACGAGATAGACATAATCAAAGCACCTAGCCTCATGACGGGTTCAACATTCTTCAACGGAACTCTTCAGAAGGGCGTGACACCGGATCAGATCTATTCCGCTTTGGGTAATCAGACAATGTTCGTACCGATAATTATCATGTTGGTCATCGTGATGATCGGAAGTATCGTCATATCGTCCATCGGTAACGAGAAGGAGAACAAGACCATGGAGACCTTGCTGACATTGCCAATCAATAGGACGACCATCGTCAGCGGGAAATTGATCGGTGCATCAATCGCGGGGCTGATCATGGGCGCATTGTACATGGTCGGTATGTACTTCTACATCAATGGAGTGATGATAACCACAGGGGATGGAGTCTCGTTGGAATCATTGGGCCTCACGCTCGATGTACTGGATTGGATAATGGTCATCGCGACGATGTTCCTTGCCATCATATGTGCACTTGGAATGTGTATGATACTTGGTGCATTCGCCAAGAATTACAAAGCGGCACAGACGTATGTGTTGCCCATCAGCGTATTGGCGTTGATCCCGATGTTCATTACGATGTTCGGTTCATACGGGGAACTTCCAATGATCCTGCAGGTGCTTCTGTTCATCATCCCGTTCACACACCCTATGGTCGTCATGCAGAATCTGATGTTCGGTAACATGGCGATGGTGTTCGGCGGTCTTGCGTACCTTCTTGTATTCGCATTCGCGATGATCTACGTCACGGTAAGGTTGTACAAGTCCGATATCCTTCTGACGGGTATAATCCTCAAGAAGAAGAACAAAGCTGAATGAGGGGATTTCCCCTCTTCAAACAATTTTTATTGCATTTGATATGATCAAATATCCAATGCGTCTTTGATCTCTGAGATCAAAGTCCCTATGGGGACTGTATCAGATGGGATGTCCGCACACCATGCATATCTTATCGTCATATCCTTATCGATGAGGAATAGTGCCCTATTGGTCTTCCCGATCAATGATTCACTCTTAGCTTTCTTTACGATGGCGTCATATGCTTTACAGATAGTCAATTCAGGATCCGAAAGATCCACGAATGGGGATCCTGTATGCTCTATCCATGCGCGATGGTTATCGATCGGTTCGTGATTGATGTTGATGATATCTACGCCTAACTCCTTGAATTCTTCATTTCTTTCGATCATTGATGAGATATAATCGGTACATGTCCTCCCATTGATCACAGGGAAGAAGTACAAGAGTATCGGGGAGTCGATGGCATGTTCAGATAATGTGAACTTACCCTCAGTGGAATCCAATGTGAAATCTATCGCTTTCTCGCCTACGGACAGCATATTAAGGTGACCTCATCACCCTTCTGATTGGGTGTTTTATCCATTCTACAGTGAATCCATTTCTACTCACTGGATGAACTTCATGAACGTGGTTATGTGTTTTTTTGTATATTTTCGTTGTGTTTATTTTAGATTTTTGTTTAATAATTGATAAAATTATAATATCTTGTATCATTTATCGTCGGAACAATGAACAGATTATGGGAATGGTATGCGGGTGATAACGATTCTAGGATCGCAAGATACGCATCGAATAGGAAGGGCGATTCGGAATACATCGAGATGCCCAATAACAGACCATTCGATTATCTCAAATCAGTGTTCATATTCTTCGCCGGATTGGCGATCATTCTTGCAATATGGCAGATATATGCATGGTGGGCGAATGAGATTGATGGTTCACTGTTAGCATTTCCATATCCGATGGAATGTGTTGAGAGATTGATCCAATATTTCACACAGGAGGAATTAATCTTCGGAGTACCGTTGATCGAACATGTGCAGGCAAGTCTCGGAAGATGGTTCGAGGCATTCTTCATGTCTGCCGTCTGTGGTGTGACGCTAGGATTGATAATCGGTTGCTTCAAACAGATATATCCTATAGCGATCTCATCCGTCAACATCATTCAGATGATTCCCGGAGCAGCATGGATACCTGTCGCGATACTTCTGCTCGGTATCGGGGACGCGCCTGCAGTCTTCATCATCTGGCTCATATCTTTTGTAATAATCACGATCAATGTATCCGGGGGCATACGTCGTATACCCGAGGTCTATCTGCGCGTAGCCGATATGATGGGTGCGAACATATTCATGAAGCTGTTCAAGGTCATAATCCCCTTCGCTCTTCTCGATACGATCAACGGTCTGCGTCTAGGGATGGGCAGCGCATGGAGGGTCCTGATATCTGCCGAGATGATCATCGGAACAGGGGTCGGTGTCGGTTTTGTCATCTCAGAGTTACGTGGCGTCCTCGACTATGTAGGCGCATTCGCGTGCATCATGATCATCGGTATGATTGGTCTCCTGATCGATAAGATCGTCTTTGTTAACATCGAGAAGTATGTCAGACACAAGTTGAACCTTGACGAGGATGTGTGATCGTATGATAGAATTGATCGATATCACCAAAGCATATTACGTCAAAAGAGACAAATCGAAGGCAAGGGTCGTTCTTGATGATATCTCGATGAAGATAGATGATAATGAATTCGTATGTTTCATCGGACCATCGGGATGCGGGAAGACCACCGTGCTCAATCTTATAGCGGGTTTCGAGAAACCTACATTGGGAAAGATCTACTGTAACGGAAAAGAGATCACTGGCCCCTCTCCAGAGAGAGGCGTGGTCTTCCAAGAATACAGTCTTCTTCCATGGCTTAGTGCAAAATCCAATGTCAAACTTGCTCTTGAAGCCCAGAACATACCTGAGAAGGAACAGGACGAGATGGCCATGGAGCTTCTGAAGACCGTTCGTATGGACAAATATGCGGATATGCGCCCAAATACGCTCTCAGGCGGGATGAAACAGAGGGTCGCTATCGCAAGGATGCTTGCGCTCGATCCAGAGATCATGCTGATGGATGAACCGTTCTCTGCATTGGATGCCGATACACGTTCGATGTTGGATTCAGAGATAGTCGAATTATGGCAAAAGAAACACAGAACGGTCGTCTTCGTCACACACATCATCGAGGAGGCGATACAGATCGCTTCCAGAATCGTCCTGTTCTCGGATTCCCCTGGGAAGATAGTCCGTGAGTGGAATATCGACATCGAACATCCGAGGGATTTGGAATCACCAGAGATGATGCAGATCAAAAAGGAAATCAGTGCGGCTTTGACTGAGATCAGTTCAGGTCAGGAGATTTGATACAATGAATTCTAAACAGATAGGAGCGATCGCTGCAGTAGCTATAATCGCAGTGGCAGCCATCGCAGGAGTTCTCATTTTGAATAATAATCAGAACGAGGATGAATTCAAGGTGGCATACCTTGAGAAAGGTTATTACACATTTCACGTGGCATTCGATAAAGGATTTTATGACGATCTTGGATTCAAGGTAAAGCCTGTCATCGTCGGAGGAAGCGGACAGGATGCGATCAATGCGGTATTGGCTG
This sequence comes from Candidatus Methanarcanum hacksteinii, assembly GCF_964305265.1. Classification (NCBI taxonomy): domain Archaea; kingdom Methanobacteriati; phylum Thermoplasmatota; class Thermoplasmata; order Methanomassiliicoccales; genus Candidatus Methanarcanum; species Candidatus Methanarcanum hacksteinii. Next base: position 300,060 of record NZ_CAYATA010000003.1, on the reverse strand, counting down.
GAGATGCCACTGTCGCTGCTACAGGGGATGCACCGTATGTCAACACTCTCGCATCAAATGGTCCCGATAAGTTCGTCGGACTCTGCATGTATGATGAGACCACCAAAGCATCTGCGGGACATAAATGGGTCACCACTTCAAAATGTCCTGTTAAACTTACACCGATAGAAGGAAAATCAGCTACAGATGCAGAGAATGATGCTGCAGCAGAGGCTATCAAAGCATATGATGGAACTCTTACTGTTGGTCTTGTCAGCGGATCCACCACACTTACGACATTCATGAAATGGTGTATGCATTATGGTATCGGTTACTCCGAAGAGAGTGGAACCAAAGAGAAGATCCAGATAAAGAAATTCCCTACAGGGGGAGAAGCCATCACAGCACTTGGTAAGGGTGCTATCGACATGCTCGGAGGAAGTAACCCTATACCGACCAATGCAGTCGATAAAGTATCTGGAGCATTCATTTGGGGAGATTGTAAGGTCCTTGGAGAACCCACTGCATTGGTCCTTTGTACTACCAAGGCGAAATATGATGCCAATGCTGAGAGAATGGAGAAATTCGTAGAGGCTACGTACAAGGCTAACAAATGGATCTCGGAGAACATCGATGAAGCCGTAAAGATCTGTCAGACTAAGAGCAGTGTGAAGGATGCTACAACGATCAAGGACGCTCTCCTTAACTCTCCGATCGAGGTATGTTGGAAGAACATCAATGGTGCGCTCTTCGATGCGTGGGCACTTACGGCAAAATTGAACGGATTTGAGAATATCACTTCTGAGACCTTCAAGAACTCATGTCCGATCGCGGATAAGATCAACGCATATGAGAAGATCCGTGACGAGATCCCTGAGACCAAACTATAATCCTAAACGGGGGCGTTCGCCCCCTATTTTGTTCACACATCACTAAACGATAGTGACATTTTCATATGACCAAAGCATCCGTTGAAAGATAAAATTTGAAAAAAAATCGTGGTTGTATGGAGTGGGAGGAGGGAGTTGAACCCCCATCTGAGGATCTGCAGTCCCCTGCATGGCCGCTGTGCTACTCCCACATTGCGGTACTCAGGCTATTAAATCTTCATATAAAAAGCCATTGGGGTATGCGTCCCAGCGCATATCGCTACTTCAGAGCAATTATGTCTCTTTGAAGTTCAACGTAACCAGTGTTTCGGATTCAAATTATATATCTATCATAGATATGGAACCCTCATGCACTGCAAGGATGTGTCCGTCCGTGATGTGGATATCGGTCTGACGAAGGAGAATATCGATCTCCTGATGAAGGATTGGAAAGCATACAAGCGTGCAGAATTCATCGTTCTGAAGAATGGTGACGATTATGCTACATTGCACATAGAGAAGGACGATAGTAAGGATCTGTTCTCCAAGGTATCGGGTTATGAGATCCTTTCCTTACCGGAGGGGACTGATTATGTGGAGGATCCTTCGATCGACGTTCTCAATATGCCTACCTTGGCATCGATACAGGATGCTCATCCGAATAAGACTGTTGTCATAAAGGGCATGTTCTCTCATGTGGTGTTCATCAAGGACATAGTTCCATTGAGATTGAAGGTGATAGACAACGTCCCTCCGTCACCATCCAAGCTCGGTGTGTTGGTCGACAAGGCATTGGCGACAGATCTCATCGATCTGCCGATCATTGTGGAGAAAGAGGACATAGATATGGGGAAGATGGAGCCTCAAGTCACAACGGAAGCGGTGATGTTCCCGTGCAAAGTATCCGGATTATCATCCAATAGACCATATTATTTCCTTGATGAGGCACCGACATTGAAACATGATGTCACGTTGATCGGATGTCACCTCTCGGAAAGAATATTTAGATCGTTATACAACTGTGACGTGCTGTTCATAAATGTATGTCCTGCGGATTTCACCGAAGGAAAGGGCAAATGCATCGTGAAATGCTGCAAGGTGAAGGAAGGTCACATCATCGACGGCGATGTGGTCAAGGTCCCATGGGGCGCTACGATACCAGAAGTGATAGATGCGATAAGATCACTCTTTCTCGATGAGTGAGCGACCTTTATTCATCGCTTTGTATCCCTCTTCGATGTTACCTGATTTACAGAGGAGTTCACCGAGGGTGTACCATGAATCGGCATCGTTAGGATTCCTCTCAAGATATTTCCTGAGATGATTGATGGCAGCATCGGTCTTCCCTTTGGATGCCATGCTCTTGCTCGTGGAACGGCCCCCAGTCTCCTCATCGGTTATGCGTAACATCTCATTCCTAGCGTTCCTTAGGAGAACATCCAAGGAATTCTCCGTCAACCATGGGTATCTTCCCGACATTATCCTTCTGAATTCTTTGACTTTATCGTCTACGAATTCACAATCAGGTCCGCGGAATAGATTCCTCGGGACGTTGATGAGCATGTTCCCGTGCTTTACGGATATGTGGTATGGGACTTGAGTCATTTCTTACCGAAGATTATGATCGAACCGTCGATATCCCTCTTCGAGATTCCGAATTCGGGCATATTGTCGATCTCGTAATTGTTGAACACGGGCCCATCCTTGCATACGCGCTTATCGTTGACCATACACGATCCACACAATCCGCATCCGCATTTCATGTGCCTTTCCAACGACATCTGGTGTTCGATGTGTACTTTGTTGAGGTATTTGTGCAGGAAGACCAACATGATCTCAGGCCCACAGGCGATGATCTCATCGTATTGCTCATCCTTCAGCACGCTCTTGACCATATCGACGGCATTGCATTGTTCTCCGTATGTTCCGTCATCGGTGCATTCCCAATGTCTCATGGAGAAATTCTTCACCGTAGGGACATATGGTTCGACCTCTTCCGCTGTCCTACCAGCGATTATGACATCCGCGGATCTCGCTTTCATTAGAGGGATGAGCGGGGCGATACCAATTCCGCCGCCTACGATCAGGATCTTCTTCTTGTCGTTCTGGTCGAACTTGTACCCATTGCCGTACGGACCTCTGACCTGCATCCTGTCGCCACTTCCAAGCTGTGCGAGTCTCTCTGTGTCCTTGCCTATGATCTTGAAGGTGATGGATTTCTCCTGTTTGGTTCCTGAGAGGGATAACGGGATCTCTTCCATTCCAGGGGCCCATACCATGATGAATTGCCCCGGTCTCGTTTCAGCATCCCATTCGAAGGAGATCCTTCTGGTGTTGCTGTTGATCTTCTTGCAGTCCTTGATCATGACGACATCACTCATGTGCAACACCTACCACGCTTTCGATTGAGCGGTAACCGTAACGTTTCATGAACTTGTTCATGCCTTTGTTTATTGAATTGAATAACATCGGACCATCGTTCATTATGGCTGTTCCGACCTGGAATGCACATGCGCCTGCCATTATGTATTCGAGGGCATCCTTGTAATTCGATATCCCTCCGACACCGACTATTGGTATCGATACGGAATTGTACAGATCCCATACCGCACGTACGCCGATCGGTTTGATAGCACTACCAGACAAACCTCCGACCTTATTGCTTAACACAGGACATCTGAATTCTGGGATAATTTTCATCGCCTTCAGAGTGTTGATGGCGACTATCGCATCTCCTCCGCCATCCTCTACAGCCTTCCCTATGTCCGTAAGGATATGTGTGTTGGGAGTGAGTTTCGCCCAGACAGGTATGTTGACAGCCGATTTCACGGCACTCACAATGTTCCTGACCATTATCGGATCGGTCCCTACCTCGATACCATATCCTTTTGCATGAGGGCATGACAGATTGAGTTCCACTGCACATGCGCCATAATCCTCCATCTTCCCTGCCAATGTGGCGAACTCATCAGGCGTTGCACCATAGATCGAACCTATGACATCCCCCGCATCCGCTGCCGTACGTATCTCCTCTTCGAAAGCTTCGATACCTGGGTTCGGAAGCCCCATGGCGTTGATGCATCCTGACGTAACTTCGATGAAATTCGGGTTCGCATGTCCCGGGTTGGCATTCGTGCCTATGGATTTCGATACTACTGCACCTGCACCGGACTTCAGGACCCTGACCATGGATTCTCCTGTCTCATCCAATATTCCTGATGCGAGAATCCCCGGACTCTCGAGTTCGAGGCTACCTATCCTGGTGTATAGGGAACTCATACTCTCCCCATTGTAACAATCTGTTAAAAAATCATTCGGTTATCAGGACGTTATCTAATGTTATATCCTCAGTGGTCGCGTTGGAAGCATCGATGAGGGTCTGTGGTGATAAGCAGAGCGTGCACCCAATCTTACCGCCACTGACATACATCTTATCATATGTTTTGCATGAGGAATCGATCACTACCTTGCATTGTCTCTTGATCCCCAACGGGCTGCATCCGCCTCTGACGTAACCAGTTAGCCTGTTTATATCCTTAACAGGAATGAGGTCCACAGATTTCTCTCCAACGGATCTAGCAGCTTTCTTCATGTCCAATTCCCTGTTGCCCGGGATGACGAATGCATAGTATCTCTCGCTTTTCCCCTGTGCTATGAGTGTCTTGAATATCACATTGATGTCGATACCGAGTTTATCGGACACTTCCAGACTGCTGATGAAATCACCAGGTTCGTAATAGATTACGTCATACGGCATCTTCTTCTGATCGAGGATGCGCATGGCATTGGTCTTCGGTTCGGACATGTTGCTGTGATTGCATTGGCCGATATTACACTTTCCAGTTGTCGTTGACTAGTATAAATAAAAGCAGTTCAATCCAGGGAGCATGGATGTATCTTCTATAAGGCAGGATTTCCCGACCATCCGCAACGGCAAAGGCGTCTATCTCGACAGTGCGTGTCAAAGTCTGAAGCCGGATTGTGTGATAGCGAAGGTCGTGGAATATTATGAGGAATATCCTGCATGCGGAGGAAGGAGCGTCCATTCCATGGGTACACGTGTGTCCATGGAGGTCGATGAGACACGTGAGAAGCTTGCCGCATTCTTCGGATGCGACGATCCATCGGAATTCGTGTTCACGAAGAATACGACCGAAGGTATGAACACCATCGCACACGGTTTTGGCCTGAAGAAAGACGATGTCATCGTTACGTTGGATGTGGAGCACAATTCCAATCATGTGGAATGGCTGGCGATGGAGAGCGATGTCGGGATAAAGAGGAGATATTGCAAGACATCCATCGATGGCGAATTCGATATCGAGGAATTCAAGAAGGTCATCGGACATGATGTGAAACTGGTATCGATGGGTCAGACCAGCAATGTGACCGGTTGTACCATACCTGTGAAGGAGATAACGGAGATTGCTCATGACATGGGTGTCGCTGTCGCTATCGATGGTGCGCAATCATCACCGCACATGTCCGTCGATCTCAAGGATCTCGATGTGGATTTTTTCTGTGCATCCTTACACAAGATGCTTGCACCTACAGGTGTCGGATTCATGTACGGAAAGGAGGAGCGTCTTAAGGAATTGAGGCCATTGATCTACGGCGGAGGGATCGTCGGTCTAACGACATATGATTCGGTGAAGATATCCCCTGCACCGGAGAAGTTCGAGGCAGGTCTTGAGAACTATTCAGGCATAATAGGTGCTTCTGCAGCGTTGGATTATCTTTCTAAGGTCGGCATGGATAACATAACCGAGCATGAACATCATCTGCAGAGATTGATACAGAAGGATGTAGAGGACATCAAGGGTCTGCACACAATAGGTCCCGACGACCCTGATAAAAGAGGGGGTGTGTTCTCATTCAATGTGGACGGATTGAATTCGCATGATATCGCAATGATGATGGATAACATGGGTGGTATCATGATAAGGTCCGGAATGCATTGTGCGCATCCATTCCTCGTATCGAGGGATATCGACGGTACTGCCCGTGCATCTGTGTACCTCTACAATGACGACAAGGATATCGAACGTTTCACGGATGCACTCAGGAAGATCGTAGATACATTCGTTAAATGACTTCCTTTATGATGATCGTTCTGTCATGTTTGGTGAGCGATATCATCTGTCCGCGCCCATATGATTCTGAATCCGCTATCGTATCCGCATCTATCAGGGATTCGAATCTTCTATCGCCATGATGTAGGGTGAGTACGTTGTTCCTTAGGCTTATCTCGCAATCGCGCGGAAGGATCTTGTCCAAGGATATCGTCATCTCGTATGCATCAGATGCATAGAACGTATCGATCATGGAAGCTATGTTGTCGGATTGGCCCTGATATGATGTGTCATCTCTTTCTTCGAACATATCCATTACAGGGGTCAATATTGCTCCAAGCACCAATATGCCTGCAACACAGAGTACAACGCGCGTCAATGTGAATTCCATCATGCGATCGACACCTTTATGACGTACTCATTGTCCACCAACCCTGTCATCACCCTGAGTCTGGTATGGCCCGATATATGAATTTCTTCGGAGAATTTCACCAACGGTTCGTCCATGTATATCTTCGAGATCTCCTTGCCTTCGTAGTATGACCTTATGCAATATGCATCGCCATCATTGCCACCAATCACTAGTTCACATCCTTGCGGAAGTTCGGTATCGATCGTTCTGATCGAACCAGTACCAGAATAGTAGATCTCTCTCACGCAACCTATTATCTTGTCACATTCCTTGTCCATCCTAACATCCATCATCGATTCTTGATTGAATTCCATCGCACTGTAGATGATAGGGATGGAGAGTGACAATATGACCATGATGATCAGAAGCTTGATGGGCATGCTCATGACAGCTTTCCTGTCATGGATCAGACTATTACGATGATCTTGCATGATGAATCCTCGCCATAGCCTGGTTTAGAGACATTCACTGTGACGAAACCCGTATTCGAACCCATCTTCAATCTCATACTATTCTTGTTGAATGTGACTTTGCCATCCTTGTCGGTGTTCTTGTGGACGGTATTCCCATACGCATCCTGTATGCCATGTCCTGATAGTGTGATGACCGCATCCTTGAGAGGATTATCGTCTTGATCGGTGACGTAGACAGAAAAAGTTTCAGTGATGGTGCAATATCCATTCGCACCGCGTACTGCAGATACATCACTCTTGTCTAATGTCACATCCCCTATCGACTCAGGCGTGGAGATGTTCCCCATCCATCCGATTATGATGGCTGTCGCCAGTGTGGCGATCAGGATGAGGATCATAAGTTGTAGTGGCAATCCTTCTATGCCGCCGGACCTATCATTCTTTAGATTGGGACCGTTCATTTCTCTGTGCAACATGATTCGTATGTTGTTATCGAGAGATATTTGGGAGAAGTATTACAGTTAACAGTTACACATTCTGCTTGAGTGGTATGGTGCATATCACGGAATGTTCGGCACCAGTAGGTTTGAGGACACTTTTCATGACATTGATAGATGAACAATCAAAGTTCAGGAATTCGTCATCTCTGTGATCATCGATGATCCGACTGATATCCACGACATCCTTCGCCCTTGCGATCGTTATGTGTGGTGTGAATTCCTTCTTATCATGCCGTATGCCGATCCTTTTCAACGTACGTTCAATGATCTTCGCACATGATGCAAGAACATCCCCATCCTCTATCCCCATCCAAATGATGCGAGCACGCCTCTCATTCGGGAACGCTCCGAGACCTTTCACACTCAGATGGAAGGATCCAACATCTTTGAATGCTAATTTCAATTCAGAACAGATCTTCGGTATCCTGTCTGTATCGACATCCCCTAAGAAACTCAACGTTATATGCAGTTGATTCAAGGGAGTGATCCTTACGCCGGGGATGCCTTTGAGTGTATCAGTGATCGACTTGAAATCATCAGGATGCGGTAATTCCACGGATATGAAGGTCCTCGTCTGTCCTGTCATCATGTCCATCAATGGTCATTTCGCATTATAAGATTTTGAACCTATCCATTCTTCGAACAGTCGATCCGGAATGATGATGATTATAATGCTCAAATGTCATTAGAAATTATATGTACATGTACGTGAAATTTCGATTAGAATGATCCTATCGCACAATTCGAATGACGTCTCTTGATCATGCCTTGTTCTCATATTCGCGCATCATCGCCAGATATTGGATTGAGCAAGTTTGAATGTAAGTAAATATATACTGTATCAAAATCACGAGATGGAGATGAATCATGTCCGATGAATGGCCGATCGAGATAGAGAATCTACGCAAGGAATACGGGGAATTCGTTGCGCTGAACAACTTGAATCTCAAGATAAAGAAGAATAGCTTCACGGGTCTGCTAGGCCCCAATGGGGCTGGTAAGAGTACGACGTTGAAGATACTCACACATCTGATAAATGCTACGTCAGGTAGCGCATACCTGGATGGCGTAGATGTCACCGTGGATCCCAAGAAGGCCCTATCAAGGGTCGGCACGGTTATCGAGACTCCTGAATTCTATGGATATCTCACTCCGAGAGAGACGATGAGGTATGTCGGAGAGCTCATAGGCATGAGGAAAGAGAGGATAAAGGATCAGACAGAGCAAATCCTTGAGAAAGTGAAGATGACCGAATGGGGAGACAAGAAATTGGGAACATTCTCCAAAGGTATGAGGCAAAGGATCGCCATCGGACAGTCATTGATGAACGACCCCCGTATCATAATATTGGATGAACCCACATCAGGTCTCGATCCGAGGGGTATGGCTGAGATGAGGGAGATCCTCAAGAACCTGAGGAACGAATCCAAGGATCTGACCATAGTCATGAGTTCGCACATACTTCCTGAGGTGCAGGATCTTTGTGATCGTATCGCGATGATCAATCATGGCAACCTCCTCATGGATGGTGATATCAGCAAATTCACATCGATCTCAGGTGCGAGGACGATGATCGTACAGACAAAGGACATTCCGACTGACGATCTGATATCGAGGATAGGTTCATTGGAATACGTCCATGATGCAGAACGTTTCGGTAATGACATACAGGTCGTGATCAACGAGGACATGGATACAAGGCAAAGACTGTTCGATGACCTCTCAAGGATGAATGCAGGCGTGTACAGTATGTATGAGAGCTCCGCATTGGAAGAGACCTATCTCAAATTGATCAAGGAGTCGAGATGATGGCACGCATGTATGTTGAATTGGATGACTTCAGACAATCTGCGATCATCGCTAAGAACGAGATTGTGAAAAGCGTCAGGGGAAAGAGGTTCCTGGCATCAGCCATATTGGTAGCCATCGTATGGGCTCTGATAACATTGGTACCGTTCCTAACGGGCAAAGGATGGGATGTTCTCACATTAGAGGATATGCTGTCATCGTATCTGTCGTATGCTAACATGTTCGTTGTGTTGGTCGTTGGTCTCATAGGTTCTGTCGCGCTCGTATCCGAATATGAGGAACGTACTGCATTGATCCTATTCACCAGACCGGTCAAGAAGACGACGATATTCATAGGGAAGTTCCTCGCCTCGTTCCTGTTGTCGGCATTGTTGCTGTTGGCATACTATATTGGCGTCGTCGCTATGACATTGATCTATCACCAGACGATACCGCTCAATCTGGTGGAATCGTTCGGTATGTGTTGCTGCTACATCGTCGCAGCGACAGGGATATCGTTCATATTCAGTGCGGTGATGAAGAGGTCCAGCATATGCATCATATTCTCCATCTTGGCGCTGATGGTCGTCATACCGATCATAACGACGATGATCAAGGGAGATACATGGTATATGCTCACCACGGCATCCGAGAGTATCCTCACTTGTATCCCGGAGTATGTCGATGCACACAATGCGACCATCGATGAGATGTACTACGCTCTGCAGAAGATCTATGAAACGATATTGAACTCGACGGATCCGGAGACGCAGAGCTATGCACCATTCGTTCAAAAATTCATCAGTATGATGTCTATGTTCGCATCACCGATAGCGTATCCCAATCTCTTCAAGGAAGCAGCGGTCATGCTTACATGGGGATTGGCATCATCTGTGATAGCTTGGATATTGTTCCTCAAAAGGGAATTCTGAGAAGAAAAACAGATCCAGGGGATTCCCCTGGATCATTCATATCTTTATCAATTCGTATTTGGAAACGCCCATACCGATCTTCTCGGCATGTTCTGTGGCAACCTTCCAATTGGTGCCCGGATTCGTTCTCGTGAATATGTCGTCAGGCCCTTCCTTATCCGCTTTGGATCCTGGTATGACGATCTGTTCGTTGACGAAATCCGAACTTGCCACGTCCAACGCAACAGGGTCGAACGAGGCCAATATCCCTACGTTGGGGACTATCGGTTGTTGACAGTTGGGGCGACAATCGCAACTAGATGATACGTCTGCGATTATGTTGATATGGAAACTAGGTTTCCCCAATATGGAGGCTTTAGCATACTCCGCCATCTTTTTGCACATCTCATCCAAACTTCCGTAGACAGCATCTATCGCATCATAATGACATGATGCGATGCACAATCCGCAGCCCATACACTTACTCTCATCGACGGATGCCTTCTTGTCTTCAACAGAGATGGCTTCGGCGGCACACATCTTCGTGCATTTCTTGCATCCGATGCATTTGTCCTGTTCGACCTGCACCTTCCCATTGGCATGCTGTTCCATCTTACCTCTTCTGGATGCGCATCCCATTGCAAGGTTCTTTAACGCGCCCCCTATGCCCGCCATCTCGTGGCATTTGAAATGATTGATCGTTATGATGATATCCGCATCCGCGATGGCACGGCCGATCTTCGCATTCTTGACGAATTCCCCATCTATGGGGATCTCGACATCATCGTCCCCTTTCAACCCATCACCGATTATGACATTGCATCCAAGTGATAGGGAGTTGAATCCATTGATCGCGGCTGTATCAAGGTGTTCAAGCGCATTCTTCCTTCTTCCTGCGTACAATGTGTTGCAATCCACAGCGAACGGCATGCCTCCATGTTCCTTCACGATGGATGCGACCGTCCTCGCATATCCCGGTCTGAGGTAGACCATGTTTCCGTACTCGCCGAAATGGATCTTTATCGCAGTGAATTTCCTATCGTAATCGAGTTCCTCGATACCAGCTTTTCTAAGGAATCTTTCGAATTTCTCTATGAAATTATCTTCCACTCCGTGGTGGAAATCGGTATAATACACCTTCGAGCACGTCATATCCGCTCCTACTTATCATTTGAATAAGAATATTCCGTAGAGCGTGATTCTATCTTTGGAGAATCCGAACGATTCGCCTAACGATCTTATGTATCTCTCCATATCCACGCCATATCCGCTGACCGATGGCAGTTGTTTATCGGGGAATGGACACTCCTTATCGATCTTCACAGAACAGTTCTCGCCACAGTATCTGCACGGTCCGTCTGCCAATGCTAGTACGTCTGCACCTTTTTCAATCAATTTGCATTTGATGTTCCTGCATTCAGAGCGGAAGGAATCCATCATCTCTTCCATCTCTTTCTCGTTCTCTATATCATACCCTTGGAAATCACGCACAAGGATATCCGCATATCTGTAAGAATTGATCTTATCCATACACTCGTCCATCGTGCCGCAGTATGGCGGACACGTCCATGATGTGCGGTAATTCCCGCATAGATTGTCCTCGCATAGCTTTCTGAATCTAAGGATATCATCCTTGGTAACGGATGGAGTGGGTGCTTTTCTGATGATCCTGCATCCATCCGTAGTTTCGATGAATTCGGATATGGAATGGTCGTTCGTCATGGCCATGGATTGAAGAGAGATTATGTGGTTATAAATGTAGAGTATATATGACAAGATGTTATGATGGATGTTGGCTAGCGTCCGAAGGTCATCGGACACGACCAATGGCCATGTCAGGTATTGTCACGCAATTCATATTACCCTTGCCATAATTGTGACGTTGTTCTTTTCTATTGACATAATTGTATTTTTTTGATGTCATCATTTGGAAAACAACGTTAAATTTTATCACAATTGTATTATCAGTATACTTGTGTGATAAAATCGGCGGTTTTATATCCTAGGAAAATTCATCGAAGTTTCAAGGTGAAATCATGGACAAAAAAGCTATGTACGCGATCATTGTGGTCGCGATCCTTGTAGTCGCAGGAATGGCAGCAGTCATCGCGATGAACAACGGAGAGAAAGAGCAGTCCTCTAAGAATTATATCAACGTCGTCGGAAGGATTAACACCGACGGTTCTGGAATCTACCTTAAGGAAGGCGAGAAAGCATCAGACTACATCGAGATTGTCGATGTTAAGCCGACTTCTGGCGAGAAATACATTGAAGTTGGTGACAAATTCATAGTGTTCAAGGCAGAGAACTGGGGCGGAAAGTTATTCGGAACTCCTGGTACGTCAACAATCCAGCATGTTCAGTTACAGACACTTGTAGAGAATGTCATGGGCCTTAAGTTCAAAGCATATGCGATCGGATCTTCAATGAGCAAGGATACTGTTTATTTCGATGCGGTGAAGTCATTTGCAGCATACAAAGAGAAGACGACAGGTGCACAGCCATTGCCAATCACTGGTGCGATAATATGGGAAGCACAATATTCGCTTGCATTGGAGAATAAATGTGTTGGTCTTGAGATTACGAACAACATCTTCCCTGGACACACGTGTTGCGTAATAGCTGGAAACACATCGTTCATGGAGTCCAATAGTGATTCAACAGTTAAGTTCCTCGTAGCATACTTGGAGATTCTTGACAAGATGGTCAAAGCAATCGAAGATCCTACATCTGAAGACTATAAAAAGTTGGTAGAGGTCGCAACTAATAAAGTCAGTATGCCCAGCGGAACATCGACCGAGACGAAGATTAAAGTCATCGAAAATGCACTCAACATTGTTAAATTCGGAGCACACGATGAAAATGCGAATGACCCTCTTGTGGATTTGAGAAAGGACATAGCGACTCTCGCTGTCGATCTTAAAGAACTCGGTTCAATAAAGAAGAGTTATTCAGACCTCGGTTTCGAATCAGCCGATGATTTTGCAAAGAAATTCGTCGATGGAACGTACATGAAGAAAGCGATGGAGAAGGACTACAAGGACGATGGTTCGAAAGTAAAGATCAAACTCTCTGTGATAGCAGGAGATATACACCAGATAGCCATTCACTATGGAGTTGACATCGGTATCTTCGACAAATATGGAATCGATATCGTTATCAGTAGCCAGGACAACGGCCCTGCTGTCGCAACAGCACTTCAGGCAGGGGAAGCAGACCTCGGGCTTTTAGGTGCTCCACCTATAACCATAACGGTTATGAACGGTAGTTTGGTTACGGCATAAAGTGATAGCAATGTCTCTGTCATTCAAATACGATGAGCATAACAAATATCACAGATTCGCAAGATCTGCAATTATAGCAGCGGCATCCTTGACCACGTTCGTGATCGTTTGGTGGTTCGTTGCAATCATGGCCAACATGACTGCATTACCAACACCGATTGAGACATGGGATGCATTCATATCGTTGCTGAATGATGGAGACCCCCTTACGGGGGCATCTTTATCGACATATCTGTCGAAAAGTTTCGGTACATTTCTTAAGGGATTGGCTCTTGCTGTTGTAATTGCTGTTCCCTTGGGATTGTTTTTAGGATTCATCAAACCACTGAGGGAGTTCCTCAATCCGATAATCGAGGTATTGAGGCCGATAGCACCTATCGCTTGGGCCCCGATATTCATTCTGTCCTTCGGATATCAGATCGGTCCATCATTGGTGGTGTTCGTGGGAATATTCTTCCCGATGTTAACAAACACGATTTTCGGTGTTCAGAAGTTGGATCCTATGCTGTTGGATGCCGCAAGGACGATGGGTGCAAATCCTTTACAATTGTTCAGAAAGGTCGTATTGCCGTCATCTGTACCATACATAATGAACGGACTGAAGGTCGGTCTTGGTATCGGATGGATGTGTATCGTTGCAGCTGAGTTGTATGCGACCCCTCTTGGAGGAATAGGGTTCTATCTTCAGGAACAGGCAAGTGCAGGTAACTGGCCCGGGGCATATTCTGCGATAATCATCATCGCGGTTCTCGGTCTTCTTACAACAAGTTTGGCAGAATATGCACACAAAGCCATAGCTAAAAGGATGGGGATCGAATGAACGAGATCAGGTTCAATAAGAAACAACACAATCACTCCGATGAGGTCGGAGATATCGTAATCGATCACCTCAGTAAGACTTTCAAAACCGATGATAAGGAAGTTGTTGCAATAAAGGACTTCAGCCTTGACATCAAGAAGGGTGAACTCATATCCGTAGTCGGCCCATCTGGATGCGGTAAGACCACACTGCTCAGATGCATCGCAGGATTGGAAAAACCTACGAGCGGTACAGTATCTTCCAACGGTAAAGTATTCACTGAACCAGGTGCTGACAGAGGCATGGTATTCCAGGATTTTGCGCTCTTTCCATGGAGGTCCGTGAGAAAGAATGTAGAATTCGGAATGGAGGTTGCAGGAGTCCCTAAGGCAGAGAGGAGAGAGAGGGCGGAGAAGTACCTCAAACTTGTAGGTCTTGAGAATTTCATGGATGCAAGGATCCACGAACTTTCTGGAGGGATGAAACAGCGCGTAGGTATCGCAAGGGCATTCGTGAACAATCCTGATGTGATATTGATGGACGAGCCTTTTGGTGCACTTGATGCACAGACCAGGAACATCATGCAGATGGAATTGGTCAAGATCTTGGAGAAGACGGACCAGACCATAATATTCATCACTCACTCTGTTGAAGAGGCAGTATTCCTTTCGGACAGGGTCGTTGTTCTCACGAAAAGGCCTGCGGAGATCAAGGAGATAATCGATGTTCCGTGGCCAAGGCCCAGGAACCGTACGGATCCTGAATTTACAGCATTGAGGAAGAAGATCCTTGATGAATTGGAAAAAGAGAATGTGATGACGGGGTAAAATCCCCTCCATCAACATTCTGGCATGGGAAGACGTCTAGTATTCAGAGATTCTCTTTACATTTGCCATGGTATATCGTGGAGGATGAATTATGAAGAGTACCATCATAACAATAGGCGTTGTCGCCTTGATCATCATCGCCGGCATAGCTATCTACACATCTGCAGAGAAAGAGTGTTGCGATGATGAGAAGAACGTATCTATGGAATTTCCAACAGTCTTGAAACTGAGTCTCGGCGATGGACTGAAATGTACATACCAAGGCAAGGAGCACCTCAACGGGGATTCGATAGTATTGTGGGATGATGGTTACATCATTTTCACATTGAATGTCGTCGGAACGATCACCGTCAGCGGATGGTGGGTAGGTCCTGATGGCGATAAATCTTCCACATACGAGAGGGAAGAGAATATCACCACTTTGAAAGCCGAGATCACTACCGTTGCATATTGGGGAAAGATGACCGGCGAATTGAACGCAACGTTCGAATTACCAAAGGAATGAATCCAAGGGGCGTTGCCCCTTGTCTTACCATCACAGTTAAATCATCCATCACATACGGCATCCGATGAAGGATTACGAACTGTATATTTTCGATTTCGATATGACGTTGGTGGATTCTCTGAAGCCATCTATCGGATGTTACAGGAAAGCCTTCGAGGTCGCGGGATTCCCATTCGATGAGAGGAAATGTTCCGAATATATGAGGGAATCATTGAATCAGACATTTGGAAGATTCTCAGATTGCACATGTAAACTCAGAGAGTTCGTCACAGCGTTCATAATGGAATCCGAAAAGGACATGGTGGAATCCACATCATTCTTTTCGGAGTCGATGCATGTCATAGAAGAATTGTACGATAGGGGCAAGATCCTCTGTATCGCATCCGGTAAGACGGAGTATAGGATACGGCAGACACTCGATAGATTCGGTATCACCGATCACTTCGATCAGATTGTAGGTTACGAGAGGATGGTCGAACAGAAACCATCGCCTTATTGTATCGACCTCATAATGGGCAAATATGACATACCTAGACGCAACGCATGTTTCATAGGCGATTCTCCCAATGATATGCTATGCGCCATCAACGCAGGCGTGGATGCCATACACATCGACCGCGGGGATGCGATCGAGTGTGTTTGTGACCACAGGATACACGATCTTTCGGAATTGATTGAGTAATGCGTTAATACCCATCTGCAGATATAGGTCGTATGAAGATCTACATCCTGGGAGGATTCTTAGGGAGCGGGAAGACGACACTTCTCATGAAGATGGCAGATATGTTCATCAATAAAGGGAAGAAAGTGTCCATACTCGTCAATGAGGCAGGCGACATCGGTGTCGATGGAGCCACGATCAACTCACAAGGATACAACGCAGTCGAACTTCCTAACGGATGCATCTGCTGTTCCATGGTCGGGACCATGCACGAATCCCTGATGAAGATAAAGTCGGAGATCGCACCCGACATCCTGATAATAGAACCTACAGGGATTGCGTTCCCAGGTAAGGTCAGGGAAGCCATCGAATTGATCGATTATGGTGAGGAGTTCATACAGATAATCGGCATATTCGATGGTCCAAGATTCAAGCTGTTCGTAGAAAAGAAGAAGGATTTCTACAAGAAACAATTGATGGATTCAGATATATTGGTCATGAACAAGATGGATCTCACACCGGATGACGTGAAGGAAGAGGCCATCCAATGGATGAACAAAGAGATACCGGGCATAGAGGTGATCCCTGTCGTGGCCACTACCGGCGAGAATCTAGACAAGGTATTTTCGGAGTTGAGAGAATGACGACATCGATCGAAGAAGCAAATGGGTCGGCAGCAGGATTTTCCGGGCACATCCATGGTTTCAATGCGGATGCTGAAGCAAGACTCATCGATATGATGATGAAGGTCGGACATTGGGTTGATGAAGAATCAGGCATGTTCCTCGGACACATCAAGATGGCCATAATGTTCGAGGGAAAGGGTATAACGCTCAACCTCACCGATCTTGACGAAGGTGTCCTTTGCCATGGTTCCCTCATGCCGAAGCAGAAGGTGGACTTCGATTTCATGGTGGCTGTGACGGATGTCGATGCCGGAGAATTGGAACATGTGATGCTTCACGCCATAGAGGATTCCGGGGTGGATTTCTGTCTGGATGAGCATGAGTGTTCATGTGGGCACCATCACGACCATGAGCATCACCACGATCACGAACATCATCATGATCATGAGTGTTCTTGCGGTAAGGACCATCACGAAGAGAAGGATCATACAGGTTGTACCTGTGGACATCATCATTGATGGCTTTATGGTGCCGGGGCTGGGATTCGAACCCAGGAACCGCTAGGGACAGGATCCTAAGTCCTGCGCCGTTAGCCAAGCTTGACTACCCCTGCACGTTCAATGGGAATGCTGAGGTTATTTTTATTGATTGTGTATTCTTCTGTCACCACACTAACGCACACATTATAAGTGCAGGATATATCCTGTGTCGTGTAGGGGCAGTCAGATGGTCGATTTATTATCAGACAGTGGAAGACAGTTGTTACTTGGAAATGAGGCAATTGTCAGAGGATTGATCGAATCAGGTGTGAAGTACGCTTCGACCTACCCAGGTACGCCTTCTTCGGAAGTCGGTAACAATCTGGAGAAGATGGGTGAGAAAGCAGGGATCTATTTCGAGTTCTCCTCGAATGAGAAGATTGCATTGGAAGTCTCCGCAGCCGCTGCTACGGCAGGTGTGCGTTCTTTCGCATTCATGAAGCACGTGGGATTGAATGTCGCAGCCGATCCTTTGATGACATTGGCCTATGCCGGCGTCAATGGCGGTATGCTCGTCATGACTGCCGATGACCCATCGTGTCACAGCTCTCAGAACGAGCAGGACAATCGTTACTATTCGCATCTGTCGCTGTTGCCGATGTTGGAACCATCGACGCCTGAAGAGGCCAAGGAGATGCTGCCCTTAGCGTATGAGATCTCCGAGGAACTGAAATTACCTGTCATATTCAGGACCACGACCAGAGTCAATCACGCACGTGGTGTAGTAGAATTCAAGAAACCAATCGATAAGCCCGCCGTAGGACATTTCGATAAAGATTTCAAGAGATACGTGAACATTCCTGCGAACTCGAGGGTGAACAGGATCATCCTTCTCGATAAGAACAAGAAGGCTCAGGAGCTCTCAGAATCATCCGAGTTGAATTTCATCGTAGGGGATGGAAGCTCCGAAGTCGGCATAATCACATCCGGGGTATCATACACCTATGTGAAGGAATTCACAGATGGTGCGGACATACTGAAGATTGGATTCACGAACCCTCTTCCTGAGAAGAGGATCGCTGATTTCATCAGAGGTAAGAAGAGCATCATAGTTGTCGAGGAACTCGATCCGTTCCTTGAGGATCAGGTATACAGGATCATCGCTCAGAACGGTCTGTCGGTACGCGTATACGGTAAGAGGGATGGAACGCTCCCGAGAGAATGGGAGTTCTCACCGGATACCATGAGGAAACTCAAGGATATCGTGAAGATCACCGAATTCCCTCAAGCCATGGAGAAGACGACCGTCAAACTCCCTGGAAGGCCACCAACGCTATGTGCGGGATGCCCTCACAGAGGATTGTTCGCAGCTACGAAGAGGGCTGTTGGAAAGAAAGATGTCATCTATTGTTCTGATATAGGATGCTACACACTCGGCGGACAGCCTCCGTTCAATGAGGCGGATTTCATCATCTGCATGGGTGGAGGAGCAGGAGCTGCCGGAGGATTCTCTGAATCAACGGATCAGAAATCGATCGCATTCCTTGGCGATTCGACATTCTTCCATTCAGGAATACCCTCATTGATATCAGCCAAATTCAACGACCACAAGTTCACGATGGTCATTCTTGATAACCGTACGACCGCCATGACCGGACATCAGCCGAACCCTGGTACGGGAAGACATTTCGGAGGGGTGGAGACGGATATGGTCGACATTGAAGCGGTCGTCAAATCGATCGGTGTCGAATTCGTCGAGACTGTGGATTCGTATGATGTGAGGAAGGTAGAGGATGTCATGAAGAGAGCTATCGATTACGATGGCGTATCCGTGGTGATATCCAAATGTCCTTGTCCTCTCGAGCTCAAGAAAGAGAAGAAATTGGTGCCCAAGGTATGCATCGTCGACCAATCGAAATGCATACAGTGTATGACATGTCTGAAAACAATCGCTTGTCCTGCATTGATCAAGAAGGATGGAACGGTCGTTGTAGATGAGACTCAATGCATCGGTTGCGGTATGTGTTCGAATGTCTGTCCTAAAGATGCGATAGGGGTGAAACAATGAAGTACACGATTCAGATCGTTGGAGTCGGAGGTCAGGGAGTATTACTTGCTTCCATGGTCCTTGGTAACGCTGCTATGAAATCAGGATACAAGGTGGCGATGAGTGAGGTCCACGGTATGGCCCAGAGGGGCGGAAGCGTACTTTGTACATTGAGATTCGGCGACGATGTCATCAGTCCTTTGGAGGCTGAAGGCGATGCTGACATGATAATGGGATTCGAACCTGTCGAGACTTGCAGATATCTCTCATTGGGTAACAAGGATACGGTGGTCATCATGAATCTCGATCCAGTGTATCCGTCGATGGTAGCGGCCGGAATGGAGAGTTATCCTGAGATCGATGAACTCATCGCATCCGCAAGATCGCAGAATCAGAATGTGAGGACATTGGAGGCGACATCGCTTGCGATAGAAGCCGGTAAAGCCGTTGCTGCCAATGCAGTGATGATCGGTGCTGTTGCAGGTGTGAAAGGATTCCCGCTTGACATGAATGTCCTTAGGGAAACTCTTGCGGAGAATGTTCCTCAGAAGTTCCTCGAACTGAACCTCAAGGCATTCGACCTCGGTTTTAAACAGAATCAATAAAAAGGGGTTCCCGCCCCCTTTATTTTATATTTAATATATCTAAATAGGATGCGGGATAGGAGAAAGTGTGATAGGGAGAAGCAACTCCCTATCGGGGAGAAATAATCGTCAGTACGATGCGAGACTTCTCTGAACCATCGTAGTACGTATGCTGGTCTTCTCATTGTCGATGAGACGATCATGGAATGTCCTCATGTTGACATCCTGCTGTTTGTTGATATAACTGACAATGGTCTGGTTGATCCTGGAGAATATCTCGTTCAGTGTGAGATCCCCATACTTCTCCAACGATCTCTCGTTCTCTATGACCACAGTCGAACTGCACAACATCCTCATCGTTGCGATACCGTCCTTTGCTATGGCGACACGCATGGATTCGAACTCGAAAGGAGAGATCAATATCGAATGAACGGTGATGCCCAGATCCTTCGCGATCGATGCTACGATCGGAGCGAAATCGGTTCCCGTCTCGCCACCCATACCAGCTACGATGTAAGCGACGTCATATCCGGAAAGAACATTCTTGATATCGTTGGCGACATTGTTCCTGGTCGTGCTAAGTGCCTTTGGAATGAAGATCCTCTGTTTGATATCGAGGGCCTCATATCTCTTTTCATCCGATGTTATGGCAATGACATCCATTGAATGGTCGATATGAACATCGCTGATCACATTGCAACCAGCTCCGCCAATGCCTATTACTGCTGTACGCATATCCTTTCCATCCATTACATCGTCCTCCTTTCGTTTGTGTATTAGTGGCCGGTGAAGGCAACGGTCCCTTTCGGTCCCGAAGTCCCATCCTCCCTTCCGGCCAATTAAGGCGTTTCACCAAGAAGGCAGTCTACCTTTACAGGTCTACTGTCCCATCCTCCTTTTGATGTACTATACTTTTATCTTGTCAGTGATGAGGCTGCAGTGAATTTGCTCTGTGCAAGTTCGGTTGTAAGCTGTGTGCTTACGATCTTCTCGCGTATCATCGATCTTATCGCATCCGACCTATCGATGTAGATCCCATCTTCTACCATCGAATCGATCGTATCGATCTCTGCATTCGCGAGGCGAACTGCAACCTCATTCTTGTGTGTCTGTGCTACGTCGGCATCCCTATCGACGTATGCACGGATGGCTGACCTTATGAACAGGGAACGTCCCCCCATCTCTGGATGCTGCTGAAGATAGTCGTCCATCGTCTGGAGTTCTTCAGTCCCCATTCTCAGAGAAATGATCTTCCCTTCGTCCATTCAAGTCACCTGTGTTTAGCTTTGTATCGAGTGCATATCCCTTCAAGCTACGTAATCTCTATCAAACTATTAGTATAAAAATGTATCACATTGTAATAATCTGTATTACAACGAGTCGATAGTAGTGTGGTGATATTCTGATCTGCGTTTTCACTCATTCAGATTTTACTTATATAATATAAGGCAACCTATATAATCGGATTGTTCATTCAACCATTCGGTATCTGGTGTACATATGATATCTGATTACGGCAAGATGGAACTTAAATGGCAGAAGAGATGGGCTGATGCCGGTCTCAATCGTGCGAATAGAGATGAGAAGAAACCCAAATTCATGGTGATATTTGCATATCCTGGTGTCACAGGCTATCTTCACGTGGGCCATATGAGGGGATTCTCATATGCTGACGCTATTGGAAGATACAAGCGTATGACAGGGTATAATGTATTGTTCCCCGTAGGTACGCATGCAACAGGGAATGGTTCCATCAGTCTTGCCAACAAGATCAAGAACCGCAATGAGGGCATGATCAATTACATGCTCAAGAACGGTTGTCCCGAGGAGAAGTTCTCGGAGCTCGAAGAGCCTATGTCCGTCGTGAATTTCTTCAACGACGTATATCAGAATGAATATTGGAAGAGATTCGGATTCCTTGCCGATTGGAGGAGATTCACATGTACACTATATCCGGATTATTCAAAGTTCATCCAATGGCAGTTCAGGAAACTCAACGATGCAGGATTGTTGATCCAAAAGCCGTATTACGCCCCATCGTGCGTATCATGTGGGCCTGTCGCAGTGGATGCTTCGGAGACAGATATCTCGAAGGGCGGAAATGCCGAGACGCAGGAATATGTCCTTCTCAAATTCAAGCATGGTGATGAATATCTTGTGGCTGCGACGCTCAGGCCGGAGACCATCTACGGTCAGGTCTGTTTCTGGGTGAATCCCGACGTTGAATACGTCAAGGCGAGATACAAGGACGAGACGTGGATCATCTCGCCGCAGGCATTCGAGAAGATCGGATACCAGAAGGATGGAATAGAGGAGATCGGCAGGATATCCGGAAAGGATATGATCGGATGGATGTGCATCGCACCTGCACTCCACAAGGAGATCCCTGTATTCCCTGCTACATTCTGTGACCCCAATGTCGGTACCGGTCTTGTGACATCATGTCCGTCCGATGCACCAGATGATTGGATATCATTGGAAGCAGTGAAGAAGGATCCTGAGATGATCTCCAAATACGGACTCACACAGGAACTCATCGACTCTGTCGTACCGATATCGATCATCGATATCGAAGGATATGGTGAATTCCCTGCTAAGACGATCATAGATAAGCTTGGAATAACCGCACCTGGTGATCCGAAACTCGTGGAGGCGAAGAAGCAGGTCTACAAGGATGGATACCACATGGGTAAGATGAAACCCATCTGTACAGAAGTCGTAGGCATGCCTGTCGATAGGGCGAAGGACAGGATGAAGGAGATAATGATCGATGCGAACGAGGCCGATGTATTCTACGATCTCACCGAGGAAGTCATATGCAGATGCGGTAAGAAGGTCTACATCAAACGTATCGACGATCAGTGGTTCATCAACTATGCGGATGCCAATCTCACAGAGAAGACACATGAGCATTGTAAAGGAATGCACATCGAACCCGTGGATTATTACAACAACATCCATGGTGTTCTCGATTGGTTCAGAGAGAGGGCATGCGTACGTCTCGGAAATTGGCTCGGTACCAAGTTCCCCTTCGATGAGAAGTGGATAATCGAGGCAATATCCGATTCTACGCTCTATCCGATATACTATCTCGTGTCAATGTATGCCAATGAGGGTCAGATAAGACCGGAACAGATGACTGATGCATTCTTCGATTATGTATATCTGAAGGAAGGCGACATCAATGACGTATCATCCGAGACGGGAATATCCGTTGAACTCCTTGATAGGATAAGGAAGGATGTGGAATATTGGTATCCTCTCGACCTTAACCTCGGTGGAAAGGAGCACATGACCGTTCACTTCCCTGCATTCCTGTTCAATCACATCGCCATACTTCCGGAGGAGATGTGTCCAAAGGGCATCATGGTCAATTGGTACGTCACAGGTAAGAAATCGCCTGCTAACGCATCCGGTAAGATCTCAAAGTCAAAGGGCGGTGCACAGCCCATCCCTGGTGCTGTGGATAAATTCAGCATCGATGGTATGAGGTTGTTCTATGCTCACTCCGCATCACCATTCATAGATGTCGAATGGGATGAGGATAACGTATTCACATACAAACAGAGAGTGGACAAAATAGTGAAATTCATCGACGATCTCCTGCAGATCAAAGGGGATGCAAGATCATCCATCGATGACTGGTTGCTTTCCAGATTCCACTCCCATATCGCCGAGATAAAGGATGCTATGGAATCATTCGACATCAGGCAGATGGCATCCATCGCATATTTCGAGATGTTCAATGATTTTAAATGGTACGTCAGAAGGGGCGGTATGAATGAGGAGACCATCAGAGAGGCCGCAAGGATATGGATCACAGTCATGATGCCTGTGACGCCTCACGTGGCAGAGGAACTCTGGGAGGAGTTTGGATTCGAAGGAATGGTCTCGGAGGCTCAGCTCGCTGATGCTGATGTCAACATCCGTTCAGTAGCGGCGGAGTATGCCGAGGATCTCATAAGGGATGTCATATCAGACATATTGGAGATCATTAAGGTCACCGGTATGCAGCCGAAGAGGATAATTATCTACACGGCCATGGAATGGAAGCGCAATGTCTTCTCGAAGGCTGTTCAACTCCATAAGGAGGGTAAGTTGGATGTGCCGACATTGACGAAGGCCTGTATGGCGGATGAGAACCTCAGGAAGATGGGAAAGGCTGTCTCCGATCTTGCCAGGAAGGTCGCTCAGGATTACATGAGGCTCCCTGTGGAGAAGATCGAAGCAGTGAGCGGATTGGATGAGTTGGCACATCTCTTATCGGCCAAGGATTTCATTTCGGATGAGGTCGGATACAACGTCGAAGTGATCAGTGCTGATGATGAGGAGAAATACGATCCTCAGAACAAGTCGAAGGTCGCTGTTCCCGGTAAACCAGGAATATATCTTGAATGAGTGCAAGGTCTCGGAGGGATCCGAGACATCACTCCCATTTTTTGTAGAGATCGTGTTCTATGCTGATCTGATCCAAACATCTCCCGACAACGAAATCGATGATGTCATCGATAGTTCTAGGTTTCGAATAGAATCCCGGATTCGCATCTAGTATGCATACTCCGATCCTTGAGAGCTCATACTCATTCCTTAGGAATATCGCACTCTTCGGCGTCTCTCTGGGTATGATTATCAACCTTCTCGATTCCTTAATCGCCACAGCAGCGGCTCTGGTGATGAGCGTATCTGCTATGCCTGCATGGATCTTGGCCAATGTGCTCCCGCTGCAGGGTGCTACGAACATAGCGTCGAATTTGAAACTGCCAGACGAGATCGAGGCGAAGAGGTCATCGTCCTCGAAGGTGACATCCGCTAACGCTTTGACATCCTCTACAGAGTACCCCGTTTCATGAGGGATTATCTTCTTCGCCATCTCCGATATGACAAGTATCTTCTCGCCTGGTAGGTTCTCGAGCAAACGTATGCCGTAGATCGAACCAGATGCACCGGTGATAGCGACTACATACCTCATGGTTGGGTGATATCGTGGCAGTTAATTAATTATGGCATAGGTTTTATCTCGAGTCTTGCAATCGTTTCAATTGACACACCTCCGTCAAACGTATCGATCCATGGGCGTTTCCTTTCCTTTATTCTAAATAGTTATATAGTTGACCAATATAACGAAACTTACCGTAGCTTTGGCTATGGCCATGGCTTACGGAAGAAATCGAAAAAGAGGTAACAAAATGGTAACCGTCTATGATGTTCCCGCCGAGAAACTCATACTCAAGGTTGCAGAGAAGCTCAAGCAGAACTCTGCGATCGTGCCCCCTGAGTGGGCTGAGTTCGTGAAGACCGGTGTGCACACAGAGAAGGCTCCCTCGCAGGAGGACTGGTGGTTCACAAGGTCCGCCTCCATTATGAGGAAGCTCTATGTCAAAGGTCCTATGGGATCTTCGAAACTTGCAGCAGAATACGGTGGATATCGCGACAAAGGCACAATGCCCAACAGAGCGGTAAAGGGAAGCCGTAACATCGCTAGAAAATGTATGATTCAGCTCGAGCAGGCTGGCTACCTTGTCTCAAAGGACAAGAAGGGCCGTGCTATCAGCCCCAGCGGAATGTCTCTTCTTGACAACGCCGCCAAAGAGGTTTATGACGAGATGAACGCCTGAGGAGGTATCAGCATGGATGATCCTGAATTGGAAGCATTAAGACAGAGAAGACTTGCGGAGATGCAGGCGAACCAGCAGCAGGCAGCAGCACAGCAGCAGGCTGCGGAGAACCAGCGTCAACAGATGGAGCTTCAGAAACAGATGATTCTGAGGCAGATCCTCGTTCCAGAAGCAAGGGACAGACTCGCCAATGTGAGGGTAGCGAATCCTCAGATGGCGGACATGGTCGAAATGCAGCTCATACAGCTCGCCCAGTCAGGCAGACTCCAGGGAGTCATTACAGACGCCATGCTGAGGGACATCCTTAGACAGGTCGCCCCGCAACACAGGGAGATCAAAATCGAGAGGAGATAATCATGTCATCAACAAAACCGCCAGCCATGAAAGCCAGGCTCAACAAGTTGGTCAACCAGAACCGCCGTGTTCCCGCCTGGGTTATGATCAAGACGAACAGGCAGTTCCTCCGCCACCCTAAGAGAAGGTCCTGGCGCATGAGTAAGATCAAAGAGTGAGGGATATAATGAGTGAGGAAGTAGAGAGGATTATTACAATCCCCATGAGAGCCACGAAGATGGCACCCCGTACCAAGAGAGCAGCACGTGCGATCAAGGAGATCAGGGACAACATCGCAAGGCACATGAAAGCCGATGTAGAGAAGATCTGGATCGACAAATCACTCAACGAGAAGATTTGGGAGAGGGGAATTCAGAACCCCCCAAGGAAAATAACAGTCAAGGCAGTCAAATTCGAGGACGGCCTTGTCGAAGTTTCACTCGTTGTACCCGTAGAAACAAAAGAGAATGTAGAGTGATCGAATGATGAGACGCGCTAGCTATGATGGAAATCCGAACATCGGTGTATTCGCTGTAGCTAACGAGAGTCTCGCATTCGTAGCTCATGATGCTGTCAACGAATTCGTTAACAACATCGAACAGGCACTCGGCGTCGAGTGCATCAGAGTCACCGTGGCCGACAGTTATGTCGTTGGTTCACTCGTGGCGATGAATTCAAACGGCGCAATCGTATCGGGGCTTGCAGGAGAAAGGGAATTGGAGGTAATCCGTTCCAAGACTCCTGTGGCCCTTCTCAACGATAAACTCAATGCCGCAGGGAATAACATACTCCTCAACGACAACGGCGCGATCGTGAACCCTGAGGTCGATGATGCATCCATGAAAGAGATCGAGGATGCCCTTGGTGTGGAGTGTGTCCGTGGAACCATTGCGGATATCGTGACCGTAGGTTCCGTTTGCAGGGCCACCAACAAAGGCGTTGCTGTCTGTCCAGATGCCACAGAAGATGACATCGCACTCATAAAGGATGTCTTGAAAGTGGACAATATCGTTAAGACGACATTGAACCACGGTTGTAAATTCGTAGCTCCTGGCGTTCTTGCCAATTCAAGGGGAGCATTAGTTGGGGATCTTACAACACCCATCGAGATGGGTAAATTGGAAGAAGCGTTGGATCTCTACGATTGATCCATCAGTTATCGAATACCCAAATCTCTTTATCAACGGGCATTTCGTCCTTGTTGATGTCTATGGTCTTACCGATATTGACGATAGTTCTTTTCGATACCGATCTGATGAATGGATCCAAGTCGG
The DNA here is from genome assembly GCF_964305265.1 of Candidatus Methanarcanum hacksteinii. NCBI lineage: Archaea > Methanobacteriati > Thermoplasmatota > Thermoplasmata > Methanomassiliicoccales > Candidatus Methanarcanum > Candidatus Methanarcanum hacksteinii. The sequence goes on along the minus strand of NZ_CAYATA010000003.1, from coordinate 273,082 downwards.
ATATCTCATCTATCTTCAGTCCTCCTATGCGATAGTGCATGGGGATGACGACGGATGGGTTGACGATATCTATGAGTTCCATGACCTCATCGAGTTCTAGTGTGTAATATCCTCCGATCGGTATCATCAATATATCGACACCTGCGATCTCTTTCAATACTTCTTCCGATGGTATGCATCCGAGGTCACCGCAATGACATATCGAGATGCCATCCAATCTGAAGAGACACATGGTGTTATGGCCTCTTTTCGCACCTAGTTCGTGGTCGTGGTACGTATCGAGGCCTAGGAAATCGATGCCGTGTGAATTGAATCCTCCATTGTGTGCCATGTGATCCTCATGTGCACCATCGATGGAATTCGATGCGTTATGGTCATAATGATCGTGCGACATGAGTACTATGTCTGCAGTAGCATCCGGTCTCTTCAGTCCAATGGATCTTTCATCGAATGGATCGATGATAATCTTCGTTTGTTCGTTCTGGATTAAGAAACAGGAGTGACCATACCACGTAATCTGCATAGAGTTCAGAATAAAAAGCCACAGATATATGTATTTCTAATCGCGTGAAGACGATGTTTTATATCATCGCAGGACGAATATGGTGTTGTGACAAAGACGTTGATCCTTGTCGTTGACAGGGATGATGATTTCGGAGAGAAAGGAGGTGTTGAGACACCCGTAATAGGTATAGAGGCTGCCAAAGTTGCAGCTATGAGCCTAGGTGTCGAGGATCCTGAGGACTCCGATGTCAATGCACTCTTTGCCGCTATGAACATCTATAATGATCTCATAAAGGACAATGACGATGTTGAGATCGCACTGATATGTGGGGATAAGAAGGTCGGACACAGATCGGACTCCATGTTGATCTCTGAGCTTGAGACGGTAATCGATATTGTAAAACCAGAACATGCGATACTCGTCGGAGACGGTGCAGAGGATGAGTACATTTACCCTATCATTTCTTCGCGCGTACCTATCGATTCAGTGAGGAAGGTGTATGTGAAACAGGCACCTGGTGTCGAAGGTTTCATCTACATCATATCCAAGACACTGAGGGACCCGCAGAAGAAGAAGAGATTCCTTGCACCAATAGGGATACTATTCTGTTTCATCGCTTTGGTATACATACTGGCGGATATCTCTGCATTCGTAGCTACCAATTCGGTGTCATATCTCTTCTCGATGACTGCGCCGATGGTCGTATTCCTGATAGGCGGCCTTACGCTGATATATGCGTATGATGCCGTCGATATCACCTATGGATATATCGATCTGATAAGGGGTGAATTGAAATCACCCAGCATAACGCTGACATTCAAGATATTGTCCGCTGTGCTGTTCCTGACGGCGGTAGTCATCGCCTTGTTCTCGATAAAGGATGTGTTGAACAATGGGATATTGTTCGTAACGATGGAATTCCTATCGAGTTTCCTTTGGCCATTCGCATTCTCTATGTTCCTGAATTACATGGGACAGACCATCAATGATTATGTGGAGACAAAAGAGCTCCCATATGGTCTTATCACGACCATCGTGACGATCATGGGATTCAGTTTCATCGTACAAGGGGTGGTCGATTTCCTCAAGAATTATATGGGGTATGGTACCGTGGATGTCTTCGTGGTCCTTGTGGAATTCCTGATCGGTGTTGTTTCGATAATCGCGTCGAGCGTATTCACTGTCATCAGGAAGAATTCTTCAGTCGAGGAAATTGCAGATGAGATTTGAGGAGTGGTCTCCAATCTATGAATCCATCATATCGGATATGGGTTATGACAGGTCATCAGATGAGGCATCAGCTAGATTGTTGAAGGTGTTGATGGTCAATGCCGATATGATAACGTCTGACGAATTGTCGTCGATGATCGGAGAAGAGGTATCAATATTCGGTTCTGCAGCAAGATTGGAGACTGATATCAGAGATTCATCTCCACAAGGTACGTTGATATCTGCTGGTTCGGCGACATCTCGTGTGATGGCAATGGGACTGATGCCCGACATCGTCGTTACAGATTTGGATGGAGATATCGACAACCAGATCAAGGCATCGGATAAAGGGGCTGTGACAATCATGCACGCCCACGGTGACAATGAGGATCTCATTATGAGGTATGCAAAAGAATTCCGTGGGAAGGTATTGATTACAACACAATCGAAGCCTGATAACATCCTTTGTAATTTCGGCGGATTCACTGACGGAGACAGGGCTGTTTGTATCGCAAGGCATTTCGGATGTTCGAAGATAAGACTCTACGGTTTCGATTATGATGCGCCGTACCCAAAGGATGGAAGCGACCCTGATATCAAATTGAAGAAACTTCAATGGGCGAAGAGGATAATCGGGGATGCCCCCGATATCATCAGATCACCATGACGAGGATCACGAGCACCACCATGGCCAATGTGACATAGGTGACCGCTGTACCTATCCTTTCCACGAGCGATTCTCTTTTCTCATCGTCCTTCATTCCGAATTTCTCGAGTATGAAGCTGAGTCCGCCCATGAAGAGGAAACCTCCATCGAACGGTACTGCAGGAAGTGCGTTAGTGATTCCGAGTACAAGGTTCAACCAGAATATCCAGAATATGAGGCTCATCACAACCCAGAACACATCGTCAGGGAGTATGTTGCTGTCATACCACCAGTGCGTGGCTTCTGGGACAGGTGAGTATCCGCCGAATGCATTCCCTACGAATGAAAGGAGTCCGTAGAGTTTCTGGTCGACGGTATCGCGTCCATTGAATGGATTGATTCCCTTAGCTATCGTGTTGTTTGGCGTTGTGAATCCGAATCCTGCTGTATTTGTCGTGATACCAAGGTATCCTACATCATTCTTGTCACCGAGTGTGACCGTAGTCACTTGTGCGGTAGTGTCAAGTTCCCCGTCTTTATACTCAAACCATTTGATACGCACATTATCGTTCGGTTGTGTACTGCTCATAAATTTACTGAAGTCAAGGTGAGATCCAATAATGACCTCTTCCTCATCCTCTGAGGGGTTACGATCACTGCCAATGATCTTAGTAATGCTGTACAACATGGAACCGCTGAAGATATGCTTATTATCGGCTGGCGACCCTGCCATCACTTTGTAGATGAAAGTACCTAAGACGACATTTTTCGTTTCTATCGTCCCTTTATAATTGTATGTTACGGAATATGTCCCGCAATGTGTTATGTTATCGAAGAAATCAGAAAGGGAGTTGGTCTCATAGGTGCCTGTATCATCTGTTATCGAGAGTATGATCGATGTATTCGGTATCCCTGAGTCGAATGCAGGCGATGAATCGGCAATACCGAACACGGCGGGATTGTCTCCGTAATCGCTGCTGATGCCCGATGTCATTCCGCAGAATACGAGTATGAATGTGATCATGGCGACGAAGAAGTTCGTTGTTATTCCAGCAGCATATAGGTCCATCCTAGCTCTTCTGCTACATTTTTGGACCTGATCGTTGTTCGGTTCAACAAAAGCTCCCAGAGGAACGATACAGTGAATGATGCCCGTATTCTCGACATCCATATCATTCGCTTTCGTCTGTATTCCGTGTGCGACCTCATGTACGACCATGGCAATGATCAATCCGATCCAACCATACACAATCGGTAGAACGGGATTGATACCAGGGATGGCAAGGACATAGGTGACGCCTAATCCAGCGGTACTGCTCATCTTCGGGATTATGAGCATATCTATGACCAATATTGAGACCATACCGATCATTAGGATCGCTGTGACGATCCATGAAACAACACCACAGACTCTCCAAAAGCGCTTATGCTTTCCGAGACGCGTCATGAGGTCTATTCCCCATCTTGTCTTCAGCATTATCAGTACACTCGATGTGACCAACCCATGCTCTTTACACCATTTGCTCCTCTTCACAAATATGAAAGTGGGCACATACAAAATCGCTAGGATTATCAAAGCGAGCAACTGAGGTTCCATGAATACCGCTTCTTCGTAATCTATCGATAGTATTTTTATTCTACCCAGATTGAAGGATATAAGGGTGTCATTTTAGTAGTATGAGTGATTTAGGATAGTGTATGGAACTAGATGGCATAATCAAGGCAATAAGAGAGTTCCCTGGCATCACAAGGAAGAAAACGATTCAAGACGTAGTTAGATTCCTTCCCACGCATACATTCGCCAGTGTATTCGCATCAGAGGGAGAGGATGCTGCTGCCATCGAGTTCGGAGATGACCTTATCCTGTTCGCTGCGGACGGTATAATGGAATCTCTTTTGAAGACCAATCCGTTCTATGCAGGTTATTTCGCAGTGTTGGTGAATGTCAATGACATCGCTGCGATGGGCGGTAAAGCGTTGGCGATGGTCGATGTGATATCCGTCAAAGATGACAGGATATGCTCGCAGATGCTGAAAGGCATGGAACGTGCTGTGAAGAAATTCAATGTTCCTATCGTCGGGGGGCATACGCATCCTGATTGTATGTATCACGCCATCGATATCTCGATAATCGGTTCTGTTCCGAAGGATCAGGTCATACTCAGTAGCACTGCGAAGGATGGGGACGATATCGTATTCGTAATGGATACGGACGGTTTCTACCCACCGGACCTCAGATATGCATGGGATACCACTACGAACAAAGAGGACAGGATCGTCCAAGAGCAGATGGCCGCTATGTGCGATGTGGCCTCTGAGAAATTGACGCATGCAGCTAAGGACATGAGCAATCCTGGTTGTATAGGGACCCTGGGGATGCTGTTGGAGACATCATCGATGGGAGGCTATGTGGATGTTGACAAGATACCAACTCCGAAAGGCGTTGATTTCATCCAATGGATTCTTTCGTATCAGGGATGCGGATTCGTATTCTCATGCCCCCCAGAGAATTCACAGCGCATAATCGACATATTCAAGGCTGTAAAATGTGACGGCGCTATAGTGGGTAAGGTGGATTCATCACAGATCCTGAGATTGAGATCAGGTGATGAGGAACGTGTTCTCTTCGATTTTAATAGCGATATAATAACTGGTTGCAAACCGAGAAAGCAATGAAGTGCTAGGCCACAAAGGTGGACGTCATTTCCACGTCAAGTTTAACACATCGCTTCTCGACTCCGCTACCCTGCGAACTTTAGTAGTTCAGGGTAAGGCTGCTCCCGTCAGGACCTGACCCGGTTTCCCCGATTAGCATGAACTCGGCCATCCTCCGACGGCTCTGGACATGGACACTAATCCCGCAAGACAGAATCTCATCGTCACTCAGTGGGCTTGAGGTTTCCACGGCGCCGCCCCTTGCTGTCACCTCCGCGTATTGACGGTTTCGGTATACAAGGATACGCCAAGCATCCCGGTCAAGCCTAGCATCAACCCCATGGTCCGTTCGATATTAAATCATTTTCCGTTATTTGCGGACTGATCTGCGATGAAGATGTCGAAAATACGATATTCTGTTGCCATAAATATCACATCTTTCAGTAAGGTGCACCTATCGAATTTATATATGATATCAAAGATGGGGTGATGCCGTGATAGATGTTAGCACGGCACAAAGGAGAAAAGAGAATGTTCGGAATCACAGACCCGATGATATGGGCCGCATATGCAGGATCCATACTGACGGTGATATTCTGTTGCGTATACGGTTGGCTTAAGAGAGACGGGGGTGATGAATGATGGACTCCACCATATTCTTGGTGATGGCAGCATTGTTCATCATCGTGACTTTGGGATTAGGCCTTCTCGCATATAAGCGTGTCAGAAGTTCCGAAGAATTCCTTCTTGGCGATAGGAACACACATCCAGTCATATTGGCATTGTCGTACGGCGCAACATTTCTGAGCGCATCCGCGATCGTAGGTTTCGGCGGACAGTCGGCCAAATATGGATTATCCATGATATGGTTGGTGTTCCTGAACCTGTTCCTAGGTCTTGCAGTGGCATTCATCGTCTTCGGTAAACCTACAAGAAAATTGGGTGCGAAATTAGGTGCATTCACATTCGCGGATTTTCTTGGTAAGAGATTCGAATCGCCATCAATAAGGACGTTCACGGCAGTGATCGTGCTAGTCGGTATGCCAATCTACTGTGCAGCTGTACTTCTTGGAGGTGTGAACTTCCTCAACGTGATGTTAGATATCGATAGGAATACCGTATTGTTGATATTCGCACTCATCACAGGTATCTACGTCGTATACGGCGGATTGATCGCTGTGATGTACAACGATGCACTACAGGCAGGTATAATGTTCGTCGGCATGATCGTCATCTTCGTATTCTCTATTATAACGTTCGGAGGAATAGATGGCGACATCAATTCCACATGGAACATGGCGATCGCCTCATCGACCAAACTGCAGGAACTTGCCAGCCAGGGTATGGTGGATTGGGGTTCCATGCCAGAATTCGGTTCACAGGTTTGGCTCACGGTCGTCACGACATTCCTCATGGGTGTCGGTATCGGAGCCCTTGCCCAGCCACAATTGGTCATAAGATTCATGACAGCGAAGGATGACAAGGCGATGTCAAGGTCACTGATTATCGGCAGCATATTCATGCTCGTCATCGTCGGAAGTGCATACACCATCGGTGCATTCTCTAACATGTTCTTCTTCGATAGATACGGTGAAGCTGCTATCGATCATGTTGCGAACGTCGATATGATCATGCCCACATTCATCGTCGATCTCTTCAGTGAGGTTACATTCGGAGATGTATTCGTTTCCCTGTTCGTATTGGCGTTGTTATGTGCATCTATCAGTACGATGAGTGCATTGCTGCACGTGATGGGTTCATCGGGAGGATACGATCTCGCAACGGTGATCGCAAGGAAGAGAGGCAAACTCGAACAGAACAAGGATTACAGATCACTTAGGCTGAACAGGATGGTCACAGCAGTCATGTTGGTAGTAGTCGTCGTACTTGCATACCTGATGCCTTCCAACATCATTGCGAAAGCGACATCCATATTCATGGGATTGATGGCCGCTACGTTGCTTCCGTCATATGTCTACGCTCTCTACGCCAAGGGTGAACCTAACAAGAACGCTGCGATATTCAGTATCGCTATCGGAGCGATCGTATGGGCGATATGGGGATTCTTCGTATCAGTATCGATCGCTGCGGTGATCGGTACGCCGATGGTACCCATGGGATTATGGAACTACGTGGACCCCTTGGTCATCGCTCTTCCGTTATCCGCAATAGCATTATTGGTCGGGAACAAGCTGTTCCCAGACAATGCTTCGAAGGCATGATTATCAAGATCATACTCCGGCCCTCTAGGGGGTCGGAGTGCGTATCGCTTTATTCTTCAAATTCGATTTTTCCTGTGACTTGCATACAGTTCACTGGGTAATTTGATAAACGGGTATCATATTCGGTTTTTCATGGAAGAGCTCGAATTCCTCGTGAATATGACCATAATGCTCGTTAGCGCGGGTATTTGTTCGGTCATCTTCAACAAGTTGAAGATGCCGCCGATCATCGGTTATCTTCTCGCAGGTATACTGATCGTGAATGTGCTTGAAGGTCCATTCAAAATAACGCTGAATGGAGAGATCATCGATAATCTGTCGCATCTCGGTTTAGTGATGTTGATGTTCGGTATCGGAATGGAACTGGATATCGACAAACTGAAGAATGATGGTAAATTTGCGATGATAGTAGCCATAATACAATTGCCTCTAATGATGATGATCGGTTATGTTTCGGGTTCGTTCCTCGGTCTCACGCCATCTGCATCCATAGCTCTTGGTGCGATAATCTCGGGTTCTTCTACAGCTGTCGTCGCAGAAGTCTTGAAGATGCAGAAACGCATATCCAAAGAGACTGCCGAGACACTCATCCTTGTCACGATCATGGAGGATATAGGTCAGGTCATAATCCTGTCGATGGTAACGCCTATCTTCGCTGGCGGTACGATGGGCATGTCCGAGATGACCACGCTCATTCTGAAGATCATAGTGTTCATGATTGTCATCATCGCGATCGGCGTCAAATTCATGCCTCGTATCCTCGATTGGATCGGTGACAATACATCACAGGAAGTCCTCCTCATCGTATCCGTCGGACTCTGTTTCGGTTTAGCATACCTTTCGCACATGGTCGGACTCTCCATGGCGGTCGGAGCATTCCTTATGGGCGTTACTTTGTCGAGATCTAAATTCAAGATGAATCTGTTCGATAAGGTCGAACCGATGAAGGAGCTTTTCATGTCGATATTCTTCATATCGATAGGAATGAAGGTCGTGTTCGGCGAATTCATAGATAACTTCGGATTGGCCGTTGCGATCGTGGTCATATTCATGCTCGGTAAGTTCGTTACCGTCTTCATCGGTTACTTCGTCGGCAACAAGAACTACGTCGATTGTTTCTCCTGTTCCATATCTTTGATGGCAATGGGAGAGTTCGCATTCATCATCGCAGGAGAGGCATTGAAGACGAACGTCATAACTTCAGGATTCTACTCTGCCGTGATCGGTGCATCGCTTCTTTCGATGATCATATTGCCGTTGATCTCCAGATACACATTCAGAGTGGTGGATGCCGTCGAGGAGAAGAAACCGAAACTTCTCTGCTCCGTTGGTAATTGGGCGTTCAATACGCGTGATAGAGTTTACGGATTGTTGCAGAGTGCAGGTATAGGCAATAGGATCAGGAATAACATCTATACGGTGTATGGTTCCATCGTATCGATCATCTTCATCGAGATAATATTCACATCGTTCATGGATTTCCTCTTGGAACAGATCGTCTCATTCTTCGGATGCGACAGAAGCATAGGATTCATGTTGCTAATGCTCATGAATCTCTTGGCATTATTCTCACCGACATTGTTCCTCGTAAGGAGTGTGAAAGGTATCAACAAGGCACTTATCGAGGCCAGTGAGAAGAATGGTACAGAGATGGATAGGATATACTATGGTATCCTTCAATTCGGTACAATCACATTCGTATTTGTCATAGATCTTCTGATCATGATCGTGTCCCCAGGACCGTTCGGATACGTCTATCTGATCAGTATCGCACCAGTGATAATCGCTTTGCTCTTGGTGTATTTCCTTTACGCGAGGTACAAGTACAAGAAAGGAGAGGACATACTGGATGAGGAGAATCGTAGAAAATGAACAGAGCCCTTGGGTTCTGTTATCCGAACCGATGTGATCAGGATGTCTTTGTTCAAGAAGATGACCGAACGTGAGAAAGGCCTAAGAGAGAAGGCTGAATCCGGTGATGCTGATGCGATGATCCAACTGTTCTTGGATTACGCGCATGGTACGAACGATATCAAAGCCAATGAACAGATCGCCGTAAGATGGTTGAACATGGCTTTGGAAGCAGGTGATGCCAGGGCTATGGGCTACAAAGGCATACTCTTGCATAAGCAGAAGAAATATCAGAAGGCTGTAGAACTATTGAACGATGCCTATGAAGCAGGGTTCAAGGATGTGGCATTCACACTTTACATGTATTATTCTGAGAAGCCGATGTTGGATGAGACCAAGGCTACGCATTGGATCGAGATCTCCGCTAACGATACGCAAACAGCAAGCAGTCAGATCAAGGCTGGGAACAGATATCTCCTTGGGAAAGGCGTAGACAAGGATCTTTCCAAAGGGAAACAATGGATCGACAAGGCATTCATCAACGCAAAAGCGGATAAGAACGACAAGGCTGAATGCTACGGCTCATATGGTTACATCCATCAAGAGAATGGGGAATCACAGAAAGCGAAGGAATGTTATCTCGAAGCTATCAAGATGGGCCGTTTCGAATATTCATTCCTATTGGCCGGTATATTCGAGAAGGAAGGCAATTTGGAGAAGGCACTGGAGTATTATCAATACGGTGCAGACCACGATGTGCCTGCCTGTAAACCTGAATTGAAAAGGTTGAAGAAGATGGGGTGATGCCCTAGGAGGGCGTCACTCATACGATCTGTTATCGATGACGTGTTTCGATTTTCCTTCGAATCTTTGGAGTGTCTTCGGCAATGCGAGTCTTACCTCAGCTTTTATGTTCAACACTTCCTTGAGTCTGCTGTCGAGTTTCTTCGCCATCTTCGCCAGTTCAGTGGTGTCATCTGTGAGCGAGTTCTCATTCAATTCCACCTCCACCAGCATATGATCGGAGTAGTTCTTGTTATCCAACGTTATCATGTAGAATGGGCTGAGGAAAGGCATCTCTCCGATAACAGCCTCTATCTGCGATGGGAACACGTTGATTCCCTTGACAACGAGCATATCGTCGGATCTTCCGGTGATCCTGTCGAGTCTGGGGTGTGTCCTTCCGCATTTGCACCTTTCCCATGTTATGCTGGTGATGTCCCCGATCCTATATCTTATGAGGGGGAATGCTTCCTTCTTCAGCATGGTGACGACCACATTTCCCTTCTGTCCATCAGGGACAGGGTTGTCATTGTCATCGAGTATCTCGATCAAAGCAAGATCCGCCCATACATGGACTCCACATTGTTCCTTGCATTCAAGGAACATTGGACCATAGAATTCGGATGCACCGTAACAGTTGTGGACACGGATGCCTGTCCTGTCCTGAAGTTTCTTCCTCATGGATTCGGACCATGGTTCTCCGCCTGCGATCGCCAATCTGAGTTTGGTGTCCTTCCTGATATCGATACCTCTCTCATCGCATGTGTCTGCGATGTGGAAGAGGTATGATGGTGTTCCTGCGATCGCCGTCACAGGGAGATCGCACATCAGATCTATCTGACGGTTGGTGTTACCTGTACTTATCGGAAGCACGGTCGCCCCGAGTCTTGTCGCAGCATCATGGACTCCGATGCCTCCCGTGAACAATCCATATCCATGGGCGTTCTGGAGCATATCCGATTTTGACATACCGAATGAGACCATCCCCCTATCGAGGGATTCAGCCCAATTATCGAGATCGTTCCTTGTGTATCCAACGACCGTAGGCTTACCTGTCGTTCCGGATGAAACATGTATCCTCACTAGGTCATCATATGGTCTTACGAAGAGTTTGTCAGGGTAATTGTCCCTGAGATCCGTCTTCTTCATGAATGGGAGCTTTCTGATGTCATCAAGTGTTTTTATGTCCTCAGGTTTAACGCCTGCAGCATCCATCCTCTCGCGATAGAACTTCGAATCCCTGTATGTGTTCTTCACAAGTTCTTTAAGGAGTTCAAGTTGCATTGCTTTGAGGTCCTCTTTGGGCATCGTCTCGATCTTCTCATTCCAGTATGTCATTGGATCACTCTACCGTGCTAAGATATAACACGGATATTTGGTATAATGTGGACTCCGATATATAGTAATCGATTGTAGAGGGGCTTACTCGCCTTTAGGAACTATCTTGATCTCTATCGGTTCGTAGCCGATCCACCCCATGAATCCTGTCCTGTGCATGATCCTGATGAACAGATTGATCATCGGACCGACAGCGATGATAAACAGTATCGTCCCTTCCTTTATCCCGGATATCTCCGGGAGGAATGACGCGGATATGAGTATGGATGTCATGATGCATGCAACATCGAATCCGATCTTGGTGTGTCCAAAGTTCCAATCCTTCACACAGGCGAGGAATCTTACGAAGAAGTCACCTGGTAGCATGGAGACCGAGGATGCGATGCTCAGCGCTATGCCTAATGCCAATAATATGACAGATATGATCTCGATGACCCATTTGGCGAGATAATCTGTCGGACATATGCTTTCGAATACTATCAGGAATACGTCGCACATGTAGCTGAAGACCATCACGAAGATGACGCTCAATGCGTAGAACGGTTTGTAGTTGTGTCTCATCACAGCTATTCCGCCGAGGAATAAGAGGAAATTGAAGGTGAATGTCCACATCCCGAAACTCATCGTCCCTGGTATCAGACTCAATGTGTATGGTACGGATGAGATTGGGGATACGCCGAGCGACGCTTTTGTAGAAAGGGAGGCCGACATCGACATCAGTATCATCGATGCTAGGAAAATGACAGTTTTTCTGAATCTGTTCTTCATGTTGAGAAGGTTTGTGGGGATCCACCCCACAAGATGTTCATTCGAGGATGAATGAACCTACCACTCTGAGCTTTCCGCCTTCGAGATACATCATCATGGCTTTGTCGCCAGGCTTGTGTATGATATCCGAGTCGAATTCCATCTCAAGCATAGGTGATCTGAAATCACCGTCGTCCTTGGATGACGTCACACGGCAGGGCACCATCTGCATCCAATGTCCTATGTGGATGACCATTCCGTCTTTGATCGGATTCGGCCAGAATTTGACCAATGTGGCCTTAGCTGTGACCTTACGCGTCATTTTGATGGACGGGTCAGTGGTTGCGACATATCCTCTGTCCAATTCGTCGGATTCAATACCTCTCAATGCAAGTCCTACGTGGTCGCCTTTGATACCATCTGCCGCATCGATGTCATGCTTCTGTATGGATTTCAGGATGACCTCTTTCTTGATCGGATAGATCTGCATCTTGTCGTGAACCTTGAAGTATCCGTCTATGACGGAACCGAGAACGACGGTACCGACACCTTTGACATTGAAGTGACTGTCTATCGGACATGAGCCACATGTTCCATTGCCTGCTTCCTTCTTGGTGTTGCAGGCAAGGTCTATGAGCATCTCCCTCGTCTTAATCGGATCGTCCTCGAGTGGTTCGTAGTTCTCAAGGGATGTCCCTGCGAGAAGCGGTTTCAATTGTTCGGGTTGGATATAGTTCCTGAGGACCATCCATCCTTTATCGATTCCAAGCGAATCGATCATCACAATCGTTTCTCCAAGGAAACTGTCTATCTTCTCGACGACCAATATGGCGTACTCTGCCATGGATACCGAGTAGAACAACGATGAGAGTTTCTCAGGGTATTTCGTAGGTTCGATGAGAGTGACGGAATCATTCCCTTTCTTCAATTCGAAGAAGGTCATATCTGTAACGGTACCCTTCTTCCCTACCTCGGATGCGAAGTTATTGCTTCCTGCGACAACGACATTGAGATTGCCCATGCACTCACAGGTCCTTTTCCGTTATGACTTTCATCTTGGCATCTTTGAATGCCTTGATCGCGGATTCGGGATCGTCGACCCTGAGGAATATGATGGGTTCGTCAGAGCCTTCATGTGCATATCCGTATTCGATGTTGATATCTGATTCTCCCAACACATTCGCTGCGGAGAAGAGTCCGCCAGGCACATCCGCTACGGAGACTGCGACGAGTTCCGTCTTCTTTATGATCAGATTCTTCGACATCAACCTGTCATATGCTTCATCAGGGTTATCCACGATAGCCCTGAATACGCCGAATCCTGATGACTCGGATATGTTGAACGCTTTCAGATTGACATTGCATTCCTTCAACACCTTTGCCATATTAGCAAGGCTTCCAGGTTCGTTGTTCACGAATATTGAGAGTTGAGTTATCATATCATTCATTCATAACACCCTGTTGTCGATCACTCTTTTTGCCTTACCTTCGAATCTTGGAAGGGTTTCAGGTTCTTTAAGATCTACCTTAACAGCGATGTTCAGGTATTTCTTCATCTCGGCCTCTATCTTCGATTTGAGCATCATCATATCGGTCATCTTATCGCTGAATGCCTCGTTCTTGAGTTCAACCTGAACGATCATCTCATCCAGGGATCCCTTCCTGTTGACGATTATCATGTATTGATTCCCGACCTCAGGGATCTGCATGAGTGTGTGCTCCACCTGTGATGGGAATACGTTGATGCCTCTTATGATGAGCATATCGTCGGATCTTCCCTTGATCCTCTCTATCCTCGGGGATGTCCTTCCGCAAGGACATTCATCATTGAGTAAGCATGTGAGGTCCTTGATCCTGTATCTGATGAGTGGGAATGCTTCTTTTTTAAGCATCGTGACGACCATCTCGCCCTTTTGTCCGGGTTCGAGCACCTCTCCGGTCTCGGGATCGATTATCTCCACATAGACCATATCCGATTGCATGTGGATCCCTTTACGTTCCTCGCATTCGGTGAACATAGGCCCCGCCATCTCCGATGTTCCGTAGATGTCGTATGCTTTGACACCCATAGATGACTCGATGTGTGCTCTCATGCTCTCCGTCCAAGGTTCTGCACCGACGACGGCTTTTCTGAGTTTCGTATCCCTTCTTATGTCGATGCCCATCTTCTCCGCAACTTCTCCGATATGGATGAGGTATGAGGGTGTGCATGCGATGACAGTGACGCCAAGATCGACCATCAATTCGATCTGACGTTCTGTGCTTCCTGTTCCTGACGGCAATACGGTGGCACCGACCCTCTCTGCTCCATAGTGGAGTCCGAGACCGCCTGTGAACAATCCGTATCCGTATGATACCTGCATTGTGTCATCCTTTCCGATACCTACGGATGTAAGGGATCTTGCGAGTGCCTCGCTCCAATAATCAAGGTCACCGTTTGTGTAACCTACGAGCGTAGGTTTACCAGTGGTGCCTGATGAGACGTGATATCTTATGACGTCCTTCTGTGGGACGGTGAACAATCCTGTGGGGTAGTTGTCCCTCAGGTCCTGTTTGTACATGAATGGGAGTTTGGAAACGTCGCTCAGACATTGGATATCTTCGGGACGTACATTCGCCTCCTTCATCCTGTTGTGATAGAACTGGTTAAATTCGTACAAGTGGGAAACAAGTTTCTTCACACTCTCATACTGCATTTTTTCCATTTCTTTCTTCGGCATACATTCCATTTTCGAGTCCCAATACATATTCAGGCCTCCTGATTGCCCTATTTATAGGCGTATAATAAAGATTACGTATGATATATCGGAGGGAGTAGGTCATCCCGATCGAACATGATGTAAGGAATGGTCGATGGAATGCACATATGATTATATCGTCGTGACATGATTGACAGCCTATGACGATACACGACGAACTCATCGACTTGATGTCATCATGCAGGGATGATGCGGAGTATATGAATTCCAATGTATCGAGGACCGAGGGCGATCCCAGAGGCACATGTTTTTGGTATATGTACAACAGGATCAAGATCACCGAGGAGATAATATCTGTCTACGACAAGAGATGGAATCCTGATATTCTTTCTAAATTGGATGAATCGAGCATATCGGAGATCCATGACAGGATCGTGACTGTCACAAGGGATATGTTCGTGGATATAGTGTCGGCGATAGAGAAGGGGACGAAGGATTGTCTCAAGATGTATCCTTCCTCTGGAATCAAGGAATCAACCCTCAAGAAGGCAAATCGACTCTATCTTAGGAACATAATGCTATCATCATGCGAAGCGGGTGTGATAACAGAGAATGATCTGGGCAGATGGGATGATGTGCTGTTGATAAGGAATCTGGCGGTGCATGAGAATTCTGTATCAGATAGAACGACCAGATTGGCGATATCGGACATCGAGATTATAATGAGAGCTGGAAGGATGATGAAAGGTCCCATGGACACCTACATAGTTCTGACGGAATTAGCTCTGAAACTGTTCTACGATTGGCTCATATCCATGCATGAGAGATTCAATCGTCCTTGACAGCGCCTTTGTTGACCATTCCGACAGCGATCTTGAGCATCTTCTGCATACACGGTTCTGCGTAGAAGTCCTTCCTCACGGTCAATGCGCTGTACATCTCGTCAGGATCCTTCCCTTTGAGATCCTCGATGTTCCTTATTCCGAGGAGATACATCCCCAGGCAGCATTTCTCGCTTACAGAGGGGATCTTTCTGAGTCTTGCGATGACCTCTTCCTGTTCATCCATGTTCAGTATAAACAGATGCATCATAATAAAAACATCGTTGCGGTATCGCTATGTACTTGGTAATCGATCGTACATCATGGATCAGATGTCCGCTTGGGAATCATTCTATCGCAACAATAATCGTCCGTGGAGAGGGGTATCGAAGGTAGATGATCTTCCGTTCCCTGAAGGTTCACATGTTCTTGAACTAGGTTGTGGGAACGGGAAGACGGCGATAGCATTGACCGAGATGGGATTGAAGGTCACTGGGGTGGATTTCTCCAAGAGTGCGATAGATATGTGCTCTGACATCAAAGGAGATGTCGAATTCATCTGTTCTAGGGTGGATTCGCTTCCATGTTCCGATGATTCATTCGATGGTGCATTGGCCTTCCATGTCTTAGAGCATCTGGATGACAAGGAGCTCAAGGATGCCGTTTCCGAATTGAGAAGAGTTGTCAAAGGCGGAGGACACATACTGATCAAGGTGTTCTCCCGTAATGACATGCGTTCTGAGAAGGGGGAGTCCATAGATGAGGGTACATTCGTGAGAGGAAATGGGATAAGATACCATTACTATACAGAGGAGGAACTGATCGATGCATTCAGTCCTATGGGGTGTGCTTCCATCCTGACAGTGGACGAGACCACAAGATTCGGGACCATGCGCAGCAGGATATTCGCCGATTTTCTGAATCCGATCGATTGACCATGGAATCTATTTAATCCGATGATTGTGTTAAGGCGGATATGAAATGTCCTAAATGCGGTCATGATAACGCAGACGGCGATATATTCTGCTCAGAATGTGATTGGCAACTGAATAAGGCCTACAAGCCTGAGACAAAGGTGCAGAAAGTTGTCGTTACAACATACGTTGGTCTTGTTTTCGGTGTAGCGGCCCTCATAGTCGCTCTCATGGATTTCGGTATTTTCGGAGCGGTGTTCGGTGCGATAGGTATGATTGCGAGCAGTTATTCGATGACACTCGTCAGGGTATCCGATGTCCAAGAGGACAAGAAGAAGATCATGATCGGAGCGACAGCATTGTCCTTGGTCGCATCCGTCATCGGTTTCATCATCGGATTCACAGGAATATTCTGATGTGGTACGATGGCAATATATCGTGACAGATACATCCTGGATGGTCTGGATGAGATACCTCCAGATATGCTCAGGGACCTCGATATCGCCTATGATCTTTGTCAGACATTGAAGGACACATCCCCCTGTGAGATGTGCGGGAAGTGTTGCCATCAACCCTTCATCACAGTCCGTGACGAGGAGGTCGAGAGTGTCGCTCAGGTGGCAGGGACTGATGCAGTATCATTCATGTTCCAGTATCTGACACGCGATAACGAGGAAGGTAAGTGGTTATTCAGACATACGAACCCATGCGCATTCCTCGATGACGATAACAGGTGCAGGATATGGAAGGGAAGACCGGAGATATGCAACGAGTTCCCTTACATGGTCTCGATGTTCATGAGCAGGGTCTATTTATCGATAGTAAACGAAGGTCACGATATACTTCCGGACCTTGAATACATGGATGACACTTGGCCTTGTACAAAGATAATCAAGGAAAGGATCCCCGGGTTGATAGAGGAAGCGAGGATCAAGAGAAGATCAATGCTTTGAATTCTCTCCCAGGAATCTTCTGAATTCGTCAGCATAGAGCGATGGGTGTATCACATGCCCCACATCTGGTATGCGATATACTCTGCACCCTTTTATGTCGGATGCTACCTCATCCCCCAACTTCGGTTCCACCATTATGTCACTCAGACCGTGGATGGAGAGCGTAGGGACCTTGATCACACCGAGTCTTCCGCGAAGGTCATATCTATCCAAACAATACATCTGCTGGCGCAATCTCTCAGGCGTGGTCGTGTTTATCGTTTTGACCTTCTGACCCTTCTCACGTTTCGAATTGAAGTAATCCTCCGTGAAACTGAATGCATTGACCATCGCGTATATGTATTCCACTTTGGTGCCGTTAACTCCGGCATCGATCATGGTATTCATCATGTAACTCGATCTTGCGGGGCAGCGCTTGAATGCGGATACGAGTGTCAATGATTGCAGTCTCTCCTGATGTTGAATGGCGAATTCCATGGCGACCTGACTTCCCATGGACCACCCGAGCATGTGGACCTTGTAGATGTCGAGATGGTCAAGGAGTGCTCTCACATCATCCACATATGTCTGACAATCCACATCGCCGGTGTATTCTGTCTGACCAGAACCTCTGTGCTCGAATACTATCACTTTATATCCGTCAGAGAGACTTGGTATCAAGGAATGGAAGAAATTGATGTCTCCTCCGAATCCTGTGAGAAGGATGACAGGTTCACCTTCTCCAGACATTTCGTAATGGATCCTTGCTCCGTTAACATCAGCGAAGGGCATGTACTGTGGATTTTCACATGATTATTAAACGTTACCAATCCACAAGGGATCCTATCGTCGATACATGGGCTTGTGAACAAGGGACATCATACCACCTCTATGATCCGATAGTACTTTGATATCATGCGATTTCTGCAGATATCGCCGTCAATTTTATTTACTTATCCATTATGGGTACATGTGAGGTTAGTACTAATGGCTGACATGAACAAAGTCGGAAAGAGAGTGAAGAAGTACAGAGAGCATCTTGGCTTGACCCAAGAGCAACTTGCGGTCAACTCTTCATTGGACCTAACCTTCATCAAGGACGTCGAGGATGGAATCGTCTATCCTCCGATAGGTTCTATGATAAAATTATCACGTGCACTTGGCCAAAGGCTGGGGACGTTCATGGACGACCAGTATGTCGCGGATCCGATCATCGTGAGATATTCGGAGAGGAAGGAGGAGACCGCCAACTCCAGGGATGGAGCGAAAGGACACTACCACTATTATCCGCTTGGTAAAGGTAAGTCCGATAGGCATATGGAGCCTCTTTTCATAAGGATAGAAGAGGATGAGGAGAAGGCCATGTCCACCCACGAGGGAGAGGAATTCATGGTCGTCGTCCACGGAAAGATCATCGTGAGATACGGGAAGGAGGAATACATCCTCGAAAGGGGCGACAGCGTGTACTACAATTCTGTCGTCAGCCACTTCATCGGTGCCATCGATGGTCCTGCAGAGATACTTGCTGTCCTGTACAGCCCTATGTGACGGTGTTTCATATGGTCTGCATCCCTAGGAAGAATCCTACCAGTGATGAGAGGCTGGGGGATCTGTTGGACAAGTGCATAAGAGAGCATCCGGATAACGATGCGATCGTTTATGTCGACAGGGATCTCCGCTATTCTTGGAAAGAATGGGGAGAGGAAGTCGATCGTGTGGCCAAAGGACTCATGGCCATGGGTGTGAAGAAAGGGGAGAAGGTTGCCGTATGGGCTACTAACGTCCCTGATTGGGTGACGCTCATGTTCGCTACCGCAAGGATAGGTGCTATCCTGTTGACGATCAACACCAACTATCAGGCTGCTGAATTGGATTATGTCCTCAAGCAATCTGACATGGAGAATCTTTTCCTCATCAATGGTGTGAGGGACACGGATTACGTCGATACCGTTTACAAGCTCATACCTGAATTGAAGGAGCAACCGAGGGACGGATTCCACTCAGAGAGATATCCTCACCTCAAAAGGGTCGTTTTCCTTGGTCCTGAGAAGTACCGCGGGATGTTTTCGATGTCCGAGGTGAAATCCAAGGCTGTGGAGATATCCGATGACGAATACTCCGTGATGAAGGACGCTGTCGACGTGCATGATGTGACGATGATGCAGTACACATCAGGGACGACAGGATTCCCTAAAGGTGTCATGCTCACCCATTTCAATATCGCGAATGACGGATATTGGCTCGGAGCGAACATGAACTATGGTTCAGATGATCGTCTTACGCTGAATGTTCCGCTGTTCCATTGTTTCGGTTGTGTGCTTGGTGTAATGGCATGCGTCAACCATTGTGTAACGATGGTGTTCTGCGAGACATTCAATCCGATAGATGTCATGACGTCCATAGAGGAGGAGAAATGTACCGCAGTGTATGGTGTACCTACGATGTTCATCTCCATGCTCAATCATAAACTGTTCAACAAATTCGATTTCTCATCACTCAGAACAGGCATCATGGCCGGTTCACCCTGTCCGATCAAAGCGATGGAGGAGGTCGTTGACAAGATGAACATGAAGGAGATCACCATCGTGTATGGTCTGACAGAGGCATCTCCTGGTATGACGCAGACCCGTTATGATGAACCTTCGATCGAGAAGAAATGTTCGTCCGTAGGTAAGAGATTGCCTGGCGTGGATGTCGTGATCCTCGATCCCGAGACGAATGAACCATGTCCTGACGGTACCGTCGGTGAGTTCTGTTGTAAGGGATTCAACGTGATGAAGGGATACTACAAGATGCCCGAGGAGACCGCCAAGGTCATTGACAAGAACGGATACCTCCATTCAGGCGATCTCGGATACAGGGATTCCGAGGGATACTTCTACGTCACAGGAAGGATAAAGGATATGATCATCCGCGGCGGGGAGAATATCTATCCGAAGGAAGTGGAGGATTTCCTCTATCGTTGTCCAGGTATCAAGGACGTTCAGGTCGTCGGTGTGCCTAGCAAGAAATATGGTGAACAGCCGGGAGCATTCATCATCAGAGAGGATGGTTCCAACATCGATGAGCAGGATGTGCTCGAATTCTGT
The DNA here is from genome assembly GCF_964305265.1 of Candidatus Methanarcanum hacksteinii. Lineage (NCBI taxonomy): Archaea > Methanobacteriati > Thermoplasmatota > Thermoplasmata > Methanomassiliicoccales > Candidatus Methanarcanum > Candidatus Methanarcanum hacksteinii. The sequence goes on along the minus strand of NZ_CAYATA010000003.1, from coordinate 252,671 downwards.
AAGGGTCAGATCGCATGGTACAAGACTCCGAAGTACATAGCGTTCGTCAATGAATTCCCTATGAATGCAGCAGGGAAGATCTTGAAGTACAAGATGAGGGACCAGGCTCACGAGTTGTGGCCGGATGCCTAATACAGTCTGATACGCACATCCATGTGCATCGATCCTACAACTGGTTGGGAGCATGAATATTCGGAGGAGATGTCCCCTCCCGCATGTCTTTCCACAATCATCTCATCTCCCTTGAAGGTCATGCTGATGTCATAACCATAGATATCAGGGACGAGATCGTCCATAACTCTCTTTATGAACGATCTCATCTCTTCTTTATGTCCAGAATTCATATTGGCAGCGATCAGTGTGCTGACAGGGAGGACCTGTGTGTCCTCGGTATCGAATAATGTGGATGAATCCAATTTCATGCTGAAAAGATCATCGCATACCGTCTTTGCGTTCGGTCCATCATGAACATTATCGGGCATTATGTTCGCGAACATGGTCACGGACACCGCCGAAAGTAGGATGATGAAGATCATCGCATCGATCATCGCAATGCTTCCCTTACGATTCAATACCATTGCGTCACCTTATAGGATGCAAGTACGATCGAACCGTCATCACAACTCAATCTCAATGTCCCGTTCTTCACCCTGTTGTTCTCGCTATCCGTGATGCCGCATTGATACCTCTTTTCATCATTGAACAACGGCCCTATCAATCTCACATCGACATTGATTCCAAGAAGGCCATATTTCTCACAAGATAGTTCCATCTGGTCCTGTATGTCCCCTGTGATCTTGTTATCGACAACGGTGAATCTCAGATATGATGTGTCTATCATCACATCATCGTTGAATGTCGGGAGTTCATTGTAGGCGATCAAGCTGATGAACGATGTCATTGCGATGGTGACGATCATCATAGCCACCATAGCTTCCATGAATCCTCCTAGGCCTTTCCTGTCGGTGATCACACTGATGTGATCGGACGGTTCGCTGTTATAGGACAGATATTACAGTTAACAGTTAATCAGACGCCACGGAGATAGTGTCCTGTGTTTACGGTCCCGCCACAGAGTTTCTTGATCTCCTCATTGTATTGGAAGTCCCTGTCCTTGAACGCTTTACAGACAAGGGTGGCAAGTTCTACAGGACGTTTCCTCAGGTCGATACCGAATGAATCCACTCCAGATCTCTCAAGGTCATCGAGATAGTTGATGAGCATGAGGTCGGAAGAGTTCAATATGTGCGTGAATCCGAATCTGTCCCTGTACACAGGGAAGACATATCCCTTGTCATCCTTTATCGTACCATTCTTGAGATGCGGGTCCCTTGTTATCATGAGTTCGAGACGGCCGAATACCATGACCTCGACCTTCCCGTCATATCTTGATATGACATCCTTAATCTCCGCTTTGGAAAGTTCTACCGATAATGTGGTCTGATGAAGATCATTGGGGAAGAACGAGTTGAACATGTTGATGAAGTAGCTTCCGTATACTCTATGTCCCTTGGCGGCTTCGACCTGACCTATATTGTGGGCCATGATCGGTATATCCTTATCCTCAGGAATGTCTTCCTTGTAAGAGAATCTGGGGAGGTACATCACACATTCCACTCCTGTTCCTTTGCATCTTGCGAATGCTTCATCGAAATCCTTACCATCGTAGTATATGCGGTCAGCGTAAGGCATAACGATGTCCAATATCTTCAGAGTGGAGACGTAGAATGATAGTTTGGACGGATTCTTCGCACGTTCAATCTTCGGTGCGGATACCTTCACTTTAGAGCGTTTCGTGTCACCGGTGAGCTTAGGGGGCCTTCCGATGAGATTCTTCACCTCATCTATGCGCGGATCGTAGGTCCTGTAGAGATCATATGATCCATCCTGCAGTTTGAACGGGGATGTGACATCCGTGCCTGAAGTGAGTATCTTGAATCCGCCGATCTTCATATCTCCGTCGAACAGCGATATCCCGTCGCCTGTATGGAGGTCAGTATCCTTGATGGAGAATGTTCTGTTCTTCACTTTGACCTTCTTTATGAACAATCCTCTGTTGTCAGGGTATGTCACTTGGACCAAAGATGATACTCCATCCAAGTATCCGTGACAGTATCCTCTGTTGAACACGGTCTTCAGCAATCCCGTGGTCTTCTCAAGTTCCGGATTCTCAGGATCCTTGTATGCGAGTGAATATGCGCGTGATGCGAGATATGCATACGCCTCACTCCTCATCCTTCCTTCTATCTTCACTGATGATACGCCGATCTCATCCAATTTCTTCAGATAATCTATGCAATACATGTCCGCATTGCTGAGGATGTATCCGTTCCTGTCCTCGGATTCATATTTCTTCCTGCATGGTTGGGCACATTCGCCACGGTTACCGCTCCTTCCTCCGACGATGGATGAGAAGAGACATCCTCCTGATTGACAGTAGCACATCGCACCTTGTACGAACACTTCCGTCTCGATAGGCGAGTCCTTTATGACATCTGCTATCTCGTCGAAGGTGAGTTCTCTTGCCAGGATGACCCTGTCCATGCCGTTATCGGCGCACCATTGAAGGCCTGCTCTGGAGTGTACTGCCATCTGCGTGGAGGCATGTTTCTTGATAGGGATGTCCTTTATCGCTTTCAAGAGACCGATGTCCTGTATGATGACCGCATCTGCACCTATGTCCTTCAGAAATTGGACGAATTGTACTGCTTCCTCCATCTCTGAATTCTTGATCAGTGTGTTGACGGTCACATTCACCTTAACGCCGTGTTCGTGCGCATACTTTATCGCACCTTCGAGTTCTTGATCCGTGAAATTGCTAGCGAATGCTCTAGCACCGAAACTCTTTCCTGCTAAATACACTGCATCGCATCCGCCCTTTATGGCGGCCACTAGACCTTCCGGGGAACCTGCTGGTGCTAAAATCTCCATGTGGCGTCCATCGTGTTATTATTTATATAGTAATCGAGGACGGAGCAGATGTGTGTAATATGATGATCAGAATAGGATCGGCGTCATACCGATCGGAAAAAGGTTGTGACAGGGGTTTCCCCCTGTCTTTCCATCATTCCCATTCGGTGACGCCTTCATTATTGCTGAGGACGTCCCTATGGAATTCAGGTTCTTCGATACCGTTCTTCTTCTGATCGCAGTAGTCCTTGTAGGCCTCGTAGACCTTCTTGCTCAATAGAGCAACGGCGATCATGTTGACGGCACCCATCGCGGCCATGAATGTGTCGCAGACGATTTCCATGAGGTCTGCACCCAATACACATGAGATGAACGCTACGGCGATGATGAGGACACGGATCGCAAAGACGACCTTCTTGTCATCTTTGATGAAACGGATGTTGGACTCACTCATCGTGTAGTATCCGATAAGACTCGTGAATGCGAACACCATCATGAATCCGGCGATTATGTATTTTGCAGCTTCACCGAACGGTGTGGATGCTACGACTGCCTGTACGAGCTGTGATTTCGTAAGGCCGAGTGCCATGATGGATTCATAGCTGCCGTATGAGAGGATGACCAATGCTGTGATCGTACAGACGATGAGTGTGTCGACAAGGACACCGAAGGATTGGATCATTCCCTGTTTCACAGGGTGTTTCGTATCAGCTGTCGATGCGATGTTGGCGACGGAACCGAGACCGGCCTCGTTGGAGAAGACACCTCTCCTGAGTCCGCTCATGATGACGGTACCTAATGCACCTCCGATCAAGGATGGCGCGCTGAATGCGTCGACGAAGATCATGGATATCGCATTGCCGAGGTTGCCGATGTTGAAGCATATTGCAACGATTGCGAAGATGATCCAGATCAATGCCATGATGGGGACGATCTTTGATGAGAACTTACCGATCTTCTTCAATCCACCGAAGATGATGGCTGCTGCTGCGACGGCGATGATAGCACCATAGATGACCTCAGCATGATCGAATGAATATGCACCGACGAGTGCACTTGATGCGTTACTTGCCTGTACACCAACGAATCCGATACCGAATGTTATGACGGTAAGGAATGCGAGGAGGACTCCCAATTTTCTGTTCTTGAGACCTTTTGTTGCATAGTATGCAGGTCCTCCGTGGAAGTTACCATCGGATTTCTTCTCTTTGTATATCTGAGCCAATGTGGATTCCATGAAACTGCTTCCGGAACCAATGATGGCGAAGATCCACATCCAGAATACTGCACCAGGCCCTCCCAATACGATTGCTGATGCGACTCCCGCGATGTTACCTACGCCTATACGGGCGCCAAGTCCTATGCAGAAGGCTTCGAAAGATGTGATCTTATGTGTGCGTTTACCCTCACTCGATCCCGATAGAGCTAGACTTGATGTCTCCTTCAATTTTAGAATCTGAAGGAACTTGATCTTATATGTGAAGAAAAGTCCTAGCCCGACAAGGAATACGAATGCTACATACCAGACCCAATCGTTGACTGGAGTCAAGGCTTCTATGATATCTTCGGTACTACTCATCTGTATCACTAAATAACCCACATTCGTGACGCGGATTGATACGCCATAAATGAGTAAACCCTATATATATTGAAAATTGAAATATTACTAATTTTAATATAAGAAAATCTAATGTATGTTGGTGAAGAGGTATATCGCATTACAACGTGTTTTGTCGTACAGCAGTTTCACGAAAGCGGCAAGATCGTTGGGATGTACGCAATCATCGATCAGTCAATCGATCTCATCGTTGGAGGATGAGCTGAACATCGTATTGCTGAGGCGTTCAAGGAACGGTATCGAATTGACGCCTGAGGGGAAAGAGATCTATCCGTTCATCGACAGGATGATCAGACATTATGTCGCTGTCGTAGAACAGGCCGAGGAGGTCAACCATCTTGTCAGAGGATCGATAACGATAGGCACATTGGCAAGCGTTACATGCCATTGGATGCCTGAACTGATCCAAGGATTCCAAAGGATGTATCCGAACGTCAAATTCTCGTTCAAACAGGGCGATTACACATCAATAGAGGAATGGATCAAGAACGGTGATGTGGATTTCGGATTCCTTGCTAAATCCGCAGTATCGGACATACACACGGAGGAGCTCAAGGAGGGGAAGATGGTTGCGATACTGCCGTCGAACCATAGACTATCCGGCAGGGATGTCATCAGACTGAGGGATATCTCCAATGATCCGTTCATACTTCTGGAGACGGGTTCGTACAGCGAGGTGTTGGAAGCATTCTCCGATGAAGGTCTGGAACCGAACATCAAATTCAGGATACATGATGACTACACCATCATGAGGATGGTGGAATTGGGGATGGCCGTCAGTATCTTAGCGGAATTGGTACTGATCGATACACACCACGATGTGAGGATAAAGGATCTGGACCCGCCTTTGTACAGGACCATATCATTGGGTTATACGGACATGGATTCCATGTCAGCCGCAAGCCGGAGATTCATAGAGTACATCAAAGAGAACATACAAGGGTTGCCGTGACCTGTTTGTTAATTGTTAACTTTAGTATCTCGCAGATATATCTGGACAGTCGGAATCCCACCATATGATATCATTGAAGGATGTGTTCAAACGGAAGGATTCACGTGACATCATCGATCCGTGCGATAACATCATAGATTGCAGGGAGTGCGATTCCAAGCCGAACATATCATCTTCGCTATGTTTGAGATGTTGCTCGGACAGACTCTCGGATAGGGATGCCGATGATATCATATTCCGTTCCTCTGTGGATATACAGTTTAGGGGAGAATCTGCGCACATCATACGCAGATTGATCACAACAATACCGAATTCCTGTAACACGTTATCAGTCGGAAAGAAAGGATGTCTCGAATGTCCGTTATCAAAGGGCGTTGTGATCGATACGATATGGGCCAACCTCTCCGTCGAAGGTATAGATTCATTGATGGCATCCATAGATGATGTGACGGTCGATTGCGAATCATATGATCAATGCAAAGGAGCAGTGACATCGTCATTGAAGGTCTTGCGTGACGATCTCTCATCATTGATGGAAGAGATGTCCTTCGTTGCCAATAGAATCGTTGGGGTCTAATCATGCCACGCATCGTCAAGACAACCATCTCGCCTGATAGCGGAAGGATAGCGGATTCCAATGGCGTACCGATATCCGATGACGATCCCGATGTCGTCAAACAAGGCGATGACATTTCATTCAAAAGAAAAACGATCGAGGAGATCCTTTCGAACATCGATAGAAGATATCGCATGATCAAACCACCGTATGCGGATACATGGTCCATAGGGGACAACAAGGATATCGCGGTTCTTGAGAAATATAGGACGAACCACTCAAGGATCATCATCGGTGATGCGGATGATGGCGAGATAGAATACAACATAATGCCGAATGAATACACTTATTCGCTATCTTTATCGGATCTTGTGAACGATACGATATCCTATGTCAGGGATGAGTATCGGAAGGATGGCGGTCGTTTCAACACGAATGACGTGAGGAGATCTGCCGAAGAATTCCTGATCAAGAACCGTGACATCATCGATGATGCGATATCGGGCGGATGTTCTTTCGAATACGCGATCAGGGAATTGTGTGATGTTGTTGTGAGGTATACGATAGGACTTGGCATCTTTGAACTGTTGTTGGAGGATCCAAGATTGGAGGATATATACATCGACGCACCTTGCGATAAGAATCGCATCTACGTAACATTGGATAACGTGAGCGGATACAATACGCACATGAGGTGCAGGACCAATCTCATCGCCAGTGAGAGGGAGATAAGGAATCTGATCAACACTCTGATGCGCGATAGTGGATTGCCATATTGCGAATCGTCTCCTGTGATGGAGACGAACATGTGCAACAATCAGGCCAGGGCGACCATCGTAGGATATCCGATGAGTCCGAACGGGGATTCGGTAGCCATAAGGAAGCATTCGACCACTCCATGGACATTGACCAAATTGATAGGTAATGGTACGATAGATGAGCATGATGCCGGTTTGATATCATTCCTTGTCGACAACCGCTGTACATTCCTCGTTTGCGGTGCAAGGGGCGCAGGGAAGAGTTCTCTCCTGTCAGCGATGTTGTTCGAGATGCCAATAGAACAGCGCATATTGACGATAGAAGACACATTGGAATTACCAGGTGATGTGATGCGTTCGATGGGTTACAAGGTCCAATCCATGCTGATAGACGAGAGGATGAACAGCGATGTCAGCAAGAGGGCGGATGAGGCATTGAGGGTCTCGCTGAGATTGGGTGAATCCGCAATAATTCTGGGCGAGGTCAGAGGAGATGAGGCCAGAACGTTGTATCAGAGCATGAGGGCTGGTCGTGCAGGCAGTTCGATAATGGGTACGATACACGGAGATTCTGCGAAAGGCGTGTATGAACGCGTGGTGCATGATATCGGCATACCCGCAGAATCATTCATGGCAACGGATTTCCTCATCGTGATGGGGACGAGGAGGGAGAGAGGTACAAACAGACAGACGAGGAAGATAGTCGAATTCGTATCCACTTCGGACACGATCGGCGAATTCATATCCGTCGACAAAGGGATGTACAGATCACCGGCGATGAGACGTATCATGGAATCGACATCCATGGCGAAGGGTGACGTCGAACAGGAGATAAAGTCTAGAGCAAAGATGAGGGGATTGTTATCGAAACTAGCGATCGAAGTCAATGACGGATACAGCAATCCGGAATGGATCATTCTTGCGAACGATCACCTTTCCAGATGCATATCATCTGGTATCACAGATTCCGATGATGTCCTGGAGTCATTCAAGAAGAAGCTCGGAGTGAATGATCAATGATCAATCCTTACAAACTGATGAACGAGGCACCGACGGTCATAGGGATGATGTCCGTGGTCCTGTCATCAGGAGGTTCCTTTGAGATGGCCGTCAGGGACGTATCCGAGAACGGCCCCGTTCTTATGAGAACATTATTCAATGACATCACAATGGATGCCGATTGTAGAGAAGAGCCATACATAAAGGAGAATATCAATCGTATGCTTGTCACACTGCCTGCGGAAGCAGCTCCCTTCAGAAGATCCATGAGCCTTATGATGGCAGCATCCGAATCATTGGATCTCAATGAGAGAAGATCGATGATGAGGGATGCGGAATCGATAGTCCTGAAAGGATTGAAGGAGATCGGCGACGCATACAGCTCAAGCCTCAGCAGCCCTTGTACGTTGATCTTCGGTCTCGGCATAATGCTGCCGATGATCCTGATATCGATACTTCCGATGTTGAATCTCGGAGGTCAATTCGCTGTCAAAGCACTGGATTCCAATGTTATCACAATGGTGATCCTGGTGTTCATACCCGCGGTCGTAGCTTCAATGATAGTATTCATGAGAAGGAAGAACCCGTTCATAATCAGCGAGTCATCCATGTCGGACATAACATATCTCTTGCCGATGCTCTTGACGATACCGTTGTTCATGATCTTCGAAAGGAATGGCGTCGAAAGGGCAGATTCCATCGCATATTCCTGTGTAGTATCCGGTGTGTTATCATCAATGGTGATGATGAGAAAGATCAATTCTGAATCTAAGAGACGTAGGGATGAGGCATTGCTCATGGATGCGATGTTCGAATTGGGAAATAGACTATCCATGGGAGATAATTTCGATATCGCGCTGATATCATCATTCTCAGCTAGAAAGGATATGGCGCATATCACTGAGAAGATGAAGAGGGAACTCGTTCTATGCAGAGGGGATGTCGCATCGGCGATAAGGACAGTATTGAATCCGATATCGAGATTCATGTCCGATTCGTATTGCGACGTGTTCAACGCATCCAATAAGGATATCCGCGATGCAGGTAGACTTGCAACATCGATAGCTCATCAGTTGCAGGATCAGGATTCCGTGAGGAAGGATATAGGCAATAGGCTGAAGAGCATGCTGGATATGATGACAGGCACCGCATCGGTATTCGCACCGTTGATCCTTGCGATGAGTGTCGTGATGCTTGGCCCTATATCAGAGATTGTAGGAGAAGTCTTCTTCGATGACATCTCCACGGTGTTATCCATCTATCTGATGGAACTCACAGCGTTGATCGCAGTACTATCATCGAATCTCACCTGTGAGAGCGGGATCGTAAATATGGAGATGAGGTTCACAACAATGGCATCCATATCGTTGGCAGTATTCATGTTATGTTCAAGGATCAGTCTGTAACAGAGCAAGTAAGGGTTCCGCAACACATATGATTTCCAATGACAATCATATCTATCGTCGGGTTCCTATCATGCGGTTACAATGGAGAGAGATACTATTGATTTTGGCGACATTAGCATTGATGTTGCTCATAATTACACCATTCATCAATCTATATGGTCGTTTTACCTCATTGGATGGCACGGTAGGGGCAATAGATCATCCAGAATTATGGTTGAACAGCGATCCGCTCACAATGATCACATATTTTTTTGGCGACATATTCTGCCCACAGATCATGTCAAGATCCTTCATCCTGAACGGATCTCAGATGGCATTCTGCATAAGAGATGTATCAGTTCTCATCGGAATCGTCGCAGGATTGGTGTTCTCATACACCGAGTTCTCCAAAATGATAGGATTCAGGAAATCTATACTGATGATATCATATGCATTCATCATATTGATGATCGATTGGGCCATACAGCATACCATGGGTGTGGATGTAGCCATATCTAGGATATTGACAGGTACGTTCTTCGGTTTCGCACTCATGTGCGTGTTGTCGTCGTACGAGAATTTAATACGCAGAATGTGATGGTGAGGCCATGGCCGTGCAGGATGGATTGAAGAATAGAGGATACGAACGCAAGGATGTCGATGAGAGATTCAAAGCCGTTGAGGAACTCACAGGCGAAAGATTGACAGAATTGACTGATTATACATTCGATCCTTCTATCGCATCCAAGAACATCGAGAATATGATCGGTGTGACGCAGATCCCTCTCGGATTCGCCGGACCTGTACAGATCAATGGTGATCTGGCACAAGGTTCGTTCATCATCCCGCTTGCAACGACGGAAGGGGCATTGGTGGCTTCTGTATCCAGAGGTATGTCGGTCATAACCGCTTCAGGTGGTTCACGCGTAAGAGTATTCGAGGATGCGATGACAAGGGCACCGATCCTCCGCGTGGACGGGATAGACCATTCCGTGAAAGTGATCGAATGGATATCCAAGCACACGAAGGAGATAGACGAGGTCGTATCATCCACTACGAATCATGGTCAGTTGATGGATATAGAGGCATTCCCCAACGGAAGGAATCTCCATCTGAGGATATCGTTCCGCACAGGCGATGCCATGGGGATGAACATGGCGACGATAGCATCCGAGGCCATATGCAGACTCATATCCAAGGAGACAGGCGCTGTCACCGTTTCCGTTTCAGGCAATATGTGCACCGATAAGAAACCTGCATCGATCAATCTCATCCGCGGACGCGGTAAGCACGTGATAGCCGAATGCAGGGTCCCGAAGGATATCGTTGAGAAGAAGCTGCATTCGACGACACAGGCCATAGTCGAACTCAATACTAGGAAGAATCTCGTGGGAAGTGCGATGGCAGGTTCGATGGGATTCAACGCCCATGCCGCCAATATGGTGGCCGCATTGTACATAGCTACAGGTCAGGATCCAGCACATGTCGTCGAGGGAAGTCTTTGTATGACCACATGCGAGGATGTCGATGGTGATCTATACATCGCTGTAAGGTTGCCTGCGGTGGAGATTGGTACAGTTGGTGGAGGCACTAGGTTGCCGTCACAACAGGCCGCCCTCAGGATGATAGGCTGTCTTGGCGATGAGAAGGCAAGGAAATTCGGAGAGATCGTCGCAGTTACTGTTCTTGCTGGAGAGCTATCCACATTGGGTGCACAGGCAGCAGGTCAATTGGCAGAGGCACATAAGCAACTCGGTCATTGAACCATCGTCAGATTCCAATCGATAATATTTATATCGCGCACGCATACGCGCACGTATGCCTGTAATCAACTTCGATTATCACGACCTATGTTCGATGCTCGGTGAGGAAGTACCGAGAAAGACGCTCCTTGAGAGGATACCCATGATCGGTGCGGATATGCACGATACAGAGGGTGAGGTGGACGAGATGTCCGTTGAATTCTTCCCAGATAGGCCGGACCTCTATTCGGTGGAGGGTCTTGCAAGGGGCATGAGGGCATTCCTCGATATCGAACCGGGTATGACAGAGTATGATGTCGATGACAGCGACATAGACGTGTTCGTCGATGACAGTGTGAAGGATGTCAGGCCATACTTCCGCTGTGCGGTCGTCCTCGGAGTGGAGGTCGATGACACACTCCTCAAATCGATCATGGAGATGCAAGAGAAACTGCATATCACGATCGGAAGGAAGAGATCGAAGATCGCCATAGGCATACATGATCTTGACAAGGTCGAACCGCCCTTCACTTACAAAGCGATCGACCCTCATGAGATAAAATTCGTACCTCTTGCCAAAGAGGAGGAGTGGGATCTCGATGAAATACTCCAGAAACATGAGAAAGGTGTCGCATACGCACATCTTCTGAAGGGATATGACAAGTACCCGATAATCCTGGATGCTAAAGGTAACGTACTCTCGTTCCCTCCTATAATCAACGGTGCGCTTACGACCGTGACAACGGAGACAAGGAATCTCTTCATAGACGTCACAGGCAACGATCTGAAGACGGTCGAGGGTGCATTGAATATAATTTCCACTGCGATGGCGGAGCGTGGCGGAAGGATCGTATCCGTCAACATGCATGATGACGGCAAGGAATTCGTATCGCCTGATCTCTCATCGTCAAGTTGGAAGTTCTCCAAATCAGATTGTAACAAATTCCTCGGAATACCGCTTTCGGACGAGGATATGGTGCATTCATTGAACAAGATGGGGCTCGATGCTCTCATCGATGATGATATCGTGCATGTTGAGGTGCCGTCCACAAGGATGGACATAATGCACACTGTCGATCTCTATGAGGATGTCGCCACGGGATATGGATTCGAGAGATACGGACAATCATCACACATGGTCACGCAGACCGCAGGTAAGTTGTCGGATGTTACTGCGTTCTCAGAGAGGCTCCGTGATGTGATCATCGGATTGGGATTCACCGAGGTCGTAACACTCACATTGAGCAACGAGAAGGATGAGTTCACCAATGCAGGTCTTCCTGAACAGGATGTCGTTACTGTCATGAATCCGATCACCGAGGACCACACATGCCTCAGGCATTCATTGTTCCCAAGCCTCATGAGATTGTTCAGGCGTAACAAGCGTCGCGATCTTCCACAGAGGATCTTCGAAATAAGCGATGTCATCGTCGATGCTGTCAAACAGCGTAATCTTTGTCTTGCAGAGATGAATTCTAAGGTCTCGTTCACCGAGATCAAATCGTATTCAGAGTCTGTATTGAGAGAGATCGGTGTTGATTATGAGTTGAAAGCATCGGAATATGATGTATTCATAGATGGAAGAGGTGCAGAGGTGATAATCGACGGAAGTTCGGTAGGATACTTCGGAGAGGTATCTCCTCAGGTCGTCATAGATTTCGATATCAATCATCCTGTGATGATGTTCGAACTCGATCTTCAGCCGTTCATAGAGAGATTGGGCGGAGGGTTGTTCTGATGTTGGATGTGGGCGATTCCTTCCCACACTTCATCCTTCCCGATGAGAATGGGGAGATATTCGATTCGAAATACCTGGAAGGGATAAGGTATATTGTGTACTTCTATCCGAAGGATAACACATCAGGATGTACGAAAGAGGCTCAGACATTCAATGAGGTTTATACAAAACTGATGATAAGGAATGTACCTGTTATCGGTATCAGCAAGGATAGTCCGGAATCTCACCGTAAATTCATCGCCAAGAACGATCTCAAATTCAAATTGCTATCTGATTCAGACCATACTCTGATGGAACAGGTCGGTGCATGGGGTAAGAAGATGATGTATGGGAAAGAGGTGGAAGGTACCATCCGTTCCACATTCATCATCGGCAAGGACGGTAAAGTAGAGGCCTGTTGGTATAAGGTCAAAGTGGATGGACATGCCGATACGGTCTATTCTACGGTCAAGTCCTTGATGCAGTGAAAGGTCTGCTTATAACAGTACCTTTCCTGTCATCGTTCCTTTCAGGCATGTCAAAGGATGATGCCTTAACGGTAGCTATGATGGGAAATCTGCCATATCTCTTGAACATTGGTATGTTTCCGCTGTTGGATCCTTCCACAGACAGGATATCATTGACGATTGAGATATCACTGCAATCGAGTTCGACATCTTTCTTCAATATCGAACCGGTCAGTTTTGCAACCTCGTTCCCTTTTTCTGTCGCAGATAATATGATGCACATAGGATTGATCCTCGTCGCTATGTCGGAGAGTGCATCTGCATAGAGTTTTGGATCATAATCCTCCAGATCCTTGGATCTTATGTGGTAGATTGTATCTACTCCGTATGAGAACAACACATTATACAAAGGTTTGATATCAGCAGGTCCGGTGATCATGGCGAATATCCTGTCGTTGGATATCGACCTGAGTTTCCCTATCAGTTTTATGACAGCATCATCTATCTTCGAATCGACGGTCTCTGCCCAGATCAATGAACCTAATCCTGTATCCTGATTCAGGTCATATCTCGACAACATACCTGGTGGCAATCTATCGTCATCGGATTGACAGCTCCCACCGGAACAACTGCCTGAGGAACAGTTTCCGCCACTGCATCTGTCAGACATCATTCATCCCATATCCTGGGAAGCATGGCGTTGAGCACTGATTGTTCTGTCAGCTCTCTTCTGTCAAGGAGACCTTTGCTCAATATGCCGATCGCACCTTGCTCTCTGCCGATATCATTCTCTGCATATGTCGCACCCATGGCTTCGCCAACGGTCTTCCCGTTGCGGACGAGTTCTGCGATCTTATCGGGATATCTGAATCCTGAACCCATGCCGATCGTTATCTTCCCGGTGTCATCGATGATAGCACAGTGTTGAATATCATATAACCCATCATATCTCTCAAAGACGCCTGCTTCGATCCCCACAGCCATCTTGTGATTGCCGAGAGCATCTTTGGCCCTGTTGATAGCACCTTTTACAGTCTCATCTTCGAACGGTTGTTCGGATACGCCACTCTTCGAATCGACAGGGAAGATCCTTACGCTGCCGTAGATCTTCTCCATGACAATCCTTACAGCCTCGACCTTGACAGGATTCAGGGAACCGACCGCGATATCGATCGCATCCATGGAACCATCACGTGAACAGACACCATTCATGATATCGGATGATGATATCTTGCTGCCATCATCCTTCTCGATCGATCTTACGACTGAGAGTTTCAAAGGTTCATCGGAGAAGGTGGATCTCCATTCGATGACCTTCTTCCCATTCTTCAAGCTCTCATCGGATACCACTAGTACGTCGACATCGGCCATGATGTCCTCCGGGCCGTACATGTCGTCGATACAGAAGATGTCCGCTTCCTTATTATTTGCTTTGAGATATTCCCTGACGGCCTTCTCTCTTATGTAATATGGATTGACCCTTGTGCGTGTCTCCGATGCCATCCTGTCGGATGTTATCCCTATGCACACATCTTTGGAAAGAGAGAATGCCCTCTTGAGCAATGCTATGTGTCCTTCGTGAAGGACATTGAACGTTCCTGCTACTGCGACGATCATAATCTTCCGATGACTATGGCAATGACCATGACACCTACTGCGGCCAACCATATCAGCAGAAGTTTGTTCTTACTCTTGGTGAGCTCTTCTCTTTTAGTGTCCTTGCATTTATCGGAGCAATACCTTCCATTGCCGTCGATGAATGCCTTGCCACAATAGATGCAGTGTTTGTGCTGGGGTATCCTCTCGGTAGGTTCTGCCATATTCATCCCTCCATTCTTGTCACTCTGCGATCCATCTCATTAAGAACGATGGTCATGCAGTGGTTCGCATGATAGCTTACAGGTCCGAGGTTGATCTTATCATATGGATATTCCGACATGATCCTCTCCTCCTCTTTGGTGGGGTCCCTGTCATCTCCGAGAATGTAACATGGTTCCTCAGGGAATTCGTATTCCCTGACATCCTCGCCATCCTCTCTGAGGTAGATGAATCTACATTTGTCTGAGAGGTCCTTCATGACATCTTCGAATGACCTTCTTGATATGTATACTCCTGGTGATGACCTTATCTCATTCTTACCGTCGAGTTTCTTGAGAAGTGCATTCCTTATGAGTGACGCTGTGCTCCTCTCATCGGGATTGAGGTATTTCATATCAGGCCCATAGAATCTTACAGTCTTGGGCGCATCCGTTCCGCCTTCAAGCACGAGGTAGATCTCTGAATCCTTTCTCAGGTCGTGGCTGAGGAAGAATGCGGAGTTGACGCACCTTACAAGGATATCTAATCTTCCGGCTCCGCCACAGATATCATCCAGTTTGAAATCGCCTGTTGTGTATGCACGGTGTCCGAGAACGATGAATCTGTTCACGTTCATTCCTCGCTGAGTTCGTTCTCGAGCTCTGAGAGATCGGACATGCCCATCTGTTTCATCATCTGTTTTCTCATCTTACGGTTGCTCATGACACCTTTGATGGCCTTCTTCGATGTGTTATATTGTTTCAGAAGCTCTCTGACATCCTGGATGGATGTTCCTGATCCCTTGGCTATCCTTTGTACGCGGGATGCCTTGATCATCGAAGGATCCTCTTTCTCATCATTGGTCATGGAGTCCATGATGTATCTGTACTTCTGGAGTTTCGCCTGTGTGGCCTCATAATCCATCTTGTCTTCGAACTTGGACATACCGGGGATGAGTGACATGACCTTCTGCAAAGGCCCCATCTTGCTCATAGCCTTCAGTTGTTGATACATGTCGTTGAGTGTGAATTTACCGGACATGATGTTCTTTCCGGCATCCATCACATCCTGATCTTCTCCGATCTCTGTCTTTGCGATATCGATCAAAGCGGTTATGTCGCCCATTCCCAATAGACGGGAGATGAATTTGTTGGCGTTGAACGGCTCAAGGTCACGGATGTGCTCTCCTGTACCGAGACAAACGATCCTAGCATGTGTCTTCGATACTGCACTTAACGCACCTCCTCCTTTCGCGGTACCATCCATCTTGGTGAGTATGACGCCTGTGACGCCTACTGCATTATGGAATGCATCTGCCTGAGGTCCAGCCTGTTGTCCTACCTGCGAATCGAGAACGAGGAACCTCTCATCGGGTTTTGCGACAGCAGAGATGTCCTTGAGCTCTTGGATGAGATCATCCTCTAGAGCGTGACGTCCCGACGTATCGATGATGATGACCTTCTTCTCTTTGAATTTGGCCATACCGTTCTTCACGATCTTTGCAGCGTCACTTTCTCCAGGTTCTCCGTATACCTCTACGCCGATCTTCTCTCCCAATTGTTTGAGCTGATCCAATGCGGCAGGCCTGTAGACATCGGCACCGATAAGTCCGACTGTGAAACCTTTCTTATTGAATATGTTGGCGAGTTTGCCTGTCGTGGTGGTCTTACCTTGACCGTAGAGACCGACCATCATTATGGTCTGAGGTGCGATCTTGAGTCCTTCGCCGTTATCGACGAGATTGACAAGCTCCTCGTAGATGATGTTGATGACATGGTCCTTAGGTGTCCTGTTGGTGGCTGGTTTCTCTTCGAGTGCTCTCTTCTCGATCTTCTTCGTGAGTTCCAATACGAGTTGGACGTTGACATCCGCTTGGAGTAATGCACGCTGAAGATCTTTTACAACATCCTTGATGAGCGCCTCATCGATAGAGGTAGCACCTGTGATACGGTTAATTGCACCTCTGAGAGATTTTCCCAATCCATCTAAGACCATTGGTAACCTTGACTGTCTTATTTATTATAAAGATTATTACTTTTGAATCAATTTTTAAGTCCAAAAGAACAGAAGTTCATAGGAAAAGGTTAGCCAGTCAGAAGGGATGGGATGCACTCTACAAAGCTAACCTTTTTCCCACAATTCCACATTACTCTCGGGCGTATATAAAACTTGTGCGAAAATTAGTGAAAAATATTGAATTTTGTGACAAAATCGTTTATTTACCCACGGTCTCCCGTGGGTAAATGATTCGAGATCAGAGGTATCCTGATTTCTGAAGGGCCATAAGGTCCTCGGTGCTGAGCTTCTCACCATTCTTGAATCTAGCGAAGATGTCATCAGCTGCCTTCTTGGACTCTGCATCGGTCTTCTTCTTACGAACGGACTTCTGCTTGTTCTTGATGGCTGCGACTGCACCGTCTGTCTCGTGGAACGTCTTGATCTGCTCGATGTGCTTCTTGTGCTCTTCATCTGCTGCTTTCTTGCACTCGATGAATTTAGCCTGAGCCTCATCTGCCTGTTTCCTGAGTGTGTCTGCCTGCTCGTAGAGTGCGATCATCTTATCGTGCTCTTCCTGGGCTTTCTCTGCATACTCGGAAACGAGTTTGTGACATTTCTCTGCTTCAGATTTTGCTTCCTTGAGTTCGCTGTATTTCTCGTGAAGGTCGCCAGACTGGTCCTGCGTCTTCTTAATCTCTGTGATCTTCTGGTCGAGCTCTCTAAGCCTCTTGACGATTGCCTCTTCTTCTTTCTTCTTGAGGGTCTCTGTCTGTTGCTTGTTCTCAAGGTCGGAGAATTCCTTCATCAGCTGTTTGATCGAGGGTGCGTCCTTGTCGTGTGCTGGCATCTCTTTCTTGATCGCATGGAACTCTTCGGTGAGTTTTGAGACCTTCTGGTTCGCCTCATCCCTCAAAGCTTTTGACTCCCTTACCTTCTGGTTAAGTGAATCACGCTCTTCCCTGTGTTTGCCTGCTTCTTCAACAAGCTCACGGACCTGTGCGTTCAATGCATCTCTCTTTGCAACCCACTCTTTGGTCTGTTTGTTCAGATCATCTCTGAGGCGTTTGTGTTCCTCAGCGTCAGCGTTGATTGCACTTCTCTTCTTTTCCAGTTCTGCCAAATTAGCAGGGTCCTGCTGAACCTCTTCTACAGGGGTCTCAACTGTTTCTGCTACGACTTCCTCGGATCCATCAGTCTGTTGAATTTGTTCCTCCAAATCTGTCATAATAAATCACTCATATGTTCTGGGCTTGCACCGTGTCAGAGTCACGGCCTACTCAATAAAGCGCATACGGGTATGAGATATAAAGCTTTCCTGTATGGTAATAATATGAATATTGCGCATAAGCATCATTGACGTTGAGTTCTTTTCCAGAGAAAACATGATCTCTCATCCACTTCTAACTGTGCCAGCATGATTTATTTTCCAAATCGTAATCATTTGCTTTCAATATGACAGGCTAGGATTCTCCACATACCCCTTAAATAAAATAACGCGATGGCTTGCTCGATAGTATGAGCAACCTTTGTCCACTTGACTATAGATACGGCAGGAAGGAAATGAAGGAAATCTGGTATGAGGAGAGCCGTCTCCAATATCAGATGGATGTCGAATCCGCGTTGGCGAGAGCACACGCATCATTGGGTACGATAACCAAAGAGGATGCGGAAGAGATCACACGTGTCGCTAACCTCTCCGTTACGAAGATCGAGAGGGTCAAGGAGATAGAGTCCGAAACAAGGCATGATGTCATGGCCATGGTCAAAGCGATGACCGAACAATGCAAGGGGGATGCAGGTAAATTCGTTCATTACGGTTCAACCTCCAATGACATCGTGGATACGGCCACTGCGTTGCAGATAAAGGCGTCAATAGAGCTCATACAAAAGGATGTGGACTCATTCATCATCACACTTGCGAAGCTTTCTAAGCAGGAACGTGACACGATAGAGGTCGGAAGGACACATGCTCAGTTCGCTATACCTATCACATTCGGATTCAAGATCGCCGGATATGTGGCGGAGATGCTCAGGCACAGGGAAAGATTGGAACAGATGAAATCTAGGGCATGCGCTGGAAAGATGGCGGGTGCTGTCGGTACCGGTGCCGCATTGGGCAAGAATTTCTTCAAGATACAGGAAACGGTCATGTCCGATCTCGGATTGACATACGAGCCTGCCGCAACTCAGGTCGTGGGAAGGGACAGATACACAGAATTGGTCTGTTTATTGGCGAATATCGCTACATCACTCGAAAGATACGGGACTGAGGTCAGGAATCTCCAGAGGTCGGAGATATCCGAGGCAGCGGAACCGTTCGATAGGAAGAAACAGGTCGGAAGCTCCACCATGGCCCAGAAACGCAACCCGATGATGTCCGAGAACGTCTGTGGTCTCGCAAGGATAGTGAGGTCCATGGTCACGCCGATGTTCGAATCACAGGTCCTTTGGCATGAGAGGGATCTTTCGAATTCAAGTGCAGAGAGGTTCATCCTCCCGCATACATTCACATTGCTCGATGAGATGTTCAAGAAGATGGAGATCGTCTTCGGCGGACTCGAGGTCCACAGGGACAGGATGGTCCAGAACATCGAATCATCTCATGGATTGATCATGGCTGAATCTTTGATGATGAAGATGACCGAGAAAGGTGTCGGAAGACAAGATGCACATGAGATCGTTCGTTCCTCATCCATGATCGCTGAAGATGAGGGAAGACAGCTCAGGGATGTTCTTCTTGAAAGGGAGGATCTCAAGACCATGATGTCCGAGGAGGACATCAGATCAGCGATGGACCCTAACAATTATACCGGTGGTGCCAAGGAGATCGTCGATAAGATGGTCGCTGAGGTGGAAGAGAAACTCAAGGTGAGAATTTGAAGCTCTCAGAGTCGAAGAAAAGGAGATTGAAGACCGGATTGTTCATCGGCGTGTTGCTCGGTGTTCTGATGACCGTCGGCGTGTACGTCATGACCGACAAGAATCCCGCTTCATTCGCATTGTTGCCGATCTTCGTGATAATGAGTGGTCTGCAGGCCATCACAGGACCTGCAGACGATGATGAGTGATCAATCGGCGAGAAGGTCACCGGCACCTGGTCCGGGCTTCACCTGATAGATCTCTTTGAATTTGAGCTTGACAAGTCCCTTTGCTGGAAGGTCAGGTCTCTTTTGATGCATCATATCGCGTGCCTTCTCATAATCGACACCCTCATTCTCAACAACGGCATCACATTTGATCTGCCATGACATATCGCCTTCGGGAGTCCAAACGCAGAATGATGCTTTCGGGTTCTCTTTGAGGTTCGAAAGTGTTTTCTTCATGAAATTGTCGACGATCCAAAGGTTCTCATCATCTTGGAGGAACATAGCACCCATCGGTACGACATTCGGTATCCCAGATTTGGATGATGTCGCTAAGTAGATTATCTTCATTTTCTGGAATTCAGACTTGATATTGTCATCAATCTTCGTCATTGTATCACTTGTTGATTTGATGTGTTTGTATGTATTTGATTGTGACCTTTGTGAGACCCAAGGTTTATATCGGATATGCGAATGTAGTCATATTCATATGGGCAAGTAGATCAGCCTGGTTAGATCGCTTCGTTCGCAACGAAGAGGCCGCGAGTCCGAATCTCGCCTTGTCCACCACTAACCATTACCCAGATCATCGAAAAATGGACAGTGTCACTGTCCACCGCTGGACAACCATAAGTTCCTTGCGTTGTCTATGGCCTTGTTGAGCCTCTTTCTGCTGTAGAATCCCTCCGTGGTCTTGGTGCTCGCATGTTCCATCAATACCGACACCGATTCGATGTCGACGTCACTGTCCAGATATCTCTGACCAAACGTCCTGCGGTAATGCTCCCAAATAATTCAAAAAGACGTTCTGAGAACAAATCGATAATTATGGTTGCAAAATGGATAATTAGGCTAAGGTAAACACGAGCTGAAAGCATAGCATGCAAGCCAGAATTGAGAGTCGTGGCCATTTTGTATCTACAAATCGAAACACAGGAAGAATGATGGCCTAAATACCAATTAGCTCTGATCGTTCTGAGCCCTGAATGCCTCGATGCAAGCGACTGTCTCGGGCGGAAGCGGATGGGAATCCATATACTCCCTAGAGGACTTCCTGAACTCATCGATGGACATGTTGTCGAAGACCTCCCTTCTGGCCAGGGTGTAATCTCCGGCATTCCTGTTCATGGAGACTATGAAGCGCTCTGCATCTACAGGACCTAGACGGTCGGAAAGGCATTTCATTCCAATCATGCGCAACTCTGATTCTGTATACATTATCTCACCTCATTCTCCGTCAGGAACTGGATGGGCGTCACTATCTTGATTTTGTCCGTCCTGTATTTGAGTATACGGTCATCTGTTGTTATAAAGTAGTCGCATCCTGCGACGATTGCGGCCGCAACATGGGCCGAATCCACATCCTTGACCCCTGAATCCATGACCTCTTTGATGAAAGGGTCCAACCTAGAATCTTTGTCGCTGACGAAGATGACCACATTCTTGACGATGAAATCATAGATGTGGCTCCTGATGTCCTCGTCCTTCTTCATGCTGTTTTCGTTGATCAGATAGTCTGAGGCTGCAAGAAGGACGTCCCCCGATGTGATCATCTTCTGAACATCCATTTGGCAAGAGTCTCCATATGAATGCGAGTCTGGTCCTGATCGTCGTAAGGACGGGTGAAACTGCAGTTGTCTAGGTATACCTTGGTCTTCGTCACGAAAAAGGGATGGATGATTCGGAATGGATTTAATTGTTTCTTGTTGAATAACGACTCTATTCAACTGGAAGGTTCGCTAGACTGCTTCATCTGGCCTTCCTTCTGTCTCCTGAAGAAGTACTTGTCAGACTCATCGAAAGGTCCGCTCATCACCAGGTCCTTGCTCTTCCTTGCGAATTATTTTGTCGATACCGCGAACGGTATGACGGATTCGAAATCCGACAATGTGGAGTGTCTCCTCAACAGAATGTCCTCGCACTCCAGATACACCGAATGGGCGAAGTCGAAGTTATGCGCCAGGTCGAAGATTCGATTGTCCTGGATGTATCTCACGTAGCTTCCGATGGTGTCGTTGCTTCCCCCGTATGTTCTCAGCAGCCCTCATATTTTTTGCAGACTCTAATCTTGTATTGTCCGTGAATGCCGAGAGTGCGCATTCGATTCCTTGCGACCCCTCTCGATTATCTCATGCGGAATTCTCAGAAAGACAGTCTTCGCCCAATTTCTTCCAACCTATGCATCGGCGTTTCCGAATGGAAATGATCCCGCAAAGGGTGCTGGGATGCTATTGGAATGAGCTATCCGCCCCATCGATAAACCCTGTGGCGATGCACCCTTATCATATTATGAAGATTGGATGAGAAAACCAAGACTTTATCATAGGCTTTTGGCATACGAACGATTCAGAGAGTATGTGCATGAATCCTGTCAAGATGTCCCCCATCCTCCTGTCTCCAGGGAATAGATTGGTAGTCGTTTTCGGTGGAGGGACTGTTGCTTTGAGGAAATGTCGTCATTTTGACGGTTTCAGGACAAGGGTCGTTTCTCCTGAGGTCCTTCCTGAGTTGGAAGAGCTGGCGGATGAGGTGATCCGTGTCGCCGTTGATCCTATTACGGTCAAGGAATATGTCGATGATGCGGATATCGTCGTTGCTGCAACATCAAGTCATGAACTAAACGATTCGATAAGGGATGCTGCGATGTCAATGGGCATAATGACAAATTCCGCACACGGCGGAGGGGACGTACTCATCCCATCGACGCTTCATCGCGACGGATTCACTGTAACAGTATCATCCGAGGGCAGAGTTCCTGCATTCCCGCCCTATGTCATATCCAAGATAGATATGTTCTTGGATGCATCCTATGATGCGATGTTAGATCTTCTTGTCGATCTGAGGGCAATCATACGCGATCGCATTCCAACTCAACCGGCAAGGGCCGAGTTCCTCGCAGGGGTTTTGGCGGATGACAGGATATGGAAAAGACTATCAGAGGGTGACCGTGACGGAGCATTCTCAATCGCAATGGAGCGGATGCCCGAATGATAGTAAGTCTTCATGTCACCCATTCTTCTGCTGGAGGGACGGAGGGACTCAATGACGTCGTACCCCTTCTAGAGACTGAGATCGGCAAACGTATCTCTGGGGTCCGTAGCATATCCGAGTATGTCATAATCAGGACATGCAACCGTTTTGAGGTGTATGCTGCGACCAGGGATAACCGTGCTGTGTCGGAATATTTCCAAAGTACGATAAAGACCATTGTCCCGTCCTCCAACATAGCGTATGTCCTGGAGGATCGTGATTGCATACGTCATCTCTTCAGGGTCGTATGCGGATTGGATTCGTTGATCGTTGGCGAGGATCAGATTCAACATCAGATGAGGGAATCATATGCGAAAGCGAAGGAGGGCGGTCACGTTGGACCAATGCTATCCAAGCTCTTCGATAAGGCCATGGTTGTCGGAAAGAGGGTCCGTTCGGAGACCGCATTGAACAAGGGTGCGGTTTCTGTAGGTTCCGCATCCGTGGAACTCGCCGAGGAACGTATAGGCGATCTCTTCGGCAAGGTGATCACGATACTTGGGGCAGGAGATATAGCCTCCGTCATATCCAAGAATCTGATCGGAAAGAATGTGGGAACGGTGATCGTTTCCAACAGGACATACAGTCGTGCCATAGAGTTGGCTGATGAACTTGGGGGACAGGCAGTGAGCATGGCCCGTCTCACCGAGGCTGTGGCCGAATCCGATCTAATCCTCGTGGCGACCGGTGCCCCGCACTATGTGCTGAAATACGAACATGTGTCCAATGCAATGGCGATGCGCCCGGATCGTAAACTTTTGATCATAGATGTATCCGTTCCCAGGAACACGGATCCGAGTGTTACGGATATCCCTAATGTGGAGTTCGATAGCATGGATTCCCTGCGTACGATCGCCATGAGGAATGTCGAACGTAGGAAGAATGAGATCTCCAGAGCTGAGAAGATCATAGCAGAGGAGCTAGCCTGTCTTGCGAACGAGCAGAAGGAGCAGTATGCTAACGATTTGATCCGCAGGCTCAGCATAAAGCTTACTGAGATAAGGGAACATGAACTGGAGACAGCAATGGCCCGTTCCAAGAAGGATTGTAAGGCCGAAGTCCTGGATGATCTTTCCAGGGCACTTTTGAACAAATTCACCGCCGAACTCTACAAGAATATGAGGGAGGCATCCCGCGACGGTCGTACCGATATCTGCGAGGCCGCAGCGGAACTCTTCGGATTGAGGGATGAACAATGATGATATACCCAGATGTACGCCTGAGAAGGCTCAGACAGAGTGAGAGAATGAGGAACCTCGTCGCTGAGACGAGGCTTCATCCGGACCAGTTCGTGCTTCCGATGTTCTTTGACGCGAACATATCCGAGACTAAGACAACGGCATCCATGCCTGGTGTCCCTACGCATCCGTTGAAAGGATATGATGCGATCGCATCAGGCATACAGGACAGTGGAGTGAATTCCGTCCTGGTGTTCGGTATCCCCACCCACAAGGATGCTGTCGGTTCTGGTGCATATGAGAAGGAGGGTGTCGTCCAGAAGGCTATCGAGGGTCTGAAGGAGAATTCGGACCTCATGGTGATCGCTGACCTATGTCTTTGCGAGTACACGGATCACGGCCACTGTGGCGTCCTGGATGCAGATGGATGCGTCGTCAATGATGATACGATCGAACTCTACGGCAAGACTGCTGTCTCCCAGGCGGAGGCAGGTGCCGACATAATCGCTCCCAGCGGCATGATGGATGGGCAGATCGCTGCCATCAGGATGGCGTTAGACGATGCAGGATTCAAGAATGTCCCTATAATGGCATACAGTGCGAAGTTCTACAGTGCATATTATGGTCCGTTCAGAGATGTGGCCGAATCCGCACCAGGAAAGGGTAACCGTGCTGGATATCAGATGCAGTGCGGGAACAGGCTCGAGGCTATGCGTGAGATCGAGATGGATGTCGCCGAAGGCGCAGACATGATCATGGTCAAACCAGCAGGCCCGTACTTGGATATAATTCGTGAGGCAAGGGATAGGTTCGACCTTCCCTTGGCAGCCTATCAGGTGTCTGGAGAATATGCGATGATAAAATCAGCTGCGGCGAACGGATGGATAGATGGAGAGAGGGTCATGATGGAATCCCTCCTCGGAATAAAGCGTGCAGGAGCGGATATGATCATCACATATTTCGCAGAGGAAGCCGCAAGGATGTTGTGATAACATGGATCGCTCACAAGAACTCTACAAAGAATCATCAAAACTATCCCCAGGGGGTGTTTCCAGTCCGGTCAGGGCTTTCAAGCCATACCCCCTGTTCATAAAGGAGGCCAATGGCCCTCGCATAACAGATGCCGATGGTAAGACCTACATCGACCTGTGCATGGCATACGGGCCGCTCATCGCAGGACATGCGAATCCAATTGTGATCAAAGCAGCATCCGAGCAACTCTCAAGGGGAACCGTCTTCGGAGCACCTTCCGAACAGGAGTTAGCGTTGATCGAGAGGATACACTCCGAGGTCCCTTCAGCGGAGATGGTCAGATTGGCCTGC
The DNA here is from genome assembly GCF_964305265.1 of Candidatus Methanarcanum hacksteinii. NCBI lineage: Archaea > Methanobacteriati > Thermoplasmatota > Thermoplasmata > Methanomassiliicoccales > Candidatus Methanarcanum > Candidatus Methanarcanum hacksteinii. Next base: position 227,158 of record NZ_CAYATA010000003.1, on the reverse strand, counting down.
TCCGGGACAGAGGCCACAATGCATGCAATACGCACCGCAAGGGGTTTCACTGGAAAGGATGGGATCGTGAAGATGAACGGAGGTTTCCACGGAGCCCATGATTCCGTCCTCGTGAAGGCGGGAAGCGGATCTGCGGATGGAGTCCCTTCATCCAAAGGTGTCCCTGCTGATATCGCTAAGCATACGCACGTCGTCGAGTACAACGATGCACAGGCTATGTCGGACCTTTTGGAGAAGAGGGACGACATAGCATGCGTCATAATGGAACCTGTTCTCGGTAACGTAGGCCTCGTAATCCCTTCCAAAGGTTATCTTGATGAAGTGAGGAAGATCACATCCGAGAATGATGTCGTATTGATCTTCGATGAGGTCATCATGGGATTCAGGGCATCATCTGGAGGGGCTCAGAAGCTCTACGGTGTAACGCCGGATATGACCACCATGGCCAAGATCATCGGCGGAGGATTCGCCGGTGGTGCGTTCATGGGTAAGGAGGAGATAATGTCCAATGTCGCTCCTCAAGGTCCAGTGTATGCCGCAGGTACTTTCGCAGGTAACCCCGTATCCGCAGCAGCAGGTCTCGCTCAGATAGATCTGATGTGCTCTGATGATAATTATGCTAAGATCCAAAGGAGGACAGAGACACTCGTCTCATCGATAAGGGAATCCATGGAGGATTCCGGCATCTCGGGATGCGTCAATACGCTAGCATCCATGTTCGCAGTGTATTTCGGCCCGGAACAGGTGACTAACGGTACTCAAGCGGAGTCTGCCGATCGCATGATGTTCGACAGGATGTTCAGATACATGCTAGAACATGGCGTATATCTTCCGCCGTCCGCGTTGGAGGTGGATTTCATGTCGTTAGCACATGATGATGAAACCGTATCGAAGTTGTCGGAGGCGTTCAAAGGATTCTTCTCCGAGGTGAAGCGTGGATGAGAATAGGTACGCGCGAGAGTAAGCTCGCTATGCGTCAGACCGAGATTTTCTGCGAAAGGATGGCCGAGGTCGAACCAGGTACCGAATGTGAGATCGTCGGTATGAAGTCATTGGGGGATATCGATCTCAAGTCGCCACTCAATCAGATGTCGGCTACAGGGGCCTTCGTTCGTGAGCTCGATGATGCGATATTGAGAGGAGACATAGATTGTTCCGTCAATTCGCTCAAGGATATACCGATCGATGTCGATAAGGATCTGAGGATAGTGGCCATGTTCCCGAGGGACGCTCCCGAGGATGTCATCCTCCCATGTCCATTGGAGGATCTTCCCAAGGGTGCAAGGGTCGGTACGTCGTCCGTAAGGAGAGTGGAGATGCTCAAGGAGATCCGTCCTGATTTGGAGATCCTATCGCTCAGAGGTAACATCCATACGCGTTTGGATAGATTGGATAAAGGGGATTTCGACGCCATCATCTTGGCCAAGGCAGGTCTCGATCGCATGGGCATAGAGAGGCCGATGGCGATCCTCGACAAGGATAGATTCATTCCAGCGCCCGCACAGGGTGTCATCGCTGTTGAATGCAGGGCTGACGATGATGTCACAACAGCATCTGTGCGTAAATTGGACGATCGCACCACACGTATCGCAGTGAGTGCGGAAAGAGGGATAATGAAATTGATGGGAGCGGGTTGCTCCTCGCCTGTGGGGATACATGCGGAGGTGATCAGATCAGAGGTCCGTATCGTCGCCGTGTCCTATGGGTACTCGGAGACACCTAGGAGAGTGGAGAAAATGCTCCCGATCGATCATACGGTCGATGATCTTCTCGATATCGCGGAATATCTTACAGGAAAGAGGGATACGATATGACAGGAAAGGTTTACCTCGTTGGTGCCGGCCCAGGAGATCCGGGGTTGTTCACGATCAAAGGGCTTGAACTCCTAAGGTCAGCGGATGTGGTGATGTATGATGCATTGGCGAATCCGGAATTGCTCAAAGAATGCAGGCCGGATGCTGAGCTCATAGACGCAGGGAAGAGGGCCAGGGACCATCATCTCAGTCAATGGCAGACTAATCAGATGCTTGTGGAGAAGGCTGCCGAGGGAAAGATCGTCGTGCGTCTGAAAGGAGGGGATCCATTCCTGTTCGGTCGCGGTGCTGAGGAAGCTGAGGAGCTCAGGAAGGCAGGGGCAGAGGTACATGTGGTCCCCGGAGTGTCATCATCCATATCAGTGCCAGAACTCGCAGGAATACCTGTGACACACAGGGATTATGCATCGCTCGTCACATTCATAACAGGTCATGAGAAGGCCGATCGTGAGACTAATAGGATCGATTGGAGGTCATTGGTCTCCGGTCACGGGACATTGGTCATCATGATGGGATTGGGCAATGCTAAACACATATCCGAGGAACTCATCGCAGGCGGCATGTCCGCTGATATGCCTGCAGCAGTCATATCCAAAGGATCCATGCCTGATCAGAAGGTAGTCGTCACAAAGGTCTCCGAGTTAGCTTTATCCATAGCGGATAACTCCATCGAACCTCCCGGAATAATCGTCGTAGGCGAGGTTGCCAAAATGCGCGATATACTGGGGGACATGGCATGACCGTGATAGGGTTTACGAGACCGAAGGACAGGATCAAGGATTCGGTCAAAGAGGCCGAAGATATGGGGTTCACTGTCATGGTGGCTCCGTCATTGGAGATCTTCACAGGGGATGATGAGGAGTTCGATAAGCTCACTTCCTCACTTATCCCCGGATGTATCGTGATCTTCGGTTCGGCGACCGCTGTGGAGCAATGTCAGAAGCGTTACGGGGATTCCTTAAAAGGTATGTTCGATGGCATGCGCATGGTCTCGATCGGCCCTGCTACCACCAAGAAGTTGGAATCGGTAGGACTCAAAGTGGATTCCATTCCTGATGATTACTCTTCATACGGTCTTGTTGACCTGTTGAAGGGTGATGTATTGGGTAAGAGGGTCGTCGTCATCCGCTCGGATAGTGGTTCCGATGTACTTTCGGATGGTCTCATCGAAGCAGGTGCGGACCTTGTCTCCGTTGCTGTTTACAAATTGAAGGAGGTCGGCATGTGTCCGGATATCCTCAACATGTATGTCTCGATAAAGGAGGCTCGTATCGATGCGATGGCATTCACATCGCCAAAATCCGCCAGTTCGTTCATCGGAGGGCTGGAGGAACACTTCGGCAAGGAACAGGGAGATAAGTATCTCAAGCAAGTTCGTATCGCTGCGATCGGCAGACCGACAGCAGAGATGTTGGAATCGCTTGGATTCAAACCCGATATAGTCCCTGCCGAGACCACATTCCATGATATGCTCCAGGCGATAAAGGATGCTTTCTAAACATCTCAGGTCCCCTCGGGGACCATTTTGTTTAAATTGATTTATAAAAAGTGTATTCTAATTACATTTTTTATTAATAAAAAGTGTATTAGGATGACATTAAATATCATTAAAGACGTCATCTCTTCATGCAGAGGAAGATAAGCGCCCTGATGAAGGAATGGAAGGATTCTGATGACAGAAAACCATTGATGATCATGGGCCCTAGACAGGTCGGTAAGACATACTCTGCCATACAGTTCGCTAGAGAGAACTACAGTCATTACGTCCTGTTCAATTTCCAGGAGTCAATCAAGCTCCACAGGATATTCGAAGGGGATCTTGACCCTTATGTGCTTTTGAAGGAACTTTCAGCCTATTCGCAGGAGACGATAAATGAAGATACGCTCATCATTTTCGATGAGATACAGGAATGCAATCGTGCTGTAACATCCTTGAAGTATTTCAGAGAGGATATGCCGGAACAGCCAATAATCACGACTGGAAGTCTTTTAGGGTTGATAACAGGAGATTCTGAACAGAGTGATGGGACCATCGCCAAACGTTCATTCCCTGTCGGGATGGTGAAACAGATCCAAATGCATCCGATGGATCTTGAGGAATATGCATGGGCCACAGGCAGGAAGACACTCTCCGATTCTATCCGTGAGCATTTCAATGATATGTCTGAGATGCCATTGCACGATTCTGCAATGGAGATGTATCGCGAATATCTCGCTGTCGGAGGAATGCCTGAGGTCGTGTCATCATTTGTGGATACGAAGGACCCCAACACGGTCATGATCATGCAAAAGGGACTCAACGACAGCATGATCGGTGATATCTTGAAGCATGCAGGTTCCACAGATGCCGTTGTAAGAACACTCCGTACATGGAATAGCATGACGTCTCAGCTGATGAAGGACAATCTGAAATTCCAATACAACAAGATAATCAAAGGAGGGCGTTCTTCCCAATACTCTACTTCCGTGGATTGGTTGGTGGCTGCCAGAATGGTCAACCGCATAGATATGGTGACCGAACCCACAATCCCATTGTCTGGATTCGTTGATGTTTCTTCATTCAGACTATTCATGGCAGATGTAGGGATGCTCTGTTCCAAGGCCGAGATACCTTTTAAGAGTGTGGTCTCAGGCACGGCAGAGGATAGATTTAGAGGGGTCATGGCAGAGAACTATATTGCGCAATCCCTCGTAGCCAACGATCTGAAAGCATATTATTGGAATCCCGATCAGAATACCGAAGTCGATTTCATCATACAGGACGCTGATGGAGAAGCGGTTCCGATAGAGGTGAAATCAGGGGATCGTACAGATTCTAAGAGTTTGAATAAGTTACGTAAAAGATATTCCCCTAGATCATCCATCAGGATCTCATCCAAGAACTACGGATACGAGGACGGTCTTTACAGCCTGCCATTGTATGCAGCATTCTGTATAGATGGAGGGTGGGCTACAAAGGTCAGAGAAGACGATGATCAGATCACATGTGATTTATGATAGCTCCAGATGAATCATCCATGCATTGTAGCAGTGAATTTATGTCTGTCTTCATCGGCTCAATGTTCTTCCAGATAATTCATGATGTTTCTGAATAGGATACAATATGCGATTGGATCTTCGATCTCACTATTTCCAGGAAAGAGACATTATCCTTCATCATCGTCATGTATACTTTGAATTCAGTGGGATCATCACAATCAAATTCAAATGAAATAGGGGGCGTTATTTACTAAATAAAATGCTGGATGAACAGTGATTCAAATGCCATCGATCCATCATTGGTGCGTTATGCCCATGATCCTATCCAAGACTTCAGGGTCTTCAGTGGTACCTTGAACATTCTTGGGGATGTACGGGCCGTATTTCTCATAATGCTCGATAGCTTTAGCTAGATTAGCGCCCGCTTCGGGCATATCGATCACCATGGTCTCGTAGAATGATTCTAAAGGCATTACAACACCACTGATATGGAGATATGCATTCAATTATATCGACTCGTCGCTATATCAAAAAAATGTGTGAGATAGGGGGCCCGAAGGCCACCATCTCGATCGAGAATCATTTCAACCTGATCTGGATGCCTCCGGCCTTCGGATCGTATTGTGAGACCATCTCCCCTTCCTCAACGAAATCCGAGATGAATGACAATCCTGCCAATTCGATCGTATTGTCAACACAGATGACATTCCCCTTATCAGACGGACGGATGACCATGATCCTTTGATCCGGACTCAAATGTACGAAATATCTCGGCTTTGTGAAGAGGTCCGATTGTATGGAATCTGCACCGACTCTCATGACCGTATACTTCGGAGGAGCATACTCCATGAAGCCCGTCACCTTATCCGACTTATTGGCCTCTTTCTTCTTATTCCGTGTGCTTTCGTCCTTCAATTCCTCGTTCTCAGCCTTCAACGTATTGATTTGAGTCTGCATGGATTCGATGATCCTCTCATTCTCGGCTAATTCCATGCTTTGTTGTGCATTCTTCTCCTCGAGGTCATCGATCATCCGTTTATCCTCTTTGGTGATCTTCTCCTCTGCGGCCTTCACACGCTCATCGATGACAGCCTTGAACTTCTCCTCGAGCATCGGCATCATCTCTTCCTTATGATCGGACCACATGGAGTCTATGATCACATCCCTCTGTTCCTCCATAAGCGAGAATACGAATGATGCATCCACTCTTTCCAACGGTTTGGCAAAGAAATTGGATTTGAGATTAGGGTTGGGTTTCAGTGAGCAGATCCACGTGTCACCAGGGAGAATAGTTCTCTCGAAACTCTTGTCACGGTAGACGGTTATGCCTTTGTATTCACCAGAGACATTCCCTTTGCTGTCATAATCGAATCTTATCACTGCACATTTCCTGTTGGTGAATGGCCCCCAATCATCGTCATCCATGTCGTATTTCTTGTTGTTCTCCATGATGAAATCATAGAAGCTCATCTTCTGATTCGGGTTCATTCTGAAGCCTCCTCTTCGTCGGTGATGATGATCCTAGTGACATCTTCTACCTTGTTGAACATGGTCAGTATCGGTAACGACTCCAATTCGATGTATTTATCTGCGGTGCGTCTCAATTCCTCTGAGGCTGATGTCCTGAATGCAGCTACTTCGACGATCTTACCAGCGGATTGTACATGCTGTATCGCAGGTACGAAATCCCTGTCCCCGCTTATCACAATGGCCACATCATAGTTGTCCTTCAGTGCGTGGACGACCATCTCGCATGCCATGGCGACATCCACTTCTTTCTGTTCCCTTCCTTCGACGGAATTCCTTTCCACCACACGGAATCCGTTGTATCTGAGGTAATCATGGAATTTCCTTGTACGTGCGGCGGAATCCTCATCATCCCCCATCGTACCATCGAATACGTATGCCGCCAGGACGTTACGCTGACCGGCTAGGAGTCTTGCCAAGGAATAGAAATCGGTCTTGAATGGGAATGACTGCGTCATGGCCACAGAGGACACGATGTTCCTGAGGTCGATGAATATCATGACCCTGCTCTCTCTGTTATTGGTTATTATGCTCACGATATCATCTCTTGAATTGACTTATCTTCGAGCGATAATCCTCATCGATGATCCTGTTCCCGTCATCATCGATCATAACCCTATTCACAGAATAGTAGAGATAAGGACTGTAGATAATATCACTGATGATGAAGAAATTCTTGCCTTTCACCGCATCGTATGTGCCTATGGTCTTGTATTCTTCACCGAATTTGGCCATCAATGAAAGTACGTGGTCCTCTCCACAGGATTCAGGATCATCATAGGCTATCATGAACGTTCCATCCTCGCGGAAGCATTTGGTCTTGATACATGCGGACAAATCCTCTGCATGATCCAATTTATGCATAGCTTCCTGATTCTGGTTCATCTCTGCGTAGAGGTCCTCTTTCTTTTTGAGTAATTTCTCCATCGCGGTCTTGTTGCTTTTGATTGCCGAATCGATATCACGTATCGCCTCATTAAACTTAGAAACAACATCTTGGTCGATGTCTTCATTCGATGAAAGTTTCTTCATCATCATATTACGTTCACTCAGCAATGCATCGAGTTTTTCGCGACGATGTAATAATTCACAATCTGTCTTTTCTGCCTCACATTTGGTCATACGCATCAGTTCGAAACGTTTAGTCTCATCTGAAGCGATATCATTGAAATAATTCAGGACATCAGGTGGAATCTGATCCGTTGTACCTTTGTCGTATAATTGCATATATTTGTAAAGGGATGGGCGCGATATCCCTAACGATTCAGCTACGTCTGAAAGTTTTCCTCTTACTCTAAGCATGTGTGCTATGTTCATTTTAACACCGATATCAATATCGAGTGATGTGATATTTAACATTTGTTTTATTTTTACTTTTACAAAACAAATGTGTAAAACACAAAATAAGAAACTCGGAAAAAATCATTGAATTTCAGGCACAAATCAAAGATAAATGAGAGATATCGGGTAAAAATGATTTGAAATTTTGTAAAAATCAGCTTTTACAAATGATGTAAATGTAAAAGCATCACACCTCCCAGATCAATATTCCCATCCTCATCTCGCGGGATAGGTCGATATTGCCATCCTTCGCATGTGAAGCGATGACATCCCTTATCGTATGTTCCATGTCGCCATTCATTCCACGATATTTGGAAACTAGTCTGAGGTATCTGTTCACGCATTCCTCTATCGGGATGATCGATTGATTGCGCTGTGTGAAGAACCTCAATCTCGCATCCTTTCCTATGGATCTCAGATATTCAAATGGATATGTGGTGTCGTATCCCGAATAGGAGTAATCGCAACCTAGTGCCTTCCATACTTCTCCTTCGATCCCGTTGCCTATATTGGCAGATGAGACGTAGATGCAATATCTCTTCGAATGGGCTTCCATCGAGAGAAGGGATTCCGGGTCGTTCATAGGCGGGCACAGCGATGAGAATGCTACATCACATACGACATCTGAAGGTATCGAAAGACAATCCGAAAGCAATGGTTCAATGTTGTTCACGTTTCTTTCAGATGCATTGTCCATCAATCTCTCCAACATCTTCGGACTGCTGTCAGAACCGATCACCTTTGAGACATGCGGTGAGAAACGCAATGCGAAAGAACCTGTCCCGCATCCGATATCCAATATCGTGGAATCCTTGTTCACGATCCCTTCTGACAATAATGCGGATACGATGTCGTCGGAGATTGCGGAGTATTGGGAATCGCTGTATGTGGTTGCGGATTCATTCCACATCCTTTGCATATCTTCATAATCCTTCCCTTCTCCGAAGGAAGGGTGTTTGGCGCGTTCCCTTATCCATTCTGAACAGATGATGTCCTCATTTCCCATTGTGCGGTCATATACATAAGGAATAAAAAATATGTTGTAATTAATAACACGAATAGCAAAATATTATTAATATCATTAGAAACATTTTTTGTACGATGAAATCCAGATCATTATTGGCAATACTGATCGTCGCGATGTTCGTCTCGACCGCTACGGTGGCTGTCGTGACGTTCACTGACGACGATTCTGTTGCGGCATCAAACATCACAAAGGTGAATGTCGATGCAGCGGGCAATGATATAACAAATGTAGTAAAAGAAGGAGGCACAATCACTGTCGGTTCAGGTGCACTAAGGTGGGTGTCCTATGTCGGTATGATGTATGATGTCAAATGTATCGACTACGGAGACATCAATGCCGCATCACAGAACGGGAAAGGCTACAGAGCATTGTTCGACCTTGATAATGTGAACAAAGTCAATTCTGCCGAGATCGTAAAGAAATACGGGAGCGAACCCAACAACCCGCCTTTGGAAAGCGACCTAAAGGATTTTGGAATGGCCATTCACAGTCACAATAATTTCACAACAGCAGATCTTGAGGAATTGGGCAAATGGTCCAATGTGCCGAAGACGATGGTCGTCATAAAGCCGATATATGATAAATTCACGCCTGAGTTGAAATTAGGAATAACTAATCTCGGGATCAAATTCGTTGTTATCAGAGATTGTCTCAATTTCGTGAATGATGATCTTACATTGCATGATGATTTCTTGATGAACCTCGCTATCATGGGAACCACATTCGACAAGATTGCCACTATAAACGAACTCGTTGATCAGATCAATATGCATGTGGGTGCGATAAAGGGAATGATCAAAGGGAAGACTCCTAAGTTCGATTCCGCATACATCGGAGCAGCATCCAATGCTGGTGGCAAATCTCTCACATGGACCGTCGGGGATTATCTCCCATTCAAATTGGCAGGCGTGAAGAATGCATATGCGAAGGGAACAACGGTCTCAGAGGATGCAGGATCAGAGGTCATGTCCAAGACCACTCCTGGAGTCATCTTCATGGATCTTTCCAGTACGACGAAGTTCGTCGGCAGTGACCCTGGGAGCAATGCAGTACTGAAATACGCTGAACTCAAGAACGTTCCCATCTACACCATCCTTCCTTACTTCTGGTTCGGATACAATTTCGACAATGCGATCGCCAATGCGTACTATTTGGTGTATGTGTGCTATGACGGTATCCTTTCATTCGATGATGTCGTGAAGAAGGTCGGTTCCGTATACGGCGCATTCTATCCAGAACTCAAGAAGGAAAAGATGGACATCGGAGGAAAGACCTACAGCGACGGAGATATCATCATGCCATATATGATGACGAAATTCTATTCCGCGAAAGGTACCAAGCTGACCTTGGACGGTAACTGTCTGAAGGTGACCGTAGGGGAAGAAAAGAACACATTCGAGATCACTGAGAGGCCGAAAGGAAATGTCAACTCCAGTGGCAGTGGTGATGACAACTCCATGATCATAATCTCTGTCGCTGTCGTCGCCACCATAGCTATCGGATTGCTTGGTTATGCGTTGTTCAAGAGAAGATGAATGACGATTGACTCACAAAACCACTTATAAACCATTTCAATACGGAACAGTGTCAATGATGAATGAAGGTATAGATGAATACAAGCGTACCAACCATTTTAGATGGGGATTGATACTGTTCCTTATCGTTTCTACATTCATCATCTTCATAATCTCTTTGTACATCGGGCCTACCGATGTCACAATTGGGAAGATCTTCAAGAACATCTTCTCAGCCGATGGTTCGTGGGAAGGTTATGTCATACATGATATCAGACTCAAAAGGTCAATAGCTGCGATATTGGCAGGCATAGGTCTCGGAGTATCGGGCGCTGTCATGCAGTGTGTATTGAAGAATCCCTTGGGTTCCCCATACACACTAGGTATATCGAATTCGGCAGCCTTCGGTGCCGCTCTAGGCATAATGGTGCTTGGAGGTGGGATCGTCACGGGACAATCCGTATCGAGCTACATCATTGAGAATCCATACATAGTGACGATATCGGCATTCATGTTCTCATTGTTGGCGACAGGTGCGATCATCCTCTCCATGAGAATATTCAATGCTAGTCCCGAGACAATGCTGCTCACAGGTATGGCCCTAAGTGCGATATTCTCTGCAGGGATAGCATTCCTACAATATCAGGCGAATGAATTGGCATTGAGCGCGATAGTATTCTGGCAGTTCGGCGATCTCGAGAAGATATCATGGGACAACATGTGGTTCGTTGCAACCATTGTAATGATAGCATTCGCATATCTTTATCTCAAACGTTGGGATCTGAATGCGATGGATCTCGGGGATGACATCGCTCACGGCCTGGGCATCAATGTCTCTCGCGTACGCATACTCGTTCTGTTATTATCTGCAGTTATGACATCCATCATCGTATCCTTTGTCGGGATCATAGGATTCATAGGTCTTCTTGCACCGCATCTGTCAAGGAAATTGGTCAGTAATGACAAATGTCTTCTCATCCCCACATCCGCAATAATCGGAGCGTTGGTGCTGTTGATAGCATTGATGTTATCTGAGAACGCATTCGGCTTCACAGTCCCCATCGGTATCGTGACATCATTCATCGGCGGTCCGTTGTTCCTTTGGATACTCTATGGAAGATATTCGAAGAAAGGAGGTATCGCATGAGCGGGAAACTGCTTACTGTGGAGAACATCAGATGTTCCTACGGCGAGAAGGAGGTATTGAAGGGCGTCACATTCGATGCCGAAGAGAATTCTGTTGTATCGATACTCGGACCTAACGGTGTAGGGAAGACCACATTGCTGAAATGCATATGCAACATAATCAAACCTTCATCAGGAAATGTCACGATCAGCGGATATAATGTCAAGGAACTTCGTATGAGGGAGCTGGCGAAGCATATCGCATATGTTCCCCAATATGTGGAGAGGAGCAACATAAGGGTGTTCGATTCCGTACTTATCGGAAGACGTCCTTACATAGAATGGAGCACGACGAAGAATGATCTCGAACTCACATGGTCAGCACTCGAATCATTGAAGATAGGCGATCTCGCATCAAGATTCGTGGATGAGATCAGCGGGGGCGAATATCAGAAGGTACAGATCGCAAGAGCAATCGTTCAGGAACCTGAATTGTTGATCCTTGATGAGCCCACTAACAACTTGGACATCTCGAATCAGCACATAACCATGCATACGATCATAAATGCTGTGCGTTCAAGAGGGATGTGCACTCTCATGACGATGCATGACATCAATCTCGCGGTGCATTATTCGGACAAGTTCATCTTCGTTAAGGATGGGGCGGTGATATCGCAGGGCGGCCCCGAGATAATAACTGAAGAATTGATCGAAGAGGTCTACGGCGTGAGATCGGATGTTATCATCCATAAGGGAAAACCGTTCGTCATACCTCATCCGTTGCCTGTGGATATGATGCATATCCACCATCAGCACGGTGGAGAGATGCACAGCCATGATGTGAGCGATGAATGAATTCAATTGCTCAATTCAGACAATCTTATCCTGATCCTTTCAACAGCATCGATTGCCGTTGATGAATGTCTTACAGCATCTTCCATCGGGCACATGCCTGTACCTTGACGGTTTATGATGATCTCCACTTCTTCGTCATGATACACCTTGATACCGCTTTTGGACAGGACATCGATCGCGCCTGTGGTCATCACAGGAGCATACACCTCATCCACATCCAATAGTGTGTATATCATAGCGGACGCTTTACCAACGACCTTGTCCGCGGCGGAATATCCTTTGAAGGATTCTTTGGTATCCAACAACGAGAGCAGAGGCTTCACTCCTCTCTCGGTGAATGTCATCACATGATCACCATTGCATATGACGCATGTGTATCCTCCTTCGATGAGGATGGATCTCGCTTTCTCGGTGTTGTCGTTCATGGTATCTCTATCAGATTCATCTCATGGAGTTCATCTCATCTATGGCATCCTTCATCCCGGGTACTCCAAGGTTTATCGCTCTCATGAGATGTTTCTCAGCTCTTTCGATCTCTCCAGATTCCATCATCGATGAGGCCAATGATTGATGGAGCTTGATCAGCAATTCAGGATCGCTCAGTCTGTTCCTGTTGTTGAGTTCTTCCAGTATCACAAGGGCACTCTCATGGTCGTTCCACATCTTCTCCAATTCATGTTTCGCTTCCATGATGTCTCCTCTGTATACGTACGCGAACACGAGTTGTATGGGATCTTCGATGCGGGATGCATCACAGAGTTGTTCTCCCATCAAGATGGATTCCGAATAGGCATCGATCGCATTATCATCCAATCCCATGCCTGTATCGGCTTGACCTATGAGGTTCTGTATCTCCATCTTCCTGTTCATGGACCAGATGTCGGAAGCATCCTTCATGAGCTCCAACGCCTTCTGTGTGAAGGGGACGGACATCTCGAAACGATCGCAGTCGATGAGATCCTCAGCACATCCTTGACACATCATGATGAGACCTTTCCAATCATAGTGACGTATCTCTCCATGTATCTCATCCAATCTGGAGATTATCATAGAATAATCGGACACCATCATCTCCTCATTATCATCAAAGATCATCTGTCCGCGATTTTCATACATCTTGACGAATGTCCCGATGTCCACATCCTTCATCCCTTTGGAGAGTTCTATGGCCTCCTCTGCATCCGTCATCGATGCGGTGTACGAACCGAGGAGCATCAGGATGGTACTTCTGTTCACGAGTGCTTCCAGTAATTCATCATCCGTACCGTTGACCTCCAATGCGGAGATCTTGTCATTGTATTCCTTCAATGCCTGTTCCAAATGTTCGTCGGAAGCTCTCATCACCAACCGAACTGATCGAGATATGATAATCTTTCCGACACTATCTGTCCAAAAAGATAGGATGCGGATATCCCTCGTTCGTTCGAACTTGTCAGGATATGATACTCGGATGATGTGATGTGAGAACTATAAACCCATGTTTAGATGGAAATCCAATAGACATTATATAGATTGGACAAATCCAACGATATCGATGACAAGACAAAACCGTGTTTTGGCGATACATGACATTTCATGTTTTGGCAAATGTTCATTGACCGTTGCATTACCGATAATCTCAGCCACTGGTGCTGAGTGTGCTGTAATCCCTACAGCGGTGCTGTCAACACACACAGGCGGATTTACAGGGTTCACATACCGTGACCTCACTGAGGACATCACATCAATAGTCGATCACTGGAAGACGTTCGATCTAGGTTTTGATGCCATATACACTGGTTTCTTGGGTTCATTCGAGCAGATAGATATCATCTCGGAGACATTCGATAGATTGGAAGGTCTTAGGATAGTCGACCCTGTGATGGCGGATGAGGGGGTGCTGTATCCCGTATTCGATTCTAACTTCCCCAAGGGTATGCGTAAGCTCTGTGAGAAGGCGGACATCATCCTGCCCAACATAACCGAAGCATGCTTGATGCTTGAGGAAGAATATGTCGAGGGACCGTACACACCTGAATACATCGAGGGACTGATGGAAAGGCTGTCTGGAATCGGTGCGAAGAAGGTCGTCCTCACAGGAGTCTACTTCGATGAGAATAAACTCGGAGCGGCGACATACGATGCAGAGACAGGAGAGAGGTCATACTACTTCTCCGACAGGGTCCCCGGATACTTCCACGGTACGGGAGATGTATTCGGTTCCGCTTTCGTCGGCTCATATATGAACGGATGTCCTTTGGCGGATTCCGTGAGGATCGCTGTAGATTTCACTGTTGGAAGCATAAAGAGGACATACGCCGCAAAGACGGATGTCAGATACGGTGTCAACTTCGAACAGGGACTCCTTCAGCTGATAAAGGACATCTCCGAGAAGAACGAATCGATATCTGATTCCGAATGAGTCCAAAATATCGCCCCTTCCATGAGAATACCATGATCGCGTACTCTGGACACAGTGCATATGTCGGAAATGATTATTTCATGAACGACCATATCATGGAAGGGGGAATCTGATGTTCATACCGGCAACTCCGAAGGAGATGAAGGAACTCGGTTGGGATTCGTTGGACATAATCATCGTATCCGGCGATACCTATATCGATTCATCTTACAACGGAGCCGCTATCATCGGACATTGGTTGATGAAACACGGATTCAAAGTGGGGATGATCGCACAACCCCGTATCGATTCCGATGAAGACATAGGGAGATTGGGCGAACCGGATCTTTTCTGGTCGGTCACGGCCGGTTGCGTGGATTCGATGGTCGCCAATTATACACCTACGAATAAATTCCGTAAAGATGACGATTTCACTCCTGGTGGAGTGAACGATAGGCGCCCCGATAGGGCATGCATCGCTTACACTAATCTCATCAAGAAATATCATAAGGGTAAGCCGATAGTCCTTGGCGGTGTGGAAGCGAGCCTCAGGCGTTTCGTACACTATGATTTCTGGTCCGATAAGCTCAGGAGATCGATATTACTCGATTCCAAGGCGGACATCATAACATATGGCATGGCGGAATTGTCGAATCTACGCCTAGCACAGCATATGAGGAACGGTCTTGATTGGAGGGACATCCGCGGCATCTGCTACATGTCCAACGAGATCCCCGATGGATTCTTCGAAGCACCGTCATATGAGGATTGCATCGCATCGAACGATTCATTCATCAGGGCATTCAAACTCTTCTATCGCAACAACGATCCCATCACAGCGAAGGGTGTAGCGCAGGGACACGGCAATCGTTTCCTCATACAGAATCCTCCCTCGGAGACATTATCCTCCGAACAGTTGGATGAGATATACGAGATGGATTTCGAAAATGCCGTACATCCATTCTATCTTAAGGATGGGCAGGTCAAGGCCATGGAGACCATCAGGAATTCTGTCACGATCCTAAGGGGTTGCTACGGTGAATGTAATTTCTGTGCCATCGCATTGATGCAAGGCAGGACAGTGACATCGAGAAGCGAGGATTCCATCATCAGAGAGGTCAAGAGGATCTCATCGAAGAAAGGTTTCAATGGATACATCAATGATGTCGGCGGACCGACAGCCAATATGTATGGGATAGAATGTCCTAAGAAGCTGAGATCAGGAGCATGTCAGAATAAGAGGTGTCTCTATCCTTCTCCATGCAAGGAACTTCCCATAGATCATTCGAGATATGAGGTGTTGCTCGATAAGATAAGGAAGATGCCCGGTATCAAGAAGGTATCGATCGCATCAGGGATACGCTACGACATGATTGTAGCGGATAAGGTCCATGGCGATGATTTCTTAAGACATCTGTGCGAACACCACATCTCAGGTCAGATGAAGATCGCACCAGAGCACGTGTGCGATGACGTCCTCAGATATATGGGAAAACCCGGAAGGAATATACTCCTCGAATTCAAAAGAAGATTCGATAGGATAAATGATGAATTGGGAAAAGATCAATTCCTCACATACTACCTTATCGCAGCCCATCCTGGATGTCACGAGAGGCATATGGAGGAATTGTCATCATTCTGCAGGAATTATCTAAAAACAAACCCTGAACAGGTTCAGATATTCACACCCACTCCTTCCACCATATCTACGCTCATGTATCATACGAGGAGGAATTGGGAGAATACGAACAATATAAAAGCTGAGCATTCCATGCAGATGAAGCAGAAACAGAAGGACATAGTCCTCAATTCTCCGCATCAAAGAAGATGAATCCATGGTCAACAAGGACATAGAAGACATGAAATCAAGGGCCAAGGAGGGAGATATCGCGGCACAGGTCGAACTCGGTATTTCCTATCTTTACGGTTATGGCGTGGATATCGATTACGTTGAAGCGTTCATCTACCTGCAGGATGCAGCGATAAAGAACGATGGAGAGGCCCAATTGCATCTCGGTAAGATGTATGAGAACGGATGGGGGATAAAGGAGGACCTTTGGACCGCATACAGCCTCTACAGGCGTTCATACAAGGTCCATACCGAGGGTTCAAGGAAAGCTATCTCAAATGTGATCGACAAATTGGCCGATGCGATCCCTATCACGGGGCATCTCTCGATAGCGAACGATTTCACGATTACGGCTTGTTGTGAGAGACTTCGTGAATACATAAGGATGGGCAAGATCATCCCCTTCGAGGATGATGACGAGTCCAATCTCTATCTTTCCAACACGAACAGGACCATACTTCTGAAGGAATGTCCGTTCTGTGGCGAATGTGTCGAACATACGCATTGAACCAGTTACACTTCTATAAGGCCCATCCACAGACTTCATATCAGCGGATGCTGGCTCTTTGATAATCCATAGTCTTCATTAAAAATTGGGGAAGGAATCCCCCATTAGAATGTATCCTTGTTTATGGAAGGAGCCTCTGCATATCCCTGGGGAACAGGATGCCTTCCCTTACGTTCGGCAGGTCCAACATCTTCGTCAGGAGCCTGTCGATACCGATACCCCAACCGCCGTGCGGGGGCATACCGTATTTGAACGCATCGGTGTAGAAGGTGAAATCATCGGGGTTGAGGCCGAGCTTCTCGATCCTTGCAACGAGCCTGTCGAATCTGTGTTCCCTCTGTCCACCGGATGAGATCTCCTGTCCTTTGTAGTCGAGATCGAATGAATATGAATAGGGTGTACCATCCTTCTCCATGATGTAGAATGGTTTCTCAGCTTCAGGATATTCTGCGATGAAGTAGAGATCCTTGCCTTTCTCGGCCATGTACTCTCCGATGATCTTCTCTCCCTCAGTACCGAGGTCATCACCATCTTTGAGATCAAGTCCCGCATCGTTGACGATCTTGAGACATTCTTCGTATTTGAGTATCGGATATGGGGTGGGTTGGATATTGATCTCCTTTCCAAGGATCTCCAACTGTTTGGCGCCCCTCTCTTTGAGTCCTTTGAGAACGTAATCGATGACCGTCTCGATCATGTGCATGACATCCTCTTGATCATTGATCCATGTGAATTCACCATCGAATGAGATGAATTCTGTCACATGACGGTTGGTATTGGATTTCTCCGCACGGAATGCTGGGCCGAGTTCGAACACTCTGTCCAATCCTGTGGACATCAGCATCTGTTTGTAGAGCTGAGGGGATTGGGCGAGGTATGCCTTCTTTCCGAAATACTCTATCTGGAAGAGTGTAGCTCCTCCCTCTGCACCCGATCCAACGATCTTTGGTGTGTAGACCTGTGTGAAACCATTCTCTTCCATGGCTTCCACGATCAGCCTGACCATCAGGGATTTGAGCTCAAATATGGCCCTTATCTCAGGTTTTCTGAGATCCATGAACCTGTTGTTGAGACGTGTATCCATCTCTACGTTCACTTTGTCTATGACTCCCATGGGGAGTGGCGTGGATGCTTCCGAATAGACCTCCACTGCGGACGGTATGATCTCCAACCCGAGTTCGGTCTGATTGCTCTCTTTGACCTCTCCGGTGACCGCTACGACGGATTCCCTCGAGATTGTCGTGAGTGTCTTGAACAATTCCGGTTCGATCTTCTTCTTCGGGAGCGTGAGTTGGATGACCCCATATCTATCCCTGAGTGCTATGAATGATATGCCTCCGAGATTCCTGGTGTCCTGAATCCAACCTCTGACGGTGACCTCTCCGTCACCGACCTTCACTGTGCTTGAGTCCCTTATAAGAGCTGCCATATTATCTGTACGCGCGATTGATGGACAGGGTATTAATATTATCGTAGCGAAAGACACGATGGATCGATTGCCATATTTTCCATCATGTGTACAAAAATGGATGTGTCAGATGATTCTATGGTAATCTACATCATTCATTCGACATCCAACATCTTCAGAATACCGTCCATGACCATGAACCGTACATTGTGTCCTGCGAACGACATCCCGTACTCTTTCCCATCATCCTGATAAGATGGCCTAGGGTCCTGTTGCAGACAACCTATCAATTCATCCCTTTGTGCATCGGTGAATATGGATAACATCTCATCATCGTATTCCACTTTCAGTGAATGTTCTAGAACATTGTCTGAAAAACCGGATACGGCATCCTCATGACAATCCGAGAATCTGATGTAGGGTTTGATGTCATAGATCGGTGTTCCGTCCATCATATCTACGCCTTCGACGACCAAGATGTCGCCGAACTCATCATCATGTTCTATGGACAATAGTTTCACTGATGACAGCCCTAACGAATTCGGTCTGAACGGAGATCTGGAAGCGAATACGCCGACCCTTACGTTCCCACCCAATCTTGGGGGACGTACAGTCGGCGACCAACCTTCTCTATGATTCTCGGAGAAATCGAAGATCAACCAAAGATGGGAGAATCCTTCTATCCCTCTCAAGGCCTCAGGATCCCTGTATCTCTTTTCGAACACTATCTTCCCGACACTATCCACAAGATTACTTTGACGCGGTATCCCGAACTTCTCATCGAAATTCGTCCTGATGTGGGCGATCGGTTCGATCTCCATGATATCATCTCTCGAAGTACATCAGGAATAATTCATCCGCTGTCAATATGCGGATCGTACCATCGATCATCAGATTGGCGGATTCCAATCTTTTGGAATCTATATTACCATCCCAGATGAAAAAGTTGGATTCGGATACTTTGCGTGTCAACTTCCCGCCATGATGGTTGATGAAATCCGCGATGCGGAAACCGATCTCTATCCTTTGATCCTCGAAGGATTCGGCCATGGAGAATACCTTCCCTTCAAGTTCCTTGCTTCCAGACGGCATCTTCCCATCGTAATACTTCTGAAGACGTTCCTGTTTGAATTTCAGTAACGTGGAATGGTATACTACCTCCGAATCTACAACGGCACCCTTCCCGCACATCTCTAACAACCCCTCGATCGAGAGATTCTCTTCCTTGCAGATGTATTGCAGGATGCGGATGCATGTCTTTGCATCCACGTTGGATTCCTTGCTGTCATACGGTATGCCGAACAGTTTCGCGATGTTTGACAGGCCATATGATGGAATATCTGCATAGTTCCTCACTATCGAATGGATGTCGAATACCTTGCATGGTATGGGCTCCAGATTGTTCCTGCGATCCATGCAGCATAGGTATCTGAATGTCACCTCGGGGGAATGCGCGACGTAGATCGTGTCCTCCTTCTGAAGGGCGCTCTCGATCTGTGATCTGACGACCTTGTATCTTGGAGCATTTTTGAATTTGGAATAATCCGTGCGACAGAATTTCTTCGATCTCCCCGTCGGTTTAGAAGCGTTGATGAATATCTGCTTCGATAATTCTATGTTGAACGATTCATTTGCAACGGCATAGCCGAATGTGCACATCTCGCAGTATAATCCGATATCACGTGAGCATTCTGAATCGAAGGCAACGATCTTCATCTCTGTCGCTATCTGTAACATCCGTTAAATAGACTTTCATTAAATATTCGCCAGTCGGTATCAGGATATATGGTGGATTGCAGGATAACGGCGGTGAGAAAGACCGAATATCGTGATCTCATGGAGTTGTATGAGAATCCAATCGAACATGCATGTGACGTATGTGTCGGCGATGTTTGGACGACCAATGGCTGCGAAAGACCGGATGGGTTCTGCGAGAGCGCATGGGAATCGATATTCCCATTCGTCAAGGTGTTATCTGAAGGCGGAGGTAATTTCTTCGATGGATGGATGAAGGATGAGCATTCCGCGATGATCTCATGCAATGATGGATTCAGGCCCGTATCATTCTATATAGAGGCGATCAATGGATCTGAGGAATGATCTGAGAGATATTAGCAATCAAGAATACGAATAGAAAAGGTAAAGGGATCGAAGGGGAACGCCCTTCGATCGTTCTGATATCAAGCGATCTTCGTACCTGCGCTGGGTCCGGCACTCTCGTCCCAGACCTCTTTCACATCAAAGGTCCATGCTGCGAAACACGGGAGTTTCATCTCTGCCAATTTCGCTTTCAATCCCTCGAATACGGGTCCGCTGTCCTCGCGTTTTGCATTCTCAAGGATGAGTTCGAATGATTTCGGACCTGCGGTGATGAGGATCGATGCTTTACCGTTGGCTGCGAGATTCTCCTTAGTCCTCTTCATGAGGACTTCGCCTACGGCGACCTTGGATTCGCCGATGATTCCGATGCTGCCGCACACGATCGCATGGGGTTGTCCGGATACTGAGACGGATTCTATGATCTTGACAGCTTCCGGCACGATATCGATTACACATTTTGGAATTGCTACCATTCATTCCACCTTAGTCATCGTATCTGATTGTAGGATATTTAACCGATAAGGAACAAGTTTGTAACCATATCATGCGAGCAGGAGATGCATCTTCAGAATCGGTTATCTACTGCGCCATACATCACGGCCCATGGACGAGAGAGTGAAGATTATCGACCGTATGGGTGGAGAGCACATAGTCCCCTCCAATGAGAGGTTCTTGGATCCGTTGGATGGTTGCTGCCATATCACTGGTAGGCCTTGTGACTACAAGAACTGCAACAAATGCAAACACGCGAAGAGAAGCGATAATTCATTGGATAAGATCCTAAGATCCTGTCAGTGAAGCATCTTCTCTACGATCTCGATGACATCGATACAATACTTGGGGCAATCCTTGTAGATGCCCGTGGGCCTTGTCAACATCAGATCCTCCAACGTATGTACCTTCTGACCTAGGAGTTCGGGACAGTTCACGTCAGCATTCCTTATTTTGAATTCCTTCACGAGCTCATCCCTCATTTTGAATAATGCATCCTTCTTGGAGAGGTCTCCTGGAGCATCATTCCCGAATGCGAGTCCTAGGGCCATCATGCCACCGGAAACGGCGCCGCATACGCCATCCTGCGCCATGCCGATCCCGAAGCAACCTGCGATGCGATATGCATCCTCTTTCTTCAACCCGAATCTCTCAGCGAATTCGCCGAAGACTATCTGTGAACAATCGAACCCCATATCGAATAATCTATCCACATCCTTCTCACTCAGCATTCGGTATCACCCTCTCCTTCTTTCCTTCATTCAACCACCGTGTCATGGTGGACTTAGCATTATCATAGTTGAGGTCTGCAAGGTCATTCGTCGCCCATCCGTCCTCCAATCTAGTACATTCGAGGTTGTACTTATCGGTGAATCTCTTGATGTTCTCATCGAAATGTTCCTGGTCACCGTTACCAGTCTGTACGCGCATGACAGTCGTGTATCCTGCTAAATCCAGTATTATCTTCATGATGTCATCATTCTTCACATCCAACCCATTGAACAATTCCATCGACATCAGGAAACCCTCGAAATTGCTTGCCATCGCGGGTGTGAAGTAGAATCTTCCGGGATATTTGCGGAGAAGCTTGAGGTATCTCTCAGTACCGCCTACGGGGATGCATATGCAGTCGTCACAGATCGTCCCATCCTTGTTCCTGAAGATGCACACAGGCGTGGGAACCATCTCATATGCCCAATCGCAGATCGTATCCAATCCTCTCCCGCATCTTCCATAGTAGAGTAATATGGTATCTACAGCAGAGTGTATCTTCACGATCTGGTTCATCACTTCCATTCTGAGCATGTCGATATCCTCATGAAGGCCCATGAACATGGTCCATATGATCACTGTGTACCCGTCATGGTCATAATCCCCATTCAGTACTGTATGCTCATCGATCATCGTGTATGGTACGTTATGTTGCTTCAGCTTGGGGATTATCGTGGTGTTGTATGCACCCTTGACGAGATAGATCCTCTTATCTTCGTGATCATTCTTGAGATTGTATATCGCCTCATCCTCCAACATCGGACATACGACCATCCCAAGCCTACCTTCAGTCATGGATGTGTAATCACAACCAGTGATTATTAATCGAGCAGTATCACTGACGATACTGAGTGTACTGGTTTTATATCGTCATCCTTCGGTTATGGTCCTATGATGGACAGGGAAAGTATCTGTGAGGTAATCGACGCATATCTCACATCATTCGGGAACAGTTGGAATCTTCAGATACTCTATGAATTGTATAACGGACCGAAGAGGTTCAATGAATTGAAGAGGTCATTGACGCCTATCACGCAGACGGTCCTTTCCAGACACCTCAAGTCATTGGAGGATTCCAAGTTGATTACGAGGGAGAATGTGGATGATATCGCATATTATGCGATATCGAAGGAAGGATATCTTGTCGTGCCTTCGATGATCTCCACATACCAATGGTTGATCGATTATCATCCCGACCTTAGGGATTGATCCATTCTGATCATCAAACCTCACCTAATGTTTATTGATCTGGTGATTTAGGATTAGCCTTGATAAGGAAAAGAATCATCAAGGATGAAATCGTATTTAGGAGAACAAATGTCGGAGTGACGAGACTGATGAGATACGATCATGTGACCACAGGAATATTCATCGAAAGACCGAACAGATTCATCGCCATGGTCGAGATCAACGGCATCATAACTAAATGTCACGTGAAGAACACCGGGCGTTGCAAAGAACTATTGGTGAAAGGTTCGACCGTTGTACTTCAAGAATCCAACGATCCCGATCGTAAGACGAGATATGACGTCATCGCTGTGTACAAAGGCGAACTTCTGATCAACATGGACAGTCAGATACCGAATGCTGTTGTGGAGGAATCCATTTCCAAACTTGGTCTGATAGAAGGTCTGAGAACAATAAGGAGAGAGGTCACCCATGGGGATTCACGTTTCGATATCTATGCGGAAGGGGAGAGGGAATGTTTCATCGAGGTCAAAGGTGTGACCTTGGAGAACGACGGTATAGCGATGTTCCCTGATGCACCCACAGAAAGGGGATTGAAACACGTCGAAGGTCTCATCAGATGTGTTGAGGAAGGATATGATGCATACATCATATTCGTCATACAGATGAAGGGTGTGAAGTACTTCACACCCAATTATGAGACACATCCCGAATTCGGATATGCTCTGAAGAAGGCATCCGAGAATGGCGTAAGGATCCTTGCGTATGATTGTAATGTAACGGAATCATCGATAGTATTGAACGAACCTGTCGAGATCAGATTGAATCCTTCCCCGACGTTATGATCTTCCTTATGACGTTCTGCGTATCCTCTGCTTTCATCCTAGAGTTGATGAGGAATACTTTGCATTTGGACAGATATTCTCTGTAGAATTCCGTTCTAAGGGCGATCTTCCTTTCGTCTCTTATCATCTGATGGGGATTGCAAAAATCATTGCTCACGATGTAATCCATCGCTTCATCCAATGTAAGTTCTCTGCTTATCACGTCATCCCAATCGTCCCTCTTCAGGAATATGATGTATCTCATGAATGTGCTGTCGGTGACGGAATCGTTGCCGGTGACCCATCTCACATTGGCGATGCCACGGCCTTTGTTATCGAACTTAGTTGTTTCTACAAGAGGTTTGAACTCTTCCCACACATCTCCGATATCGGCATCGATGTAACAGTTCTTCTCGGAGCCTCTTATCATCGGCCTTCCTTTCGTCAACCTGACGAAATACCAATCGTCGGTTATCAGGTGAGCATTATCCATCCTCAGCAATCCCCATGATTGCGTGGTTTTTCCCGTTTTTGAGGGAGCTATCAATGTCACGCCTACGCCATCTATATCCAATGCTGCCCCATGTACGGAATATATCTTGTGCGAATCCTCCAGGATATCCGAGGCCATGGCCAACGCTATGCTCTTGATCCATCCGTAATAATCGAAGTTGTACAGGAATACGGTGGATGTTACCCTGTTGTAGAGTACTCTGAGATCCCCTTGATCATCCTTGAGACAGAATATCCTGGCATGGGTGCGGATCTCATCATTCATCGGACGGAAATTATCCCTCCACATGTCGATGATCTCCCTGTCCTCAGAATGTACCTTTACACATATCCCCGATATGTCTGCTTTAGCGGTATTGAATCTGAGGTTCTTGCATGATCTGTAGATCTCTCCTGCTTCCTCTATGCCTATGAGTGTGACCTGGTATCCCATGCGTGGAATATCAGCTACGTGGATTTAATCCTTTGAGGAAGAAGTAGTGACGTTTCAGGTAAGATCGTCGATGATAACTCTGTAGGGGAACATGTTCTTCAGGCCCCATTCGGCTATGGCCCTCATAACAGGTAGGAGGGTCTCCCCTCTCGGTGTCAAGGAATATTCGACCTTCAAAGATGTGTCGGTATCGACATCTCTTTTGACGATATTATCATTCTCGAGTTCTCTGAGTTGTTTCGTCAATATCCTGGATGATACGCCATCGATCCTCTTCAATAATTGATTGAAACGCATAGGGCCGTTGTTGGCAAGGAGACATATGATGACCGTCTTCCACCTTCCTTCGAAAACGGACATCGCAGCATCTATGGCGCAGTCATATCTTGGTCCATCCATGATTACAGATATGTAATTAGATATTAAAATGTAATCAAGTAATCAAATGTAATTTATACTCAAAATAATATGATGGAGTAGATGCATAGGGAAAGCTATGCACCATGGGGTGTATCATATGACATCTACAGTGGTCATTCTCGGTTCACCGAGAAAAGGGAATTCTGAAGCAATCGCAGAGGCGATCGCCAACGAGGCCAAAGCAAAGGGCAATGAGATCAAGACATTCAAACTGAATCAGCTCAAGGCTAGAGGCTGTCAGAGCTGTTACGGCTGTAAGAAGGCAGGCAAGTGCGTCGTGAAGGACGATATGATCGAAGTACTCGACGCCGTAAGGGAAGCGGATTCGATAATCCTTGCAACACCGGATTACTTCTCGCAGTCTACAGCACAGTACAGGATGTTCGAGGACAGATGTTTCAGTTTCCTCGGCGGGGATTTCATTCCTAACATAGCAGCAGGCAAGAAGGTGGCGATCGTTGTGACATGCGGTTCAGGACTCGACGGTGCCAACAGGATCGCAGATGCCATCGAAGGCGAATGGACCAACTTCTTCAAAGGAAATGTGGTCGGAAAGATCGTACGTGGCGGCCTGATGGAACCGACGGCAGCATCCGAGAACAAAGAGATAATGGATGAGGCCAAGGCATTGGGTCAAAAACTTTGATAAAATAAATCGGGGGTTCAATGCCCCCTTTTATGAATTTTTAGGATGATCCTTTATCGATCATTCTCTCATACCGGCTCCACCGCCGATGAGCATACCTGCGGATAGAATCGCTGCAGCGATCATACACGTCAATGCATCTACTGAACCTGATCCGAAGATCAGCTCTCCTGCCCATTTCACAACGAATGCGATAATGAGGAAGAAAATCAGGCCGATGATGACCATGATCACAAGGCTGATTAGTAACTTCACGATACCTATCACCAGGTCACTTGCTGACATTCTTTATCACCTCAGTATATAAATTGGTTATTTACATTTATATACTTAACTATTAGGAATGTGGAAGATATCACTAATTGTTACGATATTTGCATCAATCGTCAGAAATCAATTTTTATCCGATGACCGTTCTGTCGGAGTATAACGGATGGTCGCGATCCAAATGACAGATTATATGTTGCCCATACTGATAGTGTACGTCGTTCTGAATGTGGTATCATTCATGTTGTACAACATCGACAAATACAAAGCGAAACACAACAAGTGGAGGATAACCGAGAACACTCTCTTGATATCGGGATTGATCGCTCCTTTCGGTGCGGTCATCGGTATGCATTATGCACATCACAAGACGCAGAAGGTCAAGTTCAAATTGAACTATATTTTTCTCGCAATACACGTGATATTGATCGCATGCATCATCTTGCTATAGGATTCAATCCCAGCCGTGTATCTTCCTCACGTTCGTTTCCATTCCCGGAGTACCGAGGAGGACGACACGGCTGTCCGCTTTCTCCTTTATTATCTCCATGCCGACCTTGGAACCGAGTTCCTGTGAGAATTGTCTTATCTCATCGAATGAGGGCATATTGTCCATCGAGAGCCTCATCCTCGAACCGCCAACGAATACATATCCCTTCGGTTCTATCAGATCCGGTCTTGCGATGGAATCCAATCTTGCATAATCGTCAACCCAACCGAAGTTAAGGTCCTTGACAAGAGTGTGTCTTACCACCGTTCTGGTGTCGAGCGATGGCAGGCATTCCAAGGTTTCCATTATCCTTTGCCACCCATCACTTATCTTCGGCCTGCAGACCTTCTTGTATATCTCCTCATTCGGAGCTGCCACGGTGACGTATAGCTGCATAGGAAGCTCGTCCAATTCCATGAGTCTTTCGGGATATGTACCGTTGGTGACAAGGAATGTCGTCATCTTGCGCCTATGACATTCTTTCAGGAAATCTGAGAGATATGGATACGTTATCGGTTCTCCGGCAAGCGATATCGCTACCTGATTCGGTTCGTTGGCCTCCTTGAACATCTGTTTCGAGACCCTTGAGTCGCCGTTGAAACCTGATATCAATAACCTCTGCTGTGCGATCAGATTGTCTAACATCTCCTTAGGTTCTGCCCAATCCTTGACCTTGAAATCCTTCTCCTGAACTCTCCAGCAGAATTGACACATGTGAGAGCATTCGTTTATGGCAGGCGTCATCTGAAGGCACCTGTGGCTATCGATTCCATAGAAATCATGTTTGTAGCACGTCCTCTGTCTGATCATCGATTCCTTCATCCAATGGCAGAGTTTGACTGCTGCGTGGTCATTGTACAATCTGTATTGTTGTTTGATCAGTAAATTACGATAACTCTCATCCATACGATCACTCAGAATTCGAACAGGCTCTTCTGTCCCTTCTTGGGTTGAGGTTTCTCTTCTTTAGGCACGTCCTCAGCTTTCTCTTCGGAGTCATGGCCCTTCGGATGTATTCTCTTCTCTTTCATTGACATCGCTTCATTGAGTGCATCCTTCACTTCCGTAGAATCCACTTTGGAATTCAGAAGGAATGCAAGGTCATCTGCATCAAGGTCCGCATCCCTGACCAACATCGCTCTCAACTCAGGGTCCTTCTCCAGCATCAATCTCAATGGCGGCAAGACATCCAACGCCACTCTCTTCGTCGATGTGTGCAGATGGTCGGCCAATTTCTGACATACGACGTCCTTCGTCTGGCGTATGCCTTTCGATCTTGATAGTTTTGTGAGATATGCAGGATTCTTGAACCAATCGCTACTCTTCTTATTGGTCATCCTCGCAACACATACTCCCGATGTCATCATATCCAATGCATAGGACCACATGCCGTAGTATTGGCGTCTGTTCACCCTCCCAAGGAAGATGTCCGCCTTCGAGAGTTTACCATACCCTCTGTAAAGATCTCCGCGATCGATGTATTGGCGGGGGAGATTCTCATCCACCCAAAGCATGACCATGTTGGGGTCCTCATCGATATCACGGACCATCTCTCTGGATTTTATCGCATCCGCATTCCAGAATATCACTTTCATGAGGTCATACATGTTCTTCTTCACGATACGGCCCGATAATTCTTCGGTATCCTCTACGGTAACCTTGGATTTTCCGAGAGCTAAGGATTCCAGATCCCTCACGGCTGCACGTATGTCCCCGTTGGAGTTCTTCGCTATATTCTCCAAAGCACCATCTGTGATGTCTACCTTCTCTGATATGCATATCCTCTTCAGTGCCTTCACTATCGTTCTCGTCGGAGGATTCTTGAACGTCAATTGTAATGTATCGGTCTTGATGGCAGATGATTTTCTACTCAATCCATAAAAATCATTCACTATCAATATCACAGGCTGCTTCGTCTGTTTGATCAACTCTGCGATAACAGGTACGGCTCCGCGATCTGCATTGCCGAAGAGACTATCGGCCTCATCCAATATTATGAGTTTCCTTCCCCCATCCTTCGTGTTGAGGTATTCGCCGCTATCGGAGAATGTATTGGAGTATGCGCCTCTCAGTGCTACGGACCTTATGGCCTCGCCGGTACGTTGGTCAGAGGCATTCATCTCGATCAATCCCCAACCGTACTCGTTCGCTAGCGCTTCGGCACAAGTGGTCTTACCGACACCCGGTGTGCCTATCAGCACAACAGCCCTCTTCTTCGGTATGCCCTTATCCCATGACTCGGCCCATGCCCTCAGATCGCTCACAGGACCAGGATTCCCTAGTACATCTTTCAATGACCTTGGCCTGTACTTCTCTGTCCAATCCAGCGACATGTTCTCACTCTATACCATTCAGTTTACGTTCTATATCTGATATCTCGTTGTCGGCTTCCCAATTCGCATTGAGATTGAACAGAGGTATCGATTTCTTATGCATCTTCGCCTCTTCGAGCTTTTTCTGCAATTCAGCATACTCGCCCTCTCTCCCCTTCCACAGTTCCTTCAATGCCTTGGATTGTACCTTGGAGAATTCGGATGAGAGTTGATTCTCGAGTTCAGTATATCTTTTGGATGTTTCCGAGAGGATCTCCTTCACGCCATAGTCCTCGTATTCGGTGATGAAATCCTCGTATTGTTTACATACGCGGTCGATGAGATCGTAGCATACTTCGCAGACACGTTTCCTCCTGTCGAAGTCCATGGATGGCAAGGAATCATAGATGTCGGTCATTATCTCGTTGAATACGATCAGATTATCCATTATCCTCTCGACCTCGAAGTTGAATCCTTCGATATCGAATCTTTCCCTTGTTGGTATCTTGAGCATAGCACATGCATTAGCTCTGTCGTAGGCCATGATCAATGATTCATCCGTCTCTGAGGATCTGTCATACGCTTTGACGTTATTGACGACATCACGTTCGATGCTGGAACCGCATTTGTTACAATATCCGAACACCTTTCCATCACGGAATGTGCATAGGTTCCCGCATTTAGGACATTTGACCGACACCTGAGACATACCTGACCCAATGACGACATAGCTTATTAATCTCTGTCCTTGGGAAGTATCATCTGCGATACTGTCCCTTTAATACTCCAGAAGTCATGTGCGTACGCATGAGGATTACGCTTGTGCAATCGAGGGGATTGATGAACGATCCCACTGTCAACTTCTTCAAGGCCAGGATGAGGATCAACAATGTCGAATCGGACATATTCGTCCTGCCGGAAATGTTCTGCTCCGGATACACGGGAAAGAAGGAGGAGATGACCGTCGATGTGTTGGATACTAAGATAGTTTCGAAGCTTTCTGAGCTCTCTGTGAACAGAGGGTGTGCGATCATCGTAGGCTGTCCGAGGGAGATCGACGGTAAGATCTACGATTGTGCATTGCACATAACCGGGAGGGATATCAACACCTATAAGAAGATGATCCTCAGCAATGATGGTGCGTTCGATGAGAAAGAATACTTCTCCACAGGCAACCAGCCGATGATCATCGATCACATGGGAACGAAGATCGGTATCTCCGTAGGATACGATCTCCTCTCCACAGAATTATACAAATACTATGCGGAGAACGACGTAGATCTTCTGATATGTATCTCCGCATTCACCGAATCGCAGATGAACAGATTCGACAGCATAGTGAGGTCAAGGGCCTCAGAGAATTCGTTGCCTGTCATCCTCTGCAACATGGTTGGTCCGGATTGCGGTGTGAATCTCATAGGCAGGAGCAAATTCATCGGACCTGATGGAAATATCATCGAAGGATGCACAGAGAGCAGTGACGTCAGGGTGTTGGAAGTCGATACCGAGATGCTTAAGGAAGCGAAGAAGAACAGGATGATCCTGCCTGATCTGGTATTCGGTGAATGCATCAGGGTCAAGAGCGAATCCGGTAACGGGGAGCACAAGAAGACCTGCGCTTACACCGGAGCTATTTTGGAATAATCCTTATATCATCCCTCTGAGTGAGCGGGCTCAGAGGGAATCATGATAGATAGCATATTCGAGATATTGATGCTACTATGTTTTGCGACCGCATGGCCTTTTTCCATAATTAAACAATTAAGAACGAAGAGGACTGAAGGTAAGAGCATCCTGTTCTCCTACATCGTGTTGGCAGGATATCTCTTCGGATTCATCAACAAGATCGTCATGGACGAGATCAACTATGTGATATACTTCTACATATTGGATTTCGCTCTCGTCCTGTTCGATGTCATACTCTATTACAGATACCGCCCCAAGGACAACGTCATGCCGATAACGGCATGAATGATGGATGACGGGGCCTTGAGGCCCCATCCTCATTCAGAACAGTTTGAAGACGAGATCGGAGTATCCGACAGCATCGTCCAACGGCAATCCTGCCATGATCGATGCCTGTGCATACATGATCTTGATGAGATCCTTCGCCTTCTCCTTGTCATTCAGGAAGGCATCATTCAATGCGTTGAACGCAGGGTGCGAGGCGTTGAGTTCAAGGACACGCTGTGCCTTCATCTTCTCATCCTCGGAACCGGGCATCTCCGCGAAGTATTTCTCCATCTCGAGTGTGATGTGACCTTCGCTTGTAAGAAGTACTGCATGATTCTTCAGTTTGTGAGATATCCTTACGGATGAGACCTTTCCGTCGAGTGCCTCTTTTGCGAAATCGAGAAGGCCCTTATATTCCTCCTCCTTCTGCTCAGCATCCTTCTTCTCTTCCTCGGTCTCGAGTCCAAGGTCATCGGATGTAACATTGCACATCCTCTTCTCCCTGTACTCTGCGAGTGTCTTCATCACGAACTCATCCACATCCTCGGTGAGTACGAGGATATCGTATCCTTTGTCACGCACCTGTTCGGTCTGAGGCATGTTCTTAGCCTGTTGGATGGATTCTCCTGTGACGTAGTAGATGTTGGATTGTCCCTCAGGCATCGCATCAACGTATTGGTCGAGTGAGATCAGTTCATCCTTTTCGGATGATGTGAACATCAGAAGATCCTGGAGGAACTCCCTGTTCCTTCCGTAGTCCTCTACGACACCATATTTCAACTGACGTCCGAAGCTCTTGTAGAACTCCCTGTATGTCTCGGGTTCATCCTTCATTATGCGGAGCAATTCGGCTTTCACTTTCTTCTTGAGATTCTCTCCGATCGCTTTGAGCTGACTGTCATGCTGAAGTACTTCCCTCGAGATGTTCAATGAGAAGTCCTGTGAGTCCACGACACCCTTCACGAAACGGAAGCAGAATGGGAGCAGATCAGCACACTTGTCCATGATGAGCACACCATTGGAATACAGCTGGAGTCCCGGTTCGTAATCCCTTGAATAGAAGTCGTATGGTGCCCTCTTGGGGATGAACAGCATCGCTTTGTATGACACCAATCCTTCGGCATTCACACGGATGACGGAGATGGGATCCTCAAAGTCATGGAATTTGGTCTTGTAGAATTCCTTGCATTTCTCATCAGTTGCGGATTTCTTGTTCTTCTGCCAGATGGGTACCATGCTGTTGATGACCTTGTCGACCTCTTTTGTGACGTATTCCCTCTTCGGATTACCTTTCTCATCCTTCTCTCCGGTCTCTTTCCATTCTCCTTCCTCCACCATCATGTGGATAGGCCAACGGACGTAATCCGAATACATGGTGATGAGTTCTTGTATCCTGTAGGATTCGAGGAATTCGCTGTACTCCTCATCCTTCTCATCGGGCTTGATGTGCATGATCACATCTGTACCGTAGCTGTCCTTCTCGCATTCGGTGATGGAATATCCATCGGCGCCGGAGCTCTCCCACCTGTATGCGACATCGCTGCCGACAGGTCTCGATACAACGGTGACCTTATCGGATACCATGAATGCGCTGTAGAATCCGACACCGAACTGACCGATGATGGAATCAGCACCTTTCTTGTCCCCATTCTCATTCTTGAAATCCAATGAGCCGCTGTGGGCGATGACACCGAGATTCTTCTCCATCTCGTCCTGTGTCATACCGATACCGTTGTCCTTGACGGTGATCGTCCTTGCATCCTTGTCTATGACGACATCGATCCTGAAATCCTTCTTCGAGAGTCCAAGGGATTCATCGGTCATCGCTTTGAAGTTCATCTTGTCGATAGCATCTGATGCGTTAGAGATGATCTCACGGAGGAAGATCTCCTTGTGAGTGTAGATGGAATTCACCATCAGATCCAAAATACGTTTCGATTCCGTTTTGAATTGTTTCTTTGCCATATTGGAACCACTCCTTCAGTCTGATGGATATGCTAAGTGTTAAAACTTCTATATAAAAGTAATTAGTGATATAGAACATACATTTGTTCTATAAATTACATAAAGAATAAATTAAGTAATATTTTAGACAAAATGAGCATTCATAATATGGATGACATGGTATTTTGTCTAATAAATAACAAAATGTAATAGTTTTTGTCCAAAAAAACAACATTTATTAAATACCGTGTCGTTCAGACATCATCGGTCAGGTACATGTCACGTCAAAATCGACAGACATGCAGCCTGTGATCCGAACAACAGTTCGGATTGAAAGTGTGATATAATGAGCTGGTTGAAAGACATACAACAGACGATCACGGACGCCCTAGAACCGGTGGACGTGTTCGTCAACAATTATCTTGATGTCTACATTTGGTACGTCGGATTCGTCTTCATCATCGCTGGTGCGTTACTGTTCCTATGGAAGTTCAAAGGCATACAGTTCACGAACATCAAGGATCAGGTGAAGTACATCAACCCGATGGCCAACATCGATAAGGGTAAAAGGGACAAGAATAGCATGATCTCCTCATTCCAGGCATTCTGTGTCGGAATGGGGGCACGTGTCGGCGTAGGAAATATCACAGGTGTGACATCCGCCATCATCATGGGTGGTGCAGGAGCCATCTTCTGGATGTGGATCTTCGCATTATTGGGTGCGGCCACATCATTCGTAGAATGTACGTTAGGACAGATCTTCAAGGAGAAGAAGTCCGACGGTAACTTCCACGGAGGTCCGGCATATTACATCAAGAAAGGATTGAAGAACCGCAAGTTCGCATTGTTCATCGCATTTTGGATCATCGTCACATACGGTGTGGGATTCATCGCGAACCAGGCTGCGAACTCAGCATCCGCATTCACGAGGATGGATGCATTGTCGGGCATAGATGGTATAACGATCATCCTCGGATTGATATTCGCAGCAATGACCGCATTCCTCATCTTCGGAGGTGTGAAGAAGGTCGCGATGGCATCGGAGATCATAGTTCCCATCATGGTATTGATCTGGTTGATCATAGGGTTCATAGCGATCATAATCGGCTGGGAGCAGATCGGATGGGCTGTCACGCAGATATTCGAGAATGCTTTCAACTTCAAACAGATATTCGCAGGATTCGCCGGCAGTTGTATCATGTGGGGTCTGAAGAGAGGTGTCTTCTCCAACGAGGCCGGTATAGGTTCCGTTCCCAACGTAGCATCATCGGCCGATGTACCTCACCCGATCAGACAGGGACTCATTCAGTCCATCGGTGTGTTCGTCGATACGATCATCGTTTGTTCGGTCACGGCATTCATGGTGCTCTGCTGTCTTCCTTCAGAGTTCATGACCAACGGTATCAATATGACGAACGGTTGGGATGGCGTATGGATGAACGGCGACAGGAAGAGCGGTTGGGCGATGGATACAGTTCAGGCAGCGATGTCAAACGCATTCGGCGGGGATTGGATCCTTTGGGTGCTTGCATTGTTCATGTTCGTATTCGCATTCAGCAGTCTCATCGCATACTACTCCATGTCCGAGGCCAACCTGAGATTCATCAAGGATGATCATAAGTTGGTCCAATGGCTGCGCATAGTGATCACATGTGTCGTGTTCTTCGCGTGCATCATACCGATCGATCTCGTTTGGGATATCTGTGACGTGTTCATGGCGGTCATGGGTATCTGTAACATCGGTGCCCTGTTCATGCTCTATAAGTACGTCAAGGTCGCATGGGACGATTGGAAGAAACAGAAGAGCGAAGGGATCGAGGAGCCTGTGTTCGATATCAATAATCTGGACCAGCAGGGACTTGATTTCACCAACGTCACCGAATGGGGCGCAAAACAATGAGGTTCGAGGGATCGATTCCCTCCACCTCCCTTTATTTTTGTTCAACGGTCACCGATATGTACGTCACCCATCTCTTCTACGATGGAATCGAGCATACGTATGAGTGATTCGCGACTGTCCGTCATCGTTGCTAACTTAAGACGATGTTCACGGCAACCGTGGCATCCTGCAATGAATTTCGGTGCATAGCATCTCATCTTTCTGATGAGTGTATCTTCATCCATGTTCCTTGAGAGGGATTCCATGAGTTGGATGCACCATTCCGCTTGTTGTCTTACAGTGGGGTTTGGGAGTCTCTCTCCTGTTCTGAAGTATCTGTCGACCTGAGTTACGAGGAATGGATTTCCGACGCCTCCGCGTGCGATCATCACAGCATCTGCACCTGATATGTTCATTGCAGAGATCGCATCATCGAGGGAATAGATGTTCCCGGAGATCACCAGTGGAACGGACATCCTTTTGCGCAATCCTTCTGCATATTCATAATGGGGTTTGCCTGCATATCCTTCCTTCTTTGTGCGTACGTGGAGGGATATCATATCGACTTCGGCGGATTGCAGTTCGTCGATCACATCCATGAAGTTCATCTCTGTATCGCTCCAACCGAGACGTATCTTGGCGGTGACGGGGATGTCAATCCTCGATCTCACTTTTCTGATGATCTCTCCGCATCTCTTCGGATCTCTCATCAGATACGATCCCGCATCGTTGCGGACGACCTTTGATACGGGGCATCCCATGTTGATGTCGATCAATGCGACATCGGGATTGTTGTCGGCGATGATGCCTGCGGCTTCTGACAATTCATTCGGATCGTTACCGAAGAGTTGTACTCCCGTCAAGCCGTTGTCATTGAGTTCTATATATTCGGCGGTACGCCTTCCGCCATGGATGATCCCTATGTCGGATGCCATCTCCGTGAAGGACAGCGATGCGCCGAACGGTTGCATGAAGTCCCTGTATCCTTTGGATGTGAAACCTGACATCGGTGCGAGTATCGCGGTGCCTTCGATAGCAAGATCGCCAATTTTCCAAACCACGAGGTGGAAATACGATTCGATTATAATTATGCGATGTAGAAGGAAATCGTCGAAGACGGACTACGATTTTCAAAATAAAATGCGAATTACGAGAATTTGTTATCATTTTTAGGGTAATTATTAGTTATTATTTCCTTATTAGGTAATTAATTTTATTATAATAAATATATAGAATATATAATTATTAATTAAATTACTATTATATTAAAATTCTATATTTTTCTCTAAACGCGACTTAAAAAAGTATGTAGAATGAAATAATGAATATATACTACAAAAAGATAAGATATCTTTCGATAGTAATTTTTCGTCACGTTGACGAACGCTATATAGACAAATCGGCAAATATAGAGAGGAGTGTGAGAGGGCATGAGGGAGAACATGTCGAAACAGTCATCGAAGAGAGACGTAACTGTCGTTTTCGATCTGCATCGCGTACTTAGGAAGAGATCACCTAGAGCTATGCTGTTCTCTATTTTTGCTGTTGCTTTGTTATTAATCGGACCTCTATCACTCGTAATTGCGGGCATTGGAGAGAGCTCGGCGGATGGCGGGTATGTTGGAAATAAGATAGTTATTACATACTATCCATACAAGGAAGATGAAAAGCCAACAAATATCGATGGTTCACTCAATGGTTCGCCCGATGATTCTAGTAATTATGGCTCCATTTTGTTTTAGAAAGTAGATAACTTTACAGAAACTTGATTGAATTCATTATAGATAAGAGAAAGCCTCTGTTCGAACGAGATGACGTAGTCATCGAGTGAGAACAGAGGCTTTCTCTAAAGATCGACGCCTCAGGAACAGATGGCGTCGGCGTATCCTCGATGTCCCGTCGATAGCTCACGCTATCGCATCGCGATGATGTTGTGCACGATCAATTGACGAAGAGCTTCATCGGATCGGATTCTGGAAGATCCGTCTTGTAATAGACCTCATCCGGCGTTCTAAGGCCTAACGCATGGTGAGGCCTGATGCTGTTGTAGAAATCCATGTAATCGTACAGGATGACACGTTTCTCTTCGATATCGTCGGTCTTATCGATATCCGTCTCACGACGGATATTCCCGTGCCAGCGTTCGACCTTCCCTTGGGTCGTGGGTCTCCTTATCCCTCCCATGCGATGGTCTATCCCGTATTCGTCACAGAACTCATCGAACCTCGAATTGCCGCCATGTGTGGAGTACCACTGGGTGCCGTGGTCCGAGAGGATGATCTTCGGCGTTCCATTTCCATGATGGCCTCTTTGATTATGCGTAAGACATCATCCGTGGTCCATGAATAGCTGATGTTCTTCGAGAGGATCTTCCTGGAATGGTCATCGATGACTGAAAGTAGGTGTGTTCCAGCTCCGAGATCGACGTAGTCGATCTGCCACATCTCATTGGGGAATGAGGCGCAGAAACGCTTGCGGGCTTGCCCCTTCTTCTTCGTGATATTGTCGAATCCGCATCTTCTCAACGTCTTCCTCACCGTCGGTGCGGAAGCATCGACGTTGGCGATCCTTCCTATCTTCTCCGCGCCGAGGAAACCGTACTTCTTCCTCGTCTTGACGACGGCCTTCTCGATCTCATCGCATTTCGGCGTAGCTCCAGGTCTCGGCCCTGGCCTCTTTGAGGCCAGGAGGCTCTTGAAACCTTTCTTGAAGCCGTATTCCTCCTTGGTGATGGTCATTATCCTTCCGCCTCTGGGGCCATGTCTGATGACCTTTCTTGCAGATTTTACGACCACGAGCAGCAGATTGCAGATGTTCGCTATGGCTTGATGACTCATGCCGAATCTCGCCCCTATAGCCCTGTAGGACTCCCCTTTGATGCGATATTGACAGATTTTGACCTTTTTCGCCTGTCTTTCATCCTCAAGCTTTTTTAGTCTCTTCGCTGTACGCTTATCTGGATTCTTTCTGGTCATTCCAATTTCCTGTAAAGAATCCACTTCTTACCAACTTTTCGTAGAAAACAGAAAACATACACTCACTTTGTTCGCGTCTGTTTTCTGTTTTCTTTTTGTCAAGTTAATTGTTTTCTAAAACACTGAGTATTTGAACAGATTAACCATCAACGAAGCCAGGGACTATTTCGCATTCGGGTCGATCCCAGATGGAAAAATCAGTATAGGCAATTACGAAATGGAGCGTGTAATGTACTGTAAACCTGGTCAAGCGAAATTAGATTTGAGTTGGATAGATTTCAATTCGGATTGGACTCAACCGCTTAATTGAATGTGGTATGACATAATGGACATTTCTTCTTTCAAGTAGTCTCATCCCGCTATCTACTGATGGGCTTTATCGTCTCTCAATATTAGGGTAAATGAGGTATTTTGAACCCTCCTTTCTGTGCATTTTGGTTCACGTTTGAGTTTTCGGGTAGTGAACTTTAACGTGAACCATTTTCGACACGATTTTAGACCTACTCAAAAAGTTGTATACGGGTTTTCAGGGGTTTTTCACCGATCTTTTACCTGTTTTTACCATGTCATTGACTTCGATTCCGAGATACTGGACAACAACGGTTCAGGTCCGTTGGTAAAAATCGGGGCAATAATGGAAACAGGGGATACACAGTCGAAAAATGCCTTTGGTTCAAATCCCGAAACGACCTACCAAAAAGGTCATTGAATTTTAGCCAGACATAGAATGAGTGGGCCCCCCCGGATTTGAACCGGAGTCTATGCCTCCCGAAGGCACAAGTATACCAAGCTAACCCAAGGGCCCGTGAGCCTCCCTAATATGTCATTGGTATAAAAGGTTTCTACAGTCGCTTTCCTTCTGGCTAGGGTGCTCAGGACATCATGTTCCTGAGCACTGTCTGAAGGATTCCGCCGTTCTTTATGTAATCCACCTCAGCTGGTACGTCCACCCTGCAGACCGTCCAGAATTCGAGTTTCTTACCATCCCTGTAAGCGGTGACCTTGACATCGCATTTGGGTTCGAGACCCTCTACCTCTATGTCGAACACCTCTTTACCTGTGAGTCCAAGTGATTCGAGGTTCTGTCCGTCACGGAATTGCAACGGAATTATTCCCATTCCGACGAGATTGGATCTGTGGATCCTTTCGAAGGATTCTGCGATCACAGCCCTTACACCAAGGAGGTACGGGCCCTTAGCTGCCCAATCCCTTGAGCTTCCCGTTCCGTATTCCTTGCCTGCGAGGACGATGAGTGGTGTCCTATCCTCGATGTATCTCCTGGATGTCTCGAAGATCGTATCGATCTTGTTCTCAGGTACGTACAGTGACCAACTGCCTTCCGTTCCGGGTGCGAGCCTGTTCTTCAATCTGATGTTGGCGAAGGTACCTCTTACCATCACCTCGTGGTTAGCTCTTCTTGAACCGTATGAATTGAAATCCTTGGGTTCGACTCCCAACGATATCAGATATTTCCCTGCATCAGATGTTGCGGAGAATGAACCTGCGGGCGAGATGTGGTCTGTGGTGATAGAATCTCCCAACGATGCGAGTGCATGCGATCTCTCGATGTTCTTTATCGCGGGTTCTTCGGACATGTCGTCGAAGAACGGAGGGTTCCTGATGTATGTGCTTCCCTCGTCCCATTCGAACAATGCTCCTTCGGGTGCCTCGATCGCTTTCCATCTATCCGAACCTTCGAATATGTTACTATATTGTTCGATGAACGTCTCCCTTGTGACGAATCTGTCCATGACCTCTTTGATCTCTTTATCCGAGGGCCAAATGTCCTTGAGGAACACATCCTTGCCTTCGAATTGACCCAAGGGTTCCGCACCCAGGTCTATGTCCACACGGCCTGCGATGGAGAATGCAACGACGAGTGGCGGTGATGCGAGATAGTTCGCTTTCACACTCGCATGGATACGTCCTTCGAAGTTCCTGTTGCTCGAAGCTATGGCAGCTGCAACGAGGTCGTTATCCTGTATCTTCTTCACGATCGCGGGATCCAACGGGCCACTGTTGCCGATGCATGTCATACATCCGTATCCTGTAACGTTGTATCCGAGTTCCTCGAGGTATCCGAGGAGTCCGGAGTCCTTCAGGTATTGTGTGACGACTCTCGAACCAGGCGAGAGTGATGTCTTCACGTACTCCTTCGGTCTCAATCCGAGTTCGTATGCCTTCTTCGCGACGAGTCCGGCAGCGATCATCACCGATGGGTTGGCGGTGTTCGTGCATGACGTGATGGATGCTATCGCAAGGAATCCGTCCTTGAGCCCATCTGCTTCCTTCTGTTCCTTCACTCCGAGTTCGTCCAATGTCGCACGGAATGCGGTCTTCATGTTACAGAGAGGTATCCTGTCCTGCGGTCTCTTGTGTCCTGCGAGCGAGGGATATACATCAGCGAGATCGAGCTCCAACATCTCGGTGTATTCAGCTTCGCCTTCATACCAGAGTGTCTGTTCCTTCGCGTATTTGACCACGGTGTCGATGTGCTTCTCATCCCTTCCTGAGAGTCTGAGGTAGTCGATGGTCTTCTGATCAATCGGGAAGAATCCCATTGTCGCACCGTATTCCGGACCCATGTTAGCTATGGTCGCCCTGTCGGCAAGTTCGAGGTTCTGGTATCCCTCACCACAGAATTCAACGAATTTACCTACGACACCAACTCTCCTCAACATCTCCACGATAGTGAGGACGAGGTCGGTCGCTGTCACTCCTTCCCTAAGTTTCCCTGTGAGTCTGAATCCGATGACGTCGGGTAATTTCATGTAACAGGGCTGTCCGAGCATGACAGCCTCAGCTTCAATGCCTCCGACGCCCCATCCTACGACTCCCAATCCATCTATCTGCGTGGTGTGTGAATCGGTACCGAAGCACGAATCGGGATATGCGGTCAAGACACCATCCTTCTTCACACAGTGAATCAGAGGTGAGAGGTATTCGAGGTTGACCTGGTGGCAGATGCCCTTTCCCGGGGGTACTGCGCGGAAGTTGTCGAATGAGCTCTGTGCCCATTTGAAGAGAGCGTATCTCTCCTTGTTCCTTTGGAAATCCAACTCCTCATTCTTCATCTCCGCATCGGGTGTACCCGCATAGTCGACTTGGATCGAGTGATCGATGACAAGATCGACAGGAACGAGGGGATTGATTCTCTTAGGATCGCCGCCCATCTTAGCGACGGCAGCCCTCATGGATGCGAGATCTACGACCGCAGCACCTCCTGTGAGGTCCTGGAGAAGCACACGTGCCGGAATGTAAGGGATCTCATCATCCACATTCTTCTTGGAGTTCCATGATGCTATCGTTGCGACATCATCGTCCGTTATGAGTTTCCCATCCTTTTGTCTGAGTAAGGATTCTACGAGGACCTTTATCGAATACGGCATCTTCTTCAGATCCTTTATCAGGCCTTGTGATTCCAATTCCCTCAGGCTATAGTACGTCACATTTCCTTCTTCCGTATCGATCGTCTTTCTGCAATCCTTAATCTTGACCATGGGATCAAACCTCTTTATTCGGTGATGGATGTTTTATTTATAATGATTAAGGGAGCTATCGGAAGAAATGACGTCATACAATGATGTCATTGATATCACGATAGGGAATTTTATACAAGTCCGCTAATACGGTGTGCATGAGGTGTTGTTCTTCTTCGAATTGTCAACATCATATCTGTCCGATCCAGGTCTTGATCATCGTTTTCGGTATCGTTGTGTCGGTATGGGGGATGATGGGTATTGGATTCGATCTGTCGTCCATGGATAAGGGTGCGAAATCGGAATTGATTGGTTATCTTTTGATCCTTGCATCATCATTGATGCTCGCCCTGTATGCGACAGTAGGTTACAAGAAGAAAGGTCCGATACACCTCGCTGGATGTGCTGGTATCTTCATCCTCAGCATAATCGCACACCCTATCCTCGGAGGGGATATAACGTTCACAAGGATGATTTTGATAGCCTTATCGATAATCTCCATCATAGCATTCGTGGCAACGATGTTCCTTAGAGGGGAGGATGATGTCCATATAGTATCGATGGTCATGGTCGTGGTCGTCACGATATCATCAATATGTATGATATTCATCGAGGATACCCCTAACGAACTTCTCAATGTGATGAGTGCGATAGTCCCTATCGCGATATCGGTTTCACTTGCATTGTTCTATCACGATAACAGTCATATGATATCCGGTTGAGCGTAGCACAGGGTGTAGCCCTGTTCTACACTATAATTACGACATTTGACGAAATAATTATTCGTCAATAATATATAACGCAATATTGTTCTCGTTTCATGGAAGGTGCGCTCAGAGAGAAGATGGCAGGAGAGATCGCCCTGTCATCCGAACCCGGAAAGGCAATCAGGAAATGGAGAGAGGAATTCGGCATAAGCCAACATCAACTCGCTGATGCCATCGGGATGTCGCATTCCGTAGTGAGTGATTATGAGTCCGGGAGAAGGAAATCTCCCGGAGTTCAGATGGTCAGGAAGATGATCGATGCTTTCATCGAGATCGATGTGGCAGCGGGATCCCCGACCATCAGGAAATATCAGCCCGATGACAGACCGGATTGTATCATAGACATGGGCGAGTTCCCAGAAGGGATCGAACTCAGCAAGTTCATGAAAACGATCATTGGAAAGAACATTGGGTATGACGGTATACAGAAGAAGATCTACGGATACACCGTCGTCGATTCGTTGAAGGCGATAATATCCTTGAATTCCTCTGATTACATGAAGATCTACGGATGGAGCATAGAGAGGGCACTGATCTTTACGGATGTACATTTCGGACGTTCACCGATGGTGGCGATCAGAGCACATCCGCTTACACCTGCTGCAGTCGTGTACATAAGGCCCGACAACAGCGATCCTTTGGCCATCAAATTGGCACAATTGGAGAAGGTTCCGTTGATAGAGACGAGCTTGGGTGTTAATGATGTCATATCGAAGATGAAGATGATGGCGGAGAGGGTATGATGGAAGCAGGAATAGTGAGTTATGGGGCATATGTGCCCAGGAACAGGATACTTCCCGAGGAGATCGGGAAAGTCTGGGGCGTGGATGGCAAGTCCATGGGAAAAGGATTGTACATTAATCAAAAGTCAGTCCCTTCGCCTGATGAGGATGTTGTCACTATCGCAACAGAGGCCGCAAGGAACATGATGGCAAGGGTACCGTTCGTGGACCCTAAGGACATAGGCGCAGTGTACGTTGGTTCGGAATCGCACCCGTATGCTGTAAAACCGACATCGACCATAGTCGCTGAGGCGATAGAGGCTACGCCTGCGATGACCGCTGCGGACCTCGAGTTCGCATGTAAGGCAGGTACAGCAGGTATCCAAATGAGCCTTGGTCTCGTCCTTTCAGGGATGATGAAGTACGCTGTGGCGATCGGTGCGGACACATCACAGGGCGCACCCGGGGATGCATTGGAGTATTCCGCATCCGCAGGCGGAGCAGCATATCTCATAGGTACGGAGGATGTGATCGCGAAGATCAACAAGACATTGAGTTTCACCACCGATACTCCGGACTTCTGGAGGAGGGAAGGTCAACCTTACCCCAAGCACGGAGGCAGATTCACAGGAGAACCTGCATATTTCAGGCATATAACATCAGCTGCCAAGATGATGTTCGATGCAATGGGCACCAAAGCGGAGGATTATGATTATGCAGTATTCCACCAGCCCAACGGAAAGTTCCCCACAAGGGTGGCTGCACAGCTCGGATTCACAGAGGAGCAGATCGAGAGAGGATTGTTGACGCCTAGCATAGGCAACACATACAGCGGGGCTGTTCCGTTAGGACTCTCGGCGATACTTGACGTAGCCAAACCAGGGGACAGGATTTTCGTCGTCTCATACGGTTCTGGAGCAGGAAGCGATGCGTTCGATATCACTGTGACCGATGAGATTAGTAAATTCAAGAGGGAGAACGCGCCCACGATGGACAAGATCCTCGAGGATGTCGTTTACCTCGATTATGCACAGTATGCCAAGTACAAAGGCAAGATCACACTGCCGGAGTGATAGGATGAGGGAAGTAGCAGTAATAGGGGTCG
Source organism: Candidatus Methanarcanum hacksteinii (assembly GCF_964305265.1). Classification (NCBI taxonomy): domain Archaea; kingdom Methanobacteriati; phylum Thermoplasmatota; class Thermoplasmata; order Methanomassiliicoccales; genus Candidatus Methanarcanum; species Candidatus Methanarcanum hacksteinii. The sequence goes on along the minus strand of NZ_CAYATA010000003.1, from coordinate 183,551 downwards.
GAGTCACCAAATTCGGAGAACTCTGGAACAAATCATTCAGATCGATCGGAATCGAAGCAGGATTGAAAGCGATCGAGGATGCAGGTCTTGCAGGGAATGAGATCGATGGTATGTACATAGGGAACATGTCCGCGGGACGTTTCATCAACCAACAGCACGTGGATGCGCTCATAGCCGATTATTCCGGTATGGCATCCAACCACGTCCCATGTACGCGTGTCGAAGCAGGAGAGGCATCTGGAGGCGTGGCATTCAGAGAAGGTGTCATGGCTGTCGCGTCAGGACTTCAGGATTATGTCGTGGTCGCAGGTGCGGAGAAGATGACCGATCTCGATGATGCATCGATCAACAGCATCCTCGACACAACATCCGATTCTGAATGGGAAGCAGGGATGGGAATAACATTCGCATCTCTCTATGCGATGATGGCGAAGAGGATGATTAATGACGGTCTCGCTACGAGAGAGGAGATCGCATCCATGGCAGTGAACGGTCATGCACATGGTGCGTTAAATCCCAACGCACAGTTCAGGAAAGCCGTCAAACTTGAGACAGTGCTCAGGTCTGGAAGTGTTGCTGAACCTCTCGGTGTATTCGATTGTGCACCTATCTCTGATGGTGCGGCAGCTGTCGTACTCTGTCCTCTTGAGAAGGCAAAGGAGCACACCGATGCATACGCAAAGGTGTCCGCAGTGGTACAGAAGAGCGATACGCTCGCACTCTTCCAGAGGGATACGATCACATCGTTCGGTGCAACGGTCGCAGCCGCAAAGGATGCATACGCATATGCAGGGATCAAACCCGAGGACATATCTGTAGCAGAAATTCATGACAACTACACAGTGGCAGGCATAATGGCCCTTGAGGACCTCGGATTCTTCGGAAGGGGAAAAGCCGGTAAGGCCGTTCTCGAGGGAAAGGTTACTTACGGTAACGGAGGTAACCTTGTGGTCAACACATCAGGCGGTCTCAAGGCACGCGGTCACCCGTTGGGTGCGACAGGTGTGGCCCAGATCGCTGAGATCGTCGATCAGCTCAGAGGTAAGGCCGATGGAAGACAGGTCAAGGATGCCAAATACGGGCTCGCACAGAGCGTCGGAGGTACTGGTTCCACTGTCACCGTTTCAATATTGGAGGCGATCTGATGTCATCCGTAGCTAAAGAGTGGAGGGAGATTCCGGGAAGGTACAACCTTGAGGGTACCAAATGCCCCATTTGCGGAAAGGCATACTTCCCGAGCAGATCATTGTGTCCTCATTGCAGGAGGCAATCCCTCGGAAAGATGGAGCCGTACAAGGTCTGCAGGGAAGGAGAGGTGTACACCTTCTCGGTCATCCATGAGGCGCCTGATTGCAACAACATGCAGAAACCATACGTCGTAGCCATGGTCAGGACGAATGATGGATTGATGATATCATCACAGTTGGTCGATGTGAACATCGAGGATGTGAAGATAGGTATGCCCGTACGTGCTGTACTCCGTAAATTGGATGCGGATGGGGATTCGGGTGTCATCCATTACGGTTTCAAGTTCGTGCCGATCAAATGAACCAACAACGGTCGGACATTGAATGTCCGACCAAAACACCTTTAATATTTTGCTAAGTCGATCAATGCGACGCGTTCTAATGCGAGATCCTCGCATGGTATCCCCATTTCATTGATGAGACCTAGTCTCTCAGCTTTCTCCGGCGTACCTTCGATCAATGAATCATCCCTTGTCATTCCGATTTCATCTAACTTAGGATCAGGGATATCGATCAGTAATGCGACATAATCCATACGGCCTTCCTTCGGCTTCATCCTGGATAGCGCCTTCGAGATCTGCCTTTCTGATGCGGCATAGATTATCGTCTCTGTGAGGATGGTCTTCGAACGGTTCATCCCATGTTCGAATGCCCTTACGGCGTGTTCTGCAGCCGATTCGATCATATCGCGACCATAGACATAATCGGGATCGAGGAGTACGACCTCTCCGCCCATCGATGTGAAATGTTCTACGATCGTCTCGAATGATGCATTTCCTCTCATCCCGATGACACTGAAGTCCATGTCCTCGAATTCTAAATCAATGATATAAACATCGGCATATGATAGCACATAGGATGCACGTCAATCATTGAGAAATGATGTCAATGATCCCATCAGATACTGTATCCATATGTAGCAAAGGAAACCCTCTCATTAAGTTCTTGCAGACACCTTTAATATGGAATAGACATTCCAATCCTCGGTAACACGTGATCATCATGAGCGAATGGGTAAGGATTCACGCGCCAGCGACGACATCGAACATCGGAGCAGGGTTCGACATATTCGGATTGGCACTCGACGAGCCGTTTGATACGATTGAAGGAAGGAAGATCGATTCTGGTATCAGTATCACTGAGATCTCAGGACCTGGGAGCGAAGGCATCCCTACAGATCCGACCAAGAATTCCGTAGGTATTGCAGCTACTGAGGTGTTGAAGAGGACAGGTTCCGACTTCGGTATCGAGATAAGAATCAAGAAAGGTATCAGGCCGTGCAGCGGTATCGGTTCATCAGGAGCATCCGCTGCGGGAGGTGCATATCTCGCCCATGTGCTCACAGGGGAGAAGCTCACGCCGACAGAGGTCGTATTGTGCGCAGCACATGCAGAGGATGTGACATCCGGAGGCTTCCATGCGGATAACGTCGCACCATGTATCCTTGGCGGATTCACGATGATAAGGTCCTATGAACCCTTCGAGGTGATATCGATAAGGCCTCCAGATGATCTCGGTATCGTCATCGCGATGCCCGATGTGCTCGTACCCACGAAGGAATCAAGGCAGGTATTGCCGACACAGGTTTCCGTGAAGGATCTCGTCTTCCATGTAGGTAACGCTTCATGTCTCGTTCACGGTATGGAGGTCGGAGATGTCGATCTTATTGGACGCAGCATCAAGGATGCGGTATTCGAACCTGCAAGGGCTGGTCTTGTCCCCCATCTCAAAGAAGCGGAGAAGGCAGCACTCAGTGCTGGTGCTAAGGCTTCATTCCTTGGAGGATCTGGTCCGTGTATAATCTCATTCTTCAAGAAATCGGAGATGGATGGGAAGAACATCGCTGATGCAGTGAAGAGCGTTTATGATCAGAACAATATGCATTGCGACACCTGGGTGACCACCTGGGGCGAAGGATGTAGGAGAGAGTAATATGAGTAATCACAAAGTGGTATGTTGGGATTGCGGATGTGATGTTGATGACCCGTTCACCAACATCTGCCCGAGATGTGGTGGCCTCTTGACCGTCAAGATGGATCTCGAGAAGGTGAAGGAGAAGAAACCTACCGATCTTGCGAAGGAACCGATCGGTGTATGGAGATACGCTGATTTCCTTCCTGTGGACAAGAAACATGCAGTATCCATCAAAGAGGGCGGAACGCCTCTCTATTCGACCAAGGCATTGGGTGCAGAGATCGGTATCCCCGATCTGTTCGTCAAATACGAGGGTGCGAACCCTACAGGTTCATTCAAGGACAGGGGTATGACCGTTGGGGTATCCCATGCTGTAGAGCTAGGTGTCCCTACTGTCGGTTGCGCATCGACCGGAAATACTTCCGCATCACTCGCAGCATACGCCGCGAAAGCAGGACTGAAATGTGCTGTCTTCCTCCCATCTGGAAAGGTCGCGGCAGGTAAACTCGCACAGGCCATGTTCTTCGGAGCGAAGGTCCTTTCGATCGATGGTAACTTCGATGATGCACTCGCGTTGGCAAGGAAGATGGCAGAAGAGAGGAAGATCTACCTCCTGAACAGTATCAACCCATTCAGGCCTGAGGGTCAGAAATCAGTATTGTTCGAGATAATGGATCAGCTCCAGTATGATGTTCCTGACAGGATCATCCTTCCTGTTGGAAATGCAGCGAACATATGGGCCATCTACAAGGCCATCACCGAACTGAAAGAGGTCGGTTGGATCGACAAGATGCCGATGCTCACAGGAATACAGGCAGAAGGTGCATCACCAATCGCATCAGCATTCGCTGCCAAGACGAATGATTTCGTCGCAGAGGAGAATCCCGAGACGATCGCTACGGCCATAAGGATTGGAAACCCAATCAGCGGAAGGAAGGCTCTCAAAGCCATCTATGACACTGGAGGATATTCGACCACAGTGACGGATGCGGAGATCATCGCAGCACAGAAACTCCTTGGAAGGAGAGAGGGTGTTTGTGTTGAGCCTGCATCTGCAGCTTCCGTAGCAGGTGCTAAGAAGTTGCGTGAGATGGGAATCATCGACAGGGATGAGAAGGTTGTTTGTATCTGTACGGGTAACGGTCTGAAGGACCCCGACACGATCATCAACAACTGTGAGCCTATAATCAAATGTGCGAACAGTGTCGAAGCTGTTGAGAATATTCTCAATTGAAATCGAAGAGACTCGACTGCTTCGGCCCGGCCGTAGCGGTCAACTCTTCATCTTCTTCTATCGATGTCGGAGCGGATGTGTATACATCATCTTTCTGTCCGACCTCTTCTTTGAGTTTATGCGCCAATGCGTTGCCTATACTAGGTATCGCGGCCAGGGCATTGACATCTATCCTCGCGATATCGTCTCTTGTCTTCACCATGTGATCATACAATGATCTGGCTCTTGCTCTTCCAACACCCCTCATCGATACGAGTTCTATCAGTTCGGATCTTATGCCGTATCTAACTCTTGTCAACATCTCGCGGAGTCTTTTGACGACACTCGGTTTGAACAGAACAGCGATCTCGCTCATCGCATACAGCAACCAATCCATCATATCGACCCTCGACCTTATGTCTCCAGGCCCTATTCCGAATGAATCCGTAATCACGTCCTCGCTCATCTCTCCGATCCAATCTTGGATGAGGCAAGCCGTTTTCAAATCGCTCAGGAAATATTCGTAGGAATAATCCATGTCATCGGGTACATCAACAAGCATATCATCCTCGAATTCCCTGATGGTGGCAGCAAGGAAATCTTGATCCTTTTTCTTCGGATATAGACCAAGGACATCCGGTGTCGATGCCACAGCATGCAATATCGGAAGATCGAGCGTATCCTCATCCATCTTCTCCACAGCATCTCTCAGGATGACTGCTGATTTCGGATCGATGTATAGATCCGAGACCCTCTTTCCGAATGGTAGTGCTAGGATATCATCATCCCTTCTCTCGACCATCTTATTCTCACAAAGGAAATCGACTATGTTCTCTACTGCGGATTCTATTCCGTACAGCGAGGATTCACTTCCATAGAACGTATCCCTCATGAATTCAACGATATCGTCAATGTTGGATACATCGCCTGTAGCTATCAATCCAAGTATATGATTCCTCAACACGGTCTCGTTACCGAGTTTAGACATTATCGCTTCCGTATCGCACATCACATAGTTGTCCATGAGATTCTCGTAATCATCATATGATTTGGCGATCAGTATCGCTTCGCCGTACGGATCGTATCCCGGTCTTCCTGCACGTCCGCACATCTGTTTTATCTCCATGACGGAGATAGGCGTGTTACCGGAGTTCGCTTCGAAACGTTTCGTATCCCTGACGATGACGCGTCTTGCAGGCAGATTGATGCCTGCTGCCAATGTCGGTGTCGCTACGATGCATTTGATGTTCCCGTTACGGAAGTTCTCCTCAACGTAACGTCTCTGTTTGAAGGTGAGGCCGGCATTGTGGAATGCCATGCCATCCTTGATGCATTCGGACAGTTTTCTTCCGAGGGATGTTGTATCGGAATCTCCCTCAATCGTCGAGATCTCTTCATTCGAGAGTTCTCTTTTCGCGTACTTTCTCATCTTCGGAGAGTATTTCACCGCCAATGATTCCGTGGAACGTCTCGCATTGACGAATATGATGCATTGCCCTCCATTCTGTATGCTCTGCTCTAGCAATGCCCATATCTCGTCCTTGCCCGCCTCTATATCGAATGAACGACCGTCCTCGAACGTCACTTCGTCGTCGTAATAGACTCCTTCATGCAGAGGTATCGGACGCCAATCCATCTTCACGAGTTCGGCATCCAACCACATGGCTAGGTCGTTAGCGTTGGTGATGGTTGCGGATAATGCTATTATCTGAACATCATTGCGTTTTCTCTTGATCTTGGTCAATGTGACCTCAAGGGTCGGACCCCTGGAAGGGTCATGGATCAGATGGATCTCATCCGCGATGACCAATCCGATCTCATCGATTATGCTGCTCCCATGTCTGATGAGGGAATCCGCCTTCTCCGATGTAGCTACGATGAAATCTGCATCCTTCAGCCATCTATCGTCAGAATCCAGATCGCCGATGCTCAATGATGTCTTGAATCCAAGATGTGCGAAGCGATCCATATCATCCTTCTTCTCGGATGCAAGGGCCTTGAGCGGTACGATGTACAGTACTTTCTTCTTCTTTTCGAGTATGGTCTTCAGAGCGGCGGTGTATCCTATCAACGATTTTCCGCTGGCCGTGGGCACAGCTACGACTAGATTCCTCCCTTCCAGTGCGATAGGTATGGCCTTTTCCTGCGGAGGGTGTAGTGTGTGATATCCGCATTCCTCCAGAGCGGTTATCGCCTCATCTGGAAGATCCAACTCATTGACTCTCATATATCGGCCGCCGATCAGCGAATGAAGTTCGTGAGTGTCGTAGGTTCCCTTTCTGGTTTGACGATACCGTTCTTCTTGCCGAGGTCGATGCATTTCAGCAACCAGGCCATGTTCCTGCCCAATGTGCGCATGGTCTGCATCCCTTCCACATCCTGTACGACCTCTTCTTTGTTACCGCCATGTACCTGGTTCCAATATTGTGATGTCACGATTGGCATATCATTGATGGCGAAGTACTTGTTCAAACGGTCGAAAGCCGCACTCGCTCCTCCTCTCCTGCACGAAACTACGCATGCCGCTGGTTTGCCTCTGAGCATCGCACCGTATGCGTAGAACAGTCTGTCCATGAATGCCTGTAGCTGTCCCGATGGGCCGGCGTAGTAAACAGGTGAACCGAAAATGAATCCATCATAGAGTTCCAATCTGGAACCGATATCATGGACGGGATCGTTATCGATTATGCAACGTCCTGTCTTCTTGCATGATTTGCATGCGCTGCAACCAGCTATCGTCCTGTTGCCGATGGTTATGATCTCAGTCCCTATGCCTTCCGCTTCGAGTGCGTCAGCGACCTCTTTCAATGCGGTGTATGTGCATTCCTTCCTCGGGCTTCCATTGATCAACAATACCTTCATGTTCTGACCATAAGTGTCGCGTGTTTATTACGTCTTTCCACGGAAGTATGGAAGTATTTAGGATGACGAACCCAAAATATCGTTATATAACGAACCATAGATTACATGGCATGAAGGACAGGTACGACATCGTGGTAGTAGGTGCTGGTCCAGCAGGTTCGATGGCCGCTAAACATGCAGCACTCGTTGGAGCGGACGTTCTTCTCATAGAGAAGAAGGCTGAGATCGGAGCCCCGCTCAGGTGTGCCGAGGGTGTTTCAAAGAGGAGGCTCAAAGAGGTCTGTATCGAACCTGATCCTATGTGGATCTCTTCTGAGATACGCGGGACAATCATGCGTACCGTTGGTGGGAGTTACCTCAAGGTGGATGAGAGTTGGAAGGATGGGGAGGTAGGTTACGTACTGAATCGTCATCTCTTTGATAAATTCGTAGCAGAACAAGCTGCCGAGGCTGGTGCGGATGTTGTAGTACGTGCTGCGTGCACAGGCGTGATACGCGACAACAGTGGTAAGATTTCTGGTGTAAGGGTAACTCACATGGGCGAAACGAAGGAGATAGGTTGCGATTGCATAGTGGCTGCTGATGGTTTCGAATCCCAGGTGGCTAGATGGGCAGGCATCGATACCTCACTATCTCTCAACGACATCGATTCCTGCATACAATACACCATGGTCGATGTCGATATCGTACAGGATTACTGCGAATTCATTCTTGGTTCAGTATCACCTGGAGGATACGTTTGGATATTCCCCAAAGGAAAGCATTCTGCTAACGTAGGACTGGGCATCCAAGGTACCAAGATAGAGCCTGGAAGAGGTCCGAAATATTACCTTGACAGATTCATAGAATCGGATCCTAGATTGAAGAACGGATCCGTAGTCAATATCGCCGCAGGCATGGTGTCCTTGTGTCCCGGCCTTGAATCCGCTGCGGAGGATGGGATAGTCCTTGTCGGAGATGCTGCTAGAGTCATAGATCCAATGACAGGCGGAGGTATCTATCATGCACTTATGACAGGTATGCATGCTGGAGAGACCTTGGCCGAATGCTATCTGAAGAAAGATTATTCCAAAGAGTCGTTCAAACCTTATGAGGAGGTTTGGCGTGGAAAGATCATGAAAGAGCTCCAAAGGAACTGGAAGATAAAGGAGAAATTCGTCGATATGGATGACAGAACGATCGATGAATTGATCGAGGTCGCATCACATGCGGAAATGGAGAAGGTCAGGGTGGATGACATGGTGAAAGTGGTGAAGGAACGTTGCCCTGATATCGTTTCGCTCTACAAGTGAAGTGTTCCGAGAACAGAAGCGACAATAACTGCAAGTATCGAGTATTTGGCAATTCTTTCGGAACACTTCGTATCTACGCGCCCCGATGCAGATATCAGAAGCATCACATCAGCAATGGATATGGATGCATATAGTATGCTCGATGATCTTATCATCAACGGGATCGATGATATTATCACAGCAACTACGTAGGACAGGCGTGCGACAACGGATGAACGTTCAACACCGATGCGCATTGGTAAGGTCTTTCTATCAGCTGAATCTCCGTCCTTGTCCATTATGTCCTTTTGTATCTCTCTGCCCAATGTTATCATGAATACCGTGGCAGAAAGCACAGAACACGCAGATATGTTATGCACCATAGCCCCTCCAAGTATGAAGGATGCGCCAGTGAGTGCTGCTATCGTTATATTTCCGATGAAGCCTTTCTTCTTCAATATCATCTCATAGGCGGTTATCGCTACACATGCTACACCGACTATCATAATCACAAGAGGATCCATCGAGATGACGGATGATGCTAGTGCGAGGGCGAGACATATCAGCCCAAAATGGAATGCGGAGGTCGACGAGATCTTCCCACATGGTACGGGCCTATCCGGATGCGCTATCCTATCTACCTCACCATCAACGCTGTCATTGATGGAATTGCCACCAGCGATGTAGAACACGACTGCAATCGACACGATGATCACTTCCATCATGTGATCCGCAATGTTTGTTCCAGATGCGACGAATGCAGCAGCTATCAGGCCGATGAGGCCCACAATGATGTCAGCTGGACGTGTGAGTTCGATATAGGGATTCAATATTCTACTGTATCGAGACCTGATTGAAGTACTTTGGTCATTCGCATCACTGATCCTTCCCTCATTGTCATATACATCCAACATAGCAATCATGACGATTCCGTTTCAGTCAATTATATAAGGTATGAGATAATCGCTGTAGATGCAGAAGTCGGATTAGACAGCTGCCTTTTGACAGAATTCTATTCTGGAAGGTATAATACATGTCTGAACAACAAGTTCTCAAAACAGGAACCACTACCATCGGTGTAAAGTACAAGGACGGAGTAATTCTCGCTTCAGATCAGAGAGCGACGATGAGCAACATGATCGCACATTCTGATGTTCAGAAGGTCCACAAGATCGCTGACAACCTCGGATTGACGATCGCTGGAGTCGTAGGTGACGCACAGCTCATGGTCAGATTCATCCAGAGCGAGGTGGCCCTCTATTCGATGAGGAAGGGTGCTCCGATGTCCGTCAATGCAGCGGCTACACTCGTAGCTAACGTTATCCGTAATGGATTCTACGTCGGACACATCATCGGCGGTTACGACAACACAGGCGGTCACATCTACAGCATAGATGGTGCTGGAGGATATATCGAGGACAACGTCATGTCCGTTGGTTCAGGATCGGTGTTCGCACTCGGTTCGCTTGAGACGACATACAAACCCGATCTCTCAGAGGATGAGGCAAGGGACATCGTCATAATGGCATTGCATGCAGCGATGAACAGAGACTCTGCATCCGGTGACGGAATGCTCATCGCAGTCATCAACAAGGACGGATTCAAGTGGATCCCTAAGGATGAGATCAAGGCTCGTGCCGTCGAACTCGGGATCAACTATCCCGTAAGATGATCCCTCCTACCAAACCCCTTATTCTCAAACCCATTCTTTCCAATTAATCTCAAGGACCCATTTACATGAGCGTTGATAGACAATTCGCTAATCTCAAAGAGGAGATAAGACGCATAATCCCGAAAAATCTGGACATAACGGCTATCGAGGTCGAAGGACCTACGATCGTGATATACTCTAAAGACTTTGATAAATTCTCTGAGAACGCCAACATAACCAAGATGTTGGCCACCGAGCTCAAGAAGAGATTCGACATCCGCCCTGACCCTAAGTCATTGGAGAACTCGGATGATGTCGAAGAGAAGATCAGAGCTATGATACCTGAGGAAGCGGAGATAACCGGTCTTTACTTCGATTATGATACTGGCGTAGTGATGGTGGAGGCCAAGAATCCTGGAGCCATCGTAGGAAAGGGTGGACAATACCTTACGGATCTGAAGAAGAGTACCGGATGGAACATAAAGACGATCCGTTCGCCTCCGATCCCCTCCAAGACGATCAATGATGTCCGCGGATACTTGAGATACAGTCGTGATGAGAGGTCAGAGATCATGCGCCACATCGGTAGGCGTATCAATAGGGCCATCATAGAGAACGGGGAACAGTTCGTGAGGATGACATCCTTGGGCGGTTTCAGACAGGTCGGTAGATCATGCACTCTTCTGATGACAAAGAACAGCAAGATCCTCATCGATTGCGGTCTCGACCCGTCATCCGATGCATCCCCGTACTTCAATGTCCCTGAGATGAAGCCGATAACGGATATTGATGCCGTTGTCATCACACATGCACATATGGACCACTGCGGTCTGCTCCCCGTACTCTACAAATACGGATTCGACGGGCCGATATACTGTACTCCTCCAACGAGGGACCTTATGACCCTTCTACAGTTGGATTCAATAAAGCTCATGTTCGGTGAGGCGAAGAAGGCACCTTTCGATGCTTCTGATGTAAGGGAGGAGATATTGCACGTCATACCATTGCAATATGAGAAGACGACCGATATCGCCCCAGATGTGAGATTGACATTCTATAACGCAGGACACATCCTCGGATCATCCATAGCGCATTTCAACCTCTGCAACGGATTCCATAATGTTGCATTCACTGGGGATACCAAATTCGAGAAATCATGGTTGTTCAATCCCGCAAGTACAAGATTCATTCGTCTGGAGTCGTTGGTCATAGAATCGACATACGGCGGACACAATGATATGCAACCGAGCAGGATGGATGCATCAGAGGAGATGTGCAGCATACTGCAGAAGGCTACCGAGAATGGCGGAAAGGTCTTGATCCCTGTGTTCGCTGTCGGAAGGTCGCAGGAGGTCATGTTGGTCATCGAAGAGATGATGCGTACTGGTAAGTTGCCCAAGATGCCCGTTTACCTTGATGGTATGATCTGGGAGGCAACAGCCATCCACACAGCCTATCCTGAATATCTCAACAGTCAACTCAAGACCAAGATATTCCAACAGAATGAGAATCCTTTCCTGTCTCCCATATTCAAACGTGTGGAGACATCGGATATGAGAGAGGAGATATGTCATTCGCCCGATTCCTGTATCGTTCTTGCTACAAGCGGTATGATGACCGGCGGTCCTGTGATGGAGTACTTCAGGGAGTGGGTGGACGATCCCAACAATTGGTTGATGTTCGTCGGTTACCAGAGCGAGAATTCCTTGGGACGCACAATCCAAAGAGGAAGGAAAGAGGTATCATTGACTATGAAAGGCGGAAAGTCGCTCAATCTCGAGGTCAAGATGAATGTCGTGACCATTGACGGTTTCTCAGGACATTCCGACCGTAAACAATTGATGAATTATATCTCGAAATTGGATCCAAGGCCTTCCAAGATAATCGTAGGCCATGGTGAGGATCGTAAATGTGCGGATCTCGCATCATCGATCTATCAGAAATATAAGATAGAGACGAAAGCGCCTCAGAACCTTGAGACGATCCGTCTTAGATGATCGTGATGGGAGAAGAGATTCTCCCAAACACATCATTCTTTTTCAGTGTATTCGTCATCGAAGCAATCTTCCTCACAGCAGCAACTGCATTCGCAATCCCCGTGGTGATTTGAAGATTCGCCGAACAATGCGTCGATGAGAGAAAGGTTCGATGCATAAATGATGAAACTACATTGTCTGCAGTCGCCATCTTCACAGATGTGGCTGTTGATTATGCAGTGTCCATCCTCGCGGTATGCTTCGCTCGCTTTGATTTTAAATTGATCCATTTCCATGTCGAAGGGGATGCGTGTTTATTATAAAAAATGGAATGCCGCACACATGGTGCGGCGTAAAAATTCACCAGTTCGATGCTTTGAGCTCAAAGTATGACTGGGGGTGTTTACAGACGGGACAGACCTCAGGAGCCTCTTCGCCCACGTGAGTGTATCCGCAGTTCCTGCATTTCCATATGGCGACCTTATCTTTCTTGAAAACAAGGCCCTCTTCGATGTTCTTGAGAAGTGCCAGATATCTTTCTTCATGTGTCTTCTCAACAGCACCTACACCTTCGAAAGCGGCAGCGATCTCGTTGAAACCTTCCTCTCTTGCCGTCTTTGCGAACTCGGCATACATCTTCATCCATTCAAAATTCTCCCCATTCGCAGCATCCTTGAGATTCTCTACGGTACATGGTACAGAGCCGTCATGAAGTGCTTTGAACCACATCTTCGCATGTTCTTTCTCGTTCTCTGCCGTCTCCAAGAAGATGGCCGCTATCTGTTCGTAGCCATCTTTCTTGGCTTGTGAGGCATAGTATGTGTATTTGTTCCTGGCTTGACTCTCTCCAGAGAAGGCAGTAAGCAGGTTCTGTTCCGTTTTTGATCCTTTGATCGATGGCATTTTCAATACCTCGACCAAGTCATTGTCGTGCGAATAGATAAGGATTGACGCAAGACCATCCGATTATCAGATGGTCTTGCGAGAAAGTAATTGCAATGGGGAGAGCGGTTCCCGCCCTCCTGATGGTTTCAGTTGAAGTATCTCTCAAGGAGTCCCTTAAAGGCCTTTCCGTGCCTTGCCTCATCCCTTGCCATCTCGTGAACTGCATCGTGGATAGCATCGAGGCCAAGTTCCTTTGCCTTCTTTGCGAGTTCTGTCTTGCCTGCTGTGGCTCCGAACTCTGCATCGACCCTCATCTCGAGGTTCTTCTTTGTGCTGTCTGAGAGGACCTCTCCGAGCATCTCTGCGAATCTTGATGCGTGGTCAGCCTCTTCGAATGCGGCCTGCTTCCAGTACATTCCGATCTCAGGGTATCCCTCGCGGAATGCGACCCTTGACATCGCAAGATACATGCCCACTTCCGTGCATTCGCCCTGGAAGTTTGCTCTGAGTCCATCGATGATCTCTGCAGGTACTCCGTCTGTGATTCCGACCTTGTGCTCTGCTGCCCAGACCCACTGCTCATCCTTGACCTCTTCGAAATGTTCCTTGCTTGCACCGCAAACGGGGCATTTCTCGGGGCAGATGTCGCTCTTTACAATCTCTCCGCAGACTTTGCATCTCCATGTTTTCATAAATATCACCTAGTAGTCTTACGACTCTATCGTTGCTCTATCACAATCTTTGTATAAAAAGTTAACAATGTTAACAGCGATTACGTTCTATCAACGCTTCCTCAAGAATGAGAAGAATCCTTTCTTCTCGACATCCTTGGGGAACTTCTTCCTCAGAAGTTTATCCAACGCTTCCTTCGCTTTCGTGTTGTTCGGATCGAGTTCCAATGCCCTCTCGAGATGTGCTCTTGCCTCTGTGTACTTCTTCAGATCGTTCACGAGGAGTATCGCATAGTTGAGGTGGAATTCAGCCCTGTTCGGATCCAATTCGATCGCCTTGAGGTAGTATTCCTCCGATTTCTTGTTATCCAATAGCTGAAGTCTGCAGAATATCCCGTAGCTGTTCAAGAGATCGGGATCTTCGGGATGTTTCTCAAGAAGGTATTGGAATTGCTCGTTAGCTTGCCTGACTGTCTTCTTGTCGTTCTTGTAGATCGTGAGCAACGCCCTTCTAGCATCCTCATTGTCTGGATCGAGATCGACGATGATATTAAGCTGCATTATCGCATAATTGTGCATCATGGCATTGAATGCAATGTTCGCCAAGAGCATCCTGACCTCTACGTTGTGCGGATCATTGACGAGATATGCTTCCAGTGTTTCAATGGCACCGTTGCTGTTGTTGCTCGATGCTTGATTCTTCGCCTTCTTCATTGCATCCTCTGGTCCGCCGTACATGCTTGGTGAATTGAAAAAGCATATTATAATTTGACGACCCTAATTGATATGAGGAGATGTTTCCATGGCAGATAAGACTGAGATCGATGTTGGAGCACAGACGGAAGAGGTTGAATCTACTACATCCACTGAGAGGAAGAAGAGGCAGTTCGTCTCCCCACATCCTGATGGCGGGTGGCAGGTGAAGATCGAAGGCGGCAAGAAGGCTACGAAGAGATTCGCGACTAAACTCGAAGCAGAGGCATATGCGAAGGAATTGGCGAAGAACCAGGGCACGACCGTCATGCGTCAGAAGAAGGATGGCAAGTTACAGAAGAAACGTTATTGATCCCTCCCATTTTCTTGTATTTTAAGGACAACCTTATATCCTGTCGTGCATAAGGGGGTATCCACTTAGTTACACGGAGGAAGAGAATGGGTGAAGAAAAGGACGTGGAATGTAAGGTCCCTCTCGAGGAATGGGTAGAAGGACAGACATTCCAAACCACGGACGATATCCAAATCCCCGAAATCAAGGCCGATCAGGTCATTGGACAGGAGGAGGCCGTTGATATCGTCAAGAAAGCTGCGTCACAGAAGAGACACGTGATGCTCATCGGTGAGCCCGGTACAGGTAAATCGATGTTAGCGAATGCAATGACGGAATATCTCCCGAAAGGAGAGTTGCAGGACGTCATCGCGTATCATAACCCTGAGGATTTCAACGAGCCCAGGATACGTGTCCTCCCTGCTGGAAGAGGAAAGACGATCGTCAATGAGCAGAAGGCACAGGCTGCGGCTCAGAAGAATCGTAAGAACAACACGACACTTTACATCATCTTCGCCATTCTCGGAATCGCCGTGTTATACTTCATCATGACAAAGGACATGTCGCTCCTTTGGATTGGATTGATGGCTTCATTCCTGATTTTCATGGTGTTCAGGACACCTGGGGGTCAGAGGCAGGAAGTCATCATAGTGCCCAAATTATTGGTCGGTCATGATGCCAATGAGATGCCCCCGTTCGTAGATGCGACAGCTGCCCACGCAGGAGCACTTCTCGGTGATGTCAGACACGATCCGTTCCAATCCGGTGGATTGGAGACACCGTCACACGACAGGCTTGAAGCGGGAGCAATCCACAAGGCGAACAAAGGTGTTCTCTTCATCGATGAGATCAACATGCTCAGGATGGAATCCCAACAGGCATTGCTCACTGCTATGCAGGAGAAGAGGGCATGCATCACAGGACAGTCCGAGAGGTCATCCGGTGCACTCGTGAAGAGTGAACCCGTACCGACGGATTTCGTTCTCGTCTGTGCAGGTAACCTTGATGCGCTTCAGGGAATGCACCCTGCACTCAGGTCCAGGATAAGAGGATACGGTTACGAGGTCTACATGAAGACGACCATGATCGACAGCGATGAGAACCGTAAGAACATCTGCAGGTTCGTCGCGCAGGAGGTCAAGAAGGACGGAAAGATCCCTCCATTCGACAAGTATGCCGTAGGAGAGGTCATCAGAGAGGCACAGCGCCGTTCCGGCAGGAAAGGAGAGCTCACACTCAGGTTCAGGGAACTCGGTGGTCTCGTCCGTGTATCCGGCGATATCGCTACGCAGAAAGGAAAGAAGGTCGTCGGTATCGATGATGTTCTCCTCGCAAGAAGGACAGCAAGGAGTCTTGAGAAGCAGATGGCTGACCGTGTCGTCGAATCACACAAGAAATACGACATGTTCAAGACATCTGGCGATGAGGTCGGTATGATCAACGGCCTTGCGGCACTCAACGCAAGCTCGAACATGGCAGAGTATGCAGGTATCGTACTTCCGATCGTAGCAGAGGTCGCACCTTCACAGAGCAAGAAGGGCGGACATATCGTCGCTACCGGTAAACTCGGCGAGATCGCCAAGGAAGCCGTGGACAACATCTCGGCTGTAGTGAAGAAGTACGCCATCGCGGACATCTCTGATGTGGACATTCACCTTCAGTTCATCGGAACATACGATGGTGTGGAGGGCGACAGTGCATCCATAACGATCACAACTGCGATCATCTCAGCATTGGAGAACATCCCCATCCACCAGAACATCGCTATGACAGGAAGTCTCAATGTCAGAGGTATGGTGCTTCCAATCGGTGGTGCTACTGCCAAATTGGAAGCTGCAGGGGATGCAGGGATAACGAAGGTCCTCATTCCCAAAGAGAATGCGAACGATGTGATGATAGAGTCGAGATACTACGAGAAGATGGAGATCATCCTCGTGGAGACGTTCCGTGATGTCATCGAACACGCATTCGCAGACTGCCCCAGGAAACAGGAGTACATGGAGAAACTCCTTCCACTTCAGAGGAACGGTGTGTCCTCTGCTGTGAAGGTCGTGCCCCCGAAGGTACCCGATGTAGTACACAAGGTTGTAGAGGAGACGCACGAGGAGGTCATCGAGACCACCTCGGACCCCTCTCCTTCGATCACTGTCGATGTCAAGGGAGACACAACTCCATCACCTCAGTGATCACATTCACTAAACCATTTACCAACCATTACTTTTTATCTCAGTTGCATATAGTAAATCGTATGCACAGCATTCACGGTCATGAGAATGATGCATTGATCATCGGTCGCTTCCAACCATTGCACAATGGACATCTAGAGGTGATAAGGAAGGTTTCTGCCGAATGTGACCACGTCATCATCGGTATCGGGAGTGCGCAATCCTCACATACTTCAGAGAATCCGTTCACTGCAGGTGAGAGATATCTGATGATGTCCGAGACGCTCAAGGATGAGGGCATCGATAATGCGATGATCGTTCCTGTCGAGGATTTGAATAGGTATTCCGTGTGGGTTTCTCACGTCGAATCCATATGTCCTCCGTTCTCCATCATCTATTCCAACAATCTAGGTACTAGACGTCTTTTCACGGAGGCGGGATATGAGGTACGTCATGCACCATTGTACAACAGGAGGGATCATTCCGGTACAGAGGTCAGAAGGAGGATGGCCAACGGCGGCGATTGGAGGTCTTTGGTGCCTGAACCCGTTGCAAAGGTCATCGATGCCATCGACGGAGTGGGCAGGATAAGGTCCATGGGTGATTTCGATGGTGGCATCTGATCTACAGGAACTCATGCTTGAGAAAGGATTGACATTGTCCTTGGCAGAATCCTGTACGGGTGGTATGATATCTTCGAGCATAACGGATCGTCCAGGATCCTCTGCATATTTCATCGGTTCAGCGATAACCTATTCCAATCAATCAAAGATCTCCATCCTTGGAGTGAGACCGGAGACGATATCCGAATTCGGAGCTGTCAGCAGGGAGACGTCCGTAGAGATGGCATTGGGTGCATCGAGGATATTCGATACCGACATCTCTGCATCAGTCACCGGTATCGCAGGTCCGGATGGAGGTTCTGTCTCCAAGCCTATCGGAACCGTATGGATGACGGTTACCGACGGTTCAAGATGCATATCATCCGTATTCCACTTCGATGGGAACAGGGACGACATACGCACAAGTTCTACTAATGCTTTGATCGATATGATCATCGATTTCGTGAAGGGTGTGTTATGAGATATTCAAGACAGATACCGATCATAGGAGATGATGGGCAGAAGAGGATAGAACAGGCCCATGTCGCCGTTGCAGGATGCGGAGGATTGGGCTCCAATGTGATAACTCAATTATCCGTTGCAGGCGTAGGTAATTTTACCATTATCGATGGTGATGTCATCGAAGAATCAAATCTTAACAGACAATTCGTTCATTGCGGCAACTCAGGTTCGAAGGCATTGTCAATGAAGGATTGGATACTTCGCAACAATCCTGATGCTAAGGTCAAGGTAATGGATGTATCATTGAATGAAGAAAACGTGAACGAATTCATCTCCTCTGCAGAGATAGTTGTCGATTGCCTAGATAATAATGAAACTAGATCATCATTGAATGATGCCTGTGTGAAAAGGAACATCCCTATGGTCCACGGCGGCATCAACGGGATGTATGGGCAGGTGACGTTCATCAAGCCTGGTATCACGCCATGCCTCTCATGCTTTTTGGGAAAAGGTGACAACGAGAGATCATCCATCGGATCCGCTGTCGCAGTCATCGGATCCATCGAGGCAAATGAGGTGTTGAAATACATAACAGGAGTGGGAGAGGTCCTTACGAACCAACTACTCCTGATCGATCTTCTCTCGAATTCATTCGAGAAGGTCCCGATCAACCGCAGAGAGGATTGTCCTGTATGCGGTCATCTTCACAATGGCCGATAGATATCTTTCGCGTGTTTTGAGATACTATTAATATCGTTCTTCCGATGTGGAATGCATGGAGCACATTAGGACAGGTAAAGTGAAAGAGGTCTATGCTGTGGACGACGATACACTCGAGTTCGTATTCACAGACAACATCTCTGTCTTCGACAAGATAATACCTTCACAGATCCCGCACAAAGGGGAGACACTATGTAGGACTGCGAAGTATTGGTTCACTCTTCTTGAATCCAAAGGGATAAAGAATCATTTCATCGAGTATCTTCCACCTAACAGGATGAGGGTGAAGAGATTCCAGATCATTGAGGACTATGACAAGATAGATCAGACCACAAACGACTATCTGATCCCTCTTGAAGTGATCTGCAGGCATTACGCAGCAGGTTCTTTGATGGATCGTGTCAAGACCGGAAAGATAACAGCGGAACAGCTTGGATTCCCCAAGGATCACGTTGTACAATATGGTGAGAAACTTCCGAAGCCATTCCTTGAGTGTACGACGAAGTTGGAAGCACATGACCGTGAATTGGATGAGAAGGAGGCCAAGGATATCGCAGGTTTGAGCGATTCCGACTATCAGGGAATCCTTGATACGATCTTGAAGGTCGATGAGATCATCGGTGAGGAAGCATCCAAGCGTAAACTCATCCATTGTGATGGTAAGAAGGAATTCGGTTATGATGAGAACCGTAACCTCATGCTCATCGATACATTCGGTACGCTCGATGAGGACCGTTGGTGGGATTCGGATGAGTATGCGAAAGGGAATGTTGTGGAATTGTCGAAGGAATTCGTCAGACAGTACTATCGCGATATCGGATACCACAAGGAATTGATGGAAGCACGTGAGAAGGGCCTTCCTGAACCCGACATCCCTGCATTGCCGCAGGACATCATCGATCGTGTGAGCAAGCTCTATACAGATATGTATGAGAGGATCACGGGCGAGAAGTTCTAAGCAATAAGAACAAATTACAGGCGGATGATGTCGGCCATCGATGGCCGGCCATCCTGCCTAGATCTCTGTATCAAAATCGTCTGGCACAATCGATTCGATATCAATCCAATTCTACCAGAACAAGATTATCGAATTCGGGGCAATCGATCTTACCGATGTTATTCACAACGGTCTTCTTTGCCCCTTTCTTCAATCCTATCGGGTGACAATACTCATAGTTCTTGCATCCGAGTCTTCCGCAATCGATATCGTCATAGGTTATGACGCTCCCTTCGATGGCGTATTTCTTAGGGATCAATGCTTTGGTCGGTACTTTGGCGACTTCGACGACCCTTACCTTCTCACTGATGAGTTCGCAATCGTGCTCAGTGTCCCTGAGCTTTACTATCTCGTATTTGTGTCCAGGTTCGAGATTGAAACATACTCCCTTTAATCTGCAGTCCCTGCATTCGGTAAGGGGGCCGATGTAGTAGAATCTGTTCCCAATCTGTGCTTGTTCCTTTCCTACCAACGTGATCAATACCATCGTCTTAACCTTCAGATTACCATTGTGGTCTTGGCGACCACTTCAGCCACTTCACGATCGAGTCCATTATCTCCAAGGATGGTGAATCTGTCCTTCCTTATGTTGGGCGCTTCTACGAGTGCATCGATAATATCCTCATCCTTCAGTCCGAGATCCTTCGCACAGGTGGGTGCTCCGATATCCTTCAATGCATCCCTTATCCTCATCCAATCGCCTCCGTGCAGGTACATCATCATTATTGAACCTACACCGCACTGTTCGCCATGCATCGCACGTCCGGGATGGAGTATGTCCAACGCATGGGAGAACATGTGTTCCGCACCGCTAGTAGGCCTTGAACTGCCTGCAACGGCCATCGATACACCAGATATGATAATCGGATTCAATGCTATATGTACACTTTCCTCGAGTCCGGGTTTTATGAGCTTCGAATTATCGATTATAGTGTTGGCGGACATCTCCGATAATGCATACGCCGTTTTGCTGAACGGTTCGTTCTTGATCCTCCTTGCGAAATCCCAATCCTTCAATGCGGTGATATTGGATATGACGTCCGCACATCCTGATACGAGGTATCTGTATGGGGATTTGTAAATGATGGCAGAATCTGCAAGTATCCCCATGGGAACGACCGCATCAACGGATTTAGGTCCCATGTCCGATTTCAGAGATGCTCTTCCGGATGCTATGCCGTCATGAGCTACGGATGTAGGTACGCTGATGAAAGGTATCCTCATCTGTTTCGCTACCATCTTGGCAATATCTATCTTGCTGCCACCTCCGACAGCGAGGATGAATTTGGATTTCGTTTCTTTCCCTGCAGACACAACATCCTCGACATTCGCTAATGTCGCATTGCCTGTAAGTTGGACATGCATGTCGTAGCCTGAATCCTCCATGTATTCCTTGACGGTCCTTCCGGCTGCTTTGTACGTATTGTCTCCTGTGATGATCATCCCATCCTTGGCGAATCCGAACTGTTCGCACATGTTAGGGATCTCTGGAAGAGTATCATGTCCAACGATTACATTCCTCGGGAATGTCATCGCTCTGAATTCTGAAAAACCTGTATCTTCGATCATAAGACAGCACGTCCGAAATATGGTCAATTATGGTAGCCAAGTATTAAAACTGTTCACAACAATCCATCGTCCGATGAAAGCTGCCATCATTATCGGAAGTGCAAGGGAGGACGGTAATACTGAGGCACAATGTCGTGCGGTGATGGACGCCCTCGAAGAGAATGGTATAGAGGTAGATGTCATAAGGCCTGCCAAGATGGACATACACCACTGCACAGGGTGCAACAGGTGTATCGATACCGATTCTTGTTACATGCAGGATGATATGCAGGTGATCTATGATGCGTTCGATGGTTCGGATGTCTTTATATTGGCAACACCGGTCTATTTCTCCGGACCATCATCGATATTGAAACAGGTCATCGATAGGTTCCAATGCAGATGGGAATCTGTGGATGAGCCCTATTCAGACAAATATGTCGCTCTTCTCTGCAATGGAGGTTCTAGGAATCCGAGATTCGAGAATGTCATCTCCATCGTAAGGGCATTCGCATTCGGCACAAGGTGTGTCTGGGCTGGCGAGACGCTTGTTGAAGGGACCGATAACGACGAATCGAAATGTTTCAAAGATTCGTACAAGTTCGGAGTCCATCTTGCGGAGATGCTCAAGGATCTGGAGTGATCAGATAGAGATCATCCGGCATGTTCAGATATTCGAAGACACTGCTGTGGAATCTTTCCGAATAGGGGATGATCCTGCCATAGGAGGATATCCTCTTCCAATCGTCGAATGATAATGAGCCGTCGGTATCTATGACAGCGATGTCCGTGTACCCTATCTCACGCAGATAGTCCACTATCTCTTTCACGGAGCTGGTGCCATCGATACATTGGGCTATCCCTTCTGACACGAATATGGTCGGTATGGCGGAATCAGAGACTGATAATATATCATGCAGGTTGTCCTCGGATTCCACTTTGTGATAAGGCATCAATATCTTATCCGCATCTGAATTGAATGCATCAAAAAGATCGTCCGTATTGCGAACGCAAGTCATCAGCCATGTGGTCACACCCCGCATCTTTGAACGTTTGAGGATGGTCGGATTGATGGTGTCGTTCTGCAATCCCTTCACATCCATCACCAATATGGGAGAACCGTACGGTACACTTGGGATTAGGCGCTGTTTCGTAAGGATGGTCCCTTTCTGTTTGATCTCACATCCATCGAATTGGATCTCAGCGAACAGGACGATCTCATCCGTATCTGATGTCAAAGGTATCATCGGGACATGCATCGGATCACATCTCTGCCTGGAATTCCAAACTCTCCAAGTAATCATTCACCTTCTCAGATGTTGTCGCGGTGTCAGGCGTGAGTCCGCAGAGTATCGTCCCTGAGAGATCGTTGACACCCATTGATTTTATGGTGTTCGTAAGTCTCGAGAGGATCCCGCCATACGTCATGTATCCGTCCGGTGCGCCACATGTGAGGAGTATGGATGCCTTCTTCACATTGCCGAAATTGACGAATCTCTGTCCATCCTTGTTGATGACCATGGCATACATCCTATCAACGAATGTCTTCATCTGACCGGTCTCTGCACCGAAGTATATCGGTGAGCACAGGATGAGCATGTCCGACCCTCTGATCTTATCATAAAGTACTGTCATGTCATCATTCTGAGCACACTTGCCTGTCTTTTTACAGGACATGCATGCCTGACATCCCCTGATATTCAGATCATTGATGTTGACGGCCTCAGCATCATAATCGTATCCTTTCATACGTTCGGCGATCATCTGTCCGATCTTGGCATCGACGCCATCTTTTCTCGGACTTCCATTGATGATAAGGAGTCTGCTCATATTCCATCGAATATCATTCAACGATTTATCAACTACTAATAAATATCAGGATTCCAATGTATTAACGGTGTTTATAAGATGGAGCAGAAGAGATACTACGTCTGTCCCGTTTGCGGGAATATCATCGAATCTGAATACGCAACGAAGGCACAGGTCATGTGCTGTGGACAACCCATGAAATTGCTTGAAGCAAAGATAGCTGATTTCGCTACGGAGAAGCACGTCCCTTATGTGGAGAAAGTCGACGGCGGAGTCATCGTCAAGGTCGGAAAAGAGACGGCACATCCTATGGAGCCCGACCATTACATCGTCTTCATTGAGATACTCGCAGACGGCGTATATATGAAGAAGTATCTCAACCCGGGTGATAAGCCTGAAGCATTCTTCAAGACGGATGCGAAGGATATCGTCGCGTGGGAGATGTGCAACAAGCATTACCTGTGGAAATCATGAACAGTGATCCTGATGTTGGAATTGGAACTCAGATTGAGATATGAGGATGAGAGGACTGCGGAATCCGTATTGAGGGCCGTGGAGCCTGATAATGGAGGATATGTCGAATCCGAATTGAATGGAAAGGAGATAATATTCAAAATGAAAGCGAAGGATGCCGGCAGTATGAGGAATACTGCCGACGACCTTCTCGTTTGTATCAAGATCGCTGAGGAAGCATCAGGAATCGTCGCTTCCGCTACGGACTTTGATGGCGATGCCTTTCTTGAATGACTTCAACTCATCGAAGGTAAGGATCGCACGTCCCGTAGCGAGGAAGTTGTCATCCTTATCGACGATGATTATCTCTTCCATCGGTCTGATCTCGGGATCCATGTCTGTTACGAATTGACAGAACATGTTCCTTCCGTTGGATACGAAGGGAACCGCATCATCCATGGAGATGCATCTCATCTTCGGTGAAGGCAATATCTTGAGAAGTCTCTGCGCACCTTCGGGCCTCAGAGTATAGAGTCCATCGGGAGCTCTGAGGGAAAGGACGTGTTCTCCGTCGGATATAATATTCCTTATCTTCCCGGTCTTCCTGCTCTTGATGAGTTCGATCTCTCCCTTGAACAATGCATCCGCAGATTCTTTTCCGAATTGATACGCAGCTGTTGCTTTCGCTCTCAACAGGTCTGCATCGTACTCGATCTCTCCGGGCTCAATGTCCTTCTGTTCCCTGACATCGATGAATCCCATCTTCTTGATGAATTCATCCATCATCCTCTCGACATCCTCTTCAGTCTCTCTATCCCATATCTCTGGGAACAAGGATTGTGCAAGAGGATATACCTCATCGAGATCGGCGGGAACTGGGCCGAAGGGAGATCTTACGATCGGAGTGTATCCTGCCGTCCTCACTCTATTGAAATCGGAAACATAATGTCTGCTGTATGGTTTCGGTGAATCCTCGAAAATCGCTGCCTTGTTCGTAGGAGGGACATAATTCTCGAGGAGTTTCCTGTAGTATCTGAGGAATATCGGCCTCGATCTCGATTCCGATCCTGTGTAGAACAATGCCGCATCACGGCTGATGGGCTCTGTCCTCTCAAGGAATGCCTGATGTTCCTTAAGTCTTCTCAATCCGTTGAGCAATTCGGGGTGTGCCCTGCATCTCATCTCAGCAAGGTCCCAAAGCCTTCCTTCCTTGAGGTATCTCTTCACCAATGCGAGTTCACTCGTTATCTGGTAGAGGTTGTGACGTGCGATGAGCCTCTCTCTGTTGGATTTCTCCATCTTCTTGATCTCTTCCAGAGTGTGTCCTCTGCATGCAGGACAGTTACAATCAAGGGATTGCATATCAGCGATACGATATGTTCCGTCGATGAACATGAATCTGTCATCCCTTGCGAATTTCGCATATGATGCGGAATCGAAGAGATCGCAACCGAGCAGTGTTGCGAATGCGAGGATCATCGGATGTCCTGCGCCGAATAGATGCACTGGGCGGTTGGGGTTCAATCCTTTCTTGGAAGAGATGATGACGTCGACGAGTTCAGTGTATCTGTACTGCTCCATCAGGGGAACGACTCCGCCGATAGGATGAACATCGATATCCATATCCGCCATCTTCCTTGCACAATCCTCTCTCAGGTCTTGGTAGACCGATCCCTGTACGACACCATTGATCATCATATCTCCTTTGATGCCGCATGCGTGCTGTGTCCTCTTGAGAGTCTCCGTGATCGAATCAGCGGTCTCCTCTTTGGGCCAGAACGGTTCTGTGAATATGTCGAGGACGGTACCGATATCGGTGCCGATACTTTTCTGGAATTCGACCATCTCATCGTTGGTGACCTCAACTTCGCCGTACATATGACTCTGGAATGTTCCCGAGTCCGTCATGATCACTCCGGGGAAATCTAGCATCTTGTGAAGACCTTCAGCTTGTGCCTTCTCCTTGAGGGCAGGGTTGTTCTTTATGATGTATGAATTTGTGATGAGTGCCCTGAATCCGAACTCCTCATAGAGTTCCTTGGGCGTGACTGTGAATATCTTCGGGTTCACTACAGGTAATAGCGCCGGTGTTTCGAGGACTATGCCTGACTTGGTTTCGAATTTACCTAATCTGGCGAGTCCGTCCCTTTTGGTTATTTCGAACATTAAGGAACAGTAAACAAACCCTATATTAAATAAGGACGGTGGCCATTTTATTGCAAAAGTATTGTGCCAGATAATAAGTTTGATGATATGAGGGTATACCTCATATCACATTATTCTGTCAGCTTCCATGTCAGCATACATCTTGGCTATGGCGTTCTTCATCAACACATCGGAAATATCCTCGATGTGTTCATCGTTCCAATCGAGCTCGGAACGTCCGATATTTGTTATCGGTTTCGAAGGGGAATTGCATTCACAGCTATCCTCATCAGGTTCAAGCATCACGAGTTGAAGACCATCGAGGATCTGATTGACGGTCTTTCCATTGATCAGGACCGTATTCCTATCCAAATCATCTTTCTTGATCATCTTGAAACCGACAGAGATGTCAGCCATCTGCATCTCGAGGACAAGGCTTCTGATGTAGTTCTCCATCTCTTTGACGGATTTACGCCTGATATCCAAATCCGACGGCGGTTCAGCAGAATACCTATATTCGATATCTAGCATTGCCATGTTGAGGATTATTGTGTAATCGATTGAAATAACTATGTTTTAAAAAATGGAATGGGTGAGCCCTTCCGAAGGGCTCAGAATTCATTCCTCATTCTCGGATTCGATCTTGAAATTCTCTCTTTCTTCCTTGCCTTTGACCTTTATGTCGTCTATGAGCCTTTCATATTCCTCGATATCGACTTTGGATTGATCGATCTTCGCAATGGCCTCATCGATCTTGGTCTGAGCATCGGGATCGGTGCCTTTGACAAAGGCATAGTAGAGTTCTCCGATCAATTTGAGATTCTTCTCGATCTTGGATTTCTCATCGTTTATCTTACTCTTGGTCTTGGAAACATCAACGCCCTCTCCGAGTTTGCTGTCGACGTTCTTTGCGACAAGCTTGGTCTTATTGATGGCTTTGTCAAGAAAACTCATGTTATCGAACCTTGATGTGTATCGGAGTAATTCAAACTTATCTTATCTCAATAGGCCATAACTCAATGACATCGTACCTGGACAGGATTTTATACAACATTCCTGATTGATGTGTATGGCTTTATTTCTCAGATCGAAGACTGATGAAGAATACAAGATGGTCATCGTCATGAGATCCGATCTCAAGATGTCGAAAGGTAAACTGGCGGCTCAAGCTGCTCATGCGGCTGTGAACTGTGCCTTCGCTGCCAAGAAGAAGGACCCCAGAGGTTTCGATAAATGGTATTCCGAAGGTCAGAAGAAAGTCGTATTGAAGGTGGATTCCTTGGAGAGGCTGTATGAGATCAAAGCCATCGTCGATGCCAATTCTATCAACAACTCATTAATCACGGATGCTGGAAGGACGGAGATCGCCCCTGGTTCGGTCACATGTATCGGTATAGGGCCTAGCACGGATGCGATCCTCGACAAGATAACCGGCGAGTTATCCATGCTTTGATCATCATCAGACGATGTCGAGGTATGTGTTGACGAATTGTGAGATGAGCATCTTCCTTCTATCTTCCACCGTCGGCCTATCGGTAGGAGGGCATGTTATCAGGTCCTCGGTAGCATAATATGCGCATTTCAGTGCGAACGATGAACCTTCGCGTCTATCATCCATCGATTTGGATCTCTTGATCAATTCGGATTCGTCCATGCATCCTGATGCTACTGTCAATTCGCCAAGGAGCTCTATGTACTGTGTCCTGTATTCGTCCGCAACCTTCCAAAGGATCGTCTTGACCTCAATCGGTTCGTTCAATACCTTGGATATCGAACAAATGTCGGACATCGTATTCATCAATGCTTCGCATTTGTTCTGAAGATCGGGACAATAGTCAGTGTTGATCAGTGAACAGTATGAGATCCTATTGACCCCAAGTGTGTAGTTGATGAGTGATTCCGAATCCCTGAATGAGGTGGATCTCTCTGATATCACTCTTATTATGTCCATCGGTAGGTCTATATCCTTGGCCTTCAGCATGTGCTTTGACAATTCCTCGAGACCTTCTGTAGAGAATCCGTTTAGTCCGCCTTCGATACATTCGAAATAGAAATCTGTGAGTTCAGAAACGATCTTGTCGCAATCCTCTATCGGAAGTTCAGCTATCTCGAAGGCCTTGTTCCAATTCATGATTGCGCCTGCGACATCGCATTTGTACAACGTCTCAAGGCCGGACTCGAATAGTTTCTTTGAATCATCAGACATGGTCGCGGTGATTTGTTACAGTGATATAATCCTAATGAGTCGTGTGTGAGGCAGGACCATCTCTGCACATCTTTGCATCAGAGATGATCTTCCTCAGTTCTTTCGCTGCTTTGGGGATATCTTGTTGCGACACGACGGCAGAGATGACCGCAATGCCCTCTGCACCGTTCATGATTATGGGTTCGACATTATCCTTGTTTATCCCGCCGATAGCGATGGCAGGGATCGATACGGATTCGGATATCGACCTCATCATCTTCAATCCATGGCCGTGTCCTGCATCATCCTTGGATTTCGTGTCAAAGATAGGACTGAGTGCGACATATGTCGCACCTTCCTTCTCGGCCTTCACGGCTTCTTCTACATTGCCGACGGAAACACCGATGATGAAATCCTCGGGTACGCGCTCTCTTATCGATGATGGGGATTCATCGCCTTGGCCGACATGCACACCATCGGCACCGGATTCCAATGCGATCTCCACATCATCATTGACGATGAAACATCTGCCATACGATCTCGAAATCGCAGAGATCTCCTTCGCCCATGACAGGAATCTCGGATCGTTGTCCTTCACACGTAGCTGTACGATATCCGCACCGCCCTCGTAGGATCTGCGTGCGACCTCCACATGCGATAGGCCATTCGATAGTGTATCGTCGGTGACCACGTACAGGTCGTAGTTCATATCTCCTCTACCTTCAGTCTTGAATTCAGGTATTCGGGAACCAATGAGAAGAGTGAATCCATGAGATTGATCTTATAAGATGCAGGTCCTTTTGAATCGTTAGCAAGTTCACCGGCGACGGTGAATGACGATATCGCTGCGGCGACCGATTCTGCGGATACGCCATTGGCTCCCACGAAACATCCGATCACGGATGAGAGCATGCATCCTGTACCGGAGACCATGTCCATCATATCCTTACCGTTATGGAGCGCATATGTCGTTTTTCCGTCGGATACGTAATCGATTTCACCTGACATACCTACGACAATCCCAAGTTTCCTTGCCAATCTCCTACAGTCTGAAACCTCGGAGGAAGTATCAGAATCCACACCCCTTACCTTTCCTTTGTGACCAAGGAGTGATGCGATCTCACCGGCATTGCCTTTGATGACATCGACCTTGACTTCTTTTAGGATCCCTTCGGCGGCTCTCGATCTGTATCCCGTGGCGCCAACTCCCACCGGATCGAGTATGACAGGTATCTTGCATTCATTGGCAATTTTACCTGCAGAGATCATTATGCCTAAGGTATCATCATTGACCGTACCGATGTTCAGGACGAGGGCGGATGCCATACCCACCATCTCGATGGCGTCAGCCATAGAATCGCTCATCACAGGGGAACCGCCTGTGCATAATGTCACATTCGCACAATCATTGATGGTCACATTGTTGGTTATCTGACAGACCAGGGGTTTCATCTCTCTGACTTTTTTCAGCATGCCGCCTGTAGTAATCATGCATTGAGTATCATGTATTATCTGTATAAATCTGAGCATTTCAACGATACTTGCAAAATTGTCCTTTTCGATGGTTCATGTTAGGATGTATAATATTAATACAACGTCATTGATTGACAGTGTCGATTAAGAACCCGTTTGTAAAGGGATGATTTTAAATGAAAGCATTGTACAACGACGGAAGCGTCAGAGAAACAGAAGATGAACTACCAGTACTGAGGCACACGGCATCCCATATTTTGGCACAGGCCGTCCTCAGACTTTTCCCAGGTACGAAACTCGCGATCGGTCCAGCGATCGATGATGGATTCTACTATGATTTCGACAAAGACGGAGGTTTCACAACAGACGACCTCGAGAAGATCGAGGCAGAGATGAAGAAGATCATCAAAGAGAACCTCAAGATCGAGACATACACGCTTCCAAGGTCGGAAGCCATCGAATACATGAAAGGAAGGGGTGAGATCTACAAAGTGGAGCTCATCGAGGACCTTCCCGAGGATGCACTCATCAGTTTCTACAAGCAGGGCGAGTTCGTCGACCTATGTGCAGGCCCGCACGCGTTGTATACGAAGGCTATCAAAGCATACAAGCTGACATCCATCGCAGGCGCATATTGGCGCGGAAGCGAGAAGAACAAGATGCTCACACGTATCTACGGTACGGCATTCCAGGACAAGGAGAAGTTGGAAGAGTATCTCAAGATGTTGGAAGAGGTGAAGAGGAGGGATCACAGGAGACTAGGGAAGGAACTCGGCCTCTTCATGCTCCTCGAGGAAGGTCCCGGATTCCCGTTCTTCCTTCCGAAGGGTATGACCCTCAAGAACACGCTCGTCGATTATTGGAGACAGATACACCAGAGGGAGAACTATCTGGAAGTGTCCACACCACTCATCATGAGGAAGCAGTTGTGGGAACAATCCGGCCACTGGGACCACTATAAGGACAACATGTACACGACCAAGATCGAGGATGAGGAGTTCTGCATCAAACCGATGAACTGTCCAGGCGGAGTATTGGTCTACAAGAGTGAACCGCACTCATACAAGGATCTCCCACTCAGGATCGGAGAACTCGGTACCGTCCACAGGCATGAGCGCTCAGGCACGCTCCATGGATTGATGCGTGTGAGGTGCTTCACACAGGATGATGCGCATATCTTCATGACGAGGGATCAGATAACTGAGGAGATCGAAGGTGTCGTCAGACTCATCGATGAGGTCTATTCATTGTTCGGATTCAAGTATCACGTGGAATTATCCACACGTCCTGAGGACTCTATGGGTTCGGACGAGGATTGGGAAGCAGCCACAGAAGGTCTGAAGAAAGCACTCGATGAGATGGGATTGCCCTATGTCATCAATGAGGGTGACGGAGCGTTCTACGGCCCCAAGATCGATTTCCATCTTGAAGATTCGCTTGGGAGGACATGGCAGTGCGGTACGATTCAACTCGACTTCCAGATGCCTCAGAGATTCGACATCCATTACGTAGGAACGGATGGCGAGAAGCACAGGCCTATCATGATACACCGTGTCGTATTCGGTTCCATTGAGAGGTTCATCGGCATATTGATCGAGCATTACGCAGGTAAATTCCCTGCATGGCTGGCACCTGTTCAGGTCAAGGTACTTTCAGTCTCGGAGAAATCACGTCCGTATGCGAACCAGATACTCGCTGAACTTAAGACGAAAGGCATCAGATGCGAGGTCGACAACAGGGATGAGAAGATTGGATACAAGATCCGTGAAGCTCAGTTGGAGAAGGTCCCGTACATGCTCGTTCTCGGTGAGAAGGAGAGTGATGACGGTACGGTCGTTGCTGTCAGGAGCAGGGACAAAGGGGATCTCGGTTCTGTCAAGACCGATGAGTTCATAACGAACGTACTCAACGAGATATCATCCAAAGGATGAATTGGATCGGGTCGATGCTTATGCATTGGCCCGACTCTCTTTCTTTTTTAACACGCGCGCATTATACTTGTGCGGGCATTATCTTTATATAAAGTCCTGTCATAGTCCGCGACAGTTATTATGTCCGACAAATCGAAGAAGTCGAAGGAGATGGAGGTCATCAACGATTTGCCCTTGGATGAGGGTTCGCTCGATACAGCTTCCATTAACGAGGACGTCAGATCCGACAAGGATAAGAGATCTGAGGACGGGAAAAAGAATCTAAGGATGGGCCTCATCAAGAAGAAGGACCGCGATCCGATTCTCCACGTCAGTGCAATAGTCCTCGCAATTGCATGTATGATCGTCATTTGTAACACAGTCTTTGATATCGCTATCGCAGACCACTCTGACCCGCCGATTGAATACGGTGACAAGGTCGTTGTGGACTACATCGGCTGTTACCAGGAATTCTATGACAAGGACAATCTCAAGAACGGTGCAATCGTCTTCGACACATCCCTTTCGAGCTTGAAGGATTCGGACGTAATGAAGAGCTACGAATACAATCCTGCGTACAAGCAACTCAATGTCGAGATCGGCAAGGGCAAGTACTTGAAGGCGTTCGAGGAAGCATTGATCGGTCACGTTCCTGGTGATGTTGTCAAGGTCTGTATTCCCAATGGATACGGCGAAGCACAGCTGTATGATTTCACCAACATGGCGAACATCAAGATGGCAGATGTCCTCACAGCTGATGAATTCAAGTCACTCTTCGGTTTCGATGCACCTAGTGCTAACAGCGGCCTCATGTACTTGAACGCGCACACAGAGATTAAAGAGAAGGACGAAGCGAAATACTCGCCTTTCGGTTTCCCTGCAGTCATCTCCACGATGACGGATGGTACCGTGGCAGTGAACTACATGCCTGAAGAGGGTAATACCTACATCATGAGCGAAGATGTCTCCATCAAGGTCGATTCAGTCAAGGATGGAGTTGTAAAGATCACATACGAACTCAAGAAGGATACCAAGAGGGATTTCGTTAAGGTCATTGTGGACAATAACAACGCAATCTACGTCTACCCCGAGTCAATGAAGTACAAGACAACTGACGAGAAGACAGGCGAAGATCTCTACTTCACGATCACGATTGTGAAGTACGAGTGATTAAAACAGATTATACGGGGGTAGATCCCCTGTAATCCTTTTATTCCATTTCGATCGATGCAAGAGAATTGACTTACATTGATATTATCGATGAACACTCAAACGAAGAGTTCGAGTTTATCATACAGGTCCTTCGGACTCTTACCTAACAATCTGAGGTAATTCTTCTTTCCTGATTCCCTGTCGATGAAAACATCGGGTATGTATCCGATCTCTCTTATCGTCGCATCCGTGATCTCACCGAGGCGAAGGTCCTTGTATTTCTTGCGATCCAAAGCAACGATCTTCAAACCGACCTCTTCCATGACATCATAGAGTTCCTCGGTGTATTCAAAATTGATCGTCGCTCTCATTTCAGGATCATATTTCATTACGGAGAGCAACATGTACGATGCATGTTCCGCTGAACCGTATTTGGCCTTCCCTGATTTTCTAAGGCTTCCGTTCTTGAAAACGATCCTGTTGTCTATCGCGGCGATATCCTCGGGGCCTGCTGCATTAGGCATGGAATATGCGATGTTCAGACCAGATGTTGGAACCCAATCCTGCGGAATCATGTTTACGACCTTATCAGCAAGACCATCTATCTCATCAAGTATACGGAATCTAACGGAATCATCATGCATCTTCACCAAAGGATTAACGATCTTGTCGCCCTTCCCTATGACATACATGGATGCGATTGATTCTTGGATCAATTCCCTCGATTTGATGACAGAATTCACGATATCGAGTCCTTTGGCCATATGGGCTGTGATGTATGATGATAATGTACATCCCCCTCCATGGCCTGCTCTCTCTAAACGAGGGTATTCCATCCTTGTGATCTCTGATGACAGGTAGAAGTAATCAACAACGTTCTTTCCCGTCATGTGCCCACCTTTGAGTAGGACAGATGAACCTTCCTTACCAATGAGTTCACAAGCCAAAGTAGCATCATCCTCTGTCCTTATCGGCATCTTGGCGAGAACCTCTGCCTCATGCCTGTTGGGTGTGATGAGTTCACAGAGTGGCATGAGTTTCCTTTTGATGCTTCTTCCAAGATCATTGGTCGCGAGTGAATCTCCTACTCCTGCGACCATGACGGGATCTATGATGAGAGGCATGTCGTGGTCCTCGAGAACATCAGCAACAGCCTCGACGATTTCCGAATCATAAAGCATACCTGTCTTTATCGCTTTGATGTCCACATCCTTCAATACAGATTCGAGCTGATCTATGACCATGTCTACAGGCATAGGATAGATGCGATCGACGGCCGTCGTGTTCTGTGCAGTCACTGCTGTGATAACAGCACAGGCATGGATGCCTATCGACCCCATGGCCTTGATGTCTGCTTCAATACCGGCACCGCCTATTGAGTCTGAACCTGCAATCGTAAGTGCACATCTCATATGTGAGCTTATAATACATCCTTATATAAAGGATATGAATGGCCTGTCGCTGGCCACAATGGTGTGCTTATTCCTCATCACAAGCCGAATAGATAAATACGGGCTGAATCATAGGGCGATTGATGAAATCTCACAGCTATCACTTCATTCTCAAAGGAAAGGCCGAATACAAGGATTTGGTGCCTGTTTTTCCAGACATCCTTAAGACGATCCTTGCAGAGAACGATCACTTCCAGAACGACGAGGATGAAGAGAGCAGAGAGATGTTCATCGAGTTGAATATGTTTGATCTAGAACAGAATCGCAAACCAGAGGGATATAACAGGAAAGGTAAGTACAGACTCATCTTCCCCATAGGCACCATGGAGTTCTATCTCATTTCCTTGGTTGCGAAACCCAATGATGTCAAGCGCGTCGGCGATAGGATCGCAGACATCCTTTCGACAACGAATATCAAATTCGAGACGTCGAGAGGAGATGACGAGATAGACTGATTACATCAGTACGAACATCGACGAAATGAACAGGGCGACTCCTGTGCACATCAACGTTCTAACAATATCTGATCTGTATTGTTCCTTTGATATCAGATAGGCTGACAGTGAGATCATCAATAATCCTGTCAACAAAGAACATTTGTTCAATACATTCATCTGACTGAAAAGATCGGTGTTCAATATAGCTAGGAAGAGCAAGAACACTATCGCAGATGATATGCAGACCATCCTGCAACGTTCTTTCTTCGCTTCCTTCTCATTCTCGATCTCGACGATTCTGCTTCTGTTTAGCTCATACATCGTTCCCATCCGTATCGCCATAATTACGATTCGTCGAACGATATATAAACGAAAGTGGGGGAGGTCACCGATTGATGATTCAGTTAAGAAGCTCATCCCAACAGCTTTCGATCAGATCGGATTCTTGTCTGACGATATCCTCTCTCGCCATGTATTCCTGTATGGCGATCATGAGCTGATAATCGGTAGATGCAGAGGATGTTCCTCCGAATGACGATCTTCTCTCGACGCAATTCCTCACATCGATGAACTGATAGACGTCATCAGTGATAAGGGGAGAGAACTTGTTGAATTCTTCGACTGAAAGGTCATCCAATTTCTTTCCGTTATCGATACAGTATCTCACTGAAGCGCCTACGATACCATGCGCCTCCCTGAATGGAACACCTTTTGTAACAAGATAATCTGCAAGATCCGTGGCGTTGATGAATCCAGAGGTCACTTTGGAAAGCATGACGTCCGATCTCACCTTCATCGTGGAGATGACTTTGGACATCATCGTGAGACACGAATTCAATGAATCAAGGGATTCCATGACAGGCTTCTTGTCCTCTTGTAAATCTCTGTTGTAGGACAGTGGGAGTCCTTTGATCATCATGAGCATTGTGATAAGGCTACCGTTTATCGCACCAGACCTTCCTCTTATCAGTTCTGCGATATCCGGGTTCTTCTTCTGAGGCATTATCGATGAGCCTGTAGTGTACTTATCGGCCATCTCTATGAATCCGAATTCCTGTGATGAC
Organism: Candidatus Methanarcanum hacksteinii; assembly: GCF_964305265.1. Classification (NCBI taxonomy): domain Archaea; kingdom Methanobacteriati; phylum Thermoplasmatota; class Thermoplasmata; order Methanomassiliicoccales; genus Candidatus Methanarcanum; species Candidatus Methanarcanum hacksteinii. Next base: position 148,243 of record NZ_CAYATA010000003.1, on the reverse strand, counting down.
CACAGGACCAATTCCTCTGACATGGAGGATAGGTGGATCGATGTCAACGATGCACAGAATGCCAATTCTGTTACGAAATCCCTGTCACTGACGGAATCCATAGAATTGAACGTAGGTCCTTTGAACCCAAGTGATCTGGCGGTCATCTCTCTGTCGATGGGATATGTCGTACCCGCAAGGGCAGCTGAACCAAGGGGGCAGAGGTTGAGTCTCTCGAAGGCATCGAGGAAACGTTGTGCATCGCGTGAGAGTTTGAACGCGTGAGCAAGCATATGTTGAGCCAATGTGACGGGCTGTGCGTGCTGCATGTGCGTGAATCCCGGCATCACAGTATCTCCGTTGTCCTTGGTGATGGTGATGAGCGAATCGATCAACAAGTCGATGTTCTTCACGGTCTCGAGGGTCATATCCCTGAGATACATCCTGAAGTCCGTGGCCACCTGATCGTTCCTACTCCTTCCTGTATGAAGTTTTCCGCCGGCAGGTCCAATCATGTCAGTGAGTCTGAACTCTACATTCGTATGGATATCCTCCAAAGATTCATCCATCTTGAATTTGCCGTTCTCCATCTCGGCAGCTATGGTCTTGAGACCCTCGATGATCCTATCAGCATCATCGGATGGTATTATCTCACATTTTTTGAGCATTCTCACATGTGCTAACGATCCCATGACATCATAGAACGAGAGCATGACATCGACATCCAAAGAGGATGTGAAACTCAATGTGGAATCATCCATCTTATCTTCGAATCTTCCGGACCATAGTGCCTGTTGGGACATGATATCACTTCTTGTGTGCTCTTGATGTCGTTTTGTTCGGGAGTCCCCAGCAATAGATGAATCCAAGTGCGGATTCGTGGTTGAACTCATCACCTTTGGCGTATGTTGCGAGTCCTTCGTCATAGAGCGAGTATTCTGATTTGCGACCTACGACCATGACGCTGCCCTTGTAGAGTTTGAGACGTACGACGCCTGTGACGAATTCCTGTGTCTTCTCGATGAATGCCTGAAGCGATTCCCTGAGGACACCGTACCAAAGACCGTTGTAGATTATCTCAGAATACCTCTGCTCAACGCCTCTCTTGTATTCGAGGACATCCTTCTGGAGTGTAAGGAACTCAAGACCTCTGTGGGCTTTGATGAGTACCGTTGCAGCGGGACATTCGTATGTCTCTCTGCTCTTGATTCCCACAAGACGATCCTCTACGTGATCGATACGACCGACACCGTTCTTGCATGCAATGGCATTGAGTTCCTCTATGATCTTTACGCCTTCCATCTTCTTGCCGTTGACAGCTACAGGCACTCCTTTTTCGAATTCGATCTCGACGTATTCCGCCTCATCGGGTGCATTCTTGGGATTTGTGGTCCATCCCCATGCCTCCTCAGGAGGCTCTGCCCATGCGTCTTCGATGATACCGCATTCACAGCTTCTTCCCCAAAGGTTCTCATCGACGGAGAATGGATTCTCCTTCTTCACGATGATCTCTACACCGTTCTCCTTGGCGTAATCGATCTCTTCCTCACGTGTCATCACCCACTCTCTCATGGGGCCGATGATCTTCATGTCAGGGTCGAGTGATACGATACCGACATCGAAACGGACCTGATCGTTTCCTTTCGCTGTACAGCCGTGTGCGATATATTTGGCGCCTTCCTTCTGTGCGACCTCGACCAATTTCTTCACGATGAGGGGTCTTGCAGTCGCTGTGCTGAGGGGATACACATCCTGATACATCGCATTGCCTTTGAGTGTAGGCCAAATGTAGTCCTCAACGAATTCTTTCTTAGCATCGATGAACTCTGCCTTGATAGCACCGTTCCTCAGAGCACGTGCAACGATATCGTCGCTGCTCGGTGGTTGACCAACATTGATCGCAACTGCGATCACATCGAGATTGTATTTGTCTTGTAGCCATCTGATTGCAACGGATGTATCCAAGCCACCAGAATATGCGAGAACTATCTTCTCCCTCTTATTATCAGCCGTACCACAATTACATGCGACCATGTTATCATTTCTTGGTATCCTAGTTTTAGATTTAAATGTATTTGACTGAAATAAAACATTTATTGTTTAAAAATATCATGATGATATGAATTAAAACAGTTTTAATCAACATTTATTGGATACAAAACATTCATTTTCTCGTTTGATGTCGGATTACATTGTCTGTATGAAAACATACTATGTGTATTTTATACAATTTGTGTCTTAAATGAAACATTATCTTTATAGGTTGGTTGTTGATAGCAGTAATCAGGTGTATTTCATGTTCAAAGTAGGGATAATTGGAGGGACAGGCTATACAGGGGGAGAATTGGCCCGTATACTCTGTGTGCATCCTGATGTAGAGATAGTCTCTATGACGTCACGTCAGAATGATGGGAAGAAGGTCTCGGACATACATCCTTTCCTTAAAGGATATACGGATCTGACGTTCTCAGAAACGATATCCGATAGTGCGGACCTTGTCTTTGTTGCTACGCCCCATGGTGTCGCGATGAACGAGGTACCGAAATATCTCGAGAAGGGCATGAAATGTATCGATCTCTCCGGGGATTATCGCTTACACGATGTTGATGTTTACGAGAAGTGGTATGGACATGAACATACCGATCTAGACAATCTTGAGAAAGCTGTATACGGCCTCCCTGAATTGTTCCGTAAGGACATTACGAATGCCGATCTTGTAGCGAACCCTGGTTGTTATGCGACAGCGACGATACTCGCCTGTGCCCCCTTGGTCGCATCTGGTTCAGTGGAGGATGATATCGATGTCGATGCGAAGAGCGGCACCTCAGGTGCCGGTATGGTACCGTCCTCCCGTACGCACCATCCATTCTGCGGAGAATCCGTGATCCCATACAGCATAGGTTCGCATCGTCACACTCCTGAGATAGAGATGGCATTGAAGATGTTCTCTGGCAAGGATTCCGATATCCTCTTCGTACCTAATCTTGTACCGATCGTCCGTGGAATACTTTCTTCATGTTACATGAGATTGAAGGATGATCTGAATGAAGATGATGTTAGAGGCATCTATGAGAAACAATATGCTGACGAGAGATTCGTGCATGTTGTCGATGATGCATCCATACGTTCCGTAGTGGCATCCAATCACGTACAGATAGGTGTCAAGACGATAAAGAAGAAGGTAGTTGCATTCGGAGCGATAGACAATCTTGTCAAAGGCGCATCCGGACAAGCGGTCCAATGTATGAATCTCATGTTGGGATTGAAGGAATCCGTAGGTCTTGACATGCCTGGTTTGGGGGTGTGAACACGGTCGAGATAATCGATGGTGGTGTAACTACACCACATGGATTCAAAGCAGCAGGAGTGCACAGTGGTGTGAAGTATCGTTCATTGGATCTCGGCCTCCTGTACTCCGATGTCCCTGCGACAGCATGTGTAGGTTACACGAGCAACAATGTGAAAGCTGCACCCGTACAGGTGATGATGGCAGAGAATTCACCGAAACTTTCTGCTGTCGTCGTGAACAGCGGTAATGCGAATGCATTGACCGGCCACAGAGGGATCGAGGATGCGATCACCATGAAGGAATCGGTCGCCGCAGAGCTGAATCTCGATCCGAAAGAGGTGGGTGTGATGTCCACTGGCCTCATCGGACGTTTCATGGACATGCACAAGATCAAATATGGGATCAATAAGGCCGCGAAACAATTGGATGTCGGTCGTGAAGCCGATGACCGTCTTGCTGAAGCGATAATGACGACGGATACCGTGAAAAAGGAATGTGCCGTTCGCGTACGTCTCTCCGATGGTACCTTGGCATACATAGGCGCAGTCTCCAAAGGGAGCGGGATGATAGAACCTCATCTCAAGGTACTCCATGGAACGACATTGAGTCTTGTGACGACCGATGCTAATGTCTCTCTCGGATTCCGTGAGAAATGGCAGGAGATATTGGATGATACGATGAATATGGTCTCCGTGGATGGTGATCAATCGACCAACGACACATGCATATTCCTTGCCAATGGACTCTCTGGAGGAGCATATGCAGATGAGGATCCTGAATTCATATCTGCATTGCAATTCGTCATGAAACGTATCGCCCGTTCCATTGCAATGGATGGTGAGGGAGCGAGTAAATTGATCGAAGTTCAGGTCAATGGTGCAGAATCGAAAGAGGATGCAAGAGTTGTCGTGAAAGCGATCATCAACTCCCCATTGGTCAAAACGGCGATATTCGGTTCTGATCCCAACTATGGACGTATAATGATGGCATTGGGTGAGAGCGGTGCGAAGTTCGACATAGAGAGATGTCGTCTGATAATAAAAGGGGGAGAGATGGAAGTACCTATCCTCGAAGGTGGTTCCCCTGTCTTCCAAGAGGAACGTTCTGTCGAAGTCGTCAGGATGGCGATGGATAACAAAGAGGTGAAGATCATTCTCAATCTTGCAGTAGGGGATCATTCAGCGACAGGATGGGGATGCGACCTCACATATGATTACGTCCGTATCAATGCAGAGTATTCAACATGAACAGGGTGTCGAAGATGTCAACATTTCTTTTCAAGATCGGAGGCAATGCACTAAGTGATGCAAAGGACAGAAGACGTTTCTGTGATGCAGTGTCGACGATGATCGACTCAGGTACAAGAGTTATCATCGTACATGGCGGAGGCCCTGAGATAAACAAGGCATTGGAGATGAAGGGCATACAGCCAAAGAAGGTGAACGGGCTCAGAGTGACCGACAAGGATACATTGGATGTCGTGGAAGGGACGTTGTCCTCGATCAACGGAAGTCTTGTACGTTCATTGAAGAGATCCGGTGTGAAGGCATTAGGTGTTCCCGGATATGTCGTCGCACTCTGCAAGAGGAAAGAACCTTCGATCGTCGATGGAACGGCTGTCGATCTGATGTATGTCGGAGATGTATCTTCAGTCGATATCGATGCTATAGAGGGACTATTTGATAATGGGATAACTCCTGTGATATATCCGATAGGTGCGGACGAGAACGGCGATCATCTGAATATCAATGCGGATTCCATGGCATCAGGTGTCGCATCCGCATTGAGATGCGACGAGATGGTGCAGATAACTGATGTTCCAGGTGTTCTGATGGATGTCAAGGATCCATCATCGAAGATAGATGAGATGACACTCATTGAAGTTGATGAACTGATCAGAAAAGGGATCATATCCGGCGGCATGATACCGAAGGTAGAAGCATGCCGTGAGGCATTGGGCGCCGGTGTCGAAAAGGTACGTATGATGAACGGGAAGGATGACAGGATCATCATCTCGGACATAACATCTGGTTCAAAAGAAGGAACGATCATAAGAAGAGGGTGAAGGGATGAAGATTGACGAAGTGAAAGAGAAAGGTTCAAAGTATCTATTTCAGAACTATGGTCGTATCGACCTCTGTTTCGATCACGGAGAGGGGATGTATCTCTACGATCTCGATGGCAGGAAGTATCTCGACCTTGTTGCGGGAATCGCTGTGAATTCCATCGGATATTCACATCCAAAATGGGTCAATGCGATCCAAAAGAAAGCTTCAGAACTCGTTCATGTATCCAACCTCTATCAGGTGAAGGAACAGGCAGATGCTGCAGAGGCTATCGCATCCATCACACCGAAAGGATTGGATCATACCTTATTCGTCAACAGTGGTGCTGAGGCGAACGAGGGCTCGATGAAGGTCGCTGTTCGTTACACAGGTAAGAGGAAGATACTGTCCGCATTGAATTCATTCCATGGACGTACGGCAGGCGCATTGGGTGCGACAGGTCAGACGAAATATCAGGATACATTCCAAACACTGATCTCTGATTGTTTCGATTATTTTGATTATGATTCATTCGAATCAGTCAAATCCATGGTCGACAAGGACACAGCTGCAGTGATCGTGGAGCCTATCCAAGGGGAGGGCGGTGTGAGAACGGCATCAGCTGAATTCTTCAAGACCGTACGTGATGTCTGTACCGACAGAGGTGCACTGATGATCGTCGATGAGGTTCAGACCGGCATGGGGCGTACAGGAAGATGGTTAGGTATCGATAACTTCAATGTAATACCAGATATCATTTCATTGGCGAAAGCATTAGGTGGTGGAGTGCCGGTAGGTGCAGTCGTCACCACTGATGAAATTTCATCCGTAATGACGCCGGGAACACATGGTACGACGTTCGGAGGGACACCGCTTGTCTGTACGGCGGTATCGGCAACGATCGACGTGATGAAGGAGGAGGATCTCGTTCAGAACTCGCATGACGTCGGGAAGTATCTGAAGGACAGAGTATCTAAGATCGATTCCGATGAGATAGTCGATGTACGCGGATATGGTCTGATGATCGGTATCGAGATGAGAAGCAAGGCATCCGATTTCCAGAAGTACTGTCGTGACAACGGCATATTGATCAACGTATGCCATGGGAACACGGTCCGTCTAATACCGCCGCTCATAATGAAAACATCTGATGCAGACATATTCGTCGAAACACTTGATAGATTTTTGAATTGAGACATTATTGTCTCATTTCTTTTTCTATTTCAACAAATATGTCTGAAATAGAACAAATAAATACTCGCATACCATTCGAACGCTCATGTCAAAAGGCCCTACAAGAGAGAGTCTCGCTGAGAAGACAAGAGTGTATATCGATGCACATCCGAGTGTGAAGGATTGTGTCTCGAAGGGACTTGTCAATTATTCATCGCTTGCAAGAGCGATCATGAAGGAACTTGACCTCGATAACGAGGAAGCGGTCATGATCGCATGCAGAAGATATGCTAGCAAGATGGGAGTTTCGACCGATCACGAGATCAGCATCCTCAACATCCTCAAGGACAGTCGCCTTGAGATGAGGACGAAGACATGTATCGTCACAGCCAAGAACGATTGGTCCGTCCTTCATAAGATGGATAATCTCTTCAAGGACCTTTGGAATGAGGATTCCATCATGCAGATCGTTCAATCCGCATCTGCAGTCACGATCATCGCGGATAAGATGCTGAAGGAACGTATCATCGATACGGTAGGTAGGTTCAACATCCTGAAGATCAGAGAGAATCTTGTCGAGATCACTGTAAAATCCCCTGAGAAGATCGTGGAGACAAGCGGTGTCATCGCATACCTGATCACGAATCTCTCTGATGCGGGCATAAACATCGAGGAGACCGTTAGCTGTCATACGGACACCGTATTCATCGTCGGCGAATATGACATGATCAATGCATACTCCGTATTGACCAAATGTATCCAAAGTGCTGAAGAGACATTGAAGGAGTGATCCCGATGGCCTTTGATGGAAGGAAGAACATCGTCGAGATAAGCGATGATGAGAAGACCATCTACTTCGAGACATGGAAGCCTAAGAAGATATCGGGTACAAAGATCGGAGGGATATTGGGATATAGTGAATTCGCCACACCATTCAAGGTAGCATGCGAGATCGCAGGGATATATCCTGGCGATAAGGCCAACAAATACATCGATGCAGGCAATGCGTTGGAGCCTGTGCTGAGGAATTATCTCGGTCAGAGTTGTACAAGGATGTTGTCTGGACCGATGGGTCTCTCGGAAGGACAGAAAGCTGCGGTCGAACAACCTGTCGAAGGCGATAAATGCGGTTATGATCACTTTCATGACAACAAGTTGTTCGGTGGGCTTGTTGACGGTTATATCGTGATCGATGGCGAGAGAAAAGCTATACTTGAGATCAAAACATCCCACGATAAGAGTAAATGGGATGATGGCAAGGGTGGGTTCACCAACATTCCGATGACGTATCAGTTGCAGGCTTCCCTGTATGCTGAACTCGCAGGCCTCGATACCGTTGTGTTCTTGGTAGGGTTCTTGGAAGAATCCGAGGTGATCCGTCCGAATGCATGGAAGCCATCGGAGGATAACGTCAAGATCATCGTTGTTCCAAGATTGGATATGAAACCATACATGGAGGAGGCAGAATCATGGTACAAGGAGTTCATCCTCAATGGATACACTCCTGAATGGTCCGATGAGAAAGATGCGGACCTTCTGAAATATCTTAGAACAAAACCTAAAGATGATAGGAAGAGATGAATCTCCTATCATAAATGAAAATTAAGTGTGATCGGCCCCGATGGAATGCACCTTCGGGGTCGATCTAACATATTTTTGATTCGTACGATCGATAGAGAATTCATCTCTTTTCGATCGGTACGTATTTCCTCTCAGGCGAGATCGAGATGTAGGCAGGACGTATGATCTTGCCTCCGCCGACGAGTTCCTCGATACGGTGTGCGCTCCATCCGACGATCCTTGCTATCGCGAATATCGGGGTGAACATCTCCTCTGGTATCCCCAGCATGTCATAGACGAATCCGCTGTACATGTCGACGTTTGCACTGACGCCCGTGAACGCATGTTTCCTCTCAGTGATCAGATCCGGTGCGTATTTCACGATGGTCTGATAGAGCCTGAGATCCTTCTCACGTCCTTTCTCAACAGCTAATCTCTCTGCGAGAGTCCTGAGAATCTCCGCCCTTGGATCCGATATCGAATACACAGCGTGCCCCATGCCATAGATCAGGCCTGCTTTGTCGAATGCCTTCTTGTCGAGTATGTCTATGAGGTACTTCCTTACAGCTTCCTCGTCATCAGTGTCGTAGATGTGCTTCTTGATGTCTGCGATCATCTGAACGACCTTGATGTTTGCACCGCCGTGCTTAGGTCCCTTCAACGATGATAATGCCGCAGCCATGACCGCATAGGTATCCGAACCTGCGGATGTGACGACACGTGCTGTGAATGTGGAGTTGTTACCTCCTCCATGCTCCATGTGAAGAACAAGGGCAGCATCGAGTACCTTGGCTTCCAATTCCGTGAACTTCCCGTCCTGCCTGAGGGTCATGAGAAGATTCTCAGCAACGGAGAGTTTTGGATCGGGCCTGTGAATGATGAGGCTGTCGTTGAGGTCATAATATCTGTATGCCTGATACCCATAAGCTGCAAGCATGGGCATGACCGAGATCAAGCTGATGCATTGCTTTAATACGATGGGAATCTCGTTGCTTCCGATGTAATCGTCGTATGCTCCAAGTGAGAGCACGCTCTTTGTCATGGAGTTCATGATGTCCTTACTGTGAGCTTTAAGAATAACTCCCCTCAAGAATGTCGTAGGGAGTTCCCTGTGATTTGCGATTATCTCTTTGAACTCTTCGAGTTGACTAGTTGTCGGAAGTTCACCGAACAACAAGAGGTATGTGGCCTCTTCGAATGAGAATTTCCTTTCACCGTGGCCGATTATGAAATCCTTGATGTCGTATCCTCTGTAGATCAGACGGCCCTCTATCGGAGTCCTTACTCCGTTTATCATTTCAAATCCATCAACTCTTGATATGTGAGTCAGACCTGTGACAACACCTTTACCATCCTTGTCACGGAGTCCCTTCTTGACATCATATTTCTCATAGAGTTCTGTCGGCGTTTCGTCTTGTGTGGAGCATAATGCAGCCTGTTTAATGAAGTAATCGTCGACCATTTCTTATCTCCCCTATCTTATGATACCTAAAACGACATGATTAAAATAATTATTGAAAACAAGGGGGTAAAATCGGGGTTATCGGCCCCGATTGTTTAATTCTACTCAGAAATCATCGTCTTCCTTAGCTTTCCAGGAAAGAAGGAGGTTGGTGATGATACCGATTATCAAAGCACATGCGATCGTGCCTATGACGATAGCTTGTCCATCGAAATCGAACTGAAGTGATAATCCGCCGATACCTGTGATGAAGATCGCAGCAACGACATAGAGATTCTTGGAATCGTTGAGATCCACCTCTTTGAACATCCTGAGACCTGATACCGCGATGTATCCGTAAAGAGCTATGGAGATGCCGCCTACGACGCATGTCGGGATCGTTGTGAGGAATGCCACGAACGGGTAGATGAATGCGACGACGATACAGATTATAGCTGTCAGAAGGATTGTGCTGACGGAGGCGTTCCTTGAGAGTGCGACGCATCCGATGGATTCGCCGTATGTCGTGTTCGGACATCCTCCAAAGAATGCACCGACCATGGAACCGACACCGTCACCGAGGAGTGTGTTCTTAAGTCCTGGCTCTTTGATAAGATCGTGGTTGATGATCGAACTGAGGTTCTTGTGATCAGCGATGTGCTCAGCGAATACGACGAATGCGATCGGAATGAAGAGCACAGCGACTGTGACCCAACTAGCTGCCGAAGACATCAATGATGTTCCCTGATCGATAGCACCAAGGAATGTGAGGTCTGGAATCCATTTGTCGAAGTTGCCGATATCATCGAATGCAGAATAGTCCATTATGATCAATTCCTCGATGTTACAAGCGTTACCTACGATGGTGAGCAATGCGGCAAGGATGTAACCGAACATGATACCGATGATGAATGGGTAGAGTCTGATCGATTTAGGTCCTCTATTGGATGCCAATGCAACGACCATGAATGTTGCGATACCGATGAAGATCGTAACGTATGATGTGTTCCCACCGAGGTTCCCGATCGCAGATCCAGCAAGTGAGAATCCGATGAGTGCTACGGTCGGACCGATGATGATCGGTGGCATGTATTTGTCCACCCAATCAGTTCCGCATTTCCAAATTATCGCTGCAAGCAAAACATAGACGAGACCAGCCATGATGGCTCCCATGATGATCCCGAAGTAACCGAAGGACACAGCGCCTATGAGAGCGGGAATGAACGCGAACGAACTTCCTAGGAACACCGGACTCTTGAATCTGGTGAATAGGAGATACACGATCGTACCCATACCTGCTCCGACAAGTGCTGATGCTTGGTTGAGATACTCAGTACTTGTTGCCGAATTCACGAGAACAGGGACAAGGATCGTCGCTGCGATTACGGCAAGGAATTGTTGCAAAGCAAATATGATGTTCTTTTTGAATGGCAGTTTGTCATACACATCATATACGAGTTTTATTCCATTAGTCATTATAACACCTTATTTGGTTCCAAAAATCCTATCTCCTGCATCACCGAGTCCAGGCAGGATGTAACAATTCTCATTCAGTTCCCTGTCTAGTGTAGACACATATATCTCCACATCAGGGTGGTCCTCAGCCATCCTAGTGACTCCTTCAGGAGCTGCGATGATGGACATGAGTTTAATCTTTTTACAGCCACGTTTCTTGAGCATGGTGATTGCTTCTGAGGCACTTCCGCCTGTGGCAAGCATCGGATCAAGGACGACGGTGACCATGTTCTCGATGTTCTGAGGTAATTTGCAATAGTATTCCACAGGTTCATGCGTTTCTTCGTTACGATAGAGTCCAATATGTCCGACCTTCGCTAAGGGGAACAGATTAAACACACCATCAACCATGCCTAGTCCCGCACGTAGGATGGGGACGATAGCGACCGAATCATTCTTGACGATATCTTGATCGATAAGCTCGAATGGCGTTTGGATCTTGATCGACTCTGTCGGTACGTCCTTGAATGCCTCATACGTCATAAGTGTGGCAACTTCTGTGATGAGATCTCTAAAAAGCTTGGTGTCTGTATTGACATCCCTAAGATAGGCGACCTTGTGCCTTATCAGCGGATGGTCCAGAATGTGAACGTTCGGATAATCCTTCATTTATCCCACTACTCTGGGAAACAATCATAGCGTTATGTGATATAATCCTTTACTCCGTTCATATATGCCACCCATCAAAACGAATGATGTGCCCCCATAGGATTATATTAATATGGGAAGGAGATAGGTCGGTATATGGAGAAGAGGGCATTCTATGCATCTATGATCGTCGTCGCCGCATGTCTGTGGGGAGTCATAGGTGTATTCACGAGTGAACTTGAGGCGGATGGACTGACATCCACGCAGGTTACTGAGGTAAGGTGTGCCGTAACCGCCATAGGCCTTCTGATCATAATGTTGATCCGCGATAGGTCTCTATTCAAGGTGGAACCGAAGGATCTCGTCATCCTGGTTGCCGTAGCTTTGTTCTTCATGGTCTATAACATCCTGTATTTCGAAGAGATCGCCATAGGATGTCCGTTGTCGATGGTGTCGATCATGCTCTATACGGCACCATTCTTCGTTCTTGTATTCTCCGTGTTCATCTTCAAGGAAGAGCTGACGCTCCACAAGGTCCTAGCTCTTGGATTGGCATTCATAGGCTGTGCATTCGCAGTCGGACTTGTGGGAGGCGAAGGCGGAGAATTGAATATGCGTGGATTCTGGATGGGACTCGGTTCAGGTTTCACATACGCCCTCTATACGATTTTGAACAAGTTCCTTCTCAGGAAGTATAGTCCGATGACATTGACTTTCTACGCTTTCGGGATCTCAGCTCTATGTCTGGTCCCATTCTCCAATATCCTTGGTATATTGGATATCGCGATCAACATCGAAGGAGCGGCCCTTTGGATGTTGGGATTGGGATTATTGATAACATTGATCCCGTATTTCCTGTACGGTTCCGGTCTTAAAGGTTTGGATGCGGGTTATGTGTCCGTTCTCGCGCTCATCGAACCGATGGTGGCAACGGTTGCCGGATTCGTGATGTATGGACAATCACCGACAACAATAAAGGTCTGTGGAATAGTGCTTGTCCTCCTTGGAGTAGCACTTTTGAATCTGAAACTAAAAAGGCCCAAGAAGATACAATCAGAGTGAGTCCTCATTCTCTTGTATTATCTTCCTGTAAAGGTCTTCGATGGCTTCGGATGGAGTTATTCCTTGTTGGAGAAGTATCCGCTCTGCCTTCTCTTTCACGATAGGGTCGATGCGAGCGTTGATAAAGGATCCTCTCTTCAAAGGTATCTTACCATATGTGACCTCGTCTCTTATGGATGCGATGTATTCGGCATACATCATATTGTTCTCCTTGGCGATACCACGGATGAGATCGGTCGTACCCGACCCATATTGCGATGATTTCTTAGGTCTCTTAGCGATGAAATCATATCCGAGGTGGATGGCGATCTTTCTAAGGACCTCCTTCCTAGAATCCATGTCCTTCGGTCTCAATACCTCTGGATCGATCTTCTCGACAAGAGAGGTCATACTGATGTCAAGATAAGGATAATACAGCGTCTTGTTGAAATGCTCCGCGATCTTGAGTTCACATGGAACTGAAACGTTCAACAGTCTTTCAACACTTGCTGTCTTTAGGACCTCATAATCCTCTGCACTCGCACCGACGAATTTAGCACAGCCCATGAAGTACTCGTCCGCACCCTGTCCGGTGAGGATGATGTCCTCTTTGGCAGCTTTACATACACAAAGCAGTGGCATCTCATAGGATATGGTGAAGGGATCCGGTTGACTTGCGATCTCTATCATCTCCCTTATCAGTCCGTGCATATCTCCTTTCGTTATCTTCGCATGGACCATAGGGATCTCCAATCTCTCCGAGAGATCCTTAGTCATCATCACATCATGTGCATTCTTCGTACCGCATGAGTACAATGTGACCGAATTGGCGAATTCCTTCGCGATAGCGGATACCAGGCCGGAATCCAATCCTCCGGAACAAGCGACACCGACATCCTTCCCTTCTACTTTCTCCTTGATGAACGATATCAATGCATCTTCGAGTTCCTGGTATTCGAACATGTTCCTGCCGATGACATCATATGATTTTATTTCATCGATTCGAAGGATATCTTAACGTCTAACAATATCCTCCTTGCCATATGTTGGATGAAGTCATTCGATTCGGACATTTTCGTTATATATCGTGAACCGATAGCCTGTGACCGTGTTAGTAAGAGCCTCATCATTATCCAAATCATTCGGCCCCATGAAGGTGCTGACGGATGCGACGCTTCAAATAGACGAAGGACAGCGCGTAGGTCTTGTCGGTAACAACGGTGCCGGAAAGAGCACACTTCTTAGATTGATACTTGGTGAGGAGAAACCTGATACCGGGGAGATAATCCGCAGGACGGATAAGATTGGCTATATGCAGCAATTCACCGAATTGCCCGACGATGCCACTCCGCGTGATGTTCTTAGCAGTTGCTATGGTTTCGTTGAGACGATCAAACGCCGTCAGGCTGAGATCGATGATATGATGATGCAAGGAGGGGACGTTGATTGGAATGCCCTGGCCGAGGAAAGTGCGGAATTGGAACGCAAACTATCATCATTCGAATCAGAGATAGATGATAAATTACAGGATGTATTCGCATCCATCAACTTCCCAACATCCATCCTTGACAGGAAGATGGATACATTGTCTGGGGGAGAGAGGACGAAAGTGATGATAGCGAAGCTTGCTGTCCAGATCTCTGATTGTGATCTCCTCATAATGGATGAACCCACATCGCACCTTGACATCACGACCATCGAATGGATGCAGGATATGATCCTGAGTTCGAAATGTGCCGTCCTAGTTGTAAGTCACGACAGATACTTCCTTGATGCCATCGTCACGAGGGTCATAGAGATCGAGAACGGGAAGACAAGGGAATACAAAGGCAACTACTCCCAATTCGTCGAGAAGAAGAATGAAGCGATCGAAAGGGCGATGGCAGAATTCGAAAGATATGAGAATCAGAAGAAGAAACAAGAAGCCATAGCCGAACAGATGTTCCATGATCAGCGCAGATACATGGCATCGTACAAGACAAGATTGATGCTCATCGACAAGATGGAGAAGAAAGAGAGACCAGAGGATTCAAAGAAGATCTCCATCAACTTCCAAGCCGCTCAGAAATCAGGGAAGAATGTCATAATCGCGAACGGCATGTCTGTGGATTATGATGGCAGGACGATACTAAGCGGTGTGGATCTCGATATCGAGAAGGGCGACAAGGTCGGTGTATTCGGTGCTAATGGTGCTGGGAAGAGTACTTTGATCAGATCTATACTCGGAGAGATACACGTGAAGGGTGAATTATGGGTGGCACCAGGCGCGAAGATCGGTTACTATTCACAGAATCATGAAGGTCTCGATCTGAATCTCACTGCAGAGGAACAGATGTTGATGATCATCGGCAAGGACAGGAAAGCCGAGGCAAGGAACATGCTTGCACACTTCCTCTTAACAGATGAGAATGTGACGAATAAGATGTCCACGCTCTCAGGAGGACAGAGGGCAAGGGTCGCATTGTGCATGTTGCTCAACGGCGCGACAAATCTGCTGATATTGGATGAACCTACGAATTATGTGGATATCGAATCCAAGCATATGCTGGAGCAGGCATTGTCAGAATATGATGGTACGGTCATAACGATCACCCATGACAGATATTTCCTCGACAATGTGTGTAACAAGGTTATCGAAGTGTCCGGGAACACAGCAAAGATGTACAATGGCAATTACACGGACATCAAAGGTAAACCCGTTGTCAAAACACCAAAGCAGAAAGGTGATTCGTATCGCGTACTGTCTCCATTCACGAATTGGGCACAGGGCAAGAAATACGCTAAGGGCGATAAGGTGATCATCACCCCTGATGATATGCCCGGTTTCGAGACTGCATTGAACCAAGGTAAATTGAGAAAACAATGAATCCGTGACCGAGACTCATCCAACTAGGGTAAAGGATATATCCATTCCAACACGATTCTTTCATGCTTCTTCGGAATCGACCGAAGATAGTGGGGGATGCACTGATCCTCTACTTCGAAAGTTCTTTCAAACGGTTTACTCCATGGTCGCGTTTATCGCGATCTCGGAGATATCCATTGAATATTCTATTATCCTCTTCACACTTTCAATGATCAGACCGGTGGAGATAGCAGCTTTTCCTGTGAATTCGTTAACGCGATTCGAGTTTTCAAATACCTTGTTCGCGAGTATCTTGCCTCTTTCGATACAGGCATTCGCAGATACCATATCCTTGGTCTTCCATGTCTTTATGGAGTCTGAGAACAACTTTATCGCGTCACGGCCTGCAGCGACCATAGATGATTCCATCATGTTCGGCGGACACTCTCCCAGTAAGTACCTCATGTTCTTTGACATGAGTACTGCGTGATCGCCTATCCTTTCGATGATGCGACTGATGGAACTGCAACGAGTTACCGATGCGATACTCATTCCCTGTTTACGTGCAACTGTTGGATCCCTCTGATTGATACTGACCTGTCTCAAGATCAACCAGTGTATCCTGTCCACTTCTTTGTCCCTCTCGACCATGCTCTCGAACAGCGTCACATCCTTCTTCTCAATCGAATCTATGACGTCATTGAGCATGTTGCGGACGAGAACCTCCATTCTCTCCAATGACTTCAATGGTCTGATCTGACTTTGGTTCATCAGATCCTGTATGATGATGGAATTATCATTTTCCTCTATTATCTCCAATCCAATAGAGGTCTGTACGAATGAGGATACGACGTCGATGTGTTCACTAGCCAATTTATCATTGGATCTGAGCTCTATCATATTGTGTCCTGCGATATATGCACCGACCAATTGTCTGTAGAGGAAATCATTGTCAGAGATATCATTTACGTCGATACATTTCGTAGAGGATAGATTCCTCTCTTCCATACCGTTAGGGAATATTATTAACGAACCATCGTTCTGTACGTCCAACGATACAGGATCGTTCTTCTTCAATCCAACTGTCTCTGCCCATTCTTTGGGAAGTGTGATCATCATTGATGAACCGCCGGTAATCTGAACTTTCCTTATTTCCATCGTCCTCGCCAAAACTAGAAGTATATAGCAATATAAATAATATATAGTAAACAATATTTAATATTCCTAATATGTTATTGTAACATAACTTAAAACGTAGTTTTTTCATTGAAAACACATGATTTTTCCATATTTTATATATAAAATATTGTTCTACATATAGTATATATTGTTCTATATAATAAATCAAATAACTATATATTAAGTCTCGAAATAGTCCGATTCGAGGTGTAAATCTTGAATAACAGGATCATAGCGTTGTTCGCTGTAATCGTAATCGCTGTTGCAGGCGTTTCAATCGTCGCTTTCATGAGCAATGGTGACGACAACGATAACGATGCATATGCAGTTTCATTGAATGGCGTAGAAGCAACTGAATCAAACGTGAGAGACAATTCATACCTTATCAAAAGGAACCTTATCGTATGTACGAACGGTGAAGCCACTGGCAATGTGGCAGAGTTCCTCAATTATGTGACATCTGCCGACGGACAGAAGATCGTCGGAAAGGAATTCATCTCGATCGACAAGATGACAGATTACAAAGATCCCGACAAGGATGGCAAGACCATGATCGCAATCTCTGGTTCAACAACCATCATGGATACGATGACACGTATCGCCGAGGGATACATGGCGAAGTACCCGTACATGAAAGTCTCCATCACCGGAGGAGGATCGGGTCAGGGTGCAAGCAACACGATCAACGGAGTCTCCGACATCGGAATGTGCTCCAGAGATCTCAAGGCATCAGAGGCTGAGAAGGGATTGATCCCTACGATCATCGGTAAGGATGGTGTAGCGGTCATCGTCAATGGTACAGGAGTGAAGGACCTCACCATAGAGCAGGTAGCAAAGATCTACGACGGAACATACACGAACTAGTCACAGGTCGGAGGTGTCGACAAGAGCATCGGTGTCGTATGTCGTGAGGATGGTTCAGGAACACGTGAATGTTTCGAGGAGTCAATAAAAGCATCCACACCAGGTTGGAAGATGAAATCGGATGTCAACTCACTCTCTTCCACGGGTGCCGTGATCAAGATGATCGGCAACACCGACGGTTCAATCGGATACATCAGTATCGGACAATTGGTAAATCTCTGATGGGGAAAATGGATGTTCGATAATCAACACAGCAGAGGAGGATTAAACATGGATGCGGATGCTATAATGAGGTATGTGCTCATTGCGATAGCATCAACAGCTGTGTTGATTATCTTCCTCATCCTCTTTTTCATTGTAGGTAATGGGATCGAACTATTCAAGGACGTAGATCCCATCGAATTCATCTTCGGTACCGATTGGTCACCGTCCGATGGCTCCTATGGAGCATTGCCCATGATCGTCGGTACCTTGTTGGTAACGTTGGGTGCGATAGCATTCGCATTCCCCATAGGGCTCTTAGCAGCCATTTACATATCCGAATTCGCGAATCCGAAAATACGTAGTGTCTTGAAACCTCTGTGTGAGGTGTTCGCAGGCATACCCTCAGTGGTCTACGGTTTCTTCGGGCTTGTGATATTAGTACCGTTCCTTTCCAAGATGTTCGATGAGAACCTTCTATTCGGTTCCTCTTGGTTGGCAGCATCGATCATATTGGGGATAATGGCGTTACCAACGATCATTTCGGTATCGGAGGATGCGATCCGCGCGGTACCGAATTCATACAGAGAAGCATCCATAGCGATGGGTGCTAACAGGTGGGAGACGACAGCAAAAGTGATCGTTCCTGCCGCAGTGATGGGCATATCGGCCGCTGTAACGCTCGGTATAGGAAGAGCGATCGGTGAGACGATGGCCGTCATGATGGTGTCCGGTAATGCTACAATAATTCCGGACCCACTATGGAACATATTCTCTCTGATCAGTACGATAACAGGCACATTGGCATTGGAGATGCCTGAGTCGGTCGTGGGAGATACACACTATAACGCACTATTCATGCTCGCTTTGGTCCTTATGGTTATGGTCTTTGCAGTCAATATCGTAGCAAAGAAAATCACGGACAACATGAAGCAGAAATTCAACGGAACAGCATTCAATGACCGTTCGAAGATAAGGGCGTATGCAACATTTGTCGATACCATCCAAAGGAACAAGAAAATGGTCTGTAAGATAGGATCTTTCATCCTTATCTTCACGATGTCGTGGATGATCCTCTCGTTGATGATTTCTGGTCTGTCCTCCTTGATAGCATCTATCATCATCACGATAGGGACTTATGCTACCCTCTTCACAGTCTCGAGACTGAGTCCGTCCGACAGAGAGGATGTCGCTAAATGCATATTGATCGCTAACATGGTATTCGTCCTCCTGCTGCTTGCAATAATCATATTAGATATAGTAATAAAGGGACTGCCGAACATATCCTTGGATTTCATCACCTCTTCACCATCCATGGGCGGTAGGGAAGGAGGGATAATGCCTGCGATCGTAGGCACATTGGAACTGATGGCAGGTACTGCCATCATAGCATTGCCTTTGGGGATATTGACAGGCATTTATCTTGCAGAGTATGCCAAGGATAACAAGCTCAACAGAGCGATAAGAGGTGCGATAGACACATTGAACGGTACACCATCTGTCGTATTCGGCCTCTTCGGATTATCATTCTTCGTGATTTATCTCGGCATCGGATATTCTCTGATAGCTGGTTGGGCGACATTATCGATGATGATACTTCCTGTGATAATCAGAACGACGGAAGAATCCATAAGAGCAGTACCTAACGAATTACGTGAAGCATCCAGAGCAATGGGTGCAACAAAATGGCAGACGACATACAGGGTCGTCTTCCCTGCAGCCATAGGTGGAACGATAACCGGTGCGATCCTTTCCTTAGGACGTGCGACAGGAGAGACCGCTCCGATCATGTTCACTGCAGCAGTGGCATTCCATCCAAGTCTTGCAAAATCGATAATGGATCCTGTGATGGCTTTGCCATATCACCTGTATTATCTGACTGCAGAGGTCCCTGGAACCACAGGCAATCAATATGCAACGGCAACGATACTTCTGATCATCGTGCTCTCGATGTTCGTGTTGGCATCTGTTGTCAGAAGTCACTACAATAAGAAAATCAGATGGTGAGTATGATGGAAATGAAAGAATCCGCCTCAAATTCTGAGGTGGCGATAGACATACAGGATGTGAATCTCTGGTATGGGGAGAAACAGGCACTGTATGATGTGTCCATGAAAGTCAAGAAGAATGCGATCACCGCATTGATAGGTCCCTCAGGATGCGGTAAGTCCACATTGCTGAGGTCGATCAATAGGATCAATGACCTCATTGATGGATGCAAGATCGAAGGGAAGATAATGTTCCGCGGAGAGAACATATGCTCCAAAGACACCAATGTGAATGATCTGCGCATGAAGATTGGGATGGTGTTCCAGAAACCGAACCCATTCCCGATGACGATAAGAGAGAATCTTACCTATGGACCTAAACTCAAAGGCATCAAGGATAAGAAGGAATTGAACGAGATCGTAGAGTCATGTCTTCAGAAGGCCGCTCTCTACGATGAGGTGGCGGATAGATTGGACAAATCCGCATTCGGCCTCTCAGGAGGACAACAGCAGAGATTGTGCATCGCAAGGACACTCTCCATGAATCCTGATGTCATCCTCATGGATGAACCGACCTCCGCATTGGATCCGATAGCTACATCGAAGATCGAGGATCTCGCTGTGCAGCTGAAGAAGGAGTATACTGTCGTTATAGTGACACACAACATGCAACAGGCTTCGCGTATCAGTGACGATACAGGTTTCATGTATCTTGGAAAGATGATCGAGTTCGGGAACACGACATCATTATTCAACAAACCAAAGGAAGAGATGACTGAGAGATATCTTACAGGAAGGTTCGGGTGATCGAATGCAAAAAGCGATAGAGGAGATCGATTCGGTCGTGGAGAATACGATCAAGATGGCGAAGATGACGTCGAGCATGATCGAAAGATCGATAAAGGCTCTCGCCGACAGCGATATCAAGCTAGCTGATGATGTGATGTCAGATTTCGAGATAGTCGACAGATATGACAGATGTATCGAGGAGAGTGCGTTGAAAGTATTATCCTTGTATCAGCCGCGGGCATCGGATATGCGCACGATGGTTACTGTATTGAAATGCATAACATATCTGGAAAGGGTGGCGAAATACAGCAAGAACATATCTTCTGCTGTAAGGAAACTCGATGGCGATGTGCCGAATGAATTCATCGAAGATGTCGTCTCCATGGGTAACATAGCTGTGAATATGGTCAACAAGGCCATAGATGGCTTCATTCAACGTTCTGTGGACGGTTTCGATGAGATACAGGATATGGATGATCTCATCGACGAGAGTCTCACGAACAATCGTGAATCATTTATAGCACACATCAAGGAGAATCCTGCATCAGCGGATGATTGTGTATTCCTGCTGTCGATAATGAGATACATAGAGAGAGTAGGGGATCACGCCTGCAAGATAGCTGAGAAGGTCACATACATGGTGACCGGATTTCATACAGTGATCGCATAAAGGGATTGGCGCACGTAAGTGCGTCGATCTCATTTTTTAAAAAAAGATCATTCATCAGCGATACTGATGATGTCATCGGTCAAGAGGTCGCTGAGCTTTATCTTACTGAGATAATTGTTGATTGTCTCATCCAAACCCTTCCAGATTGGTAATGTCTTGCACTTGGAGCTGCGCTCGCAAACGATCTCGGGATCAAGACAAGAAACTGTAAGGATGGGCCCTTCAACAGCAGTGATTATCTCTGCCAATGTACATTCATCAGGCGAAACGGCGAGTTCATAACCGCCACCCTTACCATGGATGGCGGTCACGAACCCTGCTTTCGTTAACGGAGGCATAATCGATTCGAGATACTTGAGCGATATGCCCTGGTCATTGGCGATATCTTTCAAAGGAACTTTCCTTCCAAGATTGTTCGCCAACTCAATCATCACGCGTAACGCATATCTGCCCTTTGTCGAAACGATTGCATTCATTCCTTATTCCTCGAACAATGCTGTTGAGAGATATCTCTCTCCTGTATCCGCCATGATGGCGACGATATTTTTACCTTTATTGGCAGAATCCTTCGCCAATTCTATCGCAGCCCATGTCGTAGCACCCGATGAGATGCCGACAAGTATGCCCTCTTTCTTCCCAACGAGTCTGCCGGCCTTGAATGCATCCTCATCCTCCACAGCGATAACACGGTTGTAGATGTCCCTGTCGAGTGTCTCTGGAATGAATCCTGCGCCGATACCTTGTATCTTGTGGGTGCCTGTCCTCCCTTCAGAGAGCAATGGAGAACCCCTAGGTTCTACAGCGATGATCTCCACATCTGGATTCTTCTCCCTGAGGTATTTCCCCACTCCAGAGAGTGTTCCGCCCGTACCGACCCCGGCTACGAAGATATCCACCTTCCCATCCAGATCCCTATAGATCTCAGGACCTGTCGTCCTATAGTGGGTGGCAGGGTTCGCAGGATTGATGAATTGTCCCGGGATAACAGCATTCGAAATCGTCTTGGATAATTCCTCTGCTTTGGCGACAGCACCTTTCATTCCCTTAGCACCCTCGGTCAAGACCAATTCCGCACCATATGCCTTGATCAGTTTCCTGCGTTCGATGGACATGGTCTCGGGCATGACGATTATCGCTCTGTATCCGCGTGCCGTGGCGATGGAAGACAACGCGATGCCTGTGTTGCCTGATGTGGGTTTGATTATGACGGAATCTTCCTTCAATATCCCTTTTTCCTCAAGATCATCGATCATCGCTTTCGCGATCCTGTCCTTCACTGAACCAGCTGGGTTGAATGCCTCTATCTTTCCGTAGATCCTGGCATCCAATTTCAGATCTTTCTCGATGTTCGTCAATTCCACCAACGGAGTGTTACCGATGGTCCCATCTATAGTCTTATAAAGCATCTTATTCGCCTTCTACCGCTTTGAAACCGTTCTTCAGATCATTTATGATATCATCTATGTTCTCAGTACCTATCGAGAGACGGATCGTGTTCGGTTTGATGCCGCTTTCAAGGAGCTCTTTCTCATCTAATTGTGAGTTTGTCGTCGAGGCAGGGTGGATGACCAATGATTTGACATCCGCAACATTGGCGAGGAGTGAGAATAATTTCAGAGACTCTGTGAACTTCTTCGCTTTTTCTGCGTCGCCTTTGATCTCGAATGTGAATATCGAGCCTGCGCCGTTCGGGAAGTACCTATCATACAGCTCCTTCTGCTTACCAGTCGCTAACGACGGATGGTTCACTTTCTCGACATCAGGATGTTCGTTGAGGAATTCGACAACTTTCAACGCATTCTCGACCTGACGCTCCACACGAAGCGATAACGTCTCCAATCCAAGTAACAGAAGGAATGAATTGAATGGAGAGATCGTAGCTCCCTGATCCCTCATCAGTGTAGTACGTATCTTCGTCACGAATGCAGCCCTGCCTACGGCATCGGTGAAGACAACACCGTGATACGATGGATTAGGTTTTGACAATGTTGGGAATTTATCATTCGCTGCCCAATCGAAATTACCTCCATCGATTATGATACCTCCCATTGCGACACCATGGCCTCCGATGAACTTGGTCGCAGAATGAACCACGATATCGGCACCGTGCTCGATGGGCCTAAGAAGATATGGTGATGTGAATGTGCTGTCAACGATCAATGGGATTCCATGTTTGTGGGCGATGGCAGATATAGCTTCCAGATCAACCACATCAGAGTTGGGGTTTCCCAATGTCTCTGTGTATAGCAATTTGGTGTTCTCTTTGATCGCCTTTTCAAAATTGGAAGGATCGGAGGGATCCACGAATGTCGTCTCGATACCTTGTTCCCTCAACGTATTGGCAAATAGATTGAACGTTCCGCCATAGAGATTTGTCGAGGACACGATATGGTCCCCTGCAAGAGCGATGTTCTGTATCGCATACGTTATCGCCGCTGAACCCGATGCAGTTGCCAATGCACCGACACCTCCCTCCAAAGCGGTCATCCTCTCTTCAAAGACGGATGATGTTGGATTCATCAATCTTGTATAGATGTTCCCTGGTTCCGCCAAAGCGAACCTTCCTGCTGCCTGTGCAGAGTCCTTGAAGACATATGATGTTGTCATGTAGATAGGTACTGCACGTGAATCCGTTGCTGGATCCGGTTCTTCTTGTCCTGCATGGACCTGCAATGTTTCGAATTTGTAATTCGGACCTGTCACCATATCACTGAAAGTGACCATGCACGAATTGTATTTAACACTTACCTACTATGTTGATAGGTAAATACAAATAGTGTGAACCGATTAGGCTCACTCGAGGAGAAAGATGCCGATCAAGATACCTGAGGGACTACCTGTATTCTCGACTCTAGAGAATGAGAACATATTCGTCATGGATGACGATCGTGCGAGAACACAGGACATCAGGCCTTTGAAGATCGCGATATTGAACCTTATGCCGACGAAGGTGGAAACGGAGATACAATTATTGAGATTGCTCAGCAACACACCACTTCAGGTGGATGTCGATCTCATCATACCTTCAACTCATGAATCTAAACATACATCTATCAACTATCTTACAAGATTCTATAAGAGATTCTCTGACATTGAGGATCGCTACTATGATGGGATGATCATCACTGGTGCCCCATTGGAGGATATCCCGTTCGAAAAGG
The DNA here is from genome assembly GCF_964305265.1 of Candidatus Methanarcanum hacksteinii. Taxonomy (NCBI): domain Archaea; kingdom Methanobacteriati; phylum Thermoplasmatota; class Thermoplasmata; order Methanomassiliicoccales; genus Candidatus Methanarcanum; species Candidatus Methanarcanum hacksteinii. The sequence goes on along the minus strand of NZ_CAYATA010000003.1, from coordinate 123,915 downwards.
TGGATTATTGGGACGAGATGTGCAGGATAATGGATTGGACGAAGGAACATGTCTGGTCCACCACGTACATCTGCTGGACATCAATGGCTGGATTGTATCATCATTATGGCATTCAGAAAAGGAGTCTTCCCAAAAAGAGATCTGGCATCTTCGAATACAGGAATGTCATTGAGACCTAACCGTTGATGAGGGGCATAGATCAGTATTTGAAAATCCCTCAATCAAGACATGCGACGATCTCATCATCGGACATAAAGGCCAACCCAAGGTTGAATATCTTGGCCGAAACGGCTGATGACGATACAGGTATCGTGATTTCCGATGATGGGCAGATCTTCATCACAGGACATTTGGAATATGATAGATCGACGCTTGCCGATGAATATTCAAGGGACATGGAGAGAGGACTCAATACAGAGATGCCGAAGAATTACTTCCTGAATAATGACGACAGATACGATCCGATCGTGACTTGGAGAAGTCATTCCACATTGATATTCACCAATTGGCTGAATTATTACGTCTATCAGCAGACGCCCTATGACATCAGGGATATCAGTAAGAGATTAACAAAGAGATGAGAGGAATGGAACAGATTTCTTCGATAATGCATCGACAACGAGAATGAAACAAGAGACATTGGATGTGATGATGCCGTATTTCATTGAGAAATACGCCAATCCATGCAGCACTTTGGGATTATGCCGAGAAGCATAATATCAAGATCGAAGGTCTTGAGAAGCCTAAACATGACATAAATGATTGAATTCTGGGCCTGAGGCCCATCATTTATTCCATTACGTATCCGCATCACCCGTGAAATATGTTGGATTATACAACCAATTTATTATATTGGACAAAATATGGTTTCCAAAGGGCAAAGGCCCTCAGGCGTGATGAAGATGATTCATTTCATAGGTGCCGGACCTGGGGATCCGGAATTGATAACAGTAAAAGGTCGCAGATTGATGGATGAAGCAGACGTGATAATCTACGCAGGATCGTTGGTGAACCCGAAGGTCCTGGACGGTCACAAGGATTCTGCCGTGATCTACAACAGCGCACTCATGGATTTGGATGAGGTATCTCGCATCGAGATCGAAGCAGCGAAAAAAGGTCTGAGTGTAGCACGTGTGCATACTGGGGATCCATCGATATATGGGGCGATCCGTGAGCAGATGGACCTTTTGGAGAAGGAAGGCATCGAATTCGATGTCATACCTGGTGTTAGTTCGTTCGTAGCGACCGCTGCTGTTCTGAAGAAGGAATACACATTACCTGATGTCAGTCAGACAGTCATCTTGACACGCATGGAGGGTCGCACACCGATGCCTCCGAAGGAGAAGCTCATCGATCTTGCGAGGCACAACTCATCGATGGTCATATTCCTCAGCGTGAGTTTCATGGACGAATTATGCAAGACGTTGATAGAGGGAGGATATTCACCCGACACTCCTGTTGCCGTTGTCTATAAGGCGACATGGCCTGAACAGAAGATAGTCGAAGGTACATTGAGCGATATGCCGCAGAAGGTCAAGGAATCAAAGATCGATAAGACCGCCCTCACAGTAGTAGGCGGATTCTTGGGTAACAAATACAGCCTTTCCAAACTCTATGACAAACACTTCACGACAGAATACCGCAAAGGGGTGGAGTGATGGGCGTCCTGAAGGTTGTCGGATTCGGTCCTGGGAGCAAGGACGACATGTCCATAAGGGCTGTGAAGGCCATCGAGGACGCAGATCTTGTAATGGGTTACACGACATACGTGAGAATACTGAAAGAGATCTTCCCGGATAAGGAATTCAAATCGACAGGTATGACGCACGAGGTCGACCGTTGTAAGGCGGCTTTGGAAGAAGCGAAGGATAAGACCGTAGCATTGGTAAGCAGCGGGGATTCAGGCATCTATGGTATGGCGTCGATAACATATCAGGTCGCATCAGAGATGGGTTCTGATGTGAAGATAGAGGTCATACCCGGCATCACCGCAGCTTCCTCGGCAGCTTCCCTCTTAGGTGCACCGCTCACGCACGATACCGCATTGATCAGTCTATCCAATTGCTTGACACCATGGGATGTCATCGTAAAACGTCTTGATGCGGTCTCTTCAGCAGATATGGTCATAGCATTGTATAATCCAAGGAGCAATGCACGTCCCGACGTACTTTCAGAAGCCATCAACATCATGTCCAAATACAAATCCCCGTCAACACCTGTCGGTGTCGCAAGGAATATTGGAAGGGCCGATCAGGAATCATGGTGCACGACACTCGGAGAACTTGATTGTGAGAGCATCGATATGTTCTGCACATTGATCGTCGGTAATTCAAAGACGTTCATCGAAGATGGAAAGATGATAACCCCGAGGGGTTATACGATCCAATAATTTTTTCAAAAAGATGGGGGGTTCAAACCCTCCTCGTTTTTATCAGATACAAGTTGATGAAATAGAATACAACTGTATATGCCAGTAAGGCGATCAGCAATATCCACGGGAATTCAGCACCGAGTGCTGTGGCCCTTATCAACTCACTTGAGTACGTCAATGGTATCATATACAATATGCCCTGGAAGATGGGTGGCAATGATGCCGTAGAGAAGAACGTACCGCAAAGGAATGTCATCGGGAGCACGATGAGTGTGTTGAACAATGACATACCCTGATGCGTCTTCACGACCAATGCAGCCGTCTCACCCAACAATGAGAATGCTATGCATGATAGCAACACCATCGCGAAGAATCCCAGACTCGGGATCATGCCGATATCCAATGCCAATCCTATGATAAATATGACGATACTGCTCAACAGACCTCTCAAGATCCCTAAGATCGATTTTCCGATGACTATCGATGAATAGTGTATAGGACACATCAGCATCTCATCGAAACTCTTGTAGTAGAGCCTCTGAACGTTCATCCTCGTAGCAGTGGAAGTGAACGAGGATGACAACGTCGACAATGCGATGATACCCGGCAACATGAACGAAACGTACTTTATCTGTTCCCCGCCGTATTCGATGGTCGCCGAGCCCCCTAGACCATAACCGAATGCTATCAAGTATAGGATAGGACTCATCAGACTCATCAATATCACGTTGAGGATATTGTGCTTCATGAATGCGAGATCGGCCCATGAGACGTAGTATATCTCCCTCAGACGTCTGAACATCATACACCACCTACCGAACTACCTGTGAGTTTGACGAAACAATCCTCCAAGTTGGTCTTCCTTATGAGTACATCCACATCATCCGTCAGAGTCGCGGAGTATGCGTTCGCATCATCCCTGTTCTTGAAGTATTTGTAATCGGTGTGACCGTCGTGATATTTGCATTCGACAGCGACATTACCAACAGTTTCGCAGAGATGTCTTGGTGTATCGATCGCTTTGATCTTCCCGTGATCGATGATCCCTACTCTGTCGCAGAGATTCTCAGCTTCCTCTATGTAGTGTGTCGTTAGAATGATCGTTGTACCATCATTGTTGAGTTTACGGACAAGATCCCAAAGCCCCCTCCTTGCTTGGATATCAAGGCCTGCTGTGGGTTCGTCGAGGAATATTATCTTCGGTTCATGGATCAATGCCGCAATGATAGCGACACGTTTCTTCCATCCGCCCGATAGGGAGTCGACAGTCTTGTCCATATATTCGCCAAGTGAAACATAGTCTGCTAGATCCTGTATCTTGGAAGTCCTCTTTGCACGCGGCATCATATGCATCATCGCGTGATGGATGAGATTCTCACGCACGGTCAGATCTTTATCGAGACTTATGTGCTGTTGAATGACTCCTAAACAACCTTTTGCTTCATTCGATTGTTTGATGAGGTCATTCTCATCTATCATTACCGATCCCTCGTCCATCGTTGTGAGTGAGGATATCATCCTGACAGTGGTGGTCTTACCTGCACCGTTTGGACCAAGAAGTCCGAAAATCTCGCCTCTTTTTATTTCCAAGTCTACGTGATCGACAGCTACTTTTTCGTTGAATCTTTTTGTGATTCCTTTTACAACGATGATGTTTTCATCTGCAGTATTAGTCGTCATGTGAATGAAGTTCGCTATTTTTGTGCACCTATATTATGATTTACGATTTTTTTAATACTGGATGGGTTTCTTTGCTCCACCTTCATTTCATTTCAAAAGGCCAGAGATGTGTACTCAAATATTCAAGTTGGATTTATATACCAATTGAGAGATTGAGTAACATTGGATGAATTATCCAACGAGGTGATTAGACGGCAATTGATAAGAAAATCATTGCGATTGCGGCAGTAGCGTTAATTGTGATAGCGGGTATTGCGACAGCAATCGTCATTTCAAACAACGACTCATCGAGTGAAGGATATACGATAGTCGATGGAAGCGGTAAAGAGATCAAAGTCTCCGGACCGGTGAAATCGGTCGTCACTGTGAATACGAATGTTCCTAAAGCAATGAAGATCTTGGGTTTGGACGATTACGTCACAGGGATAAGCAATTATTCAAGCTCCTATGATGCAAAATTATGGGAGATGTTCCATCCCATTTTCAAGAATGCGAAACACATGTCTGTAACTAAGAATATGACTGCAGAAGAAATCTCCAAACTTGGAGTGAAATATGTTATCGCACCTGTTTCCTCAATGACGGTATCCCCTGATAAAGAAAAAGCATATGCGGAACTTGGAATCACTGTCGTCAAACTGGATTGCTTCGGCGACAAAATGGACGAGGATTTTAAAACGTTATTGAAATTGTGTCTTGGAGAAAATGTAGAGACAAACGATGCATATGAGAAATACGTTAAGATGTCAAACGATGTCATCAACACTGTTATCACAAAAGCTTCTTCTTCAAGTACGAGCGATAAAACCTTCCTGTTCTACATGTCAGGTAAGGGATTCTACAACAAGACATCATCACTCAGTGAAATAACAGAGAAAATCTACGGAAAGAATGCTCTTAACAGCATACCGAATCTCGATCTTAATGGTGTAACGAACAGTGCAGGTTCAGATGGAATCAAAGAGCAGGTTATCGCATTGGATGCAAAGACGCCTGTAGATAAATTATTCATCAGAGGATCAAGTAAGGTTGTTGATGCTGCATCGGCTAAAGCATTCTGGTCAGATGATAAGAACGGATTGATCAAGCAGAGTGAGGCATATAAAGACCTCAACGCTGTAAAATCAAATGAAGTATACGTATTGAACACGAATGTTATGTCGGGCCCGTTGACATATGTAGGATATGTGCTTATTGCAGAAGCTTCTGGCATCGACACAGGATATGATGTATCCAAATTGATCTCAGACTACAACAAAGCATACGGATTCGACGAAGATACAACAGGTATGCTCTTCGGCACATCCGATAATTGTAACACATTCAAGGAGATCATAATCGAGTGATGGGGCTAACGCCCCTATTTTATTTTTTCGTGATCCAATGGCGAACGATGACGGGATAATCAGCCTCACAGATATCATAAAAAATAGAATCGATGAAGATACCTTTGAAGGAAAATATAGCGCGTCGGTACGTAAAAAACTGATCCTAATCCTTGTGCTACTGTTCATGAGCGTATCGCTGATGATGCTAGGCATGTGTCTTGGTTCGGTCGATATACCTTTTGTAGATCTCGTCAGAGTGTTCTTACATCCAATATTCCCTGATTTTGTCCAACAACCATCAGAAACATACTATGCGGATTTCATCTACAAGGGCAGAATGCCGAGGATGTTCATGATCCTGTTAACAGGATTCAGCCTCGGAATGGCTGGTATGGTCATGCAGGGACTTCTGAGGAATCCGTTGGTCAGTCCGTTCACGTTGGGTGTTTCGACAGCCGCATCATTCGGTGCTGCGCTTTCAATATTGTTCGGTTCTTTCCTGTTCGGAGCATTGGCAGGAACCAATGCAACAGTTGGGGACATAACATTCTATTTCGATGATCTCAGTGCAGTCCTCTTTGCATTCGTCATGGCGATGCTAAGCATGGCATTAATCCTTGGATTGACAAAAGGGAAAGAAGTATCGAGATCTACTGTTATCCTCGCCGGAGTTGTCATCAGTTACCTGTTCCAAGCAGGGATCATGGCAACGAAATATTTCTCCGATGACGATCAACTCAGAGAGATTACGCTATGGATCATGGGGAACTTCTCTGGTTCATCATGGAGCTCGATAATAATCCTCACTCCTATCGTGATCATCTGTGGAATATATCTTATGAACATGGCGCTCAAGATTAATGCGATGTCCGCTGGTGATGATGTAGCTACAAGTCTCGGCGTGGATGTGATTGCATTGAGACGTAACGGGCTGATAGTCTGTACACTCGTAACCGCATCTTGTCTTTCATTCACAGGAGTCATCGGATTCATCGGATTGATGGCCCCGCACATATGCAGGATGATCATAGGTAATGATTCAAGGTACCTCTTACCAGCATCCGGACTCATGGGAGTAGTCATCCTTTTGATATCGGATCTGTTCTGCAGGATGATCATAAGGCCTGGTGAACTTCCAGTGGGAATCGTGCTGTACATAGTCGGCGGTGTGTTCTTCGTATGGATGATCGCAAACAAGAAATGGAGTCAGAGAATATGAGGTTGGACATAGAATCTGTTGATCAGGGATATGGCAGTAAGACGATCCTCCATGACATATCGTTGAGTGCTCAATCAGGAGAGGTCCTGACGATACTCGGACCCAACGGTTCAGGAAAATCCACTTTAATAAAGACGATCTGCGGTATCAAAAAACCACAATCCGGCAGGATCCTCATCGATGGCGCCCCTATCAATGAGATCGACAGGAATGAATTCGCCAAGATCGTAGGATATGTGCCTCAGAATTCAGAATTCATAGGACATTCAACAGTATATGATGCCGTCCTTATCGGCCGTCTGCCGTATGTGAAATGGAGCTATACACGCAACGACATCCGTATCGCCGTGGAATCTATGCAAATGATGAAGGTAAGTCATTTCTTCGACAGACAGGTATCAGAACTATCCGGTGGACAGAAGCAGAGGGTCACATTGGCACGTGCTTTGACGCAGGATCCGATGGTCTACGTTTTCGATGAACCGACATCCGCTTTGGACCTCCGTAACCAATTGGATACATTGAAATTCATGCAGTCCACCATCAGACGGAAGAACACTTGCATGATTGTCGCATTGCACGATCTCAACCTTGCATTGAGATATTCAGACAAGGTGGCTGTACTGAAGGATGGGAAGGTATACTCCTTTGGAAAGACTGAGGATGTCATCACGAACAGGATGATCAAGGATGTCTACAACGTAGATGCCGACATCATTGACACTCCGCGCGGAAAGTTCGTACTAGCTTATGATTCTGAGATGTGCGGAGATCTTCAAAAACTGATGCAGGACATCAGTAAGAAGGATAGTATGGAAAAGAGTTCGATAGATGCAGGAGATGCATCAATCTGAATCCCTTTTCACCAATACTGTTGTGAAATACGTCGTATCCTTTCTCACATCCAGTGGGCCGACATATTCATCGATGAGTCCAAGATTGCACATCATGATGGCATTATCGAATGGTATGTTATGTTCACAAAGTAACTTGATTATGGTCTCGATGTGACCATGAGCCTTCATGATTATCACATTGTCATTCTCATCCAATGCCTTTTTCAATCTCCAGACGTTAGATTTTGCCATAGGTACGATACATAGTGATTCGTCACCCATCATGAGGGGAACATTCGCCAAAGCCGCACCATAGACGAAGGAACTGATCCCTGATACGACCTCCACGTCATATCCTCTCTTCATCAGCGTCTTGTGGACGTACATGTACGTACTGTATACACAAGCATCACCGATCGTCACTAAAGCGACATCCTTCCCCTCATCCAGTATTTCCGAAATCATATCTGCGGCGATATCCTGCGAATCCTTCATCGCAGAATCAACAGGTTTCATGGAGAACACCACCTCTCTGACATCCTTGTCGCTCGTATCGATCTGTTTATCGATCACTTCCTTAGCGACTCCGACCTCACCTTTTTCCTTCACAGGATAACAAATGACATCGACGGTCTCCAGAACATTCTTGGCTTTCAAGGTCATGAGTTCTGGATTACCTGGGCCGATACTGACTCCGAAAAGCTTTCCTCTCATAGAACAGGTATCACAGATATACTATATATTGGATTATATATCCAAAAATTGATCAAATGAACTGTGATGGCCACGACGGACGCGTCAAAAAAATGAGGTGCGGATATACGACGGGATCCTGCGCCACGGCCGGTGCCGTGGCAGGAGCCATTGAGCTCCTGACAGGCAATGTACAGGACAATGTCGCTATAACATTGCCGACCGGCGATACGTTGAGGATCGATGTGAAGAAATTATCATCATATCGTGACAAGGCCACGTATTCAGTGATCAAGGATGGTGGAGATGATATCGATGCGACAGATGGCATGGAGATCATCACCGAGATCACGTTCACTCCATCCGAGATCAATATCGACGGCGGTATCGGAGTGGGCCGTGTAACGAAAGAAGGCCTCGATCAACCCGTAGGTAATGCAGCCATCAATTCTGTCCCTAGAAAGATGATAGAATACTCGCTGAAGACGATATTCGAGAAGTTCGATTACCATGGAGGTGCGAATGTAATCATCACAGCACCGATGGGTGAGGCTGTTGCGGAACAGACATTCAACCCTAACCTTGGGATCGTGGGAGGGATCTCCATACTTGGTACGACAGGCATCGTCAATCCGATGAGCAATGAAGCGATAATATCCACAACCAGGGTGGAGATGAACGTCAAAAAGGCCGAAGGGAAGAAGATAATTGTGATGGTCCCTGGTAACTATGGAGAGAATTTCGCCATCTCATTACCGGGAGTCGATGGAGATAACGTCGTCAGATGCAGTAATTTCATCGGAGAGGCATTGGACAATGCTACAGAATTAGATTTAGATGTCCTGCTCATAGGGAACATAGGGAAATTAGTGAAATTGGCCGGCGGCATAATGAACACCCATTCCCACGTAGCGGATTGCAGGATGGAAATCCTAGCATCCAATTGCATAATGGCTGGAGGATCCTTGGAATTGGCAAAGAGGATCATGGAATGCACGACAACGGATGATGCACTCAAATACATCAAAGAAGAGAACATATTGGAACCTGTCATGAGGATCCTGACAGAGAAGATCTCCCAAAGGATGTCCAAACGTACCAATGGTACTATACGTACGGCCGCGATAGTATTCTCTTCGAAATACGGATTCCTCGGTGAAACGGATAACGCCAACATATTGCTGGAAGAGGTGAGAAGATGAAGATAGCCGCCATAGCATATTCATCGGACGGTTGTAAGGTCCTGCTTAGATTGAAGGAGATCTTCGGCGATGATATCGACGTCTGCTGCAAGACCTCTTCTGATACACATGGCATCGAGGATGTCGGGATGAACGTTACCCTTTGGACGGAACAGGTCTTTAAAAATTATGATGCCTTGATCTCCGTAGGTGCGATCGGGATCGTAGTGAGACACATCTCCCATTTCGTGAAGAACAAATGCGTCGATCCGGCAGTGATAGCGATAGACGATCTTGGAAGATATGTCATCCCTATCCTTTCAGGCCACATCGGCGGTGCTAACGAACTTGCGAAGAGAATATCCTCAGAATTAGGTTCGACCGCGATAATAACGACATCAACAGACATCCACAACAGATTCGCTGTCGATGTCTTCGCGAAGAAGAACCATCTTTTCATCACAAGTATGTCCAAAGCCAAAGATGTATCCGCCAGATTGATCGATGGACGCTTCGTCGGATTCAGCAGTGATTTTCCGATCGAAGGGGACATTCCATCGGAATTGACACCATCGGATGGCGGGGAGTTCGGCATAAAGGTAACGGAATCCATTGATGATAGACCGTTCGATGAGACCTTGGTATTGATCCCCAAAGATATCATAATAGGCGTCGGATGTAAGAGGGACACCAACCCCAAGGTGATGGAATCGTTCGTTAAGGATGTACTCAGAAGAGAGAACATCTCGGAACACCGCATAAAGAGGGTGGCAAGCATAGACATAAAGAAGGATGAGGATGCTATCATCGAACTATCGGAGAGGTACGGTGCCGATCTATCTTTCTACAATGATGTGGAATTGAATTCGATCGATGGTACCTTCAGCTCATCCGAATTCGTTAAGAGGATCACAGATGTCGATTGCGTATGCGAACGCTCTGCGGTATGCGGAGGTGGCGAACTCATCATGCGCAAATATGCATCCGATGGTATGACCATCGCCCTTGCGAAGGAACCTGTTGTCTTGAGGCTGATGTGATGTGTAAGATATTGATATTCTCAGGCACTACCGAAGGCAGAAGACTTACGGAATGGCTTTCCTCGTGTAAAGAATTGGATGTGACTGCTAGAGTGGCTACGGAATACGGTGCACTCGTATGCAATGACGTGAATGTCGATGTAGGCAGTTGTGGTGGTGTAGAAGGCATAGCGAGAACGATAAAGACTGAAGGGTACGATCTCGTCATAGATGCGACCCACCCATATGCATCAAGGATAACGGAGCACATCCGCGAGGCATGTTCGATGACCGATACCGAGTTGATAAGGGTCAAGAGGAACGAGTCCGAATACGATGATGTCATCACCGTCCCTTCTATAGATGATGTACCGAAGATATTGAACGATGTCGAAGGTAACATCCTCGTTACGACCGGTTCGAAGGAAGCTGATGTCTACACTAGGATCAAGGATTTCAAAGAAAGGGTATTCGTAAGGGTCCTTCCAACGATGGATTCATTAGACAGATGTATCAAACTAGGATATCCCAACAAGAACATCATCTGTGCACAAGGGCCGTTCTCGATGGAAATGAATATGGCCTTGTTGAAACAGATCGATGCTTCATACATGGTAACGAAGGAATCCGGCGATGTCGGCGGATTCGATTCCAAGTACGAAGCTGCAAAGAAGATGGATGTCAAACTCATCGTGATAGGTCGTCCGAATGATGACGGGATGTCATATGATGATGTCGTGGATGAGCTATCTGCCCGTTTCAATATCAAAAAGGATACTCAAAAAAGAAAGATCACGCTCATCGGCATAGGTCTAGGCGGAGATACGATGACGATCGAGGCCAAGGATGCGATATCGGAAGCGGACTTGATCATAGGCGCTAAACGCATGATCGAATCGTCTCACGTACATGATAAAGCAACATATGAGGGATACCTTCCCAAGGATGTTATCGACTACATCGAATCACACAAGGATCACAAAAGGATCGCCGTATTGTTATCAGGCGATGTGGGATTCTATAGCGGTGCGAAGGGACTTCTTGAAGTGATAGATACTGAAAGATATGACATAGACGTCGTTTGCGGCATATCCTCCATGGTGTACTTCTTCTCCAAGATAGGGAAGTCATGGGATGATGCCCATCTTATCAGTTCCCACGGAAGAAGGATGAACACCATCAATCACATATGCAGATATCCGAAGGTATTCTCACTGCTCTCATCATCCGGTGAATTGAATGACATCCTCTCAGAGATGTGTTACTATGAACTGAATGATGTCGATGTCACCGTAGGCAGTGATTTCAGAACAGATGCTGAGAGGTTCATCAAAGGAAAGCCTTCAGAACTCAAAGGAATGGAATTCGGCAAACTCATCGTCGTACTGTTCGAGAACAAGGATCTGATCCAAAGGACAGCCTGCATACCTGATGATCAATTCATACGTGGTGATGCACCGATGTCCAAGAGTGAAGTGAGAGCGTTATCCGTACTGAAATTGAACTGTGATGCAGATTCTATAGTATATGACGTAGGTGCAGGCACAGGCTCCGTATCCATAGAATTGGCATTGAGAGCGGTGGACGGTACGGTATATGCGATAGAGAGGGATCATGATTCTATAGAACTGATCAAGGAGAATCGCAAGAGATTCAAGGTCCCAAACCTCATCCCAGTCGAAGGATTGGCCCCAGAGGCATTGAATGACCTGCCTGCACCCACTCATGTGTTCATCGGAGGATCATCAGGCAATCTCAAGGACATCATCTCGTGCATATTGAAGAAGAACCCTCACGTACGTATCGTGATGAACGCGGTCACATTGGAGACCATATCCGAAATATTGGATGTGATCAAATCATTCAATCTTATAGAGGAAGAGACCATATGCCTTTCCGTGGATCGCACTAGGAAGATAGGAAGATACCATCTGATGGATTCTCAGAATCCTGTATACATCAATGTGGTGAGGGGATGACGACTCCACGCATAATGATCGCTGCACAATCCAGCGGAAGCGGTAAGACCACCATATCATGTGGCATACTGCAGGCGCTTGTCAACAGAGGTTTGAAGGTATCATCATTCAAATGTGGTCCGGATTACATAGACCCGATGTTCCATAAAAAGGTCATCGGCGCGGATTCCACGAATGTCGATCCTTTCTTCTCGGATGATGAACAACTCAAATATTTGTTCTCAAGGAGTGCCGATAGGACGGACATCGCCGTCATCGAAGGCGTAATGGGATTCTATGACGGTTCATCCCTCGATTCCAGTAAGGATAGCTCATGTGATATCTCATTGAAATTGGATGCGCCTGTGATATTGATCGTTGATTCCTCAGGTTCATCATATTCCGCCCTCGCAGTGTTGAAGGGATTCGCGGATCTGGAGAGGAACAATATCAAAGGTGTCATCTTCAACAGGATGTCCGAGAGGGTATTTGATTCCATAAGACATCACGTCATAGACATGGGCATCACACCGATCGGTTACATCCCGAAGATGAAGGACATCAAGTTAGAAAGCAGACATCTGGGTCTTGTGATGCCCGACGAGATTTCCGACATCAAGGCGATGTTGAACGAGGTCGCCAACAGATTCGAAAGGACATTGGATATTGACGCCATAATCGAATTAGCAGGGACTGCGAAGGACATCGTATCCAAGGAACCTCCGACATCGGATCTAAGATATGATGTGAAGGTCGCGGTCGCTGATGACGAGGCATTCTGCTTCATGTATCACGACAACATAGAACTGCTCGAGTCATTGGGTGTCAAGATCGTAAGATTCTCGCCCATACACGATAAGGCGATGCCTGATGCGGATGCTTTGATCCTGTATGGCGGATACCCCGAGATGCATGCTAAGGAGTTGAGCGAGAATCATACGATGATCGCATCGATAAAGAACAATCTCTCCAGAGGGATGCCATGCTTGGCCGAATGCGGAGGATTCATGTATCTGCACGAGAGGATGGAGGGTGCTGATGGCATTATGTACGACATGTGCGGAGTGATCAAAGGTAGCACATGGAAGACCGAAGGGCTGGTAAGATTCGGTTATGTGAGATTGAATTCACCGAATTTGGAAGGCACCATCAAAGCACATGAGTTCCACCACTGGGATAGCGATAACAATGGAGAGGATTGGACTGCGACCAATGTGAAAGGGAACAGCTACAGATGCATCCATGACGATGGCAACATGATAGTAGGGTTCCCTCACATGTACTACTATTCGAACCCCGAATTCGTACATTCTTTCCTAAAGAAAGCATCGAATTTCAAGGAAGGTCACTGAGTCCGCAATCATAGCTCAAACGAAATACTTGTCAGGGTTGACGATAAGGAATCCATTCCCGTCATCTTCCTCTGTCAAGGCTACGATACCTTCAACGATACCCAATATAGCAGGTATCGCCGTCCAGCAGAAGAGGATGTATAGGATACCGGAAACGAATCTCCTTGCATAGAATCTGTGGATCCCTATCCCGCCTAACAGTATCGCCAACAGCGCATATGCGATCTTATTCACTTTGACGCAATCGTTGCATGTATTCTGATGAACGACCATCGGCTTTGACGTTTCCTTCCCGCAATTAGGACAAAAGTTGGATTCACCAACATCCTTTCCGCAATTTTGACAATACAGATAATCACCTCTTAGAGATATTACCTATAACATTGTGCAAACATCATAAACGTTACCCATTGCAGTCAGTGATTGGTAACAGGATCGATCATCATTTACTACCGAATGAGGGGTCACCGAACGCCTTTACGATGATATCTGCACCACGGAACAGACACTCCCCATGGAATTTGTCATCGATATTGTGCTCTTCTATCTTCATCATAATCTCAATCTCATTGGCACCTGAGGCTTTGGCCTTCTGAGTAGCGATCCTGATGCCTTCACTCTTGGCGAATTCTATGGCCTCATCCTTCCCGTTGAAATAGAAGCTATCGTCGGATGCGTACACCCTACACTGCGGGTCCGGTGAGAAGTCATTGGGTGCTGCACGTATGATTATCTCGACGTATTCCGTAACCCTGCTGCATATTGCACCCACAGCATTCCTGACATCGAAATCATCAGGGATTATGAGATCATATCCTATCGCATCTACGACATCAGGTAACCATGACCCTGATGGGGCACCTACGCCGATGATGGTAGTGATATCCGCTTTCTTGTATCTCTCTGCCTGTCCGACACGCCCGAACACCTCCATCGGTTCATCGTCGGAATGATAGGTGTAATCATAGATGCATTGGAGCAATCTTCCCTTCACGGAGCCTTTAGCCAAATGTATCAATTCATCAGCAGTCATCGAATTGAATGAAGCTATCAGCTCCACCATGACTGTGGATGCTGTGCTATCGTACCTGTCATATCTGCCTTCTGCAGCTAAGATATCCGTAGGCGTCAATGAGATACGGATGAGCGAACCTGATGATTCCATCGCACCCAATGACGCATCGGATAAACCCATCTCGCCCTTCAGTTCATTGAGAGATAAAGGTCCTTTACCATTGGAATGAATGAAGAATATGCAATCATCGATTGAAACCATCCTTCTCTCCATTATGCGATCATGGATGGATGGCCATCTGCTGGACGCGACACAATATGGGATGGAGCGTCTGCCAGAGAATACTATCCTCTTATCGACCAATTCCATGCCCGTATCCCCTCCAAGACCATACGTGCATATGTCCGCCGCATGTACTCTGGTCCTATGTCCGCATATCGATGCCCCTTCATCCAACGTGTGAACGAAACCGTTCTGTATCATCCCGATGTCGGTCGTCGTCCCACCGATATCGATGACCATCGCGTCCGTCACACCGGGGACGTTCATCGCACCTGTCAGACTCGATGCGGGACCGGACATTATCGTATCGATAGGCCTCTCCATCGCAACGTCGGAACTCATGACAGAACCGTCACCTTTGACGATCATCAACGGGGCATCGATATCGAACTCCACCAAAGCATCCTTCACGGAAGAGATCAACCCAATTATCTCTGGGATGAGACTTGCGTTCATCACTGCTGTGTTCAGCCTTTCCTTGAAACCGAGTTTCGATGTCAGATCATGAGCGCATACGACAGGTACATCCAATATCTCAGATGCCAAACCTTTCAAACGATTCTCATGTTCAGGATACCTTACGCTAAGATATCCGCAGATCGCGATGGAATCCACCTTGCCCTTCATATCATTCAGAAGATTCGTCGCGGACATCTCATCCAATTCTGTGACGATGTTGCCTCTCATATCGAATTCACCGTCGACGAAACCGATGGAAGATACATCGAGATCGGGGACGATCCTCTTTCCGATCATCAATAATCCTACACGACAGCCTTTACCTTCGACGACGGAATTCGTGGCCAAGGTCGTGGAGAGAGAAACTAACTGTATATTCTCATGAGATCTCAGTCCATCGATCGAATCGACTATCCCTTTCAGAAGATCATCGTGCGTCGTAAGCGCTTTGGAACGGGAGATAATCTCCTTCGTATCAAGATCCAATATCACGGAATCCGTATAGGTGCCGCCTGTATCGATACCAAGCCCTAATCTCATCGAGGATACAATATGCTGAATGGTATTTTATCGATGTGGATGGAATTCATTCATCGAAGAACCGTTGCAGTCCGCTGAGATCGGATATCTCTCCAAACACCACATCCTTCAGATCATCACCCAATGGAGTGAGATCAGGAACGAAAACTACATTGCATCCTGCACGTGAAGCAGATAATACACCATTGGGGGCATCCTCCACCGCAATGCAATCAGAGGGATCCTTACCTATGGCTTCGCATGCGTAGAGATACACATCCGGTGCAGGTTTCCCATCCTTCACCATGTTCGTGCATATCTTCTCATCGAGAAGGTCACTTATCCCCACCATGTCAAGATATTGCCTCATCCTGGATTCCCCTGTGGCTGTGGCGACAGCGGTCTTTACTCCCCTGTTCTTCAGGAAAGCGAGGGTCTCTTTGACGAAGGGTTTCAATTCCAATCCTTCGGATACCACATGCTCCCTCATCAGTTGCCTCCTATCTTCCCTTATCGAATGGAAATCGAATGTCTCTCCGAATCTATCGATGAAATACTTCTCCGATATCCTGGCATCCAGACTTCTTATGTGAAGGACATCCTCTTCGGTTATGTCGAAACCGTTTTTCCGTCCAGCCTCCATCCAGAACCTTACGTTGAGTTTCTCTGTGTCTAGGAGCGTACCATCCATATCGAAGATGACTGCACGTATCATGTTCTCCCACTTCCCCTGAATCGATTGGAGGATGGTCCGATGATATGTAAATTGTCCGAGGATGATAGGTATCATCCGATCCTTCATTTTACGGTTGAATTGACGATATGACGTCCCTTCATCCCTTACTCCATGGATTTTACGCACCCCATTTCGAAAAGACTATTATATTGCGCGCAAATCAGGGGGTAATAAATAGGTGACCATATGGCACAGAAAGTTACGGTTTCAGTTATCAAAGCTGATGTCGGTTCAGTTTGCGGACACACAAGACCACATCCCGACATGATGGCAAAATGCGATGAGATGCTCAAAGAGGGAGTCATGCAAGGCATCCTGGAAGACTACTACGTCACACGCGTCGGCGATGATATCAACCTCTTCATGACACACTACAAGGGCGAGAACAACAAGGACGTCCACAAGCTTGCTTGGGATGCGTTCTATGAGGCCGCACAGCTCGCAAGGAAGATGCACCTCTATGGAGCAGGACAGGACCTTCTCGCAGATTCGTTCTCAGGCAACATCAAAGGCGCCGGACCTGGATCCGCTGAGATGGAGTTTGAGGAGAGGAAATCAGAACCTATCATGTTCTTCATGGCTGACAAGACAGAACCGTCAGCATACTCATTGCCTCTTTCGAAGATATTCCTCGACCCCTTCACTACAACCGGCCTCGTCATCGATGCCAGGGCAAAGAAGGGATTCGATGTCGAGATCCATGATGTCATGGACCACAAGAAGGTCATCATGTCCGCACCTGAGGAGACACTCAGCATCCTTTCACTCCTCGGTGACACGTCAAGATATGCTATCAAGAGGGTCTTCAGCCGTGCAGGTCTCGGAACCGCGGCTGTCGTATCCACAGATAAACTCAACCTCACAGCAGGCAAATACGTCGGAAAGGACGACCCTGTCTGTGTCGTAAGGGCCCAGAGCGGTATGCCGTCTGTCGGTGAGTACCTCCAGCCCTTCATGAACACGATGCTCGTCGCAGGATGGATGAGGGGATCACACTACGGTGCATTCTACCCCTGTTCACCCGAGGACTCCACACCCACATACTTCGATGGACCTCCAAGAGTATGCTGTCTCGGATTCCAGCTCGTAGATGGTCACCTCCAGGGTCTTGAACCCATGGGATCAGCACCTGGTGTGCACGTTCCTGTCGATTACTTCAAGGGAGCAGAGTGGGATTATGTCCGCAACAATGCTGTCAAAGCATCCAAATTCATGAGGACACACGGCCCGTTCATGCCTGCAGTACTCGGCCCCGAAGAGATGGAATACACCTCAAGGCCGGAAGTCCTCAAGGAACTCACAAAGAGGATGGAGAACCTTGACTGATCTCAAGACGCCTGCAATAGTCGTCAACTTCAAGGCATACAGAGAGGTGGACGGCGAAGGTTCGCTCAAGCTCGCAAAGATATGCGAGTCTGTATCGAAGGATTCAGGAGTGACCATCGCTGTCTGTCCGCCTATGGTGGAGCTTGGAACGGTCGCCAGGGCTGTGGACATACCTGTATTCTCGCAGAATGCTGACCCGCATGCCCCAGGTTCATCCACTGGATGGATCACTGCATCGATGATCAAATCCACTGGTGCGATCGGTACGCTGATCAATCATTCGGAACACAGATTCGAGAACAATGTGATCAGCGAATCGGTAGAACTCGCAAAGGCCGATGACCTCATAACGATGGTCTGTGCCGAATCTGTCAAGAAGGCGGTATCGGTTTCAGCATATCACCCGGATTTCATTGCGATCGAACCTCCGGAACTGATCGGCGGAGATATATCTGTGACTACAGCGAACCCGCTTATCATCGAAGATACTGTCAACTCAGTGAAATCCGTGAATAAGAAGATCTCTGTCCTCTGCGGAGCTGGTGTAAAGACCGGAGAGGATGTCGCCAAGGCCATCGAATTGGGATCATCAGGCGTTCTGTTGGCTTCAGGAGTCGTTAAATCGAAGGATCCTAAGGCAACGCTCTACGATCTCATCAAACACATTTGAATCGGTTATCTCCCCGAAAGGGGATTAACTGATTACAATTAACATCCATTGAATAATACCTTCTGAGGAATCATCCTTTTATGAGGATGTTCCCATTCCTATTGGTCCTGTTCCTTGTCATATCCATACCATTGGATGTCGTTGATGGATGCGAATCAGATTATGTTCGATTATCGGTAGTGATCCCAACGAGTCAATCCGAAGGCGTAGGGATAACCAATTATGGCAATGGCGACGTGAATCTCAAAGAATATCGCCTTTCTGACGGTGAAGGCACGATAACTTTCACGAAATCAATCATATTGAGTGGAAGATCCACGATATTCTTATTGAAATCGGCTCCAGAACCGTGGATGATGATCGATAATTACATCCAATACGGGGACAAAGGCGTCGTATGCAAAGGATTTCTACTGAGAGATACTGGGGATGATGTATATCTCTACAAAGGAGAACAATTGATTGATACATTCGTTTATGGGGATGAAAGCAACAGGAACGGTTGGGATGGTGACGCATTTCAAAAGATACCGAAGAAATGCTATGCGAAGAGAACATCGATTATAGATACCGATACATCGAAGGATTGGGAGATATTCACACCAGGGCGCAGCGATTTCTCTATGACGGGAGGATACGAATGCGAGATAACACCATTCGTGTTCCCTGATTCGAAAGGGATTCCTGTGAAGGATGTTGTGTATGGTACTACGTCAAGGATCGACATATCAACATACCTTTTGAGTGAACCGGGTGTCATCTCATCCTTATTACACGCGCTGTCCGATGGTGTCATCGTAAGGATATTGTTGGAAGGGTCACCTGCGGGAGGCATACCTCTGTCGGAAAGGATAGCGATGTCAACACTCGTTTACCATGGTGCCGATGTAAGATTCATCATCTCTGATGATGGTTACAAAAGATACAATTTCCTTCATTCGAAATATGCAGTGATTGATGAAGATATTACAATAATCACATCGGAGAATTGGGCGGAATCATCGTTCAATAACAACAGAGGATGGGGCGCCGTGATATCTTCAAATGAATATGCGCATTACATGAGATCGGTCTTTGAATCTGATTTCAATGGTAATCTGGACATCAGATCATTCAAGGAACTCTTCCCTAAGGAAAGAAGAGGCACTTTCGAAGGATACATTCCGTCGAATGAATTATTTCCATCATATCATGGGAGGGCGACACCTATATTGTCTCCTGATTTCAGCTTCAGTGCAATGAAAGGATTCATTACATCAGCGAATGAGAGGTTGTTCGTTGAACAATTGGAAGTTGAATATGACTGGTTGGATGAAGACAACAACCCATTATCATGGATGATCGGATCGAAAGCTGACTGCAGATTATTGATCGATACGACATTCGATTCTGAATTCGATTCAGATGAGAAGGATGGTTTTGGTATACGCGATCGCTTGAAGGGTAGTGATACTATCGCTGTGAGAACATCCGCGATGGACAGGATGTTGCATAACAAAGGGATCATATCCGATGATGGAGTCTGGATCGGTTCCATAAATTGGTCGAACACATCGATACATGACAATAGAGAGGTCGCTGTTATCATAGAATCGAAGGAAGTATCCGATTTCTTTGCGAAATATTTCATCGATGATTGGGGAACGGAATCGGCTGATGATATTGTGATAACAGTGGATGTCATCGGTGAACTGAAGAACGGAAGGACGATAGTCATCGATGCATCAGGATCCTATGCACCTAACGGCTCACTGTTCGAATGGGATATCGATGGAGATGGAGTGATCGAAAGGACTGGGAGGAAGATATCTATTGATCTTTCAGACAGCACATACGACATCACTTTGAGAGTGACCGATGGCGATGAGACATATCTTTGGAAAAGGACGTTGGACATCAGTGACACCGATATAGATATGTTCCCAATACCATTGAAATACATCCCAATCATTATCATATGCATAGCGACTGCAACGGTTAGCCTGCTTCACAGATGGAAGTGCAAATAAGATGATGATCAGGGAGTTCAGACCCGATGACGTAGATAGGCTCTATTCTATCATGATTTCATCCCTCGATGAATACTACCGTCGCGAGGTGTTCTTCCAGTTCTACAGCATGTGGCCTCAGGGACAGCTGGTCGCATGCGATATATTCGATGCACCTGTGGCCTTTCTGTTCTCTTCTAAGGCTGAACCAGGGACTGCACGCATCATGTTGTTCGCCGTCTCTCCAGAACATAGGAACAAAGGCATCGGACAGGAAATTCTGAACAGATTCAGACTTGTCTCTCTGATGTCCGGTGTTCGTAATATCACACTGGAGGTCAGGGAGAACAATGAGGGTGCTAAGAGATTCTATAGAAAGAATGGATTCAAAGAGACAGGACTGATCCCTAATTTCTACCAGGACGGCGGGAACGGAATACGTATGGATGGTCCTGTCCAATTGAATTTCTAAAGTAGAATGCGGGTCTCCCCACATTCAGTTGAACATCGTATCTCCGAGGTGTTCATTCTCCATGTAATAGTTGGAGGATTTCTGCTTCTGAGATTCCGAGAGATCCTTGGAAAGACCTTTGGTGTATGATCCGTAGATCTCCCTGATCTGGTCCTCTGCAGGCCTTGCACGCTTGAGCGCTCTTTTGATATGATCCTCAGTGATGAGAGGCGCATCCTCCATGACCGCAAGATCCCCTGCGGCCCTTATCAGACCACCCAACTCTCTAAGCCTGAGTGTGAGCGAATTGAGCTGCTTATCCTTCTTAGCACGGCTTCTACCCTCGTTGACGACTGCTTCGACCGCACCGATCGTCGCATGTGGTATGTGACCGTCCATAGTGATCTCCTGAGCTACGAATTGAGCATATTTCGCTCTGTTAGCATCGTTGTCAGCCATCGCGACATCCACAAGCACCTCATATCCTCCACCGATGATCCTTGATCTCAACGGAGATAGGATGTTCTCGAGGTCCTGTATGTTACATGCGGCAACAAGGATGAAATCGCAAGGTACGTGGTCGACCTTGACACTCGCACCAGCACTCTGAGGATTCCTACCCGTAATAGGGAACTCCTTGTCCTGCATAGCGGTGAGGATGAATCTCTGCAATTCTCCCAAATGCGAAATCTCATCCACGAAGAGGACACCTTCATGTGCCTCATGAATTGAACCAGGAATCACTCTCTCATACGCGGGCGTCCCAAGGCCTTGGTGACCTCCATAAGGGTCGTGCCTGACATCGCCCAACAATTCGGTCTCTGAAGCGCCTGTGGCAAGAACGAATGGTTCCCTGTCCAATTTGACGAGAACCTTCTGCTTGGAGTTCTTATCCACCTGCCTTCTCTTCTCGAGTGCCTTCTGATCGAGCATGCGGATCTTATCGCCTGCACGTTCGAAGACAACAGTCTCTTCCGTACCATCGGCGAGAGTACGTGTCGTGTTCACTCTCTCCTTACCTATGGAAACAGGCATTGCTTGGAACATGCCGCCGAGAAGGTCACCGAATGGGTTGTTCTGCATACCGCCCATGTCGATCTTCGTCTTTCCGCAATGGGGACAGTTCACCTCGTTAGGAAGTGACATCTGTCCGCAGCTCTTGCAGACGTAACCGAGTTTCTCGGCCACATGCCTTGGTGCCTTATCGGGATCCAAAAGCTTACCGGATGCTCCGGAGAGTGCTGTGTTCTCCCTGTTGACCTCTTCCTCTGTGAGTACTTCGAGGAAAGGCCTTTCAGGATTCTCGGGGTTGTCTGCGACCCTAATCTCTGTCTTCACCTTAGGTAATTGCATGGAGATAGCCCTAGCTATCATCGATTTACCTGTGCCTGGCGGGCCAACGAGCAGAAGGTGTCTGCGCTGTTTGGCAGCGATCTTCGCAAGAGCTATCGCTTCTTCCTGACCAAGTACGCGATCCAATGGGTTTGAGGGGATGAGGATGTCCTCCGTAGAGGACATTCCTTCTACATCCGCCCATGTCGTTACAAGTTTTTTCTCTGTCATCAGTAGAGATCTTCCTTTGTCCAGATTGTTATTCCTGCAGGCATCTTCGTTATGTTACCTTTCCTGGTACCAACGATGGTCTGGATCCCATTAGCTGATGATACATCGAGGATCCTCTGTGATATCACACCGTCGAACACGATGGTGCATACACTGCTGGAATCTGATTTCAATGAATCCACGAGACTCTTCACAGCGATCTCACGGATGATCTCATTGTTGGAATTGAGGATCTTAGCATTGTGTGTGGATGCCATGTCAAGAAGCATATCGCGGTATGTCTGCTGTTCGGGCGAGAGCGTTTTCGTCTGCCTTGCAGCATCCCTCTTCTTGGAGCGGATCGTCTTGGGTTTCTCCTCAACGACCTCGGGTTCTTCGATGACAGGTTCTTCGACCACAGGCTCCTCTTCGACGACCTTCGTCTTTCTTGTCCTCTTGGGCTTTTCCTCCACATCCTCTGCAGAGCCTTCCTCGGACTTCTTGGTCTTCCTTGTCCTCTTGGGTTTCTCCTCGACGACAGGTTCTTCGACCTCAGGCTCCTCTTCGACGACCTTCGTCTTTCTTGTCCTCTTGGGTTTCTCTTCGATGACTTCAGGTTCCTCTACAACGGGTTCCTCGACGACCTCAGGCTCCTTCTCTACAACGATAGTGGTCTCGACGATCTCGTTCCCCTCGTGGACAGGCTGCGATTCCTCTTTCTTCTTGAATCTGTCAGCGGCATCCGTGTTGAAACGATCCTTCCTCTTCTCCCTGAGTTCGCGCTCCTTGAAATCCCTGTTGTGACGATCCTCGTCCCTGTTGTTGTCCCTGCGACGGTCGTCTCTGCCGTTGTCTCTACCGTTATCTCTGCGGCGTTCGTCCCTGTTGTTGTCCCTGCGATGGTCATCCTCTCTGACATGCCTCTGTCTAGGTTCATCGTCGTCATCAGGCGCATTGAGCTTGTTCATCTCCATGTATTGGTCGTACGGGACCTTGTTTCTCAGACACTTCGTGAGCTGTTTCGGACTGAGCTCCTCCACCTCGTGTGCACGGGGTGCCCTTGCGACGAAATCGACCTCTGCGACCTGGAAGAGTTCCCTGAGGATCAATTCCCCTCCTCTGTCGCCATCGACAAATGCTGTAGCCACTCTTTCCCTTGACAATTCCTGTACGGTCTCGGGTATGTTCGTTCCTTCTACAGCTATCGCGTTCTTCACACCAGCCCTGAGGAGGTTGAGAACATCGGATCTACCCTCGACGATGATGATGGCCTCGGAATCCTTCACTGCCGGTCCAGCAGGACAGTGATCCTTACCATATGTTGTGATCTCCTCGACCTGAATGCTCTGCCTTATGCTCTCTGTGAGATCGGATGATTTTCCTTTGCTCTGTTTTATGAGATCGTTCAGAAGTTCCTTAGCCCTCTCGACGACCTGTTCCCTCTTGGATACACGTACGTCCTCGATGCCCAGGACCCTCATCCCAGCCTTGCAGGGACCTACGCGGTCGATCGTTTCCAATGCGGAAGCGAGGATCGCGGTCTCCACTTGATCGAGAGATGATGATACAAGCACGATACCTTCGGATTTACCGCTCTTAGACTGGACATCAACTTCGATCCTTCCAATCCTTCCGGATTTCTGAAGGTCGCGAAGGTCCAGTTCATCACCGAGAAGACCTTCGGTCTGACCGAAGATTGCTCCGACGACATCAGGCTTGTCTACAATACCATCCGCCATCAGTTTTGCTTTTATCAGATATTTAGTTGCAGTTGGATCTATATTCGTATGACTCCTCTCCTTGTGAGGTTATACGAGAAAACAAATTCTAGACTCTCGCAGCCACTGCTTCTTGCTCCGCCTTGATCAGGCTCCTACGTCCTTAGCGGATTGCTGTGATAGATCCCTTCTCGGGACACATTCCCTATTGATTTACGACCGCATCCCCGCGATCGAATTATGACATGGCTACCTCATCTCGCGAGATTGCCGTAATCGTGATAGTGATCAGTGATACGAGGAGAACTTCGTTTCCTCTGCGACGAGAATGTATGCCTATATATTAAACATTAACGCACAATGGGGTTTTTGAGGGGGTTTACGCCCCCTCCACTCATCCGAGTGTTATCTCGTTGAAGTTCCCTTCCAATCTAAAATAGTTGAAGACGGAGTTATCACAAGTGAACATTATGACCTGATTCTCCCTCGAGAATTCATAGATCGCCTTACAGGCCCCTTGTTTCCTCTCATCATCGAAACGGACCAGGATATCGTCCATGATCATTGGCATCTTCTCTGCCGTGATCTCCTCCGCCAATGCCATCTTTATCGACAGATAGATCTGATCCCCGAGACCGGAACTCCATTGGGATGAGTTCTTCCTCATGACGCTATCTTTGACGACTATGTCGTTGTCCCTCGGATCGTTGTCCAGTTGGTATCTTCCCTCGGTCATGAGTGAAAGATATCTATTGGCCCTGATGACGACCGTTGGTTGCAGATCGGAGTAGAAGCGATCGCAGGAATCACGTATGATGGTCTGTGCAATACTGTATGTGGCCCATTCACGGACCAATCCCTTCAATCTCTCCTCCGCATTCATCCTTTTGGTGAGGAGCTGATTGTACGCATCGTCATTCATGATCTCATCCATCATGTGCGTTATCTCTCCGATCCTCTGACTGTATTGATCTGAATCATCCTTCAGATCGTCAGCATCAGGTATATCATCGGCAAGGAATGCTTTGAGCTCGCTGATCGATAACTTGGTAGTGGCCTCAATGCTCTGTTTGAGTGTCTCCATCTCCTTCCTCAGATCGATGAGTCTGAGCTTCTTCAGGTATGCCTCTTTGAACCTCTCGGATGAACCCCATCTCCTAAGGAGTCTTGACCTCTCTTCGGAATCAGCCTTCATCTTGTCCTTCAATTTGGTGATCTGCTCATTCTTCTCCTTTATAACGATGGCATCGTTGAGCATGGTCCTGAGGCTCTCTATGTTCTCTTCAGTGCTACCTTTCAATTCATACGCCATCGCCAAGGGGGCCAACGCCCTCTCGAACAATGATGTCTCGGCGATGAGGCTCTGTCTTTCTGCCTTGGCTGCATCCCTCTTGCTATTGAGATCGCAAAGTACACGGAGATTCTCGGCAAGGACGATTGCCCTCTCAGGTTCTATTCCCGAAGGATATCCTTCATTGACGATCCACTGATCCCAATTGAGAGGATCCTTCTTCTTTTTGGACACTACGATGAATGGTAATGCGATCCCCAGGAGTGCTAATACGGCACCAGCTATCGTCACGATCATATCTTCCAATAACAACGCGCCAAGCACTGCAACGACTATGCCCACTATCCCCAACAGAAGGAGACCATATTCCCTCTTTCCGAAGTTACGGCCGTTGCGTTTCTGCAACACACGCTCAGCCTTACTGATGATGTATTGTCCGTTCCTGACCTTGGAAGCCTGTTCGGATGTCCATCCGACCTTCTTCTCGAGTTCCGTTATCTCACCATCTATCTTGCTGATATCGGACTCCACTTTGGAGATCGATGCCTTGTTCTTGATGTAATCATTCGATTGAGAACATACATTCTCGATCTCGGTACGTTTATATAGGACGTTATTGACATCCTTGATCTCCTTATCGGACGGGATCTCGCTCTTGATACGATCGATCTCCTCGGAGATGTGTTCGAATCTCGCTTTATCATCTGGATTGAATGAATCGTATTCGGACAATCCTTTGCATTCATCCTCTAATTCACGAAGATGCTCAAGATTGCCTGATTGTGATCTGTTCAATCTCTTGCGCGCCTTCTCATCGTTCGAGAGGTCGATCAATTTCTTCTTATCGAGGACTTTTCTTTTAAGATCCTCTCTCTCGGCATATAATGCATCATACTGGTCCATCTTGGATTCGATCTCCTCGATCTCAGCATTGATGCTATCGATCTCCTTCATGCACGCGCCGATCAGTCTTGTATCCGACATCTTCTCGGGCGTCATAAGTTCCTCGAGTCTGTTGTCGATATCCTTCGATACCGCAGGTACATTCTCTCCGCCAGGTATGGTTAGGAACTTGCTCTTGAAATCATTGGTCGATATGACCTTATTATTAGTCAATTCCTCGAGATCGAGGCCATAGAGTGCACGATATGTGGCGGAATCCATGTTAGAGAATTCTTCGGAGATCGTTCTCTTTCCGTTCTCCTCCTTCACCTTCTTCTGTTCTCTGATCAGCGTTCTACGATCGCCATTGTCCATCGTAACCTCTATGATGCCAGAATCGTTCTTCGAAGGCGTTGGATACAGTCTCTTCTTCCCGCTTATGGGGAAGAGCGTTGATCTTATGAATTCGGTTATCGTGGATTTTCCACTTTCATTATGACCATAGATGACGGTCATGTTGTCCTTCAGATCGCCGGAGTTCCAACGCATGATGTTACCGAACGATCTGACGTTGATCCTGTCTATCCTCATTGTTCGGCCCCCATCATCTTCTCTATTACGAGATACATCGCGTCATCGACGATATCCTTCAATTCATCATCTGATAAGGATTCGAACATGCTCTTTCTTGATTGGGAGACGGTCGTGGAACAGATCATATCGATCAATTCCTTTCTTCCGAAACCTGAGATCCTGTTACCGTAACTGATGACCGCGGATGTGAAATCATTGATCTCCTCTCTTGTCTTGAGATCGATATCCGGTACCGTCCTTACGATCACGGACGATATCTTGCAATCGATGGAATTCTCAATCATCTCCTTGATGGATTCCGTTCCGCCAGTACGCAGTATCGCATCCAATGGTCCGCGACCGGAGAATGTGATGGATGCTATGCAATTCTTCTTGATCTTCGACAATTCATCGATCGCAGTCTTGAAATCTGTTTTCCCTGTGATATCGATATTGACATCCACCCAATCGATCGCAGATGTCTTGAATGGGGATATGTCAACGACGGCGCCATCATTCACCGTCACAAGATATGCTCCCTTCTCACCGCTCTCCTTGGGGTCCATCCCTTGAGTGTTACCGGAATAGACGACATAAGGCATCCTATTGAGTATGGATGCCTTGTGTATGTGGCCCAACGCCCAATAGTTGACATCCTTATCCTTCATGTCGGACAGTTTGCAGGGCGAGTAATTGTCATCCTTGGCTCCATCGACATTGCAATGGAACACGCCTATGGCAAAAAGGTCGCTCTCCTTCTTCACTGATTTCACATAATTCGAATTAGGCTTCATTGACGGGAAGCTCATGCCTATGAGCTCAGTGACCCTTCTCCCGTCCTTCTCGAAATACATGTGCGTTATCTGCTCAGGGAATACGAAAGCATTCTTCGGCAACGGTATGGAGTTCTCCCATCTCCTCTTGGTATCATGGTTGCCGTAGATGATGTAACACGGTACTTTCATGGATGCTATAGCGTCGGCGAATCTGCTCCTCGTCAACGGCGTCTCATTGGTACTGTCGAATATGTCTCCAGAGAATATTACGAAATCAACTTTCTCCTTCTTTGCGAATGATACAATGTTATCGAGTGCAGTGAACACTGATTCACGTAATCTTCTCCCAAGATCCTCATCCGCATCGGAGATCCCTGAGAATCTGCACCCTAGATGCAGGTCAGAACAATGAATGAATCTGAATGAATCTCCCATGTCTCTCTATATCAAGGCCTATGTTTAAACGATTATCGCTCCGCCTATACGCTTAGTTGTGAGCCACCAACTGAATCGGAGTTTCCTTCTTCTGGATATCATATCTGCCGAAATCGTCAGCCGCTTTGACAAGGGATTTGATGTTATATTCATAGGAGTAAGGGGGAACTTCACATGTGGTACCCAATATCATCCCACATTTGGTGTCGATCCCGCCCTCTATCTGTGATCTGGCGTGCTCATAGATCTCATTCTGATTATTCTCTATGACGAACAGTTTGGTATCCACCGATGGCATTATCGCACAGAGGTTACCGAAAGTATCCTTCATGATCTCCGCAGGGAATTCCACACGATCCCAATATCCGATCTGCATTATGGTGAGTGGAGTGAAGACGATCTTCCCTGGATACAGCATATAATCATCCTTATGGTTCCCACAGAAGTGATAGAATATCTGCGGACCAGCACCTTTGGAAAGACAGTTCCTGACCAACTTATTCAGTGCTGGAGGCGATATATCTTTAATCATCTCCGGAGACATGGAATCGCTGTTCTCGAGCACAGCGGATGTGTTCAGCAAGGCCATGCCGTATCTTTTTGCTATCGCTTCCGCCCCCATCGTTGCCGTCTCTACATAGATATCAACGAGTTTCTTTGCAAGATCCATCTCCGTTTGACACCACATGAAGAATTGCTCCAATCCGCAGAGTTCCGCACCGGCACCAACAGGCTCAGGGACATAGGCCAATGGCACGAACATGTTGGGCATGGTCTCCTTGATGTAATCCATGGCCATCGTCAATCTGTTGAATGTGTATCCTGAACGGATCTGCTCTGTGCCAGGGATCTCCATCCTCTCCGCATCCTCGGGATCGTTCACTACGATATTCGTAGGAACGGGGGCTGTGAGATTCATATATTTCAGATTTATACCCAATTCAGGGAGCCAAGGGTGTGCGAAATAGTATTTCGTGACGGGCAACAAATCATAATGCTGTTGCGCATGCGCCAAACAGACCGCTGCCAATTTAGGATTCTCATAGAATTCCCTGATCGTATGCCCATAGAATACAGTGGAATGGGAAAGCATCATCGGATCGACAGGTATCCTATCAGCACCAGGGGCTCCTATCACAGCAGAAGCGTATCTCTTCTTGGCCTTCTGTAACCACAGATCATCAATAGGGTCGAACGTGTCCATATTATCCACCAGATGCCACCCTTATCGCTCTTACCTTGCAATCCACGGGTATTGAATCCATAGGCACTGGATTGCCATCGATCAAGAAGATGAATGAATCGGGATTCAGCCCCATCTCGAGTATCGCCTCTTCAATGGAAAGGCATGTCTTGATCTCAGATGTGTCTATGGACAGTGTGTACATCCTGATTATCCTCCTCATCAGATTTCACAGATACTTTGTAGAGAGCTTTCTCATACCATTTCTCTGTCAGCCTTGTTATGAAATTCGTACTGTTATGTTTCATTATCCATCTCATGACGAAGAACCATGCCACCAATGAACCTATGATGATAAGGACATATTGCCATGGGAACATGGTGATCTGAAGGATCTGCCATGCGAAATCAGTAGTATCCACTGCATAGTATGCGGCACCGACGACACAAAAGAGGAAGAGGGTGAGGAAAAACACCCTGAAGTTCCCTGTGACCTTCCCGTCCAACGCGAAGAACTTGCAGATCGGATTGATGAAGAATAACTGTGAGATCTGTGCAAGGACAACGAACAGCAATAATGCATTCCTTGCAGCGACCTCTGCGTACCTCTCGTCGAGAGAGATCCCGCTCTCAGCATAATAGTCGAGCATCGCTTTTGTCGATTCGAACTGGGGATATCCGAATCTGTACAATGTGTCGGGATCGATGTACGAGTGCCCCAAGAGACCGTTGAGTGTGCCCGTGTAGAAGAACAAGTAGACACATACCGCCATAAGAGCTATGGAAAGTGCAACAGGAACGGCATAACTGAGAACAGCAGGCAATATCGCACCTTTGATATCCGTCGGTTTTGCCCAGAGCGTCATGAAGAACGATGGGATTGCTACCGAGACGAATGCATAGAATGCGGCCTGTGTAGGCAGGAACAGAGTGGTACGGAATGCGGAGCCCAACATGATCATAACGAACAGAACGAGGAATGCGAACACGAAGTTCCTCGATATGTATTGTTTGAGGATATCCCTCATACCGCTGACGGTCCTCTTGCCTTCTACGAGTGCACGCGGAAGTGCAGAGAAGCTATCCTTCATGAGGACCATATCCGCAACACCTCTCGCGGCACCGGCACCGCTTTCGAGAGCTACACCGACCTGTGCCGATTTCAATGACTTGACATCGTTGACACCATCACCGATCATCGCGACGTATTTTCCATTCTTCTTGAGGGTCTCGACGATGAGTTCTTTGTGGTTAGGCCTCATTCTTCCGAATATGTTGTATTCGAGGATCGCATTCTCCTTATCCTTGCCCTGAAGGGCATCCAACTCATCACCGGAGATTATCTTCCTCTCTCCAGGGATGTTGGCTATCGTGAACATCGCATCGACGGTAGCGGGATCGTCACCAGAGATGACCTTGATCTCCATGTCATTCTTCATGAAGACATCCATAGTCTCCCTGCAATCCTTGCGTATCTCATCCTCGATAGCTATCACGGATACGACCTTCAATTCGGGTATCAACGGAGTATCGCCCGAATACATCTCGAAATCAGGGCCGACGGTCAAAAGCAATGTCCTGTACCCCATCTTTGCATAGGAATCGATGACATCCTTCACATCCTGTCTGTCAAGGTTGTCGCGTAATGCGGAATATGCACCAGAATAGATCGTTATCGGCTTTCCGTTGTATGTGAGCTTCACCGCACTGTATTTCCTCTCGGAGGTGAAACGGATCTCATCCAACGGCTTTACATCCGCCTCCCCGAATTTCTTGATGAGTGCCTCGACAGTACGGTTCTTGCTTCCAGTGGCATTCGCGAACAATTTAGCTATCTCGTCCGCATCCTCCACGTACTGTATCTCCTCGCGATAGTTCAGCCTGTTAGTGGTTATTGTACCCGTCTTATCCATGCAGACGACATTCACATGGCTGAGCGCTTCGATCGAGTTGGAATTCTGCAGAAGGACGCCTGTATCCGCCATCCTTACGGCAGATACCATGTATGCGATGACTATCAACAACAAGAGAGCCACGGGGACGATGTCCAGAACGATGACGGCATTGTTCACTATCGTCGTGACCAATACGGATGAATCGAAGTGTTTGATGAGGTTTATGATTATCATCAAAATCATGAAGATTATCGATACGAAGACCAACAATTCGGTAACCGCGGTGGTCTCCATCTGAAGAGGGGTCTTCTTCTTCTTGAACTGTTTCGCTGACGAGAGCATCTCGGATGCGAATGTGGATTCTCCGAAAGCATCCACTCTGTAGTATCCGATGCCGGTGACACAGTATGATCCGGAGAATATCCTGTCAGCTTCCTTCTTCCTCACAGTGTGTGATTCACCGGTAAGAAGCGATTCATCCATCTCAAGATATTCCGACTCCAACAGTGTTCCATCGACAAGAGCCTGATCACCAGAGGAAAGCTTGATGATATCGTCCTTTACGACCTCAGTCTGATCGATCTCACATTCTTTCGAATCCCTGATGACGACTACTTTCGGTCTCATCAGGAGCGCTATCTTATCCAATCTACGTTTGGCCCTTACTTCCTGTATCGTGGCCACCGTCACGCTCAAACAGATAACGAATGTGGCCGCCAATGCATTGATGTATTCCTGAAAACAAATGAGTATCGCACCGAGAGCGAACAGGATTATGTTGAACGCAGTGAAGACATTCTTGAAGATGATATCCTTGTACGTACGACTGACAACCTGTTCCACCGAGTTGACCTCGCCTTTGGAAATACGCTCGTTCACTTCCTCGGTTGTCAATCCTGTGAGATCCATAGTTCGCGATTACATCCGAATTATATATCCTTAAAGGACAACTCACCTTTCGAGACCAGTTCATAGTACTTCTTCACGAACGATCTGATGTCCTCCATCGTGTACATATTCTCGACCTTGTCAGATCCGATGTTGAGGTAATCGATGTAACATTCGATGGGCTTGTCCGTTGTGGATGCTACGGCAGCAGCATAGATGCTCAACTGCAACTCGTACAACTTCCTGTTCGCCTTGGTACCGTCTGTCTTGTAGTCATGTATCTCGACGTGATCGTCGAATTCGGCAAGAAGATCTATCGTACCTTTTATCGACACATCATCCACGGGAAGCACGAATCTCTCCTCTGCGACAGTTATGGCCTTACTGACAGAATCCAAGATCTCTTTGATCCTATCATGCTCTTTGAAATCGACATCGCATTTACGGCCTCTCCACATGGAATACGCATACTCATGCACCTTAGTACCGTATTTCGTACCCTCTCCATTGGTGTCCTCGACACGATTCTTGAAGACCGACATCAGGTCGTGCGGGGAAAGACTCCTCCTTCTTGTCGCATAATCCCCTATCACAGGCACTTTGGAAAGCTCGACATCCTTCTCGATCATCTCGAACTCATCGAAATCGATATTGTCATTCGCTGTACCGAGATCTTTGAAGAATCTCGATGGATTGTACGATGTTACCGTCAGATATTGTTTGGCCCTTGATGTTGCTACGAACATCAACCTCCTATCCTCAGAATAATCTGGATTCTTTATCCCTTTCAGTACGTTGTATCTCCATGAATTGAGAACACTATCATATTCCGTATCATCCACGATCGTTGACCTGTATTCCTTAGTACATCTGATACCGTATGCATCAGAGTACCTCAAGACCTCCTTGTCGCTGTTCGTGTTAGGCATGGATCTTTGATTGATACCGGCGATGATGACGGCAGGATACTCCAATCCTTTGGATTTGTGCATCGTTTGTATCGTCACAGCTTCCGCATCTAGGGCTTGATCCACGTTGTACTTAGTACCGTTCTTTATGTCCTCCTCGATGAGCCTTATGAGATCGGAGAGGGTCATGAGTGAATTGGAGTATGCGGACGAGAGTACGGTTATTATCGACTGGGTTATGTCATTGTCCAACCCATAGAACGCGAATATCGTCGTCAGCAGATCGTTTGGCCTCCTCCTCTTGTTCAAGAGACGGAACCTCTGTCTGTTGAACTCGTCGGGCATCGCACCTGTGCCTTTTTCACCAAGGATGGTCTCGATCTGTGAGAGACTGTATCCCCTATCGGAGAGTATCGCCATCATCCCTCTCTTGTCCTTCGAATTGTTCACATACCTAAGCCAAGCGAGGACAAGTTTGCCTTCACGAGTGGACATTATCTCAAGATCGCCTTGGAAGAATGCAGGTATATGCTGTTCTGAACATCTATCAAGTATCTGTCTGCAGAGTTTACCGTTACGGCAAAGGACAGCGATATCGCCGAATGACATCTTCTTCTTATTACCATCCTTGTCAAAAACTACGTACTTTGGATCGGAGATGTATTGTTTTATCTTCTTGATGACGATATCGATCTCATCATCGAGTGATTCGGTCTGAATCATATCGAATGATGTGTTGTCTCCGTACAGCTCATCCTTCTTAGCGTTGAGAAGGACGACGTTAGCATTTTCGATGACATCTTTTTCGCTACCCTTGAGTTCGAGTGATCTGAACACTTTCTCCAGAATCAATGATGAACTTCTGTAATTCTCAGTGAATTCTATACATTTCACACCGACCATCTTGAACGGGATCCTCTTGTCATCCCTGTTCAGTTCGGTGATAAAGAGGTCGACCCTGTCCTCGAACTGTGTTATATTCTCGATTGAAACGAACCT
The DNA here is from genome assembly GCF_964305265.1 of Candidatus Methanarcanum hacksteinii. NCBI lineage: Archaea > Methanobacteriati > Thermoplasmatota > Thermoplasmata > Methanomassiliicoccales > Candidatus Methanarcanum > Candidatus Methanarcanum hacksteinii. The sequence goes on along the minus strand of NZ_CAYATA010000003.1, from coordinate 89,742 downwards.
AAATCCATAGATACCTTGTTTCCAATCGCCGACAACGCAAAGATTCGGCTTATTCAGCAGAAGAAGACAGATCTTCAATTGCAACTCGTTCGTATCTTGGAACTCGTCGACCATCATGTAGTCCACGGTGTGCATCTCGCGTGAACGGCGATCCGAGTACAATATAGCGAAAGCGAACAGTTCTACGAGACCGAATGTCAACCTGTTATCGGCAATGGATGATCTTATGTATCCGAAATATACGTCACGTATGAACTCGAACAGCATGAAACGATCCTCATGAGAGATCGAACGGAGGATGTCGTCGGATATCGATTCATCATCGCATGAACCAAGTTCATCCGGGAGTGCATAATCATCTTCCGATCTTTTTGCGTCATCGATCGCTTTCTTCACTGATTTCTCATTGTTCTTGAGTGTGATGAAAAGATCATCTGTTCTGCCTTCTATGAGCCTCTCCCCCTTTCCGAACCATTCGTACTCCATCGGGATTATACCGCGAGACATCAGTTTGTTGATGATCTTATAGAGATCGTTCACTTTGTTGCCTATCAGAGCAGCAGGATCCTTTCCATCCTTGTGGTATCTGCCTGAATGCTCATTGATGAATTTTGCATAGAAGTTGCGGAAATATTCGCGATTCAAAGTCTCATTCTCTACAAGATGAGCGCTTCTTGACAATGATTCCTTGATACAGAAGAAATCATTGACACTTTCAGGAGAATCGAGAACGATGTTCAGACATTCCGAATCGAATGTCGTCGTACGGACGTTCTTCGCCATATTCCTGTATGCCTTTGAATCGCCTTCGTCCATGGAGATCAATTTCTTAGTTATCCTTGCCTTCATCTCCTCTGCTGCATTCCTAGTGAATGTCAGCATCATGATCTTCATCGGATCGATGTTGCTCTTCACCATATTTACATATCTGTCAACGATCGTGTGCGTCTTCCCTGTCCCTGGACCGGCATCTACGACGACCATCCCATCGATATGATTCGCCAAAAGAAGCTGTTTCTCATTGAGATCAGACATCGGTCTCACCTCTTATCTTGACGGTTTCGGTACATATATCGTTGAAATAGCAATTATTACAGTTGATCAATGGTTTCGCGATAAATCCGTCCAAGTAGCTCTCTTTGACGAGTTCGTGATTCTTCTTCACCTCGGCTCTGAAATCCTCAAGGGCTTTCCTGGTGACGAATGCCCTATCTCCGCTGTAGAACATCTCCTTGTCCATGTTATTGCATATCTCCTTGACAAAACCCTCGCCCAATGTGGCGGACTTCTTTTCCGTTAGGCCGGTTGCAGACATTATGTAGCTTGTGGCCATTGCATTCAGAGTGTCGGAATCCCTCGTACCAGAATTAAGGATGAGATCTACGAGGCCATCCTTACAACCTTCCAATGGCATGTACGTCTTCTTTTTGACCTTCTCCGCAGCGACATAGTTCTTGATGAAATACTCCTTGTCATCGATCAATTCCACATGCCTCATGTTGGATTTGATATCAAAATCAGCCCCTGTAGCATTCTTATTCAGATTGTCATTCGTATAGAAGAGCGAGAACACATGTTGACCCTCTTTATTCTTCTCTTCAAGCAAAGAGAGGTAGAACATACATTGGAATTCGAGATTGTATTCCGATTTCTTCTCGGAATTCATGGCTTCTATGATATCCTTCGCTTCCTTTGGGGAGCCTGTCTTGAAATCGAAGATGCGACCATCGAGGACTACATCGAATATCCCTTTCATGTTCTCATCTGCTGAGGTGCATGTGATCTCAGTTATATCGCTTCCGAATCTCATGCCCTCCATGTCGATGAAGAGATTGTATCCTTTCCTTTTGTCATCGACATTGTTCTTCGTGATGTTCTCATCGATCTTCGATTTCTTATCCAATTCGAATTCATTGACGAATCTGTCGATATTGATTATCGAATTCCTGATATTGGTGCGCTCGATGGAACGCATCTCTGGAGAGAAGAGGCCCTCGCACTTGTCGCAAATTATGTCTGAATAGTAATCGATGTCATGTTTCTTAGCAAGATCAGGATATGTTATCCTGAACTCAGCATACTCGTGCAATATGTTCCCGACGACATTGCTACGGTTATCTGGACTTCCAAGGATCACACTATACATGAATTCCCTTGGGCACGAGACGAAATTACCATATGATGTCTTAGAGAAGGGTTTTGGGATGTAATCGGTGTATGAGATCTCCCCTGATTCTATGATCTGAGGCTCTAGAGCAGGGACCCAGGGTCCAGGGATCAGGTCCTTGCATACATCACCAAACTCCTTGGTGAGTTTGAACGATGCAAAGTCGAAATAATTGCACGGTTTGGTTTTCTCACCATCCTTTATCGAGTTCACCACATACAGTCTTCTGCTGCCTTGTTGAAGGAGGACCTCGAATTTCGAAACGTTCCTATCACTCTCGCTGTCCTTCATCCTATAGTCAATAAGATTGAGGAAACTGAGATCCTTCTCCCATTCTTGGCCCATTCCAACGAAAATGACCACTGGACGGTCAACGAACACAGAATTCTTACAATCGACAAGGAGCACACCTTCCTTCTCCGAATCAGGTATCTCCTCGTTATGCTTCAGATTCGGTATGTTGTTTACGGCGTATATGATGTCGCCTGTATCGGCATCATTGACCGACACATCTTTCAAATTCAATTCATCGAGAAGCAGATTGATCTGTGCCGCCTTCTTCCTTTGAGAGACGGCATCACAGACCTGAGCATAGGTCATGTTGCGGATACCATCCATCGTCGAAAGAATGAATTTCGTCCTCTCGTCCTCGCAGAACACAGAATACTGTTTCACCAGATATTCATCGAATTTGGAACTGATATATCCCCCATAGGAAGAGATCAATTCCCTCACCTGAGATACTTTGACGGTCTCAAAGGATAATGACAGTGAAAGGAACTCGATGAAATCCCTGACATGACTGAGATCCTTCACATTCAGCGAATTGATGAATGGTATCTCCTTCCTGTACAATGCGGAACGAATCGCATCAGCTACCCTTCCGTCTACGTCGAACACGATGGCAAAATCCTTCGCATTGTCCTTGTTGATGAGGGATACGATATTCTCAGCAATCTGACGATCGTTCGAGAGTTCCCTGATCTCATCTATCTCATAACAATCCTTTCTCTTGAATAATGAGATCTCATCGTGCTTGTCTGGTGGGGGGAGGATGTTCTTATCGAGATTGTCGAAGAACTCCTCGCCGATCACGGCAACCTTCTTTCCAACGAAATATCCTGTTCTTTCGCTGTCGAATGATATCATCGCCTTCTCCAATGTAGGCAACTCGATGAATTCATCATACACCCTCTGAGATTTGCGACTGAGTTTAGATCTTACTTCAGAGGTGTATCTCATGATGGTCTTGATGTTCTCGATCTCGCCATGGACATATCTCAACCTATATCCTGTCGATTCCGAGACCTTTTTCACGACCTCTATGTCATCCATCATTCCTTGGCCGAGGATGTCTATCGCCATATCCCCTGCCAATTGTCTCGGCGTGATAGCGAATATACCGATCCTTGTCTGATCCAATCTATTGTTCAAAGCAAGTGAGAGAGGCGCATCGTTACAAAGAACGACATCGTAATCCTTGACCTCTTCATACAATTCATCGATACTCTTCGCTAATCTCATCGTACTTACATTCGATTAGATAGTTAATAAAGCCAATGATGTTATTAATGTTATAATTCTGTGATCAGAATCTGAACACCGTTCTGGCGTATGCATCGAACAATTGCATCAGGAATGTGGCGACATATACAACCAAAGACAACAAGAACAATCCGAGAAGAAGGAACGCCCAGCCTTTGACGGTTATCATCTGATACATGCAGAATGCCATTATCACGAACGATAATGAACCGACGATGAGGAACTTGACACCTTTCTCACCCTTGCCTTGATATATCTGCCCTATCCCCATTATGCCGAAGAGTGCAGGGACGATGGAAAGGAACAGTATGAGCGTCTTGCTATACCTTACCGTCGCAGGCGCCCTGTCATCCGGAACCGTATGTCCGGAGGAACGCTCGGATCTCTTCTCCTCCCTCGGTATGTCCCTGTAACACTTGGGGCACGTTATGCTGAAGGTAGGCACCTCCTCACCGCAATAAGGGCATTTCCTGCTCATCTATCATCACTCAATCTGAATGCCGTCATGGTCGATGATGCGATAAGCTTGTCCTTGGAGAATACTTTCACATCATATATCAACAGACTTTTGGACCTATTCACTACGGAGAGCTTCGATATCAATCTCCCTTCTTTCACGGGCCTGTGGAAGATCACGTTGGAACTCTGTCCTACGGCCTCTCCGCAGAGATTGGAAGCGAAAGCGAGACTGTGGTCCATGAGAGTGTAGATCACACCGCCATGGACGAAACCGCGACTGTTAATGTGTTTGGGCTGGATGTCGAGATATAATTCCACCTCATCTTGTGATATCTTGCCTATCTCTATTCCCAATTCCCTTATGAATGGTGCATTGTAGACTTCCTCGATCTTCTCCACATATTGTTCACAATCCTCAGATACGACAGAGAGGAACTTCGGATCACACACATTCTCATCTGACATAATCCCTACTATAATCACATTATAGATAATCATGTCCGTACTCGACATATGATAGCTATCCACGCTGCGAATATGGATACAGTAAGGTAGATAATCCATGTCCGTGTTATAAGGGCCATGACGGAAGAACTGACGGTATCGGAATTCAATGATCGTGTCAATTCCGTCGTTGTTAATTCTGGACAATTACGCGATGTATCTGTTGTCGGTGAGATATCCGGTGCGAAGAGATCGACAGCAGGTCACATCTATTTCGACCTGAAGGATGGAAATTCCCTGATCCACTGCACATTGTTCAGATTCGCTGCGTCAAGGATAAGGATAGAGATCAAGGACGGTATGAAGGTCGTCGCATTCGGTTCAGCTTCTTACTACGCCAAGGGCGGTTCATTCGGATTCAACATCGAATCATTGACCCCGTATGGAAAGGGCGAATCGCAGAAGAAATTAGAGGAACTCACAGCCAAACTTCTGAAGGAAGGGATATTCGAACCTGAACGCAAGAGAGCCCCGCCGAAATATCCGAATACGATCGGTGTCGTCACATCACCGACCGGCGCTGTGATAAAGGACATCATAGACACCACGGCGAGAAGATATCCTGTCAACATCCTCCTCGCTCCAGCGATCGTTCAAGGAGAGGATGCTCCGATCACCATCGTCTCAGGGATCAAGGCCTTGAACGAGATTGGTGTGGACGTGATAATCGTCGGAAGAGGCGGAGGCTCCAAGGAGGATCTCAGCGCATTCAATTCTGAGATCGTTGTCAGAGCCGTGGTTGGATCCGCAGCACCTGTGATCTCTGCCGTCGGGCATGCTACCGATAAATCATTGACGGACCTTGCCGCGGACAGATATGCGGAAACGCCTACCGCCGCAGCGATGATCGCTACTCCGGACAGGATCGACGAGATGCGTAACATCAATAACCTGGCCATAAGAGCTAACAAATCACTCATGATGATGGTCTCGTCCATGAGATCCAGGTTCGAGAGCATCGATAAGAGGTTATCTCCCAAGAATGCAAGGGCACTCCTCACACAGAACAGGAGCGATCTGAAGAACCTGTGTTTGAGGATGGATGCCGGTCTGAGAGGTAAGATCAACACCGAAAGATCGAGATTCAACATATTGGATTCTAAATTGGACCCGACACGTCTCAAGGACAGATTGAATCAGAACATGATGTACATGGACAACCTATCCGAAAGGATCGATAGGTCCGTGTCCGATATACTGAAGGACAGGAAGAATCGCCTCGCATCCAGTGAGAGCATGCTCAACGGCTTGGATCCGAACAAAGTGCTTGACAGAGGATACAGTATGATAATGGATGCGAAGGGGAATGTGATAACATCCATCGGGCGCATATCCGTGGATGATGACGTTACGATAAGGATGAGGGATGGAAAGGCCATCGCAAGTATCAAGGAAGTGGAATGATGACAACAGAGAACGGAAAAGAGGAATTGTCCTTCGAGGAATCCATGAACAAGTTGGAGGAGCTAGTCAAGAAGCTCGAGGAAGGGAATCTCGATCTCGATGAGAGTATCAAGATCTACTCCGAAGCAGTCAAATTGAAGGAAAGATGCAGGAAGATACTCGATGAGAGTGAAAGGAAAGTGGAGATCCTCATGAACTCCGCCGACGGTCTGATAAAGGACGAATTCAAGATCTGACGATACCGCTTTTGTCCCAAAGGGGCATGTCCTTACCAGATGCCCATGCATCCGATGTCGCATAAAGGACGGTCTTATCGAAATCCTCCCTGTCATATGCGATCCTCATCGCCCCGGCGACCTGGTAGCCGTTGATCGTCCTTGCGTTATACCCTCCGAATATCTCTCTGAGGGCGAATGCGAACACATCGGCTATGTCGTGACCCCTACACACGATGACGGGATCCATCTTCGGCTCATCGAAGACGAGACTGACTAGTTTGGATAATGATATCCATGCCCCGTTGCTCCTATCCAGTATGTGCTCGCACATACGCCTGATGTCACATTTCAAGGAACGACGATCCAAGAAATGTTCAAAGACAAGATCCTTGAAGGAAAGGTTCAATCCGTCTCTCGAGGATATCATCATCAATATCCCTATAGGATAGCAAGCGGAATAGATGGCATCCTTCGGATTCCCATGTCTTCTTCTGAAATCATCCAACCTTTCCTTGTCCGCGTATTCGAACAGGACATCGTCGAACGCTTTACTCAAGAAGAGCATCCCCTCGCTGTCGCGTGCATCGGTCTGGAAGAGCGGGGGACTCCTTTTGATCCCGTTCATGTGATCCAGATCGGAATCGATTATTCCGATCAGACGTTCATCACCCCTCCTTTTCGATACCTCTTTGACCGAATTGTAGACGTTCTGTCTGCAATGTGCGATCACAGTCTCGGTATTCTCCTCATCCAGGAATTTCCCATACAGTCTGCTGTCTGTGGAACCCTCTACGATCACAATCGTGCCTTTGAACGCTGAACGCAGCATCATCACGGAATTCGCAATATCGTTCGCATTGATACGGTCACGCATGATCCGCCCTCAACTCCTGAGCAAGATCCCATCTGTCGTGTATTATCTGTGGTGAATGCGTTGCAACGAGGATATCTATGTTCCTTATCCTACTGATGTTCAGGAACAGATTGCACAATCTCTGTTGCCATGCGACATGTAATGATATCTCGGGCTCATCTATGATGACGGTCATATCATCATGCGTCATGAACAACAGTCCATAGAACATTATCATGATCTGCTTCTCGCCGGCGGAGAGCTTGTTCACAGGGATGTTATTGCCATCGAAGAGCACTATACTCAATCTGTTATGTTCATTGATGACGACCCTCTTGTTCGTGAACATCCCATTCAGTATGTCCAAGTAAGTGACGATCGATTCCGCCAATACGTAATATCTCTCGACCCAATCCATAAGGGAATGCAGAAGCGCCCTGTATCTGTCCCTATTATCGCAATAATCCATCCTCTCTGGAGGGAATTTGATATCGGATGGTAACTTCGGGACGAAACCAGCCTCGGACATAAAATCCATCTTCGCCTTGATGTCCTTGCACTTATTGACGAAATCACTTGGTTCCATATCATCGCAAAGATCATCCCCGATCTCGATCGACATGTCCTCGACGGCGGAAGATATGCGTGCGTTGAAATCATCCACAAGTACGTCGATCGAATTCCTGATCATCCCATCCTCGAATTCGATGATGTTCCTGTCAGGCGAAAGGTAGAGGACGTCGTACATCTTCCCGATCTCCTCTATCGTCGTATCGGTATCGACCTCATTCTTCGATATGCGTGCCTTCAATCCCTCTCTCCTATCAACGAAGATCATCGTACCGTCATCGAATCTGACATCCATCCTTTGGAACGGTACGGACAGGAGTGCAGCCTCATCCCCGAGGAACAATGAATTGATGAGTTTGAGGGCGATGCTCTTCCCGACACCGTTGAGGGAATGTATGAAAGTGAGACCTTCTCCGTTCAATTCGATGATATGGTCATAACTGTTGAACAATCCGTATACAGCGACATATCTTAGTCTCATATCATTTGTAACGGCTACAGAGTAGATAAATCATGTCGATGTCAACATTTGGGATAACCCTATATCTGACGACTGCGATTGTAATGACAAGGTGATATGGATGGAGGGTAAGGTACTTGGCCGCATCGGGATGTTCACATCACTCCTCTTTCCAGCGATGTGGGCCATAGCAGCAAAATTGGACAAGGATTGGACATTCGGACACAACTCCTTGTCGGCGATGGGCGTATCATCAGTCCCCCTTACTGCTATATTGTTCAACGTAGCCTGTATCGTCACCGGTGCCCTTATCGTATTGTATTTCTACGAATTGGCGAAGAAGGATCATGGAGGAGGTGTTGCAGGCGCATACATCGCATCACTCTCAGGTGTCTTCCTCTCCATGGTCGGCGTGTTCAACCTCAACACAGGTGCATTCCACTACTTCTTCGCAACTGTTTTCGGTCTTTTGGCAACGACAGGTGTAGTCTTCTACACGATGAGGGATATCAACAGGAGACGCGGTCCGCAATCGATACTGACGTTCACGATGCTGTTGCTCGGATTGTTCGTCACACTCAACTTCAGATTCGAGATCTGGGAGCCCATCGTCGTCATCCTCGGACTCGCATGGTTGTTCCTCTTCAGCGTAGGTACATTCAAACCCACGTGGTTCTGGAGAGTCGTCATAGACTTCATAGAATCCGAGATTGAGCAACATGAGAATTAAAATAAAGAACCGCGGATACGGACAATGATGGATGCCGAAAGCACATTCAAAGAGATATCCGAATACATCAAGAACGAAAAGAACGATGAGGCCAGCGAACTTACCAGGGATCTGGCGGCATCGACCGATGACATCAGCATAATGCTCAAGTGTGCATCATTGCTGAAAGTGATCGAGGATGAAGAAGGATGTCAGGATATCATCGATGATGTGCTAGACAAGGTAGAGGATGATGATCCAAGGAATTTCGATATAGGGTTATCCATCAGAGCCTTGGGAAGGGCAGAGGATGCATTCGGATTGATGAAATGTTACCGTACAGACGATGACAGGATCCCGGAGGTCGCAAGGACGCTCATGCTCATAGACGAATCCGAAGAGGCCCTATCGATGATGACGAAACGCGGATGCAAATCCATCGATGATCGTATCCTTCTTTGTGACATCCTGTGTTCTCTCGGAGAGTTCGCCAAAGCACAACATGAAGCTGAGGACATCGTGAAAGAGAATGGTGCCTCATACAAGCCGCTGTTGAATCTCGTCACCGTGTTGATGAAGAAGGGCGATGTGAAGAATGCTATCAAGGTCGCGAAGGAACATCTCAAAGAGGACAAGAAGAACGCAGAATCCTTAGCGTTGCAGGCCTATGTGATGTACATATCCGGAAAGATACCTGCAGCGGCCAATTACGCCAACCGTGCACTTCAGATCGATTATTCCAACATAGGTGCATTGGAGGTAATGGCCATGTGCTTCATCGAGAAAGGGAAGTACAAAGAAGCGAAACTCCTAGCTGGCGTGATCAACGAGAAGGATCCTCTCGATCCATCCGTGATGCGCATTCTGGACGCATGCAGGATCACCTCCAGTTCCTGACCGGTTTTCTCCTCATATTCCTCATGGAGAGTCTGAACTCTCTCCAGTAACCAGGTGTGAACAGGATGAATGCGGACATTATCTCCACACGTCCGATCCACATCAGTATGCACATGAACAGTTTCGCACCATCCGTCAGTTCAGCGAAGGAACCGAATGGTCCGTACGGACCTATCGATGCCCCATAACATGTAAGACTGCTGATCGATGTCAGGACGGAGACGTCGAAAGGCAGTCCGAACAAAAGGAACACTGCCGTACCGGATATCATGGTCACGATGAATGCGAAGAGCATGACCATGGTTATCGAGATGTAACGATCATCCACGCTAGATCCGTCGACCTTCACATCATATACAGCATTCGGATGCAGAAGCTTATTGATCTCATTGTACGCGTTCTTCGTTATTATCAGGAATCTGCTGACCTTCAGACCTCCTGCTGCTGAACCCGCAGAACCACCTACGATCGTTGCTATGAACAGCAACGCGACGATGAATATCGGATATACCGAATAATCCGAAGCGGCGAACGATGCCGTGGTCGTAGCGGATATCGTGTTGAAGATGATGTTGATCGGCGTATCGTCGCCTTCGATCAGAAGATACACCAACGCGATCAATAGAACGACACCTGTCAGCATGACCATCATCCTGAACTCCTCGCTCTTGAAGTATATCGGTTTCTTTGACATGACCGATTTGTAATGGAGATAGAAATTGGTGCTACCGAAGATCAACGACACAATGATGACGATCTTTATGATATCGCTGTATCCCGAGACGCTGTTATCTGCTGGGGAGAAACCGCCCAGCGATATCGTAGACAAAGAAAGACAGAACGATTCGAAGAAGGACAATCCACACAATACCAATGCGATGAGTATCAATATCGTTGCGATCGAATACACAATGGCGAACTGTTTTCCAGTATCCTTCAGTTTCAATGTTATGTTGCCGGCATCCGAACCGGATACCTCGTTGGAGAACAATGCCCTGTTCCCGAAACCTATCGTAGGAAGGACTAGAAGGAACATGACGATGATGGCGATACCGCCGATCCATTGAAGGATCGATCTCCAAAGTATGACGCCTCTGCTCCATTCATCCACTCTCGGGATTATCGATGCGCCTGTCGTCATCACACCGGATGTCGATTCGAAGATGGCATCCACAGGTGCGAAACCTGAAAGGAAGAACGGTAGTGCGCCACATATCACAGAAATGAACCACATGAGGGCCATGTCTGCTAGGATGAAGATGGGGTTGATCGATTTGGGCATATGGGTCATAACGACCATCGGTATCCCTATCACCATCATCGCAGACATCGGAAGCAGGAACGGCAATACATCATGACCATCGACGAGATTGTAGATCAGGGATGGCAACATCAGCACTGCCAATGTCAACAGTGTGTATCCGACGGTCTTCAATGTGAAACTGTCGAACTTCTTTATGCGCACGTGCCTTTCCATCTCATTCACACATCGATGTCTATCGAGGTTCCGAACATCTTCTCCAATTTGTTCTTATTGACGTTGTATGTATACAGAACAGCGCGGTCATTGGCCTGGAATTTCGTGTACATATCGGGATAGATCTTATCGTTGTTGCGTATGAGGCATGTGAGACGACATCCCTTAGGCAATTTGATGTCCCCTGTGTGCTCGTTGCAGACAGCGGACCTTGGATTAACGGTCACGGTGAAGAACAGTTCGTCGGGATTCTTCATCTTGAGGATGGCCTTATCGTTGGAGATCAGTGTCTTGGTGACTCCATTAGCTACAACACGGTAGTTACCGACTATGGTCTTTATCCCGGTGTATTCGAAGATATCCTCATACTCCACCATCGAGTATCTGCTGACGATCTTGTATGCGCCGAGTTTCTTTCCCATAAGACCGGAAAGAAGATTTGTCTCATCCACATCGGTACTTGCGATTATCACATCCGCCCTTCCAGCGTTCTCTGACTTTAGAAGGTATGGATCCACGCCGCTTCCATTGACGATGACTGTGGATGTCAGTTCCTTGGCGAGTTCGGTACATCTCTTACGATCGGATTCGAATAATTTCACATATCTCTTCCTGGACTCGAGGAGTCTTGCAGTCTGTGAGCCTGCGACACCCCCGCCGATTATAAGGAACTCATTGGCAGGACGTTTCACACCCATCATGTCGTTGAATGCATGGATGCTCTCAGGGGAACCGAGGACGCGTATCATATCTCCGACATGGATCGCCGTCATCTCATGCTCCATGATGATCTCATCACCGCGATAGATTGCAACGATGGTACAATCCTTCGGCTTTTGGATATCTATGCTCATCTTCCCGATTATGTCCTTGTGGTCGTCCGTGACCTCGAAAAGAGCGAGACCGAGGTCCATCGCCTCTATGCTCTCATAATCGACAGCGTTCTCAAGAAGGGCCAATTCGGCCATCTTGTTGGCCATCATTATCTCAGGGGAGATTATCTGATCGACGGTCTGAGGCGAAGGTTCGATAGCGAAATCAGGATTCCTGATCCTGACGATGGTCTTTATCTCCGGTTTGATCATCTTCGATAGCATCGATATGAGAAGATTTTCATCATCCCTGGCCGTGGTGCTTATGACGATATCCGCGTGATGACGCTCGATCGCACTCCTGAGCACCTTCGGGTTCGAGCCGTCCTCGTAAAGAACGGATACATTCAGAAGGCTCTTGACCTTCTCCACTGTAACCTTATCATTATCGATGATCATGACGTCATGATATTGTGACAATACCTCGGTCACTATGTACCCCACATTTCCGATTCCAACTACGATTATATTCATTTGAAAGCCTCGGCCGATATGGTTGGAATTCATCTTGGATTATATAATCAATGGGCTTGATGGCTACGCATCATTGCGTATTGTTTATATCGCACAATAATATAGAGAGCGATATGATGCAGCAATTCGAAGAGGGATTCTGGCAGAGGAATCGTTCATCCAAAGTAGATGATGTCATGGAGACAGCAAGGAACATCATCGCTGACGTCCAGAAGGACGGGGACAAGGCCATCAAAGCCTACACAGAGAAATTCGATAAGATCAAACTTGACAGACTTCAGGTCTCACGCGAGGAGATCGAGGAAGCATATGAGAAAGTGGATCCCGAACTCGTCGAGGAGCTCGAGAACGCTGCATACAACATCGAGAGATTCCACAAGATGCAACTCCCTCAGGACCTTTGGCTGTCAGAGGTCGAGCCCGGGATAACACTCGGTGTCAAGAGCACCCCTCTTGAAAGAGTCGGATGTTACATACCCGGAGGAAGGGCATCATATCCTTCCACAGCACTCATGTGCGTTATCCCTGCACGCGTTGCAGGTGTCGATGAGGTGGTCTGTTGTACGCCCGCACCCATCAATCCTGCGACACTCGTCGCATTGGATATCGCTGGTGTGGACGAGATTTACAGCATCGGAGGCATACAGGCAATCGCAGGTATGGCCCTCGGTACCGAATCCATCGAACCTGTACAGAAGATCGTCGGCCCCGGTAATGTGTTCGTCACTGCGGCCAAGACACTCCTCAGAGGTAAGATCGAGATCGATTTCCCTGCAGGACCTTCAGAAGCGGGTGTGCTTGCGGATGATTCATGCGACCCCGCATACGTTGCTTCCGATCTCGTAGCACAGGCGGAGCACGACCCGATGTCGGCATTCATCCTCATTACCGATTCAGAGGATGTCGCGAAAGCTGTAGACAAGGAAATAGAGAAACAGGTGAAGGATGCTCCCAGGAAGGAGATCATCATGGCCGCCATGAAGAACTCAGGCTACATCGTGGCCGACGACATGGAGATCGCCATCGAGATGATGAACGATGTAGCACCTGAACACCTCTGTATACAGACCAAGGATGTCATGGACACCCTTTCCAAGGTAAAGAATGCAGGATCCATATTCGTCGGAAGATACACACCTATCGCAGCAGGCGACTACGCATCAGGCACCAACCACGTACTCCCTACAGCTTCCGGAGCAAAACTGTACTCCGGATTGAATGTGGCGCACTTCAGGAAGACGTCCACCGTGCAGATGTTATCCAAGGATGGACTTGACATATTGTCACCCACGATCAGGAAGATCTCGAAATCCGAAGGACTCTATGCGCACTGCAACTCAGTGGATATCAGGCTCCCTAAGAAGAAGAAATCGAAAGATGAGTGAATCCCATCCAGACACAAACCATTTACATCAAACCCCCTTAAAATCGTTCGATTTTTCACAATTTTGCAACTTTTTATATACTGAGAAACTGTTCAGAGATTCACTGCAAGAGACGGACCCCTTGTACTGGACCAAAAGTCCACCGTCTCTTGTTACCATGTTTTTCACACACAGTCCACACGATCATCTATAGTAGGATATCACCACGGCGATATGCATTTCCGACAATGTTCTATACTTACATCCTATCGTTGTAGATGATATGGCGGGCGAATGGTTCTTTGACAAGATGGTCAACTACAATGACGTATCCAACGATACCAGCCAATGTATCATCTGTAAGGGTGCTAGGAGACTCTGTGGCAAGGACAGATGTCCGCTGATGATCAAATTCTATTCACAGAGCAAGACGATGAAACTCATCGATGCCACAGATATCGAAGGGAGCTCACCGCCTGCAGTGTTCGTAGGGAGATACGGATATCCCAAGGTGGACATCGGTCCACTGATCCCCCCTGAGTTCGGGGACACATCGATCATGGACAAACCAGAACTCTGGGGCAACAAATCGATAGATGAGATAACCGACTTCAGATTCAGGCTCGTCAGAGGGAAGTATCGCATCGATGCGACCGATTTCAAGAAAGGCGGCAGGATAGTCGACCAGGTACAGGAGATGGCTTTGATCGAGAGACCCATAGACATCGAAGCCAGATTCTCATCCAAACCCAAAGGCCGTGTGATCCTGGATGACGAGATACAACCTTTCGGACCATCCGCCAGGATGGATTACATGAAAGCGGGGAACGGAAGGATGCATAAGTATCTGGAGAGAAGTTTCTACGATACCGATATGAAGGCGGCGGATGCCGTGTTGAATGCATACAGGAACGGCACACTCATTTCAGAGATCCAAAAGGCATTCTCCGTAGGGACAATGGGGATCGATAGGAACAGACGTTTCGTACCTACGAGATGGAGCATAACGGCGGTCGATGACATCATCGGCAAAGACCTTCTGAAAACGACGAAACACAACAACACGATAGATGAATTCAGGATCTACGAACTCCATGCGTTGGACAACAGATGGTGCATACTCATGATGCCATGTACGTGGAGGTTCGAATTGATCGAGGCATGGTATCCGAACACGACATGGAATCCATCGGGCAGACAGATAGAGATGATCTCCGATTGCGAATTCTTCGATGGAAGGACGGAATACGCGCCCATAGGCGGGTGTTATTATGCATCGAGGATGGCTGTGAACGAACTCCTGATGAAGGAGAAGAGAACAGCAGGCGTGGTGATATTCAGAGAGGCCCATCCGGGATATGTGATGCCTGTCGGAGTATGGAACGTCAGAGAGAGGGTCAGGGAATCATTGACAGGGAATCCATTCAGATTCGATAATTTGGAATCCGCATTGCAGCATATCGATTCCGTCATGGACATACCGCGCAAGACATGGTTGCAGCATTCTGCGGTGCTCAGAGACTACATGATACAAAGGAGGATCGATGATTATGTCTAGTCTTTTCGATTTCGATGATACGAACAAATGGGATGGTGCATACGAGATCGTTCAATGCAAACGTGCCCTGTCCCCATCCGGCCTCCCTGATATGGACTATTCGTTGAATCCGTATGGCGGATGTGCCCATGGTTGCATATATTGTTACGCCCCCGAGGTCACACATTCGGATTGGGACACATGGCGTGTCGTAAGGGTCAAATCCAACGTCGTGGAGAGACTCACGAAGGAATTGACATTCGTGAGAGGTACGATCGGCATCGGGACCGTCACCGACCCATATCAACCGGCCGAGAAGAGATTCCAATTGACTAGGCAATGTCTTCAAAGGATATCGAGGACGGATTGTCCGATCCATATGCATACGAAATCGGATCTCATCCTTCGTGATATCGACATCCTATCGCAGATCGATGGATTGATCGCCGTGACCATCACATCGATTGAAGAACGCTGGAGCAAGATCACCGAACCGGGCGCTCCGATGCCCGCAGAACGTTTAGATACACTTGCAGGACTCACGGATGCAGGATTGAACACCTATGCGCTCATAGGCCCAGTCCTATCGCATCTGGAGGGCAAGGAGGAGATGTTCGCCGATGCGATCGCAGATACAGGCGTGAGATTGGCATACATAGATAGATTGAACAATCGTCCACTGTTGAATTCAAGATTGTCCAGGATGAATATAGGCGGAGGTTCCATCGAGAGTATCGAAAAGATAAGGAGAAGATTGATGTCAAAGGGCGTGACCGTCAAGGATGTGTTCGAGAGACGAACGATCGATGATCATGGACGATCTTGACACCACATCATAGTTCAATCCTTACCCTCATCCCTAGTGAATCTCTTCATGACCGATTTCTTCACCGTGTCGGTGACCATTCTGATATCATCTTTGACATCATCGAACGTCATGTTCTCTATGTGATCCTTCGCGGACACCATCACAGCATTCCTTATCGCATTGTCGCGTGTCTTCTCAACGGTCTTGATGGCCTCCCTGGTCCTGTCGGACATGGGCATGACATCGACAGCGGATTCGAAGAAATGCATCATCTCGATACATGCTGTGAAAAAATGTTTCTGCACATCCTCATCGCTCATGATCCTCAGCACAGCATCCTTCAAAGAGAATGTGTTCTCTTCCTGTGCGCCCATCAGTTCTATTATCCTGTCCCTGTTGGAATTGACGAATTCCTCAAACTCCTTATCATCCATCGGTTCATCAGTCATACGCATACATCGAATCGGACCATGATAAACTGTTCCCTTCTCGCAGCCAGCTTTCAACTTTAAGATTATAGGTGGTAGCTATATTATTACGAAGAAAATTACATGAATTTGATATTAAATTGAATATGTTTATATAGAAGAACAAAATTACTACCACCCATATTAGGAGATACATATTATGTATGGTTCCGGAAACAATCAGCCGATCATCGTGCTCAAAGAAGGCACGGAGAGAAGCAAGGATAAAGAAGCACAATTCAACAACATCGCAGCCGCAAAAGCAGTTGCTGATTCCGTAAGGTCCACCCTTGGACCGAAAGGTATGGACAAGATGCTCGTTGACTCCATCGGAGATGTCACTGTCACCAACGATGGTGTTACGATCCTCAAAGAGATCGATGTCCAGCACCCCGCAGCAAAGATGGTCGTAGAGGTTGCAAAGACGCAGGATGCAGAATGCGGAGACGGTACGACGACAGCTGTCGTACTTGCAGGAGAACTCCTCAAGCAGTCTGAATCACTCATCGATGCGAACATCCACCCCACAGTCATCACCAACGGTTTCAAACTCGCAGCAGAGAAGGCAGTCGAGATCCTCAACAGTATCGCTGTCCCCTCGGATGACGACAAGCTCTTGAGGAAGGTCGCAGAGACCGCCATGACAGGCAAATCCGTCGGCGGAGAGAGTGAACACCTCGCCAATATCATCGTCAAAGCAGCAAGGGATGTCCAAGAAGGAAAATCCGTTGACACAAGCAACATCAAGATCGAGAAGAAGGCAGGAGGAGTCATCAACGATACCTACCTCGTAAAGGGTCTCGTCATCGACAAGCAGAGGGTACACCCCCGTATGCCTAAGGTCGTCCCCAAAGCGAAAATCGCATTGTTCACGACCGCACTCGAGAACAAGAAACCTGAGGTATCCGCAGAGATCAGCATCTCAGACCCGCTCGCGATGCAGTCATTCCTCAACGAAGAGGATGCAACATTGAAGGCTATGGTCGACAAGATCGCATCCGTCGGAGCGAACGTCGTATTCTGCCAGAAAGGTGTGGACGATCTCGTACAGCACTATCTCGCAAAAGCAGGTATCCTCTGCTTCAGGAGGCTCAAGGAATCCGATATGATCGCAATCTCCAAAGCAACTGGAGGTTCACTCGTAGGAGAGGTCATGGAGATCCAGGCAAAGGACCTCGGTACAGCAGATGAGGTCGCTGAGAAAGAGGTCGGAGCTGAATCCATGTGCTTCATCACTGGATGCAAGAACCCGAAAGCAGTCTCGATCGTCATCCGCGGCGGTACAGAGCACGTTCTCGCAGAAGTTGAGAGGGCAATGATGGATGCAATCCGCGTCGTCGGTGTCGCCATCGAGGACGGAAAGGTCGTTGCAGGCGCAGGTGCACCTGAGATCGAGACAGAGCTCAGGCTCGCAGAATACGCTTCAACAGTCGGCGGAAGGGAACAGCTCGCAATCGAGGCATTCTCCAAAGCTCTCGAGATCATCCCCTGGACGATCGCTGAGAATGCAGGTATCGACTCAATCGATGCTATCATCAAATTGAAGACAGCCCACGACAAGAAGAAGAAGGATGCCGCATACTACGGACTCGATCTCGATACCGGAGAGGCAGTCGACATGCTCGAACGCTTCGTCATCGAACCTCTCAGAGTCAAAGTACAGGCAATCAACTCAGCCGCTGAAGTGGCGAACATGGTCCTCAGGATCGATGATGTCATCGCTTCACGCAGGGCTCCCCCGATGAACCCCATGGCCGACCCATCGATGGGCGGACCTGGTATGAGCGGCATCGGCGGAATGATGTGATTCTGAAAAAAACCAATTCTGGGGGTGGAAACACCCCCAACAACCCCACCCTTCTAAATAATCCGATATGGATACATCCAATGTGGTGTCCTGATGAACGTATATGACTTCGATGGTACGCTTTACAACGGAGACAGCACCATCGACTTCTACAAATATTGTCTCTCTCAGAAGAAATCGATATTGAGACACTTCCCGATACAATTCAAAGGATGGCTCGGTTTTCACATCGGCCTTTATGATCATACCAGGATGAAGGAGCATTACTACAGATTCTTCAAGGACATAACCATCGAAGAGACCGTGGAGAACTTTTGGGATCAGAACATACAGAAGATCGCCGATTGGTACTCTGAAAAACATCAGGATGATGACGTAGTCATATCAGCTTCACCCGATTTCCTCATCAGATCCGCGTGCAAACGCATAGGGATCAAGAATGTGATCGCATCACCTATCGACCCCATCACGGGTAAGCCCACTGGCAAGAACTGTCGTGATGAGGAGAAGGTAAGGAGATTCAGGGAATTGTACGGCGATTCTCCTATCGATGAATTCTACTCGGACTCCGATGCCGATATGCCTTTGGCAAAGCTCTCTCAGAGAGCATTCAAGGTCATATGGCCCAATATCATTGAATGGGAGATTGAACGCTCGGAAGAGCGAGTATCCAATCCTTGATGTCCTCGAATACCGCTTCCTTACCATTCTCGACGAGAAGTTCGTGCCTAAGGCCTTCGTAAACATTCTTCTTAGGGTCCAAGCCATATTTCCTCAAAGTTGCTATCACTTTGTCGAGAGTTCCCTTGTATTCGCCGATGACATCATCAGAACCTGATACGAAGAGAAGGTTCAGGTCCTTCGGGATCTTATCGAAATCCTGTTCCTTACCCAATTTCTTGACCAATGTTAGCAGATCGCGATATCCTGCGGCTGTGAAATCGAAGCCACAATCAGGATCCTCATCATACATCCTTCTGCTCTCTTCACTGGTGGACAGCCACCTGAGCGGATCGTCCGAATCCTTGAAAGGCTTATTATTCGGCCCAAGTATGAGATTGAACAGTAATTTGGACTTGTAATGCGTCCCTCTTACTTTACAGATCAACTTCGAAAGCAACAAACCGGCATTGACTTCCAACATACTGTTCTGACCTGTGCTCATGAGTATGGCACCATCGACAGAATCGCCATATTTCGTCAGGAAACGCCTTGTGACGAATGAACCCATGCTGTGCCCCAAGACGACCCTAGGAACGCCGGGAAGATCGGCCTCGACCTTCTTACAGACCTCGTAGAGATCGTTGACAAGAACCTCATCCCCGTCCTTCTCTGCGAAAAATCCACGGTCATCCGGAGAGGTACCTCCATGCCCCATATGATCATGACCGTATACAGCGATGTTGAATCCATTGAGATACTCCGCGAACGCATCATATCTCAATATGTGCTCCATCATCCCGTGCGATATGAAAAGAACGGCACGGACATCACCATCAGGAATCCATTTGTAACAATTCAGTTCAACATCTTTCCTTGTCGATCCGATCCTGAAACCTGTACGCGTCACTTGACTCACACCCTTACGATCAGTTTGTGGTCACCGGGCTTGACTTCGATCGATCCATCGAATTTCAATGTCTCCCCGTCGACGATCATATGAGTGATCTCATCGCTCTTCACTGTAACGGATTTAGCCTTGAAATATTCGACATTCTTCTGCGTTTCGATCTTACCGCTGGACATTGCTACGAGGTTCATCACGTACCTGTATTTCGATTTCTTATTGACGTTCAATACAATGAGATCTGCAGAGTCGATCGCAGCGTTCGGACAAAGATTGAGTCCTCCACCCATATATTCGACATTTTGAACTGACAATAAGATGCTTTCAACATCCCTTGTGACACCGTCGTATGTGATCGTGTACTTCTTCGCCTTACATTTGGCCACAGCTTTGAGTGCTATCCTACGATAATCCTTCGATTTAGCGACCTTGACGAATGATAATTCTCCATTGAGGATGCTATGAATCATAGAGGACATGAGCGTCTTTGTAACATCGATATAACGCCTTATGATCGCAGTCGTTGTGTTGCCTGTCATCTTCGACATCAGATTCTCGATGTACTCATCAGCGATCATATTGATGTCGACGATCGTACCGAACGACAATGTCTGAACAAACACCATGTCATTGGCGACCCAATATGGGATCGGACGTTCCGTACCATTGGTGAAGGCGTTGACGATGTCTTCATCGGTGTAATTGAATACGCCTGCGGACCTCGCAGTATCATTGCCTGAACCGAATGGGAGGAGAACGTAAGTGAGATCCATGTCATATGTAGCGGATATCACTTCGTGGATGGTACCATCGCCACCGGCGATACCTATTATGTCACCATCCTTGGCAACGAGACGGGCCATTGCATCGCCCCTCATCTCGAATGTCGTCTCATAATACTCGAAAGTAACACCTTTATCCTCGAGGAGTGAACGGACATGCTTCATCCTGTCCCAATTCATACCTCCTCCGCCGATAGGATTGTAGATTATCTTGATCAAGAGTGCATCACCCACAAACGAAGTAGTATAAGGATTGTTATTTATATAGATAGTATAAAAACTTTTAAATATAGAGTTGGGCGGCAACAGAATATCCCAGCACACCTCATGATAATTTAGTCTGATGGCCTCCAGCCTTTGGATTGCGAATACCTGAAAAAATCGCTCTCCGTTACTAATTCAGTACACACCTTTTTTGTTTTAAGTTGGATGCTAAATAATTCAATCTCGACAATGACCAAGTTATAAATATGAAATTTAACGATTATGCTTTTGGGATGGATGAGCACAGTGTACGCGCTGCACTCTACGCAAGGGTATCAACAGAAGAGCAGGCCATGGAAGGTTTCTCTCTGGACGCACAACTAGGTCGTCTGAGGAAATACTGCAGTTCACAAGGGTGGATAGTGGCCGACGAATACCGTGAGGAAGGGCACTCCGGACGCAACATCAAACGTCCCGAATATACACGTATGATGGACGAGAGCGAAAAGTGGGATATCGTTCTCGTACTCAAGATGGACAGGATACATCGTAACAGTGAGAATTTCACGAGGATGATGAAGGATCTCAATGCTTCGAACAAAGGATTCTGTTCCGTCATGGAGCAATTCGATACGAGCAATGCCATGGGCAGGTTCGTTATGGATCTCATACAACGTATAGCACAACTTGAATCCGAACAGATAGGCGAGAGGGTGAAGTTAGGGATGGAACAGAAAGCAAGGACAATGGGCGGCCTGCTTGGTTTCGGGCAGCCATATGGTTACGACTATAGGAAAGGCGTACTATCAGTGAATGATGACGAGGTATTCGTTGTAAGGGCGATATACAGGATGTACAACAAAGGATTCTCCATGGAATTCATCGCCACATCACTGAATGATGCAAGCATACCTGCCAAGAAAGGAGGGAGATGGAATAAACAATCCATCTTCAAGATACTTCATAACCCCCTTTATGTGGGATACGTAAAATGGGGAGAGATCGTCAGAGAAGGTGACCATCCAGCTATAATAGATATGGATGAATTCATCACGATCAATGGCCCGATCAAGGTAAATTCATGAGCGACAGGATACGTGCCGCCCTATATGCACGTGTTTCTACGGAAGAACAAGCGGATCAAGGATATTCACTTGCAGCACAATTACAGATGCTCAGGGACTTCTGCGAAGTATTCGAGATGGATATCGCAGGCGAATATGTCGACGACGGATACTCCGGGACGAATACTAGAAGGCCCGCATATCGCAGGATGTTCTCTCCTGATGAGCGTCAGAGATGGGATGCTCTCGTCGTCATAAAGATGGACAGGATACATCGTAACAGCAAGAATTTCATGCTGATGATCGAGGATCTGTCAAAGAACGGACAATCATTCTTCTCCACGACCGAACGGATCGATACGACCACGGCCGTCGGAAGATTCGCGATGGATGTCATCCAACGTATAGCACAGCTAGAATCCGAACAGATAGGCGAGAGGACCAAATTCGGTATGATACAGAAAGCGGAGCAGAAGGATGGCATCATGGGATTCCAACCGCCCTACGGATATTCCATCGCCGATGGTGAATTGATATCGATACCCGAGGAACAGATCGTCGTAAAGAGGATATTCGGATCATATCTCGAGAATTCCACATTGGATGAGATCGCTTCTGAACTGAATTCATCGTTCATCCGTACAAGGAACGGGAATCAGTGGAATAAATACAATCTCCGCAACATATTGCATAACCCCGTCTATGCAGGATACATGCATTGGGAGGAGCATTTGATAGGACATCATGCGGATCGTCCCGTTTCTGTTGATGAGTATAACCAAGTACAAAGGTTGATGGCATCAAAAACGAGGGGTGCGAAGAAGAATCTACCCATCTTATTGGATGTTGAGGAGTCTTTGTGACATACTCCGATAATTTTTTTAATATGCAGTCACGTCATGGCAGATATGTCCGATAAGAAGAAAAAAGAGATGATGGTGAAGATCATTGCCATAGCTATCGTACTCATCTTCGTTGGTACCGCACTTGTTGCTGGTGTTAGTGTACTCATCAATTGATTGGCTTCTGATTTCTCTAGTCCTTTACGGGATAGCGTCAGTTAGGACAGGATTTGTTAGATTCTCGATCATTTTCATGTTGATCTGTGCGCCCAGCTATCATATGTATCGAGATGAACAATAATTCAATCATGACAATGCAAAACGATATCATCAACGGAGAATCCAGAATACTCGAAGAGAAGATTCAAAAGGATACTTCCAAGATCTTCGTTCTGCGATGACATCTGTCATCGGATTCGTCCACTGTAAACGACGTTAATCGTCAGGAATGTGCCCGCAGCTACGCTACTGTCATCACACTTGTAGACTCCAACATAGATCTGTCCAAACCAAAAGCCGAAATGGTGCTCCAGAAGGGCAGTTTCATCCAATACAGTATCGTAGGTAAATTCATAGGCATGGTCACCGAAGAGCCCATGATATTCACCAAAACCATCGAAAAAGTGAACGATGACGGAACTTACGTAAGTAATACCGCCATATCCGTAACATTCTCCGAAAACACTGTCATGACCATCACAGAGATAGACAAGGATGGTACACTCAGCGTCAACGATGGAAAAAATGAATATGCTGAAACGAAGGATAAATTCCTGAGTTACATCTCCTTTACATACATAGAAAAAACAGAAAAAAATCTGAAGATACTTGACGAAAGACCGCAGTTATCGATACCGAATTCGGAAAACGTTCGGTCACAGTCAAATCAGTGGAAGTTGCCAATGATACGGGCAGTGTTGGCAAAGGCAAGTACTACTGCGGTAATGATGGGATATTGTACCTCACCGAAGCCGACTTGGATATAGGTGGTCAGAAGATGTCAATATCGACAACTCTGAAGAACTCCAGCCTTCTGACAATCGGATCCTGATCTCAAACAGCCGTCACTTATGTGGCGGCACCTTTTTCTTTCTGATTCGGAATAACAATCTCCGCTCTGTTGGAATCGAAGGAGAACGAGTTCTGCAACCTCTCAATGTGCATCATACCCTCGGAATCCACGCTCCGATCCAGATGGGAGATCAAAATGAGAAGTTGAACTTATATTAGAGAAAACTTCCCTCAACTTCTACTCTATCCACTGATCGAACTTTTTTCCGAAGTTTTTCGCCACATTTGCAGAAGTGAAAACTGGTGTAGAATCGTATTTTGAAGTGACAAATAATAAAGCTGATATCTTTATTGAGATTATTTATTTATGTAAATAAAATTGTATAATATTATCATAATTGTGATAAAAATCAAGACCCAGTGCAAAGTATAACGTTGTTTTAACGCCAAATGTGTTAATTCATTCACTTAAAATACATCGAATCACTACCTCAGAACGGTACGTTCATGGACATAAAAGAGTGGCTTGGAGAGGAAAACAATCTTGGTATTGACATTTGGGAGAAAAAGTACTGTTATCAGGGCGAGACCTTCGATCACTGGTTGGATCGTATATCCGTCGGCGACGAAGAATTGAAACAGCTCATCATCGAAAAGAAGTTCCTTTTTGGAGGAAGGATCCTTGCGAACAGGGGACTTCACCTCACGGGACTCAAGATAACACTCTCCAACTGCTATGTCGTAGCACCTCCAGAGGATTCCATAGAGTCGATTTTTGAGACTGCTGGAAAGCTAGCGAGGACGTTCAGCTACGGCGGCGGAGTCGGAATAGACATTTCCAAGCTAGCACCGAGAGGAGCTAAGATCAACAACACGGCATCAGAGACATCTGGAGCCGTGTCATTCACGGATCTGTTCTCGATGGTGACCGGACTCATCGGCCAACATGGAAGAAGAGGAGCATTGATGCTCACGATGTCCTGTGATCACCCCGACCTAGAGGAATTCATGTCTGTGAAGACAGACCTGGAAAGGGTCACCAAAGCCAACATGTCCATACGCATGAGCGATAACTTCATGAACGCCGTCAGAGACAAGAAGAAGTACATCCAGACCTTCGAACGTCCTGAGACCAATGATATCACGAAGAAAGAGCTTGATGCTCACGAATTCTTCAAGAAACTATGCTACAACAATTGGGATTATGGGGAACCTGGTTGCCTGTTTTGGGACAGGATAGAATCATGGAACCTCCTTTCTGAATTCCCGGATTACCACTACGCAGGAACGAACCCATGCGCTGAGGAGCCTTTACCCGCAGGAGGTAGCTGTCTTCTCGGAAGCATAAACCTCTCCAATTTCGTAGATGAATATGGAGAATTCGATGAGGATGAGTTCAGAAGATGCGTAGGAGTCTGCGTCAGAGCACTCAACGGCGTATTGGATGAGGGATTGCCACTCCACCCATTGAAGGAACAGAGGGAATCGGTACGCGATTGGAGACAGATTGGCCTCGGAATCATGGGATTGGCAGACATGCTGATCAAGATGGAGCTCACATACGGAAGCAGAGAGGCGATGGACTTCTGCGACCACCTAGGTACAATCATGGCAGATGAGGCCATGAAGGCATCCGCTCTCTTGGCGAAAGAGGATGGTCCGTTCCCTAAGTGCAACATCGATCATATCCTCGCATCACCGTATTTCATCCACAATGCTTCCGATGAAACGAAGGAACTTGTCAAGAAATACGGCCTAAGGAACTCACAACTCCTCACCATCGCACCGACAGGAACGCTATCCACAATGCTCGGAATATCCGGCGGTATCGAACCTATCTTTGCGAACTATTACGTTAGAAGGACGACATCATTGTCTGATCACGACGAGTATTACAAGGTCTACACACCTGTCGTGAAAAGTTACATGGAGAAGCATGGGATAACCGATGACCTTGATCTTCCGGCATTCTTCGTCACTGCACAGAATCTTGATTATAAACAGAGGCTCAACCAGCAGGGAACATGGCAGATGCACATCGATGCATCGATCAGTTCAACTGTCAATCTTCCCTCTGAATTCCCCGAGGAGGATGTCTACGACCTCTACATGTACGCATGGCAGATCGGATGCAAAGGTGTGACCGTCTTCAGAGATGGATGCAAACGTCTTGGTATCCTTACGACCAAAGAGGAGAAGAAAGAAGAGACTCCGAAGAAGAAGGAGAAGAGAGGATTCGTGGAGAATGTCGAGGACGATGTCGTCGGCAAGAAGAGGAAACTGATCACTGGTTGCGGAAGCCTCCATTGTACAGCATTCTTCGATCCTTCGGATGGACAGTTGTTGGAAGTCTATCTCAACAAAGGTTCTACCGGCGGATGCAACAACTTCATGATCGGTCTCTCGAGGATGATCTCCCTCGCTGCAAGAAGCGGATGTGAGATCAGCGATATCGTCGATCAGCTGAAAAGTTGCGGCTCATGCCCATCATTCGTCCTCCGTACCCACACACAACATGATACGAGCAAAGGCTCATGCTGTCCTACCGCTGTCGGTCATGCACTCATTGACATGTACAAAGAGATGCAGAGGGAGATCAACGGCACGATGCTTTATGATGACAAGAAAGAGGACAAGGCTCAGAGAAAGGTCATCAACCCCTGCCCCAAGTGCGGAGACGAACTTGAATTCCAAGGCGGATGCAACGTTTGTAAAAGCTGCGGATGGACAAAATGCGATTGAGGGTGCTATCCCTCAATCAAACTTCTTTCTTTAATTCTATATTGCAATTAATTAAGCTGATAACTTAACTTGATTAATTAATATAACTACACGAAAATTAGACAATTAACAACGTTAATTTTCTATTACGAAGGATGTTTCTGCAGAAAAATCGAGAAGATCCGCATGAGCTATCGAAAAATTCATGCGCAGAAATGCCCCTATATCTCAATAAGTCGTGTAAAGCCATACTCGTCATCGAAAAGACGAAAAAATCGATTCTATGCCCGTTTACAGTAAAATAAATGAAGATGGTAAAAATTAGTGATCTGACGTGCAATAGATATCTAATTAACGCCGTTAAAAATAGGTTAATTTGACAGTTTGTTATTATTTAATTAGATAAAGCAATTAGCTTAATTTTTTTAACACTATAACAATTGTGTGAAAAACAAGGTAATTCAATCAAATAACTTAATTAACGTAACAGCTAAATTAAATTAGATAGAATAAATAATAACATAATGAATGTTATAAAAATCACAAATTATGTCAAAATTGACCTAAAAATGTGTCATTTTTGAAAAAATCACATCATTTCAAGTTGATATTCGGGGTACCGTCGTGGACAAACAGATAGAAAATTGACCTAAAAATGTGACGTTTTTGGCCAAAAATGAACAAAAATCGATCGCAAAAATTGTAGTTCACAATTAATTACATAAATAAAGCTACTAACTTAATTTTTTTAACAACTGAAAAATTAGACAAATATAGCATGTAAAGCAAATTGCTAAATTAACACCGTTAATTACAACATTTTGTAAAAAATAATTTATGTTAAGCAATAAGCTTAATTTAATGCAACATACAATTAAAACTAGTTATAGTAAGCAAATAAAGCAACGAGCTTAACTGCATAGCTATAAGAGGTAATGCAAAATGATCGAAGTCCAAACTAAATGATTGCTGCGAGCACATTTTTCAATACAACAAGAATTAATGATTGACATATTTTACTAATTAAGTAAATAAATCTACTAGCTTAATTAATAATAATCAATCAAGAAGGTACAATTGGCTTACCCTCGACCTTTGCAGAATCCGCGGGAAACAACACCACCAACAACATCTTGAACTGCTCCTCACCAAAAACAGAATGCGGTATGTTGGCAGGCATAACGATACTCTCGCCCTTATTCAATACGTAAGGTATTCCGTCGATGCAGAACTTTCCCTTCCCTTCGAGTACGGTCACGAACGCATCACCTCTAGAAGCATGCGAACTTATCTCCTCACCTTTATCGAAAGCGAAAATAGTGATACTAACAGAACTATTCTGAACGATCGTTTTACTGACAACCTGTCCCGGAAGGACCTGTACTTGGTCCGCGACCCTGAACATTTCCTGCAATGGGATGTTCTTCACGATAGACATGATTTCAAGATGGTTGCATAACTATTAACATTGTACCGTGAATTAGCGAAGAGATGGCATTGATAAGCACGATAGCAGCAATCGTTTTCATCTGCACGTATCTATTCATCGCCGTCAACAAGACGCCTTGGTTCGAGATCAAGAGATCCTATATTGCCTTAATCGGTGCTTCGTTGATGATCATAGTCGGTGCGATATCATTCACCGATGCCATCGATTCTGTGAACATGGATGTGATCATGCTATTGCTAGGCATGATGCTTCTTGTCGCAGGGTTGGAGTACACAGGATTCTTCACACTCCTATCGAATTTAATGGTCAAACAATCCTCATCGAAAAGGAAGATGCTTGCGATCGTGATGCTGATATCAGCGATACTCTCTGCCGTCGCATTGAATGATGCTGCAGTCTTAATTCTTACACCCATCGTGATCAGATGCTGTCAGAAGGCCGATGCGGACCCAATCCCTTTCCTTGTTGGCCTGATGATGTCTGCTAACATCGGCAGCATATCCACTGCCGTGGGCAACCCACAGAATGCATACGTATTATCCGTCTCCGGGATGGATTTCATCACATTCTCACTCTATTCCATCCCGATATCCATCGTTTGCATCCTTTTGACGTATGCAATCCTATTGCTCATATTCAGAAAGAGTCTCTACTCGAAATACGGATATCATATTGATGTTCATGAGAATGAACGTCCGGTCGCTAAGAAACAAATGTACCTGATGATCACAGTGATGATTTGTACATTCGTCGGTTTCCTCTGTTCAGGCATCGGAGGATATAGGATATGCGTCGTATCGATGGTCTCTGGTGCGATATCCCTATTGATCATCGCATCATCTGAGCCCAGATACACCATATGGGCCATCAAACACGTGGATTGGCATGTACTGCTGTTCTTCATCGGATTATTCGTCCTCATCGGCGGAGCATCGAATACCGGCCTGATATCCGACCTCTCATCATCCTTCCCTGGATTCCGCGAAGGGGATTCTCTTTCGATCACGTCATTATCGATATTCACTGTCGTATTGAGCAATATCGTGAGCAACGTACCTGCAGTGATGCTCATAACAGAGATGATCACGGACCCTACGACAATGATGCTGATAGCTCTCGCAGCATCATCCACATTGGCTGGTAACACCACATTGATCGGATCCGTAGCGAACATAATCGTCGCTGAAAGATCGGAGAATTACGGCATAAGGATCGATTTCTTCAAGTTCATGCTCGTAGGAATCGTCGTGACTGTCGTCACGATCGCAGCGATGATTCTGATGATCAACCTAATGTTTAATTAATTAAGCTGATAACTTAACTGAATTAATTAATTAAAATCACCAATCATCAACGATCTTTGTAACCTCATCGCAGAAGATGACATCCTTCCTCTTCTCGATACATCTGATCCTGTAATCCTCTCTTTTCGATTCAGGCATATCATCCAGATTGAGGTAAATGTCGATGATGTCGTGATACGCATGTTTATGCCAACAATCCTGCTTGGGGCTGTTCTCTATCTCTTCCTTGATGTTGACACCATGGAGTACACTCATGATCTTGAAACCCTCTCCAGCTTCTGTGATTATCAGTGCGATGGCAGGAACATTCGGCAATTCATCCCTACCTAATACGTATGGACCGTCGAATTTGAGCCCGTCTATCTGAATCGTCTGCATAGGACAGAATATGTGATAAGGGTACTTAATGAGAGGGTATCACGAACGATACTCAACTCACGATCTTGAAGCCCTGGTCATCCCTTTCGCAATCATAGCTGATGTGCTTATCATCGAGTATCTGAAGGATACTCTTCACGTGAAGTCCGATACCGACGTTGAGGAACTGATTCTCGACCACCCTCTCACCCTTCTCATTGACAGCTGTAGGGGAGAATCCCAAGGGCATGTGGGCAGTACGGACCTGCATACCTGCTATGTAACCGTTCTTATCGAATATAGGGCCTCCAGACTGTCCCTTCATACCCGGCGTGGAGGTCTCTATGTACAATTTGTCATAATTGCCGACATTGCTCTTTCCAGAGTAGATGTTACGCGTATGAATCCCGTCATTCGGGAAGAATGCCATCGGAAGGACGCCTTTCCTTATGCAGAATGTCCCGTTACTTTCGTTGAAATCGGTCGTACTGTCGATGAACGGGAATCCGATACGGCACAGACTGGTCCCTGGGCGGATGGTGTCCGGATCCTTGAATACAGGATATTCGGAGATCATCTCAGGTCTGAAGCCTTCCAATCTTCCTACAGCGATATCCGTATCACCATCTACAAATCCCTCAACGAAATTGACACGATCCCACCCCCACCAAAAGGAGTGATGAGTGATCCATTTCGGATCCTTCTCCAGATTCGGATGGTTACCTTCCTCTGCGACTATCCTATCGATCTCTTCCATCTTCTTCTTATCCTGTTGGAATCTGATGAATTGAGAGAACAGATGCCCTGCCGTGATGATCCATCCATCCCTATTCAATACGATGAATGCGCCGCAACCCGACTGAGTGGACCCGTCGACACAACGTGTAGAAACTATGACCGGCCTAGTGTATCTCATTGCCTTCTCACAAGCATCTGCGAACATGTACGGATGATGTGTGATTGAGTATATACTCTCAACGACGAAAAACAGTCATTTTTGATGAATCGTTAATAAAAACGAAATGGTTTGGAGACAGCCATCGCCTCCGCAGAGATGAGGATCACCATAAAGAATCACACGAAAACGAGAACAGACACAATCATGCGAAAGCATCGGACTCATCAACGTTTTCATCTTTCTCATCATTGGATGCCCATACGCCACAGCTAGAAGGCACAAGTGCATTCCTACTTTGACGATGGCTGAACTCAACTATGTATGACTAATGCAATCTAGTATATATCCATGACTACCGAATGCTTCTTTTTTGAACAAATAAACCACGGAATATGAGCGAATATCGACATGTATGAATTCAACGGGATTAGTATTATGGCCCCTTATTCTTCGATTGTAATTTCAGAGAAATGAAATGACTCTGAAGAACATTAATTTCTAAGATGATATTCCCGCAATTCAAAAAAGTACTTGAATACGATTCACATGCACTGGTTTCGAGGATGCACATTATACATTGTGCAGAGCGGATAACATGACACTCGTTGCGTGCACATGCCCCCATTGCGGTGGAGAGGTGAAGATGGAGGACACCCTGGCGACAGGGTTCTGCACATATTGCGGACGCCAGATAATCAACGACAAAGCAATAGTCGGCGATATCAAAGTAAAGATGGATCGCACATCAGAAGTGGTGAACATATTGAGGCTCGCCAAGTATTCGATGTACGATGGCGACCTCTATGGCGCACAGGCACTCCTCGGCAAGGCCATGCAGATGGATGCTGATAACGCAGATGTATGGTACATGGATGCCGTTTTCGACAAGAAGAACGCTAAGAACGACATAATCCGTGCGAAGAGTCTGAAGTCCTACGGCGTGTTCACCGAGGAGGATATGAACTCCTACAAGACACTCACACGTAGCGGAGGGCAGGGATTATTCATCACATGCACCATCATAACGTTCTTCTCGATATTCTTCAGCGTTCCATTCGCGATCATATTCGAAAAATTCTACCTCATACCGATCATCATGTTCTGTGGCATGTTGCTCACTGTACTCTCTGCAGTGAACATGATGCGCCTGAAAAAGAAGAACATACCCATTCCATCGCCGAGGAATGAGATGGATGATGAGATGAGACAAGCCATCAAGGATGAGCTCAGAAAACAATGATCTGAAGGGGCCGATGGACCCCATATCAGTCATTGATTTACGTTTATCAATCGGTGACCTCCCCTTCACACTTTATATATCATCAATGCGAACAATGTGTTGATAAGATGGGTGCACCTGGAGACATCTACGAAAGAGAACTGAAATTCCTCCTTTCCGGCGATAGCAAGATAATAAACAAGATGGTCAAAACATGCGATGAAACGGAAGAATCCGGATATCGTAGGATGGAGGACCAACCATTCGTTGTCATAAGAGCTGCAGGTTCACTTGGAGTCGATCTCGTAGCATTGAGATGGGATTTCTCATTCCCCATCGAGGTCAAGAGCTCATCCGACAGAACGATGCATTTCAGCAGGAACCAGAGACTCACCGAACAAGCGACCAATATGATGGAGAATTGCATGAAATCCCATGTCATACCTATCTATGCGATGCGTCTGAAGAACTATCGTGGCGATCCTTGGAGGCTGTTCGCATTGCCGATCGAAGAAGAATTGAGAGGCAGCATGGGATTGTTGCAGAGGAAAATCCCGAAGATCGATGTCAATTCCAATGGGAATTACATAATGAGATGGGATGACGGTATGAAACTCAGCGAATTCATGAGCTACGTCTCGATGAATATGTGAGGAGGTCGTCAGCACTCATAGGGCTCATCATCGAATCAGCCTTCAACATATCTTCATCCGACACATTCCTCACATCATGATTGATGGTGATAAATAATAATCATTCGCCGAGAACGTCATCCAGCAATGATTTTAACTTGTTCTGATTATTGTCCTGACATGAGTCAAAGAGAGATCGATGCAGCAAGTAAGTTCAATTGTTCCGTGAGAGAAAGAGCGATATTCGAATCTGGAATAAAACTAGCTACAATCTATCATCAATTCGTCGGCACGCCTGTCAATTCCGTTTCTGTGGAACCGCTTGAACTCGCGATCGAGGAATCGATCATCGCACAACCATACGTCTCGGATGCTGAAGTGTATATCGATCGCACCAGATTCGTATCTAATGGGGACAGATACAGCTACATCTCATTGACCGGCGATATGATCGATGCAAAGGTCACGATAAAGATCGATGACGTATTTGTTGTATCAGAAATGAGATACGACAATGAGCTGAAGTACCCATTGATGTTCGTATCAGAGATTGGTGAGGATTGAGGGGATATACCCTCAATCGGCTTAACACTCAAGACATTTCAGAGTGTTGTTGACGTAAGTTTTGATCTCCTCAGGAGACTTTCCCTCGGCGACCTGTTTGAGCACGCTGAGCATACCGTCTGCGTATGCTACCTCGCTGTTGCCCTTCTTCTTCATCTTCTCGACGATCTCTATTTCCTCAGCTATGTTCATCATTTGTTCACCAGAGTGACCTATGCGCATAGACTACATAACGTTATCCGGTGATTGTACGATTTACAATCGTGAATGCAATCTAGATTCGAAGGACTTCAGTTTTTGATAGGACGATTTAAGATGGATGTATTGAATTCTGTTTGAACTGCTGAATCGCCCCAAAAGAACGCAAAATGAAGATACCCTTTTAATACGCGTAACCCTATAGCCTCTCGCTATAACTGGGATGTATCATGATTTCAGACATCAAAATCGGAATTACAGGCCTACCAGGTGCTGGTAAGACCACTGCCTTACTCAGCGTCATCGATATGCTGAAAAGAGATGATCTGAAGATCGGTGGTATGCTTAACGAACCCATCATGGATGGGAGATATCGCGTAGGTTTCACCACTAAGAACTTCATGACCGGTGATACCGAGACCTTCGCACTCAACACCATCGAGAGCAAGATAATGGTCGGGAAGATCGGTGTCGACATCTCAAAATTGGAATCCGTAGGTGTCAGTGCAATCAAGCAAGCCTGCGAGGAATGCGACATCATTATCATCGACGAGGTCGGGAAGATCGAGGTCGAGAGTGAACTTTTCTGTCAGGTCGTGAAGGATGCTTTGGATGTTGACAAACCCATGATTCTCACACTCCACAAGAAATCAAGAAACCCACTTCTTCAGGACATCAGAAGAAGGGATGACGTCAGGATCCTTGAGGTCACACCCACCAACCGTGCACTCCTTCCGCATAAGATTGTACGTCTTATGAATGGGGAGAACATCTGATGAATTACGTTGAGATCCAAGAAGGCCCAACAAGATTGATTGTTCCCGAGGATCACTCCTCCGGAGGGCCTGGTAAGATCAATGGTTCCGTTTTCTTCAATGAACAGATGGCATTCAACAGGGACATCAGCGTGATGTTCCTACGTGCGTTCGATAAGGAATTGAAGGTATTGGATGCCATGACAGCGACCGGTTCGAGGGCTGTGAGGATAGCGAATGAGGCCCCGAAGACGAATGTCACTGCCAATGATATCAGCGCCTACGCCATACCTTTCATCGAGAAGAACATCGAGATCAATGGTGTCACCAACTGCACTCCATCCAATAGGAATCTGCATTCTATCCTTGCTGAGAACATATACGACTACATCGATATTGATCCCTTCGGCTCGCCTATGCCATTCCTGCATTCAGCGATACAGGGTGCTAGAAGACACGGCTATCTTGCGATCACAGCTACGGATGCGGCACCGCTTGCAGGTGCGCATCGTGCGAAATGCGAGAGAAGATACCAAGTACGCCCTCTGAGAGGGATCATGTGTCATGAAGCCGGATTGAGGATACTGATCGGTACGATGGCTAGGGAGATGGCCAAATTCGACAAGGGCCTTAGACCGATGCTCTCATTCTCTGCAGACCATTACTTCAGAACGTATCTGCAGGTGATGGATGGAGCCAATAACGCTGATGAGGCATTGAAGAATCTCATCTATATCGCATTCGATCCCGTAACATTGGAGAGATCGTACTCATACGAACCTGATAAGGAACATATCTATGGTCCATTCTGGGGCGGAAGATTGTTCGATAAGGAGCATCTTGCGAAGATGGATGCGCATGATACATGCGTAGAAAGGAAATGCAACAAATATCTCGATCTATGGAAAGAGGAGATAGATGATATCCCCTTACTCTACGATATGAGCGAGATATCCTCATTCCTCAAGGTCACCACACCTCGCATGGATACATTCATCGAGAGGATGAATGAGTATGGCAGGACGTCGAAAACACATATCTCTCCGACAGCTTTCAAAACCGAATTATCATTGAAGGAGATCTGCGACGTGTACACAGAGGTCTCGAAGGAGACGGTATGAACTTCGAGTTGATCATCTTCGATATGGACGGTACCATCTGCGATTCGTGGCCATCCATGCTCTATTGTTACAAAGAGACGTTGAAGAAATTCGGTAACGCCGATATGCCTGATGACGAGTTCTGGTCATATTTCGTAGGCTATCTCCCTGAGAATCTCAAACTGATGTTACATACGAATGACGAATCCACTATCAACGAGGCTGTGAGATACTTCAGACAGAAATATGAAGAAAAAGGACATGCGATGAGCGGTCCGTTCGAACCTGTTGTAGAGACCATAAAAACGTTACATGAACGCGGCTACAAGATCGGATTGGCAACGATGACCCTTGAGAGGTATGCAATCAACACCATGAAGGAGATCGGTATCGATCAATGCTTCGATGTCATGCACGGTTCATCCGAAACAGAGAGTCGCACAAAATCCGACATGATAGAGATGTGCATGAACGAGACCGGAACATCGCGTGAAAGAACATTGATGATCGGCGATGGATTCAATGATCTGGAGGCTGCTAAGAAATCCAAGGTGAGATTCCTTGCGGCAGCATACGGATTCGGCATAACGAAGGAGAATTGCATCGAATACGGATACAGATATGCGGATAAGCCTGAGAACCTCTTGAACGCCATTGAAAATTATCAATGAGCAACCCATTTATACCGCATTATCTTACGTTTTTAACATGCCGACGCTTGCTATTATCGGGGCCCAATGGGGCGATGAAGGCAAAGGGAAAATCACAGATTATCTTGCAGAGGATTCGGATGCAGTCGTCCGTTTCCAAGGCGGGAACAACGCAGGTCACACGATAGTCATCGGTGACAACGTCTTCAAATTGCACCTTCTTCCATCTGGAGTCCTTAGAGAAGGCAAATTGGCGATCATCGGCAACGGCGTCGTTGTCAACATGGATGACATGGCCGAGGAGATCAAACAGATCACTGATGCCGGCCTTTCCATCGATGGACTCAGGATATCCGACAGAGCACATCTCATTCAGAACTACCACAAGAAATTGGATGGTGCCGAGGAGATCTACAGAGGCAAGAATTCGGTCGGAACCACCAAAAAAGGTATCGGACCGACATATCAGGACAAGATCGCAAGATATGGATTCAGAGCGGGAGACATCCTTGAACCTGAACTCGTTAGGGAGAAAGCAGAGTTCATCCTGCCTATGAAGAAGGATCTTCTCAAGATGATGCATGCTGAGGAGTGTCAATGCACCGTTGAGAAGTTCGAAGATAAATTCAAGAGATGGGGCGAGACATTCGGCAAATACGTCTGCGATACATCCGTTCTCATAAACGATATGATCGACGAGGGAAAGAACATCCTCTTCGAAGGTGCACAGGGTGCGATGTTAGACATCGACCATGGTACGTATCCATACGTGACATCATCATCAACGGTCGGCGGAGGCATATGCTCCGGTTCCGGCGTAGCGCCGAACAGGATAGACAACGTTGTCGGTTGTCTGAAAGCATACACAACACGTGTAGGCGAAGGTCCGTTCGTCACCGAGTTGGAAGGCGAAGCCGAGGAAGAACTTCAGAAGAAGGGCGGAGAATTCGGTGTCACCACCGGAAGAGGAAGGAGATGCGGCTGGTTGGACCTCGTTGTCGCAGAACATGCCGCAAGACTCTGCGGATTCACGCACTGGGCGATAACGAAACTCGATGTCCTCAACGATTACGATAAGATCTATGTCTGCACAGGATATGATGTGGATGGAAAAGTACTCAAACACTTCCCTGCATCATTGTCGAAACTCGAGAAGGCGAAACCCATCTACAAGGAGTTCGATGGATGGGATTCATGGGATGATTCTGAGAAGATCATCAAGGACGGATATGATGCATTGCCCAAGAACATGAGGACTTACATCGAATTCATCGAGGAATACACCAAAATCCCCGCATCGATCATCTCAATCGGTCCTAAGAGATCAGAAACGATCGATAGATTCGGTAAATGGTTCTGAATCTCAAAGGGAAGTCATCTTCCCTTTATATTTTACCTATCGACATGATAGGTTGTATGCAGGATATGCGTAATTAATAGTCCTGCATACACACTAATCATGGGAGCGAAAGGAAAAGGATGTTCCTGTAACGTTCAGAAATCCAAGACAGCTGCCAGAGATGACATGCCTATCGAGGAAGAAGATCGTTCGAAACATTGGACTCAGCATCTTCAGATCTGAATAAGGTCTGTCAAACTTCAAACTGTGAGGTGGGCTTTGGCCCATCCCGCAGCTATCAAGGCAATTGTGCCTTGAGATATGCTTTTCTATCTCTGTCAAGAGGTATCGTTGCATCGATCCCGACCTTGCATGTGATGCTATCGTCGGCACTTGGATCGAGTGATGAACCCTTCGAATTCGGTATCGTGATGAGCCTTGTCGCTTGGAATCTCGTAGCGACAGCCCATTCAACTTCCTTATCATCGAAGATATCGACATCATCATCGACAACGATCACATTCTTCATCGATTTGTGACCATCCAATGCTGCTAAGGCTGCTACCCTTCCGTCGTCCTCATTGACTTTCTTGATCGAAACGACACCGTTCAACCAACAGCAACCGCCTTCTGTCAGACGGACCGCTTTCACGCCAGGAACCTTCTCTCTCACGGAGATGTACATCATCGGCTCCCTTGGGAGTCCCATGAACAGATAATGCTCATTACCGCCTGGTAACAGGAAGTGGAAGTAAGGGTCCTTGTTGGCCCATATCTTCTCGACCTTGATCACAGGCTGCATCCTGATATAATCGTATGTGCCCGTGATATCGACGAACGGACCTTCCTCGGTCTCATCGAATGTTATCCTTGCCTCGAACACATAATCGCACTCCGAAGGTACGATCAATCCGTTATCTGTCCTTCCGACCTGCAACGGCTTTCCTGTGCTCATCTTGCATAATGATGATGCTATGGTCATCTCGTCCGTCTCATAGGCTGTGGATGTAGCAGCCGCAAGGAGCATCTCAGGCCTTGCTCCGATACAGATGGAGATCTTCAGCTCCTCTCCCTTCTCCTTGGCCTCATTGTACATCCTGTAGAGATGTCTAGGAACGAGCCTCACGGCAATCCTGTCGCGATCCATTATCATCATCCTGTGGAAGGAAACATTCCTCTTGCCGTTGTATTCTGATACGATTATCCCTGACGATATGTAACGTCCACCGTCCTCAGGGAAGTACTTGCATATCGGCAATGCCATAAGATCGACAGGTAACGATTGGTATCTGAACTCGGGTTCATCGGTGAATTCCGTATCGCAGGGATTGTCCGATGCGTGTATGAGGGATGTGACGATCTCATCCTGTCCGATATTCAATGCCTCAGCGACCTTCTGCCTTGTGGAGAATAGATTGCCTACAGCCTTCCCGCCATTGACATTCTCGAAAATGATGGTCCTGTCCTGATCCTCCAACATCAATTTGGTTGATTGAGTTGAATCTGCATCGATCTTATCCTTGACCCTGAATTCCGTACCTTTCAGATACTTTCCTACGGACATGATTACATGATAGCGAAGACCGTATTTTACATTTTATGGGATTCACTCGTTCGTCCTGGACCTTATCGACGCTGAGAGCAATACCGCACAGAATGCCAATATGGATGCGACTATCATCGTGAACCTGAATCCTTCCATGAATATGTCCGATGGAAGATCGGATATGGATATACCTGAACTGTTCGAACCTATGTTGAAGAACGCAGAGAACATCGCAGTCCCCAATGCAGAACCGAAGTAAACGAAGAATGACAGCAATGATGATGCTGAACCCTTCTTCTCCGACGGTACATTCTCCACAAGACGCGTACCCACAGAACTTCCCGAGAATCCCCATACGCTACCGAGGAGTATCAATCCGAATATCAAGGAGATGAGGCCGGTCGATGAATCGAGGAACGTGAATATGATGCATGTCAACATCATCAACGAACATCCGATTATGGCGAATGTCCTCGTACCGCGGCTTGAACATGCTTTGGCTACAGGAAGACATAACACCAATGTTACTAGTGCCTGTGTGAGCATGATCAATCCGCATTCCATCGTATCATAGCCCATCTCTATACTGAGCATGAATGGGATGAGATACAGACATCCCATGTATGATGCGTTCAGTATCATGAACGCCAATATCGCCCTGTCGAATCTCGATATCTTGAACAATCTGAGATCGAGAACGGGATCCTCCTTCTTCAGATCATATGTGACGAATATCGCGAATATGATCACGAATGCTACAAGAGCCGAGATGTTCGTTACACCGATACCGTGGGATGGAATGGATTCCACTGCGTACAATCCGCATATCAATGAGAGGAACAGTAACAATGAACCGAGATAATCGAATCTCATGTCATCCATCTTATCATCTGACGGAACGTATCTGTGTGCGAACACGGCGCATATCACGCCTATGGGGACGTTGATGATGAATATCCAATGCCATGACAGCGCATTCGTCAATATGCCGCCCAATGTCGGACCGAATGCTGCCCCTACCGATGATCCCAAGACAGAAAGCGTCATCGCAAAGATCATCATCTTCGGCGGGAAGAACTTCACAGCGAGCATGATTCCTGTAGAAGCGAGCATCGCTGAGCCGATACCCTGTATCGCCCTCGAGATCAAGAGGAATGTGGAATTGTATGACAATGCACACAGCAATGATCCCAATGCGAATATGATGAATCCGCCAACAAGCACCTTTTTTATCGCACCTTTATCAGCTATCTTACCGAAGACGAGTATCAATCCCGCCATCATCATGAAATACACCGTAACGACCCATGATGAATCGCTTGTGCTCATTGCGAATGATTTACCTATCTCTGGCAATGCGACAGTGACTATGGTGCCATCCAACCCGTCGAGGAAGAATGCCATGGCCATAACTACGTAGAGTACGAGCTGATCCTTCCTATCAGTCACCATATTCGTCATACGACAATCACCATCGATACGATCGATATTCAACGGTGTGCGAACACTGCTGTGTATGATTTTGGATCCTTGTTCTCGATCCTTGCGAATCCGATCCTCTCGAACTGTACCATGTCGTTCTTCTCAGATAACACGGCATTCTCGACGAGACCGTTCAGGACGGTTCCGTCAGGCATCAATATCTTCGCCTCGGTGGAATCGTTGCCTACCCACTGCACAGCCTTGAATCCCTTCTTGAGAATGGATACATCCGTTCCTGCGTATTTCGCAGGTGATGAGTAATCAATATTGCAGAGATCCTTGAGCCTGATCTTTCCGGCCTCTTCGAACAGCTCCGAATCCTCCTTGGATAGATAAATGGTCCTGTCCTTGATGTCGTACTCCCTGAATCCCCTATCAGCATGATCGGGGTGGAGAGGCGCTTTACCTACGATCTCATCGCATCCATCTATCTCGAACTTGACAGGGTCTGCGACGAAGAAGTATCTGTTCGCGTCAGGATCGATGATATCGCGGTTCATCGCGAAGAGATTGTCCCAAGAGAACTGTATGTCGATCGGCTTAATGCCGCTCTCGACCCAATATCTCCTGATCGCCTCAGGCCTTATGCCCCTTCTCTCCAATGCTCTAACAGTACCTGTTCTCACATCATCCCAACCGGAGTATTCACCGTTCCTGATGGACTCCTTGATGAGCGATGTCTTGAGTATGGTATCGGGGATGTTGACGAGTCCGTAGTGATAGTATGTCGGCTTCTTCCATCCGAAATAATTGAAGATGTATTCCTGTCTGAACGTATTGTTGAGATGGTCCTTGCCTCTGATGACATGCGTCATACCGAGGAGATAATCATCGATGGCGACGGAGAGATTCATCATGGGGTATGCCCTGTACTTATCCTTCGTCAATGGGTGAGGGTGATCCACCAACCTCAATGCTACGAAATCCCTGACAGCTGGATTGGGGTGATCGATGGCTGTCTTTACGACAGTGATCGCTTCGCCTTCCTTGTAGCCGCCGTTCATGAACCTATCGAATCTTTCCAATTGTTCCTCTAC
This sequence comes from Candidatus Methanarcanum hacksteinii, assembly GCF_964305265.1. Classification (NCBI taxonomy): domain Archaea; kingdom Methanobacteriati; phylum Thermoplasmatota; class Thermoplasmata; order Methanomassiliicoccales; genus Candidatus Methanarcanum; species Candidatus Methanarcanum hacksteinii. The sequence goes on along the minus strand of NZ_CAYATA010000003.1, from coordinate 48,428 downwards.
AGGGAGGTCCCTGCATGGACAGGCGATCTTCTTCTCCTTCTTCTGTCTCCAATCCTCTGCGTCACAAGTACAGACGTATGCATGGCCCATCTCGATGAGTTTCCTGGTGTAATCGTAATAGATCTCGAACCTCTCTGATTGAATGATCTTCTCGTGTATCTTCACACCTAACCATTCCAAGTCCTCGGGTATCATATCGTATGCATCAGGATCGATCTTCTCAGGATTAGTGTCCTCGAACCTGCAGATCAGTTTACCACCGTATCTCTTGACATATTCGTCATTGAGTATCGAAACGCGTGTGTGACCGATATGCAGAGGTCCTGACGGGCCTGGAGCGATCCTCATGACAACCTTACCATCAATATTCTCCAGATCGGGAAGTTCGTACTTCCTCTCCTTCTTCTCCTTGACGAGAAGTGATGGATCGAGTTCCTCCAATGCTCTCTTCTGATCCTCCAATGCCATAGCATTCACGTCAGATACGACAGAATTGACGATCTCGTTCAATTCCGGTACTTTGGCCCTCCACCCCTGACATTCGCCTAGTACCTTACCGACTATGGATTTAGGGTTAGCCTTACCCTTGAAGAATACAGCATTCTGAAGCGCATATTTCCTGATGAGGATCTCGATGTCGTTCGACATGTGAATCCCGAACGCTTGCATATATAATAGACTCACTACTTGCGCACGTGCGATATGATATTGATTTACCGTTGGCTTATTGCGTACGGACATTGTTTATTTGTTCGTATATCGCAACAATGATACGTTCTACGTATGGGTTAACGGATCGTGAGGAAAGTTGTCCATGGACAGGATGCATCATGCGGTTATGAATCCTATATTGAACAACTGATTGACCAACGTACCCACCAATACGGCGATGGTAACGGATGACAGACAGACAGCGAGAGTGTTCTTCCATCCCAACTCATCTCTCATGACAGCTATGGTCGCGATACAAGGCATGTAAATGCTCATTATGATACCATATACGACGAATTGCGAAGGATCCATCTCCGTTATCGCACCGACGATGACCAGCATACCGTATGACATCTCCTTCCTGACCACACCTACGATGAAACAGATTATCGTCACTGCAGGAAGGCCCAACATGTCCACCGTCAACCATGACATCGGTTCCACGAATACGTCCAACAGGTTGTAATAGATGCATAATTCCACGATTATGCTTCCGATTATGAGCAAAGGTACTGCTATCGCGAAGAAATCCTTAGAACGCATCCACATCTTGTTGATGACGTTCATCACCCTCGGGACCTGCAATTCAGGCAATTCTATGGCAAGGTTGGATGGTTCCAATTTCAACGTCTTGTTCAACACAATCCCAATCGATACCATCAATACGGTAAGGATCGCAAGAATGACCAGAACCCATTCGATGCCTGCGAATTTTCCGGTAACCCCAGTCATTATCGCGATCTGTGCAGAGCATGGTACCGCCATACAGATCATCGAACAAAGGATGATGCGTTCCCTCTTCGACCTGATCATACGTGTAGCGAGTATCGCAGGCACATTGCATCCGAAACCCACCATGATGGGGATGAAAGCATTCCCGTGAAGACCGAAATGATGCATCAATCTGTCAAGGAGCACTACGGCCCTGGGAAGATATCCTGTGTCCTCCAATATCCCCAATATTATGTAGAACACCATGATGTAAGGTATCACCAATCCCAAGATCGCTTGGATACTGCTGTCGATACCGGACATCAATGCCTTTCCGATGTCTCCTGCGATGTTGCCACCGAGATCTATCAATGCGGTACCTACGAATGTCGTGTAGAGATGATCGATCCATTCAGCGATTATCCCTCCCAGGCCGATCAATGTTATGAATGTCAATACCAGAATACCGATGAGTATCGGGATACCTGTGGAAGGTTCAATGGTTATGTCCGATATCTTCTCTGAACGCGTCAGATTCTTCGTCGAACGATGGACAGTCTCCATGACGATGACGTGTGCATCTCCGTATCTGTCCCTGGCGATATGCACGCCTATATGATCCCCATGTATCTTCGTGAACTCACGGTCGATATCACCGATGATAAAGGGATCGGAATCATCATCGATGCCTTCGAGGATCTTTATCGCCTTCCCTCTGTTGACATGATGTGTCTCCATCACCTTATCGATAGCCTCTACGATGTGATCGTCATACATCACACGATAATCGGATACCTTCGCCTTCCCGGAGGATATCGCGTCCAAAAGATCGCTCATCCCGTCCCCGTTCCTTGATGAAACGGGAATGACGGGAACGCCGAAGATCTTCTCCAACTTCTCTACATCTATCGTCATCCTCTTCATCGACAGATCGTACTTGTTGAGGGCGATTATCGTAGGAAGACCGAGTTCCAAGACCTCCATGGACAATACAAGACTCGGCTCCAGATCCGTTGAATCCGCAACGACGACGATAACATCATTGTCGGCATCCCTCAGCATCTTGATGACGACATCCTCATCACTTGAAGTTGTGGAAAGACTATAAGTTCCTGGAAGATCATGGAAATGTAACTCGTTACCACCGTAGGTCACAGTAGCCTCGTCGAATTCCACTGTGGTACCAGGGTAATTCGATGATATCACACCTACACCGGTCAACCTGGAGAACAAGGTGGATTTACCCACATTAGGCTGGCCGATGAGTGCTATTTGGAATTTCATAAGATCAGTTCTAATTCATGAATATCGATGAACATAGCTCCTTATCGAGAGCGATAACACTGTCACCGATCAAAATGATACGAGCGCCATCCACAGACACCTTGCTGTCCAATTTGATAGCCCTTCCAGGTACGAAACCCATCGAGATGAGTTTCCTAACGACTGCGACATCCTTATTGGACACGTGGGAGATGGTTCCCCAGTCTCCAGGTTCAGCATCAACGAGGCAGATCGCTGGTTTCTTCACACCCATCTTCTCGTCACAAGGTTCAGGACACGTGTCGCAGTCCCCATCGACCTTGTGTCCGATCATATGACATATCTTGATGGCTGCATCCTCGCTCATCGAATGTTCGAATGCGCATGCATTGTCATGTGCGGATTGATGATCGACATCGAGGACGTCCGTGAGGAACCTCTCCATGATGTGGTGTTTCCTTCTGAGGTTCTTCGCAACGGTTATGCCCTCAGCGGTCAAGGAGACGCCCCTATATCTCTCATAATTGACAAGACCCTCTTTGCTGAGAATCTTCAACATCTCCGTAACACTAGCGGGTGCTACACCCATATAATTCGCTATCTCCGTGGTCTTGACGACACGGACGCCATCTGTGAGGCGCAGGATGTTGATCAGATAATCCTCACGGTTATCGGTACTCATCAAGTGGCCATTATGTAAAGGGAATATTTAACTATGCCTAAAAATAGGCAGGACATGCCTGCCTGGCTTACTCATTATTGTTCTTCTCGAGTTCTTTCGCAGCCCTTCTGGCCTCCCTCTCCTTGGCCTTGATCCTAGCTGCCTCTTCCTTTGCGAGTCTCATCTCTTCCTCTCTTGCAGCTGTCTCCTCATTGATCTTCTGACGCTCCGCCTCGCCTGCGACCTTACGATCCTCGATCTGTTTCTCGAGTTCCTTGATCCTCACGACACGAGTCTCGATATCTATGAATGCGCCCTTGACATCATCCTCAGGGACGTATGTGCCGTCGTTAGCGTATTTATTCCAATAGTATTGACCGATAGCCATCAGTTGCTCATCTATGGCCTTCTGTTCAGATGTTTTATCATTCTTCATCTGATTTATCTCGCTCTTCTCGTCCCTATTGCTCTTGCGATTATCAAGAACATTGTTCAATTTGTTCATAAATCCCATTCTATCACTGTTGAAATGATTGCTATTAAGGGATATAAATGTGAATGTGCAACCATGGATGTCGATGCAAGGTATGTGGCATAATATATCTGAACGATAGATATCATCCATCGATTCTACCAAATATCAATCAATGTACCATAAAATAAGTAATAAGCCAAGTTTCTTTTTAATATCCTCGAATACAGGTACGAAAGGTGTCATGATGAGCATTGAGAAAGCAATGGAGGATATCAGGAACGGTAAGATCGTTCTCGTTTACGATTTCGATGACAGGGAGAAGGAGACGGACATGACGATCGCGTCAGAATTCATCACACACGAGATCCTGAGGACCTTCAGAAAAGATGCAGGCGGACTCGTATGCACGACAACGCCATTCGATGTCGCCAAGAGAGTCGGACTCCCATTCATGTCCGATGTATATTGGGATGATGAGAAATATCCTGTGCTCAGGATGATGTCTCCCAACGATATCCCTTATGACAACACCAAATCATCGTTCGGTGTGACAATCAACCACCGCAACACATACACTGGTATCACTGACAATGACAGGGCACTCACCATCAAGGAGTATGTGAAGACCATATTCCAGGACAAATCCCCAGAGGGGATACGCGAGGACCTCGGTAAGAACTTCAGAGCACCAGGACACGTACATCTCCTCAACACATCCGAAGTACCATTGGTCAACAGGAAGGGACATACGGAATTGACCAACGCATTGATGGTCATGGCAGGAGTCAAACCTTCAGCGACGATATGCGAGATGATGGGTGACGACGGTAACTCCGAGAAGAAGGAGAACACCATGAGATATGCTAAGGAACACGACCTCACATTCATCACAGGCGATGAGATCATCAAAGCCTGGAATGAATTCAAGAACAGGGAGTGAGCATGGTCCGCGTGATGGCCTCCGGAGTATTCGACATACTGCACACAGGTCACATATCATATCTTGAGCAAGCGAAGGCGCTAGGTGATGAACTGTACGTCGTTGTCGCGAGCGACAACACCGTCAGGAAGAACAAACATGAACCGATAACCCCTGAAAGGATGAGGGTCAGGATCGTCTCTGCTCTGAAACCCGTTGACGTCGCTATGATCGGCAACGATAGCGGCGACATGTTCGCGATATTGGATGAGATCAGACCTGACGTCATCGTATTGGGATTCGATCAGAAGTTCGATGAGAACACTCTATCGGAAGAATTGAAGAAGAGAGGCTTCGACATAGCTGTGAAACGTGCGGACCAATCAGGCGAGGACTTGGAAGCTACAAGGGCCATCATCAAGAAGATACGCGAGAGGATTGATCTGAAATGAAGACGATAGGTATCGCAGATACGACATTCGCAAGATACGACATGGCCGCATCGGCCATCGATGAATTGAAGAGGACAGGCACCGGATTCAAGATAATCAGACGTACAGTACCTGGATTCAAGGACCTCCCTGTCGCATGCAAGAAACTCATCGAAGAGGATGGATGCGACATCTGCATGGCATTGGCGATGCCTGGTCCGATGGCGAAGGACAAGACATGCGCACACGAGGCATCCACAGGATTGATCCTCTGTCAATTGATGACGACGACACACATCATCGAGGTGTTCGTCCACGAGGATGAGGCGAAGGATGCCAAAGAATTGGAATTTTTGGCTGACAGCAGGGCAAGGGAGCATGCCGTCAATGTTTACGATCTACTGTTCCGTCCAGAATCATTGACGAAACGTGCGGGAACAGGTTTGAGACAAGGTTTTGCTGATGCAGGGCCTGTAAGACAGAAGAAGTGATTTGTTATGGCAACGAGAAAATATAAGATTGGAATGGTAGCGGCTGAGTTCAACTACGAGATCACATCCCTCATGGCAGCAAGGGCTGAAGCAGAGGCGGAGTTCCTCGGTGTTGACATCGTGAAGAAGATCATGGTGCCCGGAGTTTTCGAGGTCCCTCTTGCAGTGAAGAACCTTGTCGACGATCCCGAGATCGATGCGGTCATCACCATCGGTGCGGTCATCGAGGGCGAGACCGAACATGATGAAGTGGTCATGGGACAGGCATCGAGGAAGATCATGGATCTCTCCTTGGAATCCGGAAAGCCTGTGGCCTTTGGACTCACCGGCCCTGGAATGACAGAGCTCCAGGCCATGGATAGGATCGAGAAGGGTGCACAGGTCGTCGATGCAGCTGTCAAGATGCTGCAGAGACTCGGACTGTGAGATCGAATGGTCGCACGTGAGTGCGACCATCCCATCCACCATTCATTTTTCTATCAATTCTCAGAATCCTACGTTCTTGTTATGGTCGGCGATCGTATCGGCCATCACCTTCAGATTGTTCAGGGACAATCCTCTGTTCACTGAACAGGAGCACATCATGATGTATGGTTCATCCTTCATGATATCGATGAACCTGTTGGTGTCACGTACGATCCTCTTGTCGGGACCTAGTAACAATGTCGAATAGGCATCGACGCCCCCCAATACAGAACATCTTCCTCTGAACTTATCCGCTATAGCGCTAGCATCATTCCCTTCCGAGAATTGGAAACCATCGATACCAGTCGCTATGGACGATTCCAATGCATCCGAACGATCGTCCGTGGAAAACACACCATGCGGATGGAATATCGTTGGAAGGCCCTCTTTATGAGCATATTTGGTAAGCTCTTCGATCCCAGGGATCGAACGTTCCATGAAATCATCGCCGATCATATCAGGATTGTCCGATGCCGATGCGAAGAAGATACAATCCGCCACATCCTCTGCCATCCCGAGCATCTCATACCTTATCGCATCGATCGAGAATCTCAATATCCTGTCTGCAAGTTCAGGATTCAGAGCGAGATCCATCATCAACGTCTCAAGACCCCTTGCGAATCCCGCCATGGTCATCGGACCGGGAACGTTTATCGCTATAGCAGAATCAGGACGCTTATCATGTACGATCTCGCATGACCTGCGCATCCCTTTGTACAGATATCCATCGAGTATCTGCGACGGCTCATACCTGTCTATATTATCATAATCCTCGAAACAATAGCCCGAAACGTATGGTATCCCATTCTCGGAGAACTTCGTTAGTCCACCGAACGCCTCCAGACCGTACGTGAATATGCATCCGACATTACAATCACTATTCAGAAGATCCTGTAGCGCCAATACGCATTTTGCAGACAGTTCAGCATCGTATCCATCATCATGGAAGACCTCATCTGTCCTCGCAGGCACTGTATCCATCCCAAGGGTCAGATCCCTTGGAAAGAACGGTACGTATTCGGTCTGCTCTTGTCTGAGAGTGGATAGGAACAATTCTTTGGACGTCATCATCTCATCTTACAAACCATATGGCACGATATGCCTGAAATCGTCTATCGTACCGATCTCGAAACCTTTCTCGATCATCAGCATCTTGATAATCGAGTCCGATGGAGATTCCGATACGAGATTTCCTTCCCGTTGATTCCAAAGCGACCTCCTTGGCAACCTTCGCAAGATAAAGGGATTCATCGGATTTCGAGTCAAGGAAAGTATGTTGAGCAGATCATCCTTGTCCTGCCTCTCATTCCTCAGAGCTTTCTCCTTCATCCTGTCGATCGATCCTGTAATCGCTTCGTCCATGAGGTTTGATTGAGTTTATAATATATTAATGAAGAGTGCAATCAAATACTTGCGACCAGATATCTGGATAGCAGAATGACAGTGTGATCGGAGGGAATTTGAATGATATCATCTATACTGGAGTGAATTCGTTCACTACGATATTCCTTGGGAACGAGGAACGGATAAGAGATGATGTAAAATCGTTCGCGGATGCATTCAAAGGGATGCCATATATCATGTCATGTTCATGTTCGGTCGAGAGTTTCCTTCCGATGAACAAGATGAAGGTCATGGTCGACTGCACAAGAAAATGTGGATTGTAAGGATGATGTCGTTGTCCGGCACATGTAAAATTTGAAAGAAGGGAAATCAGATGTCTGAGATGAAGAGCAGAATCATACTTGTAGCAGGCATCCCAGGATCGGGAAAGACCACTGTAGTAAGAGAATCTACCAAAGGACACGATTTCGATTTCATCGCCAATAATGATGATTCTGCATCTATGATAGAAGAGGCAGGATGTGCATTCACCGATGTGTTCCCTTTCAAATCACCATGTGCTAGAGTCAGACAATTCCAATTCCGTGTATCCAATGTATTACAACAAGATCATCCTGATTTTTTGATCTCGGAACCTCCAGGGAATTGTCTTGAGATATCATCACCGATGATGAATCCATTCTATCTTATGAAGGATAAAGGGATAGAATTAGCTCCACTCATCACCGTGATCAAAGCGACCGATCTTTTGGAGAAAGGAACATCGAATAAGAGCACTGAGAGTTTCAGATACTACAACATGATCAATGAATCCGACGCAATAGTCCTTACATTCTCGGACATGATCGATGAAAAAACTAGAGATGATCTCGAGGGATTGATCCAATCGATCAATGAGGATGCCAAGGTGATCTTCTTCTCAGAGGGTAAAGAGGGAGCGGATGAAGTGTCGGAGCTGATATTCGGCGATAGTGAGTATTATAGGCCGTTGGTCTACTGAGATAGGTGATCATTCCAAAAGGCAATTATGATGCTACGGACAATCGTTTGAGTGATTGTCATTTCATTTATTGTTAACATCAATGTTTTACAACTTTGACAAACACCAAATGAGTAAATGATGCGCATCCGCCTTAATATAATATATTAAGAATATTGAATAATATAATCCTCTAATCCTGGGGGAAGTACACATATGGGTGATGCGATGTTGAAGAGAATAAGGATAACAGGATATCGTTCAATACGTGATGCATCCATTGATTTAGATAACATCAACATACTGATTGGCCCTAATGGTGGAGGGAAGTCTAATTTTCTATCCGCGCTTGAATTGATTCAAAAGATTATATCTCAGGATCTTCAGACTACGATCTCGAGATATGGTGTAATATCATTGCTTTACAATGGGCCGAAAGAAACAAAAAATATCTCGATCGAAACTTCATTTGAGAACGATATCTATGGATTCTCTTTGGAGTTGACAGAAGATGAACGTATGATATTCTCAAACGAATATCTCTGTCAAACATCTGAAGACACGAGATCTTCCATTGGTAAAGGATATTTCGAATCCAAATTGATAGAACGTACCCCGGATAAGGTTACTGATCACATCATTTCAGCAAAGACGTGGCGTGTTTATCACTTCGATGATACGTCAAGAACATCATTGATGAGAAAATCATGTAGCGTACATGATAATTTGTATCTTATGCCTGATGCGAGAAACATCGCACCATTCCTACTTCGCTTAAAAGAGGAATATCTGATAGATTACAATAACATCGTATCTTCGATTCGTATCGTCGCACCATTCTTTGATGACTTTATCCTCATACCGAACACCGACACAGAAGAGGTTATGCTGAAGTGGAAAAGGATCGACCATAATGATATCATGTGGCCCAATCAGTTGTCTGATGGCACCCTCAGATTCGTCTGTTTGACTACATTGTTACTTCAACCGAAAAGGCTCAGACCGACGATGATCATCTTGGACGAACCGGAATTGGGATTATCACCACAAGCGATAATCTGTCTTGCTGAAATGATTAAATCTGTTGGAAAGACCGATCAACTGATCATCTCGACGCAATCAACGGATCTCATTGATGAATTCACAGCTAAAGATGTTATGGTAGTGAAAGATGATGGTTCGGGAACAACATTCTCTCGTTTGGACCTTGAAAGATTGAGTCATTGGCTTGACGATGGTTACACATTCAGTATGCTTTGGAGAAAGAACCTGTTGACCAGCGATTATTGATGCCTGGGCCTCATTTACGCCGAAGATCCTTCTAAGTGATGTAGGCAGTATGTCCATACTTCAAAGCATGGATAGAGAGCATCATCTGTTTCTGCAAAGAATGAATTCGAATCAACACGAACTTCATCACATAGCGATTATGAAATCAGTCAAATCTAGTTTTGCACATCTTGCGAATGTGATCGGACAGATCCCTATCGATGCAGTACACAAAACAACCTTTCATTCCGCGAGACATCAGAACCCTGTATGTGTTCTTGATTATCTTATCCGCCAAAGCCTTCTGCTCCTCAGGCGTACGCCCTTTCTTCAATCCCTTCAGTGATGAATCTGTTTTAGCACGTTCACTTGCATCAGTGATTATCATGTGGGTGGAAGGATTGTATCTGAGATCCGGACCAATGATCACACCGACATAATCGAATTCAAGGCCTTGGCATGTGTGTATGCATCCCGCCTCGCGTATCGATTCGGGATCTATGGCCCATGTGGTCGTATTTCCCAAATTCCAACTCATCTCGAATCCATATTCTGGAATCGTTATGTCGTGTACATCCGTATCATTCTTCGAAGAACTGATCCAATTCCAACAATAACCCGCGACCATCCTCGATTTGTTATTGATCGAATTGAGAGACTCTATATCTGCCCTCATTTCGTTGGGATCATCATACACGCGGAAATCGTACTCGAAAGAAGAATCGGGTTCGAACGATGCCGTTTCCCTTATCTGAAGGAGGTTGTCCACCCACTCCAGGTATCCATCGGAACCAGAACATCTGAATTGAGAATCCAATTCCATGACCGAAACGGTAGAATTGAATCTTCTAGCATACTTCCTTATCTCGCTCTCTGTCCCGATATCTTTGATCGTTACTCTCTGATCCTCGTCGATGAAGAACACGGACAATCTGGAAGAGCGGATGAGTTCCATCACTTGATTCTCACCCAATGATGCGTAAAGTCCACTCTTCTCATTCAACCTATGCGCCTCATCCACAAGTAGGACGTCGAATGTGTTCTCAGGTGCATCGATGAAACTTCCGGATCCTTTGAATAATGCGTCGATACGACTTCTCTTCATAGAACCTTTCAATTTACAGTTGTAGATGCTACGTGGCGCAGAATTCTTGGATACGTATGCTGCCGATGAGCCTTCTGCGATGATCTCGGCTAGAAGGTTGATGGCGAGTACCGTCTTACCAGTTCCTGGACCGCCTCTTATGATTATCGTCTTTTTCCTGTCACTCTTTGATAATTGTCTCATCGAATGAAGGATCTCTTCGTACACCACCTTCTGTGTATCGATCATTACGAACTCCCGATTCCCTAGCATCATCGAGGAGAGTACATCCTGGAGTGATTTGGAAGGTCTGAGCTTCCCGCGATCTATCATTAAGATCGTTTCGCCCTTGTCGCCTTTCTTCAGTATGTTCTCCAGGAACTGCTTTAATTTCTTACCATCCTTCTTGGAGAACACTGGGGCCCTTTGGATGTAATATTCATATATGGAATCGAAAAGTGGTTCTGGAGTGCGCTCGATGTAATTATGTAAACAAGCACATGGTTGCAATTTGACATCCAAGTCCTGTACATCCGCGTTAAAATCACCGATCGCTGTGGCATAGGACCATGCTTGATAGGACGGATGAGTCGTCTCATGCTCACCACCATTAATGTATGTTCTTACTACACCATCCTTCCCTGGAACGGAATCCGCATGCTCCCATTGTTTCAATTCGACGATGACTGCAGAATTGTGACCCTCAGCGTTATATCCCGACATAATGAAATCCACACGTTTCGATGTGTACGGGATGTTATATTCGATCGCGATACCTGTATCACTGGGAACTGTCGAATTCTCCAATACCATCCCCATGTATGTCAATGAATTCGACCATGAACGGACCTCCGATTGTGGCGCATGTCTGCCGAACCGTTCTTCCATTGCGGAACCGATCTTCTCTTCCAAAATACCGTTACACAGATCGTCGATGAATCCGTCCTTGGTTCCGCTATAGATTATCATATATGTTGAAGACCAACATCTCTTGAAATATACCTTTCTGTTGAATGGCGGATCGATGACAAAGCGACCATGCGACAATGCATGCAGATATGCCTTTACGATAATCGATTGGAGATCATAGATAGATGAGCATCTCGCCATTCGCCGTAAACTGAACACTATAGTCCTTCTTCTCAGTGAATGGGATGAAGTTAGCAAGGGTCGGAAGCATTATCGTTCCGTTGTTACAGGTAGCAGACCCCATGATATCAGCCTTGAATGTCATGAATCTGCAATCCCTGGAAAGGAAGACTCTGTAACGCGCACTATTGAATGAAGGAGATTGGAATTCGGTGGCCGATATGCGGGTTATGATCGGCGACTGATCTATTTTCACCTCAACGGCATCTTCTTTCTTCAACGATTCAATCTCTCCCATGAGCTGTTTCTTCTCGGAATCAAGGGAATCCCTCTCCTCTTCCAAGGATTTGATCTGCTCTTCCTTCTCCTTCAGTTTGGATTCCTTCTCTTTTAGAATCCTATTCAATCTTGCGATCTCATCTTCCTTTTCCTTGATCACATCACTGTTATCATTCTTCTCGATCGCTTTCTTAAGATCCTTGATCTCATCTGTGGCATCAGCATACTTTTTACCGAGTTCGGTCGCTTTTCTTTCTGCTTCTTCCTTCTTTCCCTTCTCGACATCCAACGCTTTCTTGACCTTCGCTAGTTCAGATTTGATCCCTTTGTTCGTTTCAGAAAGATCTTTGTACTTTTTTTCCAGTTTTTCGTACTTCGTCTCTTGTTTCTTCATCTTCTCGTTATGTTCAGATAAAGGGATCATTTCCTCATTGGAACCTGTGGTCTCGAACTGCTCTTTCTTGACAGGTACTTTCTTGGGCATAGGTGCGCCTTTAGGGATCGCTGTCTTCTTCTTGACCTTGACCTCTCCCTCATCGTTCTTCGACATCATTTCGGCGAACTCATCAGAAGAGAACGATTTGACCATATCCTGTAAAGAAGTGCCTCTCATCATGATAACACGATAGAATCCAAGTGCATGGATAAATAAATGTCATCAAAAATCGATTCTATCGACAATCAGATAAATAACCGAACAAGTCATAGTCTACGGCGATAACATGACATTGTTCACCGAAAACAGTTACAGCAGAGTGATGGTCTTCATCGATTACCGTAACATCTATGAGAGCGTGAAATTCCTCGGTGACGATGTCAGATTGGACCTGTATAGATTGACGCAGATCCTTGTCGGTTCAAGGGATCTTGTCGGTGCCTATGTGTTCGATGCGAGGAAACGCATTCCGGACAAGGGCGATACCACCTTAGCTACACACGATAGACTGAGGGATCAAGGATTCCGCGTCATCGCTCGCGAATCGATAGTTTTCCGCACTGAGGGACAAATAGAGCAGAAAGAGGTGGATGTCTCCTTGGCTTGCGAGATGCTCGAACATGCGTTATTGAATCACTATGATGTTGCCATAGTCGTAAGCGGCGACAGAGATTTCGTTCCTGCCATCCAAAGGGTACAAGCAGCAGGCAAGAGGGTCGAAGTGGCTGCGATCGAGAGCGTTTATAACGATGAATGCAAGAGAGCAGCGGATGTATACTATCTGATCGATAAGATGCCGATCATGTCGATGTCCTCTCCGAATGATGACATGGGGGTGGACTATTGACTGATGAGAAGATGGACATGAACGATTTCCGCAGAGAGATGATCGATAGAGGACTTGATGACGAGGAAGCTCTCGAATCATTGGAGAATGATAGGAAGAAGATCCATATGCTGACCTTCGGCCTTGATAACAAGAAGACCAACGTGATATCGCATGTCAATGGGAAGGTGACCTTCGTCGATTCAAGATTCCCTGGGAAAGTCGAAGTAGGGGATGTTTGGATCTGTTCCGTCTCACCAGGGAACAACATCACCGTGAATTATGCTATGCCCATCTACAAGGTCACGGCATCCTTCCTGATCAGCCTTGACTCCAATCTAAGAGAGAAGATGATCGATTCGCTTTGGGATCGTAACAAAGGGATGTTCGAAAGCGATTTCGCTCAAAGATACAAGAATGAGATCCATGACCTCGCCATAGAGGAAGCAAGATCTGAACTCGATGGGATCATAAATGAGTTGAAAGGTAGGAACTCCATATTAGAGGAAGAGTTGGAGCGGGAACGCATATTGAACAAATCGTTGTCCGCATCACATGATTCCACGCAGAATATGATCGAGTTGGGTTCGGAGATCAATAACAACGTATGCATAGAACTCGGTTCGGCACCATTATGTGCGGATGCTGAAGCACCGGCCATCAGAATGCCCACAATTCCGAAGATACCGAACACATACAGGGCAGGTTCACCCGGAATGCCTGAGATAAGGGTCGTAGGTGCGAAAGAATCCGTTCCTCATATGGTCTTCAATGTTGAAAGAATAGGTGAAGAGACCCTGTTCAGTGAATCATTCACCGACCACAAATATTTCGTACACATATCTCCGGATGCAAAGATATTGACGATCAGACCGAACGAATTCGGTTCGGCACTATGCATCAATAGAAGGATCAGACTCAAAGGTTTGAACAATCTGTCCCCATTCACTGAGAAGAAGGAACTAACTGCCGAATACAGCGAGAAGTATGAGGGATTGTTGGTCTATCTCTGATATGATGCCTCTCGATCGGGGAGGATCGTTTTATCATATCAACTGAGCTTGATCTCTGCCAATGCAAGGAACTTCTTGTCAGATTGGATGCTCTGAGTCAAGAACTGACCATCCTTGAACAATGCATATGTCGTGACCGGAGCAGGTACATTCTGCGCAGCATCTTTGTCGGTGATATGGATCACTTTGAACGGGATGTTATGTTCCTTCGCAATCTCCTGTACCTTCGGCACCCAATAGCAAGTGAAAGGACACTGATCCGTATAATAGAGAACGAAACCCCTCTCATTTACATGAGGGTGTTTGGCGCAATCCTTGAACTTTGGAGGCGTAACGCCTTCCTTGATTGGCAGATACATGAGATTGATACCACAATCAGATACATCCGCGACCTGAAATCCCTTGTACGTCAGGAACTTGGGATCGGCTAAGAACTCCCTCTTCCTTCCTTCGGCACATAGGATACAGATACCTTTTTTATCTTGTGCTTTAGCATCCTCGATACACTTGAAAAGCAACATCGATGAATGGCCGTGTCCCTTCAGAGAACCTGCGACCCACAGACAATCGATATAGATCCAGCCATCCGCATCGATAGGTATCCACGCATTCTCTGCCGGAATATATTCGATGAAACATTTACCGCGTTCCTCACTGCGATAGAAGACCAATCCTTCATCGAAACGTTGCTTCAACCACTCTTTTTTCGCAAGGCTCTGCTTGCCGGACATAGCACAGCAGATATGCTCCTTATCGATGTTATCCTTCGTGATATTGATGTATCCCATGAATTGTGGCCTCCTTGATGAAAAAATGACATCGAGATTGATATAACATTCCATTCAGCACCACACTTGTGCGAAGTCATTTATATCGAATGATGTCAATCCACCAACATGGATCCGAGCGCGATAATAACCCTATCGATATCCTTGTTCTTGATATTGGATCCATTCGCTAGCGTTCCGATGTTCATCAACATCACGAACGGCCTTGATAACCGTACAATCAAGATCTATGCTGACAAAGCGATAGTCGTCGCTGCCATCCTGCTGTTCATGTTCATCCTCATCGGCGACAAACTGATGGATATATTCGGCGTCACCATGGATAGTTTCCGTGTCGCCGGAGGTATCATATTCCTCATGATGGCCGTGGAATTGGTATTCGGCCTCAAACTATCGAAGATAGATGATCAAAAAGGAGCTAAATGGGCCATCATAGCATCACCTATCCTCACCGGACCTGGTGTGATCACGACTGCCATCCTCATCTCATCCAAATACGGTATCGCTACCGTGATGGTCGCAAGTACTATCGCACTCGTGACCACATGGGTGATCCTTAGGGAATCCGACCTGATAATGAGGCTCGTCGGCGAACAGGCCCTCAGCATCCTGACCAAGATAATCGGTCTGTTCATCGCTGCGATGGGTGTCGAGAGCATATTCTCGGGAAGTCTTGGTTGGTTCGATTCGCACATGGCAGCTGAGGCCATCATGCAGATGTTGATGTTGGTATGATAAGAGAGATCGTGCCTGATTTAACATCAGGCACGAATCCCTATCAACAGAAAGAATCCTTGTATCTTCCGATAGTATACTTGATGATATCCTGCACCTTATCAGAACCGATGATCTCGTCGACGGCTGTTGTCTTCCCCTCGAGTGTCTTGTATACTTCGAAGAAGTGCTTCATCTCATCGAACATGTGACTCGGAAGTTCGCTGATATCGGTGTATGAGTTGTACATCGGATCGTCGAATGGAATGGCGATGATCTTCTCATCGTTCGCTCCGTTATCGATCATCTTTATCGCTCCGATGGGATAACATCTCACCAACGTCATAGGGAGTATAGGTTCGGAACAGAGGACCAACGCATCCAATGGATCCCCGTCATCAGCATATGTCCTCGGGATGAAACCGTAACTCGCAGGATAGTGCGTTGAAGTGTAAAGGATCCTGTCCAACTTCAGAAGTCCGGTCTCTTTATCCAATTCGTATTTGTTCTTACTGCCTTTGGAGATCTCCACAACGACCATGAAATCGTCGGGTGATATCCTCTTCGGGTTGATATCATGCCATATGTTCCCCATAGGATCGCCTGTTATGCATCAACGATATTGACCTCATGTATAATCATTATCTCTCTACGTGTGGAAGGGATGTGCATATTGTGAACATCATGGTTAAAAGACATGATGCGCATCCACACCTCAGATACTGAGGCGGTCCGCATGAACCATAAGGCCACGATCATAATATTGGATCTGATCGCGATATCGATATCGGCGATTCCGCTCCCGAAAGGATTCGAACAGAATCCGATCTATGTAGCATTGTTCGCATTCATCGTGTTATTGGCATTGTTCAGCACATTGGTCATCACGGACAAGATGCCTTTCTCGAAAGAGAGATATGAAGGGAACGGGAAGATGCACTATTCCGTGTACTATATGGTGTGCAGTCTGATCTCATCAGTAGCATTGGTATCACTGACGATCGCCGACAGATTGAGTGATCTCTACCCGTTCATGATACTTCTGATAATATTCATGTTCATAGGCGATTACTTCGTCAAGGTCAGAGGGTAGGAGGGACATTGGATGGACGATATCGAGAATCGTTTGATGGAGAAGGTGGATTCGATCGCTGATGATCTAAGATCCTTAGCGATAAGGATCCATGACAATCCCGAATTAAGCCTTGAGGAGTATGAGGCGTGTCGCCTCCATACAGAGATGTTGATCGAACATGGGTTCGATGTTGAGATAGGCGTTGCAGGATACGACACATCGTTCATTGCATCACACAAGAGTGAGAAGGATGGGCCTGTCGTCGCATTCCTTGCGGAATACGATGCATTACCTGGTCTCGGACATGGATGCGGACATAATCTCGTGGGAACGATCGCTACAGGTTCCGCGATTTCTGTAATGGATGTGATCGACAGGTTCGGAGGAGAGGTGCGTGTCTACGGTACGCCTGCGGAGGAGACTGTAGGTTCCAAGGTCGATTTCATCAGAGAAGGATTGTTCGATGATTGCGATATCATCATGATGGCCCATCCGAGCTATCATAACGCTGATGGCATGAACACCATAGCCATGATGAACATGAAGGTCGAATTCTTCGGTAAAGCGGCTCATGCCGCTGCAGTACCAGAAGAAGGTATCAATGCGTTGGATGCCATGATCTCCCTGTACAATATGATCAATGCGTATCGCCAACAGACACGTCCTGATGTGAGGATACATGGCATCATCACGAACGGCGGTGATGCCCCTAACATAATACCCGCTTACACATCCGCAGTGTTCTACATCCGTGCTAACGATAGAGAACATTGCAACGAAGTTTATGAGAGGATGAAAGGGATCGTTGCTGCCGCCGCCATGGGCACAGGTTGCAAACATAAGATCTCCCAAGTGGAGAACTTCCTTGACGATACCATGACGAACTATGCACTTGCAGACATCATAACCAACAGATTGGAATCATTCGGTGTCGATGTAAAAAGGACCAAGGGAGAACACCTCTCCGTGTCTTCCGATCTTGGTAATGTAAGCCATATAAAACCATCCGTACAGATGCTGTTCTCCATAGGAACGCCGGATTCCGGGAACATGACGGAAGCTCATTCTATAGGGTTCGCACGCGACTCGTGTTCCGATTTCGCATTGGATTCTATGCTCACTTACATCAGAGCATTCGCATTGGCGACATACGATATCCTCAGAGAACCAAAACTATTAACAGAAATAAAAGAAGAGTTCAAAAGGAACTCTTCATCATGATTCTAAGGGCGATGGTGGCAGAAAGCCACCATCCGATCATGCCTTATGCCTGATCATGAACCTCTCGAGCTTATCGTAAGCGTTGGCAAGGACCTCTATCCTAGGCAATGTGATCGTACGGAAGTGTCCTTGACCAAACTCAGGATCGAATCCTGAACCGTGTACGACGACAACTCCTTCCTCATTCATGAGGTCGAGAACGAATTGCTTATCATTCTCCCATATGCCGTTGAGCTCCACTTTGGGGAACATGTAGAACGCACCCTGCGGTTCCCTTACCGAGATTCCAGGGATCTCATTCAATCTCTCATACGAGAAACGTGCCCTGTCTCTCAGTCTCCTGTTCATATCGACGATATAATCCTGAGGTCCCTGAAGGGATGCCTGCGCAGCCCATTGACATGGTACGTTAGGACAGATACGTGCGCGACATTGTTTCATCAATCCTTCCCAAACATCATCGAGCATACCGGATTCGTCCATGAAGTATCCGTATCCGACCCTCCATCCTGGCATCAGGTTGACTTTTGAGAAACCGTTCAGGATTATCCTCGTTACATCAGATGGCAGCCTTGACATGGAGAAGAATGGTTTGTCCGTTATCTTATCGTATATCTCATCGGATATTATCGGCAACTCCATCTCTGCTGCGAGATCGCCTATCTCACGCAGGACCTTCTCATCGAACACCGCACCCGTAGGGTTGTTTGGGTTGATCACAACGATCGCTTTCGTCCTGTCCGTGATGCGTTTGCGCATCATGTCCACATCAGGTATCCAATCCTCGTCCTCGATCAACCTGTACGATACGATCTTACCGCCATAGAAATCCACGTACTGATGATACGACGGATAACCTGGTCCGGAAACCAATACCTCATCCCCTTCCTCGACTAGCGCACCCATCAGGAGATTGATACCTTCTCCGACGCCCGAGGTGACGAATACCTTATCCGGAGTTATCCTCGTACCGTGCTTCTCGAACTCACGATCGACGATCGCTTGTCTGAACTCAGGGTTCCCTTGCGAATCACCATATCCGTTATCGGTGTGATCCACAGCCTTTCTGAGAGCATTCTTGAAATAAGCAGGGGTCTCGAAATCCCATTTGTTAGGATCCCCGATGTTGAGCATACAGAGCTCCCTACCCTGTTCAGCGAGCTTGGCAGCTGGTACAGCGATCTCTCTGATCGCATAGTTCATCCCCAACGCACGTCTGGAAGCCTGTATCTTTCTTACCATACTTATCAAGGGACCGAATTCCCTGGGATTGATATAAAAGTTCGCGCACTTCTTAGGGGCGCGAAGACAATCCTTTTAGGTGTGCTGTATATAACGAGGGACGATGGCAGCGATTAGACTAGGAAAGAACCACCTGAGATGGTGTGACGAATGTAATCTACCGATATTGGAGAATGAGAAATGCCCCAAATGCGGGAACACTACGCATGAGGTGGAGATAACTCCTCCTGGAGAGGTCAGACCCGCATTCGAACACGACATCAAGATGATCAGGGATCTCGTCGACAGACAGTTCGGCGAAGGTTCTGGTTTGGAATTGCTCCCTGAAGGACATGTCGTATTGCTGAACAAAGCGCCATCATTGGACAGGATGGATGAGATCATCATCGACGGAAGGACGATAGCATCCATCAGATACGACCTAGGCAAGAAATGGGTGTTCATCAACCGTATGCAAAGTGCGATGAGGATCTCGAAGGTCATAACAAAAGGGTATGTTGTCATCGATCCCGCTGCTATCAAGTTCGTGCAGGAATCCAAGAACCTTATGGCCCCTGGAGTCATCGATGCGTCACCTGACGTGAAGGATGGTGACGAGGTCATCATAATTACGAAAGAAAGGGTTGCCATCGCGACCGGTACCGCAAGGATGTCCGCTGAGGAGATGATATCCTCGGACCACGGCATGGCCGTTAGGACCAAATGGTACAAACCGGAGGAAAGTGCGGTCATCGACAAGGAGAACTCGTGGGATGATGCCGTAAAGACGAATGAGAACGTCATCTTCAGGAGAAGGGATGAAGCAATAGCCTTCATCAAGAAGACGATCGCTCAGTACGACAAACCCGCCATCGTATCATTCTCTGGCGGCAAGGATTCACTTACCACACTGTTACTAACATTGGATGCAGGATTGAAATTGCCTGTTCTCTTCGTTAACACGGGATTGGAGTTCAACGAGACCGTGGAACACGTTCATGATATCTGCAAGAGACATAATCTGCAATTGATCGAGGAGGATGCTCCGACGGATGCTTTCTTCGGTAATCTCGTTCAATTCGGACCTCCTGCCAAGGATTATAGGTGGTGCTGCAAAACCAATAAATTAGGCCCTACTGTCGCTGCGATAAACAAGAACTTCCCGAAGGGATGTCTCTCGTTCATCGGCCAAAGGAAATACGAGTCTGAGGCAAGACACAACAAACCAAGAGTATGGGTCAATCCATGGACACCAGGTCAGACAGGTGCATCGCCCATCCAGAGTTGGAACTCCATCCACGTATGGTTCTACATATTCTACAAGAAGGAGCCTTTCAACGTATGGTACACTAGAGGATTGGACAGGATAGGATGTTTCCTCTGTCCCGCATCGGATCTAGCCGAATTCGATATAGTCGCCGGCAATTCCGACAGATATCCGCAATGGGATGCGTATCTCAATGAATACATGGAATCCCGCGGCCTTCCCAAGGAATGGAAGGATTATGGCCTATGGAGATGGAAGAAGGCTCCCCAGTCCATCAAGGAAGAGGTGCAGAGGGTCACAGGAAAGGATGTCTCCGAACTCACGAAACAGACCAAATCACCTGAGAAAGGGCCGATATCCATGAAAGTGCAGGAAGGATATTCCCCATGCGTCATCGGATACAGTATCGAGGCTGCGCTGTCAAGGCCGATAGACCTTGACAGATTGGCTGGTTTCATGCAGGCATTGGGCAGAACGGTTGAGAAGGACCCTGACGGTCAATGGGCATCCGTCGATTACATCACAATCTACAGAGAAGGTGCGATAATCTCCAAGGCATCCGTCGAACAGGATGCACGTACCGAGATCGAAAGATTGTTCGAACTTGTGATAAGATCCGAACAATGCGTAGGATGCGGATTGTGCGCAGCGAGATGCGAACAGCACGCACTCTACATGAAGGATGGAAGGGTGGAGATCAATCCCGACGAATGTATTTGGTGCAAGGAATGTTTCGGACCTTGTCCTGCATTGAACTTCAGGAACACGGATGACGATATGTGATCATTCGTTACCGACAGCTTTCCTCATCGCGTCGTAATCAGGCTCCATGCCGAACCAGAGTTTGAATGATTCGGCACCCTGACCAACTAGAACATCGGAACCGCTGATTATCTTGCATCCCAATGTCCTTGCCACCTGTATGAGCCTAGTCTTCCTGTTGTAGACCATGTCCAGAACGCATTGGTCCCCGTTCATCGTATTGAGATCAAACGGATAGATCGAATCCATGATCATACCGATGGGTGTGCAATTGATTATGATGTCATATCCTGACACATCGGGATCGGAAGTGGGTTCGACAAGGAGATCGTCACATAATTCCAACAACGTGACCTCATTCCTTGCAAGAACGTGAACATCACATCCCATGGATTTCATCGCATAGGCGGATGCCCTCGCAGCACCTCCCGAACCGATGACCAATGCACGTTTGTTGCCAAGATCGTAACCAGACATAGCAAATGCTCTCATGATCCCTGTACAATCGGTGTTGTATCCTTTCAATTTACCATCATCGTTAACGATGGTGTTCACTGCACCGATCTTGATCGATTCTTCAGAACACTCATCGAGCATCGACATGATCTCTGTCTTGTATGGGATGGTGATGTTCAATCCCCTTATCTGATATTGGACCATGACCTCTCCGATTCTATCAGATGTCTTCGAATCGAATGTAAGTGGTATCGCGTTAAGTTTCGCCTTCTTTATGGCAGCGTTCTGTATCGCTGTGAATTTGTTGTGCTGTATGTTGCATCCGGCGATCCCGACGATCGTGCAATCGTCGCCCAGATCATCCAATACATCTGCTTCCAACTGACCCTCTGCCGTAGGTGCTCCGATATAACCGAATGTGAACTCGTTGCCGAGGATGTTGCTTCTCAACCTCGTTACGGTACCCATATCTCCCATGCCGATCAACACATGTCTCTTGCCAATGATCTGCGATGCCTCATACAATTTACTGAGATCCTTGAACGATCTCACAGTGAATGCGCCCTTAGCGATATCCTGTACCTTCGAGAACATGTTGACGATGTCACACACATCAGGCGTTCTCTTGAAATCATGATACGATCTTATGCTCCTGAAACCATGCACGATATCTGTACCGTTATCGACATAACCATTGAATCCAGAAGGTATGAGCGATGCATCTCTCCCGCATAATGTTATGATGGTGTCTGAATCGACGTTATCAGGCACTTTGTCGAACACATCCATGCGCACTTCCTCATAATCATAACGGAATGAGAGCTCGTGCGGCCTACCATATGTCGAGCATATGCGCATCAGATCGACCTCAGATGTTGAGAAACATGATTCTTCGGTCCGATATACTGTCCGGAGGGGAGATCGTTCCTATCTTCCATGGGATGGTACCTAATCATCTGAGAGAATGCCATCATATTAAATTGTTCACACACGGGATGATGGTCGGGGTTGTCGCTCCCATGATGTTATCGAGGAAACGATTGGAATACATTTGAATCTAAGATTCATGAAAGTGGCGGTTGGTCATGGCCCCAGAGAGGTGATTGGTACAACGAAAACTCCGTCGTCACGACGATATGCGATATCTCCAGTGCCGCAGATGATGCAGAGGAACTCCGGTAGTTTCTTAGCTTCGTTGCGTACCATCATATCACGCATGGAAAGAAGGGCCTCAGCAGCTGCATCCTCTTGGTTCGATCCGAGTTTTATCTCGAACGCGCCCCATCCTCTTCCTGGTATCTCCAAAACCGCATCAACCTCTCTGTCCTTGTAGTCGCGATAATGAAACAGACTGCCTCCATGATATTGGGCATATATCCGGAGATCCCTCTCACATAATGCCTCGAACATGGATCCTAACGTATTCGGATCCTCCATCAAGGATGTTGTGTTCAGACCTAAAGCAGCCACTGATAAGGAGGGGTCAGCGAGATGCCTCTTGAGATTCTTCCCGACCCTAAGGGAGGATCTGAATTGTGGGCTGAAGGCAAACTGATCCTCTGTGAGGAACAGCCTGTTGAGAACGTTCAGATAATCCTCTACTGTAGGGATCGAAAGAGGATCTCCGTCGAATTCACCGGTGTCCTTCGCTATTGTGGATTGATTCGCGAGTGTGCTCTCGTTGCGAGCCAATGAGCGTATCGTCCTCATGAGGCCTTGCACATTCCTTTTCCTGCCATCGATCTTCTGGGCATCGATGGAACAAGCGTTGAGGAGATACCTATGGAGTTCCGTTGACACGGCATCAGGATCTGCCTCGAGCATCCCCGGCCACCCTCCGCGGACTATCATCGCAGAGAGTTCCTTCAGTGAATGTTCCTTCGCCCTCTTCGTACTGATCTCTCCGCGGAACAATCCATCCAACGAGACCTTCCCATCAGACTCCTTTGACTCGAAGAGTGACATCGTATGCATCCTTATAGGCAAGATACGCTCCGAACCCGAGTGAGATATGCTGGACTTATCCACTGAGGAGGAGCCGCAGAGTATATACTTCCCCTTCCCGCCGTCACTATCTATCGAATAGCGTACGGCATCCCATATCTTCGGGACATCCTGCCATTCATCGATAAGATGGGGCTGTTCCCCCTCCAGGGCCAACATGGGATCTATCTCTGCATATTTCCTATTCGAGAAATTACCAGTCGGATCTACCAACGAGAACTCACTCTTGCACAGATGTCTGGCACACCACGTCTTCCCGCATGCTTTCGGACCCTCGAGACTGACTGCACCCATGACTTTCATAAATCTTTCGATTTCCGTCTCTACCAATCTCGGGAGGTATCCCGCAGCCTTGTTCATAAAAATCACATTGTTTTCGCTAGCATTTAAAGTTTGGTTAATTTATTAAAATAAATTCGGTTAATTTACTAAAATGAGTTTGATTAATTTACTAAAATTATATTCAATCCCGCATTACATGCCCATATACCCAGATCGATTTACATAAATTGTACAGTGACATTCGGCTTACACTCATTATTCGAAGCCACAACTACATATTGAGATGGGATGAAAGATCTGATGAACATGACTCAAAAAACAGGCCTATCCATCCACGTCCGAAACTCAATCCGAAGGCAACTTATCATCCGATTGATGTTGATGCGCAGGCTTGTTTATCATCACGATCCCTATGAAAACGAACACCATTCCTACAAGATTGAAGACATCGAGCATCTCTCCATAGAAGATGTATCCAACTATGGCGCACATGACGACCTCGAGGAACAATACGATGGATGATGTCGTTGCCGTCAGATCCTTCAGACAGAGTGCATGCATATAGTACGGGATCAATGTGAATACGATACCTAAGAGGAGTACATTCGCTACCACATCGATGCTTGAGAAAGAAATCTCGAACATCGTCACGGGATTGGAGAATGGGAACGTACACACAGAACATACGAGGAAGATGTAGAACAATATCGCACTGGAAGCGCATCCTCTCTCCGTAGCATCCTTCACTCCCACAGTGTACACAGCGAACGTCAATCCTGATATCAGACCGACCAAAATACCGAGGGGATCCGTCGCATCGACGCCGTTGAAGACACCCGATACCAATATGCAACCGACGAACGCTATCACGAGTGATGATTTCTGTATCCCTGTCAACCTCTCCTTGAACAAGAAATATGAGATTATCGCCACAAAATATGGTTCTGTATTCTCCAATACCGCTGCTAAGGATAGATCGACCATCAATTGCGTTTGGAAATAACACGTGTCCGCAGCTATCTTCACGATACCGATCATCATCAGTAACTTCAGATCGCTCTTGTTCAGTTTGAACAGACTCCTATCCTTCACCAGGATCATGATGCCTATGAGAACGGTACAGATTATGGATCTGAGCTCGAACATCTGCAGTGAACTCAGACCTGCCGCAGATAGTTCTCTGATGCATAATCCGAGGAACCCCCAGATTATGGATGCGGCAGCAATCAATGAGATGGATACGTATTTCCTGATGTCGTCCATTTAATAACCTGTCATCCAGCGATAGAACCTAGTAAGACGGTTCTTGGGTACAGGTTTCTCATCCTTGACCATCATCCTGATGAAATAACCTGTATCCCCGTAGATCGTGAACATGTCACAATCCGTGCTATCGCCGTTATACGTCAGTTGTCTCACAGGGAATGTCAGTTCCTGTATATGTGTGCCATCATCGTTGGCGATGAATGTACCGTATATGGTACCGTCATCATGCCTCCTCATGACAAGTTTTGCCTTATGGCCGTTGGTATTGAACATCGCTGTCTTCACACCGGATATCCCTGGATGATCTGAACTCTCCCAACCAATCGTTCCATCGATCAATGAAAGGAATTCCCTCCTATCCATATACGCATCCTTGTCGACAAACAGCGTATCATCCAACACATTGACGTTGTATCCCAAACGTATCTTCAAGGAATGATACCTCACATCAGGATGGGAGAGTATTATCATGTATAACGACAGGATGATGATATCTATCGTGTTCGGCAGATGCTTTACCATCGAATCCCACAGGTATGTGTAATCGAATGCTACATCGTACAATATCGGTAATATGAGTATCAATATCGTGAAAGAGGTCAACGCATAGAGGCGCATCTGATTGTATCTATTACCGATGTAGAGCAGAAGATTGAGGTATATCCCTAAGACTCCGATGGAACACTCGAGAATAGCGTAGGACATACTGATGATATCATCGTGATCGAATGAGTACAACCCCTCCTGCAACACGAAGAGACTGCACATCAGTCCGAATACGGAGATGTTCATGATAAGATTCTCATTCCTCTTGATGAACATGAATGCGGACAGTGCTATCATGATCGATATCAAGAATATCAGGACTATCTGAGAACTACCTAGGTGCCTGTTGAATGTCAGGATGTCGATGATACCTAGGGTTATCGTCAATGATAGTACGATTATGGATGCGATCCTGCTTGATCTCGATCTAGCTACCATTCTTCCACCTCATCCCTCACCCTCAGTCTGTATTCGGAGCCTTGTCCTCCGTACATGAACAATGTGTCGCATGTCTCGATCGGACCGTCGGCGGATATGTTGTCGATGGATGTCCTGTAAGCATTCAATATCGAACCGTCCTTCGAGCCGGTTATCGTGATGTACAATGAATCATGATCCGCCCACTTCTGTACCATTATCATGGATTCGTCGCCGAGGTAGTTGTACAAAGTGCATTTGAATTCGCATTCCACTGGTCCACCATCACTTACATCGGACCAATCCTTCCTGTCGATGAATGCATTGAGGAGTGTGCGTGCATCACACCTCGTTATGTAGGATGATGGTTCGCTCGCCTTGATGCATCTTATCAAACCCAACTTCCTCAAATAGACATGCGTGGGCATACTGTTCCTGACCTGTTCGCTGCTGACCATCACGAAGAGGATGACGTACATTATGCAGGCGATGCATTGGTCAGGGTATGTTGTGAATATCAATTCCCCGGGAACATCATACGAATCCGCATTATAGTAGATCTTGCCCATGGTCAAGGATAGCATCAGAAGGGAAGAGCACATCAATCCGATGCGTGATCTGGTCCTCCATCTGGCGAACGAATATCCTGTGTACAGCATGTTCACAGCGGTAGCTATCATTATGAGCGCGTACACGAACTGTATTCCACGTGGTTCAGCGAGATTTGGAAGATTGCTCATGAGCCTGTTGATCGCCATGGACATGGCGAATAAACCGATACCCCGACTGAAGTTGTTGGAGAAATCTATCAATATCATCGTGCCGAAGGCGATCTGCAGAACGATACCTATGGTAAAACAGATGCCGATACTGTCGTAGTACCCTTTGCTGTAATTCAATAGATGGATGTATGCGGATACGATCGCATACACGATGAGCATCATTGCGATGATCTTCACCATCTTCGACAATATGGCGGATGCCATGGAGTGGACGGTTTTTCTTATCGCACCGTTGATGTTCATCGTAGGCCCGTACATTACATCCGTTAATAAATTCATCCCGTTTGGGGATCATCCGACGAATAGGATTAATAATGCAGCTTTCGTATCACTTGATATGGATGCATACAACGGCATTGACTCGAGGATAATCGACATGGCCGTGATATTCATCATCATAAACGTGATCATGGTCGTGTGCGTTATGATGGGGTATGCCATCAATTTCCTTCACGGGAATGTCGATAATGCCGATATCGACAAACTCGTTTACGACATGGCCATCGATTTCTCCATACTATTCCTGATATACCCTATAGTCAACGGCAGTAAGAAGGCATACGTGCTTGCGGTCGTGCTCATCTGCATCAATCTGCTGATCTACATATCGGCTACGTTCAGGGATGTGCCTCATACATTCATCATCATATTGTCCGTTGCTGCACTCATCGTATTGTTGATGAATCCTATCAGAGGATGGTGCCTTGACAAGAAGGATGATGTCCCCGTCCAATGATTATTAATCATATCCCGCCATTAATCGGTAACATGGGCAGTTATTCTGGCAAGGAATTAGAGATAGAACTCAATGCGGTACAGCATACGCTATTCAATGACAAGAGGGCTGTCCTGATATTGTTCGAGGGGGTCGGCGGAAGTCAGATGTCCTTCCTGATCAACGGCTTCACATTCATCCTGGAGCCCAGAGGTATCGAATACCACAGCTTCACACCCGATAGGGTGCACAACTACCTAGGATACACACCAGCGAAAGGGAAGATCGCGATATTCGACAGGTCATGGTACAGCTACGTCATAGAGAATGAGATAACGAGTAAGGACAGAGGGAAGTATATCGAATCCCTTGAAAGATATCTCATCAACAGCGGGATCATCCTGGTCAAGATATTCCTCCACATGTCGGAGAAGAGGATGGATGAGGTGAAGGATTCGTATCCCGTTTCACCTTCGAAGGATTGTGGTTTCCTTGGTGATGAGGATCCTAGCTATCACAGATTCTCGTTGAAGGAAGATGATGTGTCATCATTGATCGATTCGACTGATTCGAAGGATATGCCGTGGGATGTCATCGATGTCGGTAAGTTCAACGACACTGTGAATGAGATCGGCAATGTTGTACTGAGAAGATTGAAGGACAGTATAGAGAACGATTACATCCCAACAAGCTCCAGGATCGTGGAGAGATATGATAATCCAAGGAACAGTGTCGATTTCTCACAAAGACTGTCCAAGAGCGAGTACAAGAACAAGTTGAAGAGATATCAGAGCAGATTGGCTGCACTCCAATGCAAGTTAGCATTGTCGAATAGATCATTGGTCCTGCTGTTCGAAGGATGGGATGCCGCCGGAAAGGGAGGGTCCATAAAACGTGTTACGAAAGCATTGAACCCTCGCGGATATGCTACCTATCCCACATCCGCACCCAATGATGAGGAGAGATCCAACACCTATCTCTGGAGATTCGCAAGGAGATTACCGCAAAAGGGACATATCTCGATATTCGACAGGAGTTGGTACGGAAGGATGATGGTGGAGCCCATCGAAGGATTGTGCTCAGAGAAGGAATACTCCCGTTCCGCCGATGAGATCAATATGTTCGAAAGGAACATGACCGACAATGGGCGCATCGTGATCAAATTCTGGATGGATATAACGAAGGATGTCCAATTGGAACGCTTCGATGACCGTCAGAACAACCCTATGAAACAATGGAAGATCACCGATGAGGATTGGCGCAACAGGGAGAAATGGGATGAATATGAATCGTTCATCAACACCATGATCGAATCCACCAACACACCCAACGCTCCATGGTACGCCATAGAGAGCGTTGACAAGTATTATGGGCGCATAAAAGTGCTGAAGATAATATGCGATACGTTGGAGAAGGAGCTTTGAATCAGAGCACCTTCATCTCCCTGCCGAAGAGTCTCTTGAAATCTGCGGCGGATTCCTCCAACTTCCAACGCTCCATGCTCACATCCTGATCGGATATCAATGTGAACAATATCGTGTTGCCCTTCACAGCCTCCACCGTGAAATCGGTCTCGAGCTGCATCCTATGACGGTCCATCGCATCAGCCATCCTTAGGATCAATATACATTGTCTGAGTTTGAGCGATGTCTTATCATCCAACTTGCGGAATGGGGAATCATCAGAAGATGGCATCTTCTTGTGATGATATCTCACGAATGTCGCCATCATCTGTATCTCGCCCATGTCGAATCCTATCAGGTTCGAGTTCATTATTATGTCATATGACATCACATGGTGTTTCTCATAACCGAATACCTCGCCGATGTCATGCAATTGTGATGCGTACTCCAGCATCTGTATCATATGCTCGTTGAGATCGGTGACGAACATATCGTTCAACCTGTCCGCGATCTTGCGTGCACCCTTCCTGACGGTCATCGCGTGTTCCAAATCGTAACGGCATTTGTATCCGAGTTCCGCTATCGCAGATTCCCTCACATCTATGTCACGAAGACCGTGATTAACACGATAATCGACCATCATTCCCTCTTTCAGACCGAAATGGGATATCTCGATGGTGTCGATACCCAATCCTTTCATCAACTCCTCGGCGATCGCACCGCCTGCGACGATTATATCGGTACGATTCTCGCTCAATCTCGGGACGGATGAACGCTCATCGATGCTCATATTCTTGAGCGATTCCATCATAGGTGTGAGACATTCAAGGGATAACGTATCCTTCTTACCGCGCGGGGAGCACATCTCTGATAATGTGACGAATGTCCCCGATGATCCGATCACCCTGTCGAATCCTATCTCCTTTATGCGCCTCATCGTACGGTATGCGCATAATTCCACCTCGCGTTGATAGGATGAATAACCTTCCTGTCCCAAGGGCCCCTTGCAATCGAACGGGAATCCGTATGCGAATCTGACCGCTCCAAGAGGGAGACTGTCCAAGAACAGCACTTCATTCCCTATGGATATGGAGAATTCGGTGCTTCCGCCCCCTATGTCGATCAATAACGTCTTCTCCCTGGGGCCGTTCTCACCGAGTACGCCCAACCTTATCAGACGTGCCTCCTCATCCCCTGGGATCACCCTCACTTCGAGACCGTCGGTCTGTATCGCTGCCAACAGTTCCTCTCTGTTCTCGGCTTCCCTTGTGGCACATGTAGCATATGCGAACACCTCTTCCGCACCATGTTTCTTCGCATATGCGGTGAATTTCTTCACGATTATACCGCACTTAGCGATCGCATCCTTGTCGATCATGCCCTTGGAGTAGAGACTACGCCCGACGCGGAGCACCTCCCTGTCCCTGGCGATCTCGGTCCCAAGTGTACCGTCATAGAACTTTATGACCAACAGATGGATCGAATTCGTACCTATGTCTATGAACCCCACTACTTTGGGCTCAGTCATGCCATATCCCTCTGTTCTCGATGAACCATTCCTGGGAACGCAACGGTTTCCTACCGTCCTTCAGCACATGCACATATGTCCCGTCCGGAAGGAGAAGCCTTGCTTTCACATTATCGGCGAAATGGATCAGGAGTATCTTGTCCCTTATTCTCCTCATGAGGTCCTTATCAAGAACGGGATACAGTACCTCCACCCTTGCCTTCAGATTCCTCGGCATGAGATCAGATGAACCCATGAACATGTCCGGATTTCCATTATTCTCGAAATAATATATCCTGGAGTGCTCAAGGAATCTATCCACGATACTCGTGACCCTTATGTTCTCGGATACGCCTTTGATACCTGGACGGAGACAACATAATCCTCTTATGTTGAGATCTACCTTCACTCCAGCGATCGATGCTTTGTAGAGTGATGCTATTATATCCGCATCGATGAGACCGTTGGATTTCATCATTATGTGTCCGTTCCCATGTTCCTTATGGACCTGTATCTCCCTGTCGATCTTCTCGATCAACGTGTCCTTGAGATTTAGCGGAGCTACCAACAGATGCTTGAACTCCCTCTTGCCGAAATAACCTGTAAGAGCGTTGAACAATTCACCGACATCCTCTCCTATCTCGTCATTCGCTGTGAAGAACGAGATATCGCTGTATTGCTTAGCAGTGCTCACGTTGTAGTTACCTGAACTCATGTGCGTGTATCTGACCAATCTGTCATCCTCGAGTCTGACGACCTGCAACAACTTGGAATGCACCTTGAGATCGACAGGACCGTATACGACATTGACACCGATCTCTTCCAGATCCTTCGCCCATTTTATGTTACGGTTCTCATCGAACTTCGCACGTAATTCCAAAAGAACGCTGACATTCTTGTGATTGTTGATCGCTTTCTCCAACGCTCTGTATATGGATGGATCCTTACCCACCCTGTACAGACAGATCTTGATGCTTTGTACATCAGGGTCCCTGGCGGACTGTTCGATGAATCTCACGACCGTGTTGAATGTCTCATACGGATGGAAGACGATACGATCCTCCTTCTTTATCGCTGAGAATAGGTCGTAATCATCCTGCATATCGGGATGTGTGTACGGAGTCATCGGTCTTTCCTTGAGACTCGGATAATCGAGATCGGCTATCTGCCAAAGACTTGAGAGGCACATCGTCTCCTTCGTGGTCAATACCTGCATGGAACTGAGCTTGAGATTCTGTATGAAGAACGATCTCACATCCTTGGGGCAGCGTGAATCGAAGACAGCGGCTACGGGGAATCCCATCTGTCTGTCCTCTATGCTCTCCTCGACAGCGGACATAAGATCGCATGCCTCATCGATGGTCACCTTGACATCCGCATTCCTGATCAGCGTCAATGTATTCGCGGATATTATCTTCATACCTGGGAACAAACACTCTGAAGAATCCAGGATGATATCCTCTATCAGAACGAAATCAGCGCCATGTTCTGAAGGAACGGATACGAATCTATCCAACAGAGGGATGGGGACCTTTATCCTGGCGTAGACAGGACCATTGTTCCCCTTCAATTTATACGCAAGATTCAATGAATTGTTGGAGATGAACGGGAACGGGTGCGATACATCCAACGCCATCGGCGTCAGGAGCGTGTGGACCCTCTTCTTGTAATAATCTCTGACCCAATCCTTCTGTCTGTCTGTAAGTTCATTGATGGACCTTATGTTGATATCATTCTTGGCGAGATTCTTCTTCAATCTCCTCCAACAGATCTCATAGCCGCGATACAATGATGTGATCTTCTCATAAATCATGCCGAGTATCACTGGTCTCTCAATGTAATCGGGATCGTTCTGGACCGCACTCGGAGTCTGTACGAGGATACCAGGCATACGGATCATCATGAATTCCTCGAGATTGTTGTAACATATCGCCAAGAACTTCGCTCTGTCGAGCAATGGCGTCTTGTTGTTCATAGCCTCGTCGAGACATCTCTGATTGAACTCCAACCACGATAATTCCCTGTTGATGTAGTATCTCTTGTCGTATAGGTCCACGGTCATGATAATCTCCACTTGCGTATCGTTGAATTGAGATATATTATCTATCTATATTAGGGGAGGAACGACACCAATCCAGACATATCTCGTGCACATATCTGATCGCACCCTGTCGGATGCCTCCGATGGACATATGTACACTTTTTCCATCATTCATTGATATTTGTCCATCGAATAAGATAATTTTTGATGATTTGTCGTTAATTATATTGTATAGATATTGATTAAAACGGTAATTTTCATATATGACTAGACATTTGTCTAATCATATCTTTCAAAGATAGAAGGATGTAGGAGAAATCGAGATGAGAGCGACTGTGAAGTATGGTCTTACCATGGCGACCGTCCTATTGGCGATGGTCATCATGATCCCATACAGTTCAGCAGACGATTTAGTGACGACAGATGATTCAGGCAATATCGCATGGGTACTGATATGCAGCGCTTTGGTGTTCATCATGACACCTGGTGTAGCATTGTTCTATGGCGGTATGTTGCGCAGACAGAGTATGACATCCGTCCTTGCGCAGACAGGACTGATCATGGGGATAATGGCGACATCATGGATACTCGTAGGATACTCACTCGCATTCAGCGGTGATCTCAGCGGTATCGTTGGTAACCTTGACAAATTCCTCCTCAACGGTGTGAGTTATGACACCATCTCCGAAGGGAGCACGATCCCCGATATGGAGTTCATGGTATTCCAGATGATGTTCGCACTTATCACAGCAGGTATCGTACTTGGTGCATGTATCGAGAGGATAAGATTCAACGCGATCGCCATATTCATGGCATTGTGGTCTGTACTCGTCTATGCACCCATGGCACACTGGGTCTGGGGAGGTGGATTCTTCGATCAGACATTCACCGTCCTTGATTTCGCAGGAGGTACCGTGGTCCACATATGTGCTGCAACGACAGGTCTCGCACTCGCGGCCTTCGTTGGAAGGAGAAGCGAACGCACGATGAAGAGAGCACACAGCATGCCCATGGTATTCATCGGATTCACATTGCTCTGGTTCGGATGGTTGGGATTCAACGGAGGTTCCGGATTGGCAGCGGATGGTGTCGCGGTCAACGCGTTCGTAGTTACAGTCATCGCACCTGCTGCTGCTATGCTCTCATGGGCATTAGCCCAGTACATACACGTGGGCCGTGTTAACTCCCTCGGTCTGATGTCCGGTGCATTGGCAGGATTGGTCACGATCACACCCGCAGCGGGATATGTAGGTCCAGGATATGCATTGCTCATGGGACTCGTAGGCGGAGTCGTATGTTACTTCGGAGTGATCTTCATGCGCAACAAGTCCGGTATCGATGATGCCCTCGATGTATTCGGAGTGCACGGTATCGGTGCGATATGGGGTGCGATCGCTACAGGTATCTTCGCGATGCCTGAATTCGTATCCGAAGGATATGAAGGATTGATCTACGGAAGCACGGATCTGTTCCTCGGACAGCTCGCAGCAGTCGCCATAACGCTCGTGTTCTGTTTCGTGATGTCCTATGCCATCATTTGGGTTGTATCCAAATTCATGAGGGTACGTCTCGATGAGGATGAGGAGATTATCGGAGCGGACATCGTAGAGCACGGTGAACCGTCTTACAACATGTGAGGTGAATGAGATGAAGATGATAATGGCAGTGATTCGCCCGGAGAAGGTACAGCCTGTGAAGGATGCACTGAAGGAGATAGGCATCAACGGTATGACCATAACATCGGTCAGGGGTCGCGGACAACAGTCAGGGTTGAAATTCACCAACAGGGTCGGCACCATCATCGTAGATGAGATCGAGAAGACAAAGCTCGAGATCATCATCGATGACAAGGATGAGGAGAAGGTGATCGATGCGATCAAGAAAGCAGCCGTCACAGGGCACATGGGTGACGGAAGGATATTCGTCATACCTATCGAGAGGTCGATACGTATAAGGGACGAATGAACGAAAGAACCAACAGGAGGGGGCGTTCCCTCCCCCTCTTTTCTACGAATTACATTCAGATTCTCATCCGATTTTATTCGATTGGGATCATTTGATATTATTTGTATCACAATTTTGGATCATCCATGTGCTTGTTGGTCCCATGGATGATGGCCACGGTGGTCTTTGTTCTCCATAATTGATCAAAATGATTGCGTATAGACGCCTGCGTATTTTTTTTAAATAATACGTCATCTGAGAAATACCCATTTTATCTTCTACTTATCTTCCACCAACGAGTAGAAGATAAAC
This sequence comes from Candidatus Methanarcanum hacksteinii, assembly GCF_964305265.1. NCBI lineage: Archaea > Methanobacteriati > Thermoplasmatota > Thermoplasmata > Methanomassiliicoccales > Candidatus Methanarcanum > Candidatus Methanarcanum hacksteinii. The sequence continues at coordinate 13,259 of NZ_CAYATA010000003.1, read as the reverse complement.
GAGAAACTTGAAAATCGAAGATATGAGGCCTACGCCTCATATCAAAATAATAAAGATAGAAAAAAGAATGAAAGCAAAAGGACAATCATCAACTGATCTTGATGAGATTCTTCCTCTGCATGTAACTGCATCTCTCACAAGGTATCGTCAAAGTGCATTTATCGCCGGCTGCGATACCTTTCAACGCTTCGATCAGTCCCCTGTCCAATGGCCTCAGACCACTGCGCTTGTTGAAACTGAGCGTTTCCCTCTCGGAGATGCTGAGCTCTGATGGAATTATCCCTTTATCGATGAGTGATTTTATGCAATGTTCCGCCTCATCAGTGGAGCATGAATCGCATCTGAGCCCAACTTCCGACAGAGGGCCGTACAATTCAGCTATCGGATCGACGACGTATATTTTCCTGTCCTTCCCAAGACAGATGTAGATGCCATGCGGATTCTCAGGGGCGATGTACTCCATCCTCGTTCCGCGGACCTTCTCCTCACCTACGACAGTCCAAAAATCCCTGAGATGATTCATCAGCTGATAGACAAGTTGCTGATATTTTATGTCGAGAGAATCTGCGAGTTCCTGCTTGGTCATGGAGCGTCCGTTGTATGCTTCCTTGAAAAGTTTGGCCAAAATCCTTTGCCTCATCTCATGCGTAGCTATAGCAGTGTACGTATCTGGATCCATGTAGAGGATCTCCATCCTGCAGTTCTCACCCATGATTCCCCTAATGCTTTCGTGACTTAAATATTTGAGTATAAGATTTTCCACATCAAAATACGATAAATCATACATCGATCATCCATCCTTGCAGTGATGAACGATCATATGGTGGACAACGCACTTATCAGCAATCAGTTAAGAATAAGTATACTCTAAAGATACACAGTACGTGCTAAGTTAGTACTATCGAATTGAGAAGGGAACGATAGAATGAGCATCTCTAGTGACGTCATCAAGGCCAAAGAAGCGGCCACGACATTGGCCGCATTGAACACTGATGTGAAGAACAATGCATTGAGAGCGATGGCTGATGCCCTTGACAAGAATCGTGATGCCATACTATCCTCCAATTCGATGGATGTCTCTGATGCAGAGACAATGGAATCCGATGGCAAACTTTCCAATGCCATGGTAAAGAGATTGAAGATAGATGACGTGAAGATCTCCGGCATGATCGCAGGGATCGATAATGTCATTGGCCTTCCAGATCCTGTTGGAAGAACGATCTCCACAAAGGAATTGGATGATGATCTGACATTATATCAGATCTCATGCCCGATCGGTATGATCGGTACGATATTCGAATCACGCCCTGATGTCGTTCCGCAGATAATGTCATTATGCCTCAAATCAGGCAATGCCGTCATATTCAAAGGCGGTAGCGAGGCATCGAGAACGAATAAGACATTATTCGATATCCTAACGAAAGCAGCATACTCCGCAGGCATCCCCGAAGGAGTATTCGTATTGATGGAAAGAAGAGAGGATGTCAATGCGATTCTGAGCATGGACCAATATATCGACCTGCTCATCCCAAGAGGTTCCAATTCGTTCGTACAATACATCAAGGAGAATACGAAGATCCCTGTCCTAGGCCATGCATCAGGGATATGTCACATATTCATCGATGAATCCGCCGATATCGACATGGCGGTGAAGGTTGCATTGGATTCCAAGATCCAATACCCTGCCGTATGCAATGCAGTAGAGACATTATTGGTGGACTCAAAGATAGCTCCGATCTTCCTCCCTTTGATGGATAAGGAATACCACGACAACAACGTCGAGATCAGGGCCGATGAGCGTGCTATCGGATACATGGAACACGCTAAGATTGCAGAAGAATCTGATTGGGATACGGAATACGGAGATCTCGTGATATCGATAGCTGTCGTGGATGACATGGATGAGGCGATAACTTTCATCAACGAACATGGTTCACATCATACCGATGCTATCATCTCAAATGATAAAGACAGAATCTCAAGATTCATCAGATATGTGGATTCAGCTGACGTATTCGTCAACGCATCGACAAGATTCGCGGACGGATACAGATTCGGCAAAGGTGCTGAAGTAGGCATAAGCACGAACAAGATACACTCCAGAGGGCCTGTCGGCATGGAGGGCTTGATGATATACAAATACGTCCTCATAGGGAACGGACAAGTAGTGAAGGATTACGTTGGAAAGGATTCGAGACCATTCACACACAAGGACATCGACAAGGAGCTGGAGCTATGAGTCGCAAGGATATCCTCAAGGATGTCGAAACTGTAGTGATAAAGGTAGGCACATCATCGATCACTGGTGGCGGCAACAGCGTATTCGAAGGATTCATGGATTCAGTTGCCGAACAGGTGAAGAAACTCAAGGATATGGGGAAAAGAGTGCTGATCGTCTCATCAGGTGCTATAGGCGTAGGACTTGCGGCGATGGAAGCAAAACCTAAACCCAAGGAGGTTCCCATAAGACAAGCTGCCGCATCTGTCGGTCAGGGCATATTGATGCAGAAATGGAACGAGAGTTTCCAAAAACAAGGATTGATCGTCTCACAGATCCTGCTCACCTATGATTTCTACTCTGACCGTGAGAAGTATCTCAACCTGAGGAATGCGATCCAAACACTGTTGCAATATGATGTTGTACCGATCATCAACGAGAACGATGTCGTTTGCATCAGAGAGATAGATGCTGTATTCGGAGATAATGATACATTATCCGCATACGTCTGCAGCAAGATGGATGCCGATCTCCTGATCATCCTCTCAGACGTGAATGGATTGTATGATAGGAATCCGAAGATACATCCTGATGCCAAGATAGTCCACACCGTCACCGACGTTTCATCAGTGGAACATATGGCTGGTGACCCTACCTCAAGGGTTGGTACCGGTGGCATGAGGACGAAACTGAAGGCTGCAGAGATCTGCAGCGAAGCTGGATGCAACATGATAATCGCATCGAGTTCGGAACCTGATGCGATAGTGAAAGCTGTCTCTGGTGATGAGATAGGTACGATATTCCTCGCTGGTGAGAAGGAAAGGAAGAAATCACGTTGGATCAGAGAGGCTCATGCGAAAGGTGCACTCATCGTGGACAAAGGCGCAGCAGAGAAACTCATGAAAGGTAACGTAAGTCTCCTTGCCGTCGGTGTGAGGGACGTCATCGGCAGATTCGAAAGGGGAGATGTTGTGAATATCGAATATTCTGGTAAGGTCATCGCCAAAGGCATCCCTGATTACGATTCGGAAGAAGTGTTCAGGATACGCGGTATACACTCCGATAGGATCGAAGCTGTGTTGGGGCACAAATCATACGATGATGTCATCAGGAGCGAGAACATCGCTCTGATGTGATCATCCTCTGTAGAAGGGACATCTTCCTTTCACGCATTCATCATTCCTATCAGAATATTCACAGACGATATCGGATGATGTCTCGAGTACGATCCCTAACTTCTCTTTGACATAATCGGTCGTCTCCCGTATGGCGATGAACGAGTTCCTCTTGCAACATCTGGGCCCGTCGATGGATGCTATCTTAGCGAGACACTTAGAGACGAGCATGTTCGTATCACTCCACGAACCTGAGCTATGGGGCGTAGTGCCAGTCACAATTGAATAGAATATTCCGCATGATGCTGCGGCACCGCATGTGCCGCAAAGACCACAAATGCCGCCAGGGAACCATGATCCTCTCTTCTGCGCATCCCTCAATGCGGAATCGATATCGATCTCTCCGCCACAATTCCTATATGCAGCAATGAGTGCAGAAGCAACCATTATATGATGTTCCAGATCATGCATTCTGATGTTATTGTCCCTCATCATCTCGGACAGGATGACGATGGGATCCTTGGATCTGCTTTCATTGCAATGGTCCATGATCATCCTGTTCGCAGCCTTCTTCCTGCATGCATCGCAGACATGATGTCCGTTCTCACAGACCTCCCTGTCCATCGATTCCTTCCCACATCTCACGCATACTCTGTTCTCCAACAACGAAAGAGTGACCTTCCCACCGCATTCGGGACAATGCACATCGAGATCGTTCCTTATGGACTGCATGATATCAACAACATTTTGGCGGCGAACATTTGTTCAACATGAGTTCGAAGAATCCTGTCAGGATCGCTACCTGTTTTGGATCGAGATTGTAATCCATCCTGTCCCCATCCTCGCATGCTATAAGCAATCCAGCATCCTCAAGGATAGCAGCTTGTTCTCTAATGATCTCCACATCAAGACCGATCATCTCAGATAGTTTTCTGTCATCTCTATCACAATCGGCCAAAATCTCGAAAATCTTCAAACGTCTCTCATCAGCAAGAGCCGAAATCATCTTCACAGTATCCTTCGAGGGCATACGACTAGAATGATGAAGGAATATTTCCATTCTTTGAATCGATTACCCACATGAGCATGAACCGCCTCTTTCTGAAAATAATAGACATGACCATTACAAGGCAGGGACATCTTCGGATGGATATGTCATCACATATGTATGGCGCCCTTGACAGCAATAGAGCCTGAGGATGTGATCCATCCTTATCGATGTTAATCGTTAATCGATTATAATCGATTACAATCGATTAACGATATCAACGAAGGATACAAAAATCCATTACGTTCAGTGTAAAAAGTATCGAGAACAGAAGCATATACGTATGTGATGGGACAGTATCCTCCCCAGTGACTGAAGAAAGATTCCAACAGATGATTGCTAATGTCAGATCAGAGGCATACGAGAGTCATGTTTCCTTCGAACAGAATCTTACGTTCACATACCTCAGATCGAAGTTCGAGGAAAAGTCAATACCGCTGACAGAAGAGAACATGGAAATGCTGCATATCAGTGAAAAGGGCAAATACACCAAATTAGGGTTCATCCTATCAGATCAATATGATCAAACTCTGAAGATTGCAGTGTTCGATAACGAATATAAATCTTCATTCATAGACCGCGCAGAATTTGGAGGGTCGATACTGAAACAGATGGATGATACACTCTTATTCATTTCCAGATACAATAGGAACTCTTCGATCATAACCGGGATGTATAGAGTCGACAAAAAGGACTACTCGGAAATAACTCTCAGAGAAGCTTTGGCGAATGCATTCGTGCACCGCGATTATGCCATGGACGATTCGATATTGGTATCAATATACCCTACAAAGATAACTATAGTGTCCCCAGGTGGTCTCAAAAGGCCCTATTCATTGGAAGAACTGGAAAGTGGCGTATCATCGCTGAGGAACAAAAATCTCGCCGCTGTGATGTACAGACTCAAGATAATCGAAGCATACGGCACAGGGATACCGCGCATATTCGGAGCATACACAAACCTCCCTGTAAAACCGACGATCAGCACAGGCGGCTCATCATTCACCATAACACTACCAGCCGAGAGAGATGAAGATACAACACCGTTGATGAGATTCCTGAAGGATAGGACAGAATTCACGCGTGCGGAATTGGAGGAGAATCTTAACCTGAATAAATCCGAAGCCATTGCTAAGATCAATATGTTGTTGGAAGATGGTTCGATAATAAAGATCGGAAACGGAAGATCGGTGAGATACAGGTTGAAGATATCTCTTTGAATCCATTATCATTGACATATTCGAAGATGTTGACACGTAATTGGACGAAGTGATCGCATACAGATCACACAGTTCTTTCCTTGAAATCATTCAAAATCTGCGAGTGGTGGGCCCGTCCAGATTTGAACTGGAGTTACTTACACCCCAAGCAAGAAGGATACCAAGCTACCCCACGGGCCCACATATAAACAGTTTCTTGGACACACCTAATGCGCAGTGGTATTTGTACTTTACACAAAGCGACTTCATAGAATTGCAACATCTGGACACGGTAATCTATGCATCGAATCCATCAATACGACAATACAAACAGAAATAACATCGATCCTTCATTCCTGTATGCTATTGAGTTCGTATTTGACAGAGAACATGTCGAAGATACGAACAACGGAGAGTGAAAGATGGAGCCGATGAGATTATCGATGGTCTGCATGAGGTCGATCGTAGGGGATATCGACAACAATTCCAAGAGAATGATTGAACTGATCGATCAACTATCCTCTGAAGGTTCCGACCTCATCTGTTTTCCAGAACTCTCTCTGACAGGATATTCCTCACAATCGAGTGCGAGATACGCCATGTCCTTGGATGATCCTGCGATAGAGAGGATCGTCAAGACCACTGAAGACAAGGAAATCATCGTCTGTTTCGGTTTCGTTGAGAAAGGGCCCTACATCACTCAGCTCATCGCAGAGAACGGAAAGATATGCGGAACATATCGGAAGACACATCTCGGTGAGAGGGAACAGGGTGCGTTCCTTCTCGGCTCATCATTCCCTGTCATCAGAACATCCAAAGCGAACATCGGCATACAGATTTGTTGGGAATCACATTTCCCGCAGATTACCGCGAAATATGCAATCGAAGGTGCCGATCTCGTCCTAATGCCCCACGCATCAGGCCTCTCTGGAGAACGCAGAAGGAACACATGGAACAAGATCCTCCCTGCAAGGGCGTACGACAACACATTGTTCGTAGCATCCTGTAATATGACAGGGGATAACGGCAAAGGCACCGTCTTCGGAGGAGGTTCATGTATCATCGATGAACGTGGCAACATACTTGCCGAGGATTATTCAGGCGAATGCGTAGTATCCGCCAAACTCGATCCGAAGAACATGGATCGCGTAAGATCATCAGGATATGAGACCATGCGCGACCTATGTTTCATCGATAAGGTTCGTTGGGAACTATTCAGATGATCGTCAATGATCTTGAGAACCTATCTCTTTGATCCTGACGATGATGTCATCGATCTGCGATGGCTTTAAATTAGGATTCAGAAGCGTGAACTTCAGCATGACCTTTCCATCCTTGACAGTCTGACCAATGACGATACCTTCCTTGAGCAACTGACGTCTGATCCTCTTATTGACATCATCGCCTTTGTCGTATGCAAAGACGACAGACGACATCTCCGGCTCCACAGGTGCTATGAAATCATCATCCTTCGATATCCTTCCATAGAAATAGGATGCGTTCTCAACAGCGGTATCGATGATCCTTCCGAATCCATCCCTTCCGCGCGTCTTGAACGCCATGAATACCTTCAATGCATCGAAACGACGAGTGGTCTGCATCGATTTACCGACGAGATTGATGTATCCATCCTCCTCGTCCTCCTCGCGGTTCAGATAATCCGCATGCAACTCGAAACACTCCAACAATTCCGCATGTTTGACGATGATCGCTGAACAGGAGATCGGAAGAAGGAACATCTTGTGGAAATCCACAGTAAGGGAATCGCAGAGTGATATGTCCGCTACCCTATCACGATACTTATCGCTCATGATCAATCCAGAGCCATATGCGGCATCGGCGTGAAGATGCATACCATATCTGTCGCAGAGTTCCCTCATGCCACGGGCATCATCTATCGAACCGAAATCGGTCGTACCGAACGTAGCTACGGCACAGAACGGATAGAGTCCATTGTCCGTATCCTCTTTCAGCATCCTTTCGAATTCCTTCAGATCGATCCTGCATTTGGAATCGACAGGTATCTTCCTGACGGCAGCATAGCCCATGCCGAGGATGTGGCTTGCCTTATCCATCGAGAAATGGGATATCTCCGATGTATATACACGAAGTTTGGAGTATTCTGGCGGAAGGCCGTTCATCTTCACATCCCATCCGAATCTCTCCATACAATACCGATCGCGGGCAGCTACGATGGCAGAGATGTTGGATTGAGAGCCGCCGGATGTGAAGCACCCATCGGATGTCTCCACAGGGAATCCGTACAGTTCAGCCAATCCGTGTATCATGCTCTCCTCGACCTCTGTGGCCGCAGGACCTTGATCCCAACTGTCCATGCTATCGTTGAAGCATGATATCACCAGTTCAGAACAGATCGTCTCGGTCAATACAGGCGAATGCAGATGCGGCATGTACTTCGTGGACCATGTGCGAAGAAGATGCGGCAGTATCTTTTCTTTGGTCTCCTCGAGGACCTTGTCGAACCCCATACCGTGTTCAGGAAGGAATCCGAGGGAACAGATGCTCTCCCTAAGCTCATACGGATCGATACCGGAGAATGCACTATCGTCAGAGAATGAATCGAATACCGCTTTCAGGGTATCATCGATCATCTCTGTGAATCTTTTACGAACGTTCACATCCTCGGATAACAGAAGGGGATCATTTGCAGACATTCCCTTCGACCTCTTTGACTGCGTTCTCGAAGATTGTGAGCGCGCGGTCGATCTCGTCGTCCGTGATGGTGAGAGGGCATAGACATCTCATGACGGAACCGTTACGTCCGCCCTTCTCCATGATCAGACCGTTGTTGAAACATGTACGTTGGACCATGGTGGCGACCTCTCCGCTTGGTTCAGGGACACCCATCAGGTCCTTCGGACCGTTGGGGTCGATGAACTCCACTCCGATCATGAGACCTTTTCCGCGGACATCACCTATTATCGACATCTCTCCTTTGAGCTTCATGAGACGTGACATCATCATATCGCCCTTGCGGGTAACATCTTCTAGGAACCCTGGTTCCTTCAGTTTGTTCATGACGACATTACCAGCCACGAAAGCCAATTGATTCCCGCGGAAGGTACCTGCGTGCGCACCTGGACCCCATAGGTCGAGTTCTTTGTCATAGACGATGAGTGATAATGGTTGACCTCCGCCGATGGCTTTGGAGATCAGTATGACATCAGGCACGATGCCTGCATGTTCGAAAGCGAACACCTTGCCTGTACGTCCGATACCGCATTGGATCTCATCGCATATCATCGGGATACCGAGTTCCTTTGTTATCCTGCGTACAGCCTGAAGGAATTCAACAGGTGCGGGTATCACACCGCCTTCGCCCTGGATGGCCTCCAATATGACCGCAGCGGGTTTCGTGACACCGCTCTCAGGATCCTTCAACAGACGCTCCAGGTATGCTATGCAGGCCTTCGTGCCCGCTTCCCCTCCGATGCCCATTGGACAGCGGTATGAATACGGATATGGCATGAATTGGACACCAGGCATCACGTTGCTTACCTTGTTCTTCGCGGTGCAGTTGCCTGTGAGCGCCATGGAACCATGGCCCATTCCATGGTATCCTCCGGAGAATGAGATCACAGTACCTCTTCCAGTGGCCGTCTTGCATAGTTTTATCGCGGCCTCCGTCGCATCCGTTCCGGATGGTGAACAGAACTGTACCTTCGCCTTCTTGGCGAGTTCCTCGGGTATTATCGTCAACAGATTCTCCACGAACCTGTCCTTGGCCGGCGTAGCGATATCCAACATGTGCAACGGCGCACCGGAATCGATGAGCTCGATCATCGCACTATTTATCTCATCATTATTATGACCGAGAGCAAGTGATCCCGCACCATTCAAGAAATCGATATAACGGTTGTTCTCTACATCTTCAATAACCGCACCCTTAGCCTTCGCAACCGCAAGAGGGAATTTGCGGGGATAGCTTCTAGCAGAGGACTCGTAGTCACCCTGACGACCGACGAAGTACTGGTTCGTACCCATGAATTTTGTGATTTACCCATTATATAAAATCGTATGGACCTGGGCGAACAAAGATAGTGGTGATTTTTGCCCAATCTGACACGAATATTGCCACATATGGCAATGATGTGATAAATAACAGGTTTTTGAAACTGATCAGAAGAAACACTTAAACTCACATGAATCATTACAGTTGCCCACATTTGCGATTGCAAGAATGCTCATGATTACACGTCAGCGAGATGTAATGGTATCGGATTAGTTAATCAGATGAAGCGATGGAACATCATGGTTTCTTTCACCATCTATCAAACTACAGAGTCTGTTCCACGATTCACTTTCGCCCATATCGATTTTAAAATCTTCTGCATCACAATTCCCAATAAATTCAGCTTTCATTGTCATTACGTCAAGGACAAGAACAAAACTATTGCTCGCCCACTCGAATTCAAGGTTGTTGTTGGGCGCAGGGTAAATGTACATCGGTTCCGAAGAACGATAGTTCTCTTCGATGATTCTCTCCAAAAATCTTATCGAAGAAGCATAATCATTCATCTTAGACTCGTCCTTTATCGTTTTGGAAGCAATTTCAATGATGTGTTCCAAGCGACTCTTGACATCCGATATACACAATTATTTAAAATCGACCTTCTTTGAATTGTCTTCATTGACCAAGTCTTTGTCATCTGAGTGAATCTTCATTTCAGTTCTGTCCTTCACTACACTATATTGAAACTCCAATATAGCATTCTGTCTAATTCTTCCAGAATCTTTTACACCAAGCCCCATGGCCTTTACAGGATTGTGTCTCTCATGCCCTGATTTAGTTATCTGTAAAGAATGTGTCCAAAGTAACAGATATTTACATCATTACGTCCCAAACTGAGATTATTCAAAAAGGAATGAAAAAGCACAGTCCGCCCCTGGGACGGGGCGAACTGCTTATTGAAATCGTTTAATGCTTCCTTACGTACAACATTATGGCGACAGCGATTGCAGCAACAACTGCGACAGCAATTCCAACGAATATCGCGGCATTAGACAATCCCGACTTAGACGGGTCCTCATCGACAACCATGTACAACGAACAGTGGGTGGAGTCGAATACGATCTCTCCTTTTATCGGATCATATATACCTCCCATCCTCACCTTATTACCATCGTCATCAATGTAATACGCCACACCTATCTTACCGTCAGCTGGGGTGTACCTTATGGAGATTGTGATCAATCCGCCGAGTGATTTCCCTAAGTCCTTATCGCCGGCCACAATCCTCACATCTACAACGACTGCGCCGTCAGGGATGTTCTCCTTCTGAACATCGTTGATGTGCTCATCCTTAGCTTCGGATATGGAAATAGTGATCTCTTCTTCCACTGATATGTTGGACAACACAGTGTCTGATGCAGCGATTGATCCCTTCTCAGATACGATCCTGAGGCTGGAATTCGCATCGGACGCCGCTTTAATGGCATCCTTAGGCACTGTGAGAGATGCATCAGGAGCTGAGGATTCGATCTGGATGACCTTGGAGTGATCTTTAATATCATCTTTGATCTCATCAGTTACCTTTCCTTGGATGGTGATGGCCTGTTCGATCTGTTCCTTGGTGACAGCGTGATTTCCGTCATTTGAATCAGTCTTTACAGTTGTGATGATATCAGCTTTGTCAGCCCCATTGGGAATCTCGACGACTGATTTCACGTTCCCATCCTTGGATTCGACCTCGACCTTCTTCTCCTTGGATTCATTGCCGTCAGCTGCCTTGGTCTCCGTCGAGATCGATTTTATGGTACTGTCGGCATCCTCCTTGGTGTTCTCGATCGTCTTAGTAGATGTTGTCTTTCCAGCAGGATCTATAGTGGTCTCGGACTTAACTGCCTCAGTCTCCTTCTGACCATCAGAAGATACAATCATCTTAGTTGATTCTTCAGTGACTGTGATCTTCTCAGAATCTTTTTCTGTTATCTTACTAGACGATTCGGTGACATTGTTACCACTGTTATCAACATAGGTGTTCCCGTGGACATATTGTTCTGTCTTAGAGTAGATCTCATTTCCAGAAGCATCCTTGATCGCCTCTATTTTTTCAGTCGTCTTACCATCTGCATTCTTTGATTCAGATTTTTCAGTAGTACCCTTTATGTTTCCAGAGCTATCCTTCTCGGTGGTAATGGTCTTCTCAACATCCAAAAGATTTCCATTGGAATCTTCTTCCTTAGTGAAATTAGTAATGGATTCTGTGGATCCTGTAACATTGCCACCCTTGTCCCTTACAGTCTCGATAGTAGTTGTCTGACTGACGTTACCATCCTTATCCTTCTTGGTAGTGACCTCAGTAATGATCGTTCCATCAGAATTGGGATCCTTTTCTATTGTTGTCGTTGTGGTGGAGCCATCTTCATTGATGTTCGTATCCTCACTAATCACGACCCTGTTTATCACCAATTTACCAGCTTCGTATTCGAATACATAGTTGGGGCCAGCATTTCCTCCAGAAGGTGTCAAACTGTAAGTACCTACAGCAGTCTCTGTCGATACAACTGTTGGTGCCTGATAACCCTGGATGGTATCAGGTGAGTCACCTGCGACGAATCCTGAAACAATGACTTTGAATGATGGCGCATCGCCCTGATCGATCGACTCACCTTCATATGTAGCCTTTAGAACCTTTGGTGATACTGTCCAAGTGATATCCTTATCAGAATATGTGTAATCAGACCATGCATACCCGCTCTTCAATCTCAATTTCGAGTGGTACGTACCCGCATCCTTCGTTGCTTCATCACCAGATATTATCTCGAATCCATTGCTGACCATGTGTGTAGTACCATCGTATACGAATGCGTTATCAGGCGCGATTCCATATACGCGATTTCCATCGACATCGGTCACACCGTAGATAAGCTCGAAACTACCTCCATCTGTATAATAACCCAAAGTCTTGCTATTGTATGCCCCATTGTGATATTGTATCCAATATTTCCAATTACCATCGGGATAGCGGTAATCTCCAAGTCCGAATATATGGTCAACCCAATACATCAACTGCTGTCCAGCATATATTCCGTCTCCACCCATCGAACCGCTGTAGAAATGAGCAGGAATGCCATTATCGGACAATGCAGTCTCCAGAGCCTCTCCAGCATTCTTTCCCTTTGCAGAGATTGTTATTCCATTTATCAAATCGCTAGCGGTAAAGCTACTTCCTGAAATCTTATCTGCATCGAATTCCATCGATATTGTGAAAGTGTAGTCCTTGATCTCATCTTGACCTGATGCGGGTTCGTCAGAAACAGTAACTCTCAATTTTTGAGATATGAATGTTGCATTCCTCAGATAGATGGTTATCTCAACACTCCCTGGTGAAAGACCGTGGATAATAAATTCCCCATTCTGGTTCAGCGAAGATTTGTCGATTCTAACTACACTGCTATCCCCCGATGATATGACGACATCATCCCAACTTCCCGACGAAAGGTAAAGGGACACTGTTACGTCCTTGCCTGTATAAATTTCCAATGAAGTTGCACCAGCAGAAAGTTGTATCATTTCCCATTTCGGGTACAGAGCGATCTTGTCCGTCAATGATATGACCGTGCCGGGCTTGACGACATCGCCAGTGAGATCCTTGGATGTGTACCAGCCCATGAAAGCATACCCCTCTGCCAACTTGGAAGCGACCATCGCCTCG
>NZ_CAYATA010000002.1:0-753911 GCF_964305265.1 Candidatus Methanarcanum hacksteinii | reverse complement strand
AGCCTCCTTCAGAGGTTCGTAGACCCAATCATGGATCTGCTTCCCGTTCAGGTAATGCCATCTGTACGGATGCGGGTCCATGCAGTCCATCACATCCCCTCGGACCGGACCATCTTCTTCATCCCAATCCCCCTGTAGAACCAGATGCACGCATCCCAGTCCTTGAATTGAGTCTCGTATGAACGCGAATGGTCCACTTCAAGGCATCTCAGCCATGAGCCCTTCCCCGAAGGCATCCTGTTCAGATCCTCCACCATCGCTTCTGCATCCATCCTGCAGATCGATTTGCGGTTTCCATCGTAGTCTTCCAGCCATACTGGTCCTTCCGATACCGGAACGGCATCGAATGAGAACAGAGTCGTCTGCTTCGCCGAGGTCATGCGTATCACCTTTGGATGGGGCTTTTCAGCCCCAGGTGTTTCAGTACTCCTCCGGGAGCAGTATGGTGGTCGCGGACCTGTCGCATTCGGTTATGATGTAGATGCATCCATAGTCCGTCTCGTACATGCTGAAGAGGTTCTCGCAGGTGTATCCCTTCTCCCTCTCCTCATCCAGAGAATCCTGATTGAGCTGCTTGTCATCATCGCACATGTCTCCCCAGTCTCCGGAGCAATGCCTCTCCAGGCACTTCTGGATGGCATCGGCAGCCTCCCTGCTCGCGAACACGATCCTCATGATCCCCGGGGTGGTCATCACCAGTCCCGTTCTGAAGAGGTTCATGCGATCACCTCCTTCGAGGAATCCAGTGCGATCGTCCTTCCGGAATCATCTTCGATGATGGTGGATTCGGAACCGTCCTTCCAGCAGAACTTCGGATATCTCCGTTCCTCTCCGTCGATCTCCGCATGTGCCGAAGGACGTTCGGTCAGGATATCTGGACAGTGACGTCGACATCGAATCGGTGTCGGTACTGATGGGACATGCGAGCACCAAGACTACGGAGGGATTCTACAGCAGAAAGAGGCTCAACAAGGCCATAGACAACGCAAGGAACTCATGGTTGTCCAAGGGTGGACAGTAATCCTGTCCATTTTTCAACAGTCTGGATAAGGTGTAGTGGTGGACAGGGCGAGATTCGAACTCGCGACCTCTACAATGCCAATGTAACGATCTTCCAACTGATCTACCTGCCCAGTGGATGACACCTTGATATTGTGGCCATAATTAAACGTTTTGCTCACTGCACTGATTGCTGAGTTCGTGTTCGGTAAAGACGACCTGGAATGGTATCATCTGCTGCCTCACCGATAAGACTCTGATTGCATTTGCCACATCCTCCAACTTAGGATCTTTCCGCAAATTTCTATACATACATGGCTGAAATGACCGCTTACACCGATTCCAAGGGGCACATATCGTTAAAAGGTGAAGAGAAGAGGATTCTTGCCCACTATGATGTGAAGATGACACTTCCTAACTTCTATTCCGCAAAAATGTTACATGTGTAATTTTTTCGAAATAGAACTCACCGTAAGAAACGTCGTGATCGATTGTGCGTGAGCACAATACTTGTTTATCACTGATACGCATTGAAGGGAAACATGACTCAAGTATCGAAGAAATGTGAATGCTGCGGAACATACAATGATATGTTCGCAGATAACTGCATATATTGCGGAGCCCCGCTCCCGAAGATCGATTGCGATATCGATGATGACGATCAATCGTAACGATATTTCTCGCCATCTATCCTTGTCGGATAGATGCCATCGACACATGCGAGGCAGAGATCTTCTTTAGGTATCTCGAGAGCCTCGACCAGACCGTCGATACTGATGTACGCCAAACTATCCGCACCTATGGACTGTCTGATTTGATCAACAGTGTGCGTACATGCGATGAATTGATCTCTGGTCTTCATATCCACACCATAGTAGCATGGGGCTATGACCGGTGGGCAACCGATCCTTACGTGGACTTCCTTCGCACCTGCTGATCTTAACAACTTGATCAGTTTCATAAGCGTAGTTCCACGAACGATACTGTCATCGACTATGAGGATACGTTTGCCTTCGATCGTAGACCTTATAGGATTCATCTTCATAGCGACGGCATTCTCTCTAGCCGACTGATCGGGAAGGATGAATGTGCGACCGACGAAACGGTTCTTCATGAATCCCTCTTCGTACGGTACACCTGATTCCACAGAATACCCTATGGCGTGTGCACGTCCCGAATCAGGGATGGGCATAACGAGATCGACATCCGCAGGGGCCTCCCTTGCAAGTATGATGCCTATCTTCTTCCTAACATCATAGACGCATCTGCCATCCATCACAGAATCCGGTCTTGCGAAATATGTCCATTCGAACATACAATGTGCCTTATTGATCGGACCTTTGGGTTTATCGGAGAGTATTATGTCGTCCTTGATCTCGACGATCTCCCCAGGCTCGACATCCCTTACGAACTCTGCACCCAATGAGATGAGTGCTGCGCTCTCAGACACAATGATGTGTCCGCCCTCGGTCTTTCCGATGCACAAGGGCCTGATACCATGTGGATCGCGCACACCGAAAAGACGGCCGTTGATCATGATCGCCAAAGCGTATGCGCCGTCCAATTCTGACATCATCTCTCTGATAGCAGCGAACGGTTCGTCCGTCGAGTATAGATGTTTTGACAATATACGGGCGATTATCTCAGAATCGGAGTCGGTCAAGAACGACCAACCCTGTTTGAAATAATTCTCCCTCAGAGCGTGATAATTCGTTATGTCCCCATTGTGTGCAATGGCGACTGTACCTTTCACGGACTGTACGGTCAAAGGCTGGGCGTTAATCGCACCATGTGAACCTGTTGTAGAATATCTTACGTGGCCTACGCCACAGTTTCCAGAGATCGACCTGAGGCTATTCTCATTGAGGACAGCATCCACTAAGCCATTGTTCTTGATTGTCTGGACATATTTGCCATCGAAGACGGAGAGACCTGCGGACTCCTGTCCGCGGTGTTGGATGACCAATAATGCCCTCTGCAAAGAAGGTACCACGTTGTATGTCGCATTCATTCCGACTACACCGCAGCTGTGCTTCGGGCCGGCCATCTTGATTCCTCTTCCTTAGTGCGTCTTGGCCCAATTGTAGGACCTGAGCGTTGCTGTCTTACCATATCCGCAGGAGGCACATACGCCTGTCCTGACGTGGTAAGAGCGTTTTCCGCATCTGCGGCAAGGGATGTGTGTCTTGTACTTGTTGTGTTTACCCTGTGCCGGTGTTCCTCTTCCCATGTTTCATCTCTCCTTATGGTGATATGTAGATCACATTGTCTCCACGGACAATGACTGTGCTGAGCTTTCTGATGACCTCGCCCTCGAACATCTCATCCGCGTTCTTCAGAACGATATTCATGTGAGGGTCGTATCCGTCAAGTACTCCTCTGTACTCTCTTTTGCCCTTCAGCTCAACGATAACGTTCTTACCTGCTGACGCTTGGAGTACGGATAATGGTTTCATCATTTCAGCCACCGTCAAGCCCATTATCGGTTTACTATAAAAGACCTTGTATCCCTTATTATAGGGAACATGTCACACGAATGCTCCTATCGTGGGTGCATCCAATCTGTCCATATCGTAGAAGATGATCGCTTCCTTCATCCCTTCCGCACCCATGCCTGTACCGAAGAAATGGTCCAACAAAGATGCCCTCCAAAGGAGATCTATGATGGTAGCACAGAGTGCTCCATAATATGAGTTCGCCATATCGTCCTCGTATCCGAGCTCGTCCATCATGTAGAATACATTACCAAGGAAGCTATCCCTTCCGTTCAATATAGAAATGTAGTCGGCAAGTACTTTCTTGCCGTTCTCATCTGGCTCTTTGAGCTCTATATCCCTTGCATCCACGAATCCCTTATGATGTAGGTCACCGTCATCATCCATGACGGTCAACTCTATCGTGTTGCCATTGGCCATGAACATATTCCAATTGTATTTCGGATCGCAATAGACAGGAACGTTCAAAGGATCGTTCGATCCCATTGAACCCAATGATGCTTCCATAGCCGCTTCCGTAAGATTCTTGAGATCGAATTTGGAATCGGCTGTCACCCTCTCCAATGACATCTTGGGTTCCTCAAGTGAGAGATCCATTGCCTTTGCGATATATGCCAGATTTGTAAAATTCTTAAGATTCTCGGATACGGACATCCTCAGTTGGGATACGTCACACATGACTCCCGTCTCTTTGCATATGGAATAGAACTCCTTGTAGACGGAGGATGCTTCCTTCAAGGTCATCGTCAACCTTCTCTCTGAAGCCTGTGCAAGTGCCCTTGCCTCTTCTTCCGCATCATTGCCCTTTCCTGTCCATACACCACGGCATGAAAGGTCCAACTCGACCTTTATCCTGTCACTGATGTAGAAATGATATGGGAATTGTCTGCAATATGTTGTACGATTCTGATAGATGTCACACCTCCTTCCGTTGAGGAACACGCATGAGCCCCTACCCTTCTTCATCGCCAACGCGAAGTGCTGGTCCGCACATTTGCTCTTGACCATCATCTTGGGGTATTTCGTCCTGAAGAATGCTCTTTCCTCTGGAAGGACCTCTGGTTGACAAAGGCAACACATGCCACAACCCTCTGGACAGTCAGCCTTCTTCCCTGCAACATCCGAATAATCCACCTCAATAGCCACTTACATCCTCTCCGACGTTACTTCCGCAGAATTCCCCGTCATCGACCTGTACCTCTCCCCTGATGATAACTGTATCGGGGAATATCGCTTCCATACCTTCGTATGGAGAATAACTGGCGCGGCTGTGCAACCTGTCCGCATTGATCGTAGTCCCTTTCTTCATATCGAATGCGATGAGATCGGCATCATAACCGACAGCTATTCTACCTTTGTTGATCCCGAATATCCTTGCGGGCATCTCAGCCCCCATCCTCACTATGAGTTCCAACGGGATCTGATTGTGTTTGACTAGATTCATCCATATCGGTATATCTGTCTCGACAGTCGGTATACCGCTAGGTGCACTCTGATAATCCTGTTCCTTCTCTGTGAGCATATGTGGGGCATGATCGCTGCCGAACATCGTCACCTTTCCTTCAGCGAATGCTTTGTAGAGTGAGTCCCTGGTCTTACGATCCCTCAACGGAGGATTCACCTTCGTGTACGCGGCCGTACTATCATCTGCACAAAGGAAGAGATGGTTCATCGTCACCTCTGTGGTGAATCCCAGGGACGCTGCTAATTCCAATGACCTTGAATCGGTCACATGACAGATGTTCACCTTCATGCCCCTATAAGCGGACAATCTTCTGATCGCATTATGCTCCGCCTCTACAGGACGATCCCTCAGATGATCCCAATTGTTGGATTCGTTCCCCCTGATGATCATCGAATCATCCTCGGCATGCACGCTCACGACCTTTCCTGTACGTGCAACATCCTTCATCACGTGTCCGATCTCCTCATCATCATTCAATAGGATGTTTCCTGTGGTGGAACCCATGAAGAGTTTGAATCCACAGACCATAGGTGAAAGAAGATCGGTATTGCATCCGGGAGTCAATGCTGCGAATAGCCCATAATCGACATATGCTTTCGATCTTATCGTAGATTTCTTGTTCTTCAATGAACGTACATCTATCGCAGGAGGATCGTTGTTCGGCATGTCCAATACACAGGTCTTTCCACCGAACAATGCGGACATCGTACCTGATCTGAAATCCTCTTTGTTCGTGAATCCTGGATCCCTGAAGTGAACATGAGGATCTACAAATCCAGGAAGGATCAATCTATTCCCAAGATCTATTCTCTCATCCCCTCCGCGGACGATGTTGCCAATGGTTACAATCTTACCGTCCTCTATGCCTACAGAGGTATCCTTGATGCTTCCGTTGATGTAGAACCTTCCTTCGATGACGAGATCCATGTTTACCCCTCCGTCACATCCCCGTGAGGTGATGTCTCATGGAATATCTGTCCGCTGAACGAATATATCTCCGCTCCGCTGAGCTTCCACGCATCTATAGGGAGATTGGCCTTGAGACACAATTGTTCCAAGAATTCCACTGGATCCCAACCATATTCCACAGGGACCTGTGGGAGAAGAAGTCCTGTTCTCCTTCCGAATTGTATCATGAGTCCGTCGCGACCGATCACAATGTTGTTCGGAAGATCCTCCTTATCCGCTTCCAACAATGTAGGAGGAGTCAGTATGGTTACCTCTATAGTACAATTGTTAGCTTCTCTGTCAGTAAGCCTCGGGAACCTTGGATCGTGACAAGCGGATTGCGCCGAGAACACCAGTGCATCCTTCAGTGGATAGACCGGAGCAGGATACCCTATGCATCCTTTCAACGCTCCCTCGGGATATGTGTTGATGGTCACGAATACGCCGCGAGGTTCATCGAATGAAGTTGGGAACTCGATCTCAGGTGATGCGCCGATGACCTCTGATTCGATAGTCTTCCTTGCCGCTTTTACCGCAAAGACTCCATCATTGGCATCCATTTCAATCAATCTCGATCTTCTTGAGTTTTTCAGCCTTTTTTGGGCAATCCTCGTTGTTGGCGCAGTACTCTTTGTTGATATTACTCCTA
Source organism: Candidatus Methanarcanum hacksteinii (assembly GCF_964305265.1). Taxonomy (NCBI): domain Archaea; kingdom Methanobacteriati; phylum Thermoplasmatota; class Thermoplasmata; order Methanomassiliicoccales; genus Candidatus Methanarcanum; species Candidatus Methanarcanum hacksteinii. Next base: position 747,355 of record NZ_CAYATA010000002.1, on the reverse strand, counting down.
AGGTCCGATGCCTTCTCACATGCCTTGGAAACGAATTCTGGTTTAGGGATCGCATCAAGTATCGTGCCGATGGCCAACATGAATTCCATGCCACTTCTGATGAGATGTCTCTGCACATCTTCATTCGTGAATGCATTGATGAATTCCTTGGTATTGTTGCGTATGGTCTCGATCTCGGGCTCCAGATCATCCTTGATGTTTGTGGCCGCCTCATTGACCTTGCTCACGCCTTCCTTCACATTCTTCCTGGTGACATCGACCAAATTGATGCCCTCGGCCTTCATGTACTGTATCAGTCTGTCCTTGTTCTCAGATATGAACTTCAAAAGTTCTTCATCGCTGATGTCCTTCATCTCTCTTCCCTCCTGAATCTTATCTTCAATTCTCCGTCCCTCAGTTCAGCGCCTATCAATTCTTCCTTCGCCACTGTGAGCGGGAGATTGATGACTCTCTTCTGACTTCCGACGTGAATAAGTATAGTGTCTTCCTTCGGTTTTAACAATTCTATGTCAGACTTCTCCACGAATGGCATCTTCAGTATTATCCTGTCCTCGCCATCGCCTGTCTCGAATCTCATGGGGCTCTCTTGTGCATAGATCGTCGTCGGATCCGTGTCCCCATAGATCATATCTGCAAGATGATCCAATTTCTCAGGACCTAACATCTCGGTCGGCATCTGGTATGAGAAGAAGATTTTCATGGGGTCGAATGCATGGTGTATCATGTCCACGTATTGTCTCTGTTCATCAAGTTTGTTCTTGAAATAATCGCCGTCCACATTGTCAGGATATAAACGGTTACAGATCAGACACTCCACGGTCTTGTTATAAAGACAAAGATAGGAGTATGCGCGCATTGTCTCGCTGATGACCATCTTCTCAGGATTGACCACCAAACGTACGGTCGTCTTCTCGGGATCTTCCAATATCGTCCTTACTCTGACCATCTTCTGTTTGACATCGGCGATGGAATTGAACACCGCCTCACTCGGCAACGGCATATCCACAACCTTTCCGATGAGTCTCTTAGCGAATGACAATATCCTCTTAGCGATATTGAACAGCTTGTCCAGATACCACTCCGACATATCAGGGAAACTCAGGAGTCTCAAGGTCTCACCCGTCGGTGCAGTATCCATGATCACCACATCGTATCTGTTATTCTCCTCGAAATCAAGGATGTAGAGCAATGCTACGATCATCTCCATCCCAGGGAATATAGCGAATTCATCCGCTGAGAGGTCATTCATGCCCTGTGATCTGAAGAATTCGGTGATGTACGCCTCTATATCAGGCCATTTGCTCCTCAATTCATATATGACATCTATCTCCAATGCATCCAGATTCGGACCGATATTGGTTATCTCGTTTCCAAGCTTGATATCCAATGAATCCGCCAATGAATGTGCGGAATCGGTACTCATCACCAATGTCTTGTATCCCATCCTGGCAGCACGTCTCGCTGTTGCAGCAGAAATCGATGTCTTTCCTACACCGCCTTTACCAGTGTTGATAATGAGCCTCATGGACGCTCAATCGCGTAGACATTATTTATCTTAAACGATGAAGAATAGGAGTGCCGAGGATGGGGTTCGAACCCATGACCTTCGGATTTCCCTGGAAGAGGTCTGTTGACCATCTTAGACCCTATGAGTCCGACGCTCCACCAGGCTGAGCCACCTCGGCATGTGTAATTGGTTTGAGGGGAAGATGTTTAAGGAGGATATATTGGTTTACTCTTCTGCAGGTGCTTCAGCTGCAGGCTCCTCAGCAGGTTCTTCTGCGGGCGCCTCTGCAGGTGCCTCGACGGCCTCTGCTGCAGGTGCTTCCTCAGCCTCAGGTTTTGCAAATATGTCCATGATGGACTCGGGTTCGCCCTCACCTGCTGAAAGCACTTCGCTCTTGCGGATCTCGATTCTCTTGATGGGGATGATGACATGGCATGCCTTTGCGACATTCCTGCCCATCTCTCCAGAGATAATGAGTTTGATTATGTTGGAAAGATCGTTCTCCTTTCCGATTGCAACGAGCGTGTCTGCGATGCAGCGCCTCATTCCCTCTTCCTGTGAAGACTGGATCCTCTTGTCCGCGATGGACATTGTCTTGATCCTGAGAACGTAACCGTCCTTTGTCTCGACATCCACAACGTGGTCTGTCTTCGTCTTCTTCCTTCTTGTGAGCCTCCTGACATAATCGCTGGTAAGCTCGTGTCCGATGAACGATGTCTTTGCATCGTGTCCATCCACTCCAGTGATCTGGAATCTCATCTTGATGTGCTGCTTCGAGAAGTCACCAGTGAGCTCCTGGACTGTAACATCCACTGTCCTTCCGTAGATCGTCTCAACATCGATTGCCGGTGTCTCCCCAATCTCTACCTCGTTGAACATACGAGGTGCGTGAATCTTATACCATTCCTTTGCTTTCCACTTGTCCTTGATCTTACGGGACGTAGACTTGACTTTCTTTGCTGCTGCCATCAGAATCCTCCTTGATTTGAAGCAAAGTGATGATATATGTCAAGTATATAAACTATGCTAGGTAGCCTTAAATATGAGCGGTTCTGGATAAATGTGGGAACATTGTTCATTAAGGATAATGATAGAGTCCTGGCCACCATTCATCATAGATGATGTGCGATCACAGGACATCGAAGATGATGATGTGATTGACCATCCCCCTAATATACATATTTATAATAACAAAGGAAGAGGATGACCGAATATCATCCATGGCGGTCAGAGAATGAATGAATACGTACTCACAATAGATGCCGGAACCACCAGCATCCGTTGCATCCTATTCGATAGGATGGACGACATCGTGTCGATGTCACAGAGGCCGATAACACAATACTATCCGGAACCAGGTTGGGTGGAACAGGATCCGATGGAGTTGATAGATCTCGTCAGAAGGACTATTTCGGAATGCATGTCCGTTGCCGATCCAAAGGATTGTGTGTCCATAGGCATTACGAATCAAAGGGAGACCACTGTCGTTTGGAATCGCAGGACGGGATTGCCCGTCTACAATGCGATAGTATGGCAGGACAAAAGGACGATGTCATCCTGTTGTGAGATACGTGAAACGTACGGAGAATTGATCAACGAGAAGACTGGGCTCATGATCGATCCATATTTCTCATCTACGAAGATCGCATGGATACTTGACAACGTGAAAGGTGCACGTCAAAAGGCGAGGTCTGGAGACCTCCTTTTCGGGAATATAGATACATGGATACTTTGGAATCTTACGGAAAGACGTGTTCATGCAACGGACCACACCAACGCATCCAGGACCATGCTGTTCAACATAGAGAGGATGGATTGGGATGATGAACTCCTCTCTCTATTCGATATACCGCCTTCAATGCTTCCCAAGGTGCATCCGAGCAGATATCCATTCGGTATCGTCGATGTCTGTGGCCACAAGATACCGATCAATGCCATAATGGGGGATCAACAGTCCGCATTATTCGGACAATCATGTTTCTCCGAGGGTGAGATGAAGATCACACTCGGAACAGGCGGATTCATGCTGATGAATACCGGAAGGACACTAAAGAGATCGGAACATGGTCTGTTGACGACTGTTGCATGGACAGTCGATGATGATACACAATACGCCATCGAAGGTTCATTCTACGCAGCCGGTTCGATAATGGAGTGGTTACGTGATAAATTCGGAATGGTCATCGATGTGAGGGATACGGAGAAGATAGCAGATTCCGTCGATGATACGGCAGGATGCTATTTCGTACCGGCATTCTCAGGGCTTGGCGCACCATATTGGGAACAGAGCTCCCGTGGGATGATCGTCGGTCTAACGTTAGGCGTAGGCAAGGAGCATATAATCAGGGCTACATTGGAATCGATAGCGTTCCAGATCAATGACATAATAGATGCCATGGTTGCGGATACGAATGTCAAACCCGACATGATAAGGTTGGATGGTGGCGTCAGCTGCAATAATTTCCTCTGCCAATTCATAGCCGATATCACCAACACAAAGGCCATCTGCGCAGATTGTCACGAAGCTACCGCGTTAGGGGTCGCACACCTTTCTGGCAAGGGGACGTTATGGGATACCTTCACAGAGAACGATTGCGGAAGGACCTTCACGCCGGCAATGTCCGATGAAGAAAGAAAGGAACGTATCTCAGAGTGGAGACGTGCCATTAAAACAGCAATCTATTGGTCAAAGATTTGATTTACAAGAGGAAAAGATGGGGGGATTACCCCCTTTGTTTTCAAAGCACAACAGGTGTCTGGTGTGCTGAAAGTCCGAGTTCCTTCTCGTCCATTCCCATTGCGATACCGAACAACTGTGAAAGGTGGAGGACAGGGATGTTGAATCCGAGGTCCTTCTGACCGATATCGAACTGGAGGTGACAGAACGGACAGACATCGATGATGTACTGTGCGCCAGACTCCTTGATGTTCTCAAGGTTCGTCTGAGTGAACTTCATAGCGTTGGCGGGGAATCCTGCACGGAGACCTCCTCCTGCACCACAGCACATGACCTTCTGTTTCCTAGGCATGGATTTTGCTCCGGTTGCCTCGATGAGATCGTCAAGGATGTGGGGGTTCTCAGGATCGTCCAACTGCTTGATCTTGCTGGGCTTGAGGAAGTGGCATCCATAGAATGCTGCGACCTGATACTCGAGGGGTTTCGTGATCTTGGCTTTGATTGCCTCGACACCGACCTCGTTGTAGAGGACCTCTGCGAAGTGCCTTACCTTTGTCGTTCCCTTGTACTCGAGTCCGATCTTTGCAAGGACCTTGTTGACATCTGCGAGGAGCTCTTTGTCCTCTGCAAGCTCGTGTGCTGCATCGAAGAGTGAACCGTAGCATCCGTTGCAGACTGTGAGGATATCGAGACCCTCTTTCTCTGCGAGTGCAAGATTCCTTGCCGCTGCTGCGATCCATGTCGTCTTGTCGAATGCCCTGATGACTCCAGGTGCGGGACAGCAACTTGCGTCCTTGAGATCTACGAGCTCAAGACCGAGTGCTTCTGCGACGACCCTTGTGGATTTCTCGATACCAGGGTACCTGAGGGGTGCTATGCAACCGAGGAAGAATGCGTATTTTGCCATTGTAATCACTCCACCAATTTCTTGAAGCCGGTAGCTTCGAGGATCACGCTGAGGTCTGCCATTGCCTTCTCGTTTGCGAGAACTGTCGGGGGAACCTCATCAAGTCCGAGTTCTTTCCTCTGTGCCTTGATCTTATCGTTGATCGCGACTGTGTGTCCGTATGCGACAAGGTTCTGTCCTGTCTTCTTGTGTGCAGGGAACATCTTGCCGTTAGCAACTGCGATGTTCCTGAGTGCGATGACGACATCGACGATCGGAACTCCGCGAGGGCATCTCTCTTCACAAGTGTAACAGGTGGTGCACTGCCAGAGGTCCTCGCTTGAGATGATGTCCTCTTTGAGTCCGAGCTGTGCCATCCTCATAAGTTTCCTTATCCTGTATGCCGTAATCTTTCCCGAGGGACATCCTGCAGTGCAGGTTCCGCACTGGAAGCACATCTTTGCGCCATCTCCGCCAGCAGCAGAGAGTTCGCTTATGAATTCAGGGTTAGGTGCTACCATGTTCTTACCTAAGAGTTGTTATTCTTACGTACTATTTAATCTAGTAATGTCGGCCGCGCGGAGCATTACCTAAAACGGTCATACTCAAATCATGTGTTTTGACTGAAGGTACCTGAGAACACGTGTGATCTCCTTCACTTCCCTTCTGTAGACGGCTGTGATCGAGTGCCTCAGAAGGCGCTTGTCGGTGGCGCTCTTTATCTTGAGACCTTTCCTCTGAAGCAAGTATTCATCGACGAAGAAACTCTTGTTGGAATCCATGAGATCAGAGAGGAGATACGTCTCCGCATCGATGCTGTATTTCACTCCCATGAGCTCCAACTGCTCATAGGCTATCCTCTGTGCACCATATCTGTATCTGATATAGGATGGACCGTTGTCCACATGGATCATATCCATGTAACCTACATCCAACCATTCGTAATCATCGACCTCGCTCAGAAGTTGAGGGTCATCAAGGATTATCATATCGGACATACCCTGTTTGAGAGAACGTATGTTTGTGTAATCATCAGATACGATGATCGAGGCCTTGACCTTCGTGTTGGATACTGCCTGCATCACCAATTCCTCAGTGACGGGGGAACATGATATGGTGAACTCCCTCGTATCGGTACACCTGCATTCCATCATATCCGCGATCTCAAGCAATCTTAGGCCCATCTCGGTGAGTTCGGTACCATTGGGAGTGGATGCCATGAGACGCGTCTCCGCCACATCCTCCATCTGAGCCATGTACCTCTGAACGACTGGCGGGGATATCCCCAATTCCTTTGCCGCAGCGGTCTTGCTACCCAGCCTGTTTATCGCAGAGAGGACCTCCAACTGCCTCGACGAGATGTTGCGACCGTTGACGGTCATGTATGTCTTAACCTCGATCTCCACGCTGAAATGAGCATCTAGAACATAGATTAAGTTTCCCACGACGGATACGCTTTATCCGTTGCCATTATTTTATCTACTATGACGGATATCGGAGCATAATCAGACCCCTATTAGTGATATATATGGACGCCACGAATATGATTACAGCGATTTTGATGCTAATTGCAGGTATCGGTGTGTTCCTGATCGCTTGCATAATGCTGAGCAATAATCTCGAGTCCATATGCAGTTCTAAACTCAAGTCACTATTCGCTAAAGCGTCGGATAAGAAACTTGTTGGAGTCGGTATCGGTACCGTCACAACGGCCGCCATCCAGAGTTCGGGAGCGACATCCGTCCTCGTCATAGGTTTCGTCAATGCCGGGATCATGTCACTCACACTCGCAACGGCCATAATCTACGGTGCGAACATAGGTACGACGGTCACTGCACAGATCGTGTCGCTAGGTATGTTCGGCGGCAACACCGTAAGTCTTACCATAATCTTCTCGGCCCTCGCTGGTATCGGTGCTTTCATCTACTCGTACGCGAAGAACGACAGGACGAGGAAGATCGGAGGTATCGTCGCCGGATTCGGTATGTTGTTCGTTGGATTGGATCTGATGAGCAATTCGATGTCCGAATTCGCTCAATCCGATGTCGTCATCAATTTCCTTTCCAACATAGATAATCTGATACTTCTGATCATAATCGGTTTCCTCCTTACAGCATTGGTACAGAGTTCATCCGTCGTTACATCCATCGCCATAGTTATGCTCGTTCAAGGCCTCATCAGCCTAGAACAGGGTATATACATCACCATGGGTTCGAACATCGGTTCATGCGTTGTTGCTGTCCTTGCTGCGTTGAGTAGCGGGTTGAATGCGAAGAGGGTCGCCGCGATACATCTGTCTTTCAACATATTCGGTGTGCTGATATTCGTAGTGGTCGGTTTCATCATCTCCATGCTGACAGGAGGGGACTGTACATTCGGCACGATCTTCGCGAGTATGTTCCCCGACGCACCTCAGACACAGTTAGCGATGTTCCACACCATATTCAACGTCATAACCGTGCTCATCATGTTGCCGTTGACCTCGCAACTCATTAAATTCGTCACCAAGATCCTTCCGGACAAGAAGGTCGAGGAGGTTGTGGATGAACGCGAACCGCACATGTATTTCATCAACGAGTACATGCTGAAGACACCGGCCATCGCCGTCATGGAAGTGAAGAACGAGATGGTCAACATGTCGAGACTCGCCATAGAAAACTTCAGCTATGCGTGTGACGTGATCTGTACGATGAATAACAATGACTACAAGGAGTTCAGAGCGAAGGAGAAGGAACTGAACTACCTCAAGAAGAACATTCCTCGTTACATCGTGAAGTTGTCCAACACCGAACTGAACAGGAAGGACAGCATCTACGTCTCCACAGTCTATCGTACCGTGACGGATCTTGAACGCATAGGCGATTACTCCAAGAACATAGTCGGATACGCGGAGAAGATGAAGGTATCCTCGGATGAATTCTCGAATTATGCCAAGGAAGAGGTCAGGGAGATACAGAGGCTCATCGAATCCCTCTATGAACATGTCCGCAAGGCATACGTCGACCAAGACTATGATGCATTGGAAAAAGCGTACGATATCGAGGATATGGTCGATGATGCTACGGAAAGGATGGCGAATAACCACATATCCAGGATCAACGAAGGAATATGTTCCGCAAGTGCTGGTGCCGAGTTCTTGTCATTGACATCCGATGCTGAAAGAGTAGCAGATCACTTCATCAACATGGGCAAGACCATCAAAGAACTGAGAAGATGACGTGTCGTATCTAAGGTAGCATCTTTAGGTATGATTTAATACCGTTTGCGTATACCCCCAATCATGAGTCTATTGGGAGAGAAGTTCAAGGAGGTCATGACATCCACTATCCCGATAGTCTTGTTGGTCGCATTCTTAGCTATATTCGTACTCAAACTTCCGATGGATCAGATCCTGATGTTCGGATTGTGCGTAGTGATGGTTATCGCTGGATTCACGATCTTCCTATCAGGTGTCGATTGGGGAATACATCCTATGGGTACATCCATAGGTCAAGAGATCCCCAGAAGGAAATCCAAGATGTTCATGATCGTGATAGTGTTCATGATATCATTCCTGGTCACTGTCGCAGAACCCGATGTCACCGTATTCGGATCGCAGGTACATTCACTGTTCTCGTCGATCGATCCGACGACACTCACATATGCGATCGCCATCGGTGTTGCCGCATTCCTGATCGTTGCTGCGTTCAGGATTATCTACAAACTGTCGTTGAAGATGCTCATCACGATCGGTTATGTCGCAGTCATCCTGTTGGTCGTGACAATGGATGCGACAGGAAGCACAGAATTCATAGGCATAGCATTGGATTCCGGCGGTGTCACTACAGGGCCTGTGACCGTACCTATCCTCCTTGCACTCGGTATAGGGATATGTTCCATGGGACACAGCAAGGATAGCATGGATGGATTCGGTATGATAGGTCTCGCATCCATCGGACCCGTACTCGCTGTCCTTGTCCTAGGTCTGATGAGCGGTGGCGGATCCGAAGAGGGCATAACGTCGACCGTCGCACACAACACCATAGACTTCGAACTGATGTTCACCGAACTGAAGAATTCCGCGATCAGCGTAGCATACGCATTGATACCGCTCATGACATTCTTCGTGATATTCCAAAGAGTGTTCCTGAAATACTCGTGGACGGCTGTATCGGTGGTATTGGAAGGCACTGCTATCGCTGGAGTCGGCATCATCATATTCCTCGCTGGCGTATACACAGGATTCATGCCGATCGCGACCAGCCTCGGTATGAAACTAGGCGACATGGCCTCGGATCAATGGTTCATGATCGTTGGATTGGGATTCCTCATGGGATTCCTCGTAGCATCTGCTGAACCTGCGGTATCCATCCTCGGAGATCAAGTAGAGGAATCATCCGGGGGAGTCCTTTCGAAGAAACTCATCATCGCGATAATATCGATAGGAGTGGCTGCATTCGTCGCCATAGGTATGGCCAAATTAGTGTTCAACATAAATCTCGCATACATCGTAGTCCCTGGACTCATATTGACGCTCATCGTCATGTGGATCGGTGATAAGGACATGGTAGGTATCGCATTCGATGCCGGAGGCGTAGCTACAGGTCCGATGTCCGTTGCTATATTGTCATCGTTCTACGTAGGATTGTCATCATCTATCTACACAGGAACTCAAGCAGTCATCTACGGATTCGGTCTGATATGTCTGATCGCACTCGCACCGTGTCTGTTCCTGAGCTTACTTGGACTCTACACCAAATACAAGAAATCTAAGGAGGACGACATCTACTATGGCTGACCAAAGATCAGATGATGTGTTGGTCATAGGATTGGGAAGTCCGATAATGTCGGATGATGCTATCGGACTCGTCGTTGCCGACAGGATAGAGAGCATGGGTTTGGATGGTGTGGAGACACGTCAGGAGGCAATAGGCGGATTGGACATAATCCCTGTACTCTGGGGATATAAGCATGCCATAATCGTCGATGCAATACAGACACATCAACAGGATGTCGGTACGATCATGGTATTCGATCCCGAGGATTTCGCACCTACGATTACCAATGCATCCGCACATGATTTCAACTTGGCGACAGCGATGAAGATCGGTCGCGACATGGAACCGGAACAAATGCCGGACAAGGTCACTTTCATCGCGATAGAAGTTGAAGATATACAGACGGTACGCGAAGGCATGACGGAGAAAGTGGAAGCGGCCGTCGACGGTGCCGTCGATGCCGTCCTCCACTACATCAAAGAGTTTCAGAAATCAAGCTGAGTGGGTTTAAAATCCTTCATGGAAGCGACATCGTCACTATACATGACAACGTTAAGGCCTTCTGGTCTGATGACCTTCTCCGCTACACGCATTACATCCTCCTCAGTCACCGCATCCAATCTAGACAGACGTTCTTCCAATGACCTAGGTTTGCCTACGAGCATAGTTCCTTTGGCAAGAGTGTAAAGCCTGCGGCTTGTGGATTCCATCCCTCTTATCAGTGCGCCTTTCACAAGATTCTTGACCCTTTGGAGCTCACCATCCGTCAATCCCCCGTCCTTGAGTTCCCTGTATGTGCGGGCTGTGGTCTCTATCGCATCGAGCACATTCTCCTCGGTAGCCGACATGTATGTACCCATGCTACCTGCGTCCGTGTATTGGTCCACATAGTTGTAGATCGAGTATACCAGAGCCTTCTCCTCTCTGACATTCTGGAACAGCCTCGATGATGATCCCGAACCGAGAACGGCATTGAGCATCGTGAGTGCAGGCAGATGGTCATCATTAGCGTCGAATGCCCTGAATCCCATGCCCACATAACAGTGATCCCCCTTCCTCTTGTAGTATCTGTATGCCGAGCCTGTCAATACAGGTGCCTTCCTCGGATTCGGCCTTCCCCCGGACATGGGATCGAAATTCTCCTCCGCCCATCTGAGTACGTCATCCTTATCCACAGAACCGCATGCGAAGACGGCGAGATTCGGTACTCTGTACCTCTCATTATAATATTCGCGGAGATCCACATTCGTAAGTGAATTCACAACATCCCTCGTACCTGCCTCTCCCTGTGACAACTCATGACCATCCCATATGACCTCATCGAAGAGATCATGGATGTATGATTCGGGATCGTTCTCGCACATGCTGATCTCCTGAAGGACGATCTTCTTCTCCAACTCCGTATCATCCTTGGCGATGAGTGGATTGGATACGATATCAGCCACGAGATCCTTTGCGACGTTCGCGGTACTGTCAATGGTCACACCGTAGAACGCGGTCATCTCCTTGGCTGTGAACGCATTCATCTCTCCCCCTGCGCCCTCCATCTCCTTCGACATCTGGAAGGATGTGCGTGTCTTGGTCGCCCTGAATACCACATGTTCCAACAGATGTGACAATCCGAATATCTCTGGATGCTCATCCCTGGATCCAGTATTCACAGCGACCATATACCCTGAACTTCTGCAACCAGGCACCGAATCCGTTATGACCGGTATCCCTGCGGAGGTGTATTCCATGGAGATCGATTCATTGACCATGCCACACCCATTGTAGAACTGCTTAATATCATTACCACAATAAGGGTGTGTATGGACGAACTCACCCTTCACGAATATTCCGATAGAAGACTCAACAATGCTGTGGCGATCGTGGGATTCCCGAGCCTTGGACTCATCAGTTCCATCGCGACGAGTTTCCTTGCCAAGGAATTGGAGTTGGATCTCATCGCATCCATCACATCCCCGTCATTCCCGCCGTATGCCGTGGTACAGAATGGGGTTCCCATGCCTCCTGTGAGATTCTATATGGGCACAAGGGAGAATGTGAAAGATGATGGCGGGATAGATTGTGAGGACATAGTCGTCATTACATCCGAGTTCGTTCCAAAGACAGAGATGTTCACCGCATTGGCGGATGTCATCGTCCAATGGTGTCACGACAACAATGTACACACAGTCATCACATTGGATGGGATACCGCAGTTCACACCAGAACAATACGACATCATCGGTGTGGGATCCACAGAGAGAGCAAGGGAGCTCATGAACACCTATGGCATAGAATCCTTCGATGAAGGGATGGTCAGAGGACTCTCTGGGATGATATTGGTCAAAGCTGTGGATGAGGATCTGGATGTCATAACATTGCTCGGTTCCGCCAAACAGGAGATGCCTGACCCGAGAGGTGCCGCCAAGATAATGGAGCCTTTGGCCAAGATGCTCCCTGAATTGAAGATCGATACCGAACCATTGTACAAAGAAGCAGAGGATATCGAGAAGAGATTCACGGCTCCAGTGTCCGACACCAACGATAACATCTACGGCTGACATTCTTCGTTAAATATTGGCTCACGCTATATATCCGACATGTATCTAGTGCCAAGTCAATTCTTCATCACATCAAGCTCCGCCGTAAGCGAGGTCTCAGGCCTGAATGCATTCGACCGTGCACTCGCGAATGCAGGCATTGGTGAGCAGAACCTCGTATCCGTCTCATCCGTCATACCGATAGGTGCGAAAAGAACGGAGAGGAAGGATCTGCCGATGGGTGCTGTAACACATTGCGTACTCGCTCAGATGAGAGGTACCGAAGGCGAGATGATCTCCGCAGGCATCGCCTACGCATACAGGAAGGATGGCAAAGGAGGCTACGTTGCCGAAGGACATCTGCATGGTTCCAAAGAATCACTGAGATCCGATCTCAGATGGAAGATGGAGGAGATGGCTAGGATCAGGGAGATCGAACTCGAGGAAGTCAATTATGTCATAGAGGAACTCCAAATCCCTACGGACCACTACGGTTGCTGTCTCGCATCATTGGTATTCACGGAATATGAGTGATATGTTCGGCATAGTCACTTGTTCTGAATGCGGAAGACACAGGATCATCGACCTGTATGATGATGTCACCAAATGCCCCTATTGCAACAACAAGGCTGTCACGAAGGACCTGAACATCCTCTTCCAGGACAGGGATCAATCGATCGTGAGGGATGCACTCACATCCATGTCGGGGATCAAGGTCGAGAAAAAGAAAGTGGATCGTAACATAGATCCCATGTCATCATTGGAGTACAGAGTGGAGAATGTTAACGACATCAAGGACAAGATGGTCGTCATAGCCAAAGGATTGACGGACATACAAGGTACATTCACCCAAGAGGATATGGAGAGATTCGTCCCTGGGAAGGGAGAGAAGTATCTTAAGACCATGCTGGATGAATGCATGGTCTATGAGGTCGGATACGGCAGATACAGATTCTACTGAACCCTCACTTCAATCCATAGATGTCGTTGCGTGTCTTACCATTCATCTTAAGGACATCGTCGACGACCTTCGGCAATCTTCTGTAGATCGCACGATAGAATATGAACACTGCAAGGGCCGATGCTGCGATCAGTGCCACATATTTGATCCATATGACATCCGTCTCCATGTAGAACGGTATGATTATCAGGTGGAAGGCTGCGCTGTACAATACTGCCTGCAACGTGAATTCCATGGGTTTGCGTCTTGCGACGCCTTCTCCCACCACAACTCCGTTGGCAGCGCCAAGGAGGAGATATTGCAATGCTAACATCACGACCATTATCGTCGATGTCACATCCAACTCACCTTTCAACCAATAGTAGATCATACCGAATGCCATGGCAGCACCCAAGCCGAGTCCGAGTCCGAAACCGTAGAATATCGTATCGGAGATCCCGCTGAACCTCTTGAGGTTCAATGTCACAAGCTTGGCGAATTCGATTATCGCACCGAAGAGGATGGCGACCACGAATCCAAGACCGACGACTGTGAAGAGTTGCCAAAGATAAGTATACAGGACGAACAACAGCGTTCCTTCGAACAACCCTACAGTGAATATCTTGAAAAGGGTCGGGTCACTGAAGAACGGCTCCTCTATCTTGGGGTATGTGTAGTTCCTTAGTACCGCATACATCAAGACCAATGCAGAGCCCAGACCGATGAGGGCTGCTAACGCCAGACCTGTATCCATACCACATCAATATTTGGATTAGATTATAATCATTACTGACAGTCCATCAGATGATCTTATCATAATAATGTGCGACCATGCACGATGATTCGCACATACCGCAGGAGTTACATCTGTCCTTGTCGATATGCAACCCATCCTTGATCGATATGGCATGACGGGCGCATTTCTTCTCACATATTCCGCATGATGTGCACATCTGCGATCTTAACAGAGCCTTCACGGAACGTTCGAACAATTCCTTGGATCCATCCAATGTCTTGGATATTATGGATACCTGTCCCCCTCCGAAGAGTTTAGCGGTACCGATCCTTGTCTTGACGAGTGCTATCTCGAATTCGGATGAATAACGCACATCACCGATCGTTCTCAATGCATCCTCTACAGCGGAGAAGTCCCTAGCTCTCGGAACAGTCACGATCGCCTCCACCGAATATCCTCCTGCGGCACATGATGATGCACCTTTCAGCATCTTCAATGATGGTCCTTTCGCCTTCGTTGGCGTTGTCCTCAGATCCATATCCTCCGCAAGACGGATCATCTTGGGCGGAAGGACCTTCCACCTCCAGAATCCCATATCGACGAATTCCTTGGGCAGTCCACGCTCCTCTGCGTAATTGTACAGATAATCGGCCCAATCCTTGTGCAGTTCCGGATGTATGCGTTCCGTGTTCTTCCATTCGCTTGCAAGACATGAAGGACAGAGATAACAACCGATACGTTCGAAATCCCTCTCATAGAGTGGATTGTACTCAAGACCTTTCATCCATATGTATCCCCATATCTCGGCAGCGGACCACGTCCTCACCGGATTGAGGTTCGTCTGGTTCGGTACGAACGGATTCTTGGTAACGAATCCTATCTTCGACCTAGCGAATGATTCCAACATCCTGTTGCCTTCGACGGTTATCGTCCCGTTCGGATACTCATTGGAGATCATATCGGTTATCGGACCGAGCTTACATACCTTGCAGCACCATCTGAAATCCTTCGCAGGCGGTCCGAACATATCCACATTCTCCTTGAATGCATCATCTGCCTTAGCTGTGTGTAACTTCAACCCATTCCTCTCGGCGAATCCATGGACGTATTCCACAGTCTCTGGAAATTCCAAACCTGTGTTGATGTATAGCAGATCGATATCCTTGGCGGCCTTCATCGCAACTCCCAATGCCGCCAACGAATCCTTCCCGCCAGAGAATGATGCTGTGATCGGTTGTTTCTTACCTTTGATGAAAGAACGTATGTCGCTGACAGCATTACCTTCTATGTTCTTCAGGTGCTCCTTGTTGCATCTGACAAATGTGTCCCTATCGGAATCAGGCGATATCGGGATGTTCTTCCTGTTGTCGAGATCCCTTATCTTGACGGCCTTCTCCATCTCGCGCAGTTCCGAACTGTTGCCCAATGCGATCCCTGCTCCGACCTTCTCCCCCTTCCTGAGGATGACGGATTCTCCGACAGAGAATTCCCCAATGATCTCCCTCACATTGGTTCCGGGAATACTCTTGCCCTTGAGATGGCCCGACATCGAACCGAACGTGACGATGTTCTTCTTCGCATAATCATCAAAAAGCTCTGCCCCTGCCTGTCTTATCTCCAGAACATAATCGTTCGATGACAGATCGAATCTGAGGATCGCAAGGACGTTACCATGTGCGATGATCTCGTCCGTCCTATCCTCCCCAGGGACCTTGTTGAGGAATATCATCTTGTTCCTGAGTGGTTCGCATGTGCCGAACGTCCTCTCGAACATCCCCAGGATCAGGTCGACGCCTTCACCCATACATGGTCTGATGTCACCAGGGCTGTTGATCTCGAATTCTCTAGGCATATCTCCGCATGCGCATCTCTTTCCGAGCACCAATGTACCGCATCCATCGCACCAAAGACACCTCTCCTTCCCGTGCGATACGTTGTTCGAGACCATGATTGTCGAGAGCGATAAACATTATAATAAGATATCACTCTTGACCCAAAGAAGAATATGGACACACCAGGAGTCAGGCATATCAATCCCGGGTTCAGGAAACCCAAATTCAGCAGGATAGAGATACGTGACATATCTATAGCCATCCTGGTGTTGAGCGTATCTTTCACACTCATCTATAGGAACAACAATGGTTTCTTCAGTGACGATTATGTCACCAACATCCTCTGCTGGTTCGGTGTGTCGTTCATTTTCGTGATAACGAGTTTCATGATGCATGAGATGGGGCACAAATTCACTGCGCAGAGATTTGGTGCATGGTCCGAATTCAGGATGTATCCGTTCGGTCTGATGATATGTCTGATTTCATCATTCTTCGGATTCCTCTTCGCCATGCCTGGCGCCGTCTACATAAACGGATACATAACAGAGGAACAGAACGGTAAGATCAGTGTCGCAGGGCCTGCTGTGAACATCGTACTCTGTGCTATATCGCTCATATTGGCGATGATATTCGGCGGAATGTACTCGAAGGTCGGAGCGATACTTCTGGTGCTCGCATACCTGAACTCTTTCCTTGCTGTCTTCAACATGCTTCCGATCGGACCGCTTGACGGTGGTAAGATATTGAGATGGAATGGCATGGTCTATAGCATGATGATCGCTTTATCCATAGCGTTCCTCATCATCACTCGCATCGTCATCAATGCTTGATCAACCGATCATGTACTCGTAGATGTCATAACGTACGGTATCGTAAAGACGATATCTTATCTCCACAGGTTTCCCATCGCCGATGAATTCTACGAAATCCATCATGCCTAGATAATAGAATTCTTTGGAACCTTCGTCATCCTTGTTCTTCCTCATGAAGAGGTGGATCGTCGTCCCGTTTGCTTTGTGATCGCGTACGCGGACCATGTTCTTAGCGTTACGACCCTCAGTGGACTTTGATACTGCCAATAATACATTACGATTCTCGAAACGATCATCATATCTCTGGGATTCCACGACTCCTTCGCCCTTCTTGTAATTGATGAACACGCAAAATGTGTTGCTATCTTCGTTGTACTTGTAACCGCCTATAATCTGAGCACTCACGTTCTGTGCCCGATTGCAGAAACGACAGACATCATCGTACGTGTACATCCTGTTCAGAACGAAATCGGTACCGCGATATGTGTTCTTGTAAAGACGTTCATTGTTGTCCTTTCCAAGGGCTATCAACCAATCGATATGACGTTTGAACCATTCATTCGACAACATCGAAAGATATGAATCGGACACATGATTGTCTTCCATTATAGAGATGTTATTATTGTAGAATGTTCCGTCGAAAACGCCGATGATGTTCTTCAACGCACTATCGGTTATCTTCGGACGTAATGAATGAATGAGACCGTTGAAATCATCACAGCCGTTGTTCAAAGCCTCTAAAGCAAGGATTTCCAACGATCTCTTACCAGGAGCGATTATCTTTGAGATGTATTTCAATACATCCGCCTGTTCTTTCGACAATGTAACATCATATTCCTTCTCAACACCCTTCGAAAGGAACTCATGATATGAACCCCACTTCTCGATGAATTTCAACGCATCGACAGAACCGTATTTTCTAAAATCGATCAACTCAGGAATGGAACCGATCTTGTTTCTGAGATCCTTGTATGCCCCCCTCAACATTGATGAATCTTTGAAATTTGCTTTGTCTATTGAATCGTAAATCCTCTTCTTCGTTATCTCATCAAAACTGATCGTGGAATTCCCATAAACCATCGAATCTCCAGCAGCTATGAACTTCCTTGCTTCGCTCTTATTATATGAACGGTCATCGGAAAGAGCCAGAGGGATGTTGTAATTCTTCTCGTAATTGGCTACAAAGTCAAGTACGACCAGGAAATCTTTCCCACCGTTTTTTCTCAACCCTCTCCCCAATTGTTGAATGTATACGATGGGAGATTCTGTGGGGCGGAGCATAATCAACTGGTTGATCGAAGGTATGTCTGTGCCCTCTTTGAATAAATCAACGGAAATGAGGTAATCCAAACACAATTCCCCTTCATCCAATTCCAACCTTTCAATAAATCCTTCCACAACATCCGGTGACAGATTACCAGATACCCACTCCGTTCTCAGACCTTTACGATTGAATAGTGTCGACAGAATCTTTGCTTCATCTATCCTTTGACAGAAGATAAGACCTTTCAACCTCTTACCTCCATGTCCATAGAAACGTGCTTCACTCACTATATGGTCGACCCTAGATTCGTAATCAATCTTTTTGAACAATGACAGGTCATCAACTGTTTCTCCTTCAAGTGTCAAATCCGATAATCCAAAATAGTGGAATGGACAAATGAGATTGTATTCCAGTGCCTCTTTCAAACGTATCTCGTATGCAATGTTATGGTCAAAAAGAGAGTATATATCATAACCATCGAGGCGATCAGGCGTAGCCGTCATCCCAAGAAGGAATTTTGGATTGAAGTATGATATGATACGTTGATATGTTTCGGAACCAGCGCCATGTGCTTCATCGATGAGTATGTAGTCAAATCTATCACGTGAAAATAAATTCAATACATTTGGATTAGACATGGTTTGTCTCGTAGAAAACATACAATCTGCACCAGTATCGCCTTCTAAGACATCAAAAACATGGATACTACGAGTGCCACCCATTACTTTCTCAAAACTTTTTACAGATTTGAACAAGACGTTCTTTCTATGGACAAGGTACAGGAACCTGCCGCCGAAGACCTTGGCGTCGAATGCTGCAAGGTATGTCTTTCCGCTTCCTGTCGCAGATATCACCAATGCTCTCTTTCCGCCTTCATCCCTTATGCGCTTCAGATTCGCTAATGCATCTGACTGCATCCTATTCGGAACTATCCTCTCTGCAAGCGAACTCGCATTCGATGTTTCAAGAGCGACACTTTTACGATAATCTCTGAGTTCGTCATAGATATCTTGGTATGATCTTATCCATTCAGTAGTTACAGGTGTAGATGATTCGAAGAGTCTGTTGAATTCCGACACCATCTCCTCTGCGATCTCACCAGATGAGTTAGAATTCAGAAGAACGTTCCACTCGCAGTTCGAACACAACGCCTCATTAGTGAGATTGCTGCTCCCGATGAGGATGTCATAACCGCCATTCCTCTCGAAGATGTAACATTTGGAATGCATCCTGGATTGCTCTTCTGTTACTATCCTCAATTCTATGTTCGAAAATGCGATCAATCTGCGCAACGCCTCAGGCTGTGTGAAGTTCTGATATTGGGATACGATGATCTTCCCATGAACTCCTCTGTTCATGAGATTCTTGAATTCATTCAAAAGAGCGTTCACTCCACCGTATGTGACGAATGCTACGGAGAACATGAAACTGTCACATGAGGCCATTTTGCTCTTCAATGACGTTATGACCTTCTCTCCGCGATCATAATCATTGGTGATGAATTGCGGAGTCAATGATTCATCAGCAGATACGGATGAATCTATGAATCCCTTGTGAAGTCCTGAGTATAACAATTGTTCATCCATTCTGTCGACCTGTTTCCTATTGTGCGTTCACCAAATGCGGGTGCGAAAGAAGACTTTTTCCAGATCGTCATCTAACGCCAATATGATCATGTCGTTGGCATCAGCCTATGCTGCTTTATAATTACCGGAAAATCAGGTTCGGACGAACAAACGTCCAGAGAATATGTTAGCAAAGAATTGATGAATTAATGGGTTTGAGATATGTGGGCTGGAGGCCCACGACATCCTCACATGTAGTCCTTACAGGGATACCTAAGAGGTACCTTACCAAGGATCGATCCTTCCCACTGCTCCAACTTTCCAGGGTTGAGTATGTTCTTGGGATCGAATGCCTGTTTGATCGCTCTGATCGTTGAGAGCTCTGTCGCCCTCTCCTTCTGGAAATCAGGCGCTTTGGAGATACCTACTCCGTGTTCTCCTGTGACGGTGCCGCCGAGTTCGATACAAACATCGAATATCTCGCTCACTGCCTTCACGCCTCTGTCCCACTCATCCTTGTCAAGCGGGTCCAAGAGCATCTTCGTGTGAAGGTTACCGTCCGATGCATGTCCGTATGTCGCTATCGTCACCCTGTACTTCTCTGCAATCTTCTGGAATGCAAGTACCGCATCAGGTATCTTCGAGACAGGGACGCCCATGTCATCAGCGAGTGATACTGATGAGAATCCGGGTTTCAATGCGGACAATGATGTCATGACTGCCTTCCTTGCGGATGTCCATGCTGCGATCTGTTTCTTGTCGTGTGTCGCAGTGACCGTCGTAGCCCCGATGTCCTTAGCGATCCTCTCGACCGTTTTGAGATCCCTCTCGACCTGTTCAGGCTCTCCATCGCATTCAACGATGATCAATGCCTTACAATCAGGGAGCGGGTTACCCTGCGAGTTATTCACAGCTTCGATCGATACGGAATCCATGAGCTCGCATGATGCCGGGATCAACGGTTCCGCTATGATCGCAGAGATACATTTTCCTGCATCATGGACTGAATTGAACGAACAGAGACAGGATGCCGTAGATTTGGGTTTGGCCAAGAGCTTGATCGTGACCTTTGTGATTATACCCAATGTACCCTCGCTTCCACAGAGAAGACGGGCCAACTGATATCCTGATGAATCCTTTATGGTCTTCGTACCGGCATTCACGATCTCTCCGTTAGCCTTGACGAATGTCAATCCAAGAACGAAATCCCTTGTCGCACCGTATTTGACCGCCCTCATTCCCGATGCGTTCGCAGCGACCATGCCTCCGATCTCGCAAGCCTCCGCAGATCCGGGGTTGCAAGGGAAGAAGAATCCGTATTTACCGATGGCAGCGTTGAAATCGTTGTACACACAACCTGCCTCGACCTCTGCCCACAGATCCCCGACACTTATCTGAAGGACCTTGTTCATCCTGCTCATGTCCATGACGATACCGCCCTTGATAGGTACGGCTGAGCCACAAAGTCCTGTACCTGCGCCTCTGGGGACCACGGGTATGTTGTAGGCATCTGCGATCTTCATGACCTCGGACACCTGTTCCGTGGACCTGGGCTGTATGATCATCTCTGGTGTCGTATGGAATATTGATGCGTCGAAACCGTATGTGTACAGGTCAGCGACCCTTGTCGAATAACCTTCCTTTCCGACTATCTTCTCGATACTGTCTATAATCTTCTGGTTCACGGATATCACCTATTTGCTATACACCAATAGCTAGCTGTATTATAAAACAGTCGTTCCGACAGATACTCGAGGCTAGTGTCGAACAAAGGTGTAATATGTAACTTGCCTATCCTCACCCCATGAAGACAAAGATCGTACTTCTCGGCCCTCCTGGGGCAGGTAAGGGCACCCAAGCAGAGATCCTCTGCGATAGGTTGGGTTTCGTGAGCCTTTCCACCGGAGATATGCTCCGTGAGGCTGTAAGGAATGGTACAGAACTAGGAAAGAAAGCCAAGGAATACATGGACGCCGGAGGACTCGTGCCGAATGATGTCATCATCGGCATGATGAAGGAGAAGATCGATGGCCTCGATGGTGCATTCCTCCTTGACGGTTTCCCAAGGACCATCGAACAGGCTGATGCATTGGGAGAGATCCTCGATGTGGACATGGCCTTGAACATAGATGTTCCTGATGAGATACTCGTACAGAGGCTCACTCAGAGACGTTCATGCCCTGACTGTAAGGCTGTATACAACCTGTCCAACAAACCCCCGAAGAAGGAAGGCATCTGCGACAAATGCGGTGCACAACTCTATCAGAGGGATGATGACAAGGAGGAGACTGTGAAGAACAGGCTTGATGTCTACAGGAAGAACACATTCCCCCTCATCGACTACTACCAGAAGAAAGGAAAACTCGTCACCGTCAAGGGGGATGAAGGTAGTATCGAAGATATCTTCAAGAAGATCGAAGGTATCGTAAAGAATTGAATGGGATATACTCCCATTCAAACTCTTTTCATATTCTTACATATCATAGTGGCTTGGATGGATTCTATCCAGGCCACTCTTTCAACCAATCGATTATGTTGACGATCCTGATGCCATCGATATCATCCAACATGAATCTGTCATACGTTATCACAGTCTTAGGATAATTGTCTGAGATGGCCCTCAGAGGTCTGAGCTCCCTCTCTCTGGTTGATTCGTCCTTAATATCCATACATACCTGGAAGTATGATGGCCTATGCAAAGGATCCACCATGAAATCGACCTCATATCTACCTACAGAACACACACATACGTCGCCATATCTGTAAATGAGTTCATTATAAACGACATTCTCCAAAATGCCATCCATATCATCTTCCCTGAATGTACTAAGGTAGTTCCTTACGCCAAGATCCTGAGCATAGAACTTATCCTGTGTCTTGAGATATTCCAATGTCTTGATGTCCATACGCTTTGCACGTAGGGCGATGAATGCCTCTTCGATGTATTCCAGATATTCCTCGATCGCATTATGACTTAGTTTGATCCCGCTACCCGTTATGACATTGGATATTTTTCTTGACGATGTTCTGTCACCGATGTTACGCATAAGGAATCTGATGAGATTGCTCAGACCGACAGGATTCCTTATCTGGTGTCTCTCGACAACATCCTTGACGTATACGGTGTTGTATATTCCAGATATCATCTCCGATATGATCCTCGCGGGTTGTCTATCCATTGAGATCGTGATCGCAGGAAGTCCCCCGTAGCGAATGTAATCGCTGAACAACCTTTCATCGGAGTGTAAACTATCTTTTCTGAACTCGATGTATTCAGAGAACATCAGGGGCGCCACTGATATCTCGACAGCCCTACCAGATAATTTTGTAGAGAGTTGCGAAGACAACATCTTCGAATTGGAACCTGTGATGTATATGTCTGCGCCATGGTCATAGAATGTTCTGATGGATGATTCCCATCCATCTACATTCTGTATCTCATCGAAGAACAGATATTTCCCTTTCCCTACTTCGATATTGGATCTTACGAGATCGGTCAAAGCCCTATGATCCCTAGGGGTGTTCTCATCATCCTCTTCAAGGTTGATGTAGAAGATGTCCTTCGGATCGATATTGGAGGCCATGAGTTCCGATCTGAACATGTCCATCAAAGTGGATTTGCCTGTTCTACGTAGGCCTGTTATCGCTTTGATGAATGGGGCGTCCTTCAAAGCACGTAGTTGATCCATGTATTGCTTACGTGGATGCAAGGGCCAATTGTGTTCTTCCATGATGTTATCTATGTCATACAAATTGATATAATTATCTAAACTGTAATTTATAGAAACCAAAATTGATTGAAATA
This sequence comes from Candidatus Methanarcanum hacksteinii, assembly GCF_964305265.1. Taxonomy (NCBI): domain Archaea; kingdom Methanobacteriati; phylum Thermoplasmatota; class Thermoplasmata; order Methanomassiliicoccales; genus Candidatus Methanarcanum; species Candidatus Methanarcanum hacksteinii. Next base: position 724,046 of record NZ_CAYATA010000002.1, on the reverse strand, counting down.
TGATTTTGTAATCTATGAATTACATTATGACAGTGATGATCTGCAAGACTGTTCCCCACATGGCGATGGAAGTGTGCATACCTGACGATGGTTCGAATGAACCTCTTGAAAATACATGGGCCGTGCCATACTCATTATGAAGCACGAGCAATGTGGTCGTTATTCGAAAGTTTTATTATAGGGTCCGATATAGTCCGTTCAACAGCCTCATAGTGTAGTGGTCAATCATCCTAGACTCTGGATCTGGGGACTGCAGTTCGAATCTGCATGAGGCTACCAATTTCTCATTCAATCATCATGTTCACTGGCTAGGAACATCGATTTATACGAATGTCACCATCATACGGACAATGACAGAGACATCTGGAAAGGATTTCACGACGATGGCGGTACTCGGTCTGGCGTACACCATTATCGGGATAGGTTCGATATTCGTATTCTTGGTCTATGTTGCAGACATCGCCATTCCAGAATTACTCTCGTTCAATGAGGATAATGCGTACAGCATCCTGTTGATAGGCATAGTCAATATCGCATCTGCGATTGGACTTCTCAAAAGGGTCAAGTACATGTGGTCCGCATCTTTGATGTTCATGATCGTCATACTCGCAGGGAGCATCATCGGATTGTTCTACATCGGACCGATGAGATACATACTGTCAATATTCACAGCGTTCGCTGTTCTCTATATGTTCTCAACCAATGCAAGACTCTGGTACGGCGTCTATGAAGAGACGAGATGATCAGAATTCTCTGGCCTCACCCGTTGCGAGATCCATGAAGTAATCAGCACTCTCTTCAGGGCCCCTAGCTATGAGCACATCGCCTGCGTTGATCGTCGTGAATTTATCAGGGCCGTATATGAACTGATTACCGCGCTTTATGGCGATGACATACATGCCTGAGATGCTTCCAAGCCTTATGTCGCCGAATTTCTTACCGACGAGTATAGAATCGTCACTCACGGTCGCTCTCTCGATCGTGACCTCCGATTCCTGTATGCTCATCTGTATTACCGGGTGTTCTCCCAATCCCCTCAATACGACATCGGCGATGGATGCGGCCGCGTTAGCGATCTCCTCCGCCGCCATCTGCAACCTCAGGATTACCGAGAACTTCGCAACGACATCAGGATTGTCCTTCGCAACATTCAGCAACTGCTCCTGTATCGCTGCCCCAAGCTCGTCCATCATGCCTTCGAGGAATATGACTTCCTCTGCGATCTCACTGTTGTTGTACAGTAATGAGGAATATGCCAGATCGACCATGAATTCGGATGTGTCCTTCAATTCGAGCAACATAGTCTCGATCTTGTTCATCATTCGTCATCACCATCCTTCTCCGGGAATTCCCATGGCTCCAATCCTGCTGCGAATCTCTGCAGACGTTCGAAACCTCCATCAGAACCACGAACGATGATATCATCACCGGCACGCAATTTGGCCGTATCATCAGGGTCGTATGTCCACCCATGACGATTCTTCAATGCGATTATCCTGGTACCTGTGCATGCCTCAACAGCCAAATCGCCTATCGTGTGACCTGCCATATCGGATTTGTCGGATATGCGCGTGATACGGAATTTCTCACCAGATTCATTGATGAGATTTGTTATGAACGGTCTCTTCTCGGGAGGGACATCGATCAATTTCGCTATATCTCCTGCAGATCTTGCGATCCTATCCGCCGCAGATGCGATCTGTAGGATCCCAGAAAGCTGTTTGGCCTCTTCCTTCGTCCTTGCGGCCATTATGACCTTCACACGGACAGCATACTTCAGATCCTCCATCTCATCCTGGATCTTCCTGACCTTCTCGACCATATCCCTGCTGTTGTACATCAAGGATGCATAGGCCAGATCGACAATGACCTCTGATTTGTCCTTCATCTCTGTAAGTATCTCTTGAACGGTCATGTCTATGTCATCGAGGTCCATGTATTCACCTGAGGATTCACTCATCAACAAGCACCTCCAAAAATTTCATCGGACGGCTATGACTGCCATCGGAATCATCATCGGAACCGGTAGACGGAATTGTCTGCATATCTAATCCAACATGAAGTCTATCCGAGTCGAGATATATAAGGCTTAGACCACGAGGGATGTTCAAGACCTCTGAGACAACACCGACCCCTATTAATAGTATATGTGCACTCACAAAATCGATTACAGCGATGTCATGAGGTGATTTTTTATGATGGTTGATGAGAGAAATACCGACGGATTCTTCATTCGTAACAAGTCGGTTTTCGTCATGGGCCTGATCTCATTGATCATAGCTGCAATAGCAGACCTCGTAGCAGGACTCTTCCTCAAAAGCATGGAGGAATACATCATACTCATCCCCGGGATGATGATCATGATCTATTCCGCGATCGGTATGCGCGGGAACATATTCGGTGCCATGGGTAGCCGTCTAGGTACATCGATGCACATGGGTACGTTCAAGATGAGTTTCAAGAAGAACAGTGTGCTCAGATCGAACATCGAAGCAGCGGTCGTGCTCACACTCAGCCTATCTGCGATCATGGGTGTGATCGGATGGGCCGTCATAGAATTGTTCTTCGAACGCACCATCGAACCATTATCGTTCATCTTCATCTCCCTTGTCGGCGGTATCCTAGCAGGTGCGATAGTCATCGTCTTCAACATAATCATCGCACGTGAGGGATACAAGAGGGATTGGGATGTGGATAACATCACTGCCCCGCTCATCGCAGCCGCAGGGGATATCGCGACCGTGCCGATGATCTATCTCGCCACATGGATGGTCCTGAACACGGACAGGATATTCATCGATATCACATGCATCCTGTTGTTGGCATTGACGGTCTTCGTCACCGTGGCTCTCCTGAAGAGAAAGGTCAAGAGAAAGAAGAAGATGGACGAGGCTAAACGCATAGTGAAGCAATCCATGCCTGTCCTCACCATATGCATATTCTTCGAGATAGCCGCAGGGATGATCGTGGAGAGCGGTACGAGTGCTGTCGTGAAATATGGCGTTCTCCTCGTACTCCTGCCTGCATTCCTGAATGAGGGGAATGCTTTGTCAGGTATGCTCACCTCCAGGCTGAGTTCCATGTTGCACATAGGTACCATGGAATCAAGGAAATACCCCAATGGTCCGGCATATGAGAACTTCCTCATCATCTACATATTGGCGACGATCACATTCCTGTTCATAGGAACGGCCGCATACATCGTACAACCCAGCGGATTGGGATATGGAACACTCATGGCCATAGTGCTGATAGCTGGTCTCCTCACGACGACGGTCATCAATTTCCTATCATACTACGTCGCAGTGTCGGCCGTCAAGTTCGACCTCGATCCGGATGACCATTGCATCCCGATCACATCATCCATCATGGACATGGTGGGAACTGCGATACTCGTCACGATCATAACCATGATGATCTGAACATATCGACATCCGATGTGTGCACAGACATCCTGCGACCGACTAGCTTATTATCTTATAGGAGATAGGGCACACAATAAGCGAGGCAATCAGATGATCAGCAGAGATGAGATTCTGGCAAATCTTGACGGATATGACGCCAAGAAAGCGAAGATCGGAGTTGTCGCATCACACTCAGCACTTGATACATGTGACGGAGCTACATCAGAAGGATTCAAGACCGTTGCTATCTGTCAGAAAGGAAGAGAGGCGACCTTTGACAAATACTTCAAGAAATACTACAATGCGGACGGAAGCATTTACCGTGGCGTCGTGGATGAGACCGTCATCCTTGACAAATTCAATGGTATCCTGGATCCCAAGGTCCAAGAGAAGATGATGAAAGATAACATCCTCTTCATCCCGAACCGTTCCTTCGTATCATACTGCGGAATAGATGCAGTCGAGAATGACTTCAAAGTACCGATGGTCGGAAGCAGGAATCTCCTGAGGTCCGAGGAAAGGGGAGATGAGAAGGACTATTATTGGATCCTCGACAAAGCCAATCTCCCTGCACCCAAGAAGGTCGAGAAGCCCGAGGACATCGATAATGTCGGTCTCACGATCGTCAAAGTCCACCACAAACAGAAGAAACTCGAAAGAGGATTCTTCACAGCGAAATCATACGAACAATTCTGTCAGAAATCAGAGGAACTCATCAAGGATGGTGTGATCGAGGAGAACTTCCTCGAATCCGCAAGGATGGAGCAGTACATCATCGGACCTGTGTTCAATCTCGATTTCTTCTACTCCCCTCTTGAAGAGAAAGGATCCAAACTCGAACTCTTAGGAATCGATTGGAGATTCGAATCATCCCTCGATGGATTCTGCAGGCTCCCTGGTAAACAACAGGTGGAGCTCGAGAACGATGGTATCCTCCCCGAATACACCGTATGCGGTCACAACTCTGCAACACTCAGGGAATCCCTCCTCGACAAAGCCTTCGAACTCGCCGAGAAATACGTCGAAGCTACGAAGAAATATTACGATCCCGGAATCATCGGCCCATTCTGTCTTCAGACATGTGTCGATAAGGACCTTCACTTCCACATCTATGATGTCGCACCACGTATCGGAGGAGGGACCAACGTCCACATGGCAGTAGGTCACCCGTACGGTAACTCACTCTGGAGAAGAGAGATGAGCACTGGCAGAAGGTTGGCCATGGAAGTCAGAAAGGCCATAGAACAGGACCGTCTCGACGAGATTATCACGTGATGGTGACCTTATGAGGAATATCAACAAGATCATCACGATGGTTATGGTACTCACGTTAGCGTTGGTACCATTCATCGTCCTCGATGATGGGTCGGATGCAGCATCCGATTTCAATTGCGGGGAAATGAAAATTACGAAAAGCTTCGACGATATGTCGGGCGGCACGATAATGGTGCCTGTCGAGAATAAGACCAATGACCTTATGACCGTGACCATCACCGTTAAGGACACATCCAGCAAGAAATTGTATGCAGAGGATAAGTTCGAGATAACGGCCAACGGCGAAACGGAATGCAAACTGAGTTGGAACTTCGGAAGTTCAGGCGACAAGAGAATCTCCGTGAGCGTATCCAATGGAAGCGAGACAGAGACCTTCGAGAGGACGATAAGTGTAGAGCACTCGATCTGGAAGGATCCTGTCACATACATCGCGATCGTTGTGGCCATCATAATCATCGCGATCATGATCTTCATAAAGATGCGTTCCAACACCGATGCTAAGGCGAAGGAGATGAAGGGAAAGAAAGAAGAGAAGATCTTCACTAAGATGGCTGAGGAGAAGAAGAACTCCAAGGTCGAATCGAAACCCTCGAACCCTGTATCCTTAGAGAAGAAGACTTACGACGGTTCGAAACGTAACAGACGTAAGTGATTTGTTTCGATGGAGGTCACCTGCACCCTAAGGTGCAGGGGCCTTCATATCATATTTTCATCTGATTCGGAAGGACTTTATGGTCATTGCAATCGAGCAATGCGACCTCACGCCTGTCGATGAAGAATCCTAACTTCTTGTGCAACATTATCGAAGGCACATTGTTCGGTTGTATGGAACTGTGGATCACAGTAGCGCCTTTGGCCATACCCGCGTCGATGCATGTGCGTAAAAGCTTGTAACCGATCCCGTTGCGTCTGAGATACGGGTGCACACCCATATTCTCGACCCAAACGAGATTCTCCGCATTATTGACATGATGCAACATCTGTGCGAAGATGAATCCTATTATCTCGCCATCATCCTCGGCAACGAAACTCAATCCTGATTCCAGATACGTTCCGAATGCCTTCTTGCTACTGGCGCCGAGATCATCCTTCCATTCCTGTGGAAGCTCCTCCCATTTATTCTCCAGGATCTCAGAGAAATATTCCCTTATGCACATGATCTCCAGGTCCCTGACCTGTATGATATCCTTGAGTTTCATCGGGCGGATCTCCATGTTCACATCTCCTCAGGTGCACCGAGTCCAAGACAGTCGAGGACATTCTTGAGTACGATCTTCGAACATTTAACCAATGTCAAACGAGCGTCCTTCTCAGCTTTGGAGTTGAGGACAGGCACTGATGCATAGAATTGATTGAATGCAGATGCGAGTTCGTGCCCATATGCTGGAAGAAGGTGGATACGCCTGTTCTCTCCAGCCTGTTCGATGACACTCTCGAACTTCGATATTGTTTTGATGAGACTCAATTCGAACGGATCGGTCAAAAGCGATGGGTCGACTACCTCCTCGAAATCGCCTGCCTTCCTGAGCATGCTGCATGCCCTTGCGTATGAATATTGAAGGAACGGCCCACTGTTACCGTCGAAGGACAATGCCTCCTCCCACTTGAATACCAATTGTTTCTCGGGCTGTACACGTACAATGTTGTATCTTATCGCACCGACACCGATGATCTTAGCGATCTCCCTCATCCTGTCCTCAGGCATATCATCGCGCCTGGACCTGATCTCATCATAAGCCCTCGATACGGCCTCGTCGATCAGATCGTCCAGATACACCACGACACCTTTCCTGGTGGACATCTTCCCTTCCGGAAGCGAGACGAATGAATAGAACATAGCATCCAGTTTCCTGGTCTGTCCAAGGATCTCCAATGCGCAGCACAATTGTTTGTTACCAAGCTTCTGATCCTCTCCGAGGACATCTATCAACTTGTCCGCTCTCTTGAACTTGTCCTGGTGATATGCTATATCACGTGTTGTGTAAAGGGTGGTACCATCCGCTCTTGTGAACGTGAATCTCGTGTTCTTACCCTGGATACCGAAATCCTTCAGTTCGAGATAGCAAGCGCCATCATCCTCCACTCCAGCGTATTTGGATTGCTTCAACTCCTCGACATACTTCCTTGCAGAACCGTCCGCTATGAATTTCGATTCCCATGTGTAGGTATCGAGAACGACATCTATGTTAGCGAGCGTTTCCTTGAGACCGTTCAGCATTATCTCCGCTGTCTTCCTAACGGTGGAGATGACCTCCTCGTCCCCTGCCTCGAACTTCCTGAGCATGGAACCGATCTCCTCCTGAACAGCAGGATCCTCTTCCATCATCTTATTCGCGAGACGATAGTATGCTACCAATTTGTGGTCGATCTTGTCACGGTCATCCTGCATTCCCCTGTCCTCGATCTCCTTCTCGACCTGTTCTTTCGTAAGATTGTTGACTCCCCATGTGAGTATGACGACCTGTTTACCAACGTCATTGACATAATACTCTGTGCTCACATCATATCCGCACATACCGAGTATCCTTGCCAACGTATCCCCGATTATGGGATTCCTTGCACGACCGACATGTATCGGACCTGTAGGATTGGTGGATGTGTGTTCTACGATGACCTTCACGCCCTTGTTTGGAAGGCTACCGTACCTGCCCTTCATCTCCAGCACATCCTTGAGTGTGCCTTCTGTGAGTTTCACACCATCCATCTTGAAATTGAGATAACCGTTCAATGCACTGACATCGGATATCAGACCCGATGGTTCTATGTTCGATGCCAATTCCTCAGCTATATCCTTTGGTGCCCTCTTGAGCGCCTTGGACATGAGGAAACAAGGGACCGCCAGGTCCGCAGCATCCGTTGAGGGGATCTCTATAGAGAACTCCGAATCCACGCCCATCTTGGACAATGCCGATCTGACGGCACCGTCAACCTCCGTCCTGAACCTATCCATAACAGACATGTTATCACTGTATCCTGTACCTGAGTATGGCCGCGATACCTCCGAATGCCGTCATCAGCATCTGACCCTCTTCCGAATCAGCGGAGATTATCTTGACCTCTGTGTTGTATGCATCTGCCAACATGAAGAAATCATCGATGAGATCCTCGTTCCTTGTCACAGATGCTGTTGAACCGCATTCCTTACATTGGATCTTATCATCGGCTTCCGTTACAGTCGCGTCATATGTGTGACCCTGAGGGCACTTCACGGTTATCCTTCTCTTATCGATATTCTCCGAAAGGAGAAGTGTGTTGACCGCACCCATGTTGAGTGCATCGCGGACCATGTCCTCTCCGTAAGCGGAGAGTCCTCCATCCGTCTTCCTTATCTCTCTGAAGAATCTCTGAACGAATTCCTTCTCCTCGACGAGATCGATATCCTGAATCGTATCGGCTGCGGCATCGACAAGTTCCCTCAGTCCTGCCTCATCCGTGTATCCTGTATCGAAGAAGGGTTTGATGACCTTCTTCTGAAGTTCATGGTGAAGGTATCCCTCATTGATGAAGAAATCCTTCGTCGCACCAGGTCCGCCTATGAGGATGCCGACCAACTCCGTCCTGTTGAGGAAGACATCCGTAGCGTTATCCGCGACCTTCTTGTAGAACTCGTGGGCCGCGATCTCGATGAGTCTCTCGAACCTTACCGATGACTGTCCTCCCTGGTGGTGCTTACTGGGAACCAATGAGTCGAAGTGTTTCAAGGTGATGATCCTGCTCCCTGTCAATATTCCCAAGGTGGCCTCGCGTCTGTCGATGGTTATGAGTCCGTAGGATTTCTTATCGACCAACATGGTCTCCAAAGGTTCTGTGAAGAACGATGAGTCGCATCTGTAAAGGAAGGCTGTGATCGCCTCCGGCGGATGGATCACATATTGCACCATCCTTGTCTGATCCCCTGCCCTGGGAACCTCTCCGCAGAAGATGACGACACCTTTCTCAGGCGCGGACTTGTATGTCTTGAGCCTCGACATTATCGAATCAATAGCGCCTTGGACATTCTTCATTGTGGATTTTGATTTGATGTTCGATGATTGTGAATACTCGTCCCTAAGGTACGCCATGACATCGGATATCTGTCTTGATTCCGGGATATAGACCGAGATCAACTCGGTCCCACGTCCTCGCATACCCATGATCTCTTTCATGGCCTTCTTGAAATCATACTTGGCTTTAAGTTCGGATTCGGTTTCACTCATATTGTCATCGACCTTATGCACACACAAAATAAGATTAATTATAAACGTATTGGTGTGGAACATGGATAGAGTTGTGGTATCGATCGGAGGCTCCGTGCTGATCCCAGAGAAGGACGATGCAAAATACATCAAGGCACTTGCAGATATGTTGAGAGATGTGTCGAAAGAGGTCGAGATCATGGTTGTCTGTGGAGGCGGGAAGGTCTCCAGGTACTACTCCAAAACAGGGAAGGAACTTGGAGGAACGACATATCAATTGGATGAACTGGGGATAGGGGTCACTAAGGTGAATGCCAAACTGCTCGATATCGCATTGGGCGATGCAGGCATAGGTAAGGTCCCTCAGACGGCAGAGGAATGCGCATCGGAGAGACACATAGGCAAAGTACCCGTCATGGGCGGGACCGAACCCGGCCATACGACCGATGCCGTCGCAGCGATGATAGCGAAAGCGTGCGATGCAGACCGTATCGTCAATGCTAGCAATGTTGATGCTGTGTATACTGACGATCCAAGAACGAATCCTAATGCCAAGAGGCTCGACAAGATAACGATAGACGATCTTGAAGAGATAGTGTATGATGAGCATGATGCATGCAGATCGTCGGTATTCGACCCCCTTGGTGTGAAGATCGCCAAGGAACACAGGATAGATATCCTCATGGTCGACGGAAGGGACCTTGTAGAACTCAAGAATGCCATCCTCGGTAAGGAGATAAACGGCACATTCGTGAATTCACAATGAATTGGACATCATAGAGGATCCAGGCTCTCAGAGCCTACCCTCTCCAGTCCGAGCGTATCGATGATCGCGTTCACACGCCTCTCCTCCGCTCCTTTCATGGATTTCCTGTGCACATACACCATATCAGTGCCCGTCGATTTAGCGGCATTGGAGATCATTTCAGCGAGTTCATCGTCCGATGACCCTACGATCCTATACACAGGGACCATGTGTCCGACACTTACTTTCTTGGTCAACGCCAATTCGGTGAATCTAGGTGCATAATGACCGCCACCGACACCAATCACAGCAGGATGATCCTCATCCGATCTCATCGACAATATCACATCAGCCAAGATCTCTGCCGCATGAACATCTCCCCAATGCGTCTCCTCGCTACCGATCTCTATGAACATCGTCGGAGATTCGAGATATGGGCCATGATGTGTGACCTCGAATGATACATTGTATTCTGTCGTATCGTTCAACGCCTTGATCCTCCTCAAAGCGTTCGTCATGAGATGCGGTGCGGATCTGACCAATCTCCTATCCATACCCCCCAGATCTGCAGTACCGTAGTTACCGATCGGGTGCACGGTGAGCGTAGGTATCCCGCTTGCGGCACTGTGCCTGCTCATGAAGACCACATTGTCTACACTGATACCATGTGCTTTGGCCTTCTGGTCCACATGATCACTGAGGAGATGTTTCTCTGGTATGGTCATGATGCACATATCATCGCAACTGAGATACGAGTTCTCACCATCCGTACCACAATCCTCCCATTCACACTTCTTGAGGAGCTGCTCCTTCATGTTCGCAGACGGGAGATCCTTCTCATAACAGACCAGTAATGTTGCCATCGGATGAGATGAGTATTATTCCTCTATTTATACCTAAAACGGCCTCATATTAACATATATGTTCATAAGATTTAATATTTTAATACTATATTCAATATATGTGAGATAATGGACTATATCATAAGCGTCAAGGACAAGATCGTCGCTCATCTATTTAGGAACAGACATGTCAATCCGAATGACATCTACAACCTCCCATGGGACATAACGCAGGATGGCATCGCATCATCACTAGGGATCACACGTGCACACGCCTCCATCGAGCTGAAGAGATTGAAAGAATCAGCGATGGTCGATGAGAAACAAGCTCACATAAAAGGTGGAAAGGTCAGGAGGAAATGCTACATGCTCACGCCCTTAGGCCTAGATCATGCAAAGAATATCCTTGAAAAAGCGGAGTCGAACAACGTTGACATCTATTCGATGATAGATATGAAGAGACAGGATCCCGCCATGCTATTGGAAGGTATGACGGACGCCGACAGATATTGTCTAGGGTGCGCATGTACGATCCGCATACCTCTCCACAAGAATCTGCTACCAAATGGCGGATTCTCCACTATGCCCTTGGATGTCACCGGAAGGACAGCGATAAGTGACCTCCTAAGAAAGAATGTACTCAGTGTAGCAACACCTGATGAATTGTTATCCTGGCACAGTTTCGCTGCCGATTGCTGGCTGGATCACGTGAAGGAATTAGGAGATGACACGAACATGCTCCATGAGAGATTGTATCATCTCGTCAACGCAGGAAGGATCATCGATGCCTGTAGGTTAGTGAGTAGCCATATGCACGAACTCATCAGCACGACCACGGATGATCTGTGCGAGACGTTGCAATCATTGTATCCCATTCCGGAGAAATATATCAAGGATGTCATCTCGACAAGGATAGAAGCTGATATCGATACGAATGATCTGAAGGATGTCAAGAAATGTATCGAAATATTGGAAAGATCCGATACAAACCTTGCGAAGATGTATTCATCCGATCTAGCGTACATCAATGGAGACAGAAAGAGAGCGATGGAGATATTGGATTCGATGGACCTCAGGGATCCGATGGTCAACATACGCATAGCGAGATTGATGTTCGAGGATGGGGAGTATAAAGGTGCCAGGATCATTCTCAATTCAATCAAGGGGATATGTGACATAGGTCGCGTGGATATAGCTGTTGAGAAATTCATACTCCTTGCGAGGATCGATAAGGCAGAAGGAAAGGATTCGGATTGTTACGCCCATCTCATGAAAGCTAGGGCATCCGTTCCGGAAAAAGGTAAGAGGAGGATAGACCTCCTCATCCATTCGATGATATCTTAGAACGTCCTGTTCTTCTTGAGATCATCTATATCGGATATGTAGAGATCACGGATATCAGTGATGTTCCATTTCAACATCGCAAGTCTCTCGAATCCGAATCCCCATGCAAGGACAGGACACTTGACGCCGAATGGCTCCACGACCTCTGGTCTGAAGATACCTGCGCCACCAAGTTCCATCCACTTGCCGTTGAAGAACACCTCGAGTTCTAGAGAAGGCTCAGTGTACGGGAAGTAGGCAGGCCTTATCCTGATCTGATCGAATCCCATCTTGGCGTAGAACTCCTTCACCAATGATATCAGCATATCGAAGTTTGCGTTCTCATCGATGACGATACCTTCGATCTGTGTGAATTCCGGAAGATGCGTAGCATCGATGGATTCCTTCCTGAATATCCTGGAGAGCGAGAACACCTTTGCGGGCGCCTCGGGGTGTTTAGAGATGTATTTTATGGAATTCACAGTGGTGTGTGTCCTGAGCATGGCCTGTTCAGCCATCTCCCTCGACCATTCTCCGCCCCAGCCTGTGGATCCCGTATCCCCACCATTCTCGTGGATCTCCTTCACGGTGTCAACAAGATCGCCATACTCAGAGAGATCGAACTTCGAAGGATTGGAAAGATAGAAAGTATCCTGCAACTCCCTTGCAGGGTGATCCTGTGGAACGTACAACACGTCAAGATCCCAGAATGCAGGTTCTACGAACTCGTCATCCATCTCGGTGAATCCCATGTCTGTGTACAGCTTCCTGACCTCTGCACCCAATCTTGAAAGAGGATGTTTCTTTGCGGGATATACTGCAGGTGCGAATGTCTGCACATCGTATTTCCTGATCTCCACATCCTTCCATTTACCGCTCTGTATGAGTGTGTCCGTGACCTGTGTGACCTCTTCCTTCAGCTCTATGCCTGATGAAGCGACCTCTTTACCTAGATCGGTCAACCTGATGGTCTTCTTCACATCGACATCCTCTGAGATCAATCCATAGTGCCCTATGAGATCCTTGATCGATTTCGGATCCACGTCCGACTTGGGGATCGGTGCCTGCATAAGCCTGTCGACAAGCAATTCATCAGGCATCTTCTCGGTGAGTGCCTTCTTACCCAATTCGGTAAGAACGAGTATCTTCGAATCTCCATCCTTCTTGATGTCGGCAAGACCCTTCCTCTTCAACCATCCGACCGCGATCTTATCATCGCCGTTGGGCATAGCTTCGGCAAGACCCTCCATCGTCAAGGAACCGCCTGCTGCACCGATGGCATCGACGGCACGTCTCTCGAAGAGTCCTTGCTCCGCCTTCTGCATGTCAGCGATGGAATAGAATTCGGCCTGTTCGGATTCGATGGTTGCCAATTCCTTGATATTCAACCATGATGCGGAACCCATGACCTCAACTTCGAGATCGAATATCCCCTTGTCCATGATCTCGGCGGGTGTTGCCACTCCCCCCATATCATCCAACGCTATGAGCAACTTCTTTTCCTTGTAACTAAGACTGTCAACGATCTCCTTTATCCCCATGACCATCACCACTTGAAACCGTCGAAGGTCATGCTGTCCACGACCTCCTTCGCCTCCTCTCTCTTTGCCTGATGGTCCTCGAGGAACACGTTGATCTTCTCGGTGAGCGCCTGTTTGCATTCGCCACAGAGTATCTCTCCATTCCTACACTTGTGGATCATCTCTTCGAGTTTCTTGTCGTCATGCTCGAACATGTAATAATTGTACTTGAAAACTGCACAGACATCAGGATTGCCTCCCTTCTGCCTCTGTTCCTCTACTGAAACACACCCTCCTGTGAACGCTCTTCCGACCTTCTTCTTCACAGCTTTGGGTGTGTCCGTTGTGTAAATGGTGGCGTTCTCATCGGAAGATGACATCTTGTCCGCACCGCTGAGCCCAGGGAACATCTTACAGTACAGCATACTGGGCTTTGGATAGTTCAGACCGGGAGCGACATCCCTGGTCACTCTGAAATGCGGATCCTGATCGATACCGCAGGGTATGAGGCATGGCATCTGTTTGCCATAGATCTCTGAAGCGAGGAATGCAGGTGCGGTCTGCATCGTCGTGAAGAATATCTGACCGATGTTAGAAGAATTCTCGAATCCGAATACCGCCTTTGCAGTGGAGAATGTCACCTTCTTGGCGACCTTGAGTGCGATCGGATACAGCGTCTTGATGCACTCGGTGTCGAGGATGATCTTCGTCTTCTCCGTATCGAAGCCCAATGCGATGAAATCCAATGCATTCTCATAGGCCATATTCCTCGTATCGTGGAGCGTAAGGTCCTTGAAGAGGAACTTCTCATCATCCGTCATTTGGAAGAACATCGGCACTTTGAACGTGTCCTGGACCCATTTGTTGAAGATCCAAGGCATCATATGGCCGAGATGTGTGTTGCCTGATGGGCCCCTTCCTGTGTAGAGCATGAACTCATCGCCCTTATCATAACTGTCAAGGAGCGGGATCAGGTCCCTGTGCGAATAGAATATCCCGCGCTTGAGCATTGGGTGGAGTTCTCCGTATTTGGACAATCTCCTAAGGACCTCATCATCGATAGGTGATGTCCCGAACTTCCTCTGAAGCTCATCATAATCGATATCCCCTGTTACTTCCCATGGTGTGACGGTGAATTCTGTCATATGCTCGTTTGCCAGGAATGTGTAATCCTTATAAATACTCGCGCGAAGGAAATGAAAGATGCATGCGCGATGAGACTTTTCTGGTCAATTGTTCTCGATTGAACTCGCATCCACGACGTGAAATCTTGAAATAGAAGGAGCGGGTGATGAACACATGGATGCGAAAACACTGATCAATAAGAGTCTGTTCTTCTTAGCACTCTGTCTGTTCGTTGGAATATTCACTGCTATATTCGGTCAGAAGAACTCCCTAGTCGGTGTTTTCGTCGTCATCATCGCACTCATGATGCTTGGCAGGGACCTGTCAGTAAGGCCTCTGTCGAATCTGATGAGCCTTATGATGTTCACCTTAGCCATGGGCTTCGGTGCCTTCATCTCGCTGATGAATCCATTCCTTGGTATAGTAGTGAATTTCTCATTCGTCTTCCTGACGACCTTCATCACGATGCATGACATGAAATCCCCTATGCATTTCCCGTTCCTTTTGGGATATGCATTCATGATGTCCATGCCGGTGACATTGGAGGAACTCCCCATACGCATCCTTGCGCTCATGGTCGGTTCTATACTCACAGTAGGATTGAATGTGTTGCTGAACCGTAACAAGATGGAGAGGACCTGCCACAATGCCATAGTATCCATGTGCGATGCGATCGGTAAGGAGTGTGACAAGGTATTGTCTGGTAGCATCACCACGACCGATGAACTCGATAAGGTCTGTTCCAACGTCAACTCCACCGTATACGATCGTATGAAGGACGGTTTCTTCATCAATCCGAAGGATCGTCCCGTCATGGATCTTGTCGCATCGCTCCAGAGTCTCGGTAGATCGATATGCCTTCGTGAACGTGATCCTAGTATCATCAAAGAAGTGGCATCACTCATGGATGATCTTGCTTCCTATGAGAACGATTCCATGTCCCTTGATGAATTCTGTTCCCGTGCTGATGGATTCCTCCAAAGGAACCATGATGCGGACCTTGCGATCTTAGCATCCGTTAAAGCGATAATGCTCGAACTCACAGCCTTGGAGAACTCCGAGGATATGGTCGATGAGGATGGTGAGGTCCCTCGTGCGTTCAAGTTCAGAACGATCATGAAGGAGAATCTGCGCACGGATTCTGTGAGATTCACATTCGCCGTCCGTATGGCCACACTGTTCACCGTATGGGCCTTCATATGGCAATATTGGGAATTGGAGAATGCTAAATGGTTGTTGTTCACGACCGTCGCCATCGTCCAACCATATGTGGAGGGATCATGGACCAAATCCTCGATGCGTATAGTCGGCACATTGGTCGGCGCATGCATATTCATCGCTCTTGTATCTCTCTTCGGAGGAACGGCTGAATCGCTTGCCATCGTCACATTGATGATCAGTTACATCTACACTGTTGTGGATCCAAAGAGATACGATCTGATGATGATATTTGTGACATTGATGGCCCTTTTGGCAGCCTCGATGGCGGATCCATCGGAACCTGTGGTCCTCGAACGCGTGCTGTACATACTCGCAGGCGTCGTATTAGCTACACTTGCCAACCATGTCCTGTTACCGTACCACATACGTGACGAGAATCTGAAACTCTCCGCAAGGTATCTTGAGATATCGTCTAGGCAGCTTGATAATCTTGCCAAAGCTGCGAAGGGAGATATGGATTGTACAGAGGATAGATTCCTGAGGCTCACCGCCAACAACATATCGGCAAAAATACAGGTCAATGTCGGAAGGGATTCTGATCCACAGGTTGAGAAACTCCTTGCTGCACAGAATGCGTTCATGGCAGGATGCGTCATGCTGTCCAACTCGATGATGGATGTAGACCAAGAATGCAAGGATCGCTTCGCAGAGATCGTATCCACCCATGATGGCAGGGAGATAGATATGGAATCTATGCTGCATAACATGGATGACAAGGAATCCGATCTGCTCATGATGGGACAAGATGCTGTCCGTGCTTACAGAGAGAACCGCTCGTTGTATGTCGATGCGGTCGTCAGATTCTGATCATCACACCGTTCAGAAGGGACGGGACAACGATCATGTCCTGTCCCGAATCTCTGAAGAGGGTCGATTCCAGTCATTGTATCGTAGTAAACCGTTTATCTCCATTCTGTGATGCGGTAGCCATGTGGAAAGTACTCGGCAAGGATTGCTTGTATATCGATATCGCAAAGGCATGGACGGAGCGCATCCTTGAACTGTCAGTGAACTATGAGAAGGCCGATGAGTTCAAAGAGCTCATGGAAGGATCCGAAGTGTTCCATCTCTTCGATGCGACCTTGGAAACGCACAATTTCATGATCGAGGTGCCGAAGGACTATACGCCCGAACAGATACAGACGATGGCCGATGTCATATTGAGCATAGCTAAAGATAATATCGACACACCGTTCGTAGAGATCGAGGGAAAATATCAGAAGAGCAACGTGATCATATCCAATGAGGACGAACCTGAACTCATCGGGAGCAGCAGAAGCGATGGATATGGATCCGGAAAGATCTTCCTGCCGATATTGACATCACTCACCCAACCTGGAAGGATGAACGAATCCATGTTGGATTGATATCATTTGAAATCCAGTGAATGGAAATCATTGGTATCCCTGACAGGTGTTCCGGGGTATTTCGTTATACCATCCCTTCCATCATCGATCTCCATCAGGAGCGAGATGGGACGGAACACCTTCCATTTTGAAACGATATCATTGACTATCTTCCTCTCGAAGAATGCGTAATAGATCAATGATGTCAACCCTATTATGAATGCAGTTATGACCACAGACAATATGATGTACGCCAGAACGGACATGAATCCGCTCTTGTTCACTGCGATCAGCAGATAGACCAATGCAGCGAACATCGGAAGGATGATCCTCTTCAATGTCTCGATTATCCCGCTATAAAGATAGAAGTCACGGTACTTCGTCCTTATCCTGACGTTCAATGACATGAATATGGACCATGGCATCACTATCACTGGGATGAACAACACGATAGAGAATACATACATCGGCGCATTCATTATGGAACCGAACAAGATGAATGTGGGATTCATCGAGAAATAGATCCACATGAATATCCCGATCATCATACCCATCCTCATGGTCATCCTGATGTCTTTCCACGGAATGGATGCCCTATTGAGATTGTAATCCATCGTTATAGAACGCGTATCCAGATCACTGGGTATGTTGAAGATGAAAGTTATCACCTTATCCGTGAAGGTCATCCTGTCCTTGATGTTGATGATCTCCGCTCTCCTCAACACCCTATAGAAGATCAATCTCTGTATCGCACTGACCAAAGAAACAACACCGACAGAACCTACCAATATCGCATCGATTAGGAAGACGAGGATCAGATCTATCTTGAAATACATCAGTGCTACGGCGGTACCGATGCCGATTATTGCCAATAGATACCACCTCATGCTCTTGAAATAGAATACGAATCCCAAGATGAAGAATGGTACTGTCAGAATGAGCAATGCGTAGTACGATTCCAACTCCGTCATCGTCAATACCATCAATGCGCCTATCGCACACAATATCATCGACACCACATAGATGACAAGTTCGGCCTTATCGAATTTGGACAATAGATTCAACTCATCCTTGGAATCGTTGAACCAGAATCCGGCCTTCTTGCCCGTGACGAATTTGAAGTTCATAGGATCACTCCATCCAAGCCTCTAACTCAACGTGTGCCAGATCACCGCGATAAACGCCTAGTATCAAAGCCATCGTACCCTTTTCGGTCGTATGGATCGGTCCGATGACCGCGTCTTTTACACCCTCGGAGAATTTAGTATTGTATCCTTTCGTATTAACTACGGATACATCCACGCCGTTGTCAGATTTCACTGATACGAACACATCCCTATCCTTCTTCACATTCAAAGGATACGTGATTATGTTCTTGTATGCACCATCGACGGTTATGTCGAATTCACCTATGGTGATGCATTGATGCTCAACGAGTGTACTTCTCCTATTGAATAACATCAAAACGAGATTGAATGATTAAAGATATTATTCTTCCGTTATCAAATCATCCAAATCAGTGGAATAATGCCACATCCTAGGATAATGACCAGGCTCCATGAAAACTCTTTCAACATTTACGGCTATGCCTTTGTCCGTGGCCATGATCTTCTGAGAGGACATCATCATCTTACCGATAGCGATGAGTTCCCCTCTTGCGGTCATCAATGCTACGAGTGCATTCTTCCTTATCTCATCGTCCAACATATGAATTCCAGAGATGTTCAAATTAGCGCCATGACATATCGCATCCACGGCAGTCGCCTTGACGATGATCTTTGGTAACGGTTCGACAAGAACCTCCATCGGCATTATCAGGCTGCGAAGCCATGCTTCCCTACCATATTGCTGCCAGAATACGTACGCATCCGCAAGATCGTGCAATGTCGCAGATTCAGATTCATCCATCACACCTGACATCGAACGCCTGAGTTCGAGCATGTTCCCACCGCAACCGAGTGCTTCACCTATATCCGTACATAATGTCCTGACGTACGTACCGGCATCGCACCTGATCTTGAACAGGATCTTTCTGCCATCAATCTCAAGTATATCGATTTCAGACACGTTCCTTATCCTGAGTTGACGTTTAACAGAGGATCTCACTGGAGGTAACTGATAGATCTTCCCTACAAAATTCGAGATCACTTGACGGATCCTCTTCTCGGCCCTGTCTCCATGAAGCGTCATCAGACAGATGTATTCCTTCTTAGATGATAGAACGACATCGGTCAACCTTACTGCCTTGCCCAGACATAATGGAAGAACACCGCTAACATATGGGTCCAATGTACCTCCGTGACCGATCTTCTTCACATGTAATGCGTCCCTTGCCCACGCTGTCACCTGATGTGATGTGGGGCCACGCGGTTTATCCAAAGCTACGACACCAGCATCAAGTAGCTCTCCCATGGTCCTATCTGATGGTCTCTTGCCCCATCTGTCCTTAATGGCATTAGGATCCTTGACGAGCAAGATCATCCCTCTATGGCATCAAGTATCAGTTCAAGCACTTCATCGGGAGTCAGATCATCCGTGTTCACAATCAGATCATAGACACTCATATCATTGATGTCTATGTTATAATACATCATATAACGTTTGGCTTCGGAAGCCTGACGTTCTATCGTATCCGCCATGGCCTTCTCAAATGAATCGCCTTCGCGAACACCTATCCTAGCCATACGGACCTCGGGACTTGCATATAGATATATCTTGAAGGCAGGAATATCATTCCTTTTCAACATATATGCAGAAAGACGGGATTCGAGGATTATGTCCTCATTCTCCCTCGCGATCTCTACGATCCTCTCATCGATACTTTTGTCGATGGTGGGATCCTTCTCGGCCATAGCGCCGAGTTCTATCAAAGAAATGTTTTTTTCTGCCGCAATCTCTCTGAAGATCTTTCCGAAGACCACAGCCTTCAGACCTAAAGCCTCAGAGAGATTGTTGCAGGCAGTGGTCTTCCCAGAACCGGGAGGACCACTGATTGTTATCCTCATGCGACCTCTTCCAGATCGACACCAGATTCAAGTTCGGCGAGACGCCTCTTGAACTGATATGTCCTGACCAACCTCATGACGATCTGTCCGATAGGGATACTGATCAAAGAATAGATCAGAATCCATGCCGGGAGAACGTATGAAGCGTGGAGGTCCACACCTGCACCTGCCGATATCATTGACCAGGGAACACTTATCATGCTCATGCCGCTCAATGTCACATCGACGAAGTACCTTACCCACAAGAACATCGGGATGACGATGATCATAGTGACAGGCATAGCTTTCATCATCTTGTTGCTTGTCTCCATGGTCTTCGCCATCACCATCGGCTGCATATCCATCAGCTTCTTGAGTTTGTAGGTATTGTTATCCAGCCTGGCTTGACGCAACTCCTTGTTGAATGCAGAGCTGTACGCCTGTGATTTCTGCTGAGCGATGGTATCCATCATCAGCGTCCTGATCACTGTGGATATGACCACCATGATCATACCTGCGAGCATCAGTGTGACCACAGGCCACTTTCCATCGAAATCAAGGAACTGGAATACGTAGTTCAGCACATTACCGATCACATGCTCGCTACCGTCTATCCAGTAGAGTACCATGATCATCATCATCATGATGAGCATGGTCCACATGCCCTTCATATCGGGCATGGGCATGTTCTCGGGTGACTGCTGACCGCCAGGTGCTGCCATCTTACTCTCCTCCGAAGAATCCTCTCAGTACAGGATTCATCTCCATCATCTGTTCTTTACCCATTGCCTCGTAGAAGTGGATAAGGATACCGACTGTAAGCAGAACTCCTGTTCCGCTCGCATTACCGGTCGTACCAACCAAATCTGCGAATGCTGCCAAAGCACCGACGATAGCTCCGGACATTACCGTTACAGCAGGGATGTACCTTTCAAGCACTCTCTCAAGGACACGGGGATCGCGACGAAATCCGGGGATCTGCATACCACTCTTCTGAATCTGAGCGGCTACTGCCCTCGGACCCAAGTTCGTGGTCTCAACCCAGAACTTCGCGAACAACACCGAACCTAGGATCATGACCGACACGTAGATGACTACGCGCATCAGGTTCATCAGAGGACTGTGTATGTTGCCACTCACACTCGGATTCAGGA
Source organism: Candidatus Methanarcanum hacksteinii (assembly GCF_964305265.1). Taxonomy (NCBI): domain Archaea; kingdom Methanobacteriati; phylum Thermoplasmatota; class Thermoplasmata; order Methanomassiliicoccales; genus Candidatus Methanarcanum; species Candidatus Methanarcanum hacksteinii. The sequence goes on along the minus strand of NZ_CAYATA010000002.1, from coordinate 702,932 downwards.
TAGGTACTAACCAATCTGTGATTCCAGATGGTGCTGACAGATACCATGCGAGTCCACCCGCGGCCTGTGTGCTCGACTCCTCGAAGTACCCGATGTATGAGTTGCTACCGAGCAACGGGATGCCACTCAGCAGATCGTTGCTGTAGAACAGCAGTGCGAACATGCTGATGTTGGCCAACAGAGCGGACATCAAGATGACCGGGATGTTGCTTGCGTAGATCAGTTTGATCGGATATCTTCCCCTTGCACCACGAGCATTGCCGTGTGACAAAGGCAACTCGATACGAGTCGATTCAAGGTATGCGACGACCAGGAAGATCAACAACGTACCTAGCAATGCGATCACAGGGTTCGGTTGAGATAGGAACATGATCTCATATCCCTGACTGCTCAACTGAGCCGGTGTGCATGTTGCGAGTATGTAGATGACCTTTGGAATCGTTCCTGCGGGAGGGTTGCTGAGGCTGTAATCCGCACCACTTGTTATCGGATTCCAGTTGAGTGTTCCTGTGAACAGAGCCTGCGCCACACCTGCGGCGATGAATAGCGAGATACCGCTACCGATACCCCACTTCGACACCACCTCATCCATCAGGAACAATACGTATGATCCCAATGCGATCTGCAGGATGATGAGTGCTCTGGCTCCGCCCAGGCCTACGGCACCCTGGAAGGATGACGAGGGCACCAGGTAACCGAATACCTGGGGGACGGATTCGAACAGGATCATAACTATGACCAGCAGTTTCAACACTGACTGGTAACAGCCTTTGTCCTCTTTGTTCGTAAGGTCGAGTTTGATGATCTTGGCACCGACGAATAACTGCATAATGATCGAAGCCGTGACTATTGGTCCTATACCGAGTTGCATCAATGTTCCTGAAGCACCGGCCATGATCGTCCTGTACTGAGCGAACAGGTCGAGTGCCTTGGCCTGATCCAGGCCATAGACACTGACATTCGCCATCACGAAGTACACGACGAGAACGACAAGCACCCATAGCATCTTCGTCCTGAAGTGCACATGCCCTTCGGGACGCTTCACTGCAGGCAGCCTGTCGGATATCGGCTTAACCTTATACAGTAAGCTTCTCGTCTCTTCTGCCATGTCTCATTCTCCTCTTATTCTTCTGCTGCTTCTTCTTCATCGAAACCGACGATGGAACCGCCTGCCGCTTTGATCTTCTCGACTGCGGATTCGGATGCCTCTGAAACGGTTACGTTCACCTTGGAAACGATGTTGCCGTTTCCGAGGAGTTTGTCGATGCCGGCCTCTGTAAGGTTGACATCGTACACGTCACCGTTCTTTGTTGCGAAACCGAGTGAGACGAAGCGCTCAAGCTGTTCCTCTAGTTCCTTGACGTTAAGGGTGCTATTTGCAGAGACCGTGCACTGTGGCCTCTTGAATCCATAGTGTCCGAAGTACTTCGAGTGGTTAGCCTTATCGTTCTTCAGCATCTGGATCTTCTTTGTCTTGGAGTATCCGGCCATACCGTGTCCTCCAATGATACCTGCTCCCCTTCCGGATTTCTTACCGCGTCCGTGTGTCCTGGAACCTCTGAATTTCTTTGTTCTGCTCGGCATATCTCCACCTCACAGCATCCTGGCGATGAGATCGTTGATCGCGTCGCCCCTGTATCCGAGTGCTCCACCGTTCTTCCATGAGCGCTTGTTACCCTCATATCCCTTGATTGGGGGGTGAAGACGGAACACAGGCTTTATTCCGTTGTTCTTGACGTTTGCCTTGAACTCATCTGCGAGGATGGCCTTTGCCATCTCCTCAGGGGTCTTGACGAAATCATTGTCGCCGAGTGTCTCTGCGTTGATGGGTTCGTCACCCTCGAGTCTTCCGCGGACTTTGATCATGTCGACCAATGTCTCTTCGTTGATCTCTCCCCATGTGATGTAGTCCTTAGCTTTCTGAAGCATTCCTTTCATCGCATCGTTCTCAGGGATGACGACACAGTGGTTGACCCTTGTAAGTCCAAGGAGTTCCATGGTGTGCTCGATGTCGTAGTTGACATCGGGCTGACCACGTACACGTATGACTGCGTATGCCATTTTCATTCCTCCATGGAGTCCACGTCAGTTTCCTGGATCGTTAATCCGATAGGTCCTGACACGATGTTTTGCTTGTTCGCCTGCTCATCAGTTACCCTCATCGTGGAGGTCATCCTGAGTGCCTCGAATGTTGCAAGTGCATAGTTGACCTTCGTCTTGGTGTTACCCCTGGCGAATCCCCATGCATCCTTGACGCCTGCGAGTGTGAGCAGACTCTTTGCGACATCACCGACTGCGAGTGTGATACCACGTGGTGCAGGTTTGAATGTGACTTCAACGGATCCGCATGTTCCGTGGACCTCGAAAGGCAGTGAGTGGGGCTGCTGACAACCGCATTCCCAGGAACCGCATCCTCTCTTGATCTCGATGATGTTGAGCTTTGCGTTGTCGATAGCTTTCCTGATTGCGGGACCGACCTCTTTTCCTTTCGCCCTTCCGATTCCGATGAATCCATCGCCGTTTCCGACGATACATGTCACAGCGAACCTGACCCTTCTTCCAGAGTCGGTCATCCTCTGTACCATGTTGAGATCGATGACCTCATCCTGAAGTTCAGGAAGGAGGATATCAACGATCTGAGGCTCACGAAGCGGGAGCTTTGTGGCAAGAGCGTCGCTCATTGTGGTGATCTCTCCGTTGAGGACCATCTGTCCGAGTCTTGTTTTTGGGACCCAGTCTGCCATTTTATTCAGCCTCCATCTTCTCTTTTACTGCAGCGACAAGTGCTGCGATGCTCTCATCGATGTGCGCACCGTTCAACCTGTCCTCTTCGGGAAGTACACCCTCTCCGAATGGGATCTCGACTCCAGCGTCAGACATACCTGCTACGGTAGCGAAGAGCACTCCGCCACGCTTAGGGTTCTGCATACCGATATCGAGGATCGCGTACTCGATTCCTTCTTTTATTGCTTTCTTTCCGGCAAGGTATCCTGTAAGGTATGCTGCAGGTATGTTCGAACAGGATTTGTCCCATCCGTACTTACTGAGCTCTTTGGATGTCGCTGAAACAACTACCTTGTCGCCACCCATTCCGAATTCCTCGAACTGGATGTTCACGTTCTTGTTGGATCTCCTGACGACTGCCCTGAGCTCTCCTCCTCTGAGGAGTTTGCGGCGGGTGTAGTAGTCTGTACGACCCTCTCTTCTTCTGCGGAACGCAACGTTATATCTTGGTCCTGTTGCCATCAGTTCTCCTCCTCCTCCTTCAAGTGTCCTGCATTGATCATATGCATCCTAAGGTTCCTGCGGTTCTTGTAGACACCACCCTTTGCCCTCCTGTAGTACAATCTGTATGCAGAGGGTGTGATCTTACCGTCCGCACGAAGCTGTTTGAGCTCCTCACGGATAGGCCTGATTGTGGAGATCCACCTTCTCTTGTCAGGTACACGGGCATTGTCCGTTCCCTTCCTGCTTCCAGGTCCCTTCCTCTTTCCTTTGGCCTTCTGGCCTTTGGCGTATCTGATCCTTCCATAGGATGTGCCTGATTTCGGTTTGGCCTTGATGACGCCTGATGCGATCGCTGTACGGACATCTGCACGAGTGATGCACTCTGCAACGTCCTCGATCTTATCGGGGTCGATCCATACCCTGTTCTCACCGCATTTGAGGATCTCTGCTGCCATTCTTTTCTGGTTCTTAAGATCCATATTCACACCATCCTGTTGAGAACCCTGATACCGAGTTCATCTGCTTTTGCCTGAATGTCAAGCCTCTTCTTCGTTCCGACCGTTCCGCCGATACGAACTGCCTGTACATTGGGGTCAACGTTGGTGAGTCCATCTACATTGTAGACCATGACCTCTTCGAATCCTGACGGGTGAAGTCCCCTGACCGCTGCGGGTCCACGGTATCCGATGTCGACCATGTGAGTGCGCCTCTTGAGGTGTCTTCTCATCTTCGAGTGAATACCCCTTGGTCTTCTCCATGCCTCTCCGAGCTTGGAGTATCTGAACCACTCCTGTCTGCGGAATGTTGGCCTGCGTCCGTTGATGATTGCCCTCTTTGCGAGTCCTGAAGCTGTCTCGTCCGAGATCTTTGCTTTGATCGAGGGGACGTATGCCTTAGGCTCTTCGATAACCTCGACCTTGTCCTCTGCTTTCTTGGCATCCTTCTTGGATTCCTTCTTCGCTTCCTTCTTGGGCTCCTCTGCATCTCCCTCAACGAGTGCTTTCCACTTCATTGCGGTCTTGGGGCCTACTCCGGAGAGCGCTTTGATGATCTCTTTGAGCTTGCCCTCATCCTTCAATGCGGCTGAGAATTCCTCGACTGTCTTGATTCCGATGGATTCAAGCTCGGGAATATTCTCATCCTTGAGTCCTGGGAAGTCCTTGAAACTCTTAACGCTCATTCTCTCACCTTGTGGGATTTCTTGATGACATAGATTCCGTCCTGGAAGACCCTCTTATCGAATCCTCCTCTGGATGCTGCCCTCTCGATGTTGGCGGCGGTCTGTCCGACTGCCTCTATGTCGATTCCTTCTACTGTGACGTCCGCTCCGTTGACCTTCACCTTGCATCCGCCGACTATGTTGGCGAAACGGGGTGCGTGGCCTCCCATGTAGTTGTCGATTTCGACTCTGTCTCCCTTAACAGCTACCTTCATCGGGAAGTGCGAGAACACGACCTTGAGTTCATAGAGGTAGCCCTCTGTGACTCCCCTGACCATGTTCCTGACGTGTGCGTGGAGTGTACCGACCATGGCTTTCTCCCTGATGGTCGGGAACTCGCATGACACTGCGACGTTGCTTCCGTCAATGGCAACATTTACGCTGGGATGCGCGAAGTTTCTGCTCAATTCACCTTTCGGTCCTTTGACCTTCAGGATATTACCGTCCTGTGAGACGGTAACCCCATCTGGGATGGCGATGGTGCTTACGATTTTCCCTGCTATTGTCATCTATATTCCTCAATATACAAATGCTAACAATTTTCCTCCAACACCAAGTTCTTTGGCGCTGGACTGAGTGATCACACCAGCTGTGGTGGTCAAGATCAAGACTCCGAAGTCCTGGGCCGGAAGGTATCTTGCCTCGAATTTCTCGAGGTCGATCGCCTTGACCGAGTACCTGGGCTTGATGACACCACAGTTGTTGATCGCTCCTTTCATCATGACACGGAATTTACCGGCTTTGCCGTCTTCGATGTACTCGAACTGGTTGATGTAACCGTTGTCCTGCATAACTTTCAGTACACGACCGATAAGCTTTGAGGACGGTTCGATGATGCATTCGCTCTGACCGTTCTCCGCGGCATTCTTCATTACTGACATTGCGTCGTTCAATGGATCATTCTGCATCTTCTCACCTCACGAATATTTCTTGAATCCCAGTTCCGGGGCCATCTCTCTGAAGCACTGGCGGCAGAGGTGCATTCCGTACCTCCTTATGATTCCTCTTCTGCGTCCGCAGCGTGTGCAGCCGACAGATCTGCCGAATTGTTTCTTTGGCTTCATTCAACCACCTTAACACTGAAGTTATCTTTCATGTACTGGATCGCTTCATCGCGCTGGACACGGTGTCCCTTGGGGATCCTCCTCTTGAGGAGCATCCTCTGTGTGATCCTGTTTCCTGCCCTTCTGAGAACGACATTGACATCCATTCCGAAGATTCCGATCTCAGGGTCATATTTCATACCGTCGAAATCCGTGTAATCTGTGATACCGAATGACATGTTGCCTTCTTTGTCGAAGGAGTATTCGGGAACACGCATCTCACGGATGATGAGTGCCCTCTTGATGAAATCCGTTGCGACCTCTCCCCTGAGGGTGACCTTGCATCCGAGAGGCATACCCTCACGGATTCCAAGATCCCTGTTGACTGTCTTTGAGATCGTCTGGATAGGTTTCTGTCCTGTTACCATCTCAAGGACCTTGCATGCTTTGGAGAGTCTCTCTCCGGCTTCGCCGACACCGATGTTAACGACGACCTTCTCAACGCGGACATCCCTGAGTGAGTTCATTCAGATGCCTCCGGGAGCTTTATTGCAGAGGATCCTGCGCCGATCACGAACACGTTGCGTTTGACTGTCTCTGTACCGTCTGTGAATCTGACGATGTTTGCAGAAGCGTCTTCCGTGATGATGTATTCGGAGACCGTCACCGTCTTTCCTGCGTGCTGTCCACTGGTGATGAGTACTGCTGCATCCTTGTCGAGTGCGAATACCTCGAGGATCTCCTGTGAAGGTACTGCAATCTTAAGGACATCACCTGATTTGTATGCGTTCTTCTCGAGGAGGATGTTCCTTCCATCGTTGAGGTTGACCTGGATCTTTCCACCTGTGATCTTCGTTTTGCCCTCTACCCTGCAGAGTTTCCATCCTGCCTCATCCTTCGAGATAGGTACTGCTACAAGCTTTCCCTTGTCTGTGAGGACGATGCGGAAGTAGAGATCCATCTTGGGGATCGCAACTGCATCCATGAGTCCGACAGGGGCCTTTACGTCCCTTACGGGCTTTCCGTCGACGAGGAGGTCACGGTTGGCGACGATCCTCTTTGCTTCCCTTGCGGTGTCACAGATCTTGATCATATCCCTGAGCAGGAATGCTGCAGGGATACTGTTCTCGACTGAGTGTGAACCGGGGCGCTGTTTTGTTGTCCAGATGCTGACCTTCCTCTTGATGGGCCAGGACCTGGGTGCATTCAATCTCTTCAAGTGGTCGCTCATTCTTTAGCCCCCTTTCCTCTCTTGAGTGCATCCTTTCTCCATGCATCATCAAGGTTTAACTTGGTGATGACGACATTGGATGCGTGTATGGGACGTGCGACCGCTGTGTTGTCGGCCTGATTGATGGTCACACCCTCAATCGTGATACGTCCCTCGTCCGTCATGACTCCGATGACCTTTCCCTCGACACCGCGGATGTCCTCTCCACCACGGAGAACCATCACGGTATCGCCGAGACAGACACGTGCTGAACGCTTTCCGTACTCCTTCTGGAGATCTGCGCTCAAGTGTGATGAGAGCATCTTTCTCTTGATGTGGGCTGGTGCGTTCGCACGCATCTTCCTCTGGTTCCTTGCTTTGCTGCTGACCATATCTCACACCTCACACGATGACACTTGCTGTTGCTGCGATACGGGGCCACCTCTCGGCTGCCTCTCTTGCAACAGGTCCTTTGATGTCAGTTCCTTTGGTCTCACCGGTATCTGTGGTGATGACCGCTGCATTGTCCTCGAAGAAGATCATTGTTCCATCGGGGCGTCTCATCGGGCGTCTCTGACGAACAATGACTGCGAAGACGATCTGCCTCCTCATCTGGGGTGTTCCCTTCTTCACGGATGCGATGACCATGTCTCCGACTCCTGCGGAGGGGACACGCCTTGCGACACCGTGGTATCCGGGGACGGTGATGATCTCGATGACCTTTGCACCCGTGTTGTCGATGACGTTGATCTCGGAGCCGTTCTGAAGGCCTCTTGTCTGGTTACCAGCTATTCCCTTCATTTCACTCCCTCTTCTCGACGACGACGAATGAAACCGTCTTACTGAGCGGGCGGCATTCCATGATCTTCACTTCATCGCCGACCTTAAGCTCGAAGCAGGATGGTGCGTGCACCATGTACCTGCCTGTCCTCTTCTCGTACCTTTCGTATTTCTCCTGATATTTCAGGTAGTGCTTCTCAACCACCGCGGTCTTGTCCATCCTGACAGAAACGACCTTACCATCGATGATCTGTCCTCTCACGGGCAATGTGCCGTGGTAGGGACAGTTGGGGTCGTTGCATTCCGCCTTCGGGGGGTTGACATTGATTCCGATATTTCTTGCTGTCATATTATTCACCTAACCTTCTTTATTCTGTCTTCTGGTCGGTGTTGTATATCTTTTCCTTTAACGACGAATTCTTTGCCTTCATACGTGAACCTGAATTCATTGCCTGGTTTGGGTACCATTCTCTCAGTTCCGGCCGAGTCGATGGTGAATGTGTTCTTCGTCTCATCAACCACTACGCCGGACAAGCCAGAGTAACATGGTGCTGACAGCACTTCCACATCCAATCCAATGAATTCCGTCCTCATGAAATCACGAGCATTCATCTTACCTTACTTCCGTCTTGAAGCCCATCTCCTCCAGTACGGCTTGCACCTTTCTCTTGTGATCGCCCTGGAGTTCTATGCGTCCGTCCTTGGATGTTCCGCCTGCGGCGCACTTGTTCTTCAACTTCTTGGCCAGATCGTTGATGTCGATGGAACCGTCATCGATACCATCGATCACCGTAACGACCTTTCCGTACCTACGGCTATCCACCGAAATCCTGACGGATTGTGACTCGCGTGCGATCTCCTCGCACATACAGAGTTCTTTCGGCAGGCCACATACGGGGCAGATCTCCGTCATTAGAGCTCTTCCTCCTCCTTCTGGACTGTAAGGATGCGAGCGATGTCTGTCCTGATGGAGCGGATCGCTCCGGGGTTAGCCGGTGCACCACCCATCGAGGAGACTCCTCTCTCGTGCATGAGCTCTTCCCTAAGCTCTTTGAGCTTCTGGTTGCGCTCATCAGCACCCATATTCCTGATCTCAGAAACTTTAAGTACCATCTCACTCCACTCCTGCATTCGCTGCATCTGCCTCGACGGGTTCGGCGACGACCTCTTCCGTCTTCGAAGGTGCTACATAGTCCTCTTCGAAGATCTGGGGGAGGACCGCTGCTGCCTCTGTCCTACCGAGTACTGTTGTGTCAGCGGGCAATTTCGCGTTGGGTTCCATGATCTGAACGGTCACACCGATGACTCCCATCTTCAATTTGGCCACTGCATATCCCTGATCCATGAAGTTGGCCTTCGGCTCACCGCAGAACTTGATGTTTCCATCCTTGAACTTCTCTGTCCTGTGTCTCTGACCTGTGAGCTTTCCTGCGATGATGATGTAACATCCCTTTGCGCCTGAATCCATGATCCTACGAACGGATGAGTGACCCGCTCTTCTGAAGTGCCATCCCCTCTCAAGGGAGAATGCCAACTTCTCTGCCATGATCTGTGCGTTGAGGTTGGGATCTTTGACTTCCTGGACCTCGATCTGGGGGTTCTCAAAGCCGAACTGCTCCTCGATTGCTGTTGTCAGGTTCTTGATAGTCTGACCTTTCCTTCCGATGACGAGACCGGGGCGCTCCGTTGTGAGGATGACACGTGTTCCCAGTGGTGTCCTCTGAACGTCAAGTCCTCCGAATCCTGCACGGCTTACCTCTTTCATGAGGTACTCTTTGAGGAGAACCCTGCGGATGTTCTCGGCAACGAATCTTCTTTCTGATGCCATTTCACTCTACCTCCTCAATGATTATCTCGAGGTTGACTGTCTCCTGGTTCCACTGAGTCGCCCTTCCGTGTGCCCTGGGCATGTGTCCGGGTGTGACCCTTCCCCTTGAGGCCGTGATGGTGCTTATGACCATGTTGTCCTTGGAGAGTCCCTTGTACTCAGCGTTAGCGATCGCGCTATTGAGTACTCCAAGTGTTGCCTGAGCGACCTTCTTGGGGTACCTTCCTGGACCTACTCCAGGCTTGTGCGATACACGTTTGTTGTATCTCTTGAGAGGAACGGGGGTCTCGATTGCGATGATGCCCTCGAGGACAGCGACTGCCCTGTCGACCTTCATTCCACGGATCATTCCACATACCTCGCGTGAGAGCTTGGGTGAGATAGGCATCTCCTTTCCCAATGCTTTCGCGGAGTTCTCGGGGTTTGAATCTGCTGTATATCCTTTCAACTCAAACACCTCACTTCAACGGCATGAACTTAGAGGACCTTGTTGCACCGACTCCAGGTCCGGAGTGCACAGGCATCTTCCTTGTGATGACGAACTCACCGAGGAAGTGTCCGATCATCTCGGGCTTTATCTCAACGTCCTTGAATTCCTTTCCGTCATAGATGCTGACGGTCTTTCCTACGAACTGGGGTATGATAGGCAGATCCTTGCGGTGTGTCCTTACTGTTGCTCCAGCCTCAGCATTCTTGAGGTTGTCGAAGAGCACCTGCTGCTCATAATTCAGTCCGCGCATGTATGTTCTCCTTGATCTCGAAGGCATGAGTCCGAGGACCTCATCGAATGACATCCCGAGAAGTTCTTCCAGGGTGTAACCGCGGTAAAGGAACTCCTTCTTCCTCCTTGCCTGGATCAAGCTCGCCTTCTTCCTGGACTTTCTCCTGGAAGCTTTTGCTGAACCCATTATCTTAGATTTTCCCATATGAATCACTTCTTGCCTTTCTTCTTAGGTGAGAGACGACCTACCTTCTGTCCAGGCCATGCATTGCGGCTCTTGGTACTCGGTCCACCAATGTGAGGGTGACTTCCTCCACCATGGGGGTGATCAACTGCGTTCATTGCAACTCCGCTCACGTGGAAGTGTGCCTTCGACCTTGAGCCGAGTGCGTGACATTTCTTTCCTGATTTTGCAAAAGGCTTGTCTGCCCTACCGTTACCGGCGATGATACCGACTGCTGCACGGCAGTTGGGGTTGAACTCCTTGAGGACACCTGATGGCATCTCAACGATCACAACCGATCCCCTGCTGACGACGGTACCTGATGCTCCGGCAACCTTGACGTATTTGCCTCCATCTCCGGGCTGTGCCTCGATGTTGTGGATCTCGGTACCTTCAGGTATCGCTGCGAGTGCCATGATGTTTCCGGGCTTCGCAGGTGATTTTCCGATGACGACCTTCTGGCCGACTGACATTCCTTCTGCTGCGATCTGGTAGTTCTTCTTGCCGTCGTAGTCTACGACTGCAAGGGGTGATGTCCTTCCGGGTGCGTGAATGATATCCTTGACGATACCCTCTGCGTTGCTCACTGCAGGGAGCCTGATGTCGTCAACGTGCCTGTGGCTGGGTGAACGGTACTGGTTACCGCCTGCTCCACGCCTTTGCGTTCTCAATCTCTTTGCCATGTTCACTCACCTTCAGAATACTCCGACCCTCATTCCGACATCCTCTGCCGAGTAGCCTTCTGAGAGTTTGATGATCGCATGCTTTCCATCTTTCTGGATTCTTGTCCATACCTTATCGACTTTGACCTCGAAGCGCTCCTCGAAGACGACCTTGATCAATGCCTTGTCCGCATCTCTGTGAACGAGGAACTCGATCTTGTTTCCGTCCTTGAAGTCCTGTGTGGGGGTTCCGCCGATGGCGTTCATTGCCTTCTCTGTTACGAAAGGCTTGATAAGAACATCGTTCTGCTTCACTGTGTCCACTCTCCGATCTTGGCGATTGCCGATTTGGTGTAAACTGTAAGCCTTCCAGCGTCTCCTCCGGGTGCGAGCACTGCGGCGTTGATGCTGTTGACTGTCTCAACCTGTACTCCAGGAAGGTTCGCTGCACCTTTGATGATGGGTGCCTCTTTCTCTGTGACGACGAGAAGTATCGACACGGGTGTGCGGTACTTTCTGTTCCTCATCTTTCCCCTTCCTGCACGGATCTTCGTTCCGTCCTTTGCACGGTCAACATCGTATGCGATTCCGATCTTCTCGAAGAGATCGTATACCTCGGATGTTGACTTGATATCCTGCACGTCATCTTCCACAACGATAGGGAATGAAACTGCATCATCGAACTGGTGTCCGCGTGCTTTCACACATGCTGCACAGCCTGTTGCTGCAAGTGCTGACTTGCGTGCGAGGACACGCTCTTTCTGGTTGACCTTAAGTGACCAGTTCTTCTCGGGAACCGGTGGGTGAGCCCTGCGTCCTGAGACGTTGTTAGGTGACTCTGTAGCTTTGCTTCCATCGTGGATACGCTGTACACGTGCTGTACCGCGACCCTTTCCCCATGTGCTGACGGAGTGCCTCATACCAGATCTTGCTCCAGGTCCGTAGGGCTGCCTGCCGTTGGCCGCTGCTGCAAGGACTGCTTTCTTGATCAAGTCAGGCCTGTAGGGGGTCTCGAAGGCTGCGGGAACATCGATCTTTCCTGCTACGTCTCCCTTAACTGAATAAACATTTGTTTGTGCCATCTAACTCATGCCCCCTGTTTTGATGATGTAGAGACATATGTTATGTCCGTAACATCGTTGACAGTCTTGGGTGCCCTCGTTGCATCTCTGAGCCTAACGAGTCTCTTGGTAGGTCCAGGAACGGAACCATGTACGAGTACGTATGTGTTGACGACATCGCCGTAGTTCAGGAATCCACCCTTGGGTGTGATCTCCGATCCCTCTGCTCCGATCTTCATGAGCTGCTTGTTGAACTCTGTCCTCTGGTGGTATCCCATCTGACCTGATCCGGGAACTGTGCTCCTGACGTATCCAGGTCTCTTAGGACCAAGGTTGGCGATTCCCCTGCGGTGTTTGCTGTTCTTGTGTGAGAGAAGTTTGACTCCCCAGCGCTTCGTAACACCCTGGAATCCTTTTCCTTTGGTCACTGCGACGACATCGATGAGTGTACCCTCGGTCGCGAAGTCATTGATCGTGACATCTTTTCCGAGGAGGCTTTTTGCGAACTCTTTCCTCTCGTCGATGGTGCCTCCGCCGATCCTGAGCTCCATGACATCAGGGACCTTCTTGGGAACTCCCTTGACCATCTTGGGCTGTGTGTAGGCGATGACACGGACGTCATCGACATCGACACCGTCGTATTTTGCGAACGATGCTTCGTCGTGTGACTTCGGGACGTTCAGGCGTTTGTCAAGCAGAGGATCGAGCTCCTGTGCCCATACTTCGCCTGCGGTCTTGAGTCCGTAGATCGTGTTCTCGTAGAACCTAACTGCTGCTACCTTCATCGGGGGAACTTCAAGGACCGTGACAGGTACCTGCACTTCCATTCCCGATGTTGTTGCCTTTGCACGCTTGTCGACTATGAAAGCGTGCGTCATACCGGCTTTGTATCCGGCGAATCCCTGAATCTTAGGTGCACCTGATATCTCAGGCCAAGAATCAAGGCGGGGTGTCTGCGACTGGGCTCTCTTTCTAGGCCCGTACGCACGTGATCCCTTCTTTGGACGTCTCCTTTGTGGCATATTTCACATCCTGCGAGAGTATCTTCGCTAATCTCGCATCTTAGTCGATTTCAACGTCTAATCCTCGACCGTGACACCGCGTCCACATCCCGATAAAAATCGACATGAGACCTGGATATGGGTTGCGATTGCATTGCCCGATGTGTCTGGTCGAACATATTGCGCGTTAATCTAATGGGTCGTAGACCCACGTCATATATAAAGGTGTCGCAAAAATAGTATTAATATAACGCGCGTAAATAAATAAAGAGAAGGGAGCTCAGAGCGTCCCTTCTTTTGCTTTCTTCTGTGCCCTCTTCATACGGGCCTTCGCATCGAATCCTGTAGCCTTCTCAGCGAACTCATTGAGCTTCCTTTTACTGTCGAGGATCTCCTCGTCCGTCATAGGGCCCTTCCTCGATTCGGTGGCGATGTCCATCTTGTCCTTTGCGAGGATCTTTGCCTCTATGCGTGTCATCACACCATATTCTGACACATATGTCTCGCCTTCGGCTTTGACATTTCCGAACACATCCCTCATCAGATTCGGCAGAGCATCTCCTTCGACGTTCTTGAACCATCCTCTCTTGATATCGTAATCCAACCCATCACTTCCTGATCATCAGATCGCTGCTGAATCCTCTGTCGAGATCAGCTGCTGTACCCAGCATTGATTCGGAGAGCATATACTTTTGCCAACTGTCGCGACATTCACAGGTCACGTTCAAATCATTGACATCCTGTGTGAATGAGAACCGCTCTATGGCCTCCAAAGCCCTCTGGTCGCATTCACCACAATTGTGTACCCCTCTCTGACTTCCTCCGCCAGAAGGGGACGACATGAGTCTAGAATTGATTGTGCCAGATAGTTCTTTGAACACCTCTATGAGTGACCATATCCAAGGGGGCCTGTAGTCCCCTCTCTTCCAGATCCTCTCCACGACTGTTCCCTTCTGCACATTGACTGGATTGATCGATATCTCATCGGAGAACGGGTCCGCGAATCTTGCCGAATCTATAGCCGAATCTATGGCAACACGCTCCTGCATGTACAACGGTTTGAGTAAAAGGTAGGAACGGACCATCAGGCCTGCATCCTTCGCTAATTCTCCAGCTCTCTTCGCATCATTCGGCGTGAAACCTTTCCTGATGCTCACTTCCATCACTTCAGGGTCGGATGATTCCAATCCCAATGCTATGGTCGTGGATTTCGGTAAGGTGGAAAGAACATCCTTTTCGATGAACTCGGGGCGACTCTCGAATAGTATGCGGTCGCAGGAAGAGAATTCATCGAAGATGCGTTCCCTCACTGTCATTGGTATCTCATTCTCATCCAGGAAACTGCCGGATGTATATAATTTGACGAATGATTCGCCTTTGTAACGGGAGAGCATCTGATCCACTTGTTTCATCAGATCATCCTCCGTGACGTCGTGCAGAGAGGCCGTGCGATATCCGCACATCGTACAGCCGCCACAGTTCTTCGCCCAAACACAACCATTCGTACGCATTATGGCGACCATGGCGTCGGACAACTTCCCATTGACGACATCCTTCTCCTTCCAGAGTGTCTCCAATTCATCTGGCCTTCTCTCTTTCATCTTTCTTCGTATTCTCCTTCCTGTTAATAATAACGCGCACACGACCATAACTTATATATCGCTCGGTCCGATGGGGATTTTGGTATGCCTATGGCAAGGAACATAATTGTAATCGGATCGGGTGCGGCAGGAATGACCGCCGCATCGGCTGCAAGAAGGCAGGATCCATCATCAAATATCACCGTATTCACTGAAGATGAGTACATCTCATACTCGCCCTGCGTGATCCCCTGGGCTATCGAAGGCAGGGCATCATGGGAAAGCATCGTGATGCACGATCCCGCCTACTACGAGAAGGAGAGGAACATAAAGGTCCTAATCAGGACAACGGTCACTGCGATCGATGGCGAAACGAAGAAAGTGACTGCGGATGGGAAGGAATATCCCTATGATTCGCTGGTCATTGCGACAGGAGGTACCGTCTTCATACCGCCCGTACCTGGGAAGGATCTCGAGAACGTGTTCGTCGTCAGGACCATCAATGATGGTAAAGCTATACAGAATGCGTTGAAGGATGTCAAGACCGTCGTCATCGGCGGCGCAGGAGTCATCGGACTCGAAATGGCCCTATCCCTCAAGAATGCAGGCAAAGATGTCATCGTCATCGAGATGATGGATCAGGTCATCCCACGTATCGCTGATAAGGATATGGCAGAACCTATCCAGAGATATCTTGAGGACATGGGCATAAAGTTCGTCATGAAAGCACCGATCCAAGGTGTGAACGGAGAGAAGAAGGTCGAATCCGTCACAGCCGCAGGCGAGACATATCCCTGTGAGATGGTCATCTTCGCGACCGGAGTCCGTGCTAACCTCACATTGCCCAAGATGTTGGAGCTCGATATCGGTCAACTCGGAGCAGTTGCCGTATCCCCGACCATGCAACCATACAAGAGAGGAAGACTCGTTCCTGATGTGTTCCTCGCAGGCGATGTCGTACAATGTCAATCCGCCATACTTGCAGGCCCCACCATGAGTCAACTCGGATCGTCCGCGGTCAGACAGGGTCTCATCGCAGGCGCTAACGCCGCAGGTGCAAGGAAGTCTGCCGGACCTGTCGCCAGCCCGTGGGTGAGCGTCATAGGTGACAAACAGATCGCCGGAACAGGCATGTCAGAAGGACTTGCCTCGTGGTATGGCATCAAGACCGTTGAAGGAAAAGCCCGTGGGCTCACACGCGCCAGATATTACCCTGGCGGAAAGGAACTCATCGTCAAGGTGCTTGCGGATGAATGCTCACACAGGCTCATCGGTGCACAGATCATCGCTGGAGAGGATGCGACAGGCCGTATCAATTGGATCACGGAAGCCATCATCGATGGCGTGACAGCCGAGGACTTCGCAGTACGTTCAGAGAACGCATACTGCCCGCCAACATCCATGGTAAGGGATGTCGTCCTAGCTGCAGTGGACGACCTGTGTGAAAACCTGAAGAAGAATTGATAACATGGAATACCAAGAGTACAAAGCGATCTACAATCGTCTGAATTCCGTCAAGGATGTCAAAAAACTCGAGGACGAGGGATACGATTTCAGATTCGCTGAAACCTTGTACACTCAGAAGATGAGCAGGGATGTCAAGAAGAGATTCTACGTCGTCAAGAACAACTCTGCGAAACTGCTGAAGGAGTGGAAGAGGGGAAAATCCATGATGGAACTTGCCGAGAAGTGGAACTTCCCCCCGATACTCATGGCCATGTTCATCTTCCTCGAGGATGGTGCGACCAGGAAGGAGTTCTGGGATTACATCAACGATCCAGATCAACTTGTGGAAGAGGTATCGAACGAACTCAGAGAGGTCATCGAGAACGACATCATCTACTCGCCTGAAGGCAACAACAGGCAGAGGGAGAGAGGCATATGGGGAGAGAATCTCCTCCACGAATGGTTGGATGGCCAAGGCATCACATATCGTGTCGAGGATGACCTCAAGGGAGTGTATGAGAAGACCCCTGATGCGCTTTTGGATGAACCCATGCTGTATCACGGACACAAGATATATTGGGTCGAGAGCAAAGCATCGTTCGGAGACAATACCGAATTCAAATACAACTCCAGGAAACAACTTATCCCATATACACAGATATTCGGACCCGGTATCGTGGTCTATTGGACCGGATGCCTGGACGATCTTGAGTGTCCGAAGGATGTGTACGTGAGGGACATATCCATCATGGATGATCATCTTGATTGGATCGAGGAAGACGCTGAGGAGTGAGATCCTCCGTCCTCTTCCAATTAAATTTTTCTAAATGACAATCCGCGGGACAGAATGTGGGCTGGATGTCAATTGTTGTCTTGAAAATCAATGGTAGCGAGGAGTCGATTTGAACGACCGATCTCCGGGTTATGAGCCCGACGGGATATCCTGGCTACCCTACCTCGCTATGTTTCCACCTATTATCAAGTCATATTTATATTTTTGTTGAAGAGATCGGCGGACCGATCGAAAGGATAAAAAGGTCACAGAGGGCCGGAACGGCCCTATGTTCAAACGAATTTGACTGCTGTTCCGAATACAAGTATCTCGGCCGCACCAGCCATGACGGATGCTGATGTGTACCTAACACATACTATCGCATCCGCACCAAGTGCCTCTGCCTCCGCTACCATCCTCTTGGTAGCTGTCGCCCTTGCCTCATTCATCATATCGGAATACGCTTTGAGCTCTCCACCGACCAAAGATTTCAACCCTGCACCGATATCCTTCCCGAAGTTCTTCGTTTGGACCATATTTCCTTTAACGAGGCCGAGGACCTCATACTGCTTCCCAGGCACAACGTCAATAGTTGTCAACATCATCGTCTACACCTTCATCTATCTCTTTGATACGCTCCACAGCATAGTATACGATCATCGCCGAGAATATCAAGCATACCGCTACGACCACTATGGAGATGAGTGAAAATCCAGATAGCATGGATACTATCCCTGTGATCATGAACATGCAAACGAAGAGTACCGCAATCGCTATCACGACTATCCTCTTCGAACGATTAGACGTCGTATCACCCATCATGATATCGATTGTTCTTATTGTATAAATAATCTAGAATAGGGCCTTCAAGTGCATGATATCCTCAATCTTGCCCTTTATCCTGATCTTCTTGGTGACGTAGGCCTTCATAGGTCTCAATGTACCATCGATGAGTTCCTGCAGATATTCGCGCGTGGTCATCAAGGTCACATCAGGATCATCTATGAGTTCGGGTCTGAATTCGGTTATCTCAGCATGTTCGATCTTCATCGAATAGAATTCGTCTCCCAAGTCGATGTTGAGCGTTTTTGTTATGGGTTCCACCTTCGCTCTCGTCTCAGGATCCTTACTCATCCTTCTTCTGAATTTATCGATCATCCTCTGGATTTCGAGCTCCATACTCATATGTTCACCAATCCGTAATGCGCGTATTCTTTGATACCATAAGTAGTTTTTTTACTGGCTCCCATGAATTCCTGACATCAGGCGGGGATGAACCGTTCTTCCTTATCCAATTCTCGATGAAACCCATCGTCTTCCTGTCGCTAGGATACCCGCTTCCGATGTCCATTCCGAATCTGTCGGCTATATCGTCGATCATCCTATCGCGCGTCACTTTAGCCAATATCGATGCGGCGGATACGACAGGGTATGTGTCATCCGCTTTATGTTTTCCGATGACATACTCTCCGCCCGTCAACGATGACAGTTGCGATGAGAATCTTGATTCATTCACATCGGGACAGTCCGCATATATCGATGATACGGGCCTCTTGGATACCGATCTTGCGAACATCTCCAACTCTATCGTGTTGAGAGATTTTGTAGCCATCATCTCATCGATCTCGGCTGCGGATGCAATTTCTAAATGATAGTCATCGATCGTTTCGATGATCCGATCGTACAATTTCTCTCTAGCCTTAGGCGTGAGCTTCTTGGAGTCCTTCACACCCAAATCCTTCAATGCAGCATCACCCTCTACGAAAACGGCACAAACAACCAATGGGCCCATCACTGGACCTCTGCCAGCCTCATCGACACCGCACATCATGAATGAATATGTCATCACATGATGATAACATCTCCGTTGTCGACTGCTATACTCTTCTACTAAAAAAATTGTTGATAAACGAATTCTTTATTTATATCTAGTAATAGTGGCCACACATGATACCAGTTTGTGATGTTCAAAACCGTAAGAATGAGACGGGTTTCAGCCTGACCAAGGTCGGTGTTACCGGCGTCAGAAAGTTAGTCCATGTGAAAAGGCCAGATGAACATTGCAATGAACCTTTGGTCTGTATGATCGATGTGTTCGTGGATCTCCCTGCCGAGCAGAAGGGTTCACACATGTCCAGGAATCTAGAGGTCATAAGGGCCGTCGTATCGGAATGCACAGAGGAACCTACGACTGGTATCGAGGACCTTGCGACCATGATCGGCAAGATGCTCCTCGAGAAGCATGAATACGCTAAATTCTCCAATGTGAACATCGTCGCAGAATATTTCAAGGACAATGTCACACCACACGGCAAGAATACTACAGAGGTGTACAGACTCTTCGGTAAAGCGAAATGCGAGCGTGATGGCGGCATCACCAAGACCATAGGCGTAGAGGCTGTCGGTATGACCGCATGTCCGTGTGCTCAGGAGAATGTCGCTCAGACGCTCAACTGCTCCAAAGAATGGCCTGTCATCACACACAACCAAAGGAATGTTTGCACCGTGTACATGTCAATGGATGACAGTTGTATGGTGGAAGCGGATGATCTCATCGATCTGATCAATTCGTCATTCTCATCACCTACGTTCGAGGTGTTGAAGAGGGATGATGAGGCGGCTGTCGTCATCAATGCTCATAGGAATCCGAAATTCGTAGAGGATATGGTGAGAGACGTATTGAAGAAGATCGTTGACGAATACACCGAACTTCCTGATGATGTTGAAGTTGTTGTGAAGAGTGAATCCGAGGAATCGATACACAAACACAACGCATTCGCCGAAAGGACAGCTACCTTGGGCGAACTTAGAAACTGATTCCCTGATCGTCGTCCCCTGAGGACAGGGGACGACATCAAGATTCTCAAAGAAGTGATTTTGCCTCTTCAGGTTCGATCTCAAGGGCCTTGAGCATATATTCCAAAGCTTTCTTCGCGTATGGAGCCCTTGCTTTGGGATCCTCCATGATCTCACCGTATGATGCCATCACGTTGTTGAAGTACTCTACAGCGAACTCCGAATAGAGTGATGCTGATCTGGATTCATCCGCCTCTGCAGCCTCGCAGAATGCCTTCTCGGCCTCATCGTATTTGTTGATGGAGATGCAATAGAGTCCGTATGATTCATAGTAATCGCATTGTGGATCCAACTCTATGGCCTTGTTGTAAGCCTCGATGATGTCTTCATCCTTGACTTTCGCACCGAACATTCCAGCTGCCATGTTGCCGCATTCCGCCTTGTAATACCAACACTCAGCGTCGTTGGGATTCTCGTCACAGAGCTTCTTAAATGATGAGTATGCTTTCTTGAAGTCACCCTCATCCATGGCCTTCATTCCAGCCGCCAATTTCTTTGAGAGGTCATCTGCCATCTTTATCGTGGTCTCGTTAAGTTTTCTTCATTATAAACGATTACGGTGACTATTACGTCATTAGCGTAATAATCCGCATGCATCTAGTTCGAGTATATCCAAATTACAATAATCGTACTATAAACAATCATTTTCAACGATTTTTTCACGAAAATCGAATAATTATAATATTTATTCGTAAAAATTCTACGAATTCAATCATTAGGCTTCTACTTCTTTTATATATGTATAACGGCTACCGAAAGAACATATCATATTAAGTGATAATATGACAGTAGATAAGATCACGAAAGAGGCCACATCGAAGATGAGAGGGCTAGGCATATTGGTACTCCTAGTCGCTGTCATCGCATTGGCACTCATATTCGAACCTGACGGCGGATTCGTCGGAACATGGTGGTCACTAGTACCTCCATTCGTTGCGATCGTCCTTGCCCTCATAACGAAGGAAGTCTATTCCTCACTTTTCGTCGGAATAGTGCTAGGTGCATTGTTCCTGTCTAATTTCAATCTAGAGATGACCGTGGTCAACGCCACAGCCGGATTCGCACAATCCGTCGGTGATATCGATAACGCAGGAATCCTCGTGTTCCTTGTCGTTCTCGGAGTCATCGGTGTTCTGCTCTTCAAATCAGGCGGTTCCAAAGCCTATGGAGAATGGGCACTCAGACACATCAAGAGCCGCAGAGGCGCACAGTTCGCGACATTCCTCTTGGGAGTATGTATCTTCGTGGACGACTACTTCAACTGTCTGACAGTCGGTTCGGTCATGCGTCCGCTCACGGACAAGTTCAACATCTCACGTGCTAAATTGGCATATCTGATCGATTCCACAGCAGCACCGATCTGTATCATCGCACCTGTGAGTTCTTGGGCGGCTGCAGTCGCATCGAGTCTCGGTAACACCACACTTCCCGCAGGGATGAATGCGATGGATGTGTTCATCCAGTGTATCCCGTACAACTTCTACGCTTTGTTCACCATCGTGATGGTCGTATGCATCTGTTTCATGGATGTCGATTTCGGACCCATGAAGAAACACGAGGACAACGCGAAGAACGGTGACCTATACACAACGCCCGACAGGC
Organism: Candidatus Methanarcanum hacksteinii; assembly: GCF_964305265.1. Classification (NCBI taxonomy): domain Archaea; kingdom Methanobacteriati; phylum Thermoplasmatota; class Thermoplasmata; order Methanomassiliicoccales; genus Candidatus Methanarcanum; species Candidatus Methanarcanum hacksteinii. The sequence continues at coordinate 681,700 of NZ_CAYATA010000002.1, read as the reverse complement.
CATATGAGAATGTGACGGACAACACGACATATGACTGCGAAGGACGCGTCGTAGATCTTGTGCTCCCGATTGTCCTCCTCATCATATCATGTGTCGTTTCACTCCTCTACACAGGAGGATTCTTTAACGGAGCTGGAATCCGTGATGCATTCGCTAACGCAAGCGCATCCACAGGACTTGCGATGGGATCGATCGTAGCTCTGCTCATGATCATCGCATACTTCATCGTCCGCAAGGCTGCAGCGTTCCCTGTGCTCTTGGATACGCTGCCCCAGGGATTCCGTAACATGGTATCCGCGATCCTCATCCTGATCTTCGCATGGACACTCTGTGCCATGACCAACAGTCTGGATGCCTCATCGTTCGTCAGTAACGCATTGGACGATGCAGGAAGCCTCAAGAACATGTTGCCTGCGATCTTCATGATCATCGCATGTTTCATCGCATTCGCAACAGGAACATCATGGGGAACCATGGGTATCCTGATCCCGATCGTTGTGCCTGTGTTCGAATCGAACCCAGATCTTCTCATCATCGGTATCGCGGCCTCTATGGCTGGTGCGGTCTTCGGAGACCACTGCTCACCCATCTCGGATACGACCATCATGTCGTCTGCAGGAGCTGAGTGCAGTCACGTCAATCACGTGTCCACACAGGCACCATACGCTATACTAGTGGCATCGGTGTGTTTCGTGTTCTACATAATCGCAGGATTCTGGAACTCATACATCGTCACACTGCTCGGTATCGTCGCGATGGTCGCTATCCTGTATGTGATCAAGATCATCAACGCCAATAAGGGAGGTGCTTGCGCATGAAGGGATCCAACGTAGTATTGGCACTCATGTTGGCTGCTATGATCGTCGTACCTGCGGTAGCGATCGCAGATGCAGACTTCTCGATGGCAGATGATACCCCTGATGCAGACGGTGAGAAGAAACAGGCCACATCGCCCTGGTTCGTCGGACTCTTCGGCATATTGTTCGTAATAGCCATAGCGGCCCCTGCCTACATCAGATATAAAGAGAAGAAATAACCCTTATCGCCCGGCTCTGCCGGGCTTCTTTCTTATTTACGCGATAACGTTTATAATGGTCCGTCGAAATCATATCCACGGTCTCAATGGACAGAGAAATAGTAGAAAAGGTCGCACACATCGCACATCTCAACCTCACGGAAGAGGAATTGAACAAATACAGTGTGGACCTTGGAGAGATCTTGGAATACTTCGAGATGCTCGACGAGGCACCTGGTATCGAGAACATAGGATTCAATCCTGTGGAGATCGCTGATGCATTCAGAGAGGATGAACCGATCATGGAGATCCCTGCTGAGGAGTGCACCAAGGACATGAAGACCTATGACGGATACATCAGGGGGCCGAGATTGGCATGAGGATCGGTGACCTTGGATCGATCAATGAGAAATATGAGATGTTCATCAATTTCTCACAGTCGAATGATATCGACGGTGAGTTCACATTCTCTGCCAAAGATAATCTCACGTCCATAGACTACGAATCCACAGCAGGCTCCAAGATCCTCGAAGGCTACAAAGCACCGTTCGACGCCACACCGATCAAGAGGATGAGAGAGGCCGGAGGAGCACTTATCGGAAAGACGAACATGGATGAGTTCGGTTTCGGGACATTCTGCACCAACTCCGCATTCGGTATACCGAAGAACCCGTTCGATCTGAACAGATCATGCGGAGGATCGTCCGGAGGTTCCGCATGTGCCGCCGCTGTGTTGGATGACCATGTATCGATCGGAGTGTCGACAGGTGGATCGATCGTATGTCCCGCTTCATTCTGCGGAGTGTATGGATTGGCCCCGTCATACGGCCGTGTCTCCAGATATGGTCTGATTGATTACGGCAACTCCTTAGATAAGGTAGGATTGTTGTCATTCAAAGCATCCGACCTCAGGAGATATCTGCCGATCATCTCAGGGAAGGATCCTCATGACCCCACATCGTACGTACAGCCTGAATTGAAGCTTGGACGGAAGAAGCTTAAATCAGTAGCGATACCAAAGGAGGCTGTGGAAGGAGATGGGATTAGCAAGGATGTTATGGAATATTTTGAAAAGAGCTTGGAGATGCTCAGATCCATGTCCATAGACGTGGAATACATCAGCATGCCCACTCTGAAATACTCCATCCCCGCATACTATGTCATCGCAACATCCGAGGCATCTACCAATCTTGCAAGATTCTGCGGAATGAGATACGGCCAACAGGATGGGGATCTTACACTCAAATTCGATGATTATTTCACATCGTTCCGTTCAAAGTACTTCGGGGACGAAGCAAAGAGAAGGATTCTGCTCGGAACGTTCACCAGGATGGTGGGATATGCCGACAGGTATTACAACAAGGCACTTCAGGTAAGAGAGGCCATCATCGCGGATTACAAGGAACAGTTCAAGAGATTCGATGCTGTGGTCACACCCACGATGCCTTTCATCTCGCCTAGATTCGATGATATATCGAAGATGTCCGCTTTGGATTCCTATAAGGCTGATTTCCTCACCGTGCCGCCGAACATCACAGGCATGCCGCATATGTCCGCACCATGCGGATATTCCGACGGAATGCCCATAGGATTGTTGTTCACATCCGACCATTGGAATGAGGATGTCCTCATAGATGCAGCGGAGAAATGGGATTCTGCATTCGATGTCAGACATGCGGAGGTGAAGGTATGAAGATAGGATTGGAGATCCACGTACAACTCCCCACGAAGTCGAAGATGTTCTGTTCCTGTCCCACCACAGGTGCGGATCTTCCCAACACGCATGTGTGTCCCGTATGTCTCGGCCTCCCGGGATCGAAACCGTCCCTCAACAAACAAGCCGTTGTCCTCGGATTGACGATAGCGAAGAAACTCGGGTGTTCGATACCCGATACCACATGGTTCTCGAGGAAGATATACTTCTATCCTGACCTCTGCAAACACTTCCAGATCACACAATATGATATGCCGATAGGTCTTGGTGGTGTGTTCTACCTCGGCAAGAAACCGATAAGGATCACACGCGTCCACCTCGAGGAGGATCCTGGTAAGACCAAGAGAGTAGGCGATGGATCATCGCTTGTGGACTACAACAGATCAGGGATACCTCTCGTCGAGATAGTGACTGAACCCGATATCTCCACGCCGATGGAAGCTAGGGAATTCCTGTCCGCGCTCCTTACGGAGATCAGAAGCGTCATAGACCTCACGGACAACGGAGAGAGGAGCGTCAGATGCGACTGCAACATCTCCGTTGGGAAAGAGAGATGTGAAGTGAAGAATGTGACGGGACTCAAGAATGTCGAGGCTTGTCTGAAATATGAGGTCGTCAGACAGACGAAACTCCTCAAGGCAGGCGGTAAGATCGAACGTGAGACAAGACGTTTCGACGAGGAGAAGAAGGTCACATTCTCAGCAAGGAAGAAGGAGTTCGAAGCAGACTATGGATACATAGGCGAACCTGACCTTGGGATATATCACATATCGAAGATAGCAGAATCCATTCAGCTTCGTGAATCGCCTCTTGTCAAGATCGCAAGATTCCAAAAGGAATATGGCATGGATGAGAAGATCGCCAAGCAGATCGTGAACACCTCCATGAGTCTTGCCGACATATTCGAGAGGATCGCGAAAGCGACTGACGTCGCAACAGCGACATCGTGGACATCCGGTACGATCGCCGCGAATTGGAAGAGCTTCGAATCGAAGGCCGATGAGAAGGGCGAGGAGCTCGTGGATACGGTCGTAGACTACCACAAGGGCAAGATGACCGATACCGAATGTAACATACGCATAAAGGCATTGATGACAGGAAGGATCGTTACAGAGATGTCTGCGAGCTGCGCCGATCTTGAAGCGTTGGTTAGGAAGACCATAGATGAGAACCCTTCCGTCGTAGAGGACTATAGGAAGAACGAGAAGGCCGCCAACAGAATCATTGGTCTCATCATGAAGGAGACCGGCGGACAATACTCATCATCCGATATCGTGGATACTACGAAGAGACTCATCGAAGAGAGATTATGAACCGTTCACCTCAGGTGAATTGGTCTCTGAACCCCTATCCAATGAACTGCACAATAGCGTAGAGCCTAGTATCAACGTTGCCCCGATCCATCCGGCGACACCGAGATCCTCACTCAGCAGCAATGCTGAGAGCATCAATGTCACGACAGGTTCCATGTATCCGTAGATGGCAGTGGTCTGTGCCGGAAGATATCTCATCGTACCGAAATACAGCAGGAATGTGCATCCTGTCGTCACCACACCCAATAACATCAAGCATACGACATCCTCCGTCGTGAATGTGAGCGAACCGATGTCCACGGATAATACGCAATACAACATGACGACCAACGTGGAGACAGATAATTGAACGATGGTCCTGTCACATGCCCCGATATCACCCAATCTCTTGTTACACATGACCATCCCGCAATAGCATATCGCGGCTAACAATCCAAGAGAGATGCCATAGAGATCGTTATCCCCTGTCATCCCTCCCTGTATGACGCCGGAAGCCATCGCCAACCCTAGGATGGAGATGATGACGCATACTAATTTGGTCACAGTGAATCTCTCCCTGAGTAAGAATGGTGATACGATCATCACGAACACTGGAGCCATGTAGTTCGACAGGGTCGCGAGAGATATCGTCGTCTGCTTGTACGCCTCGAACAATGCGAGCCAATTGAGTCCGAGGAATATACCTGAGAGCACCAACGGCTTCAGATTGGAACGGACATCCTCCGATGATATCCTCTTCCCTGTCGATAATATGACCAAGAGGATGAATAAGGAACCGATGAGTCCTCTGAATAGGACGATCACAGATGATGGTAGACTCACACCGGAGGCCAATATGCCTATGAGTCCAAACAGACACATCGCAAGGAACATCAACAGCCTTGGATACTTGGCCATCAGATTGTGTTCCGTACGATCACCTGATGTAAAAGAAGATTGCGGGAGACTGATCTCCCGCTAGATGTTTCATTCTATGTCCTCTTCCTCGATGTCGAAATCGACATCGTCCATGGCCAAGGACATGAGTTGAAGTTCTTCGAGCTTCTCATCATCGATCTTATCGGGAGATCCGTCGATGAGTGACTCCGCCTTCTTGTTCTTCGGGAATGCTATCGTATCACGGATCGTCTCCTTGCCGAGAAGGATCGCTATGACACGGTCGACTCCGATCGCAATACCTCCGTGGGGAGGTGCACCGTAGCCTAAGGCTTTGATGAACCAACCGAAGTTCTCCTCGATCCTCTCATCCGAGAGTCCGAGCTGATGGAGTACCTCGACCTGCATCTCAGGCCTGTTTATCCTCATGGAACCTGAACCAAGCTCGTTACCGTTGAGGAGTATGTCGAAACATGCCCCTTTCTTGAAGTTATCATACGGCAGCACGAACGGGTGGTGGAATGCATCCTTCTTCCCTGAGACGGGATCTACCTCGAACATGGGACAGTCCACGAGCCAATGGAACTGGAACGTACCCTCCGGAACGAGACCGAGATCGGCTGCGAGCTGTCTCCTCATGAGTCCTGCACCCTCGAGTGTCCTCTTCCACGGACCTGCCATCAGGAATATGAGGTCCCCTTCCTCGGCCTTCATCGTCTCTTTGATGCCTTTCTTGTTGTCATCGGTGAAGTATTTGACGATGTTGCTGTCCAACTCGCCGTTGACGACCCTCATCCATGTGAGTCCTCCGAGTCCGAACTTCTTCGCCAATGCGATGTATCTATCCACATCGTTCCTTCCGATCTTGTCGCCTGCGATATCTTTCTTGAGATTCATTCCGACGATGATGCCGCCTTCAGCGACGATCTTCTTCATGATGCCGTAGTTGGTCTCCCTGAACACCTCTGTGAGCTTCTCCAATGGTAATCCGTATCTGAGATCGGGTTTATCCGATCCGTATCTCTCCATGGCCTCCATGTAGGATATCCTCGGGAACGGGATCTGGAGCTCTTCGCCATACAATCCTTTCCAGATGTATGCCAACATCCTCTCCATGTTGTCCTGTATGTCCTTCTCCTCGATGAACGACATCTCGATATCGAGCTGTGTGAACTCGGGTTGCCTGTCCTTCCTCGAATCCTCGTCACGGAAGCACCTAGCCACCTGATAGTAACGGTCCATACCTGCGACCATCAGCATCTGTTTGTAGAGTTGAGGGGATTGCGGAAGAGCATAGAACGTACCTGGGTGGACCCTTGATGGTACGACATAATCCCTAGCGCCTTCTGGAGTGGATTTGGCGAGCATGGGAGTCTCTATCTCAAGGAATCCCTGTGATTCGAGATACTGTCTCGCAAGGTGGATGAACTTGCTCCTGAACTCTATGGCCCTGATCATCTCAGTCCTTCTCAGGTCAAGATACCTGTACTCAAGACGAACATCCTCCGACGGAAGGACGCCTTCCTTCTGATCGCCTATCTCGAAAGGCGGGACCTCGGATCTGCTGAGAAGTTCTGCGGATGTTATGAGCACCTCGACCTCGCCTGTCTTATTACGGGCGTCCTCGGTTCCATCGACCCTCTTCCTGACAATACCATTGACAGAGACTGCCGACTCACGGGTGAATGTCTTCATAACGTTGGCAAGTGCCTGAGCATCCGTTCCAGCAGGTAGATCCTCCGGATCGAATACGACCTGGGTGATTCCGTATCTGTCGGCAAGATCGATGAAAGCGACCCCTCCGTGATCTCTGGAGAACCTTACCCAGCCTTGCAGGCATACCTCTTTTCCCAGATCGGATGATCTGAGATCTCCACAGGTGTGCGTTCTTCTCATTTTTAATTACCCTCTCTTGAGGTTATATACGACCCCATCCTAGAGGGACAATAAAAGGATTTAGGTCGCGCGTGCGAGATATGCGACCGTTATCCGTCATTCATCTACGATTGGAGGGATGTAATCCATCGGATCCTTCATCATATTGAGGACGACAGAGGTGTTGGTCTTGTTCACACCGTCGATCATGAGGATCGATTTGACGATATTCGAGAACTCCTCCCTATCCCTGCAAGCGACCCATGCGATGGAATCACATTCACCAGTGACATCGAATACTGCGATGACCTGAGGTATGGCAGTTATCTTCTCTTGGACACCCAGCATGTTCTTGTCGACGTAGATCTGGATTATGCCCATGAAATCGAATCCCAGTCTCATGTAATCGATCTTGGCACGATAGCCGTTGACGACACCTTTGGTCTCCAACGCCTTGACCCTTTGGATCAATGTCGTCGGGTGTATGCCCAACTGTTTAGCGATCTGCCTATACGACCCCTGGCTGGATGCGGACAACAAGTCTATGATACGCCTATCCAATTCATCGAATTCGTTGATATCCGCCATATGTACACCTTGTTGCTTCATCTGTATGTCAAACGTCTAATTAATTATACCCCTCCGGACAGACGGTGATATTAACAAGAAGTGAGATGACGGTCCGATATCATGACCGACGAACTGTTCAAAGATGATGCATATGTTTCAGAATTCGAGGCTGAGATCACATCGGTCGACGGTGACTATGTGACCCTCGGCGGTACAGCATTCTACCCTGGCGGTGGAGGACAGGTATGCGATACAGGTATCATCGGAGGCGTCAAGGTCGTCGAGGTCAAAGAAGCGAATGGAGAGATCGTACACAAGGTGCCAGGTCACAGATTCTCTGTTGGAGATAGGATATGGTGCAGTGTCGATTGGGATAGGCGCTATGACCTGATGAAAGGACACACCGCAGAACATCTGCTCTTCAATTCATTGCATCGTCAGGACCCTGAACTCAACATCGTCAAGATATTCATCTCGCCGGAATCGAAATACGTCATAGTTGACAGGGACATAGGATGGGACAAGATCTCGGAGGCTGTACGCTTCGCCAATAAGGTCATCCTGGAGAACCATTCGGTGAGAAGAAGTGTCATGAGCAAGGATGATCCAGACATCTCGAAGATACGTGTCAAGTTGGATCGTATAGAGGAGGACGAGATCAGCGTTGTGGAGATCGAGGATGTGGATCTCGCTGCATGCTGTGGCATACATGTGATGGAGACCGAGGAGATAGGTGCGATCTTCGTAAGCAAGAAGACATCCGCCGGCAGGGATGGCGTCGAGATACACTTCGAGATCGGAGAGAAGGCCGTAGATGAATCCATGTCACTCGCCACATCATGCCTGTCGATCATCGATGGACTCGGAAGTAAACCGTCCGACATCGAGAGGACGATCTCCAACATGAAGCATGAGTTGGAATCCTGCAAGAGGATGCTGAAGGAATCCACGATATCGATGATAAGAACATTGAAGCCGGTGAACATCAGGGGCATCGATGTATATGCAGGCATATTCCACACATCCGACCGTTCCGTACTGACGGATGCTGCTGAGAGATACAAAGAGGATGGTGCTGTGGCAGCATTCATCGGTGTCGGGGACAACCTCACCGTACTGTTGGCATCCGGAGATAAGAGAGTCGACTGTAAGAAGCTCATCTCCGAGACCCTATCTGAATTCGGAGGTCGCGGTGGCGGGAAACCGGATTTCGCACAGGGCGGTGTTGCGGATACGGCTATGAAAGAGAGGATATTGGAGTCCTTGATGAAAGGGATCGAACACTCCCTTTGAATGAAAAACGTTTAATCAGAGCTACCGTATTGGTGATATTATGTCTGGAATGAAGGGCATCAACCCACGTCAGATGAAACAAGCCATGAAGAAGATGGGCATCACGAATGCATCCATCAACGCCATAGAGGTCATCATCAGGTGCCCCGATAAGGATATCGTCATCAGTGACCCCGATGTCAATGCGATGACGATGCAGGGTTCAACCACCTACCAGATCTCTGGGATCGTGTCCGAGAGAGCGCCTGGAGAGATATCCGATGATATTCTGTCGATACCTGAAGAGGATATCGAACTCGTGATCTCACAGACGCAATGCGACCGCGAAAAGGCCATTGAGGCTTTGGAAGCATGCGGCGGACAACCGGCAGAGGCCATCCTCAAGATAATGACGGAGTGATGACGATGTGCTTGGCCATTCCCGGTAAGATCGTCTCGATAAACGATGATATTGCGGAGATAGACTTCGGCGGCGTGATGAAGAAGGCCAATGTGTCGATGGTCGATGCCAATGTAGGTGATTGGGCCGTCATACACGCTGGATTCGCCATAGAGGTCATGGATGAGGATGACGCCCAAGAGACGATAAGACTTTGGAATGATGTCCTCGACCACGATGGCGTAGAGTTCAAATGAGGGTCACTGACCCTCGATGACGAACTTATGGTAATTGTTACCTGTACCGAATATCTCTGATTTCGTTATGACATAAGGTATGTTCGTCGCACCCGTCAACAATCCTGTGAAGAGTCCATGGTTGAATGATGCTATGGAATCTATCGGCAGAGGGAATGTTTCGCCATATCTGATTATTATGGTGAGTGGCATGAAGGTATAGATGCACACCTCTCCTATTGCATTCCTCTCGTAGAATTCCTGTATCCAACTGATGACATCCTCGACCTTGTTGGATGTCAATCTGGACGATATATGCATAGCGAACTCCCTCCCCATATCGAATGTGAGAGGAGAGAAGTCCAAACCTGAGAAATCCAATTTGATCAGGAACCTTATCAATGCATCCTTGAAGAAATCCTTCCCATCCATGAGCTTATCGAAGAAATCCTCGGAATCATCCTTGGGATGTTCTATGACATCCTTGGAAGATGCTATCTTCTTCGAGATCAATCTGAAGATCTTCCTCCTGCTGTCATTCTTATCGAAATCATACGATATCAGATTACGGTTGACCAATTGCTCCATGTGTACCGAAAGCGTGGACTGAGCCTTTCCGGTGATATCGGCCACCTCACTCATCGAAAGTGGTGATTCAGATAGCTCATTCAAGATGCGCATATGAAGCGGATCAGAAACCTGGATGATACTATTGATCGAACCATCATCGACAGCATAGATCTCAAATGCACCGTCAACAGCCTTCTTCGTTCTGGCCATGCGTAGCCACGGACGGACAGAGATATAATGATTGTCCTCATTCTGTCAAAAAAACGACGTTTTGACCATTGTATCATAAGTAGAATGGATTGTGTAATCCTATCCAAGAGCTTGTGTCGAACGGTTGGATAGGGGCATGATGTGTTTCATACCAAAACAACGGATTTCGGTTCGAACAAAACAGTTATATATGAAACAAACATGCAGAGTTCTGGTACGACGGTCATAGCGGCGGTGTAACACCCGGTCCCATTCCGAACCCGGCAGTAAAGCCCGCCTGCGTCTCTGACTGTACTGTATTGCGCAAGTGTACGGGAACTCAGAAACGCTGTCGGCCACTTCTTCATTCCTATTCCGTCCAGCACTGCGTATGTGTTGAAACTGGCCGATTGTTGTACAAATATTTTTTATTAAAGTAAACCTACACGACACTTGATGATAATAATCAAACTCGGTGGGAGCATAATCACTGATAAAACGGATTACCGTAAATTCAACAAGGATGTTGTTGCGAGATTATGCAAAGAGATAAAGGAATCCGGGCAGAAGGTTATCATCGTACATGGTGCAGGATCGTTCGGGCACATAATATCCAAGAGATTCAAACTGAATGAAGGATATGTCGATGATGCCCAGATACCTGCCGTAGCACAGGTCTGCTATGATACGAGGGACCTGAGTTCCATGATAATCAAGGAACTCATCGATGCAGGCATACCTGCGATATCCATCCCTCCGGGATCGGCATTCTATATGGAAGATAGGATCCTCAGGATCGAGGATGAATCCGTCATCAGGATGATGGTAGAGAAAGGGCTCATGCCGGTGATGTTCGGGGATGTTGTCCAAGATAAAAATCTTGGATTCGCCATATGTTCGGGCGATCAGATCACCGAACTCCTTGCGAAGATGTTCGATGCGGAACGCGTGATATTCGTTTCCGATATCGATGGACTATTCGATTCCGATCCGAAGACCGATCCGAATGCAGAACTGTTATCAAAGATCGATAAGGATACGCTGTCCGCCGTGAACACTGACATCAGTGTGGACGATGTCACTGGTGGCGTACGCGGGAAGATCGAGACGATGCTTGACATGTGTTCCAAGGAAAGGGACTGCATACTCGTCAATGGCATGGTCGAAGGAAGGCTCCTCTCCCTCCTGAAGGGCGAGGACGTCATATGTACAAGAGCTGAAGGTGAATGATATGGCTAGGATAGAGGGTAGGAAAGCGGACCACATCAATATCACATTGAACGAGAACGTCACCCCAGGATACAGATATTGGGATGACATCAGATTCATACACGAGGCTCTGCCTGAGATCGATTATGATGATATCGATACGAGTGATATGGTATTGGACAAGAGATTGGAGTTCCCATTCATCGTCAATGCCATAACCGGCGGTTTCGATGGCGCGACAAGGATCAATGAGAACATCGCCAAGGCGTGTGCCGAAGTGGGTGTCGGAATGGGTGTCGGTTCGCAGAGAGCTGCTGCAGAGGGCATCAGCAAAGAGAGCTATAGCGTCATCAACGACTACGACATACCGTTGGTCATAGGGAATGTCGGTGCACCGCAACTCGTCGAACAGAAGAAGAAGCATGCGCTTAAGGCGGATGATGTCATGGGATTGATGGAATTGATATCCGCGGATTACATGGCGATACACCTCAACTTCCTCCAGGAATCTGTACAACCCGAAGGGGATATGAACGGCAAAGGATGCTTGGAGGCCATAAGAGATCTTGCGAAGGAGATCCCCATAATCGTCAAAGAAACGGGCGCAGGGATATCCCATGATACGGCTGAACGTTTGAACGGCATAGGCGTGAGAGCGATAGACATCGGAGGTATGGGAGGGACCAGCTTCTCAGCCATCGAGATGTACAGGGCCATAGAGAAGAATGATCGCACCAAATCGAGATTGGGAAGGACGTTCTTCGACTGGGGCATACCTGCCACTGTATCGTTACTCATGATGGATTCCAAATTACCGATCATATCATCCGGAGGCATCATGAATGGCCTGGATGTGGCAAGATCGATCGCTATGGGCGCATCATGTGCGGGAGCATCGTTCGCGGTGCTGAAGGCCGCTACGGAATCGTATGAGGCTGTGAAGGAAACATTATTGACGATCAAGGAGGAGCTTAGGACGGCCATGATGCTGACAGGTTGCTCCAACATCAAAGAGCTGTCCGAGACCGGATTCGTGACGGTCGGAAGGACGAAGGAATGGATGGAAGGATTATGATGGATGCTAAACAAGAACTTGCAAGAATGTCCGAGGAACTCGACAGTGCGATAAGATCATACATAAAGGATGAGGAACCGAACAACCTCGTAGAAGCCTGCAGACAGTACCCGTATCACGGCGGAAAGAGGATGAGACCATCCATGGTGATAGCGGCATGCGGTGCAGTAGGCGGAGATAAGGATAAGGCTGTACCATTGGCGGTCGCCATCGAATACATACATAACTTCACGCTGATCCATGATGACCTCATGGATGGGGATGAGAAACGCCGCGGTATGACCACATCACACGTGAAATACGGCATGCCGACAGCTGTCCTGGCTGGTGACGGTCTCTTCGCCAAGGCGTTCGAGATCATATCGACGATGGATGTCCCGTCGGATGTCATGAGGAAGATCCTCAACATAGTATCCGTCGCTGTATGGGACCTTGCCCGCGGCCAGCAGATGGATATAAACAATGAGAATGGCGAGAAGGTCACGATGGAGCAATACATCGAGACCATCCGTCTCAAGACGAGTGTCCTCTTCGCATCCGGTGCTGCAGGAGGTGCATTGATCGGCGGTGCGGATGATGATGTTGCCATGGCCATACGCGATTACGCCATGTCCCTGGGTGTCGCATTCCAGATGTATGATGATATACTCGGTATCATCGGCGACCCTGCCAAGACAGGAAAATCCGCAGGCAACGATATACGCAAAGGTAAGAGCACAGTGATCGTATGTCACGCACTCAAGAACATCAAGAATAAGGAAGATCTCGACAGATTCGAATCGATTCTCGGTAAGATGGATGCGTCAGAGGACGAGATAGAGATTGCAAGGAATATACTGAAAAGGACAGGTAGCATAGATTATGCGATCGAGATGGCCGAGAAGTATACGAAGGATGCGATCTCCAAACTCGATTGTCTCAAGGACAGTAAGGACAAGGAATTCATGATCGCTCTCGCAGAGTATGCGATGAGCAGGGACGTCTAATCCCCTTCGATACCTGTCTCTACGATACGATAATTCGCGAATTTACCTTCGGGAAGGCTGCGGTGCTTCACTATGTTGGCCGTACGCCTCCCGTTGGCCCTCTTATCCAAACGTATTATGGTCTTCGCGTTGTGATGCAACGCATGACCACCGAGGAATTCTATAGAACCTGAGCCGATGTTGGTGTAGACCTGCGACGTTATCATTATCACGATATCGTTCTGTCTAGCGGCCTCCATAAGCACCTCTATCTGTCTGATGAATTCGTTCCTGACGAGCATATCATCGGAATGGAGACGATAGAACATAGTCATGGAATCCACGACCACCAATCCGATCTTATCATTCGCTTTGCATAATCTGCAGACCTTGTTTATCCTATCCGTCTGCTCATCGAAACTATGTACTTGGAATACCAACAGTTCCTTGATGGATTCAGGTTCTGTGAATATCTGCATTATCCTGTCGGATGACAATCCTTCTGTGTCGATATAGGCTACCTTCTTCCCGGATTTGACTACATTGTATGCGGTCTGCATACAGATGTTGGTCTTCCCAGTGCCTGCTTCGCCGTAGAACAGTGTTATGCTGCCCTTCTCGAGACCTCCGCCCAGAAGTGCGTCGAATGTACTGCATCCAGTAGGTATCCTTTCCACGATTGATGATAAAGATACAAAATAGAAAATAGTTTTCAAAGATGTTTAGGAAAGAGTGATGTTCACTCCTTCTTATCGTCACTGCGTACCTCTTTGACGGGTTTGATATCATCCATGTCATAACTCACGTCATCCTGGTATGATTCACCCTTCTTCATGTAGTATGGTACGGCCATCACGAGTGTGAACAACCATATCACAACAGCGATCACGACTATGGCACCGAAGATTATCAATGCGACATAGATCAGATTCTCGACCACGTCGGGATATGTCATGAACACCCATGCCACAACACCTACGACAGCAACGATCACGATGACCAACAGCATCAGGAACAATCCCGATCTCGTCGTCTTCTCCGTCCTTATCGAATTTGGATCCATGTTATCACGTATTCTTTGGCATGAATGGGTATAATGCCATCGCCATGTCCCCGAGGGTCATGGATTGTATCACTATCTTCCCCGGTCCTGTCAATGTGGTGACGAATAATCCCTCTCCTCCGAAGAGTGCTGTCTTCGCACCTCCGGTCGAGGTTATATCGTATCTTACGGTCTCCTCCCATGCGACCGCTTTACCGGTGGATACTTTGTATTGTTCTCCAGGCCTGAGATCGACAACGTTGAAATCACCGCAGGCTCCAATGAATGCGATCCCTTTCCCGCTGAGCCTCTCGAGTATCAATCCCTCTCCTCCGAAGAGCATATTACCGAGTTTCTTCTGGAAGGCTATGTCAAGATCGACAGTGGGTTCGGATCCAAGATATCCGGTCTTCTGGACTATCCATGGGCACCTCGTCACATCTATATCCATGATCTTCCCAGGTACATCCCCTCCGAGTCCGACGATACCGGATCCTCCTTCCGCATGATACTTCACTAAGAAGAGGGATTCTCCGGAGAACATCCTCTTGACGCCTTTGAACAATCCGCCTTCCATCTTGGCCTCCATCCTGACATTGCCTGTCATGTAACTCATGGAGCCGGCCGTGGACATCAGTTCCTCACCGGGCTCCAATTGGACGTTGACGAACTGAAGGTTATCACCAGTGATGGTGTATTTCATCCCTTATACCTCTATCGTGATAAGTTATTCACAATTAATAAGAATGACGACGTATTGACACGGGGTATGGAAAGCAACGAGATCGGGAGAGGGGCTGAGGCGACCGTGTATCGTACGACATATCGCAATCGTGATGCGGTCGTGAAGCACAGGGAACCAAAAGGCTATCGTCATCCTGACCTCGACAGACACCTCAGGATCGCAAGGACCAAGACCGAGGTCAGGGTAATGATCGATGCTAGGGCGGCAGGAGTGAGATCGCCTGTTGTGTACGATGTCGATCTGGAGGATGGAAGCATCACCATGGAGTATCTGAAGGGTACGAGTGTGAAAGATGCTCTTGATGAACATCCCGAGGATGCTGATGTCATCTGTACAATGATCGGACAGATGATCGCCAAACTCCATAACGGTAAGATATGCCATGGTGACCTCACTACATCCAATATGATGATCGATGAACATGGTAACATGTGTCTGATCGATTTCTCATTGGGGGATACACGCATCGGCTTGGAAGAGATGGGTGTCGATATACGCCTTCTGGAAAGGGCATTCACATCAGCGCATTCCACGATAGAGGGTGCGTTCCACAATGTCATCGAAGCGTATTCTAAGGACATGAAACAATCCAAACAGGTACTTGCGAAGGTAGAGGAGATCAAAGGCAGGGCGAGATACACATGAAGCTGAAAGTGATCACATCCAATCCAGGCAAAGTGAAGGAATTCCAGAGATCGTTCGAGGATATGGGAGTGGAGATGGAACATCTGCACCTACCATACGATGAGATCCAAACATCAGAATTGGAAGAGGTTGTGAGGAAAGGGATGGATGAGATCCGTTCCAAGGGTGTCAATGACTTCATCATAGACGATTCAGGATTGTTCATCAATGCTTTGAAGGGATTCCCTGGGGTGTATTCTGCCTACGGTCAGAAGACCATAGGCAACAAAGGGATCCTGAGACTCATGGAAGGGGTGAAGGACAGATCTGCAGTTTTCAAATGCTGTATCGGGTGCGATATCGGCGGTAGAACGATAATCGTCACTGGCGAGTGCCCAGGATACATACTTGATTCCGAAAGAGGGAATGAGGGATTCGGATACGACCCCATATTCACCCATGACAACGAGAGATCATTCGCCGAGATAGGTGTGGAAGAGAAGAACGAGATATCACATCGCGGTAATGCTGTGGCACTACTCAGAGAACGCCTGATATCCGAAGGTCTGATCGGACCGAAGAATTAATAACCATCTCACCATTCACTGCTTTGAACGTGGGCCTATGGGCTAGCTTGGTATACTTGTGGCTTTGGGAGCCATTGACTCCGGTTCAAATCCGGATAGGCCCACTCATTATGTGTCTGTCTGATTTTCAATAAAATGGTTGCTTTCAATTACATAATATAAAACTTATCTTATTTGGTTCACATTGAAGTTCGATGATCGATACCCATAATGGATTATTAGTCATTTCATACTTCTTTGAAATTTAAGGAAATTTTTTAATAATTTCAACGATATGTACAATCATGCCTTCAGAGAAAATCATGGTTCGCAACAAATATCTGGACAGGATAAGACCGTATTATGAAACTGATCTTATCAAGGTCTTGGTCGGACCCAGACGTTCAGGCAAATCTATGATCCTGAAGACTATCAAAAGTGAGATAGATGCTGATGATGAGCATAAGATCATGATAAACTTTGAAGACATGGATTATCATTCGATCAATGATGCTTCCAAACTCAATGATTTCATCAGAGAAAAGATCAAAGATGGAAGATACTACCTATTTTTTGATGAGATTCAGCATGTAAAAGAATTTGAAATGGCATTGGCTTCATTCAAAGTGAAATATGATTGCTCCATATTCGTAACAGGAAGCAACAGCACACTGCTCTCCGGTGAATTGGCAAGTCTTCTTGTCGGAAGAACAAAAGAATTCCTGATAATGCCCTTCAGCTATTCTGAAGCAAAAGAATACATGATATTCTTAGGAAAAGAATTGCCCAATCATTTTTTCAAGGACTATCTCCGCATGGGCGGATATCCGCAGCGTTTTCAATACACAGATGAAACTGCAGTCAGAGAATACCTGGAAGAATTATATGAATCAATAATAGTGACGGATGTTTTAAAAAGAAGAAGCTCCAGTGAAAAAGAGAAGCTAAAACACGTCGCATCTTTCGTTCTGTCCAACAGCGGCTCGAGATTCTCTGCTCAGAATGTTGTCGATTATCTGAACAATACACACAATTCGGACAAGTATATCTCATTACAGACAGTGTATAATTATCTTGAAAGGATGGAGAAGGCATTCCTCATAAAACGGACCAAAAAATACAATGTTTCCGGAAAAAAGATAATGGACTCTTTTGTAAAGAATTATGCTCTGGATAACGGACTGTCTTTCATTAACACCAATTCAATGGATCTGAGAGACACGTTCTTTCTGGAGACTTTGGTCTATGATGAATTGATATCCAGAGGATATGAGGTCTATGTAGGTGAGACTTACAAGGCAGAAGTCGATTTTGTAGTGATAAAGAACGGAAAGAAATGCTTTGTTCAGATAGCCTATCTGATGACGAACGATGAAACGATTGAACGCGAATTCGGAGCATTCTCGCCGATAAAGAGTGCAAACCCAAAATATGTTCTGTCATTGGATGAACTTGACATGTCCAGAGATGGGATCGTCCACTACAACATCATAGACTTTCTGGATGGGAGGGCAGATCTGTATCTGACATGATTCGCCTGTCTATTGATAGCACATATGATGTGTCCAACATACATGAATGGATTTGAACCATTTACAATGAGCCTTAAAATGACTCTATTGAAATTATTATCAGATTGCTGGCCATATAAAATTCAAATCCGGATAGGCCCACTCATCGATTCGTTTACATCTCCTTCCGATAGCTGCGCCTGTCGATCACATAATGTCCATGATTGATGTACGGACATGGTCTGATGGACGAATCCAGTCCTCGCCTAGCGTATCCTAATCTGAACACACACCGAACACCGCGTAAGTTCAGACGCTCGCTATGAGGGGCAGAACATCGAATCTACATCACCCGATGATCATCCATCAGAGAGATTCTCTGCCAACGATTCGATATCGATGCTCTGACGGAAAGATACATGTTCTGACATCATACGATGAATAATTATCAGAAGCGTTAAATCGCATTCTTTTGTATTTTATCATTTGATTTTGTAAAATAATTACAATTTTATATCTTAAAATTCATTGTGTTATTATGCTCATAGAGTTCAGCATAAAGAACTTCGGACCGTTCAAAGATAAAGCGGTGTTCTCCATGGAATCCACTGCTTTAGATGGTAACGAAGGCAATCTACTCAACAGCCCACTTAAAGATCCACTTCTTGGGGCTGCAGTGATCTTCGGTGCCAACGCATCTGGCAAATCATACGTTCTAAAAGCGATGGATGTGCTTCAGATAATGGTCCGTGCCCCTATGAACCCGAATATAACATATCCGTGGTACCAACCATTCCGTGCTTCCAACGAGACACTTTCTGCTCCGACTGAATTAGGGATCGCTTTCACCGTTGATGATGTCCGGTATGATTATTCGATATCATTCGACAAAGATCATGTTGTTGCAGAATCACTCTATCACTCCCCCAAAGGTAGAAAGGGCATGGTCTTCTCCAGAAAAGAACAGAATTTTAAATTCGGACGTACAGCGATAAGGGGCCTCAGATCCAGCTCTATGCTGACATCCCAGACATCATCCTTCTTATCAGTAGCTGCCCAATACAACAATGAAACCTGTCTCGCTGCCCACAAGGGCATAGTGAATGATATCAAGATCATCGGTGGGAACCTTTCGACGATGCTCAATGATGTGATAGAATACATCAACCTGAATAAAGGATTCAAAGAACATATGATGAAAGCTCTGAGGATCGCAGATCTTGGGATCTGTGGGATCTCTGGAACGGTGAAGACCAGAAATGCGGTGGAATTGATCAATCAAATCCCTCAACAGGTCATTGGTCTGATGATGGCCACAGGAAACACGGAGGTGGCAGAGACCTCTCTGTTCCTGGAACACGATTTCAAGAACAGCGACGTGGACAAGGGTATGCTTAATTTCCCGTTTCAGATCGAATCCAATGGTACGATGCAACTGTTCTGTCTGATGGGGCCCATTGTCGATGCATTGGAACACGGCTACACAGTGATGATCGATGAATTCGGCACATTCATCCACTCCGACATAGCGAAATGGATAATACGTCAATTCAGAAATGCTGCGAATCCTAACAAAGCCCAATTGATAGTGAATACTCAAGATCAATCGTTATTGTCATTGGAGCTCCTTCGCAGGGACCAGATATGGTTCACCCAAAAGAACATCGATACTGGTGCGTCAGAACTGTATTCACTATCGGATTTCAACGGCGTACGTGCAGACATCGATCTTCAGAAAAGTTATTCTGTGGATAAGTTCGGGGCCAAACCCTTCGTTTCCAATGAGGATGTGATGATTTGAATAAAAATTGACATAAAAATTCATTGAACCTACGCAATGAATCGCCCAATCATGAAGAAAATAGAACTCAAAACCGCACCGTGACAAACCACCATACGTATGCCTGAAATGACAGCTACACATTTTCCAAGCGACTTTTTCAATGTTCAGCACATTTTCCAATGGAGTTTTCTGAATATTAGCACATTTTCCAAGCGACTTTTTTGAATCGTGTAGATGAAGGTAAGATGTGTTATCAAAAAATCATTACAAGGCGATATGCTCAGTTCATGATTGTTCGCTCATGAGAGAGACATACGGAAAAAATTGTTATGAGAATGAGACTAATGATTCAAACGATGTCTTCGATCTCTCTTAAGAATTCGTATACAGCTTTACCTTTTGAGGTGAGTTCTATACTTGTAGGATAACCCGAACGGACATTGAGTAATCCGACCTTCTCCAATTCGCATAACTTGTCAGGCATCCTTGGATTCTTAGATACGTTCTCATATAACGTGGTCTTCGATGTCACACCATTCTCCCCAAGGAACAATATGGTCGACAGGATGTGTTTCTCTTCCAATGCTTTGATCTTGTATTGTTTCATCTCATCCATCTCTGTGCTCTCGCAAATAACGTTATAAGAACAATCATTTACATTTATTATAAGTGTATAATACTTAATAGTATTTATTTACAATTAGTGATTATAAAAAGACGAATGTTCTGGCAAAAACAGAAATGCACTAAATTTTCGCCCAACCAGACATATTCCATCGGAACCTAAAATTATTATTGCACTAGTTCACGCAATAAATCAATGAGGAGGGGTCTCCCCCTCCTGTTTAAAGTTTTCACTTCCTCTTAATGACAACTGCCAATAATAAGAGCGATGCGACCATTGTTGCAATGGCTGCCATGAACGTTACGTTCTGATTCGTTACTTCTTTAGTAACATTGACAATTGTATTATTGTCATCACCTGGTGTGATCGGAGGCACAGGGACGTCAGGTGCCGGTGTAGCATATACGATACCATACACTGAGTTGTGATTAGTCTGGAAAGTGATCGTTGATGTTGTTGCATCGATCGTTCCACCCATCAATACCTTGTCTCCACTCCCTGGGTAGTAGTACACTGAGGGCGTTCCCTTACCACTTGTGTAAGGCAATGTGATGCTCATGGACGCATTCATCGTAGTACCATCCTTATTGACGGTGATCTCGAACATATCGCTGGTAAGCTTGGTCACAGATGCCGTAATGTTACTGCCAGATACGGAATCCACCGTATTGTCTTCCAATGTTACACTGACATTGTTTGGAAGTTCGATTATGATCTTCGTCGCTACGGTAGCTATCGGGACATTGAAGTCGACTTTACCATCTTTGTATGAGATGACAATGACGTTTGAATCCTTGACCCATTTAGCCGTCAAAATGATATCATCATTTACAACTGTATTGAAATCCCACTTGCTTGTTCCATCGTACCATCCGCTGAATACGTAACCCGACCTGGATGGATCAGCAGGTTTGGTGACTTTATTTCCTTTGTCGATTGTTTCGATTGCCTTGTTTCCATTGTTATCAAAGGTGACAGTGACCAATTTGACGAATTCTGCTATGTATGTGGCATTGGTCATCGCCTTAAATGTCTTCGTGGCATCCGTTGTACCATCATTCCATCTGAGGAATCTGTATCCGTCGTTAGCAACAGCCTTCAATGTAACCATATCGCCATTGTCGTATGATGATGCTCCTGTAACAGTACCTCCATTAGATGGAGAGCATGAAGTTATAATCTTGATGGATTTTTCACCCCACTTTGCAGTAAGTTTGGTTGGAAGTCCTTCAAGTGAATTTACTTTTGTTTCCGTATACTTAGAATCACCATCATACCAACCATCGAAGTTAAATCCATCCTTTGAAGGTGTTGGAAGTGTGAATTGCCTATCAACGAACACAGGTACAAATTTATTCTCTGTTGCAACGTCGACCCTTTCACCGTAATTAAGTTTAATCAGACCGACCTTGTTGCTGTTTGTATTCCCAATTGATCCATAATCTGCTATAGTCCCTTGAGTATCAACAGAGAATGAATTGCTATCGATTGTGACATTGCTACCACCTTTTTCTATTGTCCCCTCGACAAAATAGAAATTCATATTGCACGAACCCCTCATTGTCTCCCCAGTTATAGGGTAGCCTTTCTGCTGGAAACAGAACAGATCGTTCGTCTGTATTATTTTTGAACCTTCGTGATTGTACCATGTGATTTTGTCAAATCCTGCTGTGTAGAGAATGTATGAGCTACCTGCTGCATTTAACCCCTCTATTGTACCATAGTTGTGTATCTCAACTGTTGTATTGACATAATCCGCACCAAGCGATGTTCCGACACTGATTTTGTGACCACCGTTAGATAGATACTCTCCTTCGATTTTTGCTCCGCTCTCATTAACAATGATGCCAGTTCCAACAAAATCTATTGTATAGATCTGACCAAAGTTACGGATTGTGTTGCCACTACCTCTTGTTGAAAGGAAGTTTTTGACAACTCCATCCTCTTTGTTGACAAATGTGTTATTATCTCCGATGACCTTTACTCCATAATATGTATCTGCATCAATAGTTCCAACATTGTTTATAGCGTTATTGTTGCCACATACATACACTCCAAGATTCGCTGTTTTAAACTCTCCTTTGAATATGATGGTATTGTTGCTACACCTTCTTGTATCGCTACCTATTGCTATACTTTCATTAACTTTACCAGAGAATACCATTTCATTCCCATCGCCGTAGAGGTAAAATCTTGTCAATTTACTGTCTTCAAGCAATGTTACTTTGATGTTGTTACAATGAACACTGGTCGTACCCTCTATTTCTCCATCGAACAAGACTGAAACATCGGTACCCTTAACGCAAACATTGATACCGTTTCCCTTATTGATTTTGAATGTGAATGTCGAACCATTCAATGAATCGATGATATTTATTGTGACATTGGTACCAATTGTTGATGGGTTGAAGTTGATTATTGTTCCTTTTGGACAAGTGACTTTATCGATAGTAAATGAGAATTTAAAGTCCACAGGGATATATTTCTCAATCTCCTCAGATGATTCTACGACCATGTCTGTTACTGTAATGCCGCCTTGGTTGAGTGCTATGATGTCTGCAACTATTGCATCACCAGTAGCAACTGTTCCTTTGTTATCACAATTCCTGATTACCAAATTCATGTAGTTGTGACTGATTATACCAGAACGAATGTATGCATCCCCAATTATCTTCCCATTATTGACACATCCACTGATCAATCCTGCAGTGTATTCGGAAATACCTGCAAGTGAACCTGCTTTACTGTTACTGCTATTGATGATCTTACCATTGTTAATACAATTGATTATGGATGTGGTTTGTTGTCCGTTAGAATGTCCAACGATTCCAGTGGCGGAGTTATTGCGGTATTTGCCGTCATCAGTATCTTCTGATTCAGTTTTTATTTTCTGAATAGAGACTTCTCCGTTGTTGACACATCCATAAATCAGCGTAGATGCAGGAGTATCAGCGATGTTACCAAGAATTCCAGCTGCTGATGCAGATGTGATATAAACCTCAACCTTTGCTTCATTGACTGAATTGATGATCGCACTGTTACCATTGTCACGTACCGCACCAACGATACCGCCGATGGAATAACCTCCTTTATCAACAGTACCTACAGTGTATTCCTTTTCAGTCGACACGTTGTTGACAACAGAACCTGATAAGAAACCAACCACGCCTCCGCTGTTACCCATTGTCAGGAGTGAACCACTTTTGACCTTGATGTTGTCTATGCAGGTGTTCGTTGCCTTACCGACCAACGCGCCTACAGTCTGTCCTTCGACAGATATTCCAACATCAGTGAACACGATGTTCTTCAAAACTGCACAATTCTTACTCCAATCGAGTATCTTCAACACATCTGGTTCGTAACCATTCAATACACTATCGATGGCGACATCAGATGATGTTGCACCAAAAAGGCCCATGTACATCTTATCTGCCTCATCACCACTACGGAGCACATATTTTATTGTCAAACCAGCGATCTTATGATCCTTACCATCGAATACACCCGCGAAGGGCTTATCTTCGGTTCCTATCGGCACCCACTCTTTTCCAGCCAGATTGATGTCAGAAATGAGCACATAGTATTTTCCAACATACTTAGCCTCGCCTGTGTTTATTTTCTCAGCTAGAAACGCCAACTCATTTGCAGTTCCAATCTTGTAGGGATTTGTTTCTGTTCCTTCTCCCGATAGTGATGTCACACCTTCGCTACTCCATGTGCCATCGGCGGCAGATACATCCCCGTCATCGAACATGATGAAAGCACAAGCGACGATTGCGAATACCGCCAACATCAGTGCGAATAGGACCTTCTTCTCCTTCTCCATTCTTCTCTCTCCATTCATGAATGCCCAACATACGCCAATGGCCTCCAAAGAAATAGAAAGCACGTGAATCGCAATGTCAATCCATTCATTCTAAGTGTAATACACTTAATTTAACTGCTATAAATTCAATGTACCTTATATATCTATGGGTGACGAACGGAACAGTTAGCAAAAACCTATGAAGAATAACAATCAATATTGTTGTAAAACAATGAATTACAATAATTATGTTTATAATATTTTATAACTAATTACAAAAATGCACAAATGATGACAAATAAACAGAAAAAAGTGTCAATAAGTGTAACTCTACCGCCAGAGGTCATGGACTACCTATCGAAAAAGGTCGAATCCCGCGAATTCGCAAGCTTCGCTCATGGGATCGAACTATGTGTGAGAAGATACATGGATGCCGATAAGAACGACGACATCACATATCTCAAAGGACGCAATTGAAAACACTCGTGTGCATGCATCATCGGCATGCACACGTGGATCACAACTTGTTCTTGTGGAAACGCAACGTGATATCGTCGCCTGCAGCTAAGCAGACCAATTCCGTGATGTAGAGTACAGGTACACCATCCTCGAATGCATCATACCTAGCGAAACATGATGGGCAACCGACAATGACAGCATCCACATCCTTCAAGGAATCCTGCCTCTCCCACATTATCTTCTCAGATATACCTGGCACTGCCTTTCCGCAGCAACCCTGTTCCACATCCACGACGGTGCAACCGCATGCCTCGATTATGTCCGAGAACTCTTCCCTGTGATGCCTGAGACTGCACCCGGGCAACGATGCCACCTTCAGGTCGATGCCTTTCAATCCCTTTATGACATCGATACTTCTATGCAACGGACCGATCACATGATCAGTATCGCACACTGATGACATCTCGTCCCTGCATCCAGGGCATATGTTGAACATCTGCCTTATGTTCTGATTATCGGCAATCTTATGCTTCATCGCATCCCTATCGCCATCAGACATCGATCTGTATGGTATCGGATACGTGCAACAACCGCCGTCGAATCTTCTGACATCATTTCCAACGATCCTCAATGCCTCTACAGCCGAATACTCAAGATACGGCGCCATTGCGACCGTCAGACATCCAGGCATCAATACGTTATCTGAATCTTCATCATAATCAGGAACAGGCAACCCTTCGACCGATGCAGGAGGGAGATTGTATCCCGTATCGTAGAATGTCTGAGGTATCTTCACATCGTTGGCGATACATGCGGCATACATCATGACCTTCTTAGGTATCGTCGAACCGCAGACATCATTGCACAATCCGCATGTAAGACATCCTTTGGCCTTCTCTATGTTGCCTGCCATGACCTCCAACGGGTCGCATCCGCCGTGACGGTATGATGGGCATACATCCCTGCATGCACCACAACCGACACACCTGTCCATCAGATTTGCGATATCCTTCCTGCAGATCATCTCAGAAGCCTCTGACGATCTCATCGACATCGGAGATCTCTGCGCCATATACCTCTTTGAGATACTTCAGACCTGCAAGATAGTCCTCTTCGGTGAATGAATCGACACCATCCGTCGGGACGATGATGTTGTATCCTCTGTAGTATGCGTCCGCTGCTGTGTGACGCACGCACATGTGTGCGTGCAGACCGGTGAGGATGACCGTATCCACATTCAGTTCCTTCAGCAGCATCTCCATATCGGTACCGTAGAATCCACTGTACCTTCTCTTGGGTACTATATAATCCCCTTCCTTGGGTTCCAACTCAGGGATCACTTCGGCACCCTCCGTACCGACTATGGCGTGATCGCCCCAAAGCTTCAACTCATGATCGATACCTTTGATGTGTGCATCATTGGAATAGATGACCGGTATGCCCTTCTCCCTAGCATTCTTGACAAGATCGACGAGATGAGGGACTATCCTCTGCGCACGATCGCATCTCAAGGAACCTGTAACGAAGTCATTCAATACATCGACTATGATTATGGCCTTACCACTGTTACCGCATACCATGTTCTAGGGATATCGCTACCGATATTATAGATTATGCGAACGAATGCTCAGTACAAATTTTAAGTAACGTAACGACGGTGAAACCCCCATAACCTCTGAAATGGATGGTGTGGCGACATCCGTCGCCCCAGATATCCGAAGAAGGACGATAAGATGGAAAGAAGGTACAGGATCATCCTATTCGCATTGATCCTAGGTTCATTCATGACAGCGTTGGATGCTACGATCGTCGCGGTCGCATTACCAACTATAGCGCATGACATGGGTGAAGCAGGTCACGACACATCCAACATCTCATGGGTACTTCTCATCTACACACTCATGCTATGTTGTTTCATCCTATTGTGGTCCAAGATTGGCTCCAACATAGGATACAAGAAGGTATTCATCATCGGAATAACGATATTCACGATATCATCCCTCGCCATAGGGATATGTGGACTGATGCCCGAACTCGGATTGATGTCCATAATCATACTGAGAGGCGTACAGGGTCTCGGCGCAGGTATGTCGATGTCCATGTCACTTGCCATGGTGTCATCGTACCTTCCGGCTGAGAGTAGGGGATCGTGTATCGGTGCGGTGACGTTGTCATCATCCGCAGGTACCGCGTTCGGACCTGCTATCGGAGGGATACTCACATCCGTTCATTGGTCATACATATTCCTCATTAACGTACCGATCGGATTGATCTGTCTGTTCCTCTGCCTCAGATACATGAAGGTGGATGAGGAGATACCTGCTGAGAAGAAGAGATTGGATGCCTTGGGTGCTGTGCTCATCTTCATCACATTGTTCTCGATGACGTATTATCTCAACGAAGGAAGGGACATCGGGTGGATGTCCGATATAGGTATTGCGATCCTTACGACGATGTTCGTCGGCGCAGGACTCGTCGCATGGTGGGAACAGAGAGCATCGGATCCATTGATCTCGATGTCCATGTTCAAGAATGAGAACATCCTGAAATCGAACCTCATCAACCTGTTGTTGTTCATGGCGATAAGCGGATGCTATCTTCTCTTGCCATATTATTTACAATATGTACAAGGCATGGAGACGATGGAGTATGGATTCATACTCATAGCGAACTCCGTCGGAATGATGGTCGCAGGACCGATCGTCGGCAGGATAACTGACAGGACAGGGGACAACAGGATATTCATCATCGCAGGTTCGCTCATCGCTGCCATCGGATTCATATTGATGACCAAGTTCAGCGAATCCACTGAATTGTGGTACATCATACTCACGTTGTTCGTGATGGGTGCTGGTATGGGTATGGCATTGGTCGCAGTCACCAACCATTCATTCGGATTCATAAAGAAGGGAGAGGATGGATTGTTATCAGGACTCACGAATACGTTCAGACAAGCAGGTTCCTCTTCGGGTGTAGCGATATTGAACGCAGTGTTTATGGCATTCATACTCACGCCCGCTGTCGGGATGACCGTTGGTCAGGTGCTCATGCCTGGATTCAAACATGCGTTCTTCGTTGCCGCTTTGATGTCGATGATCGCATTCGTATTGGCGATGAGCCTGAAACAGAAAGTGGAGGAATGAGTGAATACTCACTGTCCGGAGTACCAATCGAGGACTTCGGACAGATTCCTCTCATCTACCAGATCCTTGCCTGAAACGACCATCTCCAATGCGAGTTCCTCTTCAGGAGTCCTGTTCTCAATGGATTCCAATTTAGCCTTCATCTTCTTCAATACAGACTTCATGACGAATTTGTAGAATCCGCGGAGTTTGTTAGGGTCGAATCCACCCTGTAACGTGAATAGAGGGACGTCTACCGGGATCTTGGTCTTCTTCCTTACCTCCTCGAGTTGACTTCCTGTCGGCCCCATGCATACTCCGCATACTGCCTTCACCGTATACGATTTGGAAGCGACATCGAATCCTTTCACGACGCTTGCCGCCACCCATCCTAGGTAGATGACCTCGCTTCCCTTCGGCACATCCCTGGAACCGGATGGACGTACGGTCAATCCTGTCCTCTCGCCGAGGAGTTCGGCGTATTTTTTTGTAAAACCGGTGTTCGATGTGTATACGATGACAGATATCGTCATACTAGAACATCAATAACGGAATATTTCCACATATCGCATAAGATGCTTGGATCATATGGTGTGAAGATAATAGAAAAAGGATCGGGACGGTGTCCCGGATCCATTCAAAGTACTTTGGAAAGGAAATCCTTGAGACGTTCGTTCTGAGGATTTCCGAAAAGTTCTGCAGGAGTGTTCTCCTCTGCGATGACACCGTCATTGATGAAGAACACACGATCAGCGACCTCCCTTGCGAATCCCATCTCATGCGTGACGATGAGCATGGTCATATTCTCTTTGGCAAGGTCCTTGATCAACAACAACACTTCCCCGACCATCTCGGGATCCAAAGCGGATGTGGGCTCATCGAACAGCATCACATCAGGATTCATAGCGAGTGCCCTGATGATCGCGACACGCTGTTGCTGTCCGCCAGATAACCTCTGGGGACGCTGATCGGCCTTTTCCGACAGACCTATCCTCTTCAGCAAAGCATCGGCCTTGTCCGATGCTTCCTCCTCGGTCATGAGCTTCAACTGTGTTGGAGCTAGCATGATGTTCTTCTTCACGCTCATGTTAGGGAAGAGATTGAACTGTTGGAACACCATACCGATCTTCTGACGTGCCTTGTTCACGTCCACGCCCTCTCCCGTTATATCTGTACCTTCAAAGAACACGGAACCACTTGTCGGTTCCTCCAAAAGGTTGAGCGAACGTAAGAAGGTGGACTTACCGCAACCAGAAGGGCCAATGATCGCGACGACCTCTCCCTTTCTGATCGTGGTGTTGATCCCTTTCAATACCTCATGATCTCCGAAAGATTTGCGAAGATCCTTGACCTCTATCAGCACATCTCCATCAGATGGCATTTGCATTCAACCTCCTTTCGAGTTTATGCACCAATGCAGTGAGGATCATGACCATCGTCAGATAGATCAATGCGATACCGATCAACGGCACCATGGCCTGATAGGTGAATGACATGATGATCTCGTATGATTTTGTAAGTTCAACTACGCCGATCACACCACAGATGGATGTCTCCTTAAGGAGGCTTATCCCTTCATTACAGAGTGCAGGCAATATGTTCTTGACAGCCTGCGGAAGGATGACTGTAGTCATCATCGCGCCGAATGAGAGTCCAAGACTCCTTGCCGCCTCGAACTGACCTGCAGGCACTGCGTTGATGCCCGAACGTACAATCTCAGCGACATATGCGGCAGAGTTCAGACCGAACGCCAATGAACCTGTGATCAAAGGATTGATTCTGAATCCTATGACATTCGGAGTGAGCACCACCAAGTAGATGATAAGAAGTTGCACCATCACAGGCGTACCACGTATGACCGTGACATACGCTCTGCAGATGATGTTGAGGATCGGTAGCTTACCGTTCTTATCGTGGATCGTCCTTACGGATGCGATCATCACTCCAAGGATCATACCCAGGATCAGTGCCATCACTGTCAATATAATCGTATTCTCTAAACCGGATAGCACATACTTCCAACGATCGTTGTAAATGAACGCATCGTAGATATCGTCCCACAATGACATCAGACTACCTCTCCTCTTTCAGATCAGGCCTTTGTGATGACGACCTGAATTGACTTCGTGTACGGGTTGGAGAAGTCGACCTGCTTTGCTCTCTCATCCGTAACTGTCATTCCAGCTGCGATAACGTAATTCTCGCTTTCTTTACTTCCATCCAACGTTGTGATGAGTGTAACGAATTCGATACTCTCACATTTGAGTTCCATTCCAAGTATGTCACAGATTGCCTGCATAAGATCGACGTCGAAACCTACGATTGTTCCAGTGTCTCCGCCGTCTTTGAATGACTCATACGGTGGGAAGTATGCGTTTGTGAGCATCTTGAGGGTTCCAGCACTTCTATCTACATCTTTCTTGACATATGCTGTCCCCTTTCCCTCATAGTAGTAATCTTCAATTGCTTTGAGTGTTCCATCTTCCCTTAACTTTGCAATCGCATCGTTTATCTTATCGAGAAGTGCAGTGTTACCTTTCTTCACTGCGAGTGCGTATGATTCTTCGACATAGTTGCTATCAAGGATCTTCAATCCGCTGTTGAGCTCGATGAACTTCTTTGCGGGCTGCTCATCTATGATCACACAGTCGACATGACCGCTCTTCAATGATTCGATAGCCTGTGCACCAGTGGTATATGACAGGACTTTCGTTTCTTTGCTCAAATTACCATTCTCTATGTCGCCTAGGACGAATGTGTCTCCAGTGTAACCTTTGATGGTTCCGATGGTTGCTCCATTGAGATCGTCGATTGTCTCGATCTTTTTCGAACCCCCACCATTGTTCATAAGAACGACTGCTGCACCGATCGCTGCGATAACAACGACAGCAACTGCGACAATCGCGTAAATCTGCTTCTTTTCCATTGTATTTCCTCCAATAGGATTGATAATTCCCTATTATGAAAGGACGTGTATAAGTGTTGTCTAACTTACTTGTATGGATAATGACCTGATGTCTGATATTGAACAAATCTATTTGAAATCAGACATCAGAATGATGTTAAAAAAGATTATTTCAACCTATTTCCGTCTGAGAATGCTTTTCCGACCTTCTTACCGAACTCGATATAGTCGCGATTCAGACCATCGTAGATAATCGGCCTTAGTTTAGAGATGTCCACTTTGCCATCGGTCATGACATCCTCATCTACGGAGACGTTGACGATCCTTCCGATCAATTCCTCATTGGAATAACTCTTGACGACGCATTCGATCGACATCTTGAGTTCATTGATCAATGGTGCATCCACGAACTCACTCTTCATCGCTGTGAAACCAGCCTTTGTGAATTTATCCTTCACATCATTTCCAGAGACTATGCCGACATAATCGCATGCATCCAACATATCGACGGTTCCAAAACTCACTGTGAACGCCCCTCTGTTGAGAAGGTTCTTGACGGTCTTGTGATCATCCGATAGGCAGATGTAGATCTCGTCATCATTGTGTATGCCTCCCCATGCAGCGTTCATGGCGTTCGGCACACCATCCTCATCATAAGTGCCGATGATGAGCACAGGCTCAGGATACAGACATGGTTTGATGCCTAGGTTCTTTCTCATGTGAGAAGAAGAATCATCCGAGGTATTTCTCTTTACGGATTATCCTGAGGATCGTTCTATATCTCCTCATGCATGAGGGTGTCTTCGGCTCGACGCGATAGTATTTCCCATCGTATGTGATTCCACATCCTCCTCTCACGGCTACGATGTTGATGCGATCCTTCAAAGGGAAGTGCATATCCGTGGATCCGCCCTTGATCGTGATCTCATCATGCGTCATGGATATCGTCACATCGTCATCAAGAACTACTGCATTGTCACCGGACATCACTTTCAAGATACAGTGCTCATCGGTCGCGATCACAAGATCGGGATCATCCTCCCACGTCTGTGATTCCTTGACCAACTCCGACCTCTGCCACATATCCCAATCGTACAGATTATCGAATATCGCATCCTTGTCGAAGAAACCATACTCATCCACAGACACCGAATAGCCGCATGAATCACATGACAATACATCCACATGGCTGTGAAGATGCCCATCCTTCATGCATTTGGGGCATCTGAAGACCAATCTCTCCATGTGCTCCGCACGGCATTCACGGTCGTAGACCACCCTGTGCTCCCTGTTCCATTCGTAGTGATTCACGTAGAGGTCCCTGTAGATGATATCGTTGATCTGCTCAACGGTCATCTTCTCAAGGTCCTCTTTCTTGTAAATATTGATCACTTTCCCGGTCAACGGACCGCCTGAACGGTGGTCCGCCCACTTGGGTTTAAGGAAATATCCGCCATCCATCCTGAAAGTTATGAGATCGACATCGAGGTCCTTGATCATCTGACCCGTACGTTTCCTGATCTCTGCGGTGACACCATTCGGACATTCCTCGCCTTCGGCAGCCATGTTCACATTGATGCCTTTCGCCACGGTCGCTTTGGCCGCTTCTATAGCATCATCGGCAGATTCACCTTTACGGCGATATATCCCGTTGGTACCTACCTTCAATAACCATCTCAATGAACGCTTCCTCAGAAGAGCATCACTGATGATGAATCTCCCATAATATCTCATGGAATTCAGGACACCCAAGAAATCATAGTCGCATATGTGGTTGTATGTGAGGACATACGGACGTTCGATCTTCCCTTCATATCTCTCTGTACGGATGTTGAAACGTTTGATACATATCGCTATGATAAGACAATAACCCAACACCCATAGGGTGAAACGATACCACAGAGTATGTTTCGGATAATCCACGCCCTTATTCCTCGACCCCATATGATAGCCTCATTGAACAGGGAAGTATCTGCATATCAGATATAATGTAAACGGAAGGAGGATCTATGTTGCCGCATCATCGATCAGATATCATCACGTTGCGACATTATGCGATCATATGCCTCTGGACCTATGCATTCCCTCGCATGTTCGCAATAGAATATGCACGAATTCATATCGCTATAGGCTACGAATCCGCAATTGTAACATGATGCCTTGACATCGGTGGAGAACAGTTCGATGTCCGCACCACAGTTCGGACACTTCTTGATCTTCAATGAGGGCGTACCGAAGTTACCTCCGCCCGGACATTTGAACTCCATATTCGAAGGAACATCAACATGACTTATCTATCTTCCCGCGATATACCTGTTCGATATGGAAGACAGCCAAGGGATATTCGATGAGCTCATCGGCCTCAGGGATGCGTTACGCAAAGAGCATACCGTGAATGGCAGGGAACCGAAGATATGTTCTGATGAATCATTATCCGATATGGCTGAGAGGTTGCCGGCCAAGAAGAATGATCTGTTGATGATCAAAGGGATCGGGGAGACGTTCGTCGAGAAATACGGCGAGAGTTTCCTGATGATAACCCGTAAGCATATCAGGACTGCTGCGAAATCGGTACCTTTGGATGGAGCATCGGAGATTGCTCTGAAGGATCTACAGAAGAAGCTCACGAACATCAGCAAAGGCAATCCCTTGCTCTATTGCCCGAAGATGGTCAAGAGTAGGATGTGCGACCTTACATCATTCGGCATGGATGATCCCATGGAGATCATCAACGACAAGGAGATATTGCTCTGTGGTATCGACGATAGAGCAAGATACGAAGGATTGAACCTGATCTCTAGAGAGACTCTGCGTGATTTCAGGGAGAAAGGTTCGACCGATCTCTACATGGCATACCCTTTCATCTGCGGCCCCATAACAGATGATTTCCCTGTTATGGCTCCGCTGATATTGTTCCCTGTGAGATTGAGGAAACATGATCGCAGATTCTATCTATCATATGATCACACGAGGGATGCTGTGTTCAACAACACGTTGGTCCTTGCCAACATGAGATTCAACAACATCAGGAAGGACTTACAAGACTGTGTGATCGATGATCCATCCCATGCATTGGATGGGATGGATGATTTCTACAAAGACAATGGAATCACATACATCAACGAACATGATGATACACATCCATTCTCCTACCATGAAGAAAGTTCACTCAAAGTCGAACACACTCTCATTCTTGGTAAATTTCCGCTCTATTCCAACTCCATACAGAGGGATTTCGATGCGTTGGCATCGAAAGGGAGCATCAATAGGATCCTTGACAGACTGATATCTCCTCCTGAAAAAGAACCCATCGATCTCACTGAATCCGGTCCCGATGTGAATGAGAAGGATATCACATACATCAATCAGATAAACAGCGCACAGGAAAAGGTGATCGAGGTATTGACGACCAATGATGAATTGGTCGTCCAAGGTCCACCGGGCACAGGGAAATCACAGGTCATCACAGGGATGATCACTACCGCCATCAATGAAGGGAAGACGGTTTTGATGGTATCGGAGAAGAAGACAGCGTTGGATGTCGTCCATTCGCGTCTCGGAGATCTATCGAAATATGTGATGATGATTGATGACGTATCCGACAAGGATCTCTTCTACGAGCAATTGAGCATGATGCTCGACCTCCCTCCCAACGAGAATGTATCCCCTGCGGAGATCGACCCTATATCGGATAAGATAGAAAGACACCTCTCCGAACTCACACGTATCGCGGATGGTATGTATAGGCCGGACTCGTTCGGGATAGAGCCTTACAGGATGTATTCCCTGGTCAAAAAAGTGGATCTCAACGATCCCGATGAGTTCAGAAGATACCTTATGCTCAAGGACAACATCTCATCATCACTATTGAACATAGGTTATTCTGAACTCCATGAGGCGTACGAACGCTTCTGCGAGAAAAGAACGATCTCGGACATGAGATCATATTACCAATGCTTGGATTCGAATCCGTGGATGGCATACGTCAGAAGGGATCTCACCGATTTCGAATTGAGGAGTTTAGGAACAGATCTGCGTGAGCTATCCAAGGCATCCAACGAATACGATTCGATGGGATTCTCCGATAGGCTGTTCGGGAAGGGACATGTGACGAGGATGGCAACCACCATCCTCAACAGATACTTCACCAACTACAACGCGAAACATATCGATCAATTGTTGAATGATACGAAGAGGACCTTGGAATCATTGGAATCCTACCCGGATTATGTTGAGAAACTATCATCATACGAAAGATTGCCGAGGATCCAAAGGATGTATGGCGAGAACATAATATCCGTGAACACGAGGATGCCTTCAAGCTATGAGATGAGCAATGATGAGCTGTTCGCATTCATCATGATGGATCATCTCAAATCATTCGAGAGGGAGAATGCCGATCTCCTGAAGGATATCGATGATTTCGACATGATAAGGGATGAGGTTGATGCGGACATATCGGGAAAACGCAAAGCGACCAAGGATAGGGTCGAATTCATCCTGAGGGATTCCCTGAAAGCCGTCACGGATTCAAAGATGATATCCGAGATGCGCAGGATCACGGAAAGCAAACGCAGATGGTCTGTCAACAAATTCATATCGAAATTCGGTTCAGATCTCTTCAGAGGGATCAAAGTATGGCTTCTGACCCCGGAGACGGTATCCGAACTCCTCCCGTTGGATATGGGGCTCTTCGACCTATTGATATTCGATGAGGCTTCGCAGATGTATGTGGAGAAGGGCATACCATCGATCTATCGTGCGAAGAAGGTCGTCATAGCAGGTGATCACAGACAATTGCGCCCTTCGAGTCTTGGAAGCGGAAGGATCTGCTTCGATGAAGATGGTATCTCGGATGAGGACAGCCTATTGGATCTCGCCAGATCGAGATACGATTCCATAATGCTCAATTTCCATTATAGATCGAAGTATGAGGAACTGATAGCATTCTCCAATTACGCCTTCTACGGGGGAAGATTGTACGTATCTCCTAACGTGGATGTTCCTGAACTCCCTCCGATCGAGACGCATCTCGTGGATGGCGCTAGATGGGAGAACAAATGCAATCGCAAAGAAGCCATAGAAACAGTCTCTTTGCTGAAGAGGATACTATCCGAACGTGAGAACGATGAGACCATCGGGATAATCACATTCAACACCTCGCAGAGAGATCTGATCTATGATCTCATAGAAGAAGAATCGATCGATGACCCTGAATTCGGAAATGTCATAAGGAAAGAGGCCTCACGCAAAGAGAACGGAGAGGATATCGGATTGTTCCTGAAGAACATAGAATCCGTACAGGGGGATGAGAGGGATATCATCATCTTCTCCATCGGTTACGCCAAGAACGAATCTGGAAAGATATCAAAGATGTTCGGATGGCTCAACAACATCGGCGGGGAGAACCGCCTCAATGTCGCCATAAGCCGTGCAAGAAGGAAGATACACATAATCACATCATTCCGCCCGGATGAGTTGGATGTCTCCGATAGCAAGAATGAGGGTCCGAGACTTCTGAAGAGGTATCTCGAGTACGCATTCGCCGTGAGTTCCAAGAACAGGGATGAAGAGGAACAGATATTGAACTCACTATCCGAGAGAACGGATATCGTCGTCGATAGAACCGCCATCTTCAATGATCAGATATGCGAATCACTGAAGAGGAGGGGGTATGATGCTGAGACCAACTTCGGTATCGGAGGATACAGCATAGATGTCGTCGTGAAGGACGGTGACCAATACGTATTGGGGATCGAATGCGACAACTCACTCTACAGCGGAGCGACATCCACCAGGGAGAGGGATTATCACAGGCAGAAATACCTGGAATCAAGAGGATGGTCCATACGCAGAGTATGGAGCAACAAATGGTGGAACGACCCTGAGAAGGAGACCGATGCCATCGTATCGATATTGGAATCGGATGGACATCATCCTTCACGTGTACCCACTATACAAACATTATAATCGAATGGTGTCGGTTCACAGAACCATGACATTGAATGTTGGGGACAAGGCCCCGGATTTCACAGTGACCTCAACGGACAGGGATTCATTCAATTTGTATGAACAACTGAAGGATGGTCCGATACTGCTGAACTTCTACGTAGGGGATTTCGGCATCAACTGCACCAACTACATGGGAAAGTTCATAGAGCAATATGCTCGCTTGGAATCCACCGGAGTCAGGATGGTCGCAATCAACAATGACAGCTTGGACAGTCATAAGATGTTCAAGGACCGTCTCGGAGCGCCTTTCGAATTCCTCCATGATGCGGCTAAGACCGCAGCCAAGGAATATGGCGCGATAGTCGGCCCTGGTTTCATGGTGACCGGATTCACGAACAGAGAATTCTACCTCATCGATAAGGATGGGATCATCAGATTCATCTGGAGATCACCTGAACCCAAGGTCCTTCCAGAATTCGATGATATCATCAAAGGAATCGAGTCATCACTCTGATGCCTTATCCTCAAGAATGACGTCGGTCACATCCAACGTACCGACGCCTTTCTTGACATTCTTATTGGATGAGTTTATCACCAACCTCTTCTTGAACATTGGCGAATCCAATGTCATGGATTCGTACTCTCCGCCTTCTCCCATTATGCTGATGCCATATCTTGACCTGAGGATCTTAAGCTCATCCTTGGATGCATTATCGATATGTCTCCCCAACCATCTCTCATCCAGACCTTCAGCGAAAACACCTACGATGATGGCATCGATACCAGCGGACACCATCTCGTCATAGACCATGTCCTGATCCTTTCTCCACAATGGTGACAGCATGATAAGATCCAATTCTCCCAACACTCTATTCATACGATCCCATTGGTAATCCGACCACAGTGCGCCGACGACGACCCCATCGATATCAAGACCCTCCAATGCATCCTTCAATGCATCCATATCCCCCTCTTCAGTACCATCCGATACAACAGATATCATGGGGATGTCCATAGCTTCGGCCATCTTCGGAACGATAGAGAGATTCGGAGTATGGAAGATCCATGACGCCTTATCCATGGGAACGATGTTCACCAAGAAGGATATCTCATGACCCATCTGATGTGCCAGATATGTAGCGAACGTGGAGTCCTTCCCACCGGAGTACAATGCTGCCAATCTCATCGAAAGGATAATGTTCATCAGCAATATATAGGCGAAGGATATAGTGAGGATGAAGGCGACACCATGGCAGAAGTCAACCTCAAGAAGATCGTAGCGGAAAAGGCAGTGGACGAATACGTCAAGGATGGAATGAATGTAGGACTCGGAACTGGCTCTACAGCATATTATGCCATCCTCAGAATCGCCGAGAAGGTGAAGGAGGGATACGATCTCACATGTGTCGCAACATCCGTACAGAGCGAGGAACTTGCGAAAGAGAACGGCATCAAGGTCGTATCGCTCAGCGATGTGGATCACCTGGATGTCACGATCGATGGTGCCGACGAGGTGGATGATGATATGCAACTCATCAAAGGCCTTGGAGGAGCGCTGCTGAGAGAGAAGATCGTCGCCGCATCATCAGTCAGAGAGGTCATCATCGTCGACAGTTCCAAGAAGGTCGATATCCTCGGTGTCAAGACGCATCTCCCGGTCGAGGTCCTCAGGTTCGGACACGAGAAGACGAGGATAATGCTCGAGAAACAGGGATGCAAAGCAACACTCAGGATGGATGGTGACACACCATTCATCACAGATGGCGGCAACTACATCTACGATTGCAAGTTCGACGCCATAAGCAGCCCGTTCTTCCTGGAATCGAGGATCGATGTCATCCCAGGTGTCGTCGAGAACGGATTGTTCCTGAACGTCGCCACCACCGTGCTCATCGCATCAGGTGATGGCCATGTCGAGAGGATCGGGGAGTGATTGCTCCCATATTATATATGAAGGAATGAGAGGTTACTATAACGCCCAATCCCTTTTTATATAACCTCGATATTAGCAACTTTCCACGCATAATCAAGGGTGAATCAAATGAAAATGCCCAGAACGATCAAAACATATTGCCCCTACTGTGAGACACACACTGTCCACGACGTAGAAAGGGTCAAGAAGAAGAAAGCAAGCGAACTCAAATGGGGTCAGAGGAGATTCAGAAAGGTAACAGCAGGTTACGGAGGTTTCCCGAGGCCTAAGCCCGAAGGAAGGGAGAAGCCCACCAAGAGGGTCAACATCAGATACAGATGCACAGAGTGCAAGAAAGCGCACCTCACATCCTGCATCAGAGCAAAGAAGTTCGAGCTTACGGAGTGATCCCATGGTTAACGATTTCGTAAAGATCAAATGTGCCGACTGCGGCAACGAGCAGGTTACATTCAGCAAAGCAGCGACCACAGTCACATGCAACGTCTGCGGTGCGACACTTGTCAAACCAAAGGGCGGAAAAGCCGATATCAAAGGCGAAGTGGTCGAGGTATACAACTGATGTCTCGCGCCAGAGAATTTCCCGAGAACGGAGAGTTAGTAGTCTGCTCCGTTACGAATGTGAAGAACTTCGGTGCCTTCGTCACCCTTGATGAGTACGACGGCAAAGAAGGATTCATCCATGTAAGGGATATTGCCTCTGGTTGGGTGAAGTACGTTAGAGACTTCATCAGAGAAGGACAGAAAGTTGTCTGCAAAGTTCTGGGCGTAGATTCACAAAAAGGTCACATCGACCTTTCCTTAAAATCTGTCAACGACCACCAGAAGAGAGAGAAGGTCCAACAGTGGAAGAATGAGAAGAAAGCTGAGAAGCTTGTCGAGATCATAGCCGAGAGACTCTCGATCTCCGTTGACGAAGCTTACGACGAGTTCGGTAACGAACTCACCGAAGCATACGACACACTCTATGGCGCATTCGAGGCCATAGCTGCGAACCCCGACGAACTCCGTGACGACTATCAGGGAGATTGGGTCGAGACATTTATCGAAGTCGCGAAGGAGAATGTCACATTACCATATGTGGAGATCGACGCGATACTTGAGATGAGGACGCTCAAACCTGAAGGAATAGAGGACATCAGGAAAGCATTGGATGATGGACTCGAAGTCGCAGGCGATGAGGCCAAGGTATCGATTACATCCGTCGGTTCGCCGAAATACAGAGTGGTCATCACAGCCGACGAGTACAAGACGGCAGAGGACGTCCTGAAGAGGATCTCCACTACTGCGATAAAGTCGCTCACGAAAGCCGGTGGTGAAGCGACACTCAAGCGTGAGAGCAAGTGATACCCATGAGATCATCCCTCAGGAGGTGTCCTAAATGTGGACGCTATTCCATGAAGGAAAAATGTCTCGATTGTTCGGATGATACCGTAACGGCACATCCGCCGAGATATTCTCCAGATGATCGCTATGGCAAGTACAGAAGAGAGTCCATAATAGAGGAGTATGGAGAGAATGGGAAACTGCACAACGATCGTATATGATTGCATACCTGAACTCGATAAACCCATATTGATCGAAGGGCTCCCTGGTGTTGGTAATGTCGGCAAGATAGCTGCTGACTTCCTTGCGGAGAAACTCAACGCCAAAAGATTCGCTACGGTCTATTCAGACAGTTTTCCT
This sequence comes from Candidatus Methanarcanum hacksteinii, assembly GCF_964305265.1. NCBI lineage: Archaea > Methanobacteriati > Thermoplasmatota > Thermoplasmata > Methanomassiliicoccales > Candidatus Methanarcanum > Candidatus Methanarcanum hacksteinii. Next base: position 641,666 of record NZ_CAYATA010000002.1, on the reverse strand, counting down.
CCACAGGTCATGTTAGATAGCGATTGCGTCATCGACATGGCATGCAATGAACTGTATTATGTGAACGATGTCAATGGAAAGGACATCATATTCTTACTTGGTGAATACCAAGGAACGACACCAGAAGGACAGTATCTGATCTGCGAGGATCTCATGAAGGATGTGTTCATAAGGATGGATGTATCCAAGATGATAACGCTCGGAGGATACGGAACGGGCAAGATGACCGATACTCCAAGGGTACTCGGTGCTGTCTCTGACATAGACATGAAGGTGGATCTCCAGGATCACGGAGTAATCTTCTCTCCAGGGGAACCTGCAGGAGGGATCGTTGGAGCATCCGCATTGTTAGTTGGGTTCGGCAAGATATATGGGATCCCTTCGGTGTGCTTAATGGGCGAGACATCAGGTTATTTTGTGGACCATAAGAGCGGTATCGCATTGTTGAAAGTGCTTGAGTCGATCATCGGGATCGAATTGGATCATGCTGAACTTGATTCGAAATGTCAACAGATCGATGAGCTCACCGCTAAGGTCAAAGAGATGGAAGCTGAGCAACAGAAAACTGTCGATCTCGGTTATATTGGATGAGCCAGTCCATCAGCCTGTGACGGATTGGCCAATCAGCAAGTTTAAATAATCTATCTATATTGTCAGTCTGTCCTCACTTAGCTTAGCCTGGCTAGAGCGGCTGACTGTAGAGAGTTCCCGGCAATGCCGGTACAGCCGCTGAAATCAGCAGATCCCCTGTTCAAATCAGGGAGTGGGGACCATACCTTTACATTTTAAATATAATGAAACTAAATGGTTACATATGAAATCTGTACGTCAATTGACGGATTTTGTTGTTCCCGTCTCCGATCTCAAGATGATGAATTACGCCTTTTTGGTTTGGTTCATGGAAGAGAATGCCGGACTTACATACAAAGAGGCCCGTGTGGTCCTCAGGGACATCAGAGGAGAGTCCGTTTCCGATCTTGCGGAGCTGTTTGGGTGTACGACGCAGGCAATTCATAACTTCGATAGGAAGGGAACGAAGAAGCTTATAGATGCCGGTATCCTGTTGCCGGAAGAAACCTGATGGTTACACTTTTTCGCTCTCCCCCTACTAACTGCTAACTCTCTAACTTGGGGAAAACATCGATTATTGATGAAAAATGATGATTTTCATAATTTCGGACCGAGTTTTTCGGTCCATCCATATTTAAAGCGATATACCGCCGTCTATGACAATTGTCCTTTCAGACGAATTACGATTCGATGGTCCCTTCAAAAAATCGATGTGGGGCAGTATACAAAGTGGTTTTTCTCTAAAGATAATGATTGTGATACTCTTCTTTCGACAATCAAACCATACAAAAATAATTGTCACAATCCCTGTCTGAAGGGATTACTTTAAAGGCGATCAATCACATTGAGTCACCATGAGTTTCATCAAAGACAATCCTTGGGCAATTGTTCTAAGCATCATAGGTGTTCTTGTTGCTCTTTTATTGTTTGTAGTTGAAACTGGTATCGCAGATGCATTTACTAGTATTTTCAGTTGGTCTGCTGATAATGCTGATCATTATGGGTTCTATTCTGCCGGAACGATGATCAGAATTATACCTCTGATTATGTTTGGTGTCGGAATACCATTAGGAGTGGTAGCTGCCGCTCTCAGATTAGTTCGCCAATGATCACAAAGTGTATTGGTAGATTTTATTTTGAAAAACATCTTTTTTTAAACCTACAACAGTTCAATTCATCATTGGTGCTAAATTATGAAAAATGACACTTCAGAACTATTAACGTACACAACGGTGAGGATAGTATGCGATGATAAATCGATTGGTACAGGATTTGTTATCGAACTGTGTAAGAAGGGTAATGAGTGCAAACCTGTGATAGTAACAAATCGGCATGTAATAAACGGTTTCAAAAAATACCAGTATGAAATGTGTATTGCAGACCAAGATGGACAACCAATTGATACTGAAGTAGTTTGTTTTGAAGGAGAAGTTACTGAATGGATTTTACATCCCAACCCTGAAATAGACCTGGCATGCCTACCAATTGCCCCCCTTATAAGAGAATCTAACAAACGTGGATTGAAACCATATTACCGTTCATTCGACACCACACTTATACCAACAATAGAACAAATGAACGAATTGTCTGTAATCGAAGATATTTTTGTCATAGGATATCCCACTGGGCTAGAGGATACAGTAAACCACAAACCACTAATTAGAAAGGGAATTACATCCACACATCCTAAAAACGATTACATGGGCAAACCACATTTCGTAATTGATTGTTCAATTTTCCCAGGATCAAGTGGTTCACCCGTAGTAATATACAATCGTGGAGGTTATCCAATACCTGAAGGAATACAATTTGGAGAGAGATTGATCCTGCTTGGGATAATATGTCAAACTTTCCTTCATGATTTAATAACAATCTCCGTAGATACAACCTCCAAGCAAATGGATAAGATACCAAATGATCTCGGTTTGGTGATAAAATCATCCCAGATATTAGAATTTGAAAAACTATTGGGTGAATAAACCTGATAATAACCTAGCACCATCTTTATTAGTTACCCCACATTATTTCTCGAATCTGGGAAACTAATCTTATCATATCAAGGAAGTCATGTATATCGGAATATACAGGATCTTTCCATCGGCCTTCATATTCCTAGAATGAACGACGATTGTTTCATCGATTCTTTTTGAATATCTTTCCATAAAGATATCCAGAGACCTGTGCTTAGATGATACTGAAGATTTGACCTCCACCGGGATTATCTTCTTTCCTTTCGGCAGGATGAAATCGATCTCGTGGACGTTCTTGTCATTCTCCTTCTCCTTGAATTCAACGTAATGCAGTTCCTTTCCAGAAGAACGGAGCAGCTGTGCAGCTACGTTCTCGAACAGCATCCCTTCATTGATGGATAGCTTTCCTCTGGTGAATGCAGAATAGACTTCAGGCATTGACAATACGCCGTTATCAAATGCTAGGGACATCAGGAGGCCTGTGTCGAGAAGATAGCATTTGAACGGCTCGCCATTGTTCAGATTGCTCGTTATATCCGGATCCGTCGTTGCTTTGCATCTCTCACATATCCTTGCCGATACAAGCCACTCGATACCGGGTGTGAAATAAGTCTGACGGCTGTTCTTCTTTATCATCCCTGGACGGAAGTTCTTCCTGTGGGTGGACAGCATCGACGGTATCTCCTCGAATATCGCTCTGGCCTTCGTTCCCGCAGAACCTCCGATCTTGGACATGTCATCCCTGTACAGATCAAGGATGACTTTCTTGACCGTTTCCACGTCGGCCATATCGTGCGTCTCCACGTATTTGGAGACGGCCTGCGGCATCCCCCCTGTGAGCATGTATGTCTTGAACTGCTCCATCACCGATCTGTGAACCGGCTCTATCAGCGGTCCCCTCTTCTCATACGCTTCCCTTATGATCCCGATCATGTCCTCGAACCCGCAGGCCCAACACCACTCTTCGAAATCCATGGGGTACATGCGAAAGTGCATCTCCTCCGACGGGATTTGGATCTTGCGCGTATTCTGTTTGAGTGTGATGAGAGAGCCGGTTTCTATGTAATCAAAACGTCCGTCCTTCACCAGATACTTGATGAGCTCTCTGGCCTTTGGGTACTTCTGGACCTCATCGAACACGACAAGACTCTTTCCCGGCTTTAGCCTCACATTGCAGACCATCTGAAGTGTGGACAGGAGTTTATCGATGTCGTGACTGTAAGTCTTGAACACTGATATGATGTCTTTCTCCACATGATTGAAATCGATCAACAGGTAGGAGTCGTATTCATTCTTGGCGAACTCCTCTACGATCGTACTTTTCCCGACACGCCTTGCACCTTCAAGCAGCACGGCGTATTCGCGTGCCCATTTGTTCTTCCAATCGAGCAGCTCATCGTAGATCTTGCGCCTGAATACGTTCATGACGATGCATGGTCGTACGTTTATTTATACAATCCCTTAGTTCTTTTTTCATTGAAAAATGACAATCCCTTAATTCCTGAATATCAAATTTTATACAATCCCTTAGTTCAATTTTTATTGAAAAATGACAATCCCTTAGTTTCTTTTCCGGTCATTAAGCACTCATTAAGCAAATAATATCGTGTTTTTTTCATTAATATAGGGTTTTTTACAGACTTCTTTATAAATAAGATTACCAAAAAAATAGCTTTTCAAACCAACATTAGGACAGTCAATTAAGCATCCATTAAGCACTTCAAAAAATCGATGTAGGGCTGTATACAGAGGGCTTTTTTCATTAATGGAGTAAAAGAAAATGAAGGCCGAAGGTCAGTTCAAAATCCCTCTTAATTTGAGTTCAATTCTTGCAGATTCAGCATCCTTGAACAACAGATCATCCCCTCCTGCCTTTCTCCACGATTCGATGTTGTTCGGAGTGTCATCAATTAAGAGATAGTTGCTGCCTTTAGCAAACTTGGGCTTGTCCCTCCTAAGAACGATGTTGACTTTCACTTCATACCCCAGATACTTCCTTACCCATTCCAGTTTGTCCGTATCTGCACCGATAATGTTCCTAATCGCCTTAGGGATGGCAGTCAGTATCTCAACTTTATCCCCACAGATATCCTGGACTTCCTTGAACAGACCCAATGTATTCTCGATAGGATCTAATCTGAAGTAGAAGCGATCCACCTTCCTCATAGCACTGAACATCCGCTCATCGTATTCCGGAGTATTTGGGTTCTGTGTGGGAGCTTCCATCTTACATAACTCAACGATTCCTTTGTTGAAATCCGACAGGACACCGTCCATATCGAAGTAGATCTTCTCGTAATTCACTATATCACATCCATTATATCTTGAACACACTACATCGCAAGAACTCATTCTTAATGCTATCTAATTGATTTTTAATTCAATCATCCTTATAATACTGAGAAGTGATTATTACAACCAAGGAATCAGAGCACATGGCCGTAAATTTGGATTCACATGCTGAATTCGACAAACACAGAGACGATTCCGTTTTCATGGAATATCTGTTGAAGCATCATTCTGATATCATCGATCAGAAAGAAGGTGTGGACAAAATCCTCTATTCTATGGAAATTGCACGTTTGCTAGCCAGAGTTGCCGTTCATGAAAGATGCTTAGCTGATTATGAAAAACGGCCCAGAGATCAAGACAAATACATCACTTATCACAAAACAGCTCTTTATGTTGCCAGAAAAGGAATTGACATCGGAACGAATATGGCATACGATGCCCACGAAGAAGGAAAAGATGTCCCCGATATTCTTTACAATCACTACATGGGTTGGATTTTTGTTCAGTATTCAATGATGTTAACGGAAACACACCGCTACTTTGCTGCCATGAATGCAGTAACATTTGCACAAAATTTCCTTGGTCATGATATAACAAGAATCGCTTCTCAATTGGATCAAAAACAAGTTCTACAACAATTGAAGAAAATACCCGAACTTGAAAAAGTTTCTTTCAATGTTTCTGCAAAACAATTACCTACAAAAATTCAAGACACCCTCAAGTTACTTTTCTCCGACCTAGCTGAAGCGATTACTGAAAAACAGTTGCGCATATTATTCAAAATCTACAAAGAGGTGCCTGATAGATACCGCGATCTATATGTGGGGTACATCTACACCTTCCTGGCACATTTCTTGGAAGTATATGATGAAGAAAAATACCGCAATTCTTTCGGCGAAGTAGCTTTAACACTGCACAAAGAATATCCAAAGAAGCCTGAAAAATACCTGGATCTTCCTGATTTATCACTCAAAGATATAGAACATAAAGATACTCTGGAGGAACAGGAATACGCCATTTGGGTCATTAGTGGCGGATTGGTATTGAGTTATCTCGATTTTGTTCCCGATCTTCGCCTCCGTCTTCAGTACGTCTGTGACGATCTCGAATTTGATTTCCACACGCCTGAATTGAATCTGATGATGGAAGATGCGATGGAGACCTACGCTCATTGCAGATATCTGGTCTACAGAGCAACCCATTTTGCGAGTCCGGAAGCCGATCTTGCATATTGTATAAGTCCAAAGACCAAACGTATCTTCAATCAGGAATTGTTGCTGGATGCATATCCGCGTCTTTATTCTGTTCTTGATAAGATTTCACACATTGTCATGAAAAGTTGTGGGATTGTCCTGACACCGAATAAGGAAGGGTATATTCCACAGCCCTCGTACAATCAGATCGTCAAAGAAATACGCAGCCATTCTGAAAGTAACCCTTATCTTCTGACATTATGCGAAATATTCGACGAGATCAATCCGCGTTTCATTTACAAAATCCAAAAAGATCTACCATTCTACGCAATGCTTCCGGAAGCAGAGGACATGGACAGGATTAGACATCACATCATCCATTCCGGAGTATCACTGACAGAGAAAAGCACTGGTAAGAAATCGAATAAGGACATCAGCTACATTTCAGAAAGAGAATTTGCGATTAGGTGTCACGATCTGCTATGCCTGACGAAAGAAGTAATCATGAATACTTGCCTTGCCATCGAGTACAGAAACCAGCAGAAATGAAAACATATTTGTTATATCATAAAGCAAATTCGTTTTACGATGTATGTTCACCTCGCTTTTGCCGGAAGAGAACCAGATCCAACTCTGAATACGATTAAGGCAATACCGAATGCAATCGATAAGGTCGTTCTTTTGTACAGTATTTCTGAGGATCACGCTTATGAGAGAACAACAGAGGTCCTGAAGGAAAAATTGGGAGAAATGGGATACGCATGTGAATCCAAGGTGATTAAACCATTCGATTTCCTCAATATTGTGGATACCATCTACAACATCTATGAAAAATACAGCGAGGATGATAGAAAAGCCAAATTCTCTGTGGATATAACCAATGGCACCAACCTTATGTCAGCCGCAGCATGTAATACGGCATTTTTCATGAATTCAGAGGTATACTACATAATGGATCGGCGTAAATTCGAGGATAAACCGTTGGAGGATCTATTGGTAACGATTCCTTCTCCAAAGATACCTGATGTCAAACATCTTGGAGAACTATCCCTTAATATGCTGAGGTTCATTGCTGAAGAACAGGATTTACATCATGAAGTATGTAATGCAGATGTTGCTCGCCAATTTGACATGAAGCCCCAGGCGGTAATGTACCACATCAATAGGCTTCTGAATGCGGGTATCATTGAGCTGGAGGATGCATATACACCTAAGGGTAAGATTGACAAACGCAGGAAAGCGATTAAGATCAAACGCGAGGGGCGGTTTGTTTTACGGTGGGTATGATTGGACTGAAGATCCTTTCCATTAATTTATCGCTAGCCGGCATCCATCTGACAGAATCAACCTTGTATGCCGCCACTTCCTTGTCACAGTATTCCAGTTTATTGACTATGTCTTCAATCTCCCGATCCTTAGCATAGAAAAGTTTCAGAATCAGACATCTAGTAAGATCGAATGCCATCGGGACGCATTCCTTGTCGAACACTTCGTCCTTATCCTTGTGAACGATAATGCTACGCTGTCTGTAAAGATATCCGACTTTCTTGTAGAGGTTAGTTTGTTTTTTACCTCTTACCTCCCCTCCATTGCGAACCATACGGGAAACACTCTGTCTGATTCTTTCGCTTACGCCATCCCCGATGGGAGATCCTATCTCCGGGAATTGCTGGGAGAATAATTCCCATATTCCCGAAATTGATATGAATGCTGTTTCAACATCGTTGCATCTGTATGCGTTTCTGAAAAGATCAAGCATTGTTTTTATAAGCTTGTCTTTGCTGCTCATATTCCATTGGAAATACCATTCACGGAACTCTTTGTAGAACTGTTGGAATTCCTTCTTTTCCTTATCCTCTAAGGTAAATATTGGAAGTATCCACAACGACATATTGGTTTCATAGTGATAAAGATCATTGACACCTATGCCGCCCTCTGGCAATACGCCCAGTCCAAATCCGGCACGATTGACCTTGAACAATCTGATGGCATCAAGAAGGCATTTCTCTTCCTCTTCCCAATCCCTTTCGGTCTCTAATTTGAAGTACCTGAATTCCTGATAATCCGCACAGCAAGTGCCGTCATCTTTCTTTTTCACAGCATAATCAAAATAGATCCTGTTCGCAGTGGAGAACGGTGCGAACAGATGGTGAAAAAAGTCAAAGAGCGTATCGACCGTAATTGTTTCTCTCGGCTCGTTCGTTATCTTACCGTCAGGACCCTTCCTGTTGTAGAGGTAGGACATCTTCTTCTCTTTAATAGGCTTCACATCATGCGCTGAAACGGTTCCGTATTCGAAAGGAGTTAAATCTACATCAAGTAGAGAATCGTCCATTCCATTGCACAAAATGATTGCCAAGTTCCACATAGTTATGGTAAGAATGTGGGCCTTATTCCACGTTTCTACAAATAGCCAAAATTAATTTTTTATTATCAAAGAATTTTACTTTATAATTTGCAGATTGTCATACAATTATGAAAACAGAAACTACCTCAGTCAGGAAGTTCAGGTCTGCAAACATCCACATCTACGGAAAGTGCAACTACCACTGTGAACACTGTTTCGACAGATGCCTGACGATGCCGCACTGACCGTCAACGTACCTCCGAGCACCACCGCCTCTTGCAAATCGGTCGTCGGCGAGTACAAGAAGGTTCACCCCGACGCCAATCCGGACAGCCTCAGGATCTATCTGAAGGGCGACGGCGTCCATCCCGACCTCACCTACACGGTGAAGATCGAGGTCGGATCCAGCCACAACGGCGAGACGTACGATGTATGCTATTTCGATGAGACCAAATCCGTCAGGGTCACAGGCACGGTCACCGACGGCAAACTGACATTCGAACTGAAAGGTGATGACGAAAGCAGAGGCGAGATCTCGATCACCTTCGCGACCGATTCCGCGTTAGGGATCAAGGACAGAGTGTGATTGAAATGGAAGGGAAGATGAAGATCGCATTCATCGCCATAGCCATCGTGGCCACGGTCGCGGTCGCCGGCGTGGGTGTGTCCGTATTCATGAACAACGACGGCGGCTCTGCGGAGAGACCCACATACAATGCCGACGTCAACGTGAAGATAGATGACGAATACAAATCGTTCAGCGGAACGGGGAAGACCGTCAAGGAGATCCTCGAATCCGCTCTGGGAGACGATGTGAAAGTAGGTGCCAACGGCAACGTGTCATCCTACAAGGAACAGAAGAACAACTCTGACCACTCCTGGGTAGTGTTCAGGTACCAGACGCCCAAGGGATGGGTGAACGCCACGGATGACAACCTGGCGGAAGGTGCCACGCTGGCACTGGAATTCTCGGAGAAGATCGTGGAGGGCGGGAAGACCACTTACAAGGTGCCGACCCTCGAGGTCAAGAAGACCGTGTGGTTCTTCATCCAGATCCCCGCATTGGACGACATAAAGGAATGCGTGGAATCCGGTTCCTTCAAGGTCAGGGAGGACTCCAACGGAAATCCGCTGAAGAGCGTCGAGGACTGCTATAACGAACTGAAGGCCTGGACCGTCAATGCCGGGCTGAGCAACAACGACCTCAAGAACGGATTCTGGATCAAGGGAACAGGATCGTACATGAACGAGGCCCTGGCCAACGGGCTGCACGACACGTTCTTCTCCGGCGAGACCATGACGGTCGAGGATGACGGTGTGACCATCGACTACTGCATCAACGGCGATGTCATGCATTCCTCGCTGAAGAAGAGCGACCTCTACGGATGGTTCGTGGATTTCCTCGGATGGGGCGACACCCAGCTGAACAACGGTGATTGGACCTACTGGTCGCAGTACACGTACAACCCCAACGCGAAGACCCTGGACGACGCACGCCAGTGGGAATACGACCAGTGGGCGCTCGGATTCTATGACATGGACCTGTACAAGTATGTCGCACTGGTCCTGCAGACCACCCCGCAGAAGGACGGAGGGGACTTCGATGTCGATGTCCCCATTCCGACGCCTTCGGCGATCCCCGAGGAGCTCAAGGCATGAAGATAACCCGCACCAAGATCACCCTGAGCATCGTCGTGATGCTTGCCGTAGTGATACTCACCCCTGCCATGGGGCTGACCAACGCGGAGCGCGACGGAAGGAGCGGCGTGGTGCTGGACTTCGGATACTGGAACACCGAATGGGTGACGATGGACTTCGGCGACGGGATGAACGGCTACCAGGCACTGGAGAAGGCCTGCGAGCTCAAGGGTTTCACGGTCACATACACGGACGACGCCCACACCCAGGTCTATTCGATCAACGACCAATCGAATCTCCAGGGAAAGAAATGGGGGATGTATACCCTTCACGGAGGCGACTGGATCCCCTGTGACGATCCCTCCGGCATATCCCTGGGCAAGAACGAGATAATAACCTGGGCGAGAGCGAGCGACTCAGAAGATATAGTTCCGGGCACCGACCAGTCAGGATTCTCGTACTACAGTTACGCAGACAACGGTTATTCCCTCAGGACCGGCGAGAAGCTCCGGGTGGTATCCCTGGCCCCGTCGGTGACCGAGACCATCTGCGCCATCGGCGGACTGGACTACATAGTCGGTACCGACCTGTACAGCAACTATCCCGAGGGAGTGACGCAGGCGAAGAACGACGGGAAGATCAAGAATGTCGGCGGATACTCGGACCCGAACTACGAATGGATAGTGAAACTGGGTCCGGACGTGGTGTTCTGCGAGGGCGGTACCGGAGAGCACGTGGCCATGGCCGACAAACTCAGAAAATCCGGCATCGACTGCGTCGTGACATACGATGTCACGGACGTGGAGAAGCTGTACGACAACATCTGGATGGTTGCATCGGCGATGGGGCTCAGCAGGAACGCGAATTCGGTGATATCGGCATTCAGGGGCACGATGGATACGGTCGCGGGAGTGATCGGATACCAGGCATCCGTCAGAACGTTCGTCGCCCTCTCCGCGGACCCGTCCCCGTGGACCTCCGGATCCAATACCTTCGCATCCGACATAATCTCCAAGGTATCTGGAACTAACGTGTTCGATTCGCAGTCGTCGTCTTGGTTCATGGTATCCAAAGAACAGATCCACTCCAAACAGCCGCAGGTCATAATCATCGTCCATGGCGGCGAGATAACCACACAGGAACAGTACGACCAGGTGATGGGCTGGATAGACCCAGTGTGGCAGGAGACCCCAGCATACCGCAACGGCAACGTGTACCTGTTCACCGGGAAAGCCGCTGATCTCCTGTCCAGGCCGGGGCCCAGATTGTGCGAGGCCGCGGAATTGCTCGGGAAGGCCCTGCACCCCGATGCCTTCCTGCAGAGGGACCCGCTGGATTCCATCCCGAAGTATCTGGGCAACGACTACGATATCTATCTGAAGTATCAGAGGGAGATAGCATGAAGAGGGCCGCCATCATACTGATCGCGTTGCTGACGGCTCTGGCCGTGGTCCCCGTATCCTCTGCGGATTCTGCCGAGGACAGCGTGCTGGTGGATTTCGGGAACGGCTCATACCGTTGGTATCCGAACAGCGGTGGATCCACTTTCGATGCGGTCCTGGATTCGTCGGTGGATTCCGGCACAGCGGATACGATCAGGAACGTGCATACCTCGGACTGCCATTGGAGACTGTTCGTCTGGAACGGCAGCTGGGAGGATAAGGGCATAGACCTTTCCGCAGCATGCTCCGGGACCGTCGCGTTCGGATACTACCCGGAAGGGTTCGCACCCGTCTCCACCCCGGAGTACAGGGATTCCTGGACCACGCTCGGCGGTTCGTCGACCGCGTCCAACATCTCCGTGTCCCACGGTCAGAAGAACCCGAAGGTCCCAGTGGAATGGTACAACACATACACCACAGGATATGTCGACTCCGGATTGGTCGTAGCAGGGGATATGCTGTACCACACCACGGGCGGCGTCTACGAGGGAGCAGGAGAGGATGCGGATGCCTGGGTCTACGGCCTGGACAGGTTTTCAGGTTCGGCAGTATGGAAGTACCACGGGACCAAGGGTGCAGGATACGAGGTCACGACTCCGCTCATCATCGGGGATTATCTCATCGTCACATTCACCTGCGGCGACGTCATCTGCTTCGACCGCCACACCGGGGCGGTAAAGGATAAGATCACCGTGGACAACACCCCGCCGCTGGACGGGGACGGGAACGTCGTATGGAACGGCAGGACCTTCTACACAGGAGGCACCACACCGGTATATGACTCCGGACGCATCTACTTCGGAACATCGTCTGGAACCGTCAGATGCCTGGCACTTTCTTCCTCGGGGACATTCTCCGATGACTGGGAGTACGTGCCGCCATCGACAGTCGACGGCAGCCAATACACGGGCACCCGCGGATGCTTCTACTTCCATGCCCCGACAATCTATACCGTAAACGGACAGAGGATGCTGTTCATCGGGAACTACGACGGCTACGTACATGCCGTGAACGCGGATACGGGTAATCCCGTATGGGTGAAGAGGGTCATCGATATGACCGCCAACAACCGTGCCGCCCCTGGAACCCCTGGTTCTGCCGCATCGGTCTCGATGTCGCCCGACGGATCGCACCTGCTGGTAGGGTGCACCGACGGTGCGCTATTCTCGCTTGAAGGATACCTTCTGGCACTTGATCCGCTCACGGGTAACGGACTCACCCATTCGGACAGTTCTGAATGGAAACTGGACGGACTGTTCACATCCCCGGTGATTACCGCAGGCGGTTTCTACTCCTATGTGTCCCCGCTGTCCGCGGGTTCGGACACCTTCCCGAAGGCCGGCGGCGGAGACGATACCGTCACCAATTCCGTCTATTTCTTCGACTGGGACGGGGAGGTCGTCTGGAAGACGGGAGAGTATCAGATGATCAAAGGTGCACTGACGATGGATGCCGACGGCATCCTGTACGGCACTGATTACTCCGCCGGGAGCTTCTGGCCCACCGGCGGCGCTCTGACCGCATGGGATTCCAGCGACGGTTCGGAGTTATGGAGGGTCCTGCTCTCACCCTATACCCAGGACTCGTATTCCATGGTGCAGCCGACCGTCATCGACGGCAAGATCTACACCGGCAACGACTTCGGTGCGGTGTACTGCCTGAGCGACGTGAAGGGCGAAGGCACCGAAGAGGAGAGGGTGCAGGCGCTGCAGTCGGTGGGATTCGCCCACTGGTCGTGGTATCTCACCGTGGCTGTGGCCGCCGTAACGATAGCGGGATTCGCCATATTGTACTGGAGGGGCTGAATGGCTGAAAAGGGAAGACTGTTCACTTCGCTGAAGAAGGGATACAAGGGACTGAAGGAGGACCTGGGTTCGCAGGACGACTCCGAGATTGCAAGGAAGAAGAAGAGGTTCACTCTGATAGTGATATTCGGACTGGTCATGTCGGTGATCGCGTTCCTGATATCCATCTCGATATCATCCGGAGGCGTAATCCCGGTATCCGAGGCGGTCTCGGCGCTGTTCTCCTCCATAGGTAAGGCCTTCAGCGGCGACAGGAACCTGGATATGATCGAGCTGTACATCTACAACGCCAGACTCCCCAGGACTATCGCCGCCATCGCGGTGGGTGCCGGACTTGCCGTTGCGGGATGCATGTATCAGGCGATCATCCGCAACCCCCTTGTCGACCCCTACATCACGGGAGTGTCCTCGGGTGCAGGGTGTCTCGCCATGGCCGCCACCGCACTTGGGTTCAGCATACCCTTCCTTGCTGACAACACCCTGTACATCATCCCCGTGGTAGCGATCATCGGAGGTATCGTGGCATTCTTCATCACCATGACCGTCGCGGAGGGATCTGGCGGATCCTCCATCAACTACATCCTTGCAGGAACCATCGTCGGTTTCGCGTTCTCCTCCGTGCAGACCATCTTCATGAGCATGGGGAAGGACAATCTGACGGACGTGATGTGGTGGCTGTACGGAAGCTTCGCCAACATCACCTGGGAGAACGCATGGATCATATTCATCCCCGCGATGGGCATTGCCATCGTGGCCATGATCTGGGCGAGGGAGTTCAACCTGTACTCCATGGGCGAGGATCAGGCCGCCCAGCTCGGTCTCAATGTGAAGAGATTCAAGAGACTGACCATGATCACCGCATCCATCCTCACCGCACTCTGCGTTGCGTTCGTCGGCATCATCGGATTCGTCGGACTCGTGGTGCCCCACGCATGCCGTATGGCACTGGGAAGCGACCACAGGCTGATAATGCCAGCTTCCGTGGTCATAGGGGCGATGCTCATGCTGTTCGCTGATCTGGTGGCGAGGACCGTGATGTCCCCTGCAGAACTGCCCGTGGGTGCCATCACGGCGATCATCGGTACCCCGGTATTCGCTTACATGCTCATGAAGAGGGGGCGCAACTATGACGGATGAAACTCCTCTCCTGAAGATTCAGGGACTTATCAAGGACTTCGGGGATTTCAGAGCCCTGAAGGGTATCGACCTGGAGTTCGGAAAGGGCCTCCTGGTAGGGCTCATCGGCCCCAACGGATGCGGCAAATCCACCATGATGAAGTGCATCAGCCGCCTGCATCCTCAGACATCGGGTACAATCGAAGTGGACGGGAAGAACGTCTCCGAGATGAAGCCTGCGGAGGTCGCCAAGATGGTGGCCACCGTTCCCGCTGAAGCGGGACAGACCTTCGGCATAAGCGTCATGGACATGGTGATGCTCGGGAGGTATCCTTTCGTCGAGAAGATATGGTGGGAGAACCCCGAAGACGAAAGGGTCACCATCGAGGCGATGAAGACGTTCGGCATAGATCACCTCAGACGGAAACAGGTGGCACTCTGCTCCTCGGGAGAGAGACAGCGCGCACTGATCGCTAAAGCATACGTGCAGCAGCCCAAGCTCATGCTGGTCGACGAACCCACGTCGCACCTCGATATGAAATACAAACTCCAGGTCATGGAATACCTGCAGAAGATGGCCAGATCAGACATGACCGTCATAGTGGCCGAACACGACATCTCACTGATGGCAAGGTACTGCGACGTCTGTGTCATCATGAAGAAGGGCGAGATCGTGGCCGTGGGCGACCCCAAGGAGATCATCACCGAGGACCTGATACGCGACGTATACGACGTGGAGGCACGCGTCGGATTGGATGTGGATGGGGAGATATACGTACTGCCCAAGAGGTACGTCGAGGGCAGCCTTTGACTGCTCCTCGACAGCCCTCATTTCTTCCCCTTCCCCGCATAGAAGTACATATGCTTGTGTCCTTCTTTGGAGGATTCTTTCACATACCCCTTACCAATCAACAAGTTTACGTCATTGCGTATCGTCTGAGGAGAGACCCCTGACTTCGAGGCCAACTCGTAAACACTCTGTGGACCGTCCGAATTCATCAAAGATGCCAATATATCCGTCTGTCTCTGGGTTATATCTCCCGCATCAGTCAGATCCCTTACATGCCTACGCTCATCGATCTTCTCTCTGAGATAATTCGTGAATATCTCGATGGACAGCATTACCATCCTGATGTTATAGTCAATGAAGTAGGTCACGTCATTACCGTCGGTCTCGCACAGCTGATATGCTTCCTCGTAACCCCCTTTGTGCTCCTTTATCGCCTTAGATATCGAAAGGTATTCCATCACCGAATATCCCTCTCTCATC
The DNA here is from genome assembly GCF_964305265.1 of Candidatus Methanarcanum hacksteinii. Taxonomy (NCBI): domain Archaea; kingdom Methanobacteriati; phylum Thermoplasmatota; class Thermoplasmata; order Methanomassiliicoccales; genus Candidatus Methanarcanum; species Candidatus Methanarcanum hacksteinii. Next base: position 626,023 of record NZ_CAYATA010000002.1, on the reverse strand, counting down.
GTATACCAATAGAAAAGCGATCTGGAGACACGTCCGTTACCGTCCATGAATGGATGAATGTAAGCAACGATGAAATGAAGCAGTATCCCCTTGATTATCGGATGGATGTAATCACTCTCATCGTTGACAAATCTGCAGAGGCCGTCTATCATCGGGTCGATGAGTTCGTACGAAACAGGTTCGTGGTAGGTCTCCCCTGTGAGTATGTCTCGAACCGTGATAGAATTATCCTTGCGGAAATTCCCCTCATATCCGGGGTCTTCCAGCGTATCATGCGTGACTATGCCGTGCAGCTCCCTGATGAATTCTGGAGAAAGATCCCTGTCCAGATTGGATCTTATGAACTCCATGGCACGATAGTTGTCCAGGATCATCCTTTCCGATCTATTCTTAGGATCTATCTTATCACGTAGCATCCTCTTAGCAACTTTTGTTGTTGTAGCGGCACCCTCCATCTGACTGGATGCTATGGACTCTTCCATCATGGAACTGATGGACAGCATCATCTTCCTCTTGTCATCGAAACCGTTAATCGGCAACAGGCCTGTGGACAATGCCATATCTATCTGGTGCAGGGGCTTCTGGAATCTGTCCAATAGGTTATATGATATAGAGAGATCCCCAATGTTTACCCTCTTGCAAGTGTTCAATCTCATGATCTTCATGAGATACCAGAGACTTTCACGACCATAATGACCGCAATCACAATATTGGAGTTTATCCCAGTGAATATACTTTTCATTGTAGTTCCTTGCCAGATCCATGGAATTGGGATCGAACAGTATCTCTGGACTTGGCTTGATCTGCGACAGATCTAGAGCATTTTTTGGTCTCTTCATGTTTCTTCAAATAACGTCTAAATATTAAAAAATTATTTTTTTGAAATTTGAAGTTGTTTGAAGTTTCGTCTCTAACAACCCATATAACATGTGGATGTATACTCCAAAATATTCGGGTGCTCAAATGAATGAGAACGAATCCTGGAACGGAAGGAAACTGTACTGCTACATGTGCGGACACTTCTGGACCGTACGCAACGACAAGCCTCCGAGGACCTGTCCCAGATGCCGTTCCTCACGCTATAATACGCCGATAAAGAGGGAGCACAAATGTACCTACTGCGGGAACGTCTGGACTCTCGGATCGATCACAGACAAGTGCCCCAAATGCGGACATGCCTTCAGCATGTTCTCCGATTCCAAGGTATGCCACTGCAACCAATGCGATCATGAATGGCTTCCGCGTACCGACAAGGTCCCCGAGAGATGTCCCAAATGCGATTCCCACAACTGGAACGACAAGAAACTGAACCAAATCATGTGCAGGAGGTGCGGTTTCGTCTGGAGAAACAAGGTGGACAACCCCAAGAAATGCCCCAATTGCTTCTCCACAAAATGGAACGAGATGACGTTCAAACTCCAATGCAAGAGGTGTGGGCACAAATGGATGTCCACCAATCCTGATGGATCAAAAGGGGTAAAGGTATGCCCTGTCTGCAAATCGCCGAATTGGAATGAACCTCCGAAGACTCTGAGATGCTCCAACTGCGGGACTGTCTATATCCATCAGAAGAAGGGGAGCCAATGCCCAAACTGTTCGGAGAAGCACAAGGGTCTGGCCGTGAAGAACTACCACTGCGAATTCTGCCATGCGGAATGGACCTCACTCTCCACTAACTCCCCGATATGCCCCAATTGCGGCATACCGCTGAATCTCTTGCCGACCTTCGCCCTGGAAGGTTCGGCAACGCTCTGGATGAATGACACCGTCAAGCTGAGCTATACCGACCTGTACGATTACGGATGCATATACCTCTGGCATGGCGATTACCCCGTGGCGTCAATCGGATTGGAGACCTTCCTCAAAGGGACCAGGCTCACCGTCTCAGACATCACGATCAGGGCTCTGTCCATCGAATACGATGAGTTCTGGGGAGAGGTTGCGGACTACATATACAAACACCGCGACGAATACCGTGAGAACATACCCTATTTCATGAAACGCCTGGGGCTCTGCGAAGAGGACGCAGAGGTACTGGCACTCCACTTCATGGGATTCTGCCCCGAGGTCATAGCCATCCGTCTCCAGAGACCTATAAAGGACATAAGGGAGGTATTCGACAGGATAATGAAGGCGTATTCCGACAACGGGATAGTGGTCAACGATTCCATCTTCACAGAGGACCCCATCGCACTCTACGAATCCACGGACGGATGCCTCTGACGGTTCCGGCGTAATGAGAGCATTATCCTTTTGTCACCTACTGATTGTCAATATCTTACATAATATGACGATTTACAGGGCCATTACCTACCGATTATCAAGAAATTCCAAATAAGATAGTTAAACCCGTCGGGCCTATATGGATGTATACTCCAATTAGAGGTGGGCACTTGGACGAGAGCACTTTCCAGGAAGGCATGGCACGCCTGATACGGATCACCAACAAGAATCGACAGACCAACGGCGCCAATGCCGTCTCTCCGGAAGCTGTCGGTGGGTATCACATATGCAAGATGTGCAATCATGTTTGGAAAATTCGCAAATCTAACCCCAATCCCAAATCGTGTCCGAGCTGCCATTCCACCATATGGAACAGTGCTCTGGCAAGGAAACTGAGATGCTACAGATGCGGTCACGAATGGGTCACCAACATAGAACATCCGACGATGTGTCCACATTGCAAATCCAGAACCTACGACTCCGAGACACTGACTGTATCCTGCAAAAGATGCGGCAGCCGTTGGGAGGATGACATGAACAGGACCGAGGTTAACTGTCCGAAATGCGGAACGATCTCCCGCGATGATATCAAGATCGTACCCCGGGCCAATAACCCTGAACCCGATGATGATCGGAAACCGACAGGCAACCCTCCGCCCATAGGCTGGACGGACGTGGAGAGACTGTCCGAACAGCCCGATGATTACTCCAGACTGGTCTACCTGAACAAGATCGGATTCGGACCGACGGAAGCGGATATCCTCGTCCGCTACATGAACGAACAGAAACCTGTGGACATAGCGTTGGAACTCGGCATCCCCCTGGGTGTCGTGTTCGAGACCATAGTGCCATACATAGACGCAGCTGGAACGGAAGCACATTGACATGAAGTGGACCACGGAGAACAATAACGGCCCGGCGGTAAGGCACTCGGATGCGCACCTCTTCGCCGCCTTAAGCATCATATCCGAAAAGGAATGCATCAGCCGCAGCGATCTGTCGGAGGAACTGGGACTCGGCGAAGGGAGCACACGCAACCTCATCAAGACCATGCGTACCTGGAAACAGATAGATGTCCGCCAGACAGGAATCAGGTTATCGGCACTCGGCAGGGAAACGCTCGATACCCTCCCAATCAGATTCGTCAGCATCTCCAATCACGAATACGTGAGGGGCGAATACCAACAGGGAATCATCATCAAGGGCAGGTCCGAAGATATCCAGAACGGAATGAAACAAAGGGACATAGGCATCAAGTACGGATCCGACGGAGCTTCGGTATTCATTATGAGGAACGGCTCCATTATATTCCCGAAAGACGTAAACGTGGATGAAAGCGATCCGGAGTTCGCGAAGGAGATCCGCTCCACCGGGATATCCGAAGGAGATGTGCTCATAATCGTCGGTTCGGACAGTCTCCCGACGTCCAGGATCGCCGCGGCAGGGATCGGGCTGGAAACCATATGAGATCCCTCACCTTGGCCGTCGTAATGCTTGTTGCATTGTCATATGCATTCATATGCATCCAGGAGGACGTATCGGATGCGACATCGTCCGAGACCGTTCCGGACGGCTCCGTATATTCATACGACACCTACGGCTCCGGGCATCCGAACTACTACTGCGAGATAACGTCTGCGGATGTGAAGAGCGAAACGGTCCACATACCGACCGTTCTCGAAGGATACGATGTGCGCAACATCCTCTCCGGAGCGTTCGACGGATGCTCGGCGACAAGCGTCATAATCCCCGTAAACGTGAAAAGCATCTCAGCAGGTGCATTCACCGGCTGTACGCATCTCACGGACGTATACTTCATGGGAGACAGGCCTGCAATGGACGACGCGTTCCCGACGGGGGTGAACATCCACCGCTTTGAAGGAACTGAGGGATGGGGCTCGGAAACTACCATAACAACAGTGGTCTCCGAAGGCATAACCTACGCTCAGTTCCCCGATGGATGGATGGCCATCGGAGGAACACCGACGGACGGCACCATCACGATCAGATCAGAAATCAGCGGAGGAAAGGTCATATCGATCGGTCCGTATGCGTTCTCCGGCACCATGCAGTCCAGCGGCGAGGTGGAGAGACGTACCGATATCGTTTCAGTCCATATAGAATCGGGAATAACGGACATCCGCGAACGTGCATTCTACTACTGCGACGTCCGGGACATAGTGATGCCAGATTCGGTATCTGGCATACACGATGAGGCCTTCCGTTCGGCACAGAAGCTTTCGGATGCGTCGATCGCACAATCCGTGAAATACATCGGATTCGAATGCTATCGCGACTGCCATGCATTGACCTCGATAACCGTGCCGGACAGCGTGAAATACCTGGGAGACGGCTGTTTCTACATCTGCAGTTTCGCCGAAACACTCAGGATCGGTTCCGGCATACAATCGATCCCCGTCAGAGGGTTCGGATACTGCACCTCTCTAACCAAAGTGGTGTTCGATTGCAGCCCGTCCGAGTTCAGAGCTTCCGCATTCTACAACTGCCCCTCCCTCAAATCGGTCAGCATACCGGATTCCGTGAGGACAATAGGTCCAGAAGCATTCTGGAACTGCACATCGCTCACAAATCTGGATCTGGGAAAGGTGGTCTCGATAGACCATGGCGCGTTCAGGAACTGCACCTCCGTGAAATCGTTCGATCTCCCCTCCACGGTGGAATCTTTGGGAAAATACTGTTTCGCGGACTGCACCAAACTGTCGGACATCGACGCATACGGTCCCTGTCCGGCTCTGGATGATACTGTGTTCCTCAATGATCCGGTGACAATCCACTGTTCCAAGGATAATTACGACTCGTGGAACGATTCCGAGGCGGACGCCAATATCAAAGACGATCTTGACAAGAAAGAATTCAATATCCATCTTGTTGTGATACCGATTGTTATTATTATTGCCGGAATCGTTCTTTTTGCAATTGTTTACAAAAGACATGGTTGATTGTTTTGAGATGATGAAATCGTCACATATTGTATAACAACGGGCGACTGGCAATCTCCGGTTTTTGGTAGACAGACCATCAAAGACCGTTTATGTCTGAAACCATTGACTGAGCACTGGTGAATGCGACTTCCATTTCTTCAATGGAAGGGATCCTTCTCTCATACCTGAATGCCGTAGCGTAATCGGACAGATTGGCTGCGTTTTCAATATGTTTGTCCAATATCTCTTTGTTGCCAAACAACTCCAGTAAACTTACCAAATCGTGTTTCCTTAGTATTGGATTCCTTTTTCCAATAGTTTTGCCTTCAACATCTTCTCCGCGTATTGTTGCAAATGAAAACAGATCATACACGTTTTCTCATCATCCTTGTCTTTGACAAGATTCGCAGTTCAAAGATCCTCTTCAGCAGAGGCCCTTAACGACTCCACAGACTCATGCGAATTACCCGCCCTTCCGGGCGGGCTTTGATTAACACGTTTACTGCTTCCTTCCGACCACCTGCGGCAGCAGGATACCAAGACAGATCAGGACGATGATCGCAGTCATGACGAGCACGGCCACGGGGAGCCCCTCGCCTGCGGGCGATTCGTCCACGATGGTGTAGAGCGAGAAGTGGTCGAGGATCATGGTCATCTCCCCCTTTTCCGCGTCGTAACTCTGTTCCGCGACCTTCGTCCTATTGCCGTTCTCGTCGACATAGTATGCCACAGGCGTTTTCCCGTCAACGGCGACATGCTTCACGGTGACAATGACTTTCCCGCCGAGATCTTTGCCGACGCTCTGTCCAGCGGAGGTGGCGGTAAGATTCACCACGGTGGAACCCACCTCGATAACCTCGCGCTGGGCGGAGGTCATGGAAGACCTGTCGGCGATGGCGAAGGATAATGTTACATCGTCCTTATCGGACATTGAAGACAGGACGTCCTTCCCGAAGGTCATGGAACCCTGGGTGGAGGTCATCTTGAGAATGACGTCGTTCTCAGACATGTCGCCAAGAGATTCTTTCTCCAAAGAAGCGGAGACCTCCTGTACAGTCGATGTGACCTCGATGATCTTGGTCGTATCGACGGTGTCGCCGAACGCATCGGATATCGTGTTCTGCTGACCGATCGCCTTCTGCACTGAATCGTTGGATATCGTACAGCTGCCGTCGTCACCGTCGGCCTTGACCTTGGTTATGACCTCGGTGGTCTCGGTAGCGGATGTGTCGGCCACTGTGTGCACCTTCCCGTCGGCGGAGATCGCTCCGGCACTCATCTCGGTGGTCGTCTTGCCGTCGGCAGTGGTCTCGGTGGTCCTGATCACCACACTGGAACCGTCCGACTGCTTGACGGCGGTCTCGGTGGTGCTGACCTGGGTGACGTTGCCCGAAGCGTCGGTGACCTTGGAGTCGGATTCGGTGACGGTGGTCCTGACGCCGTCCGCGACGGTGTCGCTGACGGTCACCAAGGACTCTACGGTCTGGGTGACGTTACCAGAGGCATCCTTGGTCGTTTCAGTACTGGTGGTAACCGTACCGTTGGCGGTCTGTTCGACGGTGGACGTGGTTTCGGATGACGTCCCGTCAGAGTTCGTTGTATTGCTGGTGGTTGTGGCGACACCTTCGGAGACGGTCGTCTCGGATGTTATCGTGGATGTCGATCCATCGGAGTTGGTCACGGTAGCCGTGGTGGTCTGGGTACCGTCGTCGGAGACGACGGTCTCGGAAACTGTGACGGATGATGAACCGTCAGGGTTGGTGACGGTGGTCTTCTCGGTGACGGTAGTGGTACCGTCTCCGTTATCCTTGGTGGTTATCTCCGCCGTGGTCTGGGTACCGTCGATGACGTATGTAGAGTCTGCAATAACGGTAGTAGAACCGTCATCGTTAGTGATGACGTCGACGATGGATGTCTGGGAACCGGAGTTGTCGTACTGTTCGGGAATCTCCGGTTCTTCATCACTGGGATGTACAGCCTGGCCACTCTCCTCGGTTATGCCATATGTGAGATGGAACTCGCCCCCGCCATTGTAGAATCCGAGTGACCATTGGTTGTATGATTCCTGCCCATCGACAATCTGGTATTGAATCCAGTATTTCCACAGACCGCCATCCATCTTGACGTCACCGAGGCCGAAGATGTCGTCCACCCAGTATCTTATGGTGTTATCTTCTTTGGTCCAGAAATTGCATGGGACCTTGGCATTGGTGAGTGCAGTCTCGAGTGCTTCACCTGCATTACTGCCGGTGGCCGTAAGGGTGATCCCGTTCCTGAGATCCGATGCGCTGTAACCGGATTCTCCGTAATCCGCCTTGTCCGCATCCTCCACCATACGCAACGTAAAGACGTATACCTTAGGGCCGAGGTCCTCGGTGACGGATACAGTGAACTGCGACTGCCCGAAGTACATATCACCGGAAAGATACACATTGATTGTTGTAGAACCGATACTGAGTGCGGTGACGGTGACGGTACGTGAATCGCTGGAAACCAATATTGAAACGACATCATCATCGAGCGCTTCCCAGGTGAATATTACCCCATCGGGGATATTACCAGAAACCGTGACGGTTCCAACCTTACCGCTGGTGTTTATGACAAGATCGAGAACAACGGGATTGACATCGAATGCCACCTCCTCCTTGACCGGTGCATCCGACCTCAGATAAATCCTGTAGATGTGGTGCATGTCATTGGATTTGGATGCTATCGAAATGACGGAATTCCACTTGCCATCGTAATATGAATCAATGGCCCAATTACCTTCGGTGCCAGCGATCTCGATGATGTTCCCGGATGACGATACAGTGTTCTGTATACGGGATTTGTTCAGTGCATCGCGGAATGCATCCAATGCGGTCTTTCCGTTGCCGGCAATCGTATACGATTCGTCACCGACAGTTATCTGGAAACTGTAAGGATTGGCTTCGGGCGTTCCATAGCAATAGACCGTTCCCGAATCCAGATACCACACGAGGTTTCCTTTCAGCGTCACCCTGACTGCCTGAGAACTGTACTGGCTTCCGGTCTTTGAGGTTACGAAATACCCGGTTGGTTCGGTCTTACCCTCATAATCCTCGAAGATGTATACTGCGTTAGGGGGATTATAGGGCAGGATGTACACATAGATCTTGCCCGTAGTGCTGTAGTATCCAGAAGAGACGACGATGGAACCGTGAGTCGATACTGACGGATCCTTGTAAATCAGGTATTCTGATTCAAGAGAGGTCGCATTCACTGACGTCACACCTGAACTGCAGTTCAATACCATGGTCTCGAGTTTGTTCATATCCAGAACATGAAGATGTGTACCGTTCACGTATCCTCTTCCGTTGAATATCACCAATTTGGAAAGAGTGGATGAATTGAACTCGATATCCACGATAGGACATTGGTCGCTCAATGTTCCGTCGGAATTCACAACGACCGCAGTGATCGTGGCATTCCTGAATGTTCCGTTATCGAACAGCCCCTGGGAATATGCTGTCATGAACAGTATGGCCCTTCCGTCTTTCGTATCACAGGAGAGCCAGCCGTCATCGAGGAGCCTGCCGCTCTGCGAGGTCAGTTCTATGGTCGTCTTGGAACCTGTTGTCAGATCCACCGATGCAAGGCCCCTATAATCCGAATTGGTCAGGGCTTCGATGAAGAACATGTGGCCGTCAGCGAATACGGGTGCCGATGTGGTACCGTACATTCCGAACCAAGTACAACCCACACCGTTCGCCCACTGTCCGTTGGATACGAGGGAACCGGTAGATGCTTCCATCTTGTAGATCTTTCCTCCTGAAAGACCGTAGAAATAACCGGAATCATAGAATACGGCAGTGAACTCCTTCGGGGAATCATACTGCTTGACGAGATCCGCATCGTATACGATGTGCGTGGCATAATCGTAGACCATGCCTCCGCCCACACCTAAGTAGAGATAATAGCTGACCAGCATCCTGGATTCGGCAGTGGCCAACAGCTCCCCTGTATCCGCATCGTATTTGTAGAGAGTTGTTCCTGCACGCACATACACTGCATTATCCATGATTACAGGGGTACTCGGGAATCCGGACCAGACACTCATCGACGCGTCTATCTTGTATTGCTTGCTCCATTGAAGAACGACATCCTGCCCGTATTCGGGAGTCTTCACATCGACGACATCCGTAAGGACATTGGAAGGAGAGGTATAGCGGAGAACCGGTTCGATGTAATAGTCCCTGTCCATGGTCAGCTGGATGCTGACGCTTCCGCTGTCGACACCGTTGATTCTCCATCCGATGCATTCCCAGGATAGGTTATCACAGTAACTGACATTTACAGTCGAACCGCTATCGACAAGCTCACCGGAAGTTATAGACTGGTATTCCTTTATGAGTTGAACAGCTTCGGAATGGGAAAGGACATTAACCAGATACTTTCCATCGTTGTACGTCCACTTTGCATAAAGCTGAGTATCGGAAAGGATCTTGTCAGTAAGGCTGAAACTCCTTGTGAAAGATGAATCTGAATACCAACCGTCGAAGGTGTAACCGGATTTGGTCGGAATACTCAACTGCAAAGCTTTCAGCGTTCCGCCGTGCTGGACCTTCACGGTTCCGGTTCCCTCTCCGCCCCCGAGATCGAATGATACATTATGTAATGTGTCTGAAGACAGCAACTGGATGGAGATGTGGATCTTTCTTACACCATCGGCAAGAGGACAGACGAACGACCCCTCTGCACCCACATCTATCAGGTTGCCATCGACATATACTGCGACATCTCCGACCACAGACTCAACATTATTCAATCTGAATGATACCGTACCTGAAATGATACCGACATCGGAAACGGCAACCGAATCCAGCGAGTTGTCGACAAAGATGGAGGTATCCTGAACATAACTGAATGGTGTTGTGATGCTGTATGTCGTACCATCATACTCGAACACACCGCCGTATTTGCCATTGTCACACTCCATCGTTTCACTGGGAAGATAGAGGACGGAGTACCTGGTAAGGGAATTGTATTTTTGGATATACGTGTCATATGCAACTCCGTCGCCTGGGCAGATGCATAATTTATCCGTGGTGATGGATGTGCTGCCTTCCACGGTAGCATCCGTCGAATTGAGATACACCACATCCGCACCTCTGATCGAAAAAGTTCCAAGGGTGATGTTTCCATCTGCAATGAGCAACACCTGGCTCGAATCTTTTATCGCGAACATTCCCAGTGTAATAGTTCCGCTTGAAACGAACACAACCTTGTCTGCAAATAAGTTCGAGTTCTGAACGAGTTCAATTGAAGGTGCCTCCCAATAGAACAACTCGATCTCCTTGGAATTGGAAAATACAGAACCGTTCAATTGTGTTATTGTATTGGGGATCCTGACTTCCTTGATTGCTGAGGGTATTGCAACAATCCTGCTGCATTCTTTATCGAACAAGATACCGCCGTAACTTGCATAGTTCGCATTACCTGCGCATACAATTTCAGTCAGATCGACAGCTATATCGAATGCATCGCTTTCAATCGAACTTACCATTGACGGAAGAGAATATGACCTGACTGTGGGGAGAACAAATACCAGTCTGTCACCCCGGTAAACCGCATTCCCGTCAAACTGATATGAAGAACCTTGTCCGAATAAGATATTGCTCAAATTGGGACAGGATCCGAAAGATATTGGACTTATTTCCTGCACGCTACCCGGGATCTCGATGGCTCTCAAGCCAGTCTCATAGAATGCTCTACTGCCGATGCTCTCCAGGGAATTACCGTTGAACAATACCTCAACAAGACTTAAACAACCCTCAAAACAACTGTCCCCGATACTCTTTAGATTGGCGGGCAGAACAACCGACATCAACGAAGTCCCCGAAAAGGCACTGTTCCCCAATGACAGGAGTAAACTGCTGTCCGCAATACTGACCTCTGAAAGATTGCTACATCCCTTGAATGCATCGTTTCCGATGGCTCCAACTGAGTCGGGGATGTTGATTGCAACAAGTGATGTGCATCCTTCGAACGCACCACCGGGTATCGTTGTCAGTGTGGAATTAACAGGGAATGTGACCTGTACTAAATTTGTATGTCCTTTGAACGCATCCGCATACAGACCTGATATCGGTACCGTGAATACGGCATTCTTCAGCTTGGATGGAACGACGTATACCATCCCGTCCTCCAGGATCACCCCACTATCTGAAGAGTAATCAGTATCATTGCCCTGAATGACAAATGCTTCAATATTGTCTGAACCAGTGAATGCCTTTTGATTGATATTCATAATTCCGGACATCGTTACAGTCCTTAGGGCACTCATCGATCCGATGGATCTTTCTCCGAGTTTAAAGGGTCCGATTATTGATAACTCGGTCACTTCTGAACCACTGAATACTTTTGAATTTAGCGTAACCGAAGAATTGCCGTTACAACCGATTGATGTAACGGGTGACCCAGAAAATGCCTCTTGATAAATGACAGCCGTACTGTCATTAAAGGCTACTTCCCTCAGATTGGGGTTGTTACTAAATGCACCCTTTGATAGCTCCGTGACACCGGTTAACGTGATTGTTTCTAAATTGTTCCCTCTGAATGCATTTTGACCAATTACTCCCACTGGCCCACTGATTGTGATTGATGTCAAACCTGTACCGTCAAATGCCTCAGAATCAATGTTTAATGTTCCTTCATTTTGGATGATTACAGTACGCAAATTCTTACAGGCCATGAATGCCCTTGGAGATATCTCTGTCACATAGCTAGGCACGGTATAGGTGTCCGAAGATGCAACTGCAATGACCAGTGTATTCACGCAATAAACCTGGTTATCTGTGACCCTTAAAGTTCCATTACCATTGACGGATGATATCTGCTCCAATTCTTCGCTATTGTAAAATGGATTTCCGGAAAGTTCGGTCAATGTAGCGAATGGCAATGCGACACTCCTGAGATTGGTGCAGCCCATAAACGCAAACCCGTCTATGGTGCGCAAACAATATCCCTCTGAATTGGCTCTCTCATTCTCAGCCGTCGTTATTGACTGAAGAGATTCACAGCCGCTGAAGGCATATCTCGCGATTGATTGTAATGTGGCCGGTATCGAAATCGACTCCAAACCGGTCCTGCTGAATGAATAAACACCGATTGTCTTGAGACCTTCGCTCAACGCTATCTCTTTCAGATTGGAAACTCCGTCAAATGCCCTGTCTGCAACAGCATCCACTGTGTTTATCGCCCCATTGACCATTACCAGATTAGGCACGAATAGGTGGGCTTTCCCGGAAACAGTTGCCCCTGCCAAGTCCATATGGTTGTTTGTAGCGGTGAATCTTAGAGAATATCCGTACAGCAGCACATCATTCTCATATACGGAATACGGAACAGTCACCGAGGATCCGCTCTTTGTAGACATCCCCTGGATTGCTGTTTTATCTCCGAAAAAGGTAGCTACCCCTTCGAAGGCCTGTCCTTCTTCTTCGTATAGCACATCATCTGGCGATTGTTCAGTACCGTTTTTGAATTCCACATGGAAGTTCACTGTAGGATGATCATCGTCTCCCGATAATTTGAAATGCAGAAATACCAAAGGTTCTCCGCCAATGATGTCTGTATAGTCCGAGAATGCGATGACACCGCAATTGTCCGCCGGAATAACTCTGTACAACGCCGCAGAATCGACGAGTTTCGGGTTCCACTCTGCAGATTCCAATTCCAGATCGGTCTGAGAATAGTTTATCTCGAAATAGACGGACTTTACGTTTTCATAATCTCTTACAGTGATGGAATAATCCAGATAATTATCGCCCGAAGCATCCGCTTCATTCGTAAAAATAGCGAGAAGAGACAATGACGCTATTACGACAATCAACAATGCGACAATAGTTAATGCTCTCTTCATCGTCCCCCCTCTGATAATAAAAGGGACCCCCAATCGAGGATTGGGGGATATGGTTTCAGGCACCTCCGAGAGGGTATTGTGTGGGGTTGACAACATAATTCTTCAGATAGATCGCATCGTCCGAATTGATCACACCGTCGTTGTTATAGTCCACATTCTGCCCCTCGGGGATCGGATGAGTCGAGGCACGGAAGGTGTATAGTAGCAAATACACTGCATCATCCTCATCCACATCTCCATCCGAATCAAGATCGCCTAACAGGTTTCCTATAGTCAGAGTAGACGTTTCGGAATATGTGTCTCTTGGGGTGTTGGAGTTTCCGCTGGCCGTACCATTGATCTCAACAGTACAACCAATCGTGCAAGCCCCTACGGCAGCATCATCCTTGGCCTCCAACTGGAAAGTCAGGAGGTCCCCAGAGATATTCTGTGCAGACGCGAATGCCACAACATATTCTCCTTTGGTCAGATCGCCTTTGAGGGCTGCCGAATCCAAAAGATTCGAATATGCAGGAGATTTGAGATTGAATTTCGCTTCATCGTATGTTATCGTGATATACAATGAACTCACATTCTTCAATCCGACAGCGGAAACGGTTACTGTGGTGGATGCCCCCTTTGCGACGGTATCGCTGACAGGCGTAATGGCCACCGCAGGTATGTCTTCGAATATAGCGGAAACAGTGACATCCGACGCAGGCATGGTGAATGTGTACACATTGGGATTCTGAGCGTCGACTGTTGTTTGTACGACCCCATTATCCTCTTTCACCACAGATACTGCTTCGACCTGCTTTCCCTGACCCGGGGTCAGGGTTATGGTCACAACATCACCCTCCGAGGCATTCTCAGCATTAACAGAGACACCGGTCTGATTCTGAGCAATCGATACGCTGTATAATGCAGGCTGAGACGATCCGTAAAAATAGATTGTGGTGGCAGACCCTGGAGTTACGTTAGTTGCTAATTCGCTTGCTGTAACATTGCTGTCCCAATACGCTGAATCCAACAGGACCGTTGTTACATTTGTGAAATTCAAGAAACTGGCCTTAACCGATCCAGGCAAAAGTTTCACATTTATCGGTACTGAAGTCCCGTTCATCTTTGGGAAGTTTGTATTACCAGTTGCTTTGAACGAGACATTAATGCCTGTCACTGATGAATCAAGTGTACCTATGTTCCAGAAATTGTTGGTAGTATTGCCAACAATACCCATTTCCCTGATGTAGACGTCAGAAAGTTTGGGACATCCATTAATAAAATTCGATCCACCATGTGTCAATACAGAATCCACAACAAGCGTTTCCAAGGCACTCATACTTCTAATTACATTTGAATTGCCATCAGTTGATAAGCCAGCTCCGTTTGTCGATATGATTAGTGTTTTTGTTTCAGAGAATGAATTGCTTGAAAGGGCGCCTTCCAGCTTACCCAGCGAGTACTCCTCATTCTCAGAAACTACAACCTTTGGGGGGATGATGAGTACCTCTAAGGCACTTTCTCCTACTTTGGCAATCTTACCACCGTTACTATCGAAGCTTTTATCGTAAACCTTCGTGCTTAATACCCCATCTTGGGTTATCCCGTATGTAATGTCATATGAGCAATTTACATTATTTCCCTCTAACGAATATCTTACAGTGAGTAAAGAACCGTTTTTGGACACATCATCCTGCGTTACGGTATAATCCCCGTATGTGAATGAATATGAAGCAGGCGTAGCAACAGCCGTCTCATTTCCCAATAGAATAACCGTTGAAGAAATGACAACCAAAACTGCTGCGCAAACAGCAAGTATTTTCCGCATGAACACCTCCTGGAGAAGGTATTACGACCATCATACTGTCATATAACAGTATGAACCCATTGTTGCAATTAACACAACGCCAGGTATCATATTACTTCTCCTTGAATTCGAAATGAAAGTTTCGCATTCAATCCCGTTAATGAATCGAAATCGTCTGCGAATACTACATCTTGAATGACTATCGTTCAACCTTACTCAAATTGAAGGGATTACCATTCGGATAACTCAGCATCTCCCATATGATTTGCTAAATTCGTCCCGAATGTTAATCCCTATTGAGTTAAGGTGTGGGGGAGATCCCCACTTTCAGATTCACATACCTCCTATTGCGAAGTACATCGCGTAGGAATAGGTCGTAAGGGGAGCATCATCGATCGTACTGTAGAGCCCAAGTGCGAAATCGGACGTGCTGCCAATAACGTTACCACTTGAGTCCACTGAGAACGTTGCATACTCCTGCCACCATGCCCAGGTATCATCCGTGTAATCCGACGGAGTCAACTTTCCGCCAACCTGTACTGAGTATAGATTGAGGAATGAGGATATCCAACTGTAAACAGTATCATAAGAACCATTGTTGTAGCAGGGCACCACTTCCTGACCAACAACGAGATTGGGGAAAGCATTCTTAAGAGCCAGATACAAATCGGATCCGTATCCAGTCACGTATACTCCTCTATTGATCAGGGCAGGGGTGATATTTCCGTATCCTGAGACGGACATGCCCTCATCGCTGAGTGCTGACTGAACATCGGGCGCCTGACTCACCTTGACATAGAAGGTCGCCTTGAAGTACTCGTTTCCGACGATATCAGAAACAGGTACAATAGTGGAAGTAACAGTGGGGTTGAACGCATTGATCTTAGTCTGAGCCTCTGAAGGGGTTCCGTAAATCACTGCGATGTTCGCAGTCCTGTGGTTGACGTCGTAGTCTCCGAAGGGCTTGTACCATCCGAGCGTGTCGGTGGCGCTGACCCAAGAACCTGACGCGTTGAGGATGTAAACATTCCAGACATCATCGCCGGATGCGGCAATGTTGTTAATGGAAGTGATCTCACCGTACTGGTAGTTAATGGAAATATACTGTCCGGACTGGGTGTAGAGGTTCATGTCGATGACATGAGTAGTAGCAGTTCCAAGCGCTCTGTCGAGTGCTATCGCACCGTTGTAAGCATCGACGGTCTTGGGAAGCTCCCATCCGCCGCCGTAGCTGATATTCACAGTCATCTTTCCGTTCGTCACGGGATCGTTGATTACGTCCGCATCACTCTGTGATGTGTAGACGATGACTCCCGCAACGGCGATAAGAGCTGCGACCATGATTGCGTATACTTTCGCTTTCATCTTATCACGTTCTTATACCGTTCTTCTTCTCGTTCTTCCGTAACCGCCGTCTTTCGGACGCAGCTACTTGCCCTCCCCTTCGAGGAATCGGGCCGCTAGGGTTCGCCCCGAGCGCTCTGCTCAGAGACGGGGGGGGGGGACCTCCGAACCCGGGGGCTGCTCTCCCCTATCCCCCACGGAATACTATTCCGGGATAGACCTCCGTCGGGAAGTCCATCAGGAGAGTTGATACCATATGCTTTCAACCAATATTTATTAAAACTCGCGATAGGTCAGCGACCCTCCCATCCAATACCAAAAATGACGTTTTGCGGAGGATTGAGGGGGGTGGAGGATTTATCCATCCAATGTCGAAATGACATGGGGACGTTGTCTTTACCGGAGGAAACGTCCCGGGTATCGAGCGGTCTAGGACTCCGAAGCAAAGCTCAAACGAACAGGGAGATGCCGGCAACGAGGATCGGTAATACCGCCCTAAGTTGGAGCGGAAATCCCTGTGAGTCTCAATCGACCTTCATCGAATAGCACAAAACATTCAACGAACCATGTCCGATTAACGACGATGTCGGCCGTCGATACAATAATACTAACCACTATCCGTCAACGGCTCGGAAGGAACTGGGAACTGTAAACTAAACGATTCTTTTAGACATCATTCATTCAGATAGTTTCATAGCCAATAATCATAATTACGAAGGGATAACATGGATGCGAACGTATTCAAACAGATCAATTTCGGTGCTATTGCGGCCGAGACTGAAAAGGAATATTATCCCAAACTGTTACTAAACGGATACATCGATAACCAAGGTTATATCAACAAGATTGTCAAAGGGCCCCATTTCCTCGTTTACGGACAGAAAGGTTCCGGAAAATCCGCTATCGGAGCCAGACTCTTGCTTAAATCCAAAGAAATGGGACATAGTTCAAAACTTTACACACTCGAGAGACTCAATTACAATTCCTTCGGTAAAATCTCCACCAGCAAAGAAGCCCCCGAAGTCAGCAATACCCGTAATTGGGAGATAGTCCTGCATATCGCCATCCTGAATTTCATCTCATCGGATGAGAAGGTAATGAAGTCCAACAAGAAGATAAAAGAACTTATCGACGGACTGATACAGATAGGCGCCATCCCATCCAAAGATATTTTTGAAATCGTGAGCAAGGTGGAGAAGAAGCAGATCGGTGCAAATATAAAGCTGGCCAGCGGAGAAACTTCCACAGAAACCTCATTCCAATACTCTTACGAAAACATGTACAACAATCTAAGAGAAGCGGTCAATTCCATCGAATTACCGAATGACCATTTCATAATCATCGACGGTCTGGATAGTGTTATCACCCACCGTGATAACCAACGCAAAGTATTGTCAGGGTTGCTTCATGCCGCCAATCTCATCAATGATGAATTGCACAGCTACAGGATTCCCCTGAAGATAATAGTGCTGTGTAGGACGGATGTGCTGGATAAACTGAATGATCCCAACAAACAGAAGATTGTGAGTGACCGTGGCATAGAACTTAACTGGTACCAGCACGGCATACCGCTGGCTGAAAATGATCTCATACAGATGATTAACCTCAGGGCAAAAATTGACCTGGAACAGGAAATCGACGTTTTCAAGGAATTCTTCCCCGCAAAAATCGAAAACAAGGATGTCCGTAAATTCCTCCTTGACTACACCAGACACATCCCCAGAGATATGATCGATCTGATGACAAAGATCAGAGATTGCTGCACTGGACCTATCAGTAAAAATACCATAATTGCGGGCATCAACAGATACTCTGCCGATTACTTTTACGGTGAAATCAGAGATGAATTAGTTGGCATCCTGGACGATAAGGTGGTTGACGATTTGTTCTCTATTCTCCAATCCATGAAAACATACAGATTCACATTTAAAGACATGAAGGCGACCATGGATGAGATGGGCATCAAAATGGATCTGGAACAGGCATTGAGCCAGTTATATGATATCGGGGGTATCGGGACGGTCACTAAGAAAGAGAGTAATGATGAATACTCTTTCAAATTCAGGGACAGGTATTCCAAATATTGCTCTACTGATGAGATTGTTATTCACCTTGCATTGCAGAATGCTTTGAAAGCGAGGGGCAAACTGGAGCGTGTTGGCAAAGCCCTCCCCTAATCCTGCAATGGTAAGGTGGTCCGGTATCAGACAAATACGCATTCAAACTTATGAACATGATACAAAAATTGGTAAAAACAGGCCCTCGAAGAAATATGGTGTTTGTTCCTAATCTCCCTGGTCACAATCCTACGTGGCAATAGAGGAAGAAGTTGCCAAACAAAATGCACTCATTCATCAGATTATTATATCTTTTTGGCATATCGGAAACCATGGATGATTCGAACATTATCTCTAACGCTGTCGCCTCCTTGGAGATGGAGAATCTTCATCCTTCCGCATTCGACAGGGAAATTGCGGTCAAATTGATCAAGGGCGAGATCGGGATAAATACTGCCATAGATACGCTGATTAACAGGTACAAGGTCGAATCATGAGTGACGACCCCTACTATGACTTCAATGATCCCACATACTGTTACGAAGGAACTGACGTTCTCCGTAACAGACTGAACATACGTGATGCGGAGAGGCTCTCGGAAGCAGAGACCAGTTTCACGTTCATGAGGATGATGGAACTCGACAAGAACCCTGTAAATGGGAAATTCGATATCGATCATCTCAAAGAAATCCACAGAAGACTGTTCTCGGACATTTATGACTGGGCCGGAGAGTTCCGCACGGTGGAAATCTCGAAGGGCATCCCGTTCTGCATGTGCGCCAACATCCAGGGGTGTCTCGAGAAGCTTCTGTCAGAACTAAGGGCCGAAAATTACCTCCGGGATATCGATGACAGGGAAACCATGGTCAAAAGACTTGCATACTACCTGGCGGAACTCAACGTAATCCATCCGTTCAGAGAGGGCAACGGCCGCGCACAGCGCAAATTCATAGAACAGATTGCCAGAGAAGCAGGATTCGAACTCAATCTCGATGGTATCAATTCCGAAGAAATGGCATATGCCGGAAAAAAATCCATGATATGCGATTACGAACCCATGGAAGCCATAATCAGGAAATCCCTGAGCTACACCATGATGGACGTCATGGACTACGCTTACGGAAAAAAGACCTCGGGCGCAGTGTCCTGGGAAGGGCATGCTAGGGCCATCATGGGCGAACAAATCGAAAGACAATCCAAAAGCGTGTTCAATATCCCACTGGAAAATATTCGGGAACAAAGGGGCTTCAAAACACCGGATTTCATCAATGTAGATTGCGGGGTATGCGTAGAGGTCTTCTCAGGCACATCTAGAGGGCGTGTGACCGATGTTATATCAGGGATCCCCATGGTCACCGTACGCAAAAACACGGCCCTCAACCATCTTATTACAGCCTTGCGTCATGCCAAGGGGAAGTTCAACGATGAATCAGAAAAGTATTTGCGTTCAGCGTATCATGTAAATGGAAGATTGTACAAAATAGCCATGTGCTCCATGGACTTCACAGATTACATACAGGTCTCCCGCGAGGCTATTGTAGGCAAAATGAAGACCGTTAACATATCCGATTATGGTGTCGATGCATTTGTGGTGTATTTCCTCCCTGCCGGCCTATCAGATCATATTTACGGCGGAGACGTATTCGTGTTCTATGAGAACGATATAGATACTACTGTTTTCAAAAACGGGACGGAATTCATTCGGAATCATTGATGTGCCAGGGCGATAGTTTGACTGATGATCAGCCTCTGTATCTCCTTTTGTACCGAAGATATTTGTCAAACGTGCGGTAGTATCTAAACTGAAATTATTAAACATCCAAGAGCTGCAGTCGCTGCCCCTATCATTTTTTTACACAACAAGATGATTGGAATAATTTAATTTCATAACTATTTTTGTAAAATTTTTACAAAATTATGTATGTAATCGATAGTTTTATTTATGCACACCCTTATTTTTGCTTAACAATGAAATGGTGATCGAATGCTTGTTGATTTTTCTGTTGAAAACTTCGGTCCGTTCCGCGACCGCGTGACGCTCAGCTTACAGGCAACCAGCCGCAAGGAACATTTAGACAATGTCATAAAGTGCGAACCGATCAACATCAACCTGCTGTCCTCCGCATTGGTGTTCGGTCCTAACGCCTCGGGAAAATCCCACCTGTTCAAAGCGATCAGAGTACTGCAGCAAATGGTGAAGGATGCTTTCACCGACGATACGATCTACCCCTGGTATGAACCGTTCAAACTGGATCAAAAAAGCATTCATTCCCCCGTCTTCATACAGGTGCGCTTTTACGAAGATGAAGTCCTGTATGATTATTCGATATCATTCTTATCTGACAGGATCGTTTCGGAAAAACTCGTATACTATCCTATGAAACGTGCCAAGACCGTGTTCGAAAGGAAAAACACGACAGAGGATTTCAAAGGAAAGAACAAAAAACTGCTTGCTCTGCTCAATGCCACCACCCCGTTCCTTGTACTCGGCGCGAAATACAATGATGAACTCTGCTCCAAGGTACGCAGGATGATCAACAACATCATAGCACTCGAGTCGCAGAACATAGGTTCCCTTCAGATCCGTTCCTGCAGATTCGTCGAAGATGATGATGCCAAAACGGGCATGATGATCAACGGTCTTCAGAAGGCAGACTTCGGCATCATCGATTATGAGCTCGTAGATTATGCCGTGGATAAAGAAGATGCCAAAAAACACCTGCCTTTGGAAGCATATGAAAAACTGTTCTCGGACAGCGGGAACTCGATAAAGAGTTTCAGAATCGCAGTCAAACACAGGTATGGCAGTGCCTCCGAAGATGCCCCTCTAGAGGCCGTATTCGATATGGATACAGAAGAGTCCGTGGGAACCAGATACATGTTCGGCATCATGGGGCCGCTCGTGGACAGTTTGGTGAACGGCAAGACGCTTCTCATCGATGAATTCGGCTCTCATCTGCACCCCCTTCTCACACGCTGGCTGGTCAAACAGTTCTCGAAAAGGAACAATCCCAACAACGCACAGCTGATAGTGATAACCCACGATGTGGGACTTATCGACACCAGGGACCTTATCAGAAGGGATCAGATATTCTTTACCGATAAAGACAGGAAAGACGGGTCCACCACACTGTATTGTCTTTCGGATTTCAAAGGAACACGCAAGGACGATCAGGTACTGAAAGCTTATCTGATTGGACGTTACGATGCCATCCCGCTAGTCTCGTCGAGGGGGGTCATGGATGTCAAGGACAACTAAATACCGTTCCTCGAAGACCCGCGAAGAAACACCATTGCTCTTCGTAATGGGTGACGGGGAATCCGAATGCAAGTACTTTGACGACCTCAACGGCATGGTGAAAAGGATCAGGATCAGACCGAGAGAGTTGGGCGTGACCGGGTGGCAGAAGATAATCGAAAAATGCGACGGCCATGGCGGGTATTCAAAAGAAGAAGCGCATAAAGGAGTTCGAGCAGGCCGGAATCATGATGAAGACCATCCGCACGATGCAGAACGGGAAGCCCAAGGAGAGCATGTCCTTCAGGTACATCCGTTTCGAGGAGATGGTGGATCAGACCTGGGAGGAGAGCGATTTCTACGATGACCTTGATCATGAGTTCTTCTCTCCTGTGTTCGGTTTCACAGCGGATCCGAGTAAACAATCAAGAAAGGAGCTCAAATTCAGAGGTGCGTTCTTCTGGACCGTACCTGACGAGGATTTCGAGGTCATCAAGAGCGTATGGGAAGACACCAGGCAGGAGGTCGAAAATGATGATTTCGATCATTTCATCGGGATGAAGGATAATCCCATATCTCACATTAGGCCTCATGCCAGGAACAGTCTCGATGTGACTGATTATTACGGGAGAAAAGTCAAGAAGGTATCTTTCTGGCTGAAGGAGACCTATATCGAGGGGATCATAGATAAACATCTCAAATGAGGTCATCAAGGTAGAGGACAACATCCTCTACCGCCTCTTTTCCACCTTTCTTGATGCGGCACTCCCAAATCATGAACACTTTCCAGCCTGCATCCTCCAGCTCTTTCGTCTTTCTCTGATCACGTTCCACATTCCTTTCAAATTTCTGTTGCCAGAATTCTGAATGTGTTTTGGGAGTCGATAGATTGCAGTATGGGCACCAATGCCAGAAACATCCGTTAATGAATATCGCGACCTTCTTTCCCGGGTATGCAATATCAGGTCTTCCCGGAGCCTTCTTCCAATTGAGACGATAACCTGGATGCCCTGCCTCGCGTAGCATTTGTCTGACTGCGAGTTCTGGTTTTGTATTCTTTCCCTTATTCGCCTTCATGACCTTAGTGGTCATTTCACTCGAAGGGGTCTGGATTACGTTTATCCTTAGTGACCATTGATCTCAATTCTTCTTAGTTTTGGCGAAGGCCTCTCTTTCAGCTTTGTCACGAAGGTACTCTTCACGGGCCATCCTTTCAAGTTCTGCAGGATCGTACTGCTCATCCGGGTCGATGTTCTCGAAATATTGATTCTCATAAGTGAGCAGATTGTCGCGTATCTCCTCCTGCTCGAAATCGAATCCATGGTAGGCCTTGGTGACTTTCTTCAGAACAACCTCCCCATCACCTACGATCCAACATACCTCGTCATGACCCTTTATCAGATTCATGAGCTCGGCCAGCTGCGATGGTATCGTGACCCTTCCGTAATCATCATATTTGACATTCTTTCCAATTTGGACCATCCTATCTCCAATAATGTCAAAGATGCCAAAAATATTTAATATATATTTGGCAGTCTTGCCAATAATGAATCAAATTGGCAAAATAGACAATTTTACCGGAGCAGGAGGTTCGCTCCGGCAATCCGGGTCCCTCGGGAATGCGGATCCATCAAAGATACCTCAGATCGAACGCCTGGTGAATATTAGCATACTCGCTACCTTCCTCCGCAACTTCCCTTTGGGGAATCTTACCGAGGAGGAGAAGCACCAGTTCCTGGAATTCCAGGGTTTCTTTATTGGTGTCGAGGCCAAGTGCTTCGATGCTGCAGGGTTCTATTGACAGGAGTGGCAAAGATGGCAAATGGTAATTTCTCAGGTCTGACGTGCATCAAGGAGCACCTCGATGTGACGTACAGGAAGAACAAGAAGGAGACCAAGGACAAGTATGCTGCAGTCCTCTACAACATCAATACCCTGGTCAGAGAGAACGGTTACAGCGACAATCCTCGCGAGTATGATGAGGAGACGATCCAGTTCATCGTCGACTATTGGAACTCCCAGCAACTCGCAGTATCCACGAAGGATTGGATTTTGAAATTGTTAACAAGATGGAATCTAATCCTAAAATCACCCGCACAGAATTAGCTTCTGATCTCGGTGTGGATGAAAGCACCATCTCGAACCACATATCTTCGTTGATAGCAGATGGCTACATCGCTCGTGAAGGGAGTAAGAAGACTGGGGTTTGGGTTATTCTTCGTAAATAACGCCAAAGTTTATTGTCCGATTTATTGTCCGATTTATTGTCCGATTGCATTGCCCTTGTGGCTTACTGTGATCCTTTCGTTTCGCCACAAAAAGCTCGAAACCCTAGCAAAAACGAGGAAGTTGAGATATATCTATATCCGCACGCGAGGTGTGTTTTGGTGGTGGAATTTTTCATTCCACCGTTTTAACACGTTTGTAACGGTCTATGTTCTTCTCTGATTTGTCGACAGACCAGGACAACCCATACTCCTCCACTTTCCTTCTGAGAGTGGTAACGGGGATGCCGAACACTCTTGAGATCGATTCACGATCAGCCCCTTGACTTTATCCTCGAAGCTGCGAACAGAAGAGTTTCCTCGATCCCACGGATTTTTCCTTCTCTGTATCTTTCATATCGCGATAGAAGCTCCGATGGCATCGACCATCTCGAAGCTGGAGACGTCACTGGTAGCAGAGATAAAGACCTTGAAGTCGAATCCGTCACCTACCGAGAACTCCGCCGAGGCCTTGTGGTCGTAACAATACTCTCCTTCCTTCAGCTTCTCCGGCGGAGACTTGTTTAAAATTTTCCACAAAAATTTGACGTGTACCACTTTACGCGCACACGAAGCAAGCATTTCCAACCATGAAAATAGAGCTAATTACGGACCGCATTTCGGACAGCATGTTCCTGAGAGGAACGGAAAGAAACCGCTGATCAGAAACCCCGTCAAAGGAGGTGTTCCGGTATGAATTCCTCCGAAGCAACTGTACTACTGATAGCCTTCGGCACGGCATAAACCTTTCAAAATAAGTGGAGACAAAAATTTACTGCGTCATTTACTATATCAAGTATTGTCCGTTTTATTGTCCAATGATTCGAGCACCATCCATATTTAAAGCGATATACTGCCGCCTATGACAATCGTACTTTCAGACGAATTACGATTCGATGGCCTCTTCAAAAATCAACATCGGGCAGTATACGAAGAGACTCTCTATGAGATATTCTGGTTGAAACGGAATGCCTTCATTTTCCATCAGCATCATTTGGATTGTTATCCGATCGCCTCATTTGCAGGTTTCATTCTAATCACCAACAACTGAACCCATCCTCTCCTTGAACGGGATCAACTGCTAACGCATCACCCTTACAATCATTTCCTGCCAAGGAAACCAGTCATGTATATGGGGATGTTCAGGATACCGTCGACCATTCCGATGTTCTTGGTCGATATCATCATCGGGACATCGATGTCTCTGCCATGCTTCTCGATGAACTTGTCCATGGATCTGTGTGGTTTGATCTTGGAGGATTTCACCTCTATCGGGATTATCTTCTTGCCGGACGGGATGATGAAATCTATCTCATAGTAATGTTTGCCGTCCTCTTTCGGGAATGTGTGATAGAACGCTTTGTATCCTGCGGCGACTAGTGCTTGTGCAACTGCGTTCTCGAACACATATCCCAGATTTGCAGGCAGTTTTCCCGATACCAGGTGCTCGTAGATGATGTTGTCCGATGTCCCTTTGTCCATGAAGCACAAAGTGACGAACAATCCTGTGTCCTCCAGATACATTTTGAAGAAGTCTGGATCCAAGGTCATGCTCATGCCGACACGTGGGTCGTTAACATGATAACTTACTACGACGGTCTTCGAATCCTCCAGTTCGGCGAACAACTCTTTTTCCCTGTTAGAGCCCACATCTTCGTCGATATATGTGGTCCTGTAACGCATCGTTTCCCTGGACAGTTCAGAGGGTATATTGGCGAAGTACCTCCCCATCATGCCACTGCTGTCGATCTTCCTGAAATCATCCATATACAGCTTTATTATGTTCCTCTTGACCTTGTCTATCTCCTGATAACTCTTCCTGTTTACGAAGGCCTCCACCGCCTGCGGCATTCCGCCGACCGCAATGTATTCCATATAACGCTTCATCATCACGGAATGAGTAAAACCATCGAGACCTTTCCTGTTCCTGAATACGTCCTCCAGCAGCTCAAATGTATTGTCCCCATTCGCCCAGAGGAATTCTTCGAAGTCCATCGGGTGCAGAGTAAACGACTCCTCTTCGCTCGGGATGACTATGTTCTCCACGTTCCTCTTGATGGATATCAGCGAACCGGTCTCAATGTAATCGTATCTACCGTCCTGGACCAGGGCCTTGATGGATTCCCTTGCACGGGGAAATCTCTGGACCTCGTCGAAGATCACCAATGTATCTCTTTCCTTGAACGTCCTCTTGGTATGGAGCTGTAATCCCCTTACGAGCGCATCGATGTCTTCCAGATCATCGAACAGAGCTTTCACTCTCTGCGATGCCTTGGAAAAATCGATCATTACACACACAGAATACTCACTATCACCGAAGCTCTTCGCCAAGGTGGATTTGCCGACCCTTCTCGAACCCTCGATTAGCATTGCAGTAGAACCTTTGGACCTCTCCTTCCATTCCCTAAGAGTATCGTATGCTTTGCGCCTGAAGATATTAACTACGTCGGCCATATTATCCAGATGGTCTTGTGTGATTTAGGTCTTTCTATTTTCCCGTTTTTCAAAATGGTCTAAATTGGCATTTTCCCGTTTTCAAAAATAGCTTAAAACGAGATTTTCCCGTTTTTTAAAATGGTCTAGAACCCTCTTGCAGATTAAGGGTGGAAGACGAAATACCAAATTCTTAGTTGGGAAGTGAATCCTGCAACGATTTTGACCTTTGAGAGGTACAACAAGACCGCTGAAAAAATAAAGAAGTGCGAGCCAAATCTCAGTTTGCTACAGGAAAATGGCCGCATGGCTGTAAACAGAATGAGAGTAGTTAACGGTAGTACTGAACATGAACACATAAGGACGTGTCTGGACGGGATTCCTGCATCCGCATGGTCCGAACTTGAAAACGTATTCCTGGTCAGTATGCTGGATTCTACCGTGACAAGCTCATCTGGTATCTGTCTTCACTGATAATCTGTTCCGCAATCATCTGGTTCCTGCTGAGGAGATTCGATTCCAACTTCTCCAAGTATGCGGCACCGATCATAACGGTCGTGATGCTGATAGTCATATTCGTCGAGTCGAATACCATCAGCACGCCCAACCACTTCGTCTACGGGGTAGTGAAGAAGGGATTGCTCAGGGACTCGAATAACTCCGAATGGAGACTCAGGCAACTGACTTCCGAACAGGAGAAAGTGTTCATCGAACTTGGATTGATAGAACGTCCTGTAGTCGAGAAGAAACGCAAAGGAAGGCCTCAAGGCAACAAAAACAGGCCTAAAGTGCAATGAATTCGGAAATCGTTATTGTATATAATTTGATATTCATGAACTAAGGGATTGTCATTTTTCTATGAAAAAGAAACTAAGGGATTGTATAAATAAGCCGTCTCCAAGTACGTAGAGGCGCACGACATAGCAGACGTTGAAACGGTCAAGAAGGTCATTCTGGATCTATATAGAGACGACATGTCCAAGATCGTTGATTCTGCGGGAATGAAAGCCAAAACGACATTCGAGGAGATGCCGTCGATGCTGTCCGCCCATAGGAAGAACTTCCGTCCTAGGATGATAAAGAAGAACAGCCGTCAGACTTATTTTGCATCCGGTGTCGAGTGGCTCGTTTCGGCAAGGATCTGTGAGAGATGCAAAGCAACGACGGACCCGTATATAACGAGCAATTTGAACAACGATGAACCGTTCAGATGTCTAATCTGATAAGGGAAGCAAAATCCAAAAACCTGATTAAAACAATTGATGAGAACACCTCAACGCGTATGTTCAGATATGTTCCGTTTTGGGCTTGATTTGGAGTGCTTAATGGGTGCTTAATCCCTAATTTTCGGGTTTGTATGGCTACACCATGGCAGGATGATCTTCCATGACCGTCTTAGAGGGTGAAATGAGGCGGGAATATCCGGGACTCACTATGATCATGAGGGTTCAAGTGTTCTCATCATACCGGAAACGGTCAATCCGAAGACATTTCTACCTTTGCAACGAGCTACCCACTGTTTTTCAGAAAGAGACAAAAATGTTGGGAATAAAAAAAACAATCTATTTTTGAAGGATCGACAGTCTTTCTTCAATTCTTGTCTAACAGCCAATCGACCAGGTTGACGATCTTGATACCATCATCGCTACCCAATCCAAACTTGTCCAATGTGAGTATGGTCTTCGGACAGTTGTCCTTAATCGCCTTGAACGGGCGTGACTCTCTTTTGTAAGTGTCGTCAGACAGCATGGTCTCGCAAATCTGATAGTATTCCACACCATCCGGACCTATCGCGGTGAAGTCAACCTCCCAGTCACGGTAGCTCCCTATCCTCACTTCGTATCCTCTGCGGAGGAGCTCCATGAACACGACGTTCTCCAGCGGTTTGCTGATGTCCCTGGCCAGACCGAGGCCGATGATCACATTCCTCATTCCCAGATCGGATGCATAGAACTTGCCGTTGGTCTTCAGGATCTTCTTCCCGACGATATCGTATTTCTCCGCATAGTAGAACAGGAAGGCCTTTGACATCTCTTCGACATATTTCGATACCGTGGGGTTGCTTATCCCCGTTTCAGTGGCGATGTTGTCGATGTTCGTGATATTGCCTATGTTGGAGTAGAGGAATTTCGCTATGGCAGTTATCTTGGAAACGTCATCCGTCTTGAGTCTGTATAGTACATCCTTCACAAGTACGGTATTGAATATCCCCTCAAGCAACCCCTCGATGAATGTCCTATCTGAATCGGGATTCACGACGGGCAGCCCCCCGTACCTAAGATAATCCCTGAAACGACTGTCCTTGTCATCGCTAGGATGCAGCTCCAGGTATTCGCTGAAGGACAGAGGCAGAACCTTCACCTCAGTGTATCTTCCGGAGATATGAGTGGACAGTTCCGAAGACAGCATCTTCGAATTGGAACCAGTTATGTACACGTCACAGTTGGGCATGATCTGAAGTGCAGATACGGACATTTCCCAGTCATTCACATTCTGTATCTCATCCAGGAATACGTAGCACTGCCCTTCTTTGGGGATGTTGTCAAGGATCCATTTGTTGAGGATGGTCCTGTCATTAATGTATTGATATTCCGCCATCTCGAAATTGATCAAGAATATCCTGTCATCAGAGACCCCAGCAGCTTTCAGCTTTTCGATGAACTGGTTCATGAGAGTCGATTTACCGGAACGCCTCATTCCAGTGATGACTTTGACAACAGTGTTCTCATCCTTTCCCGCTTCCAGAAGGGAGAGATAGTCTTTTCTCAGGACCTGCATAGATGAACAATGTTGTTGTGATATTTATTAATTGCACTTTAAAAATTTTCATTTTATTAAAAAAATTTAATTACGTTTAATTTTTCATACAAATTATATTGCCATATGGGCGAGAGCATGCGCGTAGCGCCATCATAAGACCCAAAAATGGTGCGAATCTCGTAAATCCTCTACGAAACCCCTTAGCAATATTGTGAGAAGCCGTGACAGAGGGTACATCTTTCACAGGAGATATCAGAAGGCCGCCCGATTAAAACAAGAGCTCGTGCATACAGATGTTGCAAAACCAATCCGAATCGCACGAGCGATAACAACAACTGAAATCAAGGATATAATCCTGTTCGATATCGGATCCGTGCTCTTCGGACTATTTTTGCAGAGAAAGGAGAGCACGAGATGAAAATAGCTATCGGAATGGATCTACACAAATCCAAAGCAGTATGTTTCGCCAGTTATGCTGGCGATGGTGAACCGAATGAGAAGAACGTCGTATTCCTTGAGAGATTCAATGAGGGATTCCATTCTCAGGCGTCCACACCTGAGGCAATGGCAACATTGGCCACGGCCCTCCGTGGCCATGAGGCGTGGTTCCTGATCGAGAATTCCACGAAGACGTTCGAAACATATTGGGTGTTGACGAACATGGGATGTAACGTCGTCGTTGCTCAGGCACAGGACCTGTACATCTAACTTTGACAGGATAACTCGATTTTGTGGTTTGATGCAAAATCCATATTAAGTACATCGGAACGGTAACCACAGTGCCATTGATGCCATAATCTTTGCTGGAGATCACTATCGCCCTGGCAGGAGAGTATCTATCTATGTACTCCTTGAGACTAGTCGCACGATACTTCTCCTTACTCTTAACCTCGACGGGAATTATGCCCGAATCGGTCGTGAGGAGAAAATCTACCTCTGCCTGATTGCCCGAACCCCAGTATCCCTCTCCCGCATGGCCGTAAGCTGTGAGTTCACACATGATATAATTCTCCATCATTCCGCCCTTGAAGAGTGGATCCAATCTATCTTCCATGATATGAGCCGCAGAGACACCTGCCTTATACCTCAGAATACCGACGTCCATCATATAAATCTTGAACAAATTATTCGACAGGAATGATGATAAGGGAATACCTATCCTCTCCGCCTTCGACACCTTGTACACCATTCCAGCATCGGAGAGCCATTGGAGGGAATCCTCCAGGTCCTTGGATCTCGCCCCCTTGACCGCATGTCCGAAAAAGAATCTTTTGTTCTCCGTCGCCAGCTGCGACGGAATAGAATCCCATATCAGGTTCACCTTCTTGATATCCTTATCTGGTACGTGCTTCAGAAAATCCAATTTGTACGATTCAGATATCTCCTTCAGTATCCTGTCCACCTCAGCCATGCTACGCGTTCCCACCCATTTGGATACCGCTTCTGGCATACCTCCGACAGCCAGATATTCCAGGTTGAGGGTCTTCAGCATCCCGCTGGAGATGTCATCCGGCTCACCAGGCCCCATGATGTGTTCATAGAGCCTTCTGTTGGATGCCTTTACGAATTCCCTGAAGCTCATCGGATAGAGGTTCTTGAATGATACTTTCCCTACAGGGAAGGATCCTTTTCCTTGCAATCCGAGGAGCGAGCCTGCACAAATGATATGATACTCGGGTGCTAACTCCGCGAATGACTTCAAGGATGTTATCGCACGTTCACATTCTTGGATCTCGTCAAATATGAGAAGAGTGTCTGTTTCAACATCCATATCCAAATGGATAGATATGGCTGTAATGAGCCTCTTCGGGTCTAAATCCCCATCGAAAAGCCTGCACAAACTCTCATTCCCTTCGAATTTAAGATAAGCCACTGCGGAATAGTTCTCCTCTCCAAATTTTTTCATCAGATAGGTCTTCCCGCATTGTCTCACCCCACGGATGATCAGGGGTTTGCGATCATCAGAATCCTTCCATTCCAAAAGTTCAGTATAAAGATCCCTATCCATGGGAAGTAGATTAATTACATAGGTAAAATAGTTTTTTATCTGCAAAATATACACGTAATATTTGTATAAATTTCGCATTTTGGATACCATAATTATAATCTAAACTCCAACATCTTCTCTTAGATTAACTTTAAAACGACCTGAATAACGTCGATCACTTCTAATCGGGTGGAAGTGCTGAAGGCATCAACGTCATATTGAATACTAATGCGTATTTACGCACTAGTGTTCAAATCAATTCCTTGTCCATCATGAAATCGATCACATTGATGTGTAAGACACCATTCCCATCGAACCATCTGTTGCCAACATCGTTCCTGACCACGATCTTCCTGAACGAGTCTCCAGTGTGTTTGAACTGATCCACCTCGGAATGCAACTTCACATCATCTGGAATTGCGAATGCAGATTGGATGTAGACCTTTTCTTCATATCTGTTCGCTATGAAGTCGATCTCCTTCGGTATACGGATCGATCTCCCCTCAGAATCCTTAGCGTTCAATGTGACTACACCGACATCAACCGAATAACCGCGTATGCGCAATTCATTGTATATCGCATTCTCCATCAGATGAGTCAGCTCCTGCTGTCTAAAATTAAGGCGAGCGTTACGAAGGCCTAAGTCCTCACAGTAATATTTCTGCGGATATGAGAAGTACCTCTTCCCTTTGACATCATAACGCTGTGATTCGGAAAAAAGGAATGCATCCTTCAGATAATCGATGTATGTCCTCACTGTCCCTTCGCTGACATTCTTGAAATGAGATGCGATCTGCCTAGGATTGGATAATGAACCGATGTTAGAACTGATGAAATCAATTATTCCTTCAAGCACTTCAGGATGTTCGATGTTGTGCCTTTCTCTGATATCTCTTATGTAGGTCTCAGTGAACAGTCTTTTGAGATAATCCGCTTTTTCCCTATCTGAATTCAAGGACAGGATGCGAGGCATACCACCAAATGTGAGGAAATCACGATATGCGATTTGCTTATCCCCGCCTTTGGCTGAAAAATACTCGAAGAATGATAGCGGATGTATGCGAACCTCATCGCCACGATCACGGAATTGGGTGAGGACATCGGAGCTAAGCATTTTGGAATTACTTCCAGTAACATACAGGTCCAGATATCCAGTATTGAGGAGGCTATTGAGAGTTTCGTAAAAAGTTATGTCCTCTCCGCCTTCGATGTGCGGATTCTTGATCTTAGACACCATCTGTATCTCGTCGATGAATACGTATCTTCTCCTTCCATCTAAGGTGCGTGATCTCACATATTCATACAATGATATTGGATCCCTTAGAGAAACAGCATCTATCTCATCGAGCCTTATCTCTATTATATCTCCAGGATCGATCCCTTCTGACAAAAGACGATCCTTGAATAGATTAAACAGGAGGTATGATTTTCCGCATCTTCTGATGCCAGTGATGATCTTTACCATCCCATTCCATCTGCGTGAATCCAATTCATTCAGGTATTGATCCCTTGCTATCTCCATATCGATATGATGGAAGAATTGAAAAGATATAATTGTATTGAAT
The DNA here is from genome assembly GCF_964305265.1 of Candidatus Methanarcanum hacksteinii. Taxonomy (NCBI): domain Archaea; kingdom Methanobacteriati; phylum Thermoplasmatota; class Thermoplasmata; order Methanomassiliicoccales; genus Candidatus Methanarcanum; species Candidatus Methanarcanum hacksteinii. Next base: position 593,542 of record NZ_CAYATA010000002.1, on the reverse strand, counting down.
ACTAATGCGTATTTACGCACTAGTGTTCAATATACCTATAGAAGATCGAATGCCGCGTGATCAAACAGTTGAATACATTCGATGATCCGTTTAGAATCATTAAATTTGAAATGAAACGTAAATCCGGCCCCAAATGGGGCCAAGATGTCATCGAATGTGTTTGAACGGATTCAATGTCTATTCTCGTCTTCAGAGACTGTATACTTCTTATCCATGGTGAATGAGATCACCAAAGCAACAATGTAGATCAGTCCTCCGAACAGGAATGCGGCACATACTGAAGTCCCGAAGATCTCAACGATCGTCTCGGCAAGAGTGGCCTGTCCCGGAATGTCGAATCCGGGGACATACCTCAAAGCGATGAGTCCTGTACCATTGAAATTGAATATATCGTTCACAAAGGAATAGGTGCTGTCAGCGAATTTGGAATTCATCTGACTTGCGATGATCAGTGAATAACACGCAGTTCCAACGGTCGACCCCACGTTCCTCATAAGACTAACGGCCGATGTCGTCATCCCCATGTTCTCGATCGATGTGTGATTCTGGACCGAGATCATCACGGTGGAGTTTACACAACCGAGTCCTAATCCGAATATGAACAGATATACGAACAAGAGCATCTTGTTCGGATCTGAACCCATGGTGTACATCAACAGGAGGGCAGCCATAATGAGTGTCGAACCTGCTACGATCCATCCTCTGTATCCGGTCTTATTGACCAACATCCCGCTCCCCATGGATGTGATCATCATTCCAACGACCATTGGCAGAAGATAGAATCCGCATTCCATCGTTCCGATGTCGAACATCTGCTGCATGTACATCGCGATGAATGTCAGTGTACCGATCATGGCAAGTCCCATGATGAACATGTAGGTCGATGCTTTCACGAACGTCGGACTATGGACCAACTTAGGTGCAAGAACGGGGTCCTCGACCCTCCTCTCAATCGAAACGAACAATATCGATAGGATGATTCCAATGATGATCATTCCGATGGATCTTGCGCTGATGAATTCCATCTCTCCGCTGATCCACTGGAAGTACAACAGAACATCAAGGATTATCAGTGTGAGGACGGTGATTCCAGCATAATCGATCTTCTTTGAAGTATCTGCTTTACGCTCAGGGAATTTCTTGACTGTGAATAGGATGCACACCAAGATTATCGGGATGTTGATGAAGAACACCCAATGCCAATTGATGTACTCGCACAAGGCACCTCCCACAAGAGGTCCGATACCGCTTCCGACCCCGAACACGGCACCAAGAGCACCTTGGACCTTTCCGCGATCCTCGGGTGAATAGAAATCCGCTACAGAGGCCATCGCAACAGGCATGAGGATTCCTCCTCCGAGTCCCTGCACCCCACGGCATATGATGAACATCAGCATCGAATTCGATAGTCCCGCGAATATTGAACCTGCAGCGAAAAGAATGAGTCCGATCAAGAACAATGGTTTCCTTCCATAACGATCGGACATCTTACCTGCGATGGGGACCATTGCCGATTCACATAGCAGATATGTCGTGATCATCCACGAATAGAGTTCTTCGCCACCAAGGTCTTTGCTGATAACATTCGCACACGTTCCGACGATGGTTCCGTCCATGCATGCCACAAGCATACCTAGGGCTAGTCCGACCATCGCTAACTTCCTGACCTGGGGGCTTATGTTCTCATAGGTCAGTCTATCCGTCATATGAATGAGCGGTTACAATATTCTTGGTATATGCTACTTATCTGGTAACTGATGTATTATTGTGAATGCTTGCATCCTTCTGTCAAAACAAACTATCAGAATTCATCATATTTCCTGTTGGAACTCTTGCTCTTATCGATCGGATACCTCTTGCGATTCTTATCTATCTTCTGAGAGAGTGCTTCATAGAGATCGATCCCATTCATCTGAGCGAATCTCAGTACGAAATAGAACACGTCAGCAAGTTCGTCCTTGATGTCCTCTGATCTTGAAGGATCTGACATCATCTCCATACACTGCTCATTGGTCCTGAATCTGAATAGTTCAAGCAATTCGACCGATTCTGTGGCCATGCCTATCGCAAGATCCTTCGGATTATGGAATTGATCCCAATCCCTCTCCTCACAGAACTCTTTCACGAGCTCCATAGCATCATTGATCGTGCGTGCATCATTCGTCATTTCTTTGCTCATCATCATCCCCGATACATCATTTCCCTTTTGTGAATGAGAAATCACCGCATTCCTCAATAAAACGTTGTTCTGCATCCCTGCGCACATCCTCGAAAGGATCGTTGTATCTGAACCTCATCCCTTTCGTGCGACCCTCTTTCGTCAAGAGACCTAATTCTGTCAATCTTGACAATTTACTCCTGATGGATTGATCCTCGAGACCGTTCGTCCATGACGATGCGTCCTGTACCGTGAATGAACCTCTGCATGAACGTGAGTTCCTGATGAATGACAATTCATTCCCGTCCAAGTCCTTGGAGATGTCCATGTCGCGATAGGCATCGATAGCTTCCTTGTATGATTCATGGATCGCTGTCGTCACATCCCTGATGATCGATTGACGATCCCTCTCCCCTTGGACCTTACCGCTGGTGACATCGTACCCTTCGATGATCTTGTCATATATCTTGCATGAGCCTATGTTCTCTAATCCTGTATTGTACAGGAGCGCGCGGAACAATGACCATGCTGTCATGCGATCCAAACCTTCGAGTTCTTCCGATTCTGACAGGAACACTGATGCCGTCACGAATTGATCATAAGGTGATGTGTTGACCCAATCCAAGAGATCCTCTATCCCATCTGGTATATCTGGTACATCTCCTCCTGTTATGTATGAATCCAGCTCACACACCTCCTCCGGATCCCACGGAAGGACGAATAGGCCTGCGACATGATATGCATCCCTAAGACCAGGCGGTTCATCGTATCCGCCCTTCTCATACGCTTGTATCTCTGTATCTATGACCTCATCGACCCATGTCACCATCTCGCCTGACGTCAATATGATCTCTCCGATCTCATTGTCCATCCTGCGTATCTCGCACATCATCTCCATCAGATCGCGATCCAATCTCAGATCCTCATAATCCGGCAACATCCGATCGCCCCACAGTGATCCTTATCGGCACTCTTCTTACCAGATAACCGATCCCATCCGATGAGATATTATGCGTACCCCTCAAACGATCATCAGAACCCAACATCATCTCTTTGAAGAGAGGATCCAACATCAGGATCTCCTCCTCTACATCCCATTCTCTCTCGCAAGATGTGTGGAGATTGATATCGAATTCCTCCATCGCCGTAAGATATTCTGACCCCATGTCACGTACTAGAGGATAAATTATATTTAATGATTTCTAGATTAAGATATGTTTATATCGTAATGTAGATCCATAGCCCCCTTAAAAAGGGGGCGAAATGGATCATTCGAAGAAGATCTGCATGCGTTCCTTGTCCCTCTTGGATTCGATGAAGTCCTCGCGTTCGTCCTTGTAAGAACCGTATTCCTTGGGTACCTTCAAAAGACGGAGGACGATCGCCACGATCAACGCACCAGTGAACATCATGCCTATGTTCAATGTCACGGACTGCCCGTTCAACGTCAACATGAGAGTCATCAGATCCGAGAGATCGCCGTAGTTCATGATTATGATGTATCTTATGACACCATACACCGCGACGATTATCGAGAAGAACAGACGGCCATAGTTACCTTTCCTGTAGAATCCTTTGAAGAAACACAATGGTACAAGGAGGATACCGGTGATCCATGCCCTGTTGAACACGCCTATGAGTCCGCCCATATCGGATCTCGTAAGGAAATCCTCCACTGACGTGAGATCGACTTCTACCCCGAACAACGCTACGAACGATCTTATTGATGTGGGTTCGGTGAGCATATCCGCCAACATCTTCGGTATGATGACCGATATCAGCAATGCGAATAGGGCCGCTATGATGCCTCTTATGACACTACCATAGACGCACACGGCCTTGAACTCCTGTGCTTTGCTCACATCATTCATGCGACCACTCCCTCCAGATGTTCGAGGAGTTTGATTATCTCCTTCGCCTGATCGCTCTCGACGGTAAACGTACTTCCATCATAATCGAACGTTATCTTCCCATCCCTGTCAAGCATATCCTTGAGGGCTGATGAGAGATTGTTGAAATTTTTAAGGTCGAAGGATATGGTCGCGTTATCTCCGACGATCTTCGACGATATCTTCACTCCGTTGATCTCGGAACCGTCAATGCCCTTTATGGCATCCCTCACAGTCGATGATACATCTCCCATGGATACTGTCACCGTCTCGACACCTGCACCGATGCTGATCGTTGCATCCGTACCGGTCATGTTACCGAGATCGCCTGTCATGCTGTATGACATCAAGAAAAGATACTCTATGTTGAAGCACATCACGACATTGCACCCCATGGCCTGCATCACAAGGAATGATGCCATCGGTATTGAGATCGTCATTTTGATCGTACCTTTGTTCACATCGACCCTCGAATCGGTCATCGATGTGAACTCGCCTTTCTCGAAGTACAATTTAAGCTCGGGGATCGTGTATTTGGCTGCTAGTTCAGAAGTGCGGATGGTCATAGTGATGATCTTATCATCGTCCGTGGACTCATCCACCATGTACACCCTCACGATGTTTCCGTCGACATCCTTCACTGTTATGGGCGTCTCTCCGCTTGCTAGTGCACGATCGGCGATGTCCGAAGCATCGCTCGAATCGACCATCTCTTCGGATTTGGTGCCGTACTCGACGAACCTCCCTCCTCCATCATACGAATTCGATAGGTTGGTCACCAATGAATCCTTGGGAGTGTTCCCATCGACCTCGAAGATCGCTTCCTCGCCTAACTCTATGTCCGCCGTGAGATGTATTCCGTTATCGATCTTGACGAACACCGATAGTACAGGCGCCATCATGGCCAATACTATCACGAGCGTTATCAGACTCACGATGATATTCGCCTTTGTCCTGCTTTTCATGAATGGTGCATCCAGAACTCAAAATATAAGATTGATGACACGCGACATACGTGATCCGTATCGATCCGATGTGTTGGAAGACATATGGGGAGTTCTCGATAAATGTGAGCGAATGATGAATTTGTTAGGCAAATTTTGCTATGAAAATGATCATTTGCTGGCATATTGATTTGCAGGGTAAATTGCAGGGTAAATTGCAGGGTAAATCCAGATTAGATGAGCGTTTCAAAGTTCAGAATCCACAATATGTGATTTAACCATAAGTAGTGATAAATGTCGATTTGATCACCGTTAGTATTTTTAACCTGCAAATTCTGCTATGAAAAAATTACTTACCGGCATTAATTGCAGGTTAATTTGAGAATTATTTTTCAATCAATATCCACTTTCCAGATTTAGCACTACCCTTTCTATCGATAATACCATCTTCACGGAGATTTTTCAGACGTGAACGAACTGTCCTTTCGGAGATGCCCAATAGTTTTGCAATAGAATTCGCTGATAATTTTGGATCTTCACAAATCAATCTCAACAAAGAAACAGTTATTGAATCTGAATACTTTTCATTCATGTGAGATAATTCAGCCTCTAAGATATTAGGAAACATGACAACGGACAGCCCACCTTGGTCTTCAAGGAATATTGGAATCTTGTTACCATTGCTCTCACAAGATTCAATAATCTTTGCAATTCCTTGACCCCATGCCTCTACAAATCCCGCAACATGGAACATTCTGGCTAAAGCCTCATTACGCCTTACTGAATGATGTTTTTTGAACAACTTGTCTACAGTCATGCTACCAGGCAGACCCCCCAGACAAAATACCTCCAATTCATCTGGACGAATCGATATCGTCACTGGTTGAGATTTCTTATAATCCATGTGCATGAGTGCATTAAGGATTACTTCCCTCAACGCATCTTTTGGATAATCATAGTGGTTATATCTTGATACGCTAGGCCCATCATACATGTACATAGGCGGCACATATGAAGCCAGTAACTTATCCATCGCCCTGTCGGGAATCATAATTAATGGCCCCTCGACGTAGGTCTCACGGATAAGCGATCCTTTCCCATCGAAAAGACCTATCTTCAGATAGGCTCCACGCGAATATGCCTGAGGATTGTCCGAAAAAAGGATTGCAGCAGTAAGATTTGGGACACCTGATGTCATAAGATTGAATCTATTGAGCACCCCGCTGACATCATTTTCATCAACAGATATCGGGATTCTGCCTGACTCCTTTCCCTTAGATATGAAAAATGAAATTGCTTCTTTGGAAAGATCGCCTATGTCGATTTCACAAGGAGCATCCAACCATTGTAAGCCTTTTTCATTCAAAAGAACCTCTCTTAAATCTTCCCCTTCGAGAGCTTGTACCGTATTACCCACACGAACATAGAACTTGCCATCAAGATCGACCATCCTATTTCCTGGCGGGACATCTACAATAATGCAGTCCTTTCCTTCGATATTATCTATATTGACAAAGACTTGGAAATGCATCTTATTCATTACTGTATCAGAAATTGATTTGGCAATGCCTTTTGGATCTTTAACGCCCACGTACTCTCCATCATCTGTTCTTCCAACAAGTAATCTACCTCCGCCAGTATTATGAAATGCTGCAATGGGTCTGAGATACTCAATCTTCCAGACTTCTTTCCATTCAAAACGATCATTTTCAAAATCTACAACTGCCATGGCAACGAATAAAAAAAGGCGCCAATTTAGCAATGATTTGTACATGTACTGTATTACTACAGGACATAGGATCTGAAGATATAGATTTGCCTTTTTTGATTACTCACTTTGTTATAGAGGTTTCATTCAACGATACAGATCTTCAAAATACATCACATAACGAACATGCTGTGATTGTACTGACGCATCCCCTCATCGACATCTACAAAAAAAGATGGTTCCTAGCCGATATATCTTACAAATGAACGTTACTAATAAAAACGATGATTGAATGATAGGTCCGAAACGATGAGGCTAGAGATGTTCTATTGTCCGAAATCCTGCAACGGAAAATACCGTGAGGATATGGCTGAGATCGTAAAGACCGTCGAAGAGGCTGGCCTAGATTTCAACTACTACGAATTGACTGACGAGAGTTTAGAGGCCATAACCGCACTCTCCACCGATGCTGATATAATCGTCGTGGCAGGAGGGGACGGTACGGTCAATCGTGTGTTCAACGCAACATATCGCCTTGATAAACCGTACATTATACTGCCATTCGGTTCCGGGAATGATTTCGCAAAGACGTTCGATTGTCCGAAGACGGGAAAAGAACTCCTGAGAACGATCGAAGGCATGAAGACGAGTACGACCGATCTTTGGGAATTGAATGAGAAGTACGTGTTCGTACAGAGTATTTTCGTAGGATTGTCCATAAAGACGATAGAGATCAAGGAAGAGCTCGGTTGCAACGGATATCTCAAACCGATCATCGAAGCGCTCAAAGTGTATGTTCCCGAATATATGCGCGTCTGCACTGAGAATGCCATCGTCGAAGGGAATTATCTCATCGCTGCGCTCCAGAACGTAAGGACCACGTGCAACGGACTGAAGATGACATGTGAGTCCAAAGTGGACGATGGTTGTCTCGAGATACTGTTGTGCCCCTATCTCGGGAAGTTCCGTCTTTTCATGAATCTTCTCGCAACGAAGTTATCATGGGTGTGCAAACAACCCAATGCCACCACTCTGAAGACGAAGGATATGTACATAAGTGGCAACTCCGACATAACCTACACCGTAGATGGAGAGATAAGGAGATCGAAGGACCTCAAGATCAGGTTATCTGACAAGAAAGCCACGATAATCCACCTCTGAGACACATATTTTTGTATCGAAAGGTCCATAACGATGACATATGACCACAAGCACTAATGAGTGGAACAGACTTGGTCTTGCCGTATTCATCCTGATCGTAGGATTCGCCCTCTTGGCATGGTCCATCGATATGAGTGTCGTCACCATATTGGGTGTCGCACTGATGATCTTCGGTGTGTATCTTCTGTTGTCATCCTTGTTCAAGAACAAGAAGGTGGATCAGATGGGCACATCCGAATCGGGTTCAGCGATATGGTTAGGTTCAATTACCGTCGCTGTCGGACTTGCTATCTTCTTGTATGACATATCCGAGGATTGGAAGATAAGCGTAGCCGCATTGCTCTTCGCTATCGCGATATACCTCATATTCACTGTCGGTATGAAGAAGATGTGAAACCTTTACCCGGCTGGTATCAGCCGGGCCCACTCAATGCTTATTAACATGTTGGATATGCGAGACCTATGGGTCCCATATCACTGATCCTGATAGCCGTTGGATTGGCTATGGATGCCTTCGCCGTCTCCATATGCAAAGGGCTGGCGATGAAGAGACCATCGTTCAGATCCATGATCATCATCGGGCTATGGTTCGGAGGATTCCAGGCTATCATGCCCGCGATAGGATATCTCCTCGGTTCGTCATTCCATGGATATATCGAGGATATCGACCATTGGATCGCGTTTGCACTCCTTGCGGCGATCGGTATCAACATGATCAGGGAATCATTCGATGAGAACGATAGTGTTAACGACGATATCGGTTTCAAAGTGATGTTGTTATTGGCCATAGCTACGAGCATAGATGCATTGGCCGTTGGGATATCGCTTGCGATGGATGGATCGGACATATTGATATCCGTAACTGTAATAGGCGTCATCACGATGATCATCTCCATGATCGGTGTAAGGATCGGTGGCATCTTCGGGAACAGATATAGCAACAAAGCGGAGTTCGCTGGAGGGTGTATCCTGATCGTCATCGGATTGAAGGTATTGCTCGAACATCTCTGCATCCTGTGAAACCCCGTATATATGGGAACGTTCTATGGATGGATGATACTCATGCCGATGAGCAAGAAACAACTCGAGAAGAACAAGCAGAAACAGAAGGCAGAGGCGGCAGAACTTGAGAAGGCTGCAGCCAACGGCGACAGCGAAGCTAAGAGGAAACTCGAGAAACTCCAGAAAAAGATGGCCAAGAAATAAGGCCTTTGAAACCGAAGGTCACTTGGGGGAGATCCCCCTGGTGATCATCATTAATTCATCTCTTCTTACCCTGATTCGCAACAGATGTCATCTTAGCGTTGACGGCATCCTGATCGCCGAGATATCCTTTGGAGATTAGTTTGAGATTGTCATCGAACTCGTACACCAACGGTACTCCAGTAGGTATGTTCACTCCGACGATATCATCGTCGGATATTCCTTCGATGTATTTCACCAACGCACGGAGAGAATTCCCGTGCGCAGCTATCAATATCCTCTTACCATCCTTCATCTTCGGGACTATCTCCGAGAGATAGAACGGTACGACACGACCCACGGTATCCGCAAGGCATTCCGTCAAAGGTAAAAGATCCTTATCCACATCCCTGAACATAGGGCTGAAGGCAGGATTGCGCTCATCCTTCTCATCCAATGCAGGAGGTCTGATGCTGTATGATCTCCTCCATTGCCTGACCTGTTCCTCGCCGTACTTCTCCGCAGTCTCGGATTTATTGAATCCCTGCAACGCACCATAGTGTCTCTCGTTGAGCTTCCATGTCTTGAATACAGGTAGCCACTCCCTATCCATATTCTCCAACACGAGATTCAACGTGTGTATGGCCCTCTTCAGGTATGATGTGTAACAGATATCGAAATCGAACCCTTCCGCCTTCAGTATCCTTCCGGCCTCAGCGGCCTCCTTCCTACCGGTATCGGACAGGTCCACATCGGTCCAACCTGTGAAAAGGTTCTCTTTATTCCATACGCTCTCTCCGTGCCTGATAAGTACCAACTTCATGCGAACACCGGTATGGGAGGATATGCAACAGATTGATAAAACGATTGCATCAAACGCCTATGAGCATACGCTTGCGTTTGTACTTGCGGAACTCGTATGCCGCCATCGCCATCATGGTCATCCCGCCTAACACCTCGGTGGCGAACAGTTGCCAATAGAAGTCATCCATAGTATGGGCGAATAACATCAGAACGACGAGGAACCCGTTCCTGATGAAGGCCATGACCATGGACATCTGCGCCATACGGAGTGATTGCAGTATCGACGACCCTATATCGACCATGCCCATGAAGGGGAAGAACAATGCATATATCCTCAATCCGTGGGCGAATTCCTCTCTGTATTGTACCATCGAATCGGAGAATGCGAACGGTAACACGAGATAATCTGCAAAAATGAATACGAAAACAGCCATGATGGTCATGACCGCCACGGTTATGCGGAAGGAATATCTGTATCCGGCCTCAGCCTTCACGTTATCGTTCTGCCCTAATGCCGCAGAACATACGGGTATCAATGCGGAACCTGCGGCTTGGGAGATCACCATCGCTATGGACACGTATCTCCACGGTACGTTGTAGAATGCGATACCCATCATCCCTGCCACAGGAACGATGAGGAAACGCTGTATCAAGGACATGATGCTTATCAACGTTGATTCCGTGACACGCGGTATACCGACGAAGAGGACATCCTTCATCTGCTCTATGTTCACGCGGAAACCCTTGAACGATATGTCGATGTACATCATCTTCCTGCGATACCAATACAATCCTATCGCAGTGGAGATAGCTGTGGAGATTGCTGTTGCACAGCCTGCTCCCAGAAGGCCCATATCAAAGCCGTATATCAATATAGGATCCAATATAATATTCAATATAGCGGCCGAAAGCAGGATCACCATGGATTTCTTCGCAGCTCCCTCGGCTCTGACGACACCTGCGATGGCACCGTTGACGATCAATATGACGCTGCTCCAGACCATCGGTATGATGTAATCGGTACATTCCTTCCTGATGTCACCGATACCAATCCATGTTATCATCGGATCCATCGCCAACAGGAGGATCGGTGTCACCACTACTCCGAATAATATGGCGAGGACCATCGTCTGTGTCGCTACACTGTCCGCTGATGCTTTGTCATCCCTGCCTAGATATCTTGCTATGGATGTGGATGCACCCACACCTATGCCTATGCCGAATCCTGAGATTATCCAATAGATCGGGAATATGGATGATACGGCGGAACTCGCATTCGAGCCTAATCCGCTGCACCATGACATGTCGGCGAATATGTTCAATTGGACCACGAGATATGAAACGATGAGAGGGACCATCATCGACTTGATGGCCTTCTTAGGGTCCCCCAACATCACCTCCAGATCCTTCGTGACATCCAATTCGATCGCCTTCAGTATCTTCCTGACCTTCTCGGCCTCTGGAATCTATCGCGTGGGTTTGAGTCGCGTGACCTGCCATCCCTCAATCCGCGTGAATCGTCCCTCTGGGAGCCGTATGATCTGCGGGAATCCCTGTTACCATCATCGTTACGTCTACGTTCACCGTATGAACGGTCGGATTGTCTCCTAGGTCCGTCCCTGCGGTCACCGTATCTCGGACGCACCCTCCTCTGTGGATCATCACTACGGGATTTATGGTAATCTCTTTTACGATCCCCATCATCCCTAGGAGAACGCCTTGTGTGCTCCCTTCTGTCGCCACGAGTGTCTTCACGGCGTCCACCCCTGTGTCCGCCATGTGTCCCTCTGTCATCCTTGCGAACCTTATCATGACCATCTCCCTTCGGTGATGGTTCATCCTCCAGTGTGTGTTTGAGCTCCAATCCCTCGATCTCGGATATCTTCCAGAGTTTGATGGATTTCCCGTTCACGTCACATTTGGACAATCCGTCCTCGGTCTTCGAGAGATATCTCTTCTCTATCTGTAAAGTGCTTGTCCTATCGCTAATGTATATGTCGCCGATGGATTTCTTGGGAACCGTCGTGTGATCCTTGATCATCTGCGCCAAGGATGATCTCGTGATACCGTCCTCTTTACCGATATTTATCTCAGCAACGACGAACACCTTCTCCTTGACAGGGACATCATTCTTCCTGGAGTTCTTCTTGGCCATGACAGGACGAGGAAGTTCTGTGATGTTCGAGAATACTTTATCCATCTCACCTTTCGTCGGTGCAGGTATCTCCTCCATCGGGATGAGTGTGAGGTTCTCGATCTCCTTCATGAGTTTCCTGTCCTCCCTCATCACGAATGATAGTGCGGTTCCGCGTTTGCCTGCCCTTCCCGTCCTTCCGATGCGGTGGACGTAAGTCTCCGCCTCAGGAGGCATATCGAAGTTTATCACACGCTCCACATCATCTATATCCAATCCCCTAGCAGCGATGTCCGATGCTACAAGGACCTCGATGGCTCCCTCCTTGAATTTGCGAAGGGTCTCCTCCCTTCTGTTCTGTGAGTACTCGCCATGTATCCCGGCGAGTTTGAATGACATCTTGAGCTTTCTGACGACCTTGTCCACCCTGTATTTGGTGAAGCAGAACACCATCGTCTTCTTCGGATCCTTCGCAAGGATGTAACGCAATGTGTCGACCTTGTCCTCTTTGTCGACCATCATGTATTGTTGATCGATCAGATCCAATACGACCTCATCTTTGGAGACGCATATCTCTTTGGGATCATTGAGGCAATCCAACGCGAGTTTTCTGATATCCTTGGACATCGTCGCAGAGAACAGCATCGTCTGCCTACCTTCCTCCGGGATCCTTCCCAATATGAATTCAAGATCCTTTCTGAATCCCATGTCGAGCATCCTATCGGATTCATCCAATATCACTATGGATACATCTTCTAAAAGACGCTCATCGCTCTTGAGATGGTCGCATAACCTTCCTGGAGTGGCAACGATCACATCGACGCCCCTGTCCATGTCCTGCGTCTGCCTGACCATGCTCACCCCTCCGTAGATGGGGATGATCCTGTGCCCTGTGTACTTGGATAGTCTCTTGAGTTCCTCGGACACCTGCAATGCCAACTCCCTGGTGGGTGTGAGGATCAATGCCTGGGGCCAACCGCCTTTGGTGGCCTCTATCCTATCGAGTATGATGGAACCATACGTACCTGTCTTCCCGGTACCTGTCTGTGCCTGTGCAAGGATGTCCCTCCCACCGATGCCGACAGGGACCGCTTCAATCTGAATGGGTGTCGGTTCCGTCCAACCCATCTCATCTATCGCCTTGACGATGTCGTCCTTCAGGCCCAGTTTAGAGAAATCTGATGTCATAAAATAACAGTTCTCTGATTTTGAGCCCATATTTAAACCTATTATAAAGGCCAATGGGATGTTTATCGTGATTTCAAAAAAAAAGCCTGTGAAAGTGGCCCGTATGGGAAGACGCTTTGTTCACAGCCGTTGTCTTGATTGTAAGGCGATGATGAAGTTTTGTCACCACATACTAACAGCCGTTTTATCGCTGCATATTTGCTGAAACGTGAAACATTTGGAGATGATACGGATGTCATGGACCTAATGCGGTTATCGGCACCACGAATATCCCATCGGATCTGCGATATGCAGCATTGGACATACCGCAAATGATGCACATGAATTCAGGCATCCTATCGATGCCTTTACTCTTCCAGATATCCCTTATCTTGATGAGATTCTCGACTGCGGATTCTATCTCCCTTGTACCCAATTTTATCTCGAACAGTGCATACCTGCCATCAGGCAATTCCGCTACTGCGTCCACTTCTCTATTGTTATGATCCCTATAGTGGAACAACTTCCCTCCGATACTTTCGATGTAGATGCTGAGATCTCTCTCACACATAGCTTCGAAGTACAATCCATACAACTTGAGATCGGAATACAGCATGTCTACATTCAATCCCAATGCAGCTATCGCCAAGGATGGATCTGTAAGGTGCCTTTTAGGCATCTTGCCCACTCTCAGTCCGGATTTCGGATTCAAACTGAAAGCAAACTGATTCTCGATGAGGAATAATCTGTTGAAGACATCGACATATTCTCTCATCGTTTTGTCTGTGATCGATAAACTCTTATTGAATTCGGTACTCCCATCGTTCTCGGAATCTAGGATGTCTGCAGTTATCTTGCTAGCATGGGCCAATGTACTCTCGTGCCTTGAAAGTGATCTGAATGCCATCAAGAGTTTGTTCCTATCGCGCGTGATGTCATCCAATCTTGCTGCATCATCGATCATACGGTCGACATATCCGCGAACGGCAAGAGCAGATGCTTCTATGGGCTTGTCGATCAATTGCGGCCAACCCCCGCGTACAGTCAATTCGATCAGTTTCTTGAGGGAGATCTCTCCTGTCATCGTTGTATCGAACTCATCATCGAACATCCCCTTCAGAGAGATCTTTCCTGAAGAATCGCCGGATTCATACAATGACATCGTACGTAATTTGAGAACACCGATCCTCCCTGCTCCACTATGTCTGATGCCTTTGATATTCGGTGTCGATGAACCTGTGAGTATGAATTGCCCACTACCGTCAGAATCGTCGACCATGCTTTTCGTAGCATCCCATATCTCAGGAATGTCTTGCCATTCATCGATCAGATGTGGCCTCTCGCCTTCGAAAATGATGTTGATATCGACTTCGGCCAATCTTCTATTCATGAAGTTATTCTTGGGATCGGTAATCATGAATGCGCTCTTGGAATTATTCAAAGAGAACCATGTTTTTCCGCAACCTCTGGGGCCTTCTACACAAACAGCACCGAATGCTTCGAGATATGTCTTGAACTCATCATCCATTATGCGCTTGAGATAGTTTTCCCTTGAAAACTTCATGTTATGGAGTCTGAAAACGATGATAAAAAGATTTCCATTATCGTGATTTCAAGGAAGTCATTACCGTGATTTCGACATATTTGTTGATGTGCGCATGCAACAATTTCATAATAGCCAGAGACTAATGTTGAAGATAGAATATTGTTCAACGAAGTCAAATAACATGACTTGTATTTTCAGCGAGGATTTGTAGAGGAAAATCTCGAAATATTTTGACCCATGGTTGTAACTTCAAATGAACGGAACATCCGCAAAATTACAGCATCATGCCCTGAATCTTTTCAACCTCAACGCATTCGCTACGACACATAGCGATGACATCGACATCGCTGCGGCTGAGAACATGGGCATCTGATGCATCAATGACATTCCGAATACATATGGGAGGCCTGCAGCTATCGGGATGCAGACCACATTATAACAGAAAGCCCAGAACAGATTCTCCTTGATATTCTTCAATGTTGCACGTCCGATCCTAATGGTCGTGACCACATTGCCTATATCGTCGTTCATCAACACCGCATCGGCAGAATCCATAGCTATGTCCGTACCTGATGCCACAGCTATCCCGAGATCGGATTGTATCAATGCAGGTGCATCATTGATGCCATCGCCTGCCATCGCTACATCCTTTCCTGTTGCCTGCAATCTCTTGACAGCCATCACCTTGTCGTCCGGCAATGCGCCGAATGTTACATTGGTTATACCTACCTTCGAAGCTACTGCCATGGCTGCAGGTTCTGCGTCGCCTGTGACCATCCCAACGGATATGTCTAATTCCTTCAACTTGGAGATGGCATCGATAGATGCTTCCCTTATGTTGTCAGATATCCCGATGATGCCGATCATCCTTCCATCGATCGCGACATAGATGACAGTACATCCATCGGACTCCATCATCCTTGCCTCATCCGAATATTGCATAACGATGCCTTCGGACTCCATCATCCTTGAATTCCCGACTATGATTGTTTGCCCTTCAGATATACATCTCACGCCCGAACCTATCGACGATATGAATTCAGAATTATCCTGAATCGATATCCCCAATGATCTCGCCTTATCGATGACCGCATGTGCGATCGGATGTTCTGAACCGTATTCGGCTATCGCTGCGAAGCGTATCGCATCATCACTCGGATAGTAAGCTGACACAACAGGCCTTCCCTCCGTTATGGTCCCCGTCTTATCAAAGATCACAGTGTCTATCCTTCCAGCACGTTCCAATGCTGCAGCATCCTTGAATAATATCCCACATTCTGCGGCCTTCCCCGTACCGACGGTTATCGCCATAGGTGTAGCCAACCCCATCGCACATGGACAGGATATGACCAATACGGATATCGCGACCGTCATAGCGAATGCTATATCCTTCCCCGCCAGAAGCCACATCACAGCAGAGACGATAGCTATCGAGATCACAGCAGGAACGAAGACACGTGCTACCCTATCCGCCAACCTAGCTATCGGTGCCTTTGTACTCTGTGTCTCCTCTATCGTCATTATGATCTTGGACAATACAGTATCGTCACCCAATGCGGAGACCTCAGCCTTGATCGAACCGTTTGTGTTGGTCGTGCCTCCGAATATCTGATCCCCTGTCGTTTTATCGACAGGCATACTCTCTCCGGTGAGCATCGATTCATCCAAAGATCCATTACCGCTGATGATCGTGGAATCCGTGGGTACTCTCTCGCCCGGACGGATGATCAGGACATCCCCTATCGCAAGTTCACTGACGGGTTTTGTCACCTCCTTATCATCGACGATGACGTTCGCTGTGGAAGGTGCGAGTCCCCTCAATCCGTTGACGGCATCATTCGTCCTCTCCTTGGACCTTGATTCGAGGTACTTACCTACGGACACCAATGATATGATCATGGCAGCCGACTCATAGTACAGATGCCCTGTCCCGCCATCGATCACCATCATCGTAAGATAGAGGCTGTACAGGAATGCGGTACCAGAACCCAATGCGACCAATGTATCCATGGTCGGACTGCGGGCTAGCAAAGCAGGTATGCCGCGGATGAAGAATCTCCTTCCTGCGATGATCACAGGTATCGTAAGAATGAGCTGTGCGATAGCAGATATCTTATCATCGATCTCGAGACCGAACATCGACCCCATCGACAGGACGACCACAGGGATTGAGAATACTACACATATCACTAGTGATATCAATATCGATCTCGAACTGTCATCGGTTTGTGCATCCTTCTTGACCACAGTGTATCCTGCTGATGTGATCGTATCCTCTATCGTCTCCCTATCGACGATCTCCGGATCGTACATCAAGGATACTTTGCCTGCGGTGAAGTTCGCATAGGGTTCCGATACACCATCCAATTTCGATAGTGCCTTCTCTATCCTTGCTGAACATGCGGCACACGACATGCCGTCAACTCTTAAGACGAGCTTCTCGATCATTTGAACAGACCGTGTTTCACTTTGGCCTTGAATCCTGCATCAAGTACTGCCATGCAGAGATCCTCGTCGTTGACGTCCTTCGTCAATTCGACCTTGGCCTTCCCTTTATCGAGATCCACGCTGACGGATGCAACACCGTCCACAGCGGACAATGCATCCTCTACCTTCTTCTGACATTTTTGGCAATGCATGCCATCGACGATCAATGTCTTGTTGCTCATGAGAATCTTTAAGGTATCCTAAATTAATAATCTTTATCCGTATCGTAAAACAGGTGATAAGGATGGATGGTGGACGTTCACATGTCCACCGAATGGATTCATTCCCTAAGACAGAGTTGCTTCCATATCTGCTCTGAGGCATCCAGTACCTCAGGCATATCAAGAGTGAGTATCCTTCCATCCTCGACGACCATATCTCCCTGACAGAACACGGTCTTGACATTGAGACTCGATGCAGAATATGCGATGTTCGCAACGATGTTATCCGGAAGGAGTGGCCTCATGTTGGGGGCCTTGCCATCCAATATGACAATATCAGCGTATTTTCCCTTCTCGATGGAACCTAACTTATCGGACATGCCGATGGCTTTCGCGCCGTTTATCGTGCAATAATCCAACAACTGCTGTGCGGGTGCTACTGTCGCATCCCATCTTGATGATTTGTGGAGCAGTCCAAGTATCTTCATCTCCGAGAACATATCCAAGGAGTTGTTCGTGTTGTTGCTGTCTGTACCGACAGTTACGTTCACACCATATTGGAGGAACTCCGGCAACGGAGCGACGCCTCCTGTAGCGAGTTTCATATTCGATACGGCGCAAAGGGATGCGGACATACCTGCCGCGCCCATCAACCTGACCTCGTTCATGGTCAGCCATGCGGAATGAGCTGCGATCATGTTGGGAGATAATGCTCCGATGCTATCCAACCATTCGACAGGCCTCAGACCTGTCTTCTTCTTGTGGTCGTTGACCTCTCCCCTCGTCTCCGAGAGATGGAAGTTCAGAGGGATGTCCTTCTCATCCGCGAACTCCTTCGCACCGACACATGTCTCCTCTCCGCAGACATATACTCCTTGAAGTCCGACACCAGGGATGATCTTCCTCTTATCCTTGTGTGTCTCATAGAAGTGTTTGCAGTTATCAAGCGGATTGCCTTTCTGCGTAGTGAATTGCTCATCAAGACAGCACCAACAGAGGACACCTCTGATCCCTGCATCCTGTGTAGCTTTGGCGATCACATCCTCGGAATAGTAGAGATCGACGAATGTAGTCGTTCCTCCGCGCATCATCTCCGCGCATCCGAGCCTTGTTCCCATATCGAGATCGTGTTCGGTCCTGTCAGAATCGATTTTGAACACCTTATTCAAGAAATCCGGGAATGCGAGATCATCACATACGCCTTTCAATGGCGCCATAGCCACGTGTGTATGCGTATTGATCATACCCGGCATGACAACGTCGCCCGAAGCATCGATGTCCCTGTCCACAGAACCGCCATATCTGCCTCCGACAGATGTGATAATGTCATTCTCGATCACCACATCGCCCTTCAGGATGTTCCTGTTAGGATCCTGTGTGACGATCCATGCATCGCGTATCGCCGTAATCATGATCCTGTCAGTAGGGTACCGTTATTTAATCTCTAACGACACATAGATGTCCAAAGGATATTGTTACTCCTCCAATACACCATACCAATCCACAATAAGGATATATTCGGGAGAATATGAGCAACCAGATGGCAAGACTTATCATGCTCGGCACAGGCGGAGGGCGCCATACGACGATGTTCCAGGCCAGGAGCACGGGCGGTTTCCTGCTTGATGCCGGGAAGAGCAGGATACACATGGATCCGGGGCCAGGTGCACTGACGAATATGTGCAACATAGGCTATGATCTTAGAAGCACGGATGCGATATTGGTATCACATTGCCATCCCGATCATTATTCCGATGCCGAGGTGGCTGTCGAAGGCATGACATACGGCGGGTGGCAGAAACGCGGCATGCTCTGCGGAAGTATCTCTGTGATGGAAGGTTTCCAAGGCCTAGGGCCTTGCATATCACCATACCATCTCACCTTACCATCGGAGAATCACACATTAGTTCCTGGAGATAGATTGGAATTCTCTGATGTGTCGATAGACATCACGAGATCGGATCACAGCGATCCGACAACAGTGGGATTCAAATGCATCACTGATGATGGCATCCTCTCATATGTTACCGATACGTCATACAGTGACGAGATCGCTGAACAATATATCGGATCGAAGATACTCCTCCTTCCTGTGACGACGCCTGACGGCAACCGCATCAGAGGACATCTGTGCACGGACGATGCCATCAGATTCATCGATTACGTGAGGCCCGATCTCGCAGTGTTCATACACCTAGGCATCGTCATGTTGAAGGTCGATCCCGATAAACAAGCGGATAAAGCGGAACGGGCTACAGGGGTAAAGACCATATCGGGGAAAGACCTGATGACGTTGGATATCGATACTCTGAATATAGGGCAACTCACCCCATCGAGGCCTGAATGGAGCGATGCGTGGGAATTGTGAAGGTGGATCTCATGAAGAATTTCTGTTATCATTGCGGGAAAGAACTTGATGATGATGCATACTCATGCCCTGAATGCGGTCAACTCACTGAAAAAGGTAAAGCGAACATCCAGAGTGCCGAGAGGAAGATCACGGCATTACCTGCAAAACCCAATCTCAATCCCCTGATATCGATAGCTATCGTAGTCATCCTCATAGGCGTCGCATTCTCAGGGATGACGTTCATGACCGACAAGAACGGGAGCAAGGATCCCTATCACATCGATTATGAATGGAGTGCCAAAGGTCAGAGTTTCAAGTACACCTTGGATATAGACAAGGACGATTACACTCGCATGATGAAGAGTGATATCGATAGGAGCGGCACTGTATCCTCCGATAATTATGTCAAGGTCGTCGATGACGTCAAGACCACCGTCAATGGTGTGAAGGACTACATCGTGGTGGACAAGTACATCGAGGCCATGGCGAAGGATCTGAAGAAGATGTGCGAAGAATACAATGAGAAGACCACAGTTAGCAATAGGGTCGGATATGCACAGTTCATCTCGTGGTTCGTACAATCTGCCATCGATTACGAAACGGATTCTAAATTCAAAGGTGTTGACGAATATTGGAAATATCCGCTTGAGACACTTTATGATAGGAAAGGTGACTGCGAGGATGGCGCGATATTGCTTGCAGCGTTACTCTATGCGGCAGGTTATGACGCCGGCATCTATCTCCTCCCAGGACATTCTGTCGCTGCGGTCAGTATGAAGAGCATCATGAAGATGGATATCACCGAGATCGGCAAATACGAATATCAGAAGAGATACCAAGGATACTATCCCATCGAGACAGCGTATGGAGCACATACGACCACATCGGATATCGGCGAGATAAACAACCTGTATCACAACTGCTACTTCCATCTGTACACAGGATATTCCAAGACATACTACATCAGTAAACCCAATTCCAACACATCATGGGTCGATCTGAACCTGTGAACGAATCATTGTCTTGTAGGTTCCCGTTACGAACGGCCATTTTGTAGAATAATAGGGCCGATGGGATGACGGATTCGTTGTCTTCGCCAATAATGCCCAGAACACTTCGACTGAGGATACGATCGACTTGCTACCTTGGCATGAATTGTTCCATAGCCTACGATCGATCGCGCGATATGCTCAATTTGAGGATGCCTTTCGGATCGGAATCCCCTTTCAATGAGAGTTCCCCATCCTTGAATGATTCATATGTTACAGATATCCCGCTCACACCGGCTATCTCAGGCATGATGCTCACATCCTTCACATAGGTCGATACGTCATAGAGATCGGCCATATCATCAACGGCACCTATCGCACTTGTACCTGTCCTATACATCAAGAATATGCTGAATGTCGGATTCTCGGAGGATGTCCTGAACTTACATGTGTTATTCTCACTCAGTACGAGATTCCCTTTGTTGACCTTGACCTTCCATTTCTGCGACTCCACCTCATCTCCGCCAGACGATATCTTGAGGAAGACGGTCGTATCCCCATTAGCATCGGAGTACACATAATCAGTGGAACAATCGATACCTATCTCATCGACGGTTATCGTATACGTATACTCTTCAGGCTGCATCAGATACGGAACGAGGATGGATGTCAATGCTATGACCGATAGGACGATCAATAACAATGGCATCAAACTCTTGGAACCATTGGTCGCCGATGGCCCCTGAGGTGGTACCTGCGGCATAGAATCGAGACGTGCACCGCATTTCTCGCAGAATGCATCACTATCGCCGACCTCCGAACCACATCTAGGGCAGAAACGCATACGCAGTGATTGTCTCACGATTATTTATCATGAACCATACCGACTAGTGACGATGCTCGATGATATTCCGAAGTGTGGTACGGATAAAGTATATAGTCTAAAATGACAACACCTGCCGCAATGAGCATCGAATCGGACGTACTTAAGAGAGTCAAACCGTCGGAGAGCGAAGTAGCCGAGATCAAGAAGAAGGCATACAGCCTTGAGATCCTTGTGAAGGACTACATCC
Source organism: Candidatus Methanarcanum hacksteinii (assembly GCF_964305265.1). Lineage (NCBI taxonomy): Archaea > Methanobacteriati > Thermoplasmatota > Thermoplasmata > Methanomassiliicoccales > Candidatus Methanarcanum > Candidatus Methanarcanum hacksteinii. The sequence goes on along the minus strand of NZ_CAYATA010000002.1, from coordinate 571,789 downwards.
TAACCCACGGGATCGATGCTGAGACCAAATATGTGGGATCCGTTGCGAAGGGTACGTTCCTCACAGGCCCCGATCTTGACCTTTTCATACTTTACCCTGAAGGGAAACCGAAGAAGGAGATGGAGGCAGAGGTCATCAAGATGGGAGAGGAACTCATCAACGGCAAGAAATCCTATGCAGATCACCCATATTCTAGTGGTAACTTCGAAGGACTCGACGTAGACCTCGTACCATGTTACCACATATCCGACACTTTGAAACTCCTCACGCCTGTGGATAGGTCACCGTTCCATGCGGAATACATCCTGTCAAAGGTGGACGAGAAGATGTGTGACGAGATACGCCTCATGAAGCAATTCATGAAAGGCGTTGGTACGTATGGCGCAGAACCTGATACGAGAGGTTTCTCAGGCTACCTCTGCGAACTCATAACGATACATTACGGCGGATTCCTCGATGCGCTCATCGCTGCATCCGAATGGAAGGATGGTACGACGATAACGATGGAGAAGAAAGGGCCTCTCATGAAAGCCCCGCTCATCGTTTACGATCCCGTCGATCCAAAGAGGAACGTTGCATCCGCTGTGCACATAGAGACGTTTGCGGAGTTCATCGTCGCATGCAGATCGTATCTGAACTCTCCGAAGATCGAATACTTCTTCCCTAACAAGAGAAAGCCATTCAAGAGGGAGGATATCGAGAGACTCGTGAACGCCCACGGGACCAGATTGATAACGGTGACATTCGACGACCCGATGATCAATAATGACAATCTCCACAGTCAGATATGGAAGACGCAATATGCGCTCGTCAAAAAGCTTGATTCATTCTCGTTCAACACACTCAGGGCCGTGCATGAGATAATCGATGGCAAGGTCACGTTCATATTCGAATTGGAACGTGATGTATTGTCGAAGACATGCAAACGTATAGGTCCGCCGGTATGGTCCAAGAGTTGCGAACCATTCTTCCTCAAGTGGAAGGACAATCCCTATGGAAGACCGTTCATAGAAGAAGGCAGATGGACAGTGATAGGTGAACGTCTGCATTGCACAGCATCTGAGATGCTGTATGAGGAAGCCGCCATATCCGGTATCGGGAAGGATCTCGAACCCGATACGATGGTCATCTTCGACCATGATGAGACACTGGAATCGTCGGATGCCATCCTTCTGACGGAATTACTGTATCCGCAGCACAGATGGGAGAATTGAGTGAGATTCGATAGAAACCATGAAGGTTAAGTGGTTTTAGGTCACGCGAATGGTGCATTGACCATCAGGATCCATACGCCCAATCCAAGAAGGATGAACAGGATGTAATTCCCGATCATCGTCTTCTGCTCCAGATATTCAGCCTTCAATCTGAAGAAACCAAGTATCTTCGGAAGACAGAACATGGAGAGGAAGAGCAATGCCAAACCAATCCAGAGACCGAGGGAATCGCCGAACGCTTTCTGAACGCATGAGCACAGTATCCCGATGATGATGGATAACAATGCGACAGCCATCAGTACCTTCGTGCCATAGATGTCCTTCAGAATAAACTCCTTCTCATCGAACTCGGGAGGTATGAACTCATATTCCTCTTCGACCTCCTTCTCGATGATACGCCTCTTCTTTGCCATCAAGCACCCAATCCTGATTCGGCTTATAAACATTATTGCACGAACAATACATTTATCGATACCATAAGTGCGAATGATGTTCGTACAGCGATTATTTTCATCAATCGGTGACCCCCTGATTTCGTTTAAATACTAATTTGATGTCATATGGGATGGTGAAAAACAATGGCCACAAAGACCCTTGAAGACATACCAGGAGTAGGACCAGCTATAGCAGAGAAACTCCAAGAAGCGGGTTATTCGGACATCATGGCCATTGCCGTGGCATCACCTGCGGATCTCTCGGAGAAATGTGAGATCGGTGAGAAGAAGGCAATGGACATCATCGAAGGAGCGAAGCTATGTGCTGACATAGGCGGTTTCGAGACCGGAGAGGACATTCTCGAAAGGCGCAAGCAGATAACGAAGCTGACGACAGGATCGAAAGCATTGGATGAACTCATTGGAGGGGGCGTAGAAAGCCAATCCATCATGGAGTTCTTCGGAGAGTTCGGAAGCAGCAAGACACAGATATGTTTCCAGCTTGCAGTCAATGCGACACTTCCCGAAGAGATGGGAGGACTCGATTCAGATGTCGTGATCATCGATTCCGAGAACACGTTCAGGCCTGAGAGGATCATACAGATGGCAACATACCTTGGTGTGGACCCGCAAGAGACACTCAGAAGGATCCATGTCGCGAGAGCATTCAACTCGCAACACCAGGTGCTCCTTGTGGAGAAAGCTATACAGCTCGCAGAGGAGAAGAAGATCAGACTCATGATCGTCGATTCGCTCACATCACACTTCAGAGCGGAATACGTAGGAAGAGGTGCCTTGGCAGAGAGGCAACAGGTCCTGAACAGACACATGCATGACCTGCTCAACTTCGCGACGCTCAACAACGCTGCGATAGTCGTGACGAACCAGGTCGCAGCGAAACCAGATGCATTCTTCGGAGACCCGACGAGACCTATCGGAGGACATATCGTCGGACACACTGCGACCTTCCGTGTCTACCTCCGCAAAGGGAAGGCAGGCAAGAGGGTGGCAAGGCTCATCGACTCACCCAACCTCCCTGAAGGCGAGGCAGTGTTCCTGGTCACCGAGGATGGTATTAAAGACTAAAACACATTGAAGGGGGCGTGAAGCCCTCTTTCCTTTTCGAATTATCTGGCGAACACAAGACGATGTGTACAGCCGAAGCTGTGAAATGCATTGAAGCCGAGGCGGATGATCATCAGATAGAGAAGATTGGACCAGGCTATGTGATCGCATCATTCGATGAGGATCTCCTACAACCCATTGCGGACCGCATATCATTGACACACAGGATGGGACGTCATCTCGGTTCATTCGATGTGGATGATCTCTCAGGATTCGAGGACATCGAAATCCCTGAAGGCTCTTTCGCCGTCAGATGCAAAAGATTTGAAGGGATGATGAAGGACATCGATTCACAGGACGTCATAAGAAAACTCGGTGCATCATTGTCAAGAAAGAATGATGTCAAACTGAAGGATCCTGAGCAGGAAGTATTCATCCTGATGAGTGATCGCATCCACGTATATCTGTCTGAGAAGGTCATCGACAGGAACATACTCGAGACACGCAAAGTTGGTGAGAGGCCATACTTCTCACCGATATCACTCCACCCCAGATTCGCTAGGGCCGCCATCAACCTTACCGGTGTAAAGAAAGGAGGTACTGTCCTCGACCCGTTCTGCGGTACTGGAGGGATTGTGATCGAGGCGGCATTCATGGGGATGAAAGCGATCGCATCGGATTTCGACCCCGAGATGATCGCAGGTACACAGGAGAATATGGATTTCTATGATCTCGAACTCCATGATTTCGATGTCTCCGACATATCCGACATCCACGACAGATTCGGAGAGGTGGATGCCATTGTGTGCGACCCGCCCTATGGAAGGTCCACATGCACAGGAGGAGAGGATATCGAGAGCATATACGCAAGGGCGATGACTGCATTCGATGATACGCTCAAACCTGGTTCTGCAGTCAGTGTCGTGCTCCCGCATCCGATAAGCAGCGACACGTTACAACTCGAGAGCATGTTCATACAAAGAGTGCACGGATCACTCTCCAGACATTATCACACATTTAGGAAACAGTTGTAAGTATCGATAAAGGAATTGTGAACTCACGAAACTGTCGAGGATGAAACGATATTGGAACATCACTGCATTGAAAATCCTTGAGTGAATTTATCAAATCAAGTGTTTTCACAACATGCAATATTTAATATACGCCGCAACCATCCTTTTCAAAGACCCACATAGGTCACGGAAAGTGACGGAGTTCACCTGGTGGTGGCTTTGATATCATCCGGTCAGGAGCGATTTGATGTCAGTAAAACAATACATATTGGATGGAATCAAGAAAGGTACGATGCACATGGCCCTCTTGGATCCAGACAAACAGACTCCTGAGGAAGCAGCAGAGATAGCTCTCAGATGCAAGGAAGCAGGGACCGATGCGATAATGATCGGTGGTTCAACAGGCATAACTACTGAGAATGTCGATGCTACCGCAGTCGCCATAAAGAAAGCGACCGGCTTGCCAACGATCTATTTCCCTGCAGGCCCGCATGCACTTTCCACGAAATGTGACGCATTGTACTTCATGAGCATGATCAATTCCACCGAATTGAAATATGTCATCGGTGCACAGATCTATGCATCCCCGATAATCAAGAAGATCGGCATAGAGCCAATATCGATGGGCTACATAATCATCGAACCTGGGATGAAGGTCGGTGAGGTTGGTAAAGCCAAACTCATCAAGAGGGATGACATCGAAAGCGCTGTAGCTGCAGCCTTGGGAACACAGTACCTAGGTATGGATATCGTCTATCTCGAAGCAGGAAGCGGTGCGGATGTACCCATAGATCCTAAAATGATCTCAGCTGTGAAGAATGAGATCGACATCCCGTTGATAATCGGCGGAGGCATAAACACACCAGAGAAGGCCAAAGCCGCAAGGGAAGCTGGTGCGGACATCATCGTCACAGGTACATTCGTCGAAAAATGTCACGATGAGAACATCCTCAGAGATGTTATCGCTGCTGCAAAAGGAAATTGAGATCTGATGCAGGTTTCCCTGCATCGATTCAATCTTTGTTATCCCTAAGGTCAATGATCTTCTTGGCCTTCACTGCATATTGCATAGTGCCCACATTGACGAAAGATATCTTGGGTACAGAGACCAGATCCTCTTCGATGCCTTCTTTGACCTCCATGATATTGGATACTGCAGACACTATCCTCTCGGCCAATTCATCCGATGGATGCTCTGCCTCCACATCGAATGTCAACAGATCCTTGTAACCGTCCTTCGTTATCTTGACCTGATAGTCCACCACGGATTTGTCTATGAATATAGCCTCATCGAACAATACAGGATAGATCTTGTGACCCATCCCTATCTTGAATTGAAGATCCATCCTACCGCAGGGCTTCATCAACTTCCTATTGAATTTGCATCCGCAAGCACATGGAGGTGCGATCATCGCTGCGATATCATGTGTGCGGTATCTTATCAATGCCGTTCCTTCGGCATTGAGCGACGTTATGACCAATTCTCCCTTCTGTCCATCAGGCACATGCCTCAATGTCTCTGGATCGATCACTTCGAAGAGCAAGTTTGCTTCATCTGTATGCAGACCATCCTGCTCATCGCATTCCACTGCGCAAGCGAGACCGAACTCCGTCATACCCCAGACGTCCAACACCTTACAGCCCCAAGCATCCTCCAAAATCTTCCTCATACTCTCTGAGAGAGGCTCGGATGTGGAGATGATCTTCCTTATCCCCAATGATCTGAGATCGCACCCTTCTCCCATGAGAACGGTCACGCGATAGATGAAAGATGGCAATCCGATTATGTATGTCGCACCTGATTCTTTGATGATATCATATTGTTTCTTGACATCCGCGTCGGAACAGACCGATGAACCGTATCCGAGGATCTTACATGCGCCGACCATTATCAGACTCGGGTCCCATGCTGCGACAAGAGGGAACATGATATGGAGCGAATCATCCGAACCCATGCCCACATTCTTCAATGCGGATGCCACGATATCGATCTTTGAGACCAGATCGTTGGTGGTGTACCCTATGAATTTCCTGTGGCCCGTCGTACCTGTGGTGGTGAACTCGGTAGCCATCTTGGTCCTTGAGACCGCATAGAAATACATGGAATTCTCGGCGAGATCGATAGGTTCCGTGAAGGGCACCTTCTCCAGATCCTCCCAAGTCCTGATGTCCTCTGGTCTCACGCCTGCATCCTTGAATTTGTTCCTATAGTATGGGGAATTCTCCTCGACATACTTCATCTGCTCTCTGAAACGGAAGAGCTGATATTCGTCGAAATCCTTCCTTGTCACATCGTCCAAGACGTTCTTGCCTATGCGTTCACGCAATTCCTTGTTCTTCTTGAAGGTCATGCGTGTCTTCACAGCGATCCATTCTTCCAATGGTGTCTTACAATCCGCAGGCACCAGGTTGGACAACAACCTGCGCCTAACAATGAACATCTTCATCGATTCCCATGCGCCCATGTTGGTCACGATGCCCATACCATCATATAAACAGTTCTAGAGCCAGTACGCATTATTCGTTACACATGACGACATCTATGTGATTATGTGGTGGATACCCCGTTCAATGTAAATACTGCTTCAGCCATAAGGGACAGTCGGAGGAATAGATTATGACCTTGACACCAGAGATGGCAAGAGCAGGTGTGACACCTCAGTTGCTCTCTTCGACACATAGGTTCACATGTCCGAACTGCGGAAAAGAGTTCAGCCTCTTCCAGTCCAGGGCTATCGCTTGCAGGGCATGTCCGCAAGCAAATAAGAACTGCAAGTATGTGAGATGTGTCCACTGTGATATGGAGTTCCCTATCAACGGATTCATCGTTAACACGAAAGAGAAAGAGAAATTCTTGTCGAATTACATGAGAGGAATCGTTGGTAACTACCACAACTCTTTCGGATACTACAGAAGATAAACCTATTGAAAAGGACTTTTCAGATGATCGTTCGCTCTGTCACGAACGACCATCTGACAACATTCATTGACAGAACGTCTTCTTCCTGTACAATGTCTCTCCTTCGTTGTTGGTTACGTTGAACAGACAGAATGGTATCAATCTGCCATCCAATGTGACCACATGGATACAACAGCGCTCCCATCTGTCGGTCTCACCGGTCCAAACATCCTGGAATGCCATTGCGGATACTGTGAGATAGTGAGTCTTCGCACGTGAGACGAATGTTCTCCATGAACCGTCATCACTCCTATTCTCATCCTCGCCATCCATGGAATTCTCTATGAATCTCCAGAATTGGGATACCTCTCCTCTGGTCTTATCTGCGACATCATCGGTCTTCTTCGGTGGACCCAATGCCATCGTTGTGAGCGGGAAGAGTGAATGATCAGGCAATACCACAGATAATGACTTCATGTCACAATGTACGTTGGAACATGAGGTGGGGATGAAGTTATCCGCCTTCAACATACCTTTGGTCTGTTTCTCTATGGCCTGTGCTAACTCGGGTATGGTCACACGATCATTGTTCTCAGGATCTACAGGATAACGGCCGAAATATGATATTGGCTGGAAGTGAACACCTTTCACGGTAGGCACTTTGGTTGCCGCATACTTGATTATCTCTCCTACATGGTCTAAATTGATGTTCGGAGATACTGTGACGACCAATGTTATCCCGATACCTACCTCGGCACAGTTAGCAATGGCCTGTTCCTTCAGTTCGAACAGCGATTTACCACGGGTCTGAAGATAGATATCATCCTTCGTACCGTCGAATTGCATATAGAAATCATCTACGCCTGCTTCTTTCAGTGCCCTGAGATATTCGATATCCTTTGCGATACGTACTGCGTTTGTGTTGACCTCAACATGTTCGATGCCCATCTCCTTGGCCATCCTCACGATCTCTGGAAGATCATCCCTGACAGTAGGTTCCCCGCCGGACAATTGGATGCACCTGGGGCTCTTGACATAATCCACCACTGTCTTGAACATTCCGCGGATGGTCTCCATATCGGGATGATAATCATATCCGCACCCATTCGCTGTTGCGAAACAGATTGGACAATTGAGATTGCAATGATTCGTGACCTCGACCACGTTGAGACACGAGTGTTGCATATGTTGATTGCAGAGACCGCAATCATGAGGGCAGTCCTTTATCTGAGGTACTGCGAACTTCTCGGGGGTCTTTGGTACGGCTGCGAATTCATATAGATACTTGTAGTGCTCGACACCATTCCATATCTTTACCTTCCATGAACCGTGTTCTGGACATGTCTTGACGATGTAGACAACATCATCCTCTGCGATCTTCTCAGCCTTGATTGTCTTCATACAAACGGGGCATAAGGTATTCGTTTCTCCAATCTTATCGACCATAGCAAATCCCGATAAGAGGGCGAATACAATCCAATGATATAATTGATTGTACCGTTTGAAATTTCAAATAAAGAATAAGGAAAAGGGAAAAGGTTTGTGGTTTGAGAACAGAATGCGAGCTTATGCTCTCTTCTGCTGGAACAGTCCCTCAGCTGTGGTGAGTGCACCGACTGCGAGGTACTCCTCGAACCAGGAGTTTCCTGATACGGGCTCAGTGAGTGAAGGTCCAGACCTTGTTGCACCGAGGTATGTGAGGTTGGTGTGTCCGTTCTTGAGCGGCTGGCCGTTCTTGACGTAGACCCATCCGGAATCCTCTTCTCCAGGGAGAACGATGTCCAAGATCTTCATCTTGTGGCTGTATGCCGACTTGACATCGCCTGCCTCATCGAAGACTGCGTAAACTGTTGCATCTCCGATCTCTTTCTTTGCGATGTAGAGACCTTTCTCCTTGTTAAAGATCTTGTCGTCACCGCATCCATCAATGATACCGATGATGTCTGCCTCTTTGAGTCCTCTCTTCTCGATGATCTCTTTCACTGCTGCTGAAATTGTAGCCATCTTTCTCACCTCACCATGTTCCGTATGTACCGAAGTCTCTGGCTGCCCTTGTAAGTGCAAGGAGCTGTCCGGGAATGGTGTACGGAGGCGTCTCACAGCTTGTACCGAGGATGTAACCCTTCTTTGCGTCACGTCCAGCAAGGAGTGTCTCCTTTGCCCTGTCGTAGACTTTCTTGGGGTTTGCCTGGATCATGAGTTTCGTATCGACTGAACCCATGATGGTTGTGACATCCTGGAACTCTTCTTTGAGGATCTGTGTTGGGAACTCTTTCTGTCCCATGTATCCTATGTGCAGAACGTTGAAGGGTGACCATACGAGGTTCTTCTTGAACACCTTGTAGTCTGTCTCGTGGTTACCACAGAGGTGATAGAAGATCTGAGGTCCTGCTCCCTTTCTGAAACACTGATCTACATAGTAGTGCATGAGTTTTGCAGAGAACTCCTCAACCTGTTCATCTGAGAAGATATCGTTGTTCGCGAGAACTGATCCGACGATAAGCATTGCCATTCCGTATGTGTCGGAAAGGAGGTCTGCTCCGTTAATCGATGTGTCGACGTAGACTTTCTGGAGCTTGTGAGCAATGTCAGGCTCTGTGAATGTCCACATGATGAAGTTCTCGACACCGCACAACTCTGCACCTGCTCCTGCAAGATCGAAACCATATGAGATGGGAACGAGTGTGTGCGGGAGGTTCTTCTGAACGTATCCATAGAGGTTGTGGAAGAGTGTATCTGTGCTTCCACCCTTGAGTTTGTCCTTGGGGATCGACTCGAGTTTCTCGACTTCCTCAGGCTCGCTGATTATAGGTCCTGTGGAAACTGGCGGCAGAGTGTCCTTGTACTCCAATGTGATTCCGAGATCTCTGATCCACGGGAGTGAGAAGAACCAGTGTGTAACCGGCAGAAGGTCGAAAAGTTCAGAGATGTATCCGACTGAGTGGATACCGAGTTCAGGTTTCTCATAGAAGTCCCTGATGGTGAAACCACACTGAACGGCAGCGTTAGACAGGATAATAGGATCCACGTCTATTCTGTCGTGGTAGTTGTCCACGAAAGGACTTGCGAATCTCTTTGCTGCATTTGCATGCCAGCCTTTGAGATCGTTTGTTGGGAATAATTCTTCATAGCCCATTGTAATCCCGGACTGGTGTAGGTCTTCTACGATATATATAGCTATTCGACTTAAAAATGCAACTTTGTTACATTTAGTATATTCTCAAACGGTTAAAATAAAACTTAATTCCATTAATTTCGAATTAATGAAACATTGTTGTAAAAACGAAAAAACGGAATCTGATTGTACGTACCGTTTTTTATAGTATAACAATCAGATTGGAAGAAAGTTGATAGGTTTTAGAGCTCAACGGTACTTGCTGTACTTGTCCATGAGCCTGTTTATCTTATCGCATTCGTCCTTTGTGAGGTCGCCGGAATCCATGAAACCCCTGACGAATTCCTTCGCTTCTTTGGTCGAGAGACGTGATGCTTTGGCGATCAAGGTTGCAAGAAATGCAGATGCTTTAGCTTCATCCATCTGTGTGTTGGATAATATCTCATTCATATCGTACTTGAATGGGGCCAGCTTATGGGTGTTGAGCATGGATTGTCTCTTAGTCGCTTCCTTCGTCCTTACCTTGCCCTTCTGTGAATTGGGTGTCGATGCGGGCCTTCCGCCGTTACCGTTAGGACCGTTGTTGCCATGGTCTTTTTCTGCAGGCACTTTGTTGTTGGACGAATTTTTGTAAACTACCAAGATTATAACTCCGCAAATGTCATTTATGAAACCCTATATAAACAACGCGGACGAATCCATAGAAATTGAGATCATATGACGGATTCTTTCGCGTATCGCACATAGCGAGAATCGGTCGTCAGTGCTACGCACATATTACACGATTAATATAAGAAATATAGAATGAAGGATTGGATAAGGCGATGGTCGGACCATCGCCTGAATTAGTTTATCGAAAAAAGAAGGACTACTCCTTGTCGCATCCTTTCTTCTCTTCTTTCTTTGCCTCGATGGCCTTGAGCTTTCCGATGGAGCGGGCAATTAACATCGTGGCTGCGACTGCGATGATGGTGACGATGATCGCGTAGATCAGGTTGCCCCAGATCGTGTCATCTGAAGAGAAACAGACTTCGATGATCGACTTTATCGTCTCATTCCATGCTAGAGCTGCGACCAGACCGAATGCGGCTGTGATCAATGCAGCTGTGGTCTCTAACAATTGAATCTTGAATGTGTTATCCATTGAAACACCTTGAGGCAAGCATCTTGATTGAAGGATATCAATCTTTAGTAATGATTATGAACGGACTCCATTGTAATTTGGATGGAGTTCATATCGAATTTCATGGGAATCTTTTACTCGATGGCATCAATCGGATACATGGCCATCTCCTTCCGAGATCCTTACCGTACAATTGGACCTTTCGTCATTGGATATCTTGATGTTACGTCTTGGATCCACTTCTATTGAGGCATCTATCTGATTGGTACCTCCGCCCTTCCTCCGGACATATATGGATACGACAGGTTTCTTCTTCCTGTGGACACTCCCTTTGATGTAGAGGATGTATCCATCATCGACTGGTATCCAATCATCATGATCGAAATCCTCCACGAATGAATCATCCACATCCTTGGATCCGTAATCCTTTCCATCGAGGAATTGTGTCATGTACACTGGAAGATACAGTATCCCATCCACATAGCTCAGATTCTTAGGGGAGATCACGACAGGCGTCTCGATCTTCAGACCGTTTCCAGACATGAATGCATCCAATGATCTATGACAAGTCGCACATGATGATTTTGTCTCTATGGGGCGCACTTTATCGCCTACTGCTGTCATGAAATCTATCTCATAGGAATGCTTCACATCACCCTCTTTCTTGAATGTGTGGTAATAGAGCTTGAACCCGATTGCAGTAAGCGCTTGCGCGACAGCATTCTCATAGACATAACCTAGATTGGCCGAAAGTCTTCCGCTGACTAGTTTTTGATATATGATGTTCTCTGAGAACTGTTTGTCATAGAAACATAAAGTGACGAACAATCCTGTATCTTCCGTGAACATCTTGAAGAAATCTTTATCAATTGTGGTCGTAAGGCCCACCCTCGGATCGCTGATATGTTGACATATTTGAACAGTCTGCGAATCCTCAAGATTGTAGAATGACTCCCTTTCCCTCTTCAACCTCCCGTTGGAAGTGATTCCTGTTATCTTATATCTAGTGGATTGACTCGAGAGTTCCGATGGTATTGCTAGATAGAATCTCCCAAGTTTTCCGCTAGGATCCATCTTTCTGAAATCATCCAAATACAATTGGATTATGTCTCTCTTAACTTTATCAATGGTCTGATAGTTCTCACCCTCCACATACTTCAGAACAGCTTGGGGCATGCCGCCAACGGCAAGATACTCTCTGAAAAGTTTCATCATGTGATGATGTACATTATCCTCTACCTTGGTCCTTCTTTCATAGTACGGGTAGAGAAGAGGCAATGTATCGATACCTTTAGCCCACAGGAATTCCTCAAAATCCAGAGGATGGAGTTTCATCTTCTCCTCTTCTGAGGGAATGATAATGTCTTTTACATTCTTCCTTATCGATACCAAAGAACCGGTCTCGATGAAATCATACCTCCCATCCTGCACCAATGCCTTGATGGCCTCTCTTGCCCGAGGGAACAATTGAACTTCATCGAAGATTATCACTGAATCCCTCGTCTTAAGTTTCGTATCATAGTACAATTGCAGACCGCGATAGAGATCATCCAGATCGTTCAAATCCTTGAATAACTCCTTCACCTCATCGTTAGCTTTGTAAAAATCCACTATGATGTTCGAAGCATATTCATTCTTAGCGAATTCTCTGACCAACGTCGTCTTACCTACTCTTCTGGCGCCCTCGACGAGCATGGCCGTTGAACCTCTTGACCTGTCCTTCCATTCTTTCAGGACATCATATGCCTTTCGTTTGAATACTGCCTCAGTCATCATTCTGAAGAAGTGCTTACGAATATTTGTACGTTTTCCATAAAGTTCAGAGAGCAAATTTGTACGTTTTCCATAAAGTTCGGAAGATTAAAATGTACGTTTTCCAAGTATTTTCACAAGGATAGGTACACATAATCGGAATCTGGTGGAGATTGAGAGTTCACGCTGAATCATAACACGATGATGGGATGGTGCGAGAGAAGGGATTCGAACCCTCGAACTTCTACAAGACAGAATCTTAAGTCCTGCGCCTTTGGCCAACTCGGCTACTCTCGCAACGGACGTGCGATGTACGATTTCACTTAAAAGACTAACGATTGCATAAATATAGATATCAATATACTGGATGTGATGACGTACAGCATACCCAGTGACGAGAAGGTCATCGATGCCATATTCTATGTGATGTACAGGCACCCTCAGGTCAGGTCCCAAAGGGAGATGGTGGAGCTCGTTTCCAATGAGCTGAACAGATCCGGAGGCAACTACCGCATCAGTGGCCAAAGGATAAGGAGACTCGCCATCAAGAACGATATGCTGGTATTGTCGATATCGTATAACGAATCCGAAGGGGAATTACCTACCGTCTGTCCTGTCTGCGGCGGAGGCATGACATCGGTCATGAACAGCACGTTGGACGGAAGGACCATAGAAGTCTGCAGGAGATGCGATGTATGTCCGTACACCATCGGCACGACGAAACATGTCCCTGGAAGATACTCATTCAGCAGGAAGAGAAGATGACGCCCGAAGAGAGGATCACAGCATTGAAGGAAGCAGAGGTCGAATTGCGCAGGATAGCTGCGATGATAGAGAAAGCTTTGCACATGTCGGGTTCAGAGAGAAGATTCGGCGGCATACCTGAGGATATCCTCACGATCCTAGACTCTGACGACGGTCTTGTGAACTTCATCAGAGAGCTCGAATATGCTGATGAGGAACACCCTCCGTGGACCCGCCCGTTCGCCTCACCCAAGAATGTCACGCGAAAGGATATATGAGGAAACGTGTTCCGTCCTCATCAGAGAGGGTCCTCATGAAGAACTGGGAATTTTCGAAGGTCAACGGAACCAAGATCATGCTCGACAATAGGATGTCGGACATGATGGGCATAGTCGAAGGCGGATTCGTATATAGCACACTTTTCGAATACGTCGACAAAGGTCCAAAGAAGTACGAGCTTCTGCTCTCGATGTTCCCACAGGAGAACTACCGTACACTGACGAACATCACCGTCTATATGCAGGATGTACCTGGTGCAAGTGCACAGAGTGCAAGATTCCTTGCTGACAGGAGCATAAACATCCTGAACTCGATCTCATTGGACGGGATTTCAGACACGACCATAGTTTGGAAGGTATTGGCCGACCTCAGCTTCGTCGGAGAGATGGATATCCTCAAAGAGACCTTCGATGAACTGAAAGCAAAGAACGATCCATCCGTATCGCTAATAGACCACATAGAGGTCAAACCTGCGGATATCGGCCGTGTCTTCCGTACAGAACCCTCCAAACAGAAGAATGAGGTGAAACGCGCCACACCTGTCGTGTTCGAAGGCGGCGCATACGACCTCGCACCCGAATATGGGGACATACTCAAGGATATCGACGGGAAGCACGTACTGATCGTCGCTGACGTATCATCATGGATAGTTTCGGTCACATTCTTCAAGGATGAGACAAAACTCGTCAAGATGGTCATCGAGATACCGGATTGCCCTGGCGCTACGACACAGGTGCTCGATTGGATAGCCGCGACGAACGTGAACCTGATATCCGTGTTCAGCAGGATCAAGATCTGCTACCACACCACCACGTTGGAATTAGTGGCGGATTTCAGTAACAGTAACTACTCCGTGGAGAAGATGAGGAAGGAACTCCCCATCGCATTGGAGAACATGAATGGGATTTTTGAACTCAAGGAATTCACTGAGTTCTGAGGTGAGATTGACATGGACCGCAACGAGATAAGATCGATGTACGGCATCAAGGATGATGCATTGCTCGATCGCACACTGAAGACATATCATGAGATAGACGTACCTCGCCTGCTCTCGATGGCGGCCGATGGTTCGAATGCCATCGTTGAGATGGCGAAGGGATTGGTGGATGACGCCATGGCGACCCACGGCGCGGATGCTGAGCTGGTGTATCCCGAGACAGGATACGGATTGCCGGCGATATTCGCATGGAAAGGGATAGAGAATCTCACATTGGAGAAGGCCAAGGAATTCCTTGACTCACTGCCTACAGCTGGAGAATCATCCGTCGAGGATGGTATGGTCGCTGGAGAGAATGCGATGTATGCCGCGGATATAATCGAAGCGATAGCATATCTCAACGGCAAAGGCAACGGATTCATCCCAGACCGTGTCCTCAGAGCATTGGGATTGCCTTTAGTCGATGATACGATCCCTGGTGCAGCGGTGTTCCTCGGAGGGCATGTATCCGGAGAGGACGTCAGCGCGATGATCAGGAGTGTTCAGGGCAAAGGGATGGTGGCGATAGCTTCCGGAGATTATCCTGCACTCATCCAAAGACAGGGCATAGAGATGGGACTCGACAGGATGCTGTATCCCGTCGGGATGTTCACAGGTACCGTTCACGCATTGAACTTCGCTGTCAGGGCAGCACTCACATTCGGTAACGTCGCTGGTGGCGACGCCGAGAGGTTATCAGATTATCTGAAAAAACGTCCGAAGGTGTTCGTGATACAGACAGGCCCGTTATGTGCATTGGATGCGGCGTTCGCATTCGCCGCCTTGAAACACAGCGCTTGCATAGTGACCGATCAGAACCTCCCAGAGATACCTGGTGCGGTGAAGGTCTGCAAGGATCATCTGAGTTCGATACAGACGGGTATCGAAGAGAGAGGCATAGTGATCAATGTCGAACCCATCGAACTACCCGTACCATATGGGCCATCGTTCGAGGGCGAGCTCATCAGGAAACCCGATACATACGTGGAAGCTGGAGGAACGAGGAGCACAGCGTTCGAGGTATTGCTGTCGAAGGACGAGGATTCCATCGAGGATGGTTCCATCAAGATGATCGGGAAGGAGATCGATGATTTCGAAGCAGGTTCCATCATACCTTTGGCGATGATCGTCGAAGTGTATGGGAAGGATATGCATGATGATCTCGAACCCGTCATAGAGAGAAGATTCCACAGTTCAATCAACTTCGCACAAGGCGTATGGCATGCAGGACAGAGAGACTCCGATTGGGTCAGGATAAGCAACAAGGCCAAGGAAGCAGGATTCAAACTCGCCGATCTCGGAAAGATATTGGTACATAAGGTGAAAGAAGAGTTCGGCGGTATCGCAACAAGGGTACAAGCGACCATCATCACCGATGAGTCCGAGATACAGAGACGTATGCCCGAAGCCAAGGAGGCATATGATAGAAGGGACGAGAGGATGAAGGGTCTGAAGGACGACCTGGTGGATGATTTCTACACGTGCACGATGTGTCAATCCTTCGCTCCCGCACACATATGCATCGTATCCCCTGAAAGGATCGGACTTTGTGGTGCCATAAACTGGTTGGATGCCAAGGCAGGACACGAGATCTCACCGAACGGTCCGAACCAGCCCCTGAAGAAGGAGGATGCTATAGATATCGACAAGGGTGAGTTCAGAGGCATCAACGACATGATATCATCAGCATCCCATGGTGACATCGAGAGGATATGCATGTACAGCCTGATGGACGCCCCCATGACCTCGTGCGGTTGTTTCGAGGTCATTGCAGCGATGACCGTGGATATGCAAGCAGTGGTACTTGTCGACAGGGACTTCCCAGGGATGACTCCAGTGGGCATGAAGTTCTCCACATTGGCCGGAAGTATAGGTGGAGGACGCCAAACGCCTGGATTCATGGGCATCGGAAGGAAATACATCACAAGCGAGAAATTCATATCCGCCGAAGGCGGTATAGCAAGGATCGCATGGATGCCTAAGCATCTGAAGGACCTCATCAAGGAGCAGTTCCAAAGAAGATGTGAGGACATAGGCATGCCCGATCTTTGGAACAAGATCGCGGACGAGACCATAACGGATGATGCGGAAGGTCTCATGGCATGGATGGCGCAGGTGGAACACCCCGCACTCACCATGAATCCGTTGTTATGAAGGTGATTTTAGGATGACAGAGATCCCGAATGTAAGCGAGAAATACAACGGAGAGACGATACAGGTCGCCCTCGGTAAAGGGGACTACGTCGCAGGCGGTGCTAAAGGCATGCCCTTCCTCTCCTTCGAGAATCCGAATAAGCTCAGGCCGATGATCGCAGGAGAGGTGTGGGATGATATCACCGATTACCCTGAGATCGCCAAAGAGATGTTCTCCGGAAGATGCGATGATCCTGTTGAATGGGCTACCATGTGGAAGGAATTGGGCGCGGACATAATCTGTATCCGTCTGATGAGCATAGATCCGTTCAAGAAGAATGCTTCCGCGGATGATGCTGCAACATTGGTACAGAGGATCGTCGATAAGACCAATCTCCCTGTCATGGTCAGTGGATGCGGGAACGTTGAAAGGGATATCGAAGTCCTCACTGTCGTCTGCGAAAAGGTGAAGAACACCAGATTGCTGATAAACAAGGTCGAAGAGGGAGAATACAAGAAATTGGCCACAGCCGCGATGGCGAACAACCACGTCATAATCGGATTCTCCAATCTCGATGTCAATCTTGCGAAACAGATGAACATCCTCTTGAGTGATTTCGGAGTCGAGACCAACAACATGCTCATGGATCCGCTCATGGCTGCATTGGGCATGGGATTGGATTATTCATATTCAGTAAATGAGAGGATCAAACTCTCCGCATACTCCGGAGACAAGATACTCCAGATACCGATGATATGCGATTGCACATCATCATGGGATGTCGGGGATGCGACCGAGGAGGATGATGGTACCATGGGGCCTGCATCATTCAGAGCCACATGGTGGGAAGCGATAACAGGGATGGCCGCGATGGTGTCCGGTGCGGACATACTCGTAGTACGTGGGCCTGGTGCTGCAGATATGCTCAAAGTATATGCATGCGAACTCACGGAGGTGATGTGAGTGCCTACAGCCATAGAATTCTTCAAACTGCTCCCTAAGACCAACTGTAAGGATTGTGGACAACCGACATGTTTAGCATTCGCGATGCAGCTCGCCAACCAGAAGGCGAAGATCGAGGATTGTCCACATGTTAGCGGCGAGACGAAGGAGACTTTGAATGAAGCCTCTGCGCCTCCTGTAGCGACCATAACGGTCGGCGTGAAGAACAAGATCGATATGGGCGGTGAGACCGTGCTCTATCGTCACGAACGCCGTTTCAACAATCCGATCGCATATGCGGTGACAGTATCCGATTCGTTGGATGATGAGAACGTATTGAAGAGGATAGACTATATCAAAGGACTCAGTTTCAACCGCATAGGCATGGTGTTCGGAGCTGATATGATCTCGATAAGGAACGATTCCAATGATGCTAAGAGATTCGCTGATGTGTGCAAGATCGTATCAGAGAATTGGGACAATCCGTTCGTGTTGGAGACGGATAGTGTCGATGCCATGAAGGCTGCCGTCGATGTCGTTGGTTCATTCAGACCGTTGTTGTATGGTGCAAAGAATGACAACCTCAAAGAGATGATAGATCTTGCAAAAGCATCCAAATGTCCGCTCGGTATCAAAGCGACATCATTGGAGGAAGCGGCTGAACTCTCAGAGAAGACGAAAGCAGAAGGATTTGATGACATCATACTCGATCTCGGTGCAGATCACATCAAGGATCTTCTTGAAGAGCAGACGATCGCGAGACGTGCAGCGTTGAAGAAGAAGTTCAAACCCTTCGGACACCCGCTCATGAACAAAGTGGGTTCTGGAGAAGGTGCAGTGATGTCGGCTGTCATCTCCACTCTTAAGTATGGAAGCCTCGTGATATTCGATGACCTCCACAACTATGAGGCATTACCATTGTTCACATTGAGACAGAACATCTACACTGACCCGCAGGTCCCGATACAGGTAAAACAGGACCTATATCCGATAAACAACCCGGATGAGCATTCCCCTGTTATGTTTACAACGAACTTCTCGCTCACATACTTCACAGTACGTGCGGACATCGAGAAGTCCAAAGTGCCTGTGTGGTTACAGATAGTGAATACCGAAGGCATGTCCGTCCTTACAGCATATGCCGCGGGTAAGTTCGATCCGGAACGTGTCGCTGATGCGTTCGAGGAATCCGGAGTCCTGAAGAAGACCGATGGTGTGGTCATCATCCCTGGTCTGGCATCTAGGATGTCCGGTAAGCTTCAGGAGATCATTGGAAGGGATGTCATCGTAGGTACGAACGAATCCAAACATATCCCCAAACATCTTAGAGGACTTCTGAAACACTGATGTGTGTTGACGGATGCGAAAGCATCCGTCAACATCATCACAATACATCGAATGTGAAGTACGGCTCCTTTTCGAAGAATGCGATGCCGTGGATTACGGCCTGACCTTTCAGACCATGCGCGTGATCCATATCCATAATCTGCTTAATGGCTTCTTCAGCATCATGTCGCAGCATCCTTTTCCTGACTCGAAATCAGCAGTGATCCCATACCTTCCAAACAATGACGTCGACATGTCCGCGATGAATGCTGATATGGATGTTCATCATCGAGTACGAACGAACTCAACGTCTTGACTATCAATGTGTATAGAGCCCTACAGAGATTCATCACATTGCAAACATTTATCATCATGTCAACGATTGTGAACCACATGCAACTGTCTGACCTCGTACGCTACATCTGGATGGTCTTCGGAGAACAGAAACTCTCAAGCAAAGAGGTCGAGACCAGATTGGCAGAGCTTTTCAACTACCATTGTCCCGACGCATTCATCAAGACGATGACCAAACTGAAGATGGTTGGCCTCGTGAAGGGCGAGTTCTCAGTGGACAAAGGCACATGGTTATGGTGGGTTGACGATGAATGTAAATCGCTCGATCCCAAAGAGGTGCTCTCTGCAGACACCGTCCATAGCGATGCCTGCAAGAGATGATGGTAACACTCTTATGCTAATGGGTGCATGGCCCATACATGGCAGACAAATCCTATTTCATAGAGACGGAGTTCAGTGAATACGAATCAGAGGTATTCACTGAGGAACAGATCAAGGATAACTTCATATCAGTCCTCAGGACAGTCGATGATGAGGATGAGGGGATCGTGATGGTCATGGGTGCATCAGAACCCATCGGAGACTACATATGCATCTCATCGATCGTATTCAGTGACCACTGCAGGGTGGAGCTTTATGATGATTTCAACAACAGGGTCCCGAATGTTGCGAAGGACCTTGCGATCGATGACGCCATGGCGGCATTCATCGAGTTCTTCCACGGGAATGTGCCTGACCTTGGAAAAATGAAGGATTGCGGAGAGGCATACACGCTTGAGACAGAGTACACGGACTTCCCTGTTCCCGTACGTGACAAGAGGCAGATCGAGGAGTGCATAATGGCGATCTCCACCGTATGCCCTGATGACGAGGAAGAAGAGTGCGACTGTGAGGACGACGATTGCTGCTGTGACGAGGGTTGTGACTGCGAATGCGGGGATGAGATGTCATTCATCGTCCTCCAGGCACCTGCTCCTGTGAACGGCGTGGATTTCGTTCAGGCAACACCTTCGGATTGCGGATGGTACGTCGAGATGAGCTTCCTCGATGGCCGCAGACACCAGAACTTCGGTACGTTCTTCGACAACGACAATGACGTTATCGACATCTTCTGCGCATTCATGGACGGAATGGTCCCTGAGACGGATGATTGGATCAAAGTGAGGATCTGAGAGGATCATCATCGGCGGAGAGGTTCCCTCTCCGCCAGAATATCTTTACTTCATGAAAATGAAGATTCTGTATCTATCTACGACATCATCCTTCGATGATGTCGATGAGTTCTGACATCGCTTTACCGAATGGAGTATCGGATGGCACCTCGATGACATCGCCTTCCATCGCAGCTCTGCTGATGAAATCATCGTGAGGCATGACGAACACGTCATCGAATCCATGCGATCTTGCCTCATCCATCAACTGCTCGCTGATGTCCCCGAATACATTGTTGATGATCAGTATCCTCTTATCGGATTCTATGTGCACCTCATCCGCCAACTCTGACAGACGAGCTGCTGTCCTCACACCGACCTTCGTAGGGTCGGAGACGAATAATATCACATCAGCCCTCGGCAGTACGCGTCTCGAAAGATGCTCCATGCCCGCTTCATTATCGATCACTGCATACCTGTACCTTGGGATCAGATCATTGAAACAGTTCTTTAGGACATCATTGGTGAAACAATAACAACCTTCGCCTTCAGGCCTCCCCATGACCAGGAGATCTATATCCTTGGTCTCCGTCATTATCTGACGGATGTGCGTTGAGATGTAATCCTGCTTGCTCACGCCTGCAGGTACCATATCGGGATGTGCTACTATCTCATTCCTGAGCCCACCGATGGTACCTGTGACCTCCATACCCAACTTATCGCATAGATTGGAGTTAGGGTCGGCATCCACAGCCAACGTCACATCCCTCTTGGAGAGCGCTCTGATCAATTGAGATGATATGGTGCTCTTCCCGACGCCTCCCTTGCCGACGAGTGCTATGATCATCAGAACCCGTATCTCCTCTTCATCTCCTTAGAGACTCCGTCAAGAAGATCGAACACCTTCTTTGCATTCTCTTCGGTGAGGCCGCTGAGACCGCACTGAGGCGTGATCATGGATTGATGTGCGACCTTCTTCCTATTGATGCCTTTCTCCTCCATCTTGTCAAAGAGGGATTCCAATCTTGCGACTATCGTATCCACAGTCTCCTTGGATACGGAATCATCGCTGTTCGGGATGATTCCCCATGCGATGCACTTACCCTTACTAAGGAAATCGGTAAGCTCATCGGGATACATCAGGAGATTGTCCCCATAGTTGTATGCATCAAAGCTTAGAATATCTATATCCGTGGACAAAATCATCGCCCAGTTAGTGTTCCCGCAGCAATGGATGCCGCGGAATGCATCCACGCCATCCATGGATTCATTGATCCATGCCCTGGCCTGATCATCCGATATGGATGCGAATGGCGTACCTAGGATCGATAATGATGGTTCGTCAAAGAATATGATGACATTATTGTTGGACATAGATAATCTTCTAGCTTGCCATTTGGCCATCATGTTGACCGTTTTCCTTACGATCTCACTGTATGATTCGTCATAGATCACAGGACGTGAGTTCTTGTCGAGGATCTGTAAGCCCTCGCTTATTGGTCCAGTGACCTGTCCTTTGACCGCATCATATTTGGATAGGTCACGGTTGAGGAACTCGTACATCCCCTCGTATAACTCTGGGGGGTGGATGAAGTGGTCGATGTCATCGGACAATATGGCGGTGTACGCTTCGGTCGGGTCGTAATCATTCAGATCGACGATTATCTTGTCATCGTCTATCTTCAATCCCGGCAAGTATGCTCCTGTCTGAACATACATACTCTCGTTGATTCCTCTCGTAGGCAACTGGGGCCATGATGGGCATGCTACCCTGCCGTCCAATGTTATATCGACACTGTCGATCGAGTTCGCAAAAGGCAATGAACCGATGAGTGTCGTGGCGAAATTCCAATCCATCGTCCACCTCTATCGAATACATATTTAATTAGATGACGGGAGCAGAGAACATAGTTATTGATGAATGTTCATGAGTTTCTAAGATAGATATAGTGTTCAGAATAAGATTCCGAATGAGTTGATGATCCATTCTGTCTCCGATCCTCCATATTTGGTGTTATTTCCTCGATGATTCTTGGATTTAGGAAAATGTGTCGAGAGATTTCAGTGCCCATCCCTAAAGAAAAGAATTAGCTACGGTCG
This sequence comes from Candidatus Methanarcanum hacksteinii, assembly GCF_964305265.1. Classification (NCBI taxonomy): domain Archaea; kingdom Methanobacteriati; phylum Thermoplasmatota; class Thermoplasmata; order Methanomassiliicoccales; genus Candidatus Methanarcanum; species Candidatus Methanarcanum hacksteinii. The sequence continues at coordinate 549,228 of NZ_CAYATA010000002.1, read as the reverse complement.
TCTTCGTCGTTCTCAGATCATCCGGTTCATCTACAGGCGGAAGATTCGGGAACATCATATGATCAGACAATGATCAAAAATGAAGGATGCCGTCACCGAAGTGACGGCTGTTTATGTGAATTCAAGCTACGGTCGTCAGAAGATTGGAACTCTTTAGAGTTACGGTCGACGCCAGATCCTTCGTAGTGTACTCGATCTTGTAGATCACTCCGTTGATACCATAATAGATCTTGAACGTGACAGGGTTGTCCGGAATCGTTGTGTTGACCATCGTCCTGACGGAGACTGTACGCTTCCCGAACACCGTATCGATGACTTCAGTAACCTCATCACCCACCACCGTTGCATTCTGACCACTGGTTTTGAAACTCTCATGATAGAAACCGATACCAATGACGTCCAAGAAATGGTCCTTCGATTTGATTTCCTTGTCTTCGGTCGTATCCACAACGAGTTTTCCGTAGGGGCCTATCTCCTTGATGGTCCTGGTATGATCCGTCACGACTGTACTCGCGATGTTAGATATGGTGCCATATGTTCCATCATCATTCACGGAGGTTATCGTCTTTTTCAGCGTGATTTCCCCATCGGAAGTACTTGACACGCGACCAGAGATCTTGATATCGATGAAACTTCCATTCGACAACACCAGATCATCCTTCTTCTTGGACACGTCCATATTAGTGTCCGCGAGGGTCGTTGTAAGAAGTCCACCGAATTGGGATTCCTCCAATACATAGCAGAAACCTGAATCGACGGATATGTATGCCTTGGCCTTCTTCTCGGGCATCTCATAGATGAAACAATCAATCTGCTTTCCCTTGTATGTTATCTTTGTTTTCTCCAGATTCGGCGGGATGTCATAATAATGATCTCCGATGATTTCCTCCTTTGTATCTTTATCAGGTATTTCGAACTTATATGCGATCCTCTCGGTGAACGCGATACTGTCCCCGACTTTGAGGTCGGTCCTCAAAGTCTCCATGGCCGTTGGCTTCGTATCATCCTGTTTTTTGACTATGAGGTTAGTATCTTTGAGAATGAAGGTGCTATTCTCTCTCTTTTTTTCATTCACCATGTCGATCTCTTGCTTGTAAATGAGACCTTTTTCACCATATGTCACTGTGATGTTTTTGGTTTCCTTGTCCTTCACCATCTTAAGTGCTTCAATGGTCACTTTACGTTTTCCAAATTCGGTATCGATCGTTTTCGATGTCTTCTCGCCGTGAGTGATCGTATATCCATTCTTTTCCGAATATTTCAGAAGAGAATCATAGCTGACCATGCCGAGATATACATCCCTTGTTCTTTTGTTGACACTTTCTTTGATGATGACATCGCCATTGTAATCGAATCCCTTGATGGTGCCCTTGTAGTTACCAGGCTCAGATTTTACATTGATGGTGACAGTGGCTACCCCCCGTCTGGTGGTCTCATTAAAATCTGTCATCTTCGTTTCAGACTCGCCGGTGAATGTGCCGTCATATCCTGCTACTGTTCCAGAATATTGATATGTGTAGTATGAGCCTTTTTTCACATCCTGATCTGAAGATCCCTTACTTAAATCCAGATTCGAGTCCTTCAAGGTTGACTCTGAAACGAATCCGTCCGGATCGACATATCTGCTGTAGTAATTGACCCCTGATTTTGGTTCATTGTAATAACAGGATACTTCCTCTCCGGTTGACATCGTCACTTTGTAGACATCACACATGATCTTAGTGCCTTTATATGTGATCTCTTTCGTGCCAGACGGATCGCCACTGTAGTAATATAATGGTATCAAGAACCCATATATTGCGGTATCAGTATTATCAGTGCTTATTGTCAGGTTTGCACTCCCTGAATAGAAATCATTGATAGCTAATTGGTTAACGGTTTTGGGTGTATCAACGTCTAGTGATTCCTCAGAATCGTTCGATAGAGCAAATGCAGCGATACTCCCAGCAATGACAACAATAGCTACTGCGGCTATTGCAATTATGACTTTGGTATTCACGATGAAAAACCGTGGTCAGACTATTTTATAATATTCAAAGATACTAAGAACTATATTATACATTATATATTATTACTAGTATTGTATTCATTGATATCTTGGGGAATACGTCAATAATACCCCATCCCCAAGTACCTCTGAACCTTTGAATTCCAGTTGTATACCATCGTCAGCGACCCACCCATCTCCATCGACTGGTGTCGGTGATGTCCTTCCTCCGATCAGCATACTGCCTACGAACACGGTGTATCTGTCGACCAACTTCTCTTTGAAGAATGATGCTATGGTCTCTCCTCCGCCTTCGACAAGTACACTTTCGATACCGCATTGAGCGAGATGTTCCATGATATCCACAAGAACGATCTCATCACACCTGATTATACTCACACCAGGCCATACCTTATCACACGACTCCAATGTGATGATCACGGTCTTCGCCCTATCATCGACGACAGCTGCGTCCAAGGGCGTCCTTCCATGCGGGTCGATGACTATCCTGATGGGATTCTCATCGAAATCGCATCCTTTGACCGTGAGGTGCGGGTCATCCGCGAGTACCGTACCGACGCCGACCAATATCGCATCATATTGTCTTCTCAAACGTTTGACACGTTCCTTATCCTCAGCTGAGGATATCCTCACCTGTTTCCTGTCGGAACCTGCGATCTTCCCATCAGCGGACATCGCACAATTCACGTGAATGAATGGCTTCATTTCCTTCCCCCGGGTGTGATCGTGAAGTGATATAGATCTCCCTTTCTCTCCACTCCGAATCTCACATCGAGGAATGTCTCCAATGTATCCATCTGACTGAGCAGGTGTCTGCTTATCCTGGAGACGGAGAATGCGCTGTCCCCGTCGGCCATCGCCATATACGGTAACAATTGATCCGCCGTGTGTACATCCAGTGTCGCACCCGAATCTATGATCTGAACAAGATCGTTTGCGGCATCGATGCCTGCTTGATCGGCCGGACGTCCTCTCGTTGTGAGTACGTTACTTCCAAGCAGTCCATTGTCATATTCCGCCACCAAGGATAGTCCTGCCCCTCTGGAATCCCCTGTGGTCCTTTGGGTGACGATCTCCACATCGCAATAATCCTCGAGTATCGATCTGCATCCTTCGACCATCTGTTCGGAGATCCATTTCGGAAGGCGTTGCGAGAAACATGTGCCCCTCACCCTCCTTAATTTGCCCAGATCCGTGAGTTTCAATGGTTTGATATCATCTATAGGATAGAATGTAGCTTTCACCCTACCTCCGCCTTCGGGATAGAAACCTCTGCCGATGATATCGAGTTCAGCTTGTATGTTCATCCTCGCCATCAGAGGATAGAGTACCTGTTGATAGTAGTCTATCGGAGGTGCCCACATGACATTCGTCCCTCCGGATATGTCGATGTTCACCTTCTCCTTGAAACCTACGGTAGCCAATTGCATGGCCTGGAGCACAAGACTGACGCTGCCAGCGGTACCGATGTCCATCTTCATGTTGTATCTGTGCTCATTACCAGGTATGACCGTCAATTCCCTGGAACCGAGCGTGTTCCCGATGACCTGTGAACAGGTCATATCCGCTACGGCCTGTACCGCAGTGCAATGTTGTTTTGACAATCCGTTGGTTGGACGGTTCTCCCTTATCCTGATGAGATGGATCTCATTTCCGGTGACCGTGCTCATCGCTACGGACGTACGGACGCTCTGGCCTCCGCCTTCGCCCCTCGAACAATCTATCTCAAGCATTCGGTTCACCTCTTGTCCCCTATGTAACATAACTTAAAGAAACTAACCGTTAGATTTCTAGGAATTAACAATTGTTAAATTAAGATGAATGACAAGAGAGTGAAGAATCGGAATATGATGAGTGCTATCCGCACCTAGTCTAATCGCATTGTGCAGAACTCTAGAGAGATGGATGGTGCGATAGCCGGGAATCGAACCCGGGGCTGGTGCTTGGGAAGCACCTGTCTTAACCCCTAAACCACTATCGCGTGAATAGGATGAATGAGAAGGTAGTATAGATAAACTACTATCATCCCGATTTCTATAGCGACTCCATCGCAACAACATAGCATGATGACTGAAGTCAGATGAAATATATGATGTCTGATTGATGCCACATATATTTTATAGTAATTCACTAATGGGTGAGACAACGGGCCCGTGGTCTAGTGGTTATGACGCCACCCTTACAAGGTGGAGGTCGCCGGTTCAATCCCGGCCGGGCCCACCATTGGAATTTTAAGAACGATACTGACAAGCAATCCAATATAGCGAGCGCTTTCACATATAACTTAAGTCATAATGTGATTTGGCATGTCCTTTTTTTAGTCTCTCGAAAACCAACATCCATGCATCAAGCGTAATCTGATAATCTATTGACCAGTAGATGGACGGTAGTTCTAGAACGATCGCCCAAAAGACAGCGTCCCACTGCATTCTCAACGACATGGATGTCCTTCATACCTCTTCTGACGGCGTTATCGATCATATCGTCATCCGCCACAATACTCGCACCTTTCTCATACGGTCTTCTCAAATGATTTGACAGACGTTCTATCAGATCATCCCTCTCTATCCACTTCGTCATATCCTCGAAATGCATAAGAAGCCACACCTCAAAATCGATGTTAGAGACATAGAATTCGATATGCTCTTTGACACATACTCTCATTGTCTCTCTGACCTCGTCAGCAGTATGTTCATCGACATCGGCCACGATAGCCAATACATCACCGCCACCAACATTAATTTCAAATCAAGACTGTTGAACGTCGATTCGGATGAAAAGTATCATCAGAAATAGGATAATTTTAAAGAAAATTGTCTTTATTGTATCATTCTTTAAATTAACAGCGTTGAATATAGAGCCTAGTTAGGTAATCTTTATAAGTTCATCACACATATTTTATTCCGGTGATTTAACGGAACATAAGTCTCTAGTGATAGCTAGCACTATGGGCGGGAGGAACAGCGTCAGCTAGGCTGGGCCTCGTTGAGTGATCCTATTCTCGATATTGTGCGCTTCTGTCTTGCTTTGCGATTCCAAGTTGTCTCCAACCCATGGAGGCAATACCTATCGCACGCAGAAGATTGGACCCCGATATGTGGTCGATCGCCGATTCTTATCGAAATCGGTCGATTACGTCACATGTTTACGAAACCACTTAGAAACCAATTAGGGAACCGTCTATATGATATTCTGACAGGAATGCTCGATTGAGAGCGTATTCGTCCCAATATGATATCATCTTGTATTCTTATTTGCAGATATCATATCGATGCCAACGTTCGCCTTGTGTCATATATTGATATTTTATTACTACTAAAGGGGGACTTGCGTCGATGATGGGATATGATTTCACTCTGATGTGATGTCAGACTCGTATTCAAGTAAGTGTCCCTCAACATAAAGTGAACAAGAACCCACTATTGGTATTGAATAGGATTATTGAATTTTTGACGTAAAACTCACTTCGCCTTCAGAACACTAGGGAACAATGACGCATCCGTATGAGGAAGGAATTGTGCAGACATGTATTCATCGAAGAAAATAGGATCTGATGAGAGATCGACATATGTCATCTTCGGGAACACCTCATAGATACGTTCCCTGAACGTATGCGATAGCAATGCCTTCTTCGCACCAGACAATGATGAGTTCCCCAGATAATGGTACTTATCCCTATCCACATCAGGGAACAACCCTATAGCGATCGCAGAATCCATGTTTATGAAATTACCGAAGCCGCCTGCGATATAGATGTTCTCCAGATCGTTGAACTCCACGCCGAGATTACGTACCATAGACCTCGTTGCCGAATATATCGCCGCCTTCGTCATGATCACATTCTCGATCTCGCTCTCGGTGATGACCACATCACCGACCACCGTGAACACGCCATCCTTCGCACCCGATATCTCTGTGAACCTTCCGCGCTTATCCACATAACCATTCAGGAACAGCTGTGCTACCAGATCGATCACACCAGAACCGCATATCCCGATGGGTTCCGCATTCCCTATCACAGTATACTCGACCTTGCCGTCGGATATCCTCACACTGTCCACAGCACCCGTGCATGCGATCATTCCCGATGTCATCTGAGAACCTTCGAATGCGGGCCCAGCTGATGACGAACAGCACATCAGCATATCCTGATTGCCCAATGCTATCTCCCCATTCGTACCGACATCTATCAGCAGCGACAGACCATCTATCCTGTCCATCCCAGAATCCACTATGTCGCTGGTGATATCTCCTCCGACATACGAAGAGACCGACGGCATGCATATCACTGTTGCCGATGGATCGATATCCAACATACTCTCCTTGCCCGTTATCTTGGCATCCTTCACCACAGGTTCGAACGGTGGCAATCTTATCGGCGACGGATCTATCCCGAGGAAGAGATGCGTCATCGCAGTGTTGCCTGCGATGTATGCGGATTTTATCTTTGTTCTATCTTTGAATCCCGATAATAGACGATTTATGGAATCGATGACCAATAATCTAAGCTCATTGATCCCTCCTTCCTCCGCATATTGTATCCTTGCCAGCACATCCTCTCCCCTGGAGCGCTGTGCGTTGGCTCCGCTGGCGCTGTAGACCTCATCACCATTGGACATATCTAACACAGATATCGCAATGGTCGTCGTACCTATGTCCACGGCCAACCCATATCCGTCGGATATGGGTGACAACTCATCTACCTTGGATTTCCTATCCGTAGCGGCTATGACCTTGCCCACATCCTTCCTCGGTACCTTGACGACCATCCCATCATATACCGCGGTCTGACAGGACAACACCCTCTCATTGTCAACGAGTACGATGCATCTTCCGCATCTTCCCCTGCCTCCGCATGGAAGTCTTATCTCCACTCCCGCTTTGACAGCGGCATCGGATATCATCGTACCCTCAGGTACCTCTGCGACCTTATCATCTGGAAGGAATCTCACACGGCATGCCATATGTGCAACATATGGCCACATCATGATAAAAACAAAGCGGAATCAGAATTCGGATTCGACGATGGAATCATACAACGAATCCACTTCCTTGTCATCCATACCTATGGTCGGGAAATATACAGGAACGGAATGTTTGGTGACATCCACGGAATCCAGGTCCTTCAGGGAGGTACCTTTCACCACACCCAATATCTCCTTCTGCGTCTCGGTGCTTGATGGTTCTATGACTCTCAAAGTGGGATCATATCTCCTCAATAGATCGATGTCGTGATTACCCACTACCAATGCACGGCAGCCGCGCTTCATCATCATCCATGCGGATACTGTGCCTCTCTTGTCATAGGATTCTGCGATCACACGTCCCTGACTCCCCAATGGCAATCCTCCAGGGCATGCGATGTATTCGTCGAAGATGTATGCTTTATTGTTCCTAACCTCTACGTAGATTGTCTTGTCAGGTTCCTTCAGATCTACTTTGATCCCCTTATCCTCATTGCGTATGAAGATAGCAGAACCTGCCTCCCTGCCAACGTCCATACTCGTATACGGTTGGGAGCCTTCCCTCCTAGCCTTCACAGCGAACGATTGCCCTTCGGATATGCGTCCGACGGAATAGTCCGCCGCCGTATCGCAGATATCCTGCATATCCGATGAACATACCTCAGCCACGGACAATGAACCTATCCCAAATACTTTTTTTACGGACCTTACGCACCCTTCGATGTCCTCGGTCTCGATGTAATAGCGTGCATCGGCGAATGTGATGAATGCCTCTATGCCATCAGCTGCCAACATCGTCAGCATATTGTCCTTGAGTATGCTCTCGAACCTCCTCCTCACAGGAGTGCTCTTGAGCCCGATCTCACAGTACCTTACGAGGACTATCGTCACGATACAACCCTAACACACATCATGGTATAATTGTGACGGACGGCTTATTACATAGGCTACTATCCTGTCATAATCTAATTGAGCGCTGAATTCCTCGTTATCTTTATTTTCAGTAAAATTTTTACTGAAAACGGCCATAAGTTACTGAAAATCCTTCATATTATTACTTTAGCGTTTTTCTCAACACATGAACCATCGACCCAAATCGAAGTAAGGGTTTAACAACCGATAAAGATAATATGGGCGATAACATCCCACAGGACCATGGAACCGATACTGTTGCTATCGCTGATCATAATTGGCCTCTTAGCGGGTGTCCTCGGTGCATTGTTCGGTATCGGAGGCGGGATAATCATCATCCCTATGCTAACCATATTCTACGGCATGTCCGCAGCGGATGCTGCGGCAGTCAGTCTTATCGGTATCGTAGCGACATCCGTAGGCGGCACATTGTATTACATGGAGAATAAGGTCACCAACATACGCCTGGGCCTATTGTTGGAGATAAGTACCGTCATAGGTTCCATGATCGGTGTCTTCCTCACTCTGGCCTTGGAGAGTTGGATCATAATGCTTGTGTTCTCCGCCGTGCTCACACTCACGGCGATAAAGATGCTTCTCAATCCTTCTATGGATGTCACGGGTACGGAGGACGGAGAGTTCTCATACAACGATCTGAAGACTGGTGAAACAATAAGATACGATATCGAACACAAAGGGATCGGATTCTCATCATGTGTGCTGGCAGGGATAATATCCTCACTCACTGGTGTAGGTGGAGGATTGATCAAGGTACCTATCATGAACATGGTCATGAAAGTGCCTATGAAGGCCGCGACTGCGACCAGCAGCTACATGATAGGCATCACTGCATTCTCTGGTTCCATCCTCTACTTCCTGAGCGGACACGTTGACCTGGAGATGGCGGCATTCGTAGCAATAGGTACGTTCCTCGGAGCTGTGATAGGCAGCCGCTTATCAAGAAGATTCGACAGCTCTTCGATGAAGAAGTACTTCTCGATCCTCGTATTGGCGATAGCATTCGTCATGGTGTTGCAAGCAGGAGGCATCCTATGAATATCGAATCCATAACAGCGAGGACGATGAAATACTCCGTCACCGCCAGTATAATATTGATCATCATAGGCGTCATCATCGATATGATGGATGTCACCGATGTCGTACTCTATGCAGGCATTGGTGCGTTGATATTGTGCCCGTTGTTGGGAGTGATCGTGACAACGATATGTCTTCTCATCGAGAAGGACAGGAAATGGATCTTGGTCGCTATGACACTCATAGCGATTTCCGCCATAAATATGGCGATTTCCGTAATCATGATTGATTGAATTCGTAAACATATCTCGAAACCCATCGATTATCGTAAGAAAATTCCAATTTCTTAGGGCAAGTTAATATATCGGCTACGTCTCTATTATCCGATAATAACAGCCGCAAGGAGAGATTTCGATATGGCAGACAGTCTTGACAACCGTATCCTGGAGATCCTCAAGAAGGATTCCAGGTGCCCGTTCGTCGATATCGCGGCCAGACTTGGCGTATCCGAGGGTACGATCAGAAGCAGGGTCCGCAAACTCACAGAGGACGGGACGATCAGAGGATTCACGATAAAGACGAGCTCGAAGAACGTGAAGGCATTGGTGGAGATCCGTATCGATGTCAACACGGACACTGAGGAGATAGCCAAGGAATTGGCAGAATACTCTGGTGTTTCCGAGGTATACGAGGTCACAGGCGACCAGGACATAATCGCGATCGTGGATGTGGAATCATCACATCAATTGAATGAGATAATCGAGAAGGTAAGGCACTATGATAGTATCATCAGTACCCGTACCCGTCTCATATTGAAGGAACATGTGGGGGTGATCTGATGTTCGGAGGAACAGCAACAGCATTGATAACACCGTTCAAGGACGACGGTTCTGTCGACGAGGGCGGATTGAGGAGATTGGTAGATTTCCAAGAAGAGAATGGAGCGAATGTGCTCATTCCATGCGGTTCCACAGGGGAATCCGCAACGCTCAGTCATGAAGAACATATCCGTGTAGTGGAGATAGTGAGGGATCAGGCGAAGCATGCGAAGATCATCGCAGGCGCCGGTAGTAACTCCACGGCCGAGGCCGTATATCTCAGTAAGGCAGCTGCGGACTTGGGATGTGACGGTATCCTGTCCATCTCGCCGTACTACAACAAGCCTACTCAGGAAGGCATCTATCTTCACTTCAAAGCCATCAGCGAAGCGATCGATATCCCGCTGATCATCTATAACGTGCCTGGAAGGACGGGAAGTAACATCACTGCGGACACGACGCTCAGGTTGGCAGAATTGCCCAACATCTCCGCCATAAAGGAGGCTAGCGGCAATGTCAATCAGATACAAGAGATACTCTGTAAGAGGCCGAAGGGTTTCGAAGTCCTCTCCGGAGACGATGGACTCACATTCCCATTGATGGGAATGGGATGCGACGGAGTGATATCCGTCGCAGCTAACTGCTGCCCCCGCTCCATGAGCCAGATGATAAATCTCTGTAAGCAGGAGAAGTACCTTGAGGCAAGAGAGATACACTTCAAGCTCATGCCTCTGTTCAATGACCTGTTCATAGAATCCAACCCAATACCGATCAAATACGTCATGAAGAGACTCGGATACGGCAACGGTAGACCTAGGCTCCCGCTGACCGAACTCTCGGCGAAGAACCGTCCGATACTTGACATGGACATCGCAAGACTGGGATTGATATGATCAACCTTGTGGTAGGAGGAGCCACTGGAAAACTCGGTCGCATGGTATGCGACCTTGCGATGGAATCGGAGGATATCGAACTAGTCGGTGCTACGGTATCGAAGTCCGGAGGCAATGTAGGTAGGATGCTCTATGACGGCGTCAAGGCATCCGCACCAGAGGATCTTATGAGATTGTTGGATGATGCCGACGTATACGTCGACCTCACCACGCCCTCTGCTGCTTCGAAGATTATCGCAGATGTACCATCGACAGGTACGAACATCATAGTGGGAACCACAGGGATCGATGCCACATCGATACAGGAACTCACAGACAGAGTGTCCGAATATGGCGTATCAGGGATAATATCCGCGAATTTCGCTAGAGGCGTCAACGTATTCTGGAAGATGTGCGAGGTAATGGCCTCCGCACTCCAAGGATATGATATCGAGGTCATCGAGACGCATCACAGACACAAGAAGGACGCACCGTCCGGTACCGCCATGGAGGCCGTACGCAGGATACAGAGCGTCACAAATATAAACGATTTAGAATACGGCAGACAAGGCGTGACCGGAGAAAGGGGACAGGAAATCTGCATCCACTCCGTCAGAGCAGGGGATGTCTACGGCGACCATACTGTCATGTTCGGCGGCAGTATGGAATTGCTTGAATTGAAACATAGATCGGTATCGCGCGAAGTGTTCGCGAGAGGATGTATGGATACGATCAGATGGATAGCCGACAAGAAGGACGGGAAGATGCATACGATGAACGAGGTGTTCAATCTATGATCACGGTTTTGAAGTTCGGCGGAACGAGTGTAGGATCCGCTGAAGCCATAATGAGATCCGCAAGGATAATAACGAGCGAGAAAGGAAAGAAAGTGGTCGTGGTATCCGCCATGTCCGGGATAACGAACTTCCTCATCCATGCGATCGAGGATAAGACAACGGATACGGATACCATATTGGAACAGTTCAGATCGAAACATGTCGACACTGCCAAAGAGGTCGTCGCAGACGACCTCATGGACGAGTTCATGACAGAATTCGAGAAACGTTTCAAGGAATTCGAAGAACTCCTAAAGGATAAGAGCAGAAGGAAGGATCCCTTCTTCACAGACAATCTCACATCCCAAGGAGAGAGATTCTCCTCGTTGTTGCTCTCATTCGCGATACGTTCACTTGGATTCAAATCGGTAGCACTCACATCGGAGATGGCGGGAGTGTTCGCGATAGGTAAACCGTTATCAGGTTCATGCGACCTCAACAAGACATCCGCAAGGATGAACATGAACGTCAAACCGTTACTACATGACGATATCATCCCCGTGATCACAGGATTCTACGGGATAAATGAGGAAGGCAAACCCTTGACGTTCGGAAGGGGCGGTTCCGATTATGCGGCAGCCGCCATCGGTAACGCATTGGATGCGGATTCCATCGAGACCTGGACGGATGTGGATGGTTTCATGAGTGCCGACCCCAGGTTGGTGCCTACGGCTGTCGTCATCAGGGAGATGAACTTCAATGAAGCCGCTGAATTGGCCCATTTCGGTGCCAAGGTCCTCCATCCGAGAACGATTGAACCGGCAAGGATGAAGCACATCCCCGTATGGGTCAAGAACTCCTACAAGCCCGAGGAACCCGGTACACAGATACATCATATCAAGACACCGGGCGACACGCCGTTGAAGAGTGTCGCGATGAAATTGGATCTGTCCAGGATAACCATCATATCAGGAGAGATATCCTACAAACAATGCACAGTGGCAAGGATAATGGAGAAGTTCGCTGCCGCCGAGACGGTCATCTATGCGATATCCACATCATTGTCATCGATAGCATTCCTTGTTCACAGTCTCGATGTCAATAAGGCTCTGAAATATCTCAATGAATTGGACGATAAGGAGATAGAGAGGATCGATGTCAGAAGCAACTTCGCATTGATCTGCGCCGTAGGCGACGGATTGTTGCACAGAGTAGGATTCTGTGGCGATGTCTTCAGAGCTGTGAAGGAAGTTGGCGCAAGTGTCGAGATGATCTCCGAAGGTGCATCCGAAGTATGTCTCAACTTCGTCGTATCCACGGATATGGCCGCGAACGTCGTGAAGACACTGCATAAGAACTTCATCGACGGAGGCGAACAGCAATGATGAGGGACTTCGAAGGGAAGGATGGCATCATGCAGTTCGGCGGCATGTCCGCCGTGGAGATAGCCGAGAGATTCGGAACACCCATCTACGTCACGGATGAACAGATCGTCAGGGAGAATTACCGCAGAGTGTACGAAGCATTCTCTCGTTTCATGGAGACGGAGATACACTACGCGTGCAAAGCCAATACGAATCTTGCGATCCTCAGGATATTGGAACAGGAAGGGAGTTGCATCGATGCCGTTTCCATCGGAGAGGTACTCACTTGTCTCAAGGCAGGATTCTCCCCTGAGAGGATAATGTACACCGGAGTGAACGTATCTGACAAGGAATTGAAGGAGGTGGTGGACACTGGATGCAGGATAAACATCGATTCCGAGAGTGAATTGGAGAGATTGTCCGAGATACTCGGCGATAAGCGCAAGGGTTTCCCCATATCCTTCCGTGTCACACCTGGAGTCTCATCGGGACATGGTACGAAGGTCATGACCGGCGGCAAAGGTTCCAAGTTCGGGATCCCGTACAACAGGGTCATGGACACATATGCCAGAGCTAAGGAATTAGGCTATGACATAAAAGGCATTCACGCACACACCGGCTCCGGAGGGAACACGACCGATCCATTCATAGAAGTGGTGGAAGTGCTCATCGAACTCACCAACAGACTGAGGGATGAGTTGGACATACATCTCGAATTCATAGATTTCGGAGGAGGGTTGGGAGTACCTTACAAACCTCAGGAGGAGGAATGCGATGTCAACGAACTCGGTGCCGAGATAACCGATATGATATTGGAGGAGACCGATGTGAAGAAGGTCTGCCTCGAACCGGGAAGGTACATCGTATGCGATTCCACCATACTTCTTTCAAAGATCAATGATGTGAAGGATGCAGGACCAAAGAGATACGTCGGCATAGATGCAGGATTCAACGTCCTCATCCGCCCATCGTTCTATGATTCCTATCATCACGTCGCACTCGCCAACAAATTCAACAAGGCATGTGTCGCCAAATACGAAGTGGTCGGACCGATATGCGAATCAGGAGATTACATAGCGCACGACAGGATACTTCCGGACCCCAAGGAAGGGGACATCCTCTGCGTATACAACGCAGGAGCGTACGGATTCTCCATGTCATCGAGATACAATTCAAGACCGTTATGTGCAGAAGTCTTAGTTAACGATGGAAAGGCCGAGCTCATAAGGGAAGCAGAGACCATGGATGACCTCTGGAAACACCAGATCATACCGGAGAGACTCAGATGATATTCTGGAAATATCACGGCATAGGGAACGATTTCATCGTTCTCAATGGGATAGATGAAGATCTTGAGATCGATAACACTCTTTGCAAAAGGATGTGCGACAGACACTTCGGCATAGGCGCCGATGGCGTTCTGTATGTATTGCCCGGAAAAAATGGTTCGGACATCACCATGAGGATAATCAATGCCGACGGAAGCGAAGCTGAGATGTGCGGCAATGGGATAAGATGTGTCGCCAAGTTCGCATATGATTTTGGTAAGATCGATGGAAAGAGATTCACGATAAACACGCTCAGAGGCAATCTCACCGCCGATGTCACCGTTGAGAATGATAAAGTAAGGACTGTGACCATCGATATGGGCGCACCGATCCTAGAAGCTCCAGGTAAAACGAACATGGAGTCCTTAGAGACTACGACGATCAACACAGCAGCAGGACCTGTCAAAGGATTCTGCATCTCCATGGGCAACCCGCACTTCGTCACATTCGATAGGTTGACAGATGAGAAGATCGACGCATTGGGCCCGATACTCGAATCCCATAGAGTATTCCCTAAGAAGACCAACGTGGAGTTCGCCACCGTGGATGATGAAGGCAAGATACACATCCGCGTCTATGAACGCGGTGCTGCATGGACACTCGCCTGTGGAACAGGCGCGTGTGCTACAACGACCGCAGCTGCATTGAACGGCATGGTACCGTTCGATGAACCTGTCGATGTCGAACTCCCCGGAGGATGGTTGAGAGTAACCGTCGACAAGGATCTCAGATACGTGAGGATGGAAGGGCCTGCGACCTTCGTATACGCAGGAGATTATGAGGAATGAACATGAGATATGAATTCGCTGACAGATTACAGAGACTCCCTCCATACCTCTTCGTGAGACTGGAGGAAATGACAGCCAAGAAGAGGGCAGAGGGTATCGATATCATCGATTTCGGTATCGGTGACCCTGATCTCCCGACGCCTGATGAGATCGTTGAGGAGATGTGCATCCAATCCAGGATCAATGCTAATCAGAAGTACTCATCATCCGCTGGAGAGAGGGATCTCAGAGTGGCGGTTGCAAGATGGTACAAGAAGAAATACGGCGTTGATGTCGACCCTGATACACAGGTATGCGTCACAATAGGTTCGAAAGAAGCGATATTCAACATCGCACAGGCATTCGTAAATCCGGGAGAGACGATAATCGCACCTAGTCCAGGATATCCTGTGTATTCAGGCGCTTCGACCATATTCAACGAGGCTGAATGCGTCAAGGTGCCTCTCAGAGCAGAGAAGGATTGGCTGTTGGATGTGGACGAATGTCCGAAAGGAGCGAAGATGCTCTACATCAACTACCCCAACAATCCCACTGGTGCGACATGCGACAAGGATTATCTCAAGAAGGTCTACGATTGGTGCCAAGAGAATGATACCATCCTCTGTGTGGATGATGCATACTGCGAGATGACCTATGACGGATATCAAGCGCCATCCATCCTCGAGATAGGGGAGGATGCGATAGAGTTCGGTTCATTCTCCAAGACGTTCAACATGACGGGATTCAGATTGGGTTATGCTGTCGGACATCCCGACCTCATCGCCGGATTGAAGAAATGCAAAGGACAGGTGGATTCCGGAGCTCCGATCTTCATACAGAAAGCTGCCATCAAAGCACTCGAGATGTATGGCGAGAATGGGGAAGCGCCCGAAGCCGTCAGGAAGAACATGAAGGAATACTCCGACAGGAGGGAAGTTCTCGTCAACGGATTGAGGGAACTCGGATTCGATGTGAAGATGCCGAAAGGGACGTTCTACATCTGGTTCGACTCCAAATGCAAGACATCCCTCGAGTTCACCGAGAGGATGTTGGACCTCGGCATCGTGGTCACACCCGGTTCAGGATTCGGTGAATCCGCAGAGGGCTATGTGAGGATGACCGTCACACAGCCCATCCCCAGGATCAAAGAGGCCCTTCAGAGGATGAAGGAAGGGCTCAACTGAGTTTCCTTTGGAGATATGCGACTCCGGCGACCATCACGATTATCGAAGAGATGGTCACGATCGGGAGTATCAGATTAGCTCCTCCATCATCAGATGGAGGGGCGATCCTCTTCCATGATGCATAGACATCGGTACCCAAACCATCTTTGTAGGGGAATCTCTCGCCCTCTATGATCACATACCAACTATCGAACTCGTATCCTTCTTTCACTGGAATGGATGTCATATCTTTTACATTGCCTTCGAACCATACATCTCCGTTCTCATCCAGATGGAATCTGCTCTTCACTTCGACCCATGATGCATACACATCGATGTCCTTGTTGCATACGCCTGCGAATATCTTGTGTTCACCATCCTCGATGTAATACCAATGATCGAATCTCTTACCGTCTGATGTTGGTGTGGGCAATCCTCCCAATTCCAATGAATTGCATTTGTAATAAGCATCCTCTCCTTCGTTGAGGTGGAATGATATCACATAGCCTGGTGGAGACACAGGGATTGGATTCCAAGTGGCATAATAATCCGTATCACGATCGATGTGATCCCTCAATACGCCTCCCGTCGATTCCCATCCGCTGAACTCATATCCTGCTCTCGATGGTGTTTCGGGTGTCGTCACAGGACCTTCAGTGTAGTACTCCATGATGAGATTCCCACCTTGTGAATCGAAGAAACGGACGAGATATGTCTGATGTACCACCGGAGGAGGTGCTATTGCCGTCCACTTCGCTTTTAGTGTGATGTCTGAAACGAAACCTGTCGTATCATCTATCTTCGTGTCGCCATCATACCATCCGTCGAATATGTGTCCGTCTTTCGTAGGCGTTGGAAATGTCTTCATTTCGACCTCATTGAATATCAATTCCTTACTGCCGACACCTCCGTTGAGATCGAATGTTACCTTATGCTGGATAGGCGTTGCGATGATTGCGTATCTGATTGGCTCACAGACGTCATCGGTCGATATCGTGGCCGTACCATCAGCGTTTAGTGTGTATGTCGCTCCAACGATCGAGTCGGTGCTCTTAGGCAATGAATAATGAGGTTTTGGCGTTATGGTCGCAGACCATTTCTTACCATAATCTGCGAATTCGTATTCTGAAGTTGAAGTGCAATATTCTAGATCGGGAGTTATTTGGGCGGCCCATTGCGCACATAATACTATTTTATCCGTTTCTGGAAGTACTTCTCTAGTGAGAGTTAGCGTATTTCCTGAAAATAATTTTAAACTCCCAAACAACCAATATCTGAAAATAGAATCACTTTTTTTAAAAATCGGATCTTGAAGGCGAATGCTTTCGTCAATTCTCATCGATAATCCCATCGAGATGTCTTCATGAATGCCATCATTTACGTTACATACCACAGAATATTCTATTTTTATGAATTTTGGATAAAGAACTATCTTTTCCTTTGAAAAACAGTCAATACAACAATCATCTAGTAATTCTTCGGTTATTGTTACCATACCTGGGAATAAATCTATGCCACTTCCATCTTTTTTTGTATTCCAATTATGCGATTCGTATCCATATTTAACAAAAGAAGGTGAAACGTTTGGTAAATCGATTTTATCATAAAGGCACACATCTTCCTCCGAAAAATGAAAATTATCCTTTCTCATATCAATTACATCTACATCTCCTGATGAAAAAATAAGTGTGTGATGGCAAAGGTCCACAGAGAATGCCAAATCACCTATGTTGTCATCTAATTTTTTGGAACTGCCTGTATAAGTATCTCCATTTAATTTTGGCACACAATGTCCAATTTTTGCAGATGCGTATACTATTACTTCGTCATCTGGTTGAATTGTGCTGAAATCTCTTAACTCATTTAGTGAGTATATTTCACTCTCTCCGTTGTTGTAATTAATAGTACAACTCACGAAGAATAAATTTTCATCAAATTCTATCTGATGCTCTTTTATTGAAATTTTTACCAAGTCCCCATCAGCCTCATCACAACCCATCGTCAATAGCAGCAACACCGTTGTTGTTGCTATAACTAAAATCAATATTCTTTTTATCATATTCCTTATTATAAATTATAAGGTATTAATATATTGATTATATGGAGCGAACAGGATCCACCTTGCCCTCATCAAAATGAAAAAAAAAACCACCTCCGACAGAGATACACCATCGGAGGATTATGATTCAACGTCTCTTCTTGTTGTTGAATCTCTTCTTCCCGCCCTGATTCTGCGGCCTCTTGGTCGGATTCGGATATCTGCGCTTGATATCCTCGACGCGTTTCAGGAATTCCTCGTTGAGCGCATCCCCTCTGAATTCCCCGCCATACTGATCTATCTTCGCAGCTATGGAGATCTTGCCGGCCAACGCCCTGGAGATGTTCCCTCTCTGCCATTTCGGTGCCCTATGTACCTCAGGGTGTTGATAGATCACACCATGCTTCGGAGGCCTTTTTCCAGATTTGAGATGTCTGAACATGGCCTTCTCCGCGCCCAACATCTGTATCGTGGATGACGGTAGCGAGGCCAACCTCTCCAATCCTCCAGCCAACGAGATCAGTCTAGCGGACAACGGACCGCCGGCGATAGCACAGAGATTAGGACAGGAATCCTTCACTATGCTTGAGATGTACTCCTCCGTCCTCTCCCTGTCATCGTATATCCTGCAGAGGGTGTCCGCAAGGTCCTGTACGGCCCTCATGTCCTCCTCGTCCAATTCAGCGCCTATGGATTCCAGTTCCAATCCTAGATCCTCTATTATGCCGTCCCTCTCACCATATCTCGCGATTAGATCGGCATATCTCTTATCCTTGGCATGATCGGCCAATTCAGGGAAATGGAGGCCGTACCATTCATGCAGTCTCTCATTCAGGAGATTCGATGTCTCTATGAGATCATCCAGATTCCTTATCGCCTGCACAAGGCTCCTGTCCCTAGGGATGGGCTCTGATGTCCTCAGTCTCCCGAGACCTAACATGGCCTCATGCATCAGCTTGTTATCGTAACCGAAGTTCTCCGCTTTGATGAATGATGAATCGAATAATGTAGGTTTACCGAGGAGTGCTTGACGTCTATCCGCGACGAACATCCTGCTCTTGCCTTCGACGAGTTCATATTCCTCGGGTAACGTCCCTCCCCTCTGCATCAACGCCAATCTCTCTGATATCTCTGATGCATCCTTCGGGAACAATCTCTTGTCGATTATCCTGTTCTCATCGCAGAGGAAACATCCGAACCATTTGGTTATCAGTATCATAGCATCCCTCTTATCTTCTCTATCTCGGACCTTGGCAGATTCCTCGCACGCTTGGCCAATATCTGCATATGGGCCTGGAACTCCATCTCCTCCATGCGATCGTATGCCTCTTCCAACGTCCTTCCCTGTGTGAGTGCCCCGTGTTTGGCCATCAGCATCGCCATGCTGTCGGAATGTTCCTCGACAGCCTTCACCAATTCATCGGAACCTGGTGTGAAGTATGGTACCGTCGGCACTTCTCCAAGGAGCATTATCCCCTCTGGCGTGAGACAGGTGTTCATCCTCTTCCCGATGACCGCCAATGTAGTACAATACAACGGATGACAGTGTACGATGGCATTTATCTCAGGATTCTTCCTGTACAATGCGAGATGGAACTTGTGTTCTATCGATGGTTTCCCGCCAGAGATGATCTCTCCATCCAATGATAGTTTGACAAGATCATCAGGTGAAAGCATCCCCTTATTCCTACCTGATGGTGTGATGAGGACATAATCATCCACCCTCATGCTCATGTTCCCGCCAGCGGATACCGTGAGATTCCTGTTGTAGATCATCCTGCACATATCCGCAAGGAGCTCTCTCGCATAGTACTCATTCATTCCTTCACCTTCGATATCTCGGATGGCTTCAGGATGCCTTTCTCGGTGATGAAACCGGTCACGTACCTTGCAGGGGTCATATCGAACGATGGGTTCAACGCCTTACATCCGATCGGTGCTATGCGTACGCCTTTGACCATCGTCACCTCCTCTTCGGAACGATCCTCAATGACGATATCCTCTCCTGTCTTGGTGTTGAAATCGAATGTGGAGATGGGTGCTGCGACATAGAACGGTACGTTGAACTCTTTGGCTAGGACAGCCTTCTCGAATGTACCGATCTTATTGGCAAAATCACCGTTCGCGGCTATCCTATCCGCTCCGACGATGATCATGTCCACGCCCTTCCTTATGAAATGTCCCGATGATCCATCGGGGATTATCGCATGGTCTATCCCTTCCTGGAGTAACTCCCATGCGGTGAGTTGCATCCCCTGTAGTCTCGGTCTCGTCTCCGAAACGTATACGAAGAAATCCTTACCGTCACCGTGCGCTTTGCGCATGGGCGCCAATGCGGTACCAACATCCACGGTAGCCAACGCACCTGCGTTACAGTGCGTCATCAACCTATATCCGTCCTTGATCAATTCCCCGCCGTACTCTCCGATCTTGATACATTTATCCACCATCGATTGGGCATATGCATCTGCGGATCCGATGGGATCCTTTCCTTTCGAGAGATCGTCCAACATATAGTCGACAGCATAGAACAGATCGTTGGCGGTAGGTCTTGCGGCCTTGATGTCCTTGGCCGCCTGTTCGATATCGTCACCGTTTATCGCTGCGAGGCACATGCCGTATGCAGCTGTAGCACCTATGGATGGCGCTCCGCGTGTGGTCATGTTCCTTATGGCCTCCGCGACATACCTGTAATCCTTGAACGATACTATCGTCACCTTATCAGGCAATTCGCGTTGATCGATCATCATCACTTTGCCATCCTCGAACCATACGGCGCGGATGTCCTCTGTCCTTCCGTTGATATTGGCCTTCATGTTTGATCATCCCTTGTTTAAGACGGGTCATCGAATGATTGTATGGATGAGATATAATGGATTGCAATGGTAGAGTGAAGATGGAATCTATTACAGACTCCTAAGTCGGTTCATGCCTTCAATATGTCACGTGCATTCTTCGATACGATGTCAGATAGCTCAAAGATATTCATCTCTAACACGGATGCCACCTTGCATATGTGCTCATGCATATCCATAACACCATCACAATGGTCGGATTCCAACAACAATCTGTCCTTCGGTATGGAGTTGATGATGTCGCGCACCTTCTCGATGGGTTTTTTGAATAATCTTGGAGATATCGAAAGACAACAACCGCGTTGTACGAACGCGTTTACGAAACCCGCCGGTGCATCATATGAATGTATGATCGTTCTGATATCATGTCCTTTCAACGCTGAGAGGACATCATCCGTCGAACGGACCATGTGGATGGATGCTATCCTATTCATCCTTGATGCTACATCCAATTGTTCTTTGAATATCTTCAAGGCATCATGTCCTGAACGCGTCCCATCGAGACCTATCT
Organism: Candidatus Methanarcanum hacksteinii; assembly: GCF_964305265.1. Lineage (NCBI taxonomy): Archaea > Methanobacteriati > Thermoplasmatota > Thermoplasmata > Methanomassiliicoccales > Candidatus Methanarcanum > Candidatus Methanarcanum hacksteinii. The sequence goes on along the minus strand of NZ_CAYATA010000002.1, from coordinate 527,817 downwards.
CGCCCACATTCGCTTCGGGATACTTCTCCAGGATCTTCACCAATGCATCCTCTCCGTCATATTCATCGGAATACCACGGATGGATACCAAAGAATGGAACCACTCTCTTGTCGGATTGCATCAACTCTTCCAAAGAAATCCAATCCGATGGTCTGGATGCGTTGCAGAACAACAGTCCTGCTTCCGATATGTCCCTGTAGCCTACGCCGAATCCAGCGTTTGAGATGTGGAGATGCGCATCCGTGAACATGTCTCTGTAAATGTGATATTGAGTTTAGAAACTGTCGGACACTATTGAAAAAGGAGGACCTGCGGACAGACATGTCCGCAGTAAATTGTTTAGGGAAATGAATGAATCTTCACTTCTTTCTAAGGAAGAAGAACACACCTATTGCGAGGAGTGCGACTACAGCGACGACGACACCGACGATGAGTCCTGTGTTACCGTCATCCGACTTGTAACCTGTTGTGGACTCGGAGATTTCCTTTATGTATTGGTATGCTCCAGGATATCCTGTGTCCTTCCATGTCTTCTTCTCAGCATCTGAGAGTGCATTGTACACATCTGGACCGATGTAACCATTTCCAGTAGCAAGTGCGATCGTATCATTGAGATAATCTGTCTCTGTCTTTTCTACAGCCACCCATTTTCCATCCTTTGCGTAGAATGTAGCATTGATTCCAGTCTTCAACCAACCTGATGACAAGAATACGACGTCAACAAATCCTTCGTTTGCAAGTGCCTCATTGGCATTTGCAACGAAAGATTTCAATGTCTTCAATGTCTGGAATTCGATCCATTTTGACGATACATCCTTTCCATCTGCACCAATGACCTCTACAAATATGTGACTTGTGAATTCTGCAGGGAACTCTTTGGGTACATCTGTTGTTTTTGCTTCGAGGATAGTTTTGACATATGCATAGTCAGGGTAACCTTCACCCATATCAGACTTTGCCCAGAATTTCTGATTTTCTCCGAGAGCATCATACACCTCTTTAGAGATGAAACCATTACCAAGAGCTATTCCTGCATATGTTGCAGGAGGATACTGAAGTTTTGTATCTTCGACTTTTACCCACTCTTTTCCATCTTCGCTACCGACAAAACATGAATTCTTCGCCGTACCGTTATATTTCAGGCTCAGATATTTTCCATTCACAAATTGAAGTTCTGGGTATCCATAAAATTTGAATGCTTTGTTAGCTTCTTCTACATAATTCTCAAGCTCAGCTGTTGATGTAAACTTGATCCAGTCTGTACTTGTGACCATACCGTCTTCGTTCACGATTTCAATGTAGAAATAGTGCACCTTATTGTCATCTGCAGACGTGTCTGCGTCACTCACGACACAAACGACAGCAGTGAGACAGAACATGGCGACGACAGCCATTGTCAACGCTTTGAATTTTCCGTTCATGATAATAACCCTTATTGGATATTATATCCAAATTGAATGCTCCAAAATATAAACCTTTTGGATTACTGGTCCAATAATTATCACGTCATACATAGAATTTAATAGAATGCTGGATATTGGCAATATCATCCAATTGATACGATGAAAGATCCTGTGAATGACAATTCCAAAAAACAGCGGAAAATGACCGTTAATCAGGTCAAAGTCTACTCCACAGTGTCGATAATCCTAATCGGAATATTACTGTCGGGGATCGTATCACTGCAAACGAGCGAGAGTTCTCTAGCGCATGCGAATGGCATCCTGATAGATTTCGAGAAATACGACACGACATGGTTCAAATACGACCTCAATGTCTCTCACAACCCCATCTCGCTCCTTGACAAATGTTGCAAAGAGAACAATTACGAATACACGGTGGAGAAGGGTGTCGTCACTGAGATTAACGGGGTATCGAATAACGACACACATTCGTGGGGATTGTGGTATGTGGTGAAGAACTCCACATCATGGTCGAAATCCGATTCCTATGATATCGACATGAGGAACTATTCCATCGTCGCATGGGCATACAGGGATTCGGAAACGACCCCGACAGTAGCAGTCGATGCCACGGGCGTCAGCATCTATGGTTATCCGCAAGCCATGCGCATCGTCACACTATCTCCCGTAGCCACAGAGACCGTTGGCGCATTGAAGGCCACCGGTGCCATCGTCGGCATGGATTATTACAGCAACTACCCCAACTCTCTCAATAAAGCGAGGACGGAGGGAAGAATCGCCACAGTAGGGACGTACACCGACCCCAGCTACGAATTGATCATGAAACAGTCCCCGGACATCGTCATCGCAGATAGTACACAGTACAATCAAGTACAGGTAGCGAAGGCCATCAGGGATGCGGGCGTGAACTCCGTCGCACTCTACCAAGGAGAGGATATGGACACCATCTACGATAACACATTCATCGTAGGAACGGCCATAGGATACGAGATGACCGCAAAGAACATCATAGCTGAGGATGGGCTCGGGGCGAAAGCGGTCGCATCCAAGGTCGCGTTCACCGATAAGAAAAGGGTCATGGTAGCACTCTCGCCGGACAGCGCACCGTATGTCGCTGGAAACTACACCTACGTCAACGACATCATCAACACGATATCTGCAGAGAATGCATTCGGTTCGATGAAAGGATGGGCGCATGCGAACACCGAGATGATCGCTCAGAAGAATGCTGATGTCATAATCATCGTAACAGAATCGTACAAAGCGACACAGGCCGAATGGGATTACATGTACTCGCATCTCCCTGACGCGTGGAAGTTGACGAATGCGTACGCTAACAAAGAGATATATCTGGTCACGGGAAAGGCGGCTGACCTGGCATCACGTGCGGCGCCCAGATTCCCGCAACTCTCTGAACTCTTAGCCGAGATCATCCATCCGGATTCATTCGAGACCGAGGTCCCGAAATACATCGGTGATGAATACAGAGATTACCTCACGATCACCAAATACCTATCATACGACAACTGAGGAGGAGCTAAATGAATAGAAAGGCGACAGGAATCATCACACTCATCGCTGTGGCGATGATCCTCATAGTCCCCTTGTCTTCGATATCGTCGGACGGCGATGAGACACAAGGGGGCAAATTCATGCTCGACGAAGGCAACGGTGCCAAGACATGGTTCGATGCCGCGAAGGGCGACACATATAGCGATATCATAAGAGAGACGCTGGAAGCCAACGGACATACCTGTACGATATCCGGGGCGAGCATCACGATCGATGGGAAGACGACGAATACTGTGGGTACAGGCTCAGGCAGTTCGTCAGATGTCATCAAAATCCCTGGATCGTCCACCATCAAGGTAATATCGAAATGGATCCCCTATGAATGGAATAATGGAAAGAACAGATGGGATGTCGTCGCCGATCTCTCCGCTCCCTGCTCCTCAGGCCACATAGCGATCGGTTTCTATCCAGAAGGCATCGTACCGTCCGAGACTCCATACAACCAATCGGTCACATGCATGGGGTATGATGCCAAGGCATCCAACAGCCAAACCGCGATCATATCCGAAGATGGTCCGAAGGTCAATTGGGCCGAACTCGGATGGGATGGTGTGACATACGGCTCCATCACTGACACCAACACCAGCACAGGCATGGGATCCGATGGGGCCACATACACTGGAGCATATGCACAGGTGCTGATAGCAGGCGGATATGCATTCATCAAATACGGCCTAGATAACGATAGGAGTAGTACCGCAGCCCTCGTCTGCAGAGATATCGCGACAGGCGCCGTGAAATGGTTCTTCAAGTATCCGAGAGCATATTATGAGACAAGTAACTTCATAATCGTCGGCGACCACGTCATAGTACAGAGCTCCGCAGGCTTAGAAGGGGAGACCACGAGTTCCGTGGGTTCGATCTACAAGATCAACTGGAGAACTAGCAGCGGTCTTGCCACACCGGAGAAGACACTCACAGGAATCCCAGGTACGCTGACGGATTATCCTGCAGTCGGTTATGACGGGTATGCTGGTGCAAGTGGTGTCACATCACTCGTGTATGACTCCGGAGCAATATTCACCCTAGGATCGAACGGCATGGTCTACTGTTTCGACTTCGATCTGAATCCCGTATGGTCATACCACACCAATGGCAGAGCCTATTACTCTGCTCCCGTGGTATACAACAATCTACTCTTCGCCGGTATGCTCGATGGACATCTGTACATATTGGACAAGAACCTCGGCACGCTGAAGACGGACATAGAGGTCTATCAAGCCGACTACAAAGGAGATATTATCGGATCGGTCACCATGCCATCGATCGTTGAATCCGACGGCAAATACTACATCTTCTGCACATTCTCGGATGGACGTGGAATGAGCGCTCAGTTGTATGGTAACGCACTCTACGAATACGATGGGGAAAGCGATGTCAAGACCATCGTTGAACCCAAGGACAGAGGATACGGAAGTCTCGGAAGGATAACAGCAGTCGAAACTGGTGATTTCAAAGGCGTGTACTTCGAGGGTAATAAGAAACTATTCCGTATGAACCTCAACGGGAACATCTCCATATTGAACAAGGATGTGAACACATCACACTCATATCTCGTTCTGATCAATGGAGATAAGTTGGCCGCGACCAGTTATACTAAAGGTACGGCATTGATGGAGTTCGACCTCGAAGGCAACATCATAGGCAAGTATCTCGAGGATGAGAAATACCAACACTACTGCATGGCAGGACTCACTGTCTTCAATGGCGGATTCATCTATGGAAACGATTCAAGCGTGATATCCATCAGAGGAGGATTCGGAGATGGTTCGCCCGATCCGATCCCTGAGCAGGGCCTAGCCCCATGGCAGATACTTCTGATCGTGTTGGGCGCATTAGCTATCATATTGACATTGGCATACGTAGGCATGAGATACGGTCTGAAATGGGAACACCCCTGGAATCACATCGTATCATCCATCAACAACTTCCTGTTCGGCGAGGAATACTCGCACAATACACTGTCAAGACACCGCCTGTGGTTGGTCATGGGCATCGGATTGACACTCACACTCATCGCTGCGATAGCATCATTGTGCATAGGTCCCACCACTACGTTAGGTGTCGGAGAGATGTTCCAAAACCTCTTCTCCGCGGTAGGTAAAGGCGGGAACAATCTCACATACAACGAGCTGATGGTATACAGCGCAAGGCTTCCGAGGACGTTGGTCGCGATAGCTGTCGGTGTGGGATTGTCGGTCGCAGGTGCGATGTATCAAGCCATAATCAGGAACCCGTTGGTCGACCCGTACATAATGGGTGTCTCCTCGGGCGCAGGTACCGCGGCCATAGCTGTGATATCATTCGATTTCACATTCTTCGGCCTGTTCCCTGCGCATTCGATATATCTCACAGCATTCACCGCTGCGGTCGGAGGCATACTCGCATTCATGTGTACCATGTTGCTTGCAACGAAAGCAGGAGGGACATCCATCAACTACGTCCTCTCAGGAGTGATCGTGGGATTGGTGTTCTCCGCAGCACAGACACTTATGTTGACGTTCGCTGGCAACCACGTCACAGGTGCCCTCTCATGGTTATACGGTTCATTCTCCGAGATAACATGGTCCAAGGTATGGTTGGTGTTGATACCATCGTTCGCGATGTCGTTCGCCGTACTGTTCTGGGCGAAGGAATTCAACCTCGTACTGTTGGGTGAGGATCAGGCAAGACAGATGGGACTCAACGTCAAAAGATTCAACAGATGGATGCTCATAATCGCATCCGTGCTGACATCGATCTGCGTAGCGTTCGTTGGTATCATCGGATTCGTGGGATTGGTCATCCCTCACCTGTGCCGTATGATGCTCGGAGGAGACCACAGATTGGTATTGCCGACTTCGATGGCATTCGGAGGATTCCTGATGATCGTCGCAGACATAGCGTCAAGGATGCTCGTTCCAGGATTCGAACTCCCTGTCGGAGCCATAACAACGATAATAGGCGTACCTGTGTTCGCCTATCTCCTTATCAAGAGGGGGAAGATGTATGACGGATGAAATCCCGCTGTTGGAGGTCAAGGACCTTCAGAAATACTATGAGGACGGCTATCATGCCGTCAAAGGCGTATCGTACAAGATAGGATCAGGATTGTTGGTAGGTCTCATCGGACCCAATGGTTGTGGAAAGACCACGATGATGAAATGTATCAACAGATTGCATGACCCGACATCCGGCAACATCTTCATCGACGGAGAGAGCGTATTGAATAAAAGTCCGGGAGAGGTGGCGAAGATTGTCGCTAACGTTCCCGCTGAACTCAGAACTAGTTTCGGTCTGACGGTCTTCGAGACCGTCATGCTGGGAAGATACCCCTATCTCAAGAACGTATGGTGGGAGACGAAGGAGGATGAGACATTCGTCGAGGAATGCCTGAAGAAGTTCGGTGTGTATCATCTTAGGAATCGTCCGTTGCATATGCTATCCTCCGGAGAACAACAGCGTGTACTGATTGCCAAAGCATACGTCCAACAACCTAGGCTGATGCTTGTCGATGAACCTACGTCACACCTCGATATGAAATACAAACTCGATGTGATGGAATATCTCCGTGCGATGGTCAAGAAGAACATGACCATCCTTGTCGCTGAACACGATATCTCCCTGATGGCTAGGTATTGTGACCTGTGCATCATAATGAAGAAAGGTGAGATCGTTGCGATGGGTGACCCGAAGAAGGTCATAACATCCGAACTCATCGAGGACGTGTATGAGGTATCCGCATCCGTTGGGTTGGATAAGGACGGAGAACTGTACGTATTGCCGAAGAGATATCACGATAAGGACTACCAATACCACTTGGATACTTTCAAAGATGATGAGTGATGGTGACATCTGGGTTATAAATGGCAGAACATACCTGCAACAATGCGATGGATGACAATCTCGTACATTTATATCCATGAAATGATGTGTATGGACGATGAATCCATCCATGTTGTCCAGAAAGACATTGCACGAATTGCCGATGACCGTACACGGTGGACAGGCATGGAAGATCGGCGGCATAGAGGATTACAGTCACAATCTCAACCCATTCGGACCGCCGGATGACATCAAGGACATAATATCATCATCCATCGAGGGAATAGACCATTACCCCGATGATAACAGCACAGAACTGAAGGAAGCGATTTCCGAGAGATTCCATGTTGGAATGGAGAATATCATCATAGGTGCCGGTTCATCCGACATCATACGCATGTTCCCGAATACGTTCATCGAAGATGGTGAAACGGTCATAATCCCGAGTCCATCCTTCGCAGAGTATACGCACCAATGCAGGATAGTGGGTGCGAGAGTGTTCACTCAAGATCTTGAATCCAAGGATGATTTCTATATGGATTTCGATTCACTCAAATCCAAGATCGATGACAATGTAAAAGCAATCTACATCTGCAACCCTAACAACCCCACGGGAAGGATCGAGAGAAGGGAGGACATCCTGGATCTTGTCGAATATTGCGGAGACAAGGGGACATTCGTATTCCTTGACGAGACATTGCTGGAACTCGTACCAGAACACAAGGATATCTCATGCATCGAATACGTTGACAGATATCCAAACCTCCTGGTCGCAGGTTCTCTCACGAAATCATTCGCCATCCCTGGAATACGTATAGGATTCGGATTCTCCAATCCAGAGACGATCGGTGAATTGAACAAGGTGCGCATGACATGGAATGTCGGTCAAATAGAACAGAAGGTAGCCGCCGAACTCATACACAACAGGATGGGGCATGTGGAGAAGGCCGCCGCATTGATGGCATCCGAAGCGAGATGGATGTATCAGCAATTGACGGATATCGGGCTCCCCATAAGGATGACGGACTCATACTTCTTCTTCGATTCCATGCGCCCGTTGGGTATGAGCGGACATCAATTCGTTGAAAAGATGCTCAAGAACAACATAATGGTGCGCAATTGCGCATCATTCGGTATGAGATTCACAGATTACGTCAGATTCTGCGTGAAGGACAGGATACGCAACGAAAGATTCGTCGAAGCTGCCAGGAACGCATTGAGGTGATCCGATGGACATCTGGATGGATGCTGCCCTGATCATCGCCCTTGCGGTCATAATCGACTTCGTGATCGGAGAGGTGCCCAACGCCATACACCCACTGAGATGGATGGGAGACATACTCTATTGGATAGATAGGCACATAAGCAGAAAGAATCCAACGGTCACGAGACTCATGGGATTCCTATCATACCTGTTCGTACTCATCCTATTCGGAGGGATCGCGTTCCTATTATCCGCAGCCACGAAATACTATCTCGGAGAGGTAGCATGGATAATAGTCACAGCCATATTGTTCAAGGTGACGTTCGCGATATCATCATTCAGAAGACATTTGAGACCGATACGTAAAGACCTAGAGAAAGGGAACATAGAAAATGCCGCATCCAAACTGCAGATGATCGTCAGTCGCAACACCAAGGGTATGGATGAAGGACACATCGTATCATCATGCACCGAGACCGTATCCGAGAACTACGTCGACAGCGTCGTATCCCCTACGACATATTTCGGCATATTCGGACTCATTGGCGCCATAGCATTCAGATGCGCCAACCTCATGGATGCCATGTGGGGTTATCTCAACGATAAATACCGCCACTTAGGCACATTCCCTGCAAGATTCGATGATGTCCTTGGATTCGTCACATCCAGGACATCTATAGTATTCATCACAATCGGCGCATTCATCCTCAAGATGGATTGGAGGGCGGTCATCCCTGCCGCACTCAGAGAACATGATAAGACACCTTCTCCCAACAGCGGATGGTCCATGACCGCATTCGCGGCAGCATTGGGGATATCGATGGAGAAGAAGGGCGTATATGTCATGGGCACAGGCCCTATGCCCACCGTGAAGGACATGAGGAGATGCTGTCTTCTCGTTGAATTATCATCGATAATATATATCGCAGCGGTGGCATTACCCCTTTACATGTTCTGTGGGATCCACATACAGGGTTCCATCGAGAATCTATTCATACAATTGTTCGAGGTGCTAGCATGACACCTAAAGCCGATGTCCGTATCGAATACGTGAATGACTATCCTGTAGCAGTCATCGTATTCGATGAGAGAGTTGAGATATTGAGCTCGTGCGTATCCAACGGAGGATTGCGTGAAACGGATACGATCATAATCATGCAAGTCGATTCCACATACAACCATGATGATCCGCAGGTCGACATCGATCATGTGATCGAACAATTGGATCTGCCTAAGGACACAGTATCATTCATGACCGCCGCAGAGGTGGATCGTGTGATATCTGATGTTACAACAAAATATGATGGATATCAAGCGCGTGCGATCGCTACCGCAGGATTGTCCAATCATGTAGTGGCAGGGGACATCCTTGAGAATTATGAGGAGAGACACAGGATCTCCATGGAAAGAAGGAACAGATTGATGCATGCAGGGACGATCAATATAATCGGGATTTCTGAGATACCGCTCACTGATGCCGCTAAGGTAAATTCCATCATCGCCATGACGGAAGCCAAAACTGCAGCGATGAATGACCTAGGTTTCAAAGAGACCGGCACGACGTCCGATGCCATTGCCATAGTCTGTTCGAAGGAGGGTGAACGCGTGAACTACGCCGGAACAGGATTCGGCGTAGGGATCGCATTGGCACGCTCTGTTCGTGACGCTGTCAGAAGATGTCTGATCAAGAGGGGAGATTTCCCGTACGACATGAGTGATGAGGAATCCAAAGAGCTCAAGGGGAGATATGCATGAGTGATGATGTACAAAGATACAGATGCATCGATGCCATCACAGGCATGTTCTCGTTCTTCACCATGCTTCCGATAAACATCGAGATGAAGCATATCAATGCCATGAATAGAAAATTCTGGCTCACACCTATTGTTGGATTGTTCTACGCATTATTGGCCGTAGGTTCGTTCTCACTCATCGATTGGATGACGAATAGCACGATGATATCCGCCGCATTGACGATACTGTTGGTTGGGATGATGAATCGTTTCCTCCATCTTGACGGTACGATCGACATAGGCGACGGATTGACCGTAGCAGGGAAGAGAGAGGACCACGTCCGTGCACTGAAGGACACGTTGATAGGTGCAGGCGGGATGGCGACAGGATTGATGATAGTCCTATCCTTATTCGCCGAATATTCCTCCATGGCCGTATTGACATTCATCTTCGTAGGAGCCGCGGGAGAGATATTCGCAAGGAATGCTCAGGTCTCCGCTGCGGCATTCGGCACACCAGGCAACGGGATGGCAGGGGATTCCGTTAGATATACAGGAATCAAGAGTCTCGTAGCTTCCACAATCCTTGCGATTATCATCTCAATATCATATTGGGCCGTAGCATCATATGCCCTATTGGACGGATTCACATACTCGCATCTCGCGATACTCTTCACAGGGATTGCCATATCGATCGTCTGGGGTTTCATCATCTCCAGGATCGCCGAAAGGAACTTCGGCATGGTCAATGGAGATGTGCTCGGTGCGACGAACGAGACATCCCGTGTCGTGATCATATTCGCGATGTTATCGATGATAAGATTCATGGGGCTCTGACATGGAAGCCCTCATCATGGCCGGCGGGAAGGGCACGAGACTGTGCAAGAACGGTGTGGAGAAACCGTACATAAACGTCGCAGGCAAACATGTGATCGAACATGTCATAAATGCGCTCAAGAAAGCGAAATGTGTCGACAGGATACTCGTAACGGTCAGTCCAAACACCAAGAAGACAGAAGAATTCCTTATGACGCTTGACGATGTCGAGATAATAAGGACTTCAGGCGAGGACTATGTCGGCGACCTGCATGCCGCATATAGCGTAATGAATGGGAAATATGTGTTCTCCACACCTTCCGATCTCCCTCTTCTCAAAAGCTTCACCGTTGACAACTTCATAAAGGCGTTCGAGAAGGATCCTCATGACTCGTTCCTAGCCGTGGTAGATGAGGAGGTCGTAGTCAACACGGGCATCGTACCATCGTTCTCATTCGAGATGGATGGTTCCAAATGGGTGCTATCAGGACTCACGATAATGAACAGACAGATGATATTGGATGGAGAATGCCCCCCGGATTACTATTACAGGACAGATTGGGTCGATCTAGCGGTCAACGTCAACACCATGTACGAACTGCAATTAGCACGCGGTTACTTCGGCTGAACACCGAGTATCCCTTCATAGATCTCATGGACCTTCTTCAGAAGGATGTCACAATCCACCTTACCGGCAGAACTCGCTATCGCAGCTACCGATGAGCCTCCGCAACCAACACCTTCCTTGATGTATCCCCACTCATAGGCCTGAAGTCCTTCGTACGGACTCTCGCTGTAATCCATATTCACATACACCAACGGGATATCATTGGTGATCGAATCATTCATCTTACAGACGTTGGAAGCTGCATCCTTCACCAACCATCTCGTCGTACCATGGATCACATTGCCTTTGATTGATGGTTCCAACTCATAGGCACAGGCTATCACAGCTGACATCTGCGTCCCCCCGCCTACGATCACAGGGATGGATTCGGCAGCACCGATGATCATTCCGACGTTTACCGGCATCATGGGGTCCCCGACACATTCTATGGCCTTCAACGGATCATGGGCCAACGACCCCACCTCTATACCTGCGGCCTTGAACCCTTCCATCACCAGATTGGTCTTCAATTCCTTCGGATTCTTCGGTGATGAGCTGCTGACGAGATTCTCCTTGATCACTCCCATGGCCATCATGACAGCGAGTGCTGTCGTGGTACCTCCTGCGACGGATTCGCTCACAACGAGGAAATCATGACCTCTCGCAAGATTGCGACCGAGTATCTTGGCCTTCTCGAACACCTCCCTCACATTCTTCACGGCATGTCCCGTGGTGATCATGTCCCCGTATTCTCCGCCCATCTCGATGTATGGTACCTGGGGCATGACCTTGCATCCTCCGTTGACGATGAAACAAGGCATATCGGATAATTCCAAGGCCGCCATGGTGAGTGTTGCGGGCGTCGGTATGCCTCCGGGGTTGATAGGTATGCCCTTCATGCAGAGCGTCCTTCCACAGGACAGCAACTCCGCATCAGCAGGTCCGGTGAACAATGTCAATTCAGGCGTATCCCCTGCGTCCGATACCCCTGGTATCGTGGATGTCAATGTGTTACCGACGGTACAGGTGAATATCCCGCGCTTCCCCCAGATCCTCGAAAGAACATCTTTCGCTATGTCCTCATTACCGTAAATACTCAAAGAATCTGGAATATGGAAGCCTTCTGCCATATCCCGTGGAATGACAGCATATGATATAATGCCTTGGCGACCGCGGATAGCGTACGATTCCATAACCTCGGTAAAGAAGACGCCCCTAAAGTTACAAATAACCGAACGTCCCGCCCCATAATTGAATTTATAATCCACTACACGATATCCCGATACGCACGGAACGGGATCGAATGAAATGTATCAAGAATAAGGTGAATGCGGAACTGAAAGCCGGGAACATAGGCTCCAACACATCCTGTGAATATAACCCATGTCACTACAGAGGACAGAATTGTTCATTCTGCTATTGCCCATTCTACCCGTGTAACGATAAGGATCTTGGGAATGAGCTTCATTCAGAGAACACATCCAATGATGTATGGGATTGTTCACAATGCCTGTTCTGCCATGATAACAATGTCGTTGAGTATTCTTACAAAAGGTTCTCCGAACTTGGCATAACCGACAGCGATGACGAAAGGATCAGGGACATCGTGTTCAAAGAGGCCAAAGAGAGATTCTATCATTTAGGCAAATCCGTCATGATCGTCGGAGCGACATCCGATGCAGGCAAATCCATCACCGCAGCGGCATTATGTCGCATCATCAACAGGAAAGGATATTCTGTCACACCGTTCAAATCTCAGAACATGAGCCTCAACTCCAGGGTGACACGCCGCGGGGACGAGATATCCATGATACAGACCCTGCAGGCCAAGGCAGCAGGTGTGACCAGTCCATCATACACGATAAATCCGATCCTTCTGAAACCCAAGGGGGAGAGGAGGTCGCAGATAATCGTCGAAGGGAAACCTTTCAGAGATTGTTCCGTCTCATCCTACTACAGGACATTCGTCGAAGAGGAAGGCAGGGACATCGTCAAGAGGAACATAGATTTCCTCCGTTCGAGATACGATTATATCGTCATGGAAGGAGCAGGATCCCCTGCCGAGATCAACATCTATGACAGGGATATAGCGAACATGAGCGCCGCCGAGATGGCTGATGCGACATGCATACTCGTCGTCAACATGGAATGGGGAGGCTCATTCGCATATGCGCTAGGTACCATTGAACTGATACCCGAGAAGGACAGGAAGAGGATCAAAGGCATCATACTGAACAATCATAAGGGGAATGTGAAAGCCCTCGATGGTGCAAAGAAGAGGTTAGAGGAACTCACAGGCATACCTGTGCTAGGAGTCATACCTCACCTGAACGTTGATCTTCCAAAAGAGGATTCGGAATATTTCCGCAACACCAAGGAAGCGGGCAATGGTAAGTACATCATATCAGTGATCAAACTCCCGCACATATCCAATTTCACCGATCTCGATCCACTCATGCTCGAAGACGTGAAAGTGAGATTCGTCACGTCATCGGATGAACTGAAAGGATCCGATGCGATAATCATCCCCGGCACCAAGAACACCACTGATGACCTCCATTGGATGAACGTCAGTGGATTGTCGGAGCACATCAGGAACTATGTCGGCAGAATTCCGATCATAGGCATATGCGGAGGATACCAGATGATGGGTCGCAAGCTCATGGACCCCAACGGTATCGAGGATGAGAGATACCGTAGCATATCCGGATTGGGATTGTTCGACATGGAGGTCAGATGGAACTCCTACACCAAACACGTGTGCAAGAACACCGGCCATATGCTAATCGGAGATGAGGGGCGGATCTCTGGATATGAGATCCACATGGGCAATACAGTCAATAACAACGAGGAACCGTTGTTCTTCTTAGACCGCCTCAGAGGCGGTTTGACCGAGGGTTCCGTCAATCAGGACAGGAAACTCTTCGGAACATATCAGCACGGTGTATTCGAGATGCCTGCATTCAGGGATCATATCATGAAGCTCATCGGTGCAAAGGATACGAAGAGATTGGACTACAATGCATACGTCGAAGAGAATCTAGACAAACTCGCGAACGGATTCGAGAAGGCATTGGACATGGATAAGCTATGGGAGCTGATAGGATGAAGAGCATAATGTTCCTCGGAACGTCGTCATCCTCTGGAAAGACGCTCATCTCCGCAGTATATTGCAGATATCTTCATGATAAGGGACTGAGCGTAGCTCCGTTCAAAGCATCTGGTATCGCTCCTCACATCCACAAGTCCGATAAGAACAGGATCATGAACATGGAACAGGCGATCCAGGCATGGGCATCAGGGGACATCCCTGAACAGAGGATGAACCCTGTGCTGTTCAAGCCCGGAAGATCCAAGACCGTGGGCATCTACATCGATGGCGTGAAGGAATACACCCTGTCGGCAGGATGCAGACCTGACAACGGCAGACTCCTCAACTCTGCATTGGAAGCCTTCGACGGATTATCCAAGGAATATGATGAGGTCGTATGCGAAGGATATGGTTCTCCTATCGACATGAATCTCTACGATGATGATATCGCCAACATGAGGATGGTCACCGAGAGGGACATCCCTGCCGTACTCGTCTCCGATATAGAACGCGGAGGAGTGTTCGCTGTCATCTACGGCACATGGAAGCTCATACCTGAGAAGGATAGACATCACCTGAAAGGATACATCATAAACAGGTTCAGAGGGGACGAGAGCGTATTGAAGGACGGTATCGACAGGATCGAGGAACTCACTGGTCTGAAATGTTTCGGTGTCGCACCCTATGTGAACGTGGATCTCCCGACAGAGGATGTAGAGAACATCGACGATATCTGCGTCTCCGAGATCGATAGGGTACTTTCGATAATGAAGGAACATATCGACTTCGAGGGATTGGATTCATTGTGAGCCCATTATCCTAGGTATGACATCCTTCAATTCCACGTGCTCATCCTGATCGATGGATGTCTCGAAGGATGTCCAGAACGGGACCTTCGTTATTATGTGGTTCCCTGTCACGGATGATGTGCCGTGATCGACGAAATAGACTATCCTGTCTATATCGGAGAAATACTCCTCCATCTTCCTGTCTATGTGCTCCAGGATCCTCACCTTCTTCGGAGGATCCTTCTGATGACTATACTCATCGACCTCATCCATGTGCAGGAACACGTTGGTACGCTCCAACGCTTCTCTAGCGACAGGGAATCTGTCATCGATATCATCGATCAGCCTTATCTCCTGCCCCAATGACGCACATACGCCCAATGATGTAGGGCTATCGGATATCGCGAGCATCCGTTCTATGTATGGAGGATATTGTCTCTCGAACCTTCCGCAACCCCATGGATAATCCGTTATCCCATCCAGATCCTTGGCGACAGCCATGACCATCCTCCCCAGATCCCCAGGGACCTCCACGAACGGTGCAGGTACCGGCGGACTAGGCAATTCGGGTATGATATCGCACCTCATCGTCAATACAGCACGACCATTGAGGAAGAACTTGATCTGAGGATCATAATCCTTCAGGATGTCCATGTGCTCCTCCACCTTGGGGATCAGACGGTCGCAGAACTCCTCGGCATGATATGACCAATTGATCATACCATTCTCGATTATCGCAGGCGATAGACGGTATGCGGTCCTCCCTCTGACATCCAATCCAAGGCCCATCCCCTCCAATGCTGCCCTTGCTATCTCTGGCGGGTGTCCGGTGAAGAATTCGTTCAAGAAAAGATGAGTGTATCCTCTTCCATCAGTGAAACCCCTGTGCGTCGCCTTGGACCTCATGAACGGCATGTTAGCAACATCCAATGGTTTCCTGCCACCGTATTCTGGAACAGGATCGTCCTCAGCACCGTCAAGAAGAACGAATAACGTATTCATCCGATATCCACCGCTGTGAACGGTGATTATTGTTCGGCGATTTAACTATATCATCTGCATGAGTGGATTCGCACACCACATGAGAATGTGGTGAATCAGCATCGTCAATCTTTGACCATGGGATGGATGTCTACACGATCCTGATGAAACCGCGAGACATGAGCGCGCTCAGCACATCACATGCGGATTCTGCGATTGCGAGACAATCCTCGGCAGTATCGCCTATATGCTCTATCTCCAATGTCTGTGTTCCTGAAAGGTGGATGCATTGGGTCGTGAATGACTCGATACGATAATCGAAATCGTCATCGATCAGTCTCCTTTCACCAAGGTATGTTCTTTGCTCATCCTCTGAATATTCATCAGTAGCGTACAGACTCATCTTGAAGACCCCTTGTACTAGATCACCTGTATATGAGAATAGAACATTCGATAGACCGTACTTCTCGCACAACTCATTATAGTAATCGGTACCTTCACTCATGTCCGCATATGTGGTCACGGTCATCTCCTGAACATATGCACCAGGTATGGTCACCTTACATCCCGCCACATCGCCATCTGTTGTATGTTGATCTCCACGTGAGAGAGTGAGTACGCCATCCACCTCATCATACACACTTTCCGAATACCCATCGATGATGACAATCATACGCCCCTCATGACTGGAAACTTCCAATTTCGACGTTGCATGGTATTTGCCATCGCTGTCATTCAATTCAGGATTCGAATGCGTAATGGAATACCTGAATCCAAGAGGACTGAAATGCTCATCATTGTGTTTCTTGTTGTCCTCTTTTTTGTTGTCCTCTTTTTCATACAACTTATCTTTCCACTCATTCCACTTATCATTATCGATTGTGGAGACCGTCGTTACCGAATCCACTATCCTAACATACATACGGGACGTTAAGACCTGGAGGAGATTGTTGGCTGATTCTGTTTTAGCAAGACAGTCCTCGGCAGTATCGCCTATGTGTTGTATCTCCAATGTCTGTGTTCCTGAAAGAAGGATGCCGTAGACCGTAATCGACTCCATACGATAATCGAAATTGTCATCGATCTGTCTTTCGTTGACCGTGTGACTAAAACCACCGTTCTTATTATATTGGATGTCGGCAGCATATAGGCTTATGATCCTCTTACCATCATAATCGAGAACACATCTGTATGAGAAACTGACGTCGGACAGATTGTACCTCTCACACAGCTCATTGTAATAATCGGTACCTGGGCTCATATCCGCGAATGTTGTTACAACCATCTCCTGCATACGCACACCAGGGAAGAATGCCTTGCACTCCTTCGGAACACCATCTATTATATGCTGCCCGTTCCTAGAGATGAGTATGCCTTCATCCGTGATATCGAAGTTGATATCTTTCGTTGCAATTCCACTGAGAAGCACCATCTGACCGTCGCTACCACGGATCTGCAACTTCGACACTGCATGATATTTTCCATCGCCATCATCCAACAATGGAGATGTGTGATCGATTGAGTATGCAGACTGCTTACCATAGTTGTTGTTTTGTCCACCGGTAGCCTCCTTTTGCCACGGATCCCATACTACATCAAGGACAGGGAAGGCATTGTTGACCGAATCCACCATCCGGATGTTTCCTTTGTTCATCAGATAATTCAAAAGGTTCTCGGCAGAATAAATGCTAGCGAGAGATTCATCAACGGTATGATCGATATGTTGTACCTCAAGATAGTCATCTGACGATAGGCGGATGCCATATGCTGTGATCGGCACCATACGATAATTAAAATCCTGATCGATGACCTTATCTGAATCACACTTATTATGCAGATGATATTTGAGCCCGCCCGTAAAATGGGACGATACGTAGAACAATGCTTTCGATAAGTTGTATTTCTCACACAGCTCATTGTAGTAATCAGTTCCGGGACTAATATTATCATATGTTGTCACGGTCATCCTTTCCAACATGGTGTGTGGGAAGAACGCTTTGCATTCCGTCGACCACTCTAGCGAATCAGGATTCAAGAATGATTTACTCTTGGATGATATCTCGATACCGCCAGGGACGAATTGATAGTCGATCTTCTCGTCCGAAGCACCGGTGAGAAGAAGGACCATCTCCCCCTTGCCGTTATGAATCTGTAACTTCGAGACGGCATAATACAGCCCATCTATCTCATTCAACTGAGGGTCTGTGTGAATGACCGAGAATCTGTATCCAAACATATTGTCCTTCATGCCCTCATAGTGATTGCCTGTGTGATGCCATGCATCCCAATCGACATTACCTACGGTAGCGACGGTACCTACGGCAACACCTCCTCCCAAGACGACGAGGGCAATGAGAAGGGTCAGAGTCTTCATATACGCTACGAGAGCGTTGGTAGCTATAAATGAATTTGTTCTACGATCCTGGATCCAACGTCCTTTGTCAGATAATGATGTGAAAAACGATGAGAAAGATGTTTGGATCGCGAACCGTATCGCTTTGAAATGAAAGGATCGTGAGTATCGACCCGTACTGAATATCAATCCCTTGGAACAACGTACGGCTTGCTTGCTCCATCGACCACCTTGGTGTCGATGTTGTAGACCTCACGAATGATATCCTCTGTCATCCCATCGTTGGCGATCTCGGTGAATACGGTTCCGTTCTTCGTGAGCACAAGCCTATCAGACAGGTGGATTGCCATGTTCAAATCGTGAGCAATCATTATCACTCCAACATTCCTCTCACGGGCTATGTCGCGGATAATATGCATAGTCTCGTACGCATTGGAGATATCTAGGTTGGAAGTGTGTTCATCAAGCAGAAGCGTTCCCGCCTCCTGCACCAGTGCCCTGGCGATCTGAACCTTCTGGAACTCCCCTCCGCTGAGTGTATCCAGACATTTCACAGCGAACCTATCCAGATCCATGGCGTGGACCACTTCCCACACCACGCCCATATCCTCCTTCCTGATGTTGACATCTATGTACGGACGTCTGCCGACGAGTATGTAGTCCATCACTGTGGAATGGATGCGCGGAAACCTCTGCGGTACGTATGCGATCAGCTTCGAACGGTCCCTGAGCGAGATGTTCGATAGATCGGTGTTGTTGACCATCACCTTCCTGTGGGACGGTTTCAGGATCCCACACAGACATTTCATCAACGTGGTCTTACCCACTCCATTGGAGCCTAACAAGGAAACAATCTCACCCTCATCCACGGATATGTCCACATCACGAAGGACCTCCCTCTTGTTGTAGGAGAAGCTCAATCCAATGATCTCAACGCGATGATCGCCTGTCCGACGGATATCCCTCCGTCGCCATTCGGCACCTTATTATGCAGGATCGGTTTCATGCCTCTCGCTCTGACTGCATTCTCGAACATTTGGGTTATCGGCCCATTATATGACACTCCGCCTGTGATGCCTATCGCATCTATGCCCCTATTCTGAGCATCGTCACAGGCCACATTGACCATCTCGTCCATTATCGATCTGACGATGGAATATGCGACATCCTCTTTCTTCGCTTCACTCGAAACATCGTTGAAAAGATGTGCGGTCTTGATGACACCGGACTCCGTGTATGTCTCATAACCCTCTAACATCGTACCTCTTCTCAACAGAGGTTCCATCTTCATTGCCGGTTCCCCATCATATGTGCGAACATCACATACGCCCAACCAATATGACAAGGCATCCAATATCCTTCCCAAGGATGACGAGCCGATGCTGTTCGGGATGATCTTCCTCATGATCTGTGCATCCTTCTCCGGAACGATGCCGGTGTCCACACCATTGATCTCATCGATGGCGAACTTCAATCTCCTTATGTCATGGAGTGCCCTTTCGGAACCGATCAATGGTATGTATTCCAGATGAGCGAGTCTATCATAATGATCATATGTTGTGTGAAGGACCTCTCCTCCCCACGCCTGGCCGTCATCACCATGTCCTGTCCCATCGACAGCGATGACGACCGCATCATCGACATCATTCTCTGCCATCAATGATGCTGCATGGGCCCAATGATGTTGAACTTCGATCAACTTCGCACCGAATCTCTCAGACAATGTCTTAGCATACCGTCTATTGACATATCCTGGATGGAGATCCATCGTTATCGCTTCTGGTCTGCATCCGAGCAGATCTATGAATGAATCCGTTGCAGATTCCAGATAATCGACCACACCGAACGACTCCCCGTTCCCGATGTGCTGCGTAGTGTACATCCTGCCGTCGGATGCGATGGTCGCTGTGAGATTCTCCTGAGCTCCCACTCCGACAGCGGAGTGTTTCGAGTCCACTTTGATGTATGAAGGGATGTAACCTCTGGATTTCCTAATGATCTGTTCCCTATCGCCGTATGCTCTGACGACAGAATCGTCCGCACGGTTGATTATCCTCTGATCATGTAGGAGATACACATCCGCACCCAAAGACATTATGCCGTCATCCTCCAGCACCATGGGTTCACCTGGAAGGTTAGCAGATGTCATTATCAGAGCATCATGCTCCAGACAATCGAACAATATGTGCTGCATCCCCGTGTATGGAAGGAATATCCCCACATTGTCCAATCCTGGGGCCAACCCTCTGCAGATATCCTCGGAGATCTTATCGACAAGGACTATCGGTCTGTTAGGAGATAATAACAATTCCCTCTCCTTGGATGTCAGTTCCACATACCTCTCCGCAACATCGATGTCCCTGACCATCACGGCGAAGGGTTTCTCCTTCCTGCCATACCATTCCCTCAGACGATCTATGTTCTCAAGAACAGTGCAAATGTGCATCCCGCCCCAACTCTTAGCGATCCCGATCCTTCCTGAATCCATGTATTTGGCGAAGGTTGGTATCGGATCGCCATCGATCCCTGAACCGTTCCCGTCCACGATACGATATCTTGGGCCGCAATCTGGACAGCATACGGTCTGATGATGGAATCTCCTATCTGCCATATCCGCATATTCGCGCCTACATGGATCGCACATTGGGAATTTCGCCATAGCAGTATTATCCCTGTCATACGGCAATGATGACAACAATGTGAATCTCGCACCGCAGTTGGTACATGTGGTGAACGCATAACCCTTACGCCTACCCTCTGACCTCATCTCCTTGAGACATTCATCGCAAACTGCGGTATCGGTAGGTATGCTCACTCCCTTGCTTCTATGTTCGGAATGCACTATGGAGAACGATGTGCAATCGGGCATTGGTGTATCCAATATCTCTATCCTGTCGATGATCGCCAACGGAGGGAGACTCCTCTTGATGCCTTCGATCAACGCATCCGCATCATCTACATCAATCATCACCTTGGAACCGTCGTTCCATACCCTCCCCCTGAGACCTAAGGAAGAGGCCACACGCTGTACCATAGGTCTGAAACCGACCCCTTGGACCGTGCCTTCGATAATGATCCTCATATCCACTCCGAATCCTTGTTCAAGGATGATCGAGATAGTTTCCGAAACAATCCTCAGATCTTGTTGAATCCTTCTATCGCACCGCTAGCCGTAGGCTCATCGATGCAACTGCATGCAGGCAATCCCTCAAGCCTTGGAAGGGCGAGTTCGAGTATCCTGCATATCTTGTCAAGACATTCCGCCATCGTTTTGACGACCATCTCCATTGTGACGGTCTCCTCCTTCCATGCATCATAGTCCGTGATTGTAGCGAGTGAACAGTAACACATTCCCGCTTCCCTTGCGAGTTGACATTCGGGGACCAAGGTCATACCTATGAGGTCTCCGCCGAGTATCCTGAACATCCTACTCTCCGCTCTTGTAGAGAATCTTGGGCCCTCTATGCACACATATGCTCCGCCCATATGGTATGGTATGCCCATCTCCTTCGCGCACTCGTCGAATACCTTGGACACCTGGGGACAGAATGGTTCCGGCATGGCCATGTGAACCGTGCTGTCCATGAAGTATGTGTAATCCCTCTTCTTGGTGAAATCTATCATCTGATCGACGATCACCATATCCCCTGGCACATAATCCTCTCTCAATGAACCGACAGCACATGGTGATACGATTATCTCCACTCCGAGCTTCTTCAGAGCGTAGATGTTAGCTCTGTATGGTACGCTCGAAGGAGGATACTGATGATTGTTACCGTGTCTCGGCAGGAAAGCGACCTCCACACCGTTGATCTTCCCGATCAATATCTCATCCGAAGGCTTTCCGAAAGGTGTGTCCGGGAATACTTTCTCCTTGAGTTCGAATCTCTCCGGATTGTATACTCCGGTCCCTCCGATTATTCCGATCTTAGGCATGACCACATGAATAACGTGGGCGTATAAAACAAGGGGTGCCCGCCCGTATGAGGCGGTTCACCCTATTCACAGATGCTTTATCGCATCGAAAGGTGTTTTCTGTATCGCAAGGTCAGCTTCATCCTTTGAAAGACCTGCGCCCAATGCGACGATGTATGCATCCTTCTCGGACATCAGATCCTCGGGAGCGTGCGCATCGGAATTGATGATCATCTTTGCCCCGAATCTCCTTGCGAGATTCACAACATAGCCGTTAGTGATGTTGTGACCCTTCCTTCCGGTTATCTCGATGAGTACATCATTGTCCTTGGCGAACTGCATCTCATCCTCGGTGATGAATCCAGGGTGTGCCAACACATCCACATCAGGATTCTTCGCAGCCTGCATGTTGGTCCCACATTCCACGGGCTCGACCACGGTCTCCCCGTGCACAACGATCCATTCCGCTCCGAATCTCCTCGCATCTGCGATCACCTTGTCCATCTTGGATGGAGGGACATGCGTTATCTCCACGCCAGGGATGACCTTTATCGAATCATCGGTGAGTTCCACAGCCCTGATGACATTCTTGACGACATGCTCCACATTGGTCATGTCCACGTGATCCGTTATCGCGATTGCGCTTGCACCCAAGGTCTTGGCCGTCCTGACCAATTCTGCAGGGATCAATTCACCATCGCTGAATGTGCTGTGAGTGTGGAGTTCTGCTCTCATTGTGCCCTCTCCGATAATTTCCTGTAGACCTCTTCCATCGGAAGTCCTGTCTTCTCTATGGCGACCATCGTGTGGTAGATGAGATCGGCGAGTTCCCATGCCACCTCATCCTCCTCCTTGTCCTTTATGGCAAGAACGAATTCGGCCGCTTCCTCGACTATCTTCTTACACATCTTGGTCTCATCGTTGAATAACTTGACAGTGTAGCTCCCTTCCTCGGGATTGACCTTCCTGTCGTGGATAACCCTCTTCAGATCGGGGATTATGGCGGATGTCTCATCGAGTTCTCCATAGATGAGGTCGTAGAAACATGATGGTTTTCCTGTGTGACATGCAACACCTTCCTGTTTCACCCTTACGAGCAACGTATCCGCATCACAATCCGTCTGCATGGATACGATCCTCTGCACATGTCCGGATTCCTCTCCCTTCTTCCAGAGCTTCTTCCTACTCCTGGACCAGAAGTGGGTGTATCCCGTCTCCTTCATGAGACGGACAGCCTCCTCATTGGACCAGGCCATCATGAGCACCTCGCCTGTTGTGCTATCCTGGACGATCACTGGGATCAGACCATTCGAATCGTATTTCAGATCGGTCATCTGACAACAACCCCTCTATCCTTGAGATACTGTTTCACATCCCCTACGGTGTATTCCTTGAAGTGGAATATCGATGCGGCCAATGCTGCTGCCGCATTCGTCTGTGTGAACACCTCATAGATGTGCTCCACACTACCACATCCGCCTGAGGCTATCACTGGTATGCTGACCGCATCCGCGATCGCAGCTGTAGCGGGTATATCATATCCTGTCTTCACACCATCGGCATCCATCGATGTCAAGAGGATCTCTCCTGCACCGAGGTCCTGTGCCCTCTGTGCCCACTCCAATGCATCGAGTCCCGTATCCTTGGTACCGCCGTGTGTGACGACCGTCCACCCATTGTCCTTCTTCTTCACATCTATCGCAACGACGACACACTGCCTTCCGAAGTTCTCCGCACACCCTGTTATCATATCGGGATTCATCACGGCGGCTGAATTGATCGATACCTTGTCCGCACCTGCGTTCAGTGCCTTCCTCATATCATCCACGGATGATATCCCTCCTCCTACACAGAGAGGAACGGTCAATCTCTCCGCAGTCTCCGTCACGATGTTGAGCATCGTCTTCCTGCCTTCGACCGATGCGGAGATGTCCAAGAACGTAACTTCGTCCGCACCCTGTCCCTCATACTCCTTAGCGAGGTCCGGCGGATATCCAACGTCCCTTAGATTCTTGAATTTGATACCTTTGACGACTTTGCCGTCCTTCATGTCAAGACATGGGATGATACGTTTAGCCAACATCAGTTCACCTTGACCTTGTCTTTGGTACTCAGTTCCGTATCACGTTTGACCAATGCGGCACACAATGCCTTGCCCATCGATTTGAATGATGCTTCGATGATGTGGTGCTCATCGAATCCTCTGAACTGCAATATGTGGAGCGTTATGCCTGCAGACATGGCGAAGCTCCTCATGAAGTGCTGATACAACGGATCGGGAATGTCTGTCTCGCAATATGGCCTATCAACGATGTCCAATGATGTCATGACCATAGCATCATCCATTACGACCGTTGCCGTGGACATCCTCTCTATCGGAGAATCGTCAAGAGCCTTCGCGAATGCTTTCCCTATGCTGATAGCTACATCCTCGATCAAGTGGTGATCGTTATCTCCTGTGGCCCTCATCATTATGTCTATATTCGAGTACCTTGCGAACGTCTCGACCATGTGTTTTAGGAATTGGATGTCACATTCAACATCGAACGAACCCGTTCCGTCCAAATTGAGCTCGACCGCGATATCTGTTTCACGTGTCTTACGTTCAATCTTTGCGATCCTGTCTGCCATGATATATCAACATCGATACGTACGGCATCGTCTTATTTAACACTTATAAAGAGAGGAATAGAGACCATCCGTTACAAAAAATTGGAGGAATAGATTTGGCGCAACGGATGTAAGATGTTTCTCCTGTGGATGGATTAGTTATCCAACATATATACTTTACTAGCGAGCCTTCAATCTGCGGTCTTTAGAGTTTAAAATCACGCGAAAAATATTCATTTTCATCAAAAATTAAGCGATGTCATCCCAATAACATTTATAATGTTATATCTGTAGAAGATACGTATGGCATCCGGAAAGAAGGACAGGATCGTAATCTCATGCGTTACATTCGATGTCGCCAAAGTGGTCTCACCCATAGTCCACTACGAAGCCAGCAGAGTGCACCTGATCCACTATGTGAAATCCGATGACATATACCAAGAATTCTATGATGAGGTCTGTGCCCGTATCTCCGAGGAGATACCGAGATGCGAGATCGTAGAACATAATGCGGAGGTATTCGATTTCGCGAAGATGATGAATGTCGTCTCCAGGATCATGGAGGATGAGATCGAACGTGCCGAGATCAGGCCGGACATCTACGTCAATGTGTCTGCAGGAACATCGGAATACTCTGCAGCATCACTGATGGCATCCATGATGCATGAAGGGGTCATGCCATTCAACGTACCTACAGAGAGATACACCGTGTCCCCTGACAGGATAAAGGACGTTTATTTCGATGACGGACGCCCGGTCGGCCTATCCATGTCCGTCAGGGAACCCACACTGATCTCCACCTTCACCATGAAGATGCCTGATAAGGGTCAGATCAAAGGTTTATGGATATTGAAGAGGCGCCTTAACAACAAAGAGCCTATCAGCGCCGCTGCCATAATACCAGAACTCTCTGAACTAGGTCTCATCAAATGCAACTACTCCATGGGTTCGAAGAAACCAGATCAGAACACACTGATGAACTATCAGCGTAACTTCGTCGATAAATGGATACACAACGGATGGGCGGAAAGGACTTCCAAAAGGATGATGAGGATCACACCGGACGGAGAAGCCGTCCTGAAGATGTTCATGGATTGAAGTTATCGCGTGGACACTCGAGACATTTGTTCAGATCCTCTTTAGCGCCCTGTATCGCGTATATCTCGTCGACCATGCCGATGCTCTTGACAAAACAGCAGATATCACATAGCACATCTGCGAAATTCGCGCCTTCGATCATCATATCGGCGGACGATACGATCTTGTTGAAGAACATAACCCTGTAGATGCTGTTCTCGATGTATGAGTTGCCACCCCTCAGGCCCTTGATGTATTGAGAGACCGCTGCACTCGTGACCCCGAACATCTTAGCGACCTTCGCTTGGGTCAGGCCATGCCTGATGACCAATTGCCTTGCCAACTCCCCTCTGGCCGTAGGTAGTATCTCTGATACGATCAACTCACATGGCATCTTCATATTACCTCACAATGTCCGATTACATACATAAACATGACTTGATGTCTATCATCCCTTGGCGATCCAGGGTGTTTCCCATGTCCAAGGCTCCAAAAGACCTGTGTATATCGCTATACCGACGACTGCGGCGGGTGCCCCGCATCTGTCCAACAGCTTCGCATCATCCAAGGATGTCACTCCTCCGGATGCTATCACCTCATGAGGACATCTCTTTATGAAATCGGATGCCTGAGCCTGATCGATACCTTTGCCCTGACCCTCGACATCTATGTTCGTGTTGAGCACGCCTGCAAGCGGTAGATCCTTGATCCTATCGAACATCTCATCCAACGTTATCGATGCGACATCCTGCCATCCTTTCACGGTTATCTTGCCGCCTTTCGTGTCAAGGGACAATACGATCTTCCCAGGATACTTGTTGACCATCTCAGCGAGCCAGTCTGGCTCCTTGATGCCTTTCGTACCTATGATCACCCTGTCCACGCCGATATCGATGAGCTCCTTTATCGTGGCCTCATCCCTTATGCCTCCGCCGACCTCCACAGGTACGTCGGATTCCGATATGATCCTCTTGATCACAGGGATGTTGTTCTCCTTCCCGAAAGCGGCATCGAGATCCACGAGGTGCAGATACTTCGCCCCCTTCTCCAGCCACGACCTTGCAACGGTCAATGGGTCGTCGATGGTGACCTTCTGACTTCCAGGTACGCCACCGACCAATTGTACGACCTTGTGATCCAACATGTCTATTGCGGGTATGACCATCATAGCGCTCCCTCCGCGAATTGGATGAAATTCTCAAGGAATCTCATGCCTGATCTGCTACTCTTCTCGGGATGGAATTGCGAACCGACGAAATTCCCTTTCCTGAAGAATATAGGATAATCTATTCCTTCATATTCACAGTATCCCTTTATCGTGGACCGCTCCGTCGGATTCCCGTAGTATGAGTGGGTGAAATAGAAGAATCTGTTGTCGATCCCATCGAACATCGGATCGTCGGACACCACTGTGTTCCATCCCATCTGAGGTATCTGTTTGGCCTTGAGCCTCTCCACCCTTCCGTTGATGAAACCCAATCCAGGGAGTCTGCCCTCATCCGAACCGTCCATCAGAATCTGCATGCCTATGCATATCCCAAGGCATGGTATCCCTGATCTCAACCTGTCCAATATATCATCCTTCTCAGGAAGGATGCTCTCCATGACCTTATCGAACGCACCTACGCCGGGGAATGCTATGCATTCCGCCTCAGTGACCTTCCTCATATCCGACGTGACCTCTACATTGGCCCCGCACCTCTCCAATGCTCTCCTGAGTGAATGAAGATTACCAACGCCATAATCAGCGATGGTCACATTTAGCATCCGTCAATCACCTCAGCCATCTTCTCTAAGAGCATATCGTTGAGCTCTTTCGTACCGACGGTCATCCTGACGCAATTCTCTGTCCTTCTCTTGGAACCGAAATCACGGATCAACACTCCCTTCTCCTTCAATCCGTCCACAAGTACCTTGTGGTCTATCGGAGCCCTTGCGAGTATGAAGTTCGCATCGGAGGGGAATGGTTCGAATCCGAGTTTCCTGAGGCCGTCCATGAGCAATGGTCTCTGTTCCTTGACCATCGATACGCTCCTCTCGATGAAACTCTGATCCTTGACAGCGGCTGTGGCCGCCAATTCACTTATCTTGTCCAATGAATAAGGGATCTTGACGTCGTTCATCATGCCTGCGACATTCAGATTCGATACAGCGTATCCGACCCTCAATGCCGCCATGGCGTAAGCCTTGGAGAATGTCCTCAATACGATCAGATTATCGAATTCGTTCACTCTCTTGAGCATCGAATCCTCTGCATATTCCGCATATGCCTCGTCAACGACCATTATGCCGTCGAAGTTCGTCAATATCTCTTCAAGATCCTTCGACCTGAACGTGTTCCCTGTAGGATTGTTGGGCGACGGTATGAGCATTATCTTGGACTTGGGTTTCAACATGGCATCGACATCGAGTTGGAAATCCTCTGTCAGATCCACGAAACTCGTCTTCCCTCCGTTCACTGATATGAAGTAATCGTACAATGTGTAGGAAGGGGCCGGTATGGTGGACATATCTCCCCATTCCGTGAACGTCTTGAATATCAGATCCAACATCTCATCGGAACCGTTACCGGCGACGAAATTCTCCCTCTCCAGACCATAGAGTCCAGCCAATGCATCCCTGAGGTTGTCCGAATATGTGTTCGGATATCCGTCCAATCCATCCACAGGGTGTTTCAGGAACTCGTATGCGGCAGGGTTGCTGCCAAGAACGTTGGTGTTCGTGTCCAATCTGACCGCATTGCCGACGACAGGATTGTAGTATCTCTCGAATCCCCTGGTCGTGCTCCTCATGACGTCCCTTGTGAGCATCACAGCACCAACCTTTCGATAGGAAGTGTGAGGATTCCCTTCGCACCGAGCTTCTGCAACTTGTTGACCGAATCGAATATGGTGCTACTGTCAACAACGACGTGGATCGCGACCATGTCCGTCCTTCCGCTGATATTCATCACAGTGGGGCCGGCCAATCCTGGGAATAGCTTGTCTATCTCAGGGAGTTGGGATACGGGCACATCCGCCATCAGATACTTCTTGTTCTCAGCATCGATGACGCTCTTCACGGAGTTCACGATGTCCATTATCCTCGCACTGTTGGCCTCCATCGCTTTCTCCGATGTGACCATCACGGCCTGTGATGTGACCAAGGTCTCGATCTCCATGAGCCTGTTCGTCTTGAGCGTCGCTCCGCTGGAGACGAGATCGACGATTATGTCAGATACGCCGATGTACGGCATGATCTCTGCAGCCCCGGATACATTCACGATCTCGACATTCTTGCCTTTGGAATCGAAGAATCTCTTCGTAACGTTAGGGAATGACGTAGCTACGCGACATCCATCCTTGATGTCGTCGACCGTCCTTATGTTGGACTGTTCCGGCACAGCTACGGAGAGGCGACAATGTCCGAACTCTAATTCCAGAACCTCTTTGAGTACAAATCCTGAATCAGCAATCTGATCCTGTCCGGTGATACCGAGATCCACTGAACCGATCGCTATGAATCTTGGGATGTCCTGTGCACGGACGAACAGTATCTCTATGTCCTGATTCTTGGCTGTCACGTATAATCTTCTGCCCCAATCCTCTCCGAGATCGAGTCCCGATTTGAGAAGGAGCTCTATTGTCCTGTCGTGAAGCCTTCCTTTGTTTGGTACGGCCATCTTAAAGGTCATTTCTTCGCCTCTAGTCTCACAATACGCATGTATGATAAAAAACCCACTATATGTATCGCGCCATGTAGTCGCACAATGGTGCCATACTTGTTCGAAGTCGGGTTGGTATGAATGAATGTATTTTTTTACAGAATATAGGTGGGGTGTTACCCCACCGCTTGTTTCAATACTTACTGTCCTTGGTGAGATAGAATGCCTTCATCGCCTTGTACAGCATGTAGATGTCCGCCTTCGATGTGACCTCGAACGGCGAATGCATAGAGAGCACGGGAACTCCGAAATCGACGGTATCCACGTTGTGCGATGAGATGTACATCGCGACCGTTCCTCCTCCGCCGTTATCGATCTTTCCAAGCTCTCCGACCTGCCATACGATCCCGTTCTCATCCATCGTCTTACGGATGAATGCCATCATCTCGGCCGATGCATCGTTCGTGGAGTATTTTCCTCCGGAACCTCCGTATTTGGATATCGATGGTCCGCGATTTATGTATGAACAATTCATCCTCTCGTAGTTCTCCCCGAATGCAGGGTCGTATGCTGAATTGACATCGCATGAGATGCACATGGATCTCGCAAGCACATGCCTAAGTTCAACGCCGTATGCTGATGCGAACTCCTCGATGAAATCGATCAGGAACATCGAACTGAGGCCTGTGGGTCCATCCGATCCCGTCTCCTCTTTATCCGCAAGCACCGTGACCGTGGTGTATTCTGGATTTTTAGTGTCGATCTCTGCCATGATGTTAGCATATGCGCATACGCTGTCATCCTGACCGTATGCTCCGATCATCGACCTATCGAATCCTACATCCTTAGGCCTGAATGCCGGCACGGCACAGAGTTCTGCTGAGAGGAAATCGGATTCATCGATACCGTATCTCTCGAATATCGTGTTGGCGATGTTCAATTTCACCTTCTGTGATGCCTCATCGTCATTGAACGGCCAACTGCCTATGAGGATGTTGAGCTGTTCGCCCGTTATGATCTCTGTGGCGGGCTTCTTCATCTGATCCCTTGCGAGGTGCGGAAGGAGATCCGTCACACAGAATGTGAGATCGTCATCCTCCTCTCCGATAGCGACCTTCACCTTCTTTCCATCCTTGAGGATGACAACGCCGTGAAGAGCGAGCGGTATTGCGGACCATTGATATTTCTTGATGCCTCCGTAGTAATGTGTCTTGAAATATGCCAGATCGCTGTCCTCGAACAATGGGACGGGCTTGAAATCGAGTCTTGGACTATCGATATGACTAGCTCCGATCCTCACTCCTTCGGATACGCCCTTCTTACCGACAGTGACCATTATCAGATTCTTTCCGCGATTGTTGAAGTAGATCTTCGAACCGCTCTTGTATTTAGTGCCTGGAACGAATTCCTTGTAACCATTCTCCTCGAGGAGTGGTATCGTGTAGTCAACGACCTCCCTCTCGGTCTTGTTCATAAGGAATTTCTTGTAGCCTTCGCAGAATTCCATCGATTCCTTCAGGAAGTCGGGATTGCTCTCACCTATCGTCTTAGGTTTCCTCAGAAGCTTCTCCTCGAGCTCCTTGCCTTTGGACTTGGTCTTCTCTTTTGCCATCCTATCACTGCTGTGGTGATGGACGCACGAATATTAACCGCTTACCTATCGGTGCGATACGGTCGTTCCATTGCATCAAAAGAAGAGGATGATTGAAAGATCGCAATAATGTTCATTGGAAGATGTTTGTCCGATGATGTTGAATAACATCATCGGAACATGATATTCACTTCTGATCCTTTATCAGGATTACGTGGTAACCGAACTCTGTCTTGACAGGACCGATGACATCACCCTTCTTACCGTTGAAGCATGCCTCATCGAATTCCCTGACCATGTCACCTTTTCCGAACCATCCGAGGTTGCCTCCCTTCTTGCCTGAGGGGCATTTGGAGAATCTCTTCGCAAGAGCTTCGAAATCCTCTCCCTTCTCAAGACGATCCATAATCTTCTTCGCATCATCCTCTTTGTTCACAAGGATGTGTGCAGCATTGACTGATTTCACCATGGGTCGGTGATTGCAATATTGGATATAAATGGTGTAAGTGGTTTTTCTTGTCAATGCAGGATCCTTGCCCCGCCCACATGAACGGAGCAAGGATCGTTCTTGACATATCGTCTCATTCAACGATCAGCACGGGATCACTTTGAGAACGTTGTAACAGCTGTATGCATCGTAGTACGCTCTGCCTGTGTACGAAGGTACGTCACCCACTCTGAACTCGTTGCCTTTTCCATCGTCTATCGTTGTCGTCTCGCAGTAGAGATAGTATGAAGGCGTCGTTGGGATGTTCTCCCTGTAGACGTATGTCGAGATGTCGCTGTTATCAATGGTGTAATATGATACCACTCTAGAGAAGAAGCCTGCACCGACCCTCTCTGTCTTCAGTTTCACGTCCGATGTGTCATATCCCATGTCTGCGATACTTATCGCACCAGTGGCATGCCCGCTGAAGAGCATCAATGCCGTATCGTACCCCATAGCTTTTCCGACGGCACAGAAGAGGATCGATGTATCCTCACAGTCGCCGTTACCATCGTACAACGTCTCCAAAGGATATTTCCAATACTCCTCTTGTCCGACTGATTCGCTGTCGTACATGTATGGGATGGTCTGCGTGAATCTCAGGAGAACGTTCACGACCTCAGCCTTATCGAGGCCTACGGTCGCACCCGATATGTATTCGGCGATCTGTTTCACATACTTGTCATCGGATGTCACGAACATCTTGTCATGTTCGGTCGTCCCCTGACTTCTGATTATATCGTCCGTCTTGTATGTGTGATAATCAGAATATCTTATGCCGAGTGTTATACTGTAATCCTTCCCGCCATATGACCAATCGAATGTCTTATTATCGACACCGTCGGCGATGATTGTTAGGATCTTTCCGAAGAACTTCTCATTCTTATCTCCAGAATACGTCAACGTGTACTTACCCACAGTCTCGAATGTGTAGCTGTATCTCTCGCCCTCGGATTCATTGACGATATTGTTGGATGAATCACGGAGAGTCCATGTGACATTCTCGACATCCTCTGCGGTGACCGTCAATGAGTTACCACAATCCTCTGTGATGTCGCATATCTTCGAATTGTATGCATAAAGTGATTGATCTGAAAGGACCTTCTCTATCTTGTATGTATTATCGGTGGAGAGAAGATTCCCTGCCTCATCATACCATCCAAGGAAGTCATCGCCTGTCGCTGTGAACTCTGCTGGTGATCCAATGTTATATGTCCCTGCACCAGTGACATCGATACCGTCCCCGGAATACACCTTGATCGAATATTCGTTCTTAATATCCTCCGAGAGTATGCTATCAATCTGATATATGCTGTTGACAACGACGTTACCGCTTGAGTAATTAGAATCCACCATTATGAGAAGCCAATCGTAGATGTAGTATTGTTTCTCCACGTGGGATACTGTGCTATTATCTTTCAATGTGAGTGTGATGCATTTGGCGGCGACATTCCAACCGTTGAGATCCAATGTTACGACCTCTTCATCCGACTGGTCGTATTCATCCTTGTCATCATCATCTTTATCAGTATTCCACTTCACAGTGCTGATCACATTGCTCTGACCTGAGGATAACTTCGTCTCCCTGATCTCGCGATACAAGTACTTGTCATCACTTTCGAAAGCAAGGAATATCTGCGAATATGTACCGAACGATTCATACTGATAGGCCATATTGCCGAAGATCGTCTCCGTCCTCTTCGTGTATGTATCCAACTTGTATCCATGTCCCTCGTAACCATCATCCCATAATGCATACAGTGTGAGATTGCCGCTCATCTTCGATGGGATGTACAACAGATTCTTCGTACATTCCTTATCGAGATACCAACCGAAGAATGCCACATCCTTATTCTCGTTAGTAGGGCAGCCTAGATCGGTCACCGTACCAGAGACGTATGTTGAAGGCGAGTTCGGATCTGCGATGCCTCCGTTCAACTCGTATGTTATCGTATACGTATTGCCATACGTATCTGCATCATCCTGCGCCAGGATCGCGACTATCGCACCCGTGGAGATGCCGATGATGGCTAACAGTGCGATTATAGTCAAAGTCTTTGAAGACATGATATCGCACCGTTCAGCCGAATCATTTGATTAATATCTTACCGCAGACGGATTCCCTTACCTTGAACGTCGCTCCCAGTTCGGCAGCTATCCTTGCACATTCCTTCTCGGATTCCGGACTTATGGATTCGCCTACGATGGACATCGTGATGTTCGGGACCACTTTCTTGGATTCCCTCGTGAAATCGATCATCGCTTTGTACGATCCCGGTCCGAAAGATGGTCTCGACAGAGCAAGATATTCCTCCTCATTGGATGCGTTGAGGCTTATTGATAAGGCATCGATCACCCCTTCCATCTCAGGCACGATATCCCTGCCGTTGATCAGATTGCCGAGTCCGTTGGTGTTCACTCTCACGGTTTTGTGGAACTCTTCCTTGATCCTGCGTGCACATTCCTTGAGATCGTCGAAACGAACGGTAGGTTCACCGTATCCACAGAACACGATCTCATCAGAGATCGAGAGATCGACCTTACGCAATTCATCAATGACCTCATCTACAGTGGGTTCATGGTCCAACCACAGGGTCTCCGCATCGCCAAGGGCTGGTGTCGTATTCCTCAGACAGAATACGCATCTGCACGGACATCTGTTGGTCATGTTGATGTAATATTCGTTCCCGTAACGATAGATGATGCTCATACCCCTTCGACAGTGGGATGATATTAAAAACGTTACCTATCAGCGATGAAAGAATGAGTGATACACCTGTAAACTATATCCAATCGGTCACGTATGTGAGGGCGATATCATGCAGAATCCCGATACATTCTATCTTGAGACTGATACGGCCATGTTCCTGATGAAGAAGGACAGGAGATCCTTCGGAAAGGATAGGTACACAGCATACGCGAACGGTTTCCTATGCACCATAGGAGTGAACAGGAGATTCTCGTACACAGTATCGTTGAAGACCGATAGGACGTATTGGGGAGTCTGCGAATTCGTCGAGAAAGGCAGAGCGTTATCATTCGAAGGGATGTTATCCGACATCTCCAAATGGATAGATGACAAGGTTTGGGATCTTGTATCCGACGATGATGACAATGATGCACAACCGTTCAAGACATCCAATGGAACGATCGCATACTACCAATACAACACGCACCTGGATGGGATACCTGTCATCTTCCTCCATGGAGGGCCGGGTGACGGTGCGAACACCACCAGAGGAAGGAAGATGCATCTCAAACATCCCATTTACACATACGATCAGATGGGGTGCGGGAGATCGGACAGGATATCCGACCTATCCTCATGGGATCAAGAGGATTATTACAGGGAACTCAACGAATTCATCGAGGGCATGGGGTTCGAGAAGGTCATCCTCATCGGTGCATCCTGGGGAGCAGGATTGGCCGTAGGATATGCTGCGAGATATGGTTGCGAGAGGATAGAATTGATGATCCTCCCATCCCCGTTCATATCATCCGAAAGATGGATGACGGATCAGATGAGGAATATGGAAAGGCTTCCTGATGAATATCGTAAGGAAATGGAAGCATTCATGCGCGGAGAGGGATCGATAGAGAACTATCAGCATGTCATGTCCGAATATTATTCAAGATTCCTGTTCACACGCGAGATCAACAGGGAGATAGCTATCGCGGCAGGACAGACCGTTCAGAATGACGTCTTCCTATCCATGTGGGGGCCGAATGACCTTGTCTGCGAAGGAACGATGAAGGATTTCGACCTTACATCCGATTTGCAAAGGATAGATGTCCCCGTACTCTTCATGTGCGGTGACAGCGACGAGGTCACGATCGACACCATCAACGAATATGTCAAGATGGTCAAAGGCTCCAGATTGTCCGTCATTCCCTACGCAGGCCATGCCATAGGGAAGGATCAACCTACATTGTACATGAACAGTATGAAAGCATATCTTGAAGAAAACGGACAATGATATCCGATTTATACAAGCGATAACGTTCGGTGAGACGATGAATGTCGAAGAACAGAATGCGGACATGGGTCCCGAATCCATACCTGCTACGAATGAAACGATGAGACTGAAAAGGATCTCCAAGATGACCAGGGCGTGGTATGCACTGTTCGCCATCGCGACCGCCGCCATAATCGCTGTTGGTTCATACGTTGGAGAGATAGGGGATGTCGTGATAGCCATCCCCACATTGGTCATCACGATAATGATGCTGTTCTACGAC
The DNA here is from genome assembly GCF_964305265.1 of Candidatus Methanarcanum hacksteinii. Taxonomy (NCBI): domain Archaea; kingdom Methanobacteriati; phylum Thermoplasmatota; class Thermoplasmata; order Methanomassiliicoccales; genus Candidatus Methanarcanum; species Candidatus Methanarcanum hacksteinii. The sequence goes on along the minus strand of NZ_CAYATA010000002.1, from coordinate 491,882 downwards.
AAGGAGTTCATCCACGTCCCGCCTATGCTGATATTCATCGTGATCGTGACGATGATCGTCTCCCTCGTCGCATCGATGATACCCAATTCATACATACTATCCAACCTATGCTCATTCCTTGCAGGTGTCGTCCTATCGCTGATAGGTCTGATAATAGCATACATCTCACTTGGTAAGAGGCCTGGATTCGTTGATGAGAAGCCTATCATCATTGCGATCGAGGCTCTGACATTCGGCCTTGCATCAGTCCTGATCTGGATGATGATCGTACATCACGTGAATGCGAACCTGATAAGCAAGGACATAAACTCACTCATGGATGATGCGATATGGATCGCCTTCGGTTGTCTGTTCATAACGATACTCTACATGATCGACAGCAAGAACAGGATAATGACCATCACTGTGGACAGATTCCTTGCGAACAACTCCACGTTGATGGGTATCGCTGTCGATAGGGCAGAGGAGACCAAGGATCTCATAGACAAGGGAGAATCCGGAAGATTGGAATTCAAATCCACATTGATGACCAATCTTCAGACCGGGGAGATAGATAAGAGGATGGAGAAGGCCGTCCTCAAGACCATCACTGCCTTCCTGAACACCGATGGAGGCACATTGCTCGTCGGAGTGGAGGATAACGGGAACATCATGGGTATCGACATAGAGAGATTCGAGAACCGTGACAAACTGAACCTCCATGTCACCAACGTCATCGCATCACAGATCGGTAACGAATTCATCCCATTCATCAAATTCGAACAGATAGATTACGGCAAGAGGGATGATGGGAAAGACAGGATAGTGATGAGATTCGATTGCACACCGACATCCACCCCTGCATTCCTGAAGAATACCAAGGAGAAGACGGAAACGTTCTTCGTACGTTCTGGACCGTCCAGCGTGGAACTCACTGGTAACGATCTCATAAACTACGTTATGAACCGTAGGAAGACAGGTAAGAAATTACGTTCTGCTCTTACGAACAGGGAATGATGGGGTTTAGAACCCCACCCATCCATTCAGATACCGGGATATTTTATCAGAGAGAACACATCATAATCTTTGAGTTTCTCTCTTCCCTTCAGGCCTTCGAGTTCCATGACGAAACCGATCTTGACGACCTTTCCGCCTTCCCTCTCCACAAGCCTGATCACTGCCTGAGTGGTACCGCCGGTGGCAACGAGGTCATCTATGATCACAACCTTCTGACCCTTCTTCACAGCATCGGCATGCATCTCGAGCGTAGCCGAGCCATACTCGAGCTCATAATCCTCGGATATCACCTCTCTCGGCAATTTGCCTTTCTTCCTGACAAGGATGAAGCCTTTGTTCATAGCATATGCAACCGGTGCGCCGAAGATGAATCCACGGGATTCTGAACCAAGGATCAGGTCGAAATCAACATCCTTCAACGCCTCGATGAGGCCGTCTATGGCTAATTTGAACCCATCCTTATCGCTAAGTATGGTCGTGACATCACGGAACATTATCCCCTTCTTCGGGAAGTCCGGGATCGTTGTCACGTAGTCTTCCAATGCTTTCATGATTGGGTGGAACAGATAATCCATTTATAACATTGCCTGAACTCCGCAACTCATCGCACTGTACACAAAGGCTCCTTCGCATATGATGCGATTTTGATGGGAAGTATAGAAAAGATACATAATACCGTGAACATGATGGTATATACTCGATACACGTTCGACACAGCATGAGGAGCAGAGTGCATTACGGATGGCTCATCGTAGCTGTCTGCATGATGATGATATTCGGCGCCTCATTGGTCAGCACAGGCATGTCGATAGGCATCAATGCGTTGCACAGGGATTATGGGATGTCGGGTACAGAGACATCGGCCATCATCACCGTGTGCAGTGCAGTGGCATTCATCTCCACATGTTTCGCTGACAAATTCTACAAGAGACTCGGTCTGCGCAACGGTATGTTCGTTGCTGTCGCATCCGGGTGTGTCGCGTTCCTGATCTACACTTTGGCTGACGGGACACAGTACATCTACTACATCGGTTCGATATTCGGAGGAGTGACATATGGGTTGGGATTCATGCTGCCTGCATCCCTCCTCATGAGGAGATGGTTCACCACGAACCGTGCGTTGGCCCTATCCATCTGTTCCTCTGGTTCCGGATTGTCCATCGCCATCGGTTCGCCCATCCTGGAGACGATCATCGAGAACATCGGCCTCAACATCTCGTTCTTCATGGAAGCAGTGTTCATGGCAATCACTGCCATACTGATCCTCCTGCTCGTCAAGAACGATCCCTCCGATATCGGCCTTGAACCGTTGGGCGGGAAGGAGATCCAATCGGATACTAAAGAGAAGAAGAGATTCCATCTCTCCCATACTGCGATAATACTGTTGATGATCGCTGCAACGTTCGGAGGGATATGCGGTTTCCCTGCGACATCTCACTTCGCATTGAACTTCTCCACAGCTGGTCTGGATGACATGACGGTCGCATTGGGCATCTCTCTGTTCGGCGTGATGTTGTTGATCAGTAAACTTGTATTCGGGGAGGCTGTGGACAGGAAAGGAACGCTCTTCGCCACATTGCTGTTCGGTTCATTCACTGTCCTAGGATTGTTCGGAGGATTCATGATCTGCAATATCAGCGAGAATTGGCTGATGTTCACCTCACTCATGCTGATGGGCATAGGATATCCGGTCATTTCCCTAGGATATCCTAATTGGACAGCTGATTTCACATCCATGGATGAATATCCGATCAATCTCAAGAGGCTGCAGATGGGATATCAATTCGGGATCATGGCAGGCTCGTTCCTCCCAGGCATGATATTCGATGCATCAGGGAACTACTCATGGACATATCTGATGTTCTCGATATTGATGGCCGCATCATTGGTCTTAGTATCGATCGCATACAAATCGGCCAAGGATTTCACGCCATCCGGATGAGTTCATATCAGCGCAAGTTCCCTTCCTGCTATGGCACCAAATATGCAGACAGCTACATTCAGGAACACGTTAAAGGCGAAATACCCGTAATTCCCGACGTACAGCATCTCCACAGTCTCGTTAGCGAAGGTGGACATGGTAGACAAACCGCCCATGATACCCACTGTGAAGAACACCCTGAATGATTCGCTGATCGAACCCCCGAATCTCATCGTGACGAATGCCGCGAGGAAACAAGCGATCAAGTTCACAACGAACGTCGCCCATGGGAACTCAGAACAATCTATGACCTTCGATGCGGAGAAACGTAGTATCCCTCCGATAGCGGCGCCCGCGCCAGCACAGGCGATGAGGAGCAAGGTCTCTGACTGCATATCGCAAGGATATCTGAACGATTAATAAAACTGCTTCAATCGTTCGCTGTCTTTCACGATCTTCACCACATCCTACATCCATCAACGACAGGTACGCTGAAGTCAATGATTTTAACCGATAAACCGATGTGCATACATGGTCAGATACAGGGATGCTATCTCGATTATAGTGGTCACGATAATGATATTCTCGGCCTTCCCGATCTGCGTATCCGATTCATCGGATGCAGTAGGAATGACGAATGACGGAATATTGCTATTCGAATTGGACCCCAAGGATGCCACGGACGGCATAGCACTGAAAAATTACAGCTCGAAGGCCATCGATATCGATGGATACGTGGTGAAGAACAGCAGTGGCAAAGAATACAGGTTCGAGCCTCTGAAGGTCTCTTCCGGGAATACCGTCGCATTGGTGAAGAAGACGGTTGATGGGGATTGGTTCTGTGAGAAGACGGATACACGCAATGTAATGGTCAACTCATCCTCGATCGCCCTCAAGAACTCCGGCGATGCAGTATATCTCTACGACAGATCGGGCAATCTCGTGGATGTCGTATGCTACGGAAACTATACCGCATCCGATGGATGGACGGGGATTCCTGTCGATCTCGGGTTCAAGGAACACGTCATCAGAAGGGTAGAGCCCACAGATACGAACACATACTTCGATTGGGCAGCCGTAGGTAATGGATACACAGCGAAATCATTCGCTGATACGAAGACAGTATCCGCAGATGTGAAACCATTCACGTTCCCTGAATGCGGCGGTAAACCTGTCCTGGAGTCCCTGATGGGTGCGACGAAGAGCGTGAAGATCTCGATATACATGCTCACGAGCGCATATGTCTGTTCGGTATTGACTGATCTCGAGAAGAAAGGCGTCGATGTGCAATTGATACTCGAGAACAAACCTCTCGGTTATGAACAGGATGGGGGACTTCTCAAGACCATCGTCGATGCTGGTGCAGAAGTGAAATTCATCGGCGGAGGGACATATGACAGATACAGCTATGTCCACAACAAATACGCCATAATTGATGATAAAGAGGTCATAATAACATCCGAGAACTGGACCGATGGGAACATAAGCACCAAAGGCAACAGAGGATGGGGTGCGGTCGTTTATGGTAAGGAATTCGCTTCACAGATGAATGAGTTCTTCATGAACGATTGGAAATTCAATGACGACTTCCTCTTATTCGACAAGAAATATCCGGATGTGACTGCGAAGACGTTGCCTACCGTGTCAACAGTGGAATCGTATGTCAATTCTGTGGATTATGCTCCAAAGACCTATGAGAATGTAGGTACGAGCATCTACATGTCGCCGGACAACACGTTCAAGGCACTCATGTATCTGATCGAGAATGCAGATACGAGAGTGTACACCGAACAGATGGACATAGGTTCATCCTTTAGGACATTCGCAACGACATCTCCGCTCTCTGCGATGATCAAAGCATCAGATAGAGGGGTCGATGCGAGATTCATGGTCACTAAAGACAAGAATGTGGATTTCATCGAAAAACTCAACACGGAAACTAATGTAAAATCCGCGGGAATGACCAGATCAGGATACCAAACGATGCACAACAAGGGCGTGATCATCGATGATACCGTTTGGGTGTCCTCTGTCAATTGGACGGATAACGCGTTCATGAACAACAGAGAGTGCGGATTGTATCTGCAGTCCAAGGAGATCACACAATTCTACTTGGATTCATACATGAGCGATTGGGATTACAACTACAAACTGACGGATACGATCACCGTCAAACCCGATGCTGCCAGAAAAACATTCACGGCAACAGGCACCACAGGCACTGTGGAGTGGTCATCATATAATGTGAATAATGAGGTGATCTCATCATCCACGGGTACAACGTTCACCATAGATTCAGATGATGTCAACTACATCAGAGTGAAGGATCAATCTGGTAACACTGGAAGATACATCATACCAGGATATTCCGCACCTCCGAGTGATGAGGTCAACATATCCGAGATCGTCACTGAGAATGCTCCTGCGATAGGGATTGGTGCGATCATACTCGCAGTGATCGGTGCGATGGTTGCAAAAGTCAAGAAAAAGGGTTCCAAGAAGAAAGGAAAGAAAAAGAAATCCAACAAACGCAAATGAGGTCCGAGGTCCGCATGTATTCCATGCGGGTCCAACCTCATTCTTTTTTTTTTGAATCGGATCAGAGTGCGGATTTCTTCGCTTCCTTCCTTCTCTTGATCTCTTCCAAGAGTTTCTTCTTTGTTATCTCCTGGAATTCTTTGATCTCATAGTCATGCATAGCTCTGAGTGCCGAGAACGCCAAGTGCTTGTTGCTGGAATAATTGCTGGCAAGATACATTATCGTGTTCTCCCTCTCATATTCCTCCATCAACATCTCCAATTCCATCAAGAGAAGCCTCACCTTCTCATCGCTCAATTCCTGTATGAAAGTCTCCGGATCTACAATAAGTGTCTTGATATCCGCTCTGGGTCCGCTATCCATGTGCCGTGTTAACGATGGCGCGATATAATACGATTGTGAACAAAGCGATAGCCGATACGCCATCACATCCTGTGATTCTTGCTACGTTAAGGACACATCTGACGGAACCGTTATATCAAACCCATATATTGGAAGTCACATGACCGCCTTCTGTCCTCATTGTGGTAGCTTGATCATGCCTGGAAAGGATACCTGTATGAAATGCAGACGGAAGGTGGATGATGAATCCTATGACGATCTTGATGATGTCATAGAGATGATACCACAAGCAGAACCGAATGTCATAGAGAAGGAGGATCCGAACCTCCCCTGTTTCCCATATGTTCCAAGGCCGATACAGGTTCAGATCGTTAAGGATATCACCAACGCCCTGGACGAAGGCAAGCACATAGTGCTTGAATCGGGAACGGGTACAGGAAAGACGATCGTGTCACTCGCATCCGCAGTCGATCACGCATTTCGGACGCACAAGAAGATCCTGTACCTTACGAGAACGATATCACAGAGCGACCAGGTAATGAGGGAATTACGTGCGATATCCAAATTGAGAAGGGTATCCGGACTCACGGTCACTGGTAGAGGGAGATCATGCCCATACCTCAGGACGATGTCCGATTATGAGAAGATGCCCCCCTCCGTCCTATCGGCATTATGCGAAGACAACAAGAAGAAAGCAAACAGCGGCAACGGAGGTTGTCCCTTCTTCAAAGGCTTGATGGATAGATTGGGTGAGGTCGAGAGTTATTGTCACAACTCATTCCCTACATCCAATGAATTGGACAGATTCTGTGAGGATAGGAACATCTGTCCATACGAGACCAAGAAGATGCTCCTCAAGAATGTGGATGTCATCGTAGCGCCATATGTGCACATCCTATCTGATGACATCAGGGATGGATTCCTCGGGAATATGGAGAGCGATGGTTCCGACATCGTGATCATAGTGGATGAGGCCCACAACATCATAGATGCCGCCAGGGAACAAGAGAGCTACACCATAGACATAAAACTCATCGAAGCAGCCATCGATGAATCCACGACGATGAAAGGCGATCCCCCATTATTCGATAATGTCACATTGATGCCTTTCGTCAAGGAGATGAAGAACATCCTCAGATCCCTAGCAAATGAGAAGATAACATTGACCAAGAAGGAGTGTCTTATCGCAAATGACGAGATCGAGAATAGACTCGGTCAGAAATTCGAATTGAACAGGAACGAACTCGAGATCGCGATAGATAGGATGATATCACTGGGAGAGGACAGGACCGAAGCCCTCATGGAGAGAGGCGAGAACAGGATATCCGACATCTACACACTAGGTTCGGACCTGAAGGATTGGATCATGTCCCCTCATGACAAGTACATCAAATCCGTGAAGGTGGACGAAGATGGAGAATCACTACATGCCGCATGCATCGATCCATTTGAGGTAACGACATTCCTCAGAAGGACCAAAGGCGTGGTGCACATGTCGGGTACATTGCAACCATTGGAACAATACGTCAAAGTCATGGCATTGCCTGCCGATACCGTCACCAAGATCTACCCATCACCATTCCCGCCCGAGAACAGATCTGTGATCTATCTCGGCAATGTCACCACGAGATATGAGGACATGCAGAAGGATCCATCGATATTCTCCAGAATGGAGAAGAACATCGCCAAACTCTGCAATAATGTGGACAAGAACACCTTGGTGTTCTTCCCGTCATACAGCATGATGCGCAAGATGCGCCCATTCCTTGACAGGGATGTGAAGAAGGACGCGTATTGGGAGGAGTCCGGCCAACAGAAGATGACTATGAAAGCACTCAACGAGTTCAGGAAAGGAAGGAATGGAGTGTTCTTCACAGTGATGGGGGGATCCATCGCAGAAGGCATCGATTTTCCGGGAGAAGAACTGTGCTTTGCAATAATCGTCGGCATACCATACCCTCCACCGACACTCGAAACGAGGGCTATGTCCGACCTGTTCGATCAGAAATATGGTAGAGGAGTAGGATGGCGCTATACATCCGAAGTACCGGCGCTCAGGAAGATGCAACAAGCCATCGGACGTCTGATAAGAACGGAGACGGACAGGGGAATGGCCGTCATATTCGACAACCGCTGTTCCAAATATGCCTCGAAACTCGGAGCTAAGTTGTCCACGGATCCTTTGGCCGATGTGACCAGATTCTTTGATGAATGACGTTATTTTCGTACTTATCCAAGCATCAGATCTGCGATTCTTCAGGAAAAATGACCTCGACCCTATCGCTTTTATATAATGACGATATACCAACAATCCAAGCGGAGATAGCTAAGCCTGGCCCACGGCGCCGGTCTTGAAAACCGGTGGAGTTTCTCCCCGGGAGTTCGAATCTCCCTCTCCGCGCCATCTTATCATCATATCATAACAAGAGCCTGGGCTCTCGATCATATCCATATCAAACTGAGTGGTAACTCTCAGAAAGGACACATCTCGATACAAAAATGTAAGAGCATGATGTCTGTTGTATCAGACATCATGTTTCACAGCGTAACGGTGAAAGGGGTCACAGAACAACTCAACTAACGTGATAGCATGGACTTGGAAACACTCAGAGAGGAGATCAGAAAGAAGGATTCGATGATCATCGAGTTGATCGCAGAGCGCACCGCACTTGCGGAAGAGATCGCTAAGGTCAAGATCGAAACAAATGAACCTCTGAGGAATCTTGAGGTTGAGAAAAAGGTCATCACCAGATATATCGATGAAGGCGTATCGAAAGGATTGAGTGCAGATACGATGAAAACTGTCGCTTCAGCACTCATAACCGAAGCCGTGGAATCCGAATCGAGATTGATGAATGAAGATAGCGGAAACTTACCCGCGATCGGAAATGCGGACAGACAGCATCTTGCAGATGACAATAAATAAGATGTAGAAGGATAGAATCGAAGGTACGAGGCATCTAAGATGTACGGGAAGAGCATAAGGATGGAGAGGATAACCGATAGGAAGACCGGCAATGCCGTGATAGTTCCTATGGATCACGGGATATCAATCGGCCCTCAGGAGGGACTGATAGATATGAAACAGACCGTCGATGATGTCTCCGAAGGTGGTGCGACTGCCGTACTCATGCACAAAGGACTCATAAGATACTCCTATCGTGGATCGGGCAAGGATGTTGGACTCATCGTACATCTATCTGCATCCACGGATCTCGGTCCGACAAGCAACAGCAAGGTCCAGATAACGACCGTGGAAGAAGCGATAAGATGCGGTGCGGATGCCGTGTCCATACACATCAACTTCGGTTCAGAGGATGAACCCTCCATGTTGGAGACCGCAGGCAGAATATCAGAACAGTGTAACGATTGGGGGATGCCGTTGATGATCATGGCGTATCCGCGCGGCCCTAATATCAAAGATACTTTCGATCCATGTGCTATAGCACACTGTGCCAGGGCAGCATCGGAACTCGGAGCTGACATAGTGAAGGTCAGTTACACCGGAGACATAGATTCATTCAGAGAAGTCTGCAAAGGCGCATTAGCACCTGTCGTGATCGCAGGCGGACCGAAGATGGATTCGGACATGGACATATTGAACATGGTCCACGATTCCATAGAGGCTGGAGGACATGGTGTGTCCATAGGGAGGAATGTATTCCAGAACAAGAACACCTACGGGATAACTAAGGCGATATCAAGCATCGTATTGGACGGTTATTCTGTTGAGGAAGCATCCGAATTCATCAAGTGATCGACATGAAAAGACTGATGATCAGGGCAGATAGATCCGATGATCGGGATGTGAGGAAAGGGTACATCACCGATGGTCTTGAAGCAGGATTCAGCGGATTCGTCCTCAGGGAAGGTGACGAATGCTTCGAAGAACTGGGCAGGATGGATGCGATCTACACTCATGACAATGAATTCACGGATCATTCGTACATATCCGTGAGCATAGACGGCCCAGTATCCATGGAGGATGTCATGTCCCTGGCTGGGAAGAAGAAGGCTGTCATCGTAGAGACGACCGATTGGACCATGATACCATTGGAGAATCTTATCGCTGCATTCGATGGTAGCGGGACCGAGTTGTACGTATCCGCGAAGAACAGTGATGATGCTAAACTGTATCTCACAACGATGGAAAAGGGAGTGGACGGAATCATCATCGATATCAACGATCCGACCGAACTTTCAGAATTCAAAAGGATACTGTCAGCAAGTCCTAATGAAGATCTGAGTGAGGTCACCGTAGTATCCGTAAGACGGGTAGAGATGGGAGACAGGGTATGTATCGATACCTGCAGCATGATGTCTCCAGGCGAGGGGATGCTCATAGGCTCATACTCCAACTGCCTTTTCCTAATACAGTCGGAGAGCGAGGACAACGGATACGTCGCAAGCAGACCTTTCAGGGTGAACGCAGGTGCCGTCCATTCTTACATAGAGGTCCCTGATGGAGGTACGAGATATCTATCTGAATTGAGAAGTGGCGATGATGTACTATTGTGCAATGGAAGCGGCAGGACAAGAGTCGCTTCAATAGGTAGATGTAAGATCGAGAAAAGACCGCTCCTGATGGTGACGGCCACTGATGGAATGAAAGAATATAGCGTCATACTGCAGAATGCAGAGACCGTCAAGATGGTTAAGAAGGACGGTTCCGAATCCGTTACAAAACTGAGACCAGGGGACAAGATATTGGCGAGGATCGATACTGGGGGAAGGCATTTCGGCATCTCCGTCGATGAATCGATCTCGGAGATTTAGATGAAGATTTCCACATGTGGCTCTGATATCCTCCCTAAGATGGATATCCATACTTTATCAGATCTGATGGATGCTTACAAGGTCAGAGGACTCATAGCTGATCGTGTGATCACAGGCATCATCGGACATCCCCTATCACATTCGGATTCACCTTCGATGCAGAATGCGGCGATGAAAGCTGCAGGGGTGAAAGGGATCTATCTAACGTTCGATTCCACTGATATCGAACACCTCAGGGATGTCGTCTTGGGATACGGCATCCGCGGGATGAATGTGACGATCCCTTACAAACAGAAGGTCATCGAACATATGGATTCCATCTCAGAGATCGCTGAACGCATAGGCGCAGTGAATACTGTGATCAATGATGATGGAGAGATCAAAGGCGAGAATACCGACCACGTAGGCATAAGATATGCATTCTCAAACATCGATCTCAAAGGGAAGAATGTGATCATCATGGGTTCGGGGGGCGCCGCACGTGCGGCAACATACACCTTCATGGATGCAGGATGTGATGTCTCCATCTCTGGAAGGAATGAACTCACAGTGAACATGATCTGCGATAATTTTGGATGCGCACCATACCGTGGAAGTGTGAAGACATTCGATATCATCGTGAACTGCACGCCCATAGGCCTCGTGGATGGAAGATATCCTGCAGATATCGATGATATTCATTCCGAACAAATCGTGTTCGACATGGTTTACGGTCACGACACACCTTTGATCAAAAAGGCAAAGAAGAGTGGATCTATACTCGTCGATGGCAAGGAGATGCTCATCGGACAGGGTGCGGAATCGTTCCACCTTTGGTTCGACAGGAAACCTGACGTCGACGTCATGAGGAGGGCGATTCAATGAAAGGGCATGGAAGATCATATGGTGCCATTTCCGTGATGAATGCTATCCCATGCGGCATCGGTTCCACCATAGGCATAGAACTAACCACGGATGTCGAATTCTCCGATTCTGATACAACGACGATAACGCTCGTCGATAGACCTGATGTCGATACCAAACTTGTCAGAACATGCGTAAAAAGGACTTTGGAATCGATCGATCAAGAACCTATCGACTATTCTCTCAAGGTGATCAGTGAGATCCCTCCATCCATAGGATTGAAAAGCTCTAGTTCCGTGTGCAATGCAACAATATCTGCAGTTCTAGATGCATTGGGAGAGAGGATGGAGATGCTTGATATCATCAGACTCGGCGTCAGATGCGCCAGAGAATGCAATGTCACGGTGACGGGATCCTTCGATGATGCTTGCGGGTGCGAATACGGTGGACTTGTCATCACGGATAACAAGAATGATGATATCATCAACAGGATGAGAATTCCAGAATATGACGTTATAATCTGCCTACCAGGATCTCCACCGAAGGAAAAGATACCAAAGGAAAAATACACAGTATTATCCGACATGTTTCAGGCCATGGCCCCATCGATCAAATCGGATTATCTGAATGTACTAACAGAGAATGGGAGGTACATCGGCAGAATAATCGGCGATACTTCGGATCTCGCCGAATCCGCATTGAAGGCTGGTGCATTGGCCGCAGGCGTATCGGGTACAGGGCCAGCCATAGCCGCATTGACCGAAAAAGGGAAAGGAAAGGAGATCGCGGACAGATTCTGTTCCAATTACATACTCACGAGGACGAGATGATGGATATCACATTCTCAGGAGGAGAGATCGACGGCACCATATCTGCACCCGCATCGAAAAGTTGCACACACAGAGCGATCATCTTGGCAGCACTCTCCCGTGGAAAATGTGTTATAACCAATCCACTCGATTCATTGGATACCAGAGCGACCGCGGATGCCATAATCACTATGGGTGCATCCATCGATTGGGCGGATGATCGCATCTGCATCGAATCCAAAGAGATACATGCGCCCAACAGGATTGTCGATGTACTGAATTCGGGTACGACCATGAGGCTCATGACAGGGATCGCTGCATTGTTCGATTCGGAAACGACAATAGTTGGCGATGACTCCGTGATGAAAAGGCCCATGGAACCGCTTCTTAATGCTTTGAAGGGTTGTGGAGTACGTTGCGAGTCGAATGATGGTAAAGCACCGATAAGGATCAGAGGACCCGTTGAAGGGAACAGGATATGCATCGATGGAAGTACATCATCCCAATTCATCTCATCCGTGTTGATGATGTCCCCATTAGTCGGCAGACCGATGGACATCATACTGGAAGGCGATATCGTATCGCAACCCTACATCGATATCACCACAGATATGATGGAAAGATTCGGAATCCACATCATCAGAACAGATTCTGGATTCCATGTGGAACCACAGAGTTATGTTCCATGCGACTACGTAGTCCCATCAGATTTCTCATCCGCCGCTTACCCCCTAGTGGCCGGAGGATTGTCTGGCAGGGCATCAGTGAAAGGATTGGATATGTCCGACCAACAAGGTGACAAAAAGATTGTGGACATCCTCAGGATGGCGGGATGTTCCGTTGATATCGATGGCGATGTGATCACTTGTACGCACAATGGACATCCGAAAGCGTGCGACATAGATATCTCGAACGTACCTGACCTTTTCCCGATAGCTGCTGTTCTCCTATGCACAGCGGACGGAAAGAGCAAACTCCATGGAGCACCACAATTACATTTCAAAGAGAGCGATCGCATAGAATCTGTGAGCGATATGCTCAATACATTGGGGGCCGATATCCGCCCGACCGATGATGGTTGCATCATCGAAGGCGTAGAACATCTCAGGGGCGGATGGGTCGATCACAGAGGGGATCACAGATTGATGATGGCCGCTTCCATCGCTTCGTTGGTATCCGATGGTCCGATATCAATGAAAGATGACCACTGTTGGGATGTTTCCTACCCAAGATTCATAGAACATATGCGTTCTCTCGGGATGAGGTGTTGATATGTACACAACAGGCGATAGATTGAAGGTCTCCCTCTTCGGCAAGAGTCATGCCGATCGCATAGGTTGTGTGATCGAAGGATTGCCCCTTGGTATGCACATCGATATCGACGACATCAAAAGATCGATGGATCTCAGAAGACCATCTGACAGAATAGGCACATCAAGAAAAGAGACTGATGACGTCATCTTCGATTCCGGGATATCCGATGATGTCGTGACATCACGTTATGTCATACTCACGATAAGGAATGAGAACAAAGATCCTACATCATATTCTGAATTCAACAGGAAACCGAGGCCGGGACACGCTGACCTTCCCGCTCTCATCAGATTCAAAGGGATGGATATCAGTGGAGGCGCACAGTTCTCTGGAAGGATGACTGCGCCGCTAGTAGCGGCAGGCGCGATCGCATCACAATATCTCAGAGCTAAAGGTATCGGGATCGCCGCATACACCAAACAGATATCCGACATCAAGGACGAGAATGAGCACACGTTCGATGAGGTATATGCATCAAGATCATTCGTGACGCGCTCCATCTCGAAAGAATACGACTCCATGATGACTGAACGCATATTGTCAGCATCCGAAGATGGCGACAGCGTTGGAGGTGTCGTCGGATGCATGGTGAATGGATTACCAATAGGATTCGGAGGGATATGGTTCGATGCGCTGGATGTGACGATCGCCAAGATGATGTTCTCGATCCCTGGTGTGAAAGGCGTGGAGTTCGGGAAGGGATTTTCCATCGCTGAAATGAAGGGATCAGAGAGCAACGACCAATATCACATGATGGGTGGGGAGGTATCCGCATCGAGCAACAACATGGGAGGAGTATGCGGAGGCATGAGCGACGGGATGCCTTTGACGTTCAATGTCGCATTCAAACCGACACCGTCCATATCGAAGGAACAGCATACCATCGATCTCCATGAGATGAAGGATACCGCGATATCCATCAAAGGCAGACACGACCCGTGCATCGTACCGCGTGCCGTGGCAGTCGTAGAAGCGATGACCGCCATCGCGATCATGGATCAATACCTCTCGCACCATCCTAGCGAATGAGAGCATGACCATCATCATTTATCTATCCCTTCTTCGTAACATCATCGCATTACAGGATTCGGTGTTATCAGATGGAATCGAGAAGATACTATGAAAGATCTCTTGTGAGATCGATTTTAGCAGGGATGGCGATCGGTATCGGTGGGTGCGTATTCATCGGTTGTAGCCTACCGAAATACAATGTCCCATGGGTTGGCTCAATTCTGTTCGCTGTCGGCCTCTGTTCCGTATTCATGTTCGGATTCGATCTGTACACAGGGAAGGTCGGTTATGCTGTCAACAACAAGATCGACTACATACCGTACGTGCTTGTAGTCATCCTCGGTAACTTCATCGGAGCGATGGTCTTGGGTTACATCGCCCCCGTCAACATAGCGGAATTCTCATCCACGTTGTTCTCTGGCAAATTAGAGGACGTCGATTATCTCAGGGTCTTGTTCAAAGGTATCCTCTGTGGAATACTGATGTACATAGCTGTCGACTACTACAAGAGGGAGAAGAAATTCCTTGCTGCGATGTTATGTGTCCCGACCTTCATAATGGCTGGATTCGAACACAGCATCGCAGATATGTTCTACTTCTGGGCCGGATTCTTCGGTGATGCGAGCGCATTCGCATTCTCTGAGGGTTTATTGTTCCTCCTGGTGGTGTTGGTAGGTAACGCGATCGGTTGCATGCTGATACCGTTCTGTCAGAAATTCATGTATGAGGAGAAGGATTAAGGGGCCATCGATAACCCTTATAAACAAATAGGGATATGGGTGCGCCAGATAATCATGTGTGCACAACGTGAAATCCGCCTACCCTCTGGGGTGAACAAAAGGTATTTCTCAGCCCACATGCTGTAAAATGAGGTATTGAAATGGCAGATTGGGAGACCAAAGAGATCAGAGAATTGAAAGTCGGAAGGTATGTCAACATCGACGACGAACCTTGTAAGATTGTATCTATCGACACATCCAAACCTGGAAAACATGGATCCGCTAAGGCGAACATCGTTGCGACCAGCATCTTCACCGGTGCAAAGAAATCATTGGTCGGCCCTGTCAGCACGAAATGTCAGGTACCTCTCATCGATAAGAGGAAGGCAACGATCCTGTACACGAACGGATCCGAAGTCTCGGTCCTTGATGCAGAGACCAACCAGGAGGTCGTCATCGAGATCAATGATGACCACGAGTGTTCACTCGAGCCTGGAGCAGAGATCCTGTACATCGTCGCGATGGACAGAATGAAACTTCTGTGAGGCGAGTGACATGCCTTTCGGGACCGGATTTGCTGATGCGGAATCGGACTACAATGATGCAGACATCTGCATTTACGGCATCCCGTATGATAAAACAGCCTGTTTCAAACCAGGTGCTAGAGAAGCACCCGGTGCGATCAGGCGCGCTTCCTATAACTTCGAAGCGACACATTTTGAACATGGTAGACACCAGAGAGAACTGAATGTCTACGATTATGGAAACTGTGATGATTTCTTCTATCCAGAAGATATGATCGACGAAGTGAAATTCGTCATGAAACCTGCGATTGATGACGGTAAGTTCACAATCGCAATGGGCGGGGACCACGCTGTGAACATCCCCATCATCCAAAGCTTCGAGAAGAAGGATATCGCAGTCATATCCGTCGATGCCCACCTGGATTACAGGGACACCTACATGGGCATCCAGAACAGTCATGCCTGTATCACAAGAAGGGCTTCCGAGCACCTTGGTGTCGATAATGTCTTCGTACTTGGAGTACGTTCGATATCCGACGAGGAATTAGATTCCGATGTTGTCATCCCGTACATAGATGCGTATCAGATCCATGATAAAGGTATGGAATGGGCAATCAAACAAGCACTCGATACCGTGAAGAATGAAAAGGTCTACATCACATTGGATATAGATGGTATCGACCCCGCATTCGCACCAGGCACAGGTACACCGGAACCGTTCGGTCTGCACCCACTCGATGTGAAGAAACTCATAAACATGGCTGGAGACCGTCTTGTAGGATTCGATGTCGTAGAGGTAGCGCCTCCATTCGATCCAAGCGGCATAACATCCATGCTCGCTGCAAGATACATCAAAGAAGTCATTGCAGTGTACGGAAAGAACCTCAAGTGTTGATGTATCTCTCTATATCATCAGAGAAGGTATCTGCCAACTCTTTTGCAGTATCGATATCAGATGATTCAGCCATCAGTCTGATCTTATGATCGGTACCGGATGGTCTGATGAAGACCGTTCCATCATCCATCTTGAAATGGACGCCATCAGCACATTTGACCGCGTACATGGCATGCAATTCGGAGATCATGTCCATCACAGCATCCTTCATCCCTTCCGGACAGTCAATGTCCCTTCTCTCCACAGTGTATCTGGGCAATTCCGACATCTGCACACTGAGCGGACCATTCTTTGCTATGGCGCACAACATCTTAACTATCGCCATCCCAGGATCCCTACAATATTGATGATTCGCAAAGATGTATCCTCCAGAACCGTTAGCCCCGAATGGTGCGGACGTCTCCTTCATCTTGCTGATGACCCTCAATGTACCCGATTGGGATTGTTCGGGCACTCCGCCCTGTTCTTTGATTATATTCTCCAATCTATTGGATGAATCCACTGTGTAAACGATCGCAGAACCAGGATGTGCGGATTGGATGTACTTCGATATGATGGCGATCACCTGATCGACCTCCATGTGCACGCCCTCATCAGTGACGAATTTCACGCGATCGCCATTGATGTCGGTGGCGATCCCTAGATCCGCACCGTTTATCCTGGTCAATTCCATGAGATCGATTATGTCATCCTGTGACTTCCAATCCGACCTACCTGGGCGATCCACACTGAGATCGGAATTCAATGTCACGACTTTGACACCCAATCTCCTCAATATGTCCGGTAACTCCAACGATGATGGGCTGTTCGCACAATCCATCACGACGGACAGATTAGCCCTTTTGATCAGTTGAATATCCGTATTCCTCATGATGGATTCCAGATATGGGCGATATGCCATCTTCTCCACGACGTCGATATGTCCGATCTCCGATGCAGATTTCATCCTTATGGAATCGTTGTAATTGGCCTCGATCTTCGATCTACCGCCCTCGGAAAGTTCGATGCCGTCACTGAAGATGCATTTGACACTAACCATGTCATCGCTGCCGTCGAATGATATTATCGATATCCCTCCAGCGAGATTGTCCTTGTCGCCGACATACATCTGCATCACAGACAAGGGCATTATGCCCATATCGAGGACATCACACCCCGTAGCTGTCAACCCTGCAGATACGGAACATTTGATCATATCAGACACGGAACGTCCATCCGTGACCATTGCCAATGTGCCGTTGAAATATTTGCCTATGGCCTTCCCGAGTTGTATCGCAGCATCGACTGTGAATTCGTCCCTGACGCTTCCGCGTATACCTTTGGTACCGAACAACCCTACCATAGAAACACCTTATCGATATCTCGATGATATAATAAAAATGGATTGAGGCCGAAGGCCTCGTCCGATCATAACAATGCGATACTTACCACATTATTTCCACGGAGAACGACCGTTCCAAGTCTCCTCTCATCCGCGGATGCTGTCCTCTCGACGGTCTCGTCGAGGACCATGTTCATGTACTCATCGTATCCAGTGAGCTTTCCCTCAAGGACTCTTCCGTCTTTGAGCAGGAGAGAGATGCGTTTATCCACTGTCTTTTCCAATAAAGCGAGGGGCATGACCATGTTTATCAACACGACAAAACAAAGTAGCGGATATATACCTTTGTATCAAAAGGCTTCTTTCAGTACTAGGGTGATCGTTCGAAGGGATTTATATCGGCCCCACATGGGGCATGGGGCCGAGAATATTATCTCTGTTTCTTATCGATCCAAGCGCGGATGTCCTCTTTTTTAGTACTTCCGATGCCGAAGTATTCGGAGAATTTCTTCGTTGTCGTGAGCTCGGCGGACTGTCCAACACGTTTCTTGGAAACGAGACCCATGTCCACCAATGTGCGGACATCATCATACACCCTTGCGCCGAGGTTCTTGAACAGCTCGGATTGCATGAGAGGCTGATTGTATGCTATCGTCACGAGTGTCTTCATCGTGCCTTTGGTGATCTCTCCGTCGGAGGTCTTTCCAGCGACATGTGTGTACTCCTCGCGCAACTGCATCAGGTATTCCTTGCCGGTCTTGATTATCTGGATCGCTCCCTCTCTTCTGTTGTAATCATCGATGAGAGATTCCGCAGCATCATATGCGCTCTCTTCCGACAGACCGGTCTTCTCTGCAAGGTCCCTCAGATGGAGCGGACCGGAGGCTGAGAACAACGCAGCCTCCACCAGCCCTTTATCGAATATCATGTCACATCACCGCTTCAGCGACCTTGATCGATTCCTCTGCATCCTCGAGTTTACCTGATGACCAATCGACCTTGATGTCAATCATGATCTCACCGTACGGGAGGTCATCCTGCCATATCGCAAGTTTACCATCCCTCACCAACTGCAATGCAGACCAGAACACCGTTATGTTGTTGTCCATGTCAGCTGTGTAGAGGTCCGACAACGGAAATGCACCTGTACCGATCTTCTGGATCCTTTCCCATACAAGCTTGACATCGCTATCATCAATCTCCCTGTGAGCCATATTGTCGAACTTCTTGGGCTCCATCTCCTTGAGCCTCTGGCGGGTCCTCTCCCTCTCCTCGGCGATCTCCATCTGCTGACGGGCCTCATCGAAAGCATCCAACAACTCGACCATGGATACAGGCCTCGTAGGGGTGCGTGTGTACAATCCCTTCAACTGGATATTCGGTACACTCAGAGACTCCACATCTCCCATAGCGTCGAAATCCCATGAATCGTCGAACTCGAACAGATCCTCGACCTCATAGTTCCTGTCGGATTCCTTCTTGGTCTCATCCGACTGCAATCTGAGAACCTTCCATGCCATGAGCATGAGCTTTCCTGCAACGATGATGTCGAACTTACTCATGGTCACTTTCTTGGTATACAGCCTGACGAATTGCCTCAGATCTATCGCCCAGGGATCAAAATCCCCTTCCAATACCAAACGGAACACCGTTCTGATCGATTCGTCCGTATCATCCTGCAACCTCTCATGGTCCTTCTCCTCACCCAAGACCTTCAGATACCTGTCGATCTTCTCGGAACTGACCGAGTCGTTTATCATCGATTTGTGGAACAGAAGGTGCTGTTCCATCTCCATTGTCGTCGCATCCCCACTCATGCTATTCCCTCCTTTGCCTGCTCCTCCGCGATCTTACGCTGAGCCTCCTCCTCATACTTGGAGACCTCAAGGAGATCCGGTTGGATTATTATCTTGCTCACGCCGTTCGGCGGTCTTGTCACCCCGATGAGGTGATCCGCCTTCTTCAAGGCCACATTCCTCAATGAGACCTGTATGAACTGTGTCTTCGCAGAACTCTTCTGTATGCGTTCTGCGACTATCTCCGCATTCACGGAATCAAGGAACATGTCCACCTCATCCAACACGTAGAATGGCGATGGTTGGTGTTCCTGTATAGCGAAGATGAAGGCCAATGCTGTAAGGGACTTCTCTCCTCCTGAGAGCGCCTCCAATTTCAGCAGCTTACCGTTCCTGGGCTTGGCGTTGATGTACAACCCGCCCTTGAACGGATCATCCTCATCCTCCAATGTCATCGATGCCTCTCCGCCGCCTGATATCTCAGCGAAGATCGTCTTGAAGTTCTCACTCACTCCGTTGTAGACGTCCATGAACAACCCTTTCTTCTTGGAGTTCAGATCCTCCATCAGAGCAACGAGTTCATCGATCTGATCGTTGAGCTTCTTGACCTCGTCCACGAGACGATCATACCTTGCCTTCTTCTCATCGTATTCATCGATGGAGTTCATGTTGACTTTACCAAGTGCTTCGATCTCGTTCTCGCATCCTCTTATCGTACGTTTCAGAGTCTCCTCGGACGGTATCGGCTGTTGGACCTCGAACTTGATCTGAGCTATCTCCGCCCTGAAGATCTCGATGTTCTGGTCGCAGATTATGATTGTAGCCTCGACTGATGAGATGTAGGATTCCTTGGCTTCTATCTGAGAGGTCGTGGTGGACAGATCCGAATCAGCCTTTGACCTTCTGACCAACAGATCCTCCTTCTTGTCCCTGAGTTCCTGAATGCCGGATTCCATCTCAGCCTCCATGGCCTTGAGTGCATTCAGCTCCACAGCATATTCGGATGATTCCTTGGATGCCTCCTCGATCTCCTGTCTCAATTTGGTTATCTCCTCATTGAGTCTGTCGATGTCGTTGTTGATGCGTTCCTTGGCGCTATCGAATCCGGATTTCTCCACCCTCTGTGCGGAAAGAATATCCTTCACGGTGTTGATTGCATCCGATGCCTCGTTGATGATCTTCCTTGCATTCGAGAGGCGCCTCTGAAGCTCTGTCGGCGCTATCTCCTCGATACGTGCCCTGGCCTTGTTCCTCTCCGCCTTCAATGCATCGAGCTCGTCTGACATGGCCTTGTCCTTCGAGACGAGTTCGGATTTCTCTGATTGTATCTCTGCATAGGCCGCTTTCTTCTCATCGACCATCTGAATAAGGCGTTTCTTGGACTCCCTGTATTCCTTGAGCTGTGCTTCGAGTGCTGCGATCTTACCTTTCAGTTCGATGCTGCCAGCACCTGCATTCCTCATGCCGTCGTCCGCCTCGCGTATCTGGTTGCGTATGTCGGCGAGTCTTGATTTTATGTTGTCAAGGGATGCTTTTGCCGATGACAGTTTCGCACCGACCTCATCCAACTTGGTCTGTGATGCAGCGCCGAACTTCAATGTCGTGTTCGGCCTGATGCTTCCTCCGGTCATCGCGCCCGATGCTTCGAGCAACTCTCCGGATTTCGTTACGATCCTGACGCCGCCCATGAGGCGCCTTCCAGTGTTTATGTTGTCAACTACGATCGTATCCGCGAAGACATACCAGAACACCGAGCGATACTCGGGTTTGAAGTCTATCAGGTCGATCGCATATCCCAATGAATCCTTGACGGACATTATGGCCTTCGCACGAGGCTTTCCCTCGGTCATCTTGTTCAAAGGTAGGAGTGTCGCCCTTCCGTGGCCGCCTCTCTTCAGCTCGGAGATGATATCTGCTGCGACCTGATCGTCATCAACGACGATGTGTTGCATCTTACCTCCGGCAGCGACCGATAATGCTGTCTCGAACTCCGGATCGACACTCGCCAACTGTGCGACCGTGCCATGGATGCCTTTGATCAATCCCTTGTCCCTCATCTCGAGGACAGCGGATACCGCCTCGCTTCCACGGGATGCTTTCTCGGATGAACGTTTCTCGATCAGGAGATTGTTGTATTCCTCGCTCAGTTTGCCCATTGCGGAATTGATGTCCCTCTCCTGCTTCTCCAATTCGTTCTCCTGCTGCTTAAGGGCAAGGATCCTGTTCCTGAACGTATCGATGTCCACGATAGGTCCTGCTTCCTTCTTGACCTCGGAGAGATTGTACTCTGCATCCTTGATCTGGAATTCCACATCGGACAGGTTGGTCTCAGCCTGACTGATCTGACGGGACATCTCATCCTCTTTGGCCCCCACACCTGTCAATTTGGAGCGTATCTGAATTCCCTCATCAGATTTCTGGTCGATCCTCGATTCCAACTCCTTGAGTTTCTTATCGAGTGCGGCATGTTCGCCACCAAGTGCCTCCATCTCCTCTGAGATGCTCTTCTCTTCGTCTCTGGCGGCATTGAGGCTCTTCCTCTTGGATTCCAATTCCATCTCGGATTCTCTGATGGATTGGATGATGCTCTGCAATTGGGATTCGTTCTCTGCGAACTCCTCCTGATATTCCTGAAGATCGCACTCGTCTTCGGATATCCTTTCCTCGTTCTTCGAGATCTTGTCATCCGCCAGTGCTTTCTTGATCTTCACATCGTCTATCTTCTTCTTGAGTTCGGAGTATTCTGGACCGACACGAGCTTCGATCTCCTTCTCCGTCTCCGCTATGCCCTCTGAACATTCCTCCATGACCCTGTTCAGTTCGACCTTCTTCTCACGCAGGGATGCGATCTCCTTGTTGGCCTTGTCTATGGCTTCGAGCGTCGTGTTCTTCTTCTCGATCTCGTTCGCGAGATGCCTGTGCTTGAGCTGAGCGTTCGCCATATCCAATCTGTCCTTGAGTTCGATATGTTTCCTGGCGACCTCCCTCTCCCTTTCGAGACGCTTGAGCTGTTCCTCCAATTCGCCTATGACGATGTTAGTGGATTGCATGTTGGCATCGGCTTCCGCCCTCTCCCTCTCTGCGGCTGCGATGTCTGAATCGTAGGATTCTATACCGGAGATCCTGTCGATGACACGGCGCCTCTCCACCGCACCCATCTTTGTGATGTCGGTGACATCACCCTGCTGTACGAGGTTGTAACCATCAGCGGATATCCTTGCTCTTGTCAATAATGAATCGAACTCTGCGAGGTTCGATTTCTGATCGTTTATGTAGAATGATGAGTAGTAATCCTCTCCATTACCGGCCATCTTGACGACACGTGTGAATCTGACCTCGTCAGAATTCCACGACAACATACGGTCGGTATTGTCAAAGACAAGGGTGACCTTCATGAAGTCCGCCCTTCCAGAAGACTTATTGCCGTTGTATATCAGATCCGTCTGCTTTCCCGCACGTACGACCTTAGGACTCTTCGGTCCAAGAACGAACATAATCGCATCAGTGATGTTTGATTTCCCTGAACCGTTCGGTCCAGTGATCGCCATATAGCCTTCCATCAAAGGTACTGATATCTTCCCTCCGAATGATTTGAAATTCTCCATATCTACTCTTTTCAAGTACACGTCCAACAACCCCTCGACGGGGGCGATTGCGGCACATACCGCATGCATCCCACTTGCGCGCTTACGCGCGACAAAGTGTATGCTTTATAAAGAATATAAATATATGTCTGGGTGGAAATGAAAAGCGATAAACGGACCTAGGATGTGCATTCGTCTATCGTCGAATAGTTTTTCATTCAACCATCAGGGAAGATTGTCTCGATTATATCTGCGACCGAATCCAATACATATGTTGGTTTCACATCGCTGTGCTCCAGATCCTCCAACTTCGTCTCTCCTGTCAGGACCAGTATGGATTGAAGGCCGTTGTCGTATGCCATCCTTATGTCCGTATACAAACGATCACCGACCATCGCCACTTCTTCTGGCTCAATACCCATCTCTGCAGCCGCCATCTCGAGCAGAAGACGATTCGGTTTACCTATTACCAAAGGCTCTTTGTTGAGAAGATACCTATACATCGCTATGAATGCGCCAATGTCTACATCATAATCATCCTCTGTAGGGCAGAGGTCATCAGGGTGTGTTGCGATGTATTCCGCGCCTTTCTTTATGAAAGCGTATGCCTTGTTTATCTTCTCATACGTCAACTCCCTATCGAAAGATAGGAGAACGATATCTGGATTCACATCATCCAGTGGGATCTCGTATTCCTTGACGTCCTCCATGTACGATTGCGTACCGACGACATACACCGTCTTCCCCTGACGATTATCCTTCAGAAAACGCAACGCAGCCGTGCCTGACGTCAATACATTCCTCATATCGACATCGAAACCCATCTTGGACAATTTCTCAAAATACATCCTCTTGCCCTTGGAGGAATTATTCGTGACAAACATGTACGGTATGTTCCTCTCATTCAAGCCTTTGATGAACTCATCAGCCCCAGGGATGACGTTCATCCCTTTGTAGACCGTTCCATCCATATCTATGGCCAAACCCTTGATCATAACATCGCCTCCTTCACTATGGATATCGTCCTCATCAACTCCTCTCTGGCGAATTTACGGTATATGCATGCCATCGGATGATAAGTAGGCAGGAAATTCACAACATTGCCTCCTATCGTGACCGTTTGTATCTTGTTGACGATATCTGCCATAGGCCCTTCGTATCCGATGATATCACGTATCGCACTCTTCCCAAGTCCGACTATCAACGAACGTGATTCCAACTCACTATCGAGAAACGGTCTGCATGCGGACATCTCCTCTTGAGTGGGATCCCTATTATTCGGTGGACGGCATTTCACAGTGTTCGTTATCATGACCGATTCCCTGTCTATCCCTGCCTTCGCGAATGCGTCATCCAGGATCTTACCCGCCCTTCCGACGAATGGTTTCCCCATAAGGTCCTCGTTCTCACCAGGGGCCTCGCCTACGAACACCACTCTAGACTCTAAGTTCCCACTGGGAAGTACGATGTTCGTCCTCTCCCTACATAGGGGACAGAGATCACAATCCGCCTTCGGTCTGATCATATTCATTCCAATAACTCTGATGCTCTGACGAGTGGGAGGAATCTCACACCGATCTCCTTGAGTGCCTCGGCCCCTCCTGCTTCCCTGTCTATCACAGAGAATATGTCCTCGACGACCGCGCCTGCATCCCTGAGGATGCCGATCGATGTTACGGATGAACCCGCGGATGTTATCACATCCTCGACGACAAGGACCTTCTCTCCAGGATTCAATACGCCTTCGATCATCTTTCCCGTACCGTGATCCTTCTTCTCTTTCCTGACCATGACGTACGGTATCCCTGTCTCCAAGGACAATGCTGTAGCGAGAGGTATGGAGCCTAGAACGATCCCGGCGATCCTATCAACTTTGATATCCGTCGTATGTAACTGTTCCGCCATCGATTCGGCTATCAGCTTCAATACCTTGGGATTCGTACTCGCTTTCTTGATATCGATATAATACTTTGATTTGGCACCTGATGCAAGCGTGAAATCACCGAATTGCAACGCGCCACAATCCTTCAATGCATCCACTAGAACGGACATATCATCACCATGGTTCATTCTTGACACCGAGTTTGTATCCTATTATGTTCACGCCTCTGTGTATAACGAATGTTATGATGAGTATGAACACGAACGCCCATATGTGTATCCCTTCGAAGAAGTTGGCGTATATGAAATCGGGATAGAATAACGTCGTGAGAAGGAACGCTCCAACGACGAAATCATATTGATCCAAGATAGGTGCCTTCTGCCCCCTCTCCATACCAAGTCTTCTCTTCGTGAATGCTCCACAGAGGTCTCCGAGCAAAGCACCTGTGGAAAGACAGAACATGATACCTATGTTACTCCAGAATGGTCCGAATCCGAAATAGTTCTCAGGATCGAACGGATATGCGATAGCAAGTTGTAACACACCAAGGAGCACACCTGTAAGTATGCCCCATATGAACCCTGCCCATGATTTTCCATCTCCGAAGATCCTTTTCCCTTTCCATGTCTTTCCAAAATCCATCTTGACCTTCCCCCATCTCTTTCCGATGAGTGCGGCGTTGGAATTCGGAACATAAGCTGGCAGGAATAACCACAATCCTAGGGCCATCACTGTCAGGACATCCATAATCTCTGTCATGAGGTCCGTATCCCGCCTGATAGATATTAACTATCTTATCTATCGGAACGCTAGGGATGTCGATAAGGTTTATATCATTTGAACGGATGTTCAATTGAACAATCATTCAAGTGATAAGATGAAAGACGATGGATGCTGCAGATTTGATGACGCCCACAACATGAGAGAACTCGTTAAGATGATGCCATCAGAATCCGAGTTGTTCGATCTATCCGATCTGTTCAAACTCTTCGGTGATAGCAGTCGTCTGAAGATCCTCTTCGTTCTCAAGGAAGGCAAGGAGCTCTGCGTGCGTCACATATCAGAATGTTTAGGTATGTCAATGTCCGCAGTGTCCCATCAACTGAAACCTCTGAGGGATGCGAAACTTATCAAATCGAGACGCGAAGGCAAAGAGATATACTATTCTCTAGACGACGAACATGTGGATGAACTGATCACGATAGCATCCATACATATATCAGAACTGGAAGGATGAAGATGAATTCCGAGAATATTGAACTGATCTTGGGCACGATAGCGCTTGTCGTCTGTCTGATCATGGAACATGTGATGCATATAGGCGAGATGCCGATGATCATCGTTTCCATCGTAGGATACATAATCGTGGCGCATAGAGTCGTCATCGAAGCCATCAAGAACATCATCAAAGGGGATCTCTTCGATGAAGAGACATTGATGACAGTAGCGACGATAGGTGCATTCTTCGTCGGAGGGTATTCCGAAGCTATCGCCGTCATGTTGTTCTTTAGAATGGGTGAGGAGATCGAGGGATTGGCCGTTGGAAAATCCAGGTCATCGGTAAGATCCCTCATGGACCTTCAGCCCGATACAGCCAATCTTGTGGATGGCGATGATGTGATCACCGTGGAATCCGATGAACTCGATATCGACGACATCATCTTGGTGAGAGCAGGAGAACGTGTCCCTGCCGATGGTATCGTGATCGACGGAACATCCTCCATGAATACGATGAGCCTCACAGGCGAATCCATGCCCAGGGATGTGTCTCCTGGGGACAACGTATTGAGCGGTTTCATCAACATGAGCGGTGCGCTCAGGATCAGAGTGGAGAGGAAGACTCAAGAATCCACAGCATCCAGGATCATGGAGCTCATGGAGGATGCAGAGAGGAACAAATCAAGGAGCGAGAGATTCATCACATCATTCTCAAGGGTATACACTCCGATCATCCTTGTGATTGCGTTGATGGTCGCTGTCATACCTCCATTGTTGTTCGGTGGGGAATTGTCGACGTGGGCGTATCGCGCACTCACGATATTGGTCATCTCCTGCCCATGTGCATTGGTGATATCCGTCCCATTGTCATTCTTCTGTGGCATAGGGAAGGCATCATCCGAAGGCATACTCATCAAGGGAAGCGATTCGATAGAGACGATGTCCAAGACAAGGACTGTCATCATGGATAAGACAGGTACACTCACCAAAGGGATCTTCGCGATCACCGATGTTCATCCTGAAGGCATAAGCAAGGATGAATTGGTGGAATTGGTCGCAGCGATCGAATCCTTCTCCGACCACCCGATGTCGAGACCGTTCAGAGAGATGGATGTCGGGGATCATCTCATAACCATTGTCAATGAGGTCTCTGGGATGGGCATCAAGGCCATGATCGATGATGATGTCGTTTGTGTAGGCAATGTGAAGATGATGCATGCCGAAGGCATCGATATCATGGACCAGGATGTTCCCGGGATACTGTTGCATGCATCATGTAACGGCGTGTATCTTGGATACATAGTACTCGAGGATCAACTCAAAGAGAGTTCGAAAGAAGCTGTTTCCGATCTGAAGCATGATGGTGTGAGAACGGTCATGCTCACAGGGGACAGATTGCATGTTGGAAAGATCATCGCAGAAAGACTTGGCATAGACGAGGTGCATGCTGACATGTTGCCTGCCGATAAACTCGATAAGATGGAGGATTACCTTGACCCTACTGGGAAGGGTAAGTTGATGTTCGTCGGCGATGGGATGAATGATGCCCCATCGCTTGCGAGATCGGATGTCGGTGTAGCGATGGGCGGTATCGGATCGGATGCCGCGATAGAGGCTGCAGATGTCGTGATAATGTCCGACGATCCCTCCAAGATCCCATACGCTATCAATCTCTCCAAGAAGGTCATGACGACAGTATGGGTGAACGTCATAGCGGCATTGTTCGTGAAATTCGGATTCGTATTCCTTGCGATGTCCGGACTCGTGACGATGTGGGCAGGTGTGTTCGCTGATGTTGGGATCATGATGCTGTGTGTACTCAACTCGATACGTATCCTCGGAAGAGGTGCTCTGAAGAACGTGATCAAAGCGGATGTGGAAGAAGAACATACGTGCTGTTGCGATCACTGCTGAATGAGATGATCATTCATTCTCGAAGAATGACCTGATCCTTGGGATAATATCATCATGACCATCGATGTCGAAACCTGGGAGGGCCGGTACCCTCCTATCCAGGACGACACATACGCCTCTGTCCGTCTCAGACCTTATCAGCCTGCCGCGAGCCTGCCTCATCTTCCTGATCGTGGGAGTCCTGACCACATGCTCCCATCCGTTCCCGAATCTGAAATCGGAATAACGTATCAATGACTCCATCTTTACCGTGGGATATGGATATGGTATGCCAACGATGATGGCGATCTCAAGATCCTTGTCAGGGAAATCCAATCCCTCGCTTATCCTCCCTCCAGCTACCGCGAACAATACGCTACCTTCGGACGTACGGAAATTGTCCACAGTGTCCATGAGATCCATCTGCGACATGCTCCTCACTTCCACATACACATCACGCCCGGTCCTCTCGGGCACATCATCGACGATGAAACGATTCATCATCTCGTACGATGGGAAGAATACTGCGACATTCCTCACGACGGTCTGAACTATGCGCACGACCCAATCTTCAAGGTATGATATCATCTCTGGTTCCCTCGACATATCATCATGCCTGGTGGTCACATCCGTCGCACAGAGGGTGAGAAGATTCGCTGGATCGAATGGTGACTTGAAACTACGCATGACTGCATCATCCAGGCCCAACTCCTCCGCATATTCCTCGAGCGGTTCCAATGTACCCGACATGTGTATCGATGACCTGCAGGATCTGAAGGGTTCTGCCGCCAGATATGGATCCATGCAATATGCCTCGAATGATATCCTGTCCCCGCCATTGATCAGTTTCGCAAAACACTCATCATCGCAATCCATCCATCTGCGGATGAATGAACCCAATGACCTCATGTATGACCTAGGGAGTTTTCTCATCTCCTTCTTCTTCGCGACAACGATCTCCCCGAGATCGATCAATGATTTGCATATCGTATCCAATGAGTTCGATGTCACCATCAGACGTGACATCAACTCCTCCTGTAGGAAATGCGGAGGGATCAGGCCATCATCCCCTTTGAGATATTCTTTAGAAGCGACATCGAAGCATACGCGCATGACATTGGTTATGTCCGTTACACGTATGTCCTCGAATACCACAGGATCTCCCCATTCCCCAGCTTCCTTATCTACATAATCCAAAGCACGCCTGGTGTATTCGGTGGTGATTATATCGCGCAGATAATCAGGAACGTTATGCGCCTCATCCACTATGATCACGAGATCGGACATTATCACCTCCATCCATCCGAGGAATGCCAATCTGGATGCAGGCGAAAGGAGAAACGGATATGGGGCGCATACGACATCCGCGAATGGGATGGCTATCTTACTCATCTCGTATGGGCAAAGACCCTTCTCAAGACAGGCCCTTTGGAATGACTCGGGATCGGGAAGATTCGTACGCATCTCAGAGATCAGCACATCGACATCGATATTGCTGATCCTATCGAAATATGGGCATCCGCCTTCCTTCCCTTTCCTCTTCTTGAACTCCGAACACCATTTGGAAAGTTCATCGGGCGAACCGGATGACAGCTCCGGATCAGAGGACATCATAGGGCATGTCGTCGGAGTTCTACCTTGTATGGCCACGCAGAATGTGCTGCGTTTAGCATTGATCATGCGTATCTCTGAGATCACTTGCTTCTGCTGTGATTTTGTCCTCGTAAGATACAATACCTTGAATTTGTGATATGGTTGATCCTCAAGTACGCCGACCAAAGAACAGATGGTCTTCCCTGTACCGGTGCCGGACTCTATGACGGCGTTGCGTCTCTCCACAACCGCCTTCCTTATGAACTCGACCAGTTCCTCCTGTTCACCTCTTGGAACATACGGGAAAAGAGACATGTCGGTCATGTTGAGAACTAATAATGATATATTATTTAATAACAAAAGGGGAGGTCACCGAAAGGTGACCTGATGATATGACTTCACTATTGTCGAATCAATTGGCGCTTCCGCGCTCCCAGATGTCGTCAGGAAGATCATCGTATGTTGTGTCGCGTTCCTCTTCCTCATCCTT
This sequence comes from Candidatus Methanarcanum hacksteinii, assembly GCF_964305265.1. Taxonomy (NCBI): domain Archaea; kingdom Methanobacteriati; phylum Thermoplasmatota; class Thermoplasmata; order Methanomassiliicoccales; genus Candidatus Methanarcanum; species Candidatus Methanarcanum hacksteinii. The sequence continues at coordinate 461,416 of NZ_CAYATA010000002.1, read as the reverse complement.
CTTCTTGATCAGACCGTCGATCAGATCCTGTATCTTCTCTCTCCTGAACAACCAATAATGGATCCTCCACTCCCTACCATCGTAGAGTGTGGTCTCTTCCCTCTCGGTCGTAAGGATGGTAGCATCCTCGAGCATGTAGAACGCGTCACGGTCCTCCGGCTCGAGGATGTTATCGATTATCCTGTCCGAATATCCGAAGAAATTCAGGACATGATGGGCCAATTCATATGCCGCCTCTTCCTGTATACCTTCGTTATTGGGGCTGTTCTTGATCGCCTGGGTCAATTCCTCTACGGTCACGATGCTCCTCATGGTATCACTTCATAGGGCGATGAACTTAGCTTTCTCGAAACCTGCTGCATCGATGACCTTCTTGGCGACATCGTCCTTGATGTCATGGTCCACAGTGAGGACCATCATCGCGGTTCCGTTGGGTTCGTTCCTTGCGACGACCATCTGTCCTATGTTCACATCGTTGTCACCGAACGCCTTTCCTACAGCACCGATGACTCCAGGCTGATCCTTGTAACGTGCAACGAATATGTCGCTCTGGAGAGGCATCTCGAATGTGTATCCGTTCAGCTTGGTGAGACGCGGGACACCTGCGAACACCGTTCCCTTCACGCATGTGATCTTGCCGTCGGTCCCCTCGAGCTTTATCTCGACCGCATCATAGGTCGATGAATCATCGAGTTTGGATTCCTTGTATGTTATGCCCTTGCTCTTTGCGATGGAGACTGCATTGATTATGTTAGCCTTCTCTCCGATTATCTTGTTGAGGACACCGATCACTGCGAAGATGCCGATCCTCTTCGTATCCCTCTTGGATACAGGTCCGCTGTAGATGACCTCCATGTTCTTGACGGGTCCACCTACGAGCTGCTGTGCGATCGTACCGAGATCCTCTGCCAAAGGCAGGAACGGTGCGAGTTCGGGATCGAGCTTTCCGCGAGGTGCGTTGATAGCGTTGTTGATGACTCCCTCTTTGAGGAATTTAGCAGCTGCTTCAGCCACTTCCACTGCGACCCTCTCCTGTGCTTCGACGGTCGATGCACCAAGATGCGGTGTGACGATGAGGTTCTCCAACTCAAGGAGTTTCATCTCCTTCTCATCGAGAGGTTCGTGCTCCCAGACATCGAATGCCGCACCTTTGATTATCCCGTCCTTGAGTGCTGTGTAGAGATCGTCCTCTACGACGATACCTCCGCGTGCGACATTGACCAACATCGCATTCGGCTTCATCCTCTTGAACTGATCGAGATTGATCATGCCTCTTGTCTCAGGGAGAAGTGGCGTGTGGATGGTCATGATGTCCGAATGCTCGATGACATCCTCGAGTGTCGTCAACTTCACCCCTACCTCGTCAGCTACCTCCTTCGGAAGATATGGATCGTAACCGAGGAAATCCATGTTGAAATGCTTGAGACGCCTTGCGACCTCGCTTCCGACACGGCCTACTCCGATGATACCTAGGGTCTTGCCGTTGAGCTCGATACCTGTGAATTTGCTTCTCTTCCATTCGCCCTTGTGCATGGACATGTGTGCCTGAGGTATGTTCCTCGCAAGGGACATGATCATGGCGCATGTGTGCTCTGCTGCAGATAGTGTGTTAGCAGCAGGGGTGTTCATCACAAGGATACCTTTCTCTGTTGCAGCAGGAACATCCACATTATCGACACCGACACCAGCACGGCCGACGACCTTCAGGTTCTTGGCGGCATCGATGACCTTGGCTGTGACTTTCGTACCGCTCCTGATGATCAATGCATCGTAGTCTCCGATGATCTTGCATAGGTCTTCCTCAGAAAGACCTGTGTTCACATCGACGTTCAATCCTGCATCCTTCAATATATTGAGTCCGTCCTCAGAGAGCGGATCCGAAACCAATACCTTCATTGTCATTGCATCTCCTCCGATGTCTCATCCATCGCTGAAAGCAACTCCTTCAGCATGGATGGTGTGATGTCACCCATGTGACCGATCCTGAATGTGGACCCTTTGACCTCCCCATATCCGTTGGAAATCTCATATCCCTTGGATTTGAGTTTTGAATGGAATGTGTCGAAGTCGAGATCCCCACGGTTCACGACACCGATCGTCTTGGACCTGTACCCTTCCTCAGGGAACAATCCGTTGAACTTCTCATCAGCCCACCTCTGTACCATGGATGCCATCTCCTCGTGTCTCTTGTACCTGTGGTCCATCCCTTCCTTGAGGATGTTGTCCAACTGATAGTCCAATGCATACATGAGCGATACAGGGGGTGTCGTCAATGCGTAGTTGTCATCTGCATTCTTCTTGAGTTTCACGAAATCCGTGTAAAATCCTTTGTTCTTGACATTCTTGGATTTCTCGATAATCCTGTCGCTGACAACAGCTATCGCGAGTCCAGGAGGGAGAGCGAGTGCTTTCTGCGTCCCGAATATCATCGCATCGGGCTGGAGTTTTGGAAGATCCAAGTCCGCTGCCATCGCGGATGTGACCGCGTCGACGATTATGAGCGCATCCGGGTTCTGTTTCCTGACCTCCTCTGCGAGTGCTGTGCTGTTGCTCAATACACCTGTAGAGGATTCGTTGCTCACCCATGTGACCGCTTCTACATCCTTCGTCACTTTGCCTTCAATATCCGAGGGCCTCATCGCCTTTCCCCAAGGAACGTGGATCTCGGCCACGTTCTTACCGTTGGCTGTTGCGCATTCGATCAATCTGTTACCGAAAGAACCGTTCGAAATACCGAGACAGTTGCTCGACACCGCATTCCTGACTGCACCCTCGATCAATACGGTTGCTGAACCTCCGACAAGGAATATGTCGTCGTCCGTCCTGAGTGCTTTCCTTATCTTCTCTACGATCGCACCGTGAAGGTCCTTGTATTCCTTGCACCTGTGTGTGATCATCGGCTTCGTCATTGCCTGAAGGGTCTCCTGTGCTACATACACAGGTCCAACGGTGAAGAGTTGTCTACTCATATTCTATCCCTGATTTCGCGTATTCCACTGCATAGCAGTGGCTGACGGTGAACCGTTAATACGCCATCCTATAAAGAAGGTTGCGCGCGAGAGTAACGACGTACAAAGATCAGAGGCTGTTCAATACCTTCTTCATCCTTGCTATGCCCTCTGTGATGTCATCCTCACTTGCGGCATATGACATCCTGAATGAACCTTCTCCGCAAGGACCGAATGCCCTTCCAGGTGTTACTGCGACATGACCTTCCTGCAACAACTTCTTCGCTACAGTGTTCGAATCAACGTCCTTGTCCAATCTGGGGAAGAGATAGAATGCCCCATCAGGCTTGTTGCACTCGAGATCCTTGATCTCTGACAGGAGATCCAATGCTAGGTCACGGCGTTTCTTGAATTCCTTGACCATGGCATCCCTGGCTTCCTGCGGACCCTCTATCGCCTCTATGGCAGCTTGCTGTACGAATGATGTGCAACACGTGATGGAATGCGTCTGCAATTTATTGATGGATTTGATGTCATCGGCGATGAGCCAACCTATCCTCCACCCTGTCATGGCATACGTCTTCGATAGACCGGATACGGTGTATGTGCGCTCCCACATGCCTGGCAAGGATGCCAATGACACGTGCTTTCCGCTGTAGATGATGTGTTCATAGATCTCGTCCGCCAGGACTATGATGTCCTTTTCTACACAGATCTCCGCTATCGCTTTCAACGTGTCCTCGGGTTGGACCGCACCAGTCGGATTCGATGGTGAGTTGATTATGATCGCTTTCGTCTTCGGAGTGATCGCGGCACGTACCCTCTCGGGGTCGATCACATAGCCCTCGTTGAAATATGTGGGCACATAGACAGGTTTAGCACCTGCCAGAAGGACCACCGCCTCATACGACACCCATGCTGGATCAGGTATCAGGACCTCGTCCCCGGGATCCAGATATGCCAGTGCCCACATGAATATGGCCTGTTTGGTAGGCGTCACAAGGACATTCTGCGGTCCGCAAGGTATGCCGTTCTTGGCCCTTGTAGAATCTGCGATATCCTTCCTGAGTTCGGGCAATCCCATAGAGGGAGTATAATGTGTGAATCCTTTGTGTAGCGAATCGACAGCTGCATCAATGACATTTCCTGGCGTGGTGAAGTCTGGCTCCCCCAGAGAAAATGAGATGATGTCATCGATACCGCTTGCTTTCATCTCGCTAACGAGATTTGATATTGCCACGGTACCCGATGGAGGGACCGCCTGTAGCCTCTGCGAAACCATGATCTCACCGTAATTACTACTGTGTAATCATATCAGTGATAAATAACCTTGAGCCACAATATCGCTATTTTATAGCGTTGGATGGCATATCCATACTGACAGGATCAGGTCATGAGGTCCTTGAGGTGTCCGTTCTTTATCGAATCCCTGATCTCCATAGCGATCCTTCCGCCTGTACTCAGGCCGGGATAGATCAGATCGGCATACGGTGAACCTGAGATGAACGGGTTCGTACCTGCGACGATTCTTGTCGAGATCTCGAAGACCTTGAATTCCAGCTTATCGTTGACGACTGTTTCGAGACAGAATGGTCCCCACATTCCGCCGAACAACTCATATGATCTCTCGACAGCATTCTCCGCCATGGCGAACGCCTTCGGAAGGAGTGATTCCCTTATAACCGCAGGAGTGTTCCCTGTGACCACGAATGATGGATAGAGGCCGTGACGTTTCGCATCCTCGATCGAACCCAGTTTGTACATCTCATCGATGTTACTCTCATCACGCCTGTCGATCGATAGCATCTCCAACGATCCACCTCTCTTCAGCTTGTAACCATCATCCTTGAACGGCGAGTAGAAGAAGTGCAAATAGTACCTGGTACCGAGACAGTATTCCTGGATCGAATATGGCATACTGTTATCGATGGACATCTTGAAATCAGGATAATCCTTAGCGATGAAGTAACCCATTCCCCCTTTGGCTCCATGGTATTTGACCATCACAGGTTCGGTTATCTCCCTAGCATCAGTGAAGATGCGTGGCATGTTGATCCCTGCGGAGGTGAGCCATTGTCTCTCCATGTCTCTGTTCGACTCCCATTGCAGGACGGAACGGTTGCAGTAGACGGGCACCTCATAGTCTTCGAATCTCTTCGGACCCATGTATTCGACGAATGAACCGTGAGGGATGATGATGACATTCTTCTCGTAGAGTTCATCGACCCTCGCCTCCATGTCCTCGAAATCCTTGTACTTGATTATCTCATCGGGCTTCGCCAATGGGAATGCGTCATAATATTTGGTGTCGTGTTTTATGGTGAGACCCAAAGTCTTGAATCCCATCTTACGTGCCCCGTGGAAGATCTGCAAGGACGAATGCGAACAAAGCGTCGCTATCGTAATATCATCAGGATCATAAGTGTCCAAAATCTCGTCGATTCTCTTCTTTGGGACCATGACGTCTTATCGTGTTCATCAATATAAACGTAATCGTTCATGGATTCAACGATCGAACGCGATTATCGGCCCCTTATGAGAAGTATTTGTCCAGTATCTCTTGTACGCCATCGGACATTTCGCCCTTGGATACTATATCGGCGACATCCTTCAATTCATCAACGGCATTCGCCACCGCAACACCCGTACCAGCCCATTCGATCATCGCGATATCGTTCTTGTTATCGCCGAACGCGATGACGTCCTCACGATCGATATCGAGGTGCTCGCATACCATCCTGAGTCCGTGTGATTTATCCACGCCTTTCGGCATCACTTCTATGACATATGCGCTGGATTGTGTGACAGACAAGGATGGGTGCATCGCAGAAATATCATCGATTATCCCTGATGTCTCCGATGGATCGGCGATTATCACGATCTTAGGTGCGGGACTGAGATCCATCTTCAGAAGATCGCCGAAACGTATCTCGGCGGATCTTGAATCCATATCGCTCCTGAGCATGGGGCTGTCACGATCCGTGAGGATCGTATCACCATGGTATGTCTGCACATAACGTCCGTGATCATAGCAATATCCGATCACGTCCCTCATAATGTCGACATCGATATCGATCTCAACAGAAGAACCATCCTCCTGCACGACTACGGAACCGTTGTAAGATATGATCGAACAATCCAACCCCATATCTTTGATGAGATCCCTCTGCGTACATGTCATCCTCCCGGATGCTATCGCAATATGTGCGCCCTGTTCATTTGCACGTCTTAGTGCATCGACCACGCCCTTGGTCGGCCTCTTATCGACACCCAAAAGAGTACCGTCAAGATCAGTGGCGACGAGTCTGTACCCCACCATGTTCACACCTAGTCTATGGATGCGATTAAACCGATCGGATATAAATCGACGACCCCTCAAAATTCTTTATATATTGATAAATGCAAAGCGGTATCGAGCATAGCACAATGCTTCTCTGAAAGGAGTCGATACAATGGAGATTGAAGAAATAACACCCCACATAGAAGAGATCAAAAGGGTGCTGAATGAGAAAGTCGACGATGAGGAACTCATAAAGGAGTTCAGAAAATACACTGAGACATACCGTATGTCCCCAGAAGAAGCTAAGAGAGGGATTATCAGGAAGCACGGTGGACCGACGATCGAATTCGTTACCGCCGATGCGGTCGTCAAGAAGATCGGTGATCTCACAGGCAACGAACAGAATGTGGACATAGTGGCGAAGGTGCTCACCTCCGAGAAGAGAGAGATCAACGCCAGAGGCTCGGTGAAGAAGATCGTTTCCGTTTTCATTGGTGACGATACCGGAAAGACATCCTTGACCATATGGGATGGTAATGCCGATCTCGAAAAAGGTGAGACGTACAGATTCAAAGGCTGTTATTCGAAGAAATGGAATGACAGGGTACAACTGAATCTCGGACAGAAGGGAGCTGTAGAGAGGTCGGATGTGAAGGTTGATGTCATCAACGATATGCAATCCGAGGATACGACCCCGCAGGAGAAGAAGATCGGTGATCTCACAGGCAACGAACCCAATGTCAATATCGTTGCCAAGGTGGTCTACGTTGAGAAGAAAGATATCACCGTCAAGGGCGTGCCCAAGAACATATCATCAGGGATAATCGGTGACGAGAGCGGTAGCGCATCGTTCACCGTCTGGGAGAACCCTCCGGAACTCGAGAAGGGAGCGGTCTACAGATTCAATGGGTGCTATACAAGGAAATGGAACGATAAGGTCCAGATAAACATAGGACAGAGGGGCACCATAACAAGGGCCGATGATGTCAAGATCGACCTTCCAGAAAGGAATCTCTCCCTTTCTGTTTCAGAGATAAAGATCGGAGAGATAAAGGAGAATTCAGGAAGCGTCACAGTCACAGGACGCATACTCACATCTGAATCAAGACAGGTGACAGTGAAAGGAGAACCGAAGACAGTATACTCCGGACTAATCGCCGATGACACCGGCAAGATACAGTTCTCCGCATGGAATGATTATGGTCTGAAGGAAGGAGAGACCGTCTGCGTCAAGAACGCGTACATTCGCTCATGGCAAGGCATACCCCAATTGAACCTCGGGGACAGATGTGAGGTCTGCAGAGTGGATGATACATTCGATGACACTGCCATCGGAACAAGCACAGAAAGGACGATCGGGGACATACTCAAGAATGGAGGCGGATTGGACATCACGCTCAGAGGTACGGTCGTCGACATAAAGGCAGGTAGCGGATTGATCAAGAGATGCCCCATCTGCAACCGTTCGATACTTGATACAGGGTGTTCTGCGCACGGGATGCAGGACGAACCGATCCCCGACCTCAGGATGAAACTCTCCGTAGATGATGGAACGGGTTCGATAAGTGCGATAATGAACCGCGATATAACTGAAAAACTTACTGATATCACGCTAAAAATGGCCATCGACCTCTCAAAGGCACGCGGCCCTGGTATGGTCGCTACAGAGATGGCTCCAAAGATCCTTATGAAGAGGATAAAGATACGTGGCAATGTCAAGATAGATGACTTCGGCCCTACGATGATCGTCACCGAGGCAGAACCCGACAAGGTGGATATCGAGGCGGAAGCGACCAAACTCCTCAAAGAAGTGGAGGCTAAAATATGATGGCTAGAGAAGCTGCGTGGAGAATATTCCCTGGCGAATTGACAGCATCCACGATAGAGAGGAAAGGGAATGATGAGAAATCACCGACATACGTATTGAGCCCTCTCGGTGCGATGATCAACAGAGTCATGATCGCTGGTGTGCTCACAGAAGTGGAGAACAAAGGCTCAGAGGATGAACCTCTTTGGAACGGAAGGATCAATGACCCGACCGGCAACTACTACATAAGTGTCGGTAGGTACCAACCTGAGGCTGCCGCCACCATGGCAACGTTGGAGACGCCATCGCTTGTCGCTGTCGTCGGCAAGGTGAGGACATACACCTCGAATGATGGTCGTGTGTTCATATCCATACGTCCCGAGCGTATCGTCAACATCACAGAAGAGGAACGTTATGCATGGATGCTCGATGCGTCCAAGTCATTATGGGAGAGGCTGCTCAACATCAAGAAGGCACTTTCCGATCCGAATGCAAGTGTGGATTCGCTCAAGCAGATGGGATTCGATGATCATGATGCCGAAAGCATCACGATGGCACTCGACACCTATGGTGTGCCTGATTCGTCAAGATATCTGAAGATCATACAGACCGCACTCAGATTCCTGTTGCCGAACAATGAGGTTGACTTCGGACTTCCAGAGAATGAGAGTGACATACCCGATGAGATCGACATCCCCAACAATTCGTTGAAATCTTCGGACTTCGGGAACGATGCCGAAAGCAAAGAGGACATCATACTGAGGATATTGCAGGAACTCGACAATGACTCACGTGGTGTTCCTGTCGATGAGATCAAGAGACGTGCGGAGGCCGAAGGCATCACGGAAACAGAGGTTGAAGAACTCTCCAGCGCACTCATGGATAAGGGGTTGGTGTACGAACCCAATCTGAATTATCTTAAGATAATCTGAACCGATGGGGCTCTATGCCCCATCACAACAATTCATAATCCGAGAATTGATCGCGCGAAGTATAGAGTATGACGGATATCGCCACACCTATCAGGAATTGTGCGACCGAAATGAACATTATTATCGCATTTTCAAGTCTTGGTACGAATAGAGGGCCGATCAATATCGTGAATGAAGAGGCCAATGCAAAAGAGAATGCCCAGACGAAATGTGAGCGGTGAAGACAAAGATACATGGACATCAGAGAGAACACGCCGGTTATCAGGTGGCATGCTCCAACGTTCTGAAGCGAAAGCACGAAATCCAATCTCGTAATACCCAGTGTTTTGATGATCTCATCCCAACGCTCTTGACCGGCAAGGAACTTGATGACATCCGCAACATTATCTGAGAAGAATAACTCTGGTACCGATAATAGTATCGAGAATACGCCATACATCCCAAGGAGTACCGTCACCCAATTCAGCCTGATCTCGGATGATGTGTGGAATAATGGTCTAAAATCATGGATGTTGGTATCATAAACTATCCTTATGCCGCATTCTGGACAGTATTTGTAATATTTTGACAGCTCCTTCCCACAATTCGAACAGAAAATATGGGTCCCGTCATCATCATCCATGCTTAGCACTAGAACATTTATTGAATAAATATTGTCTGACAAATATCCTATTTAAAGGAAGAAAAATGAGAGAGGGTTGCTCTCTCAAAATGTTTGTTTCTTGAACGCGTCACTACACGAACAATACAGTACTACGAACACCACACCTATGATCAATCCTATTACTGAAGCGGCGGATAAGGCTGTGGAAATCACCATTCCCACCAGACCGGGTATGTATGCCTTCTTTGTGAAGCATGAGTATGCTGGAATGATGGTAATTATGCCGATGATCACACCGAAATAACCCATGTAGGTGAATACATCTCTCATAAAACTCTCCGCACCAGCCAAATCTGTTACAACACCCATGTCTATGAGCTGTTGTGCCGTTTCAGGCCAACTTGGATCCGTAATCACCTGTTCCATTAACGAATCGATGGACACTAGGAATACGATACCTCCGATGATTGCTAGCACCGCATAGACGATGCAACAAATACCGATGACCTTCAAACGGTTATTCATCGAGTTCTCTTTCATAGAAGCATATGGATTCATAGTTACTGGAGCATCAGACCTTTCGACCTGCGCACCGCAACTCTTACAGAACATAGCCCCATCATCTAATTCAGCACCGCAATGGACGCAAAATTTCAGATCACTGTTATCTGTCATGATAGATATCTCATGCAAATCCTTGGAAATATAATTTATCACATATCAGATTCAATAGAATATCGCCGAAGCGTAACCGACAACGGATTCCTTTTGATAATTCAATGCATCATATGAATCGGAATAACAAAGTAACTTGCCGTTTGCAGGAGATATCGCTTCGATCATCGCTGAGATGGGGCCGTATCCACAAGCAGTGACACCACTTCTTATCACATCGTATATCCCGTTGATATCCATAGAGCAGATGCGATCGATCAACGCGTGATCGTTCACAGATGCTATCGGTTTGGGAACATAATGGGACATATCACTCGATGCTATCACGATCACATCCATACCCTTACATGCCTCACGTACCAATCTCCCGATACGTTTGGCAGATTCGATGCTTTGATCGCTCATTATCAACGGAACGATCTTTGCATTTGGATCGATATATTGGATGAACGGTACTTCCACCTCGATCGAATGTTCGAATCTGTGTGCCTCTGCTACCACAGGGATGTCCTCTGACAGCTTATCTATGATACGAAGATCGACATCGCATTCCCCGAATGGTGTGAGATAAGGTTCATCACATAACGCACTATCGAAAGGTATCCCGTAATGATCCGGACCGATGATCACGTATGCATCCGGCAACCCATCCTCTGCGATCTTTCTGTAGGCATGGGCGGCATTCATACCGGAACATGAATATCCTGCGTGAGGGACGAGCGCACCTTTTATCATCCTTTTATCATCAGAACTGCCTATTTCCCCAGGGCCCAACTCGTGGCGAAAACAACCAGAGATACTTTCCTTTAATGCTGATTTATCTGCTGGATAGAATTTCCCAGCAACTGCAGGATACCTCATAGAATGAAAATATGGTTTGAGAAGGAAAAAGTTTGTGTGCTCTGACTTCAAAGCTTGGATTCGAAATCTTCGATTTCCATTGTGAAGTCAGCAGGATCTTTCAAGTCTCCCCTTGCGAGAAGTACTTCCCTTGTAAGGACCCAATAGATGCATGCGAGTGCACGCCTTCCCTTGTTGTTCGTAGGGACGACGAGATCGACATTCCTTGTCTCGTTGTTTGCATCGCACATTGCAATGATCGGGATTCCGATATCGATTGCCTCTTTGAGTGCCTGTTTGTCTGCTGCGGGATCGGTACAGAGGATGACCTCGGGCTCAACGAATCCAGCGTTCATAGGGTTTGTGAGCGTTCCAGGGACGAAACGACCTGCGAATGCGGGTGCTCCGATTGCCTTTGAGAATTCTCTTGCAGGCCTCTGTCCATACTGCCTTGCCGATACAACGAGGATTCTCTTGGGATCGAAACGTGCAAGGAACTTTGCCGTTGCCCTGATCCTGTCGTCCGTTTTCTTGACGTCAAGGACATAAAGTCCATCCTGCCTGACCTTGTAGATGAAATCCTTCATGTCAGCGCTTTTCTGCTGTGTGCCGATGTGTACGCCGGATGTCAGATAGATATCCTCTGCGACCAATAAGTCGGTGTTCTCCGCTTCACTCATGTGTAAACCTCATTCTCTAATGACTGTGATAGGGACCAAGTCCTTATCGTATTCCAGCATGGCGATGTCGATTGGATCCAGCATACCTGCTGGAACATCTACGAGAACGGGTGCACCGAACGAAATTTGAAGCGCTCTTGCACCGATAATCCTTGCCTTCTCAAACCTAGTGTACTTCATAGTTCACCATACCGGAGTATGTCAGATATTAGGGTCTTACTTATAAAGCTTACTGTATTTACAAGCGCCCCATATCCTTATTACTCTATTAGTAGTGAACAACACATCCGATAAAACTGTGTCGTTATCGGAGAACTGTGCGACGGATTATTATCTTATGAGACACTGCAAGGTCGATGACGAGTGAACTCACCGTTTGTGCAGCGGCCTTCTTGAGGAATAAAGGGAAGACAGTGGTCGCAGAGAACGAATTCCTGATGGGGATGTCCATGGACTACCACTGGATGCCGTACGGTGACGCCAAGAAACTATTGGATATACTCATCAGATCGGATATATTCAAGAAGAATGGTGAATATCTCAAAGCTTCGTTCGAATTATCAGATGTGGATGTGCCTGTGGCATATAGGCCATCCGAATCGTTGATGGAGAGCATCAGATCATCGAAAGTTGTTACGACTCCCAAGAAAGAACCCCCTAAGAAAGGGCCGGTGCCCGAGAATCTACTACCCTTGTTGATCTCCGAAGCTATAGATGCCCATATGGATAAGAGGGATTTCATGTCGGCGGCCAACGCACTTCAAAAAGGATTGAACATCGACATCCTTGCCGCAGGACTGATCATACTCAGGGATGTCGGTGTCGATATAGGTCATCTGACCGACCGCGTATATGCCGCGGTATCGAAGAAGTGAATCACTTCTTCTTGATGAAATCGCTCAGCGTCATCTTGGTGTTCTGACCGCCACCGATCCTTCCGCCCGTCGATACGGATTCTGTAAGTTTGATGTCCAATGCCTTCTCAAGCTTCTTGAGCATCTTGTCATCAGGCACGAGGTCATTGGATTCGATCTTTGCGAGTGTACCTTTCTTCTCAAGTATAGAGGCTGCGAACTCCTCGAGATCCATGCCCTTGGCAATGCGGGCCTTCCTTATCTCGCCGCCATAGTCATCGATCAGTTCGACCGATTCAGAACCACGATAGACGTCCTTGACCTGCATGCGCTGCTCACGTCTCTGGAGCCTCTGTTCAATGACCTGTGCACTTGGAGCAGGTGCTGACCCTCTTGTAGGCGAACCCCTGCGTTCATCACCGAACTTAGAACAATTCGGACAGACTTCGAGCTTGGTACCTTCGATGAATACCGGTTTTGTGACCGGCACTTCCTTGCCGCACATTTCACAGATCATGACCTCACCTATGTGCCAACTTGTAATTTAATACTACGGTCATACACATCGGGGATTTAGCAATACTATTATAATGGCTTACGGATAGACCGTTGCTAGAACGGTGATATCATGGGTGATCTTCAGGCCGATGAATTGACGTCCGAATTGAAAGCGAAGATATTGACTCTCGAAGAGAAAAATGTCAGACTTATGGAGGACCTTCAGAATGCGGAGAACGACAAACGCTTCGCAGAAAGTGAATTGTTCAGGACACAGAAGGATCTCACTAAGGTGAGGTCTGAACTTGAAAGGATGAAGACCCCTCCGCTGATAATCGGTACGCTGAAGGATGTCCTTCCGGACAACCGCGTGGTAGTGAAAAGCACCACAGGACCTGATTTCGTCGTCGGCGTATCCACATATTGTGCGCAGGAGGACCTTATCGCAGGTGCAAGGGTTTCACTCAACAAACAATCACTTGCAGTGATGAATGTCCTTCCACAATCTTTGGATCCTGTCGTCACAGGTGCTGAGATCATCGATAAACCGAACATCACCTACTCCGACGTTGGAGGTCTTGATAAGCAACTCCTCGAATTGCGTGAGGCCGTGGAGGATCCGTTGCTCAGACCTGAACTCTATGCCAAGGTCGGTATAGAGCCGCCTAAAGGAGTATTGCTCGTAGGTCCACCGGGAACTGGTAAGACCCTGATGGCAAAGGCTGTCGCGAATGCGACCCAAGCCACATTCATCAGACTTGTGGGTTCGGAACTCGTACAGAAATACATCGGAGAGGGTGCAAGGCTCGTCCGTGAACTGTTCGAACTCGCGAAAGAGAAAGCTCCAAGCATCGTTTTCATCGATGAATTGGATTCTGTAGGTGCGAAGAGGCTTGATTCAGCCACATCCGGGGACAGAGAGGTGCAGAGGACACTCATGCAACTCCTTTCCGAATTGGATGGATTCACTCCGATGAGCAATGTTAAGATCATCGGTGCAACGAACAGACCCGATATACTCGATGACGCATTATTGAGACCGGGAAGATTCGACCGTATCGTTGAGATCGGACTCCCTGACATCGATGGAAGGGAACAGATATTCAAGATCCACATCGCACACATGAACATCGAAGGCGACATATCAGCAAGGAATCTCGCTGAGGCCACAGAAGGTGTGTCTGGTGCGGAGATCAAATCCATCTGTACAGAAGCAGGTATGCTGACGATAAGGGATGGTCGTGATTGCATCACGATGTCCGACTTCATAAAGGCTAAAGAGAAGGTCTTGGAAGTCGGAAGGAACAAGGTCAAACAGGCTCCAGCATATATGTTCGGATGAACACATATCGATGGGGTCCCGAGATAGATTCTCGGAATCCCATTATATGCTGGTATCAATCATTATCCTCGGGATCGATATCCTCTCCGCCGAAGAATTCCAACTGTGTGGCGGAATAGATCTCTTCCAATCCCGTATTCTCCACTGCGGACACAGCACGTATCTGTCCGAATATACCAACACTCTCCACTGCCTTGAACAGCTCCATGCCAACGACGGTCTGAGGATTGGCATCGTTGTCCAAGAGATCGTCATATAACGAGTCGGAATTCTCGAACCACGAGATCATCCTGTCCCTATCCTCATCCTTCATGAGATCCGCCTTGGTCAGTATATTGATCACAGGCAATTGAAGTCTGAACTCAACAAGTGATGATAACACCATATTAGATACGAAACCATTCGATGTCTTGCAGAGCATGGGATCGGAAAGATACACGACCATCGATTTCTCTTTACCGAATGCCTCTACGATGACATTCGATGACTCACGGAATGCGAACAGCTCCAATTGACCCGGCGTGTCCACCAATACGTACTCCGTTCTGACACCATCCAACAAATCCGTGATCTTCTTAATGTTTACAGCCATCAGATCCGCTGCAACGATCTGTGCTCCATTCGGTCCAAGGTTATACTCTCCCATGACCTCATCCAAAGCCACCCATTCCCTGATGTCTATGTCCGCGTCATACGGTAACATATCCACTCCGGGATCGAGATTTATCGTCATGCAGTCGATGCCGTTGTTACCAAGCCAATCCCTGTATGATTTGACCAGTGTGCTCTTTCCGCTTCCCGCTGTACCAACGAAATAAACGAATCTCAAAACCATCACTCCTTATGTTTGATCTGTCTTCTCAACCTTCTTCCAGGTATCGGTTTGGCAGCCTGTGAGGATAACATGTCTATCTTGGTCTTCTTGGAATTCACATTACCGATCGTGCCTCTGGATGCTCTGTCCAGATCACTTTGCGATATTCCCAATTCCATGAGTTCCTCACGGACCTCCTTGGCCCTGTCATGATCCTTCATGTTCAATAATACAAGATATGAGTGCGCAACGGACATCAGGAACATCTCGTTGACGTCCCCCATCTGAGCGACTGTGTAGAGATTGTCATATGCGCCTTTCAAATCATCCAGAAGATCATCGTAATCGTTCGGATCGCGCGTCATCGACCTGAACATGTATGCCTGCGCCAGATTCTCACATGTTCTCTTGTCCTTGATCGCCACGGCATCCAATGCAGGGATGATCACATTCATCTCCTCAAGGAATCCCTCTGGGATCTCTGGACTCTTCGTCTGACGGTATTTCGCACGGTTCAATAATGCGTACGCATATGCATCCTTGTGCCCTTCATACCCTTTAATGATGTTCACAGCCTCATCCATAAGTGCTGATGCTTCCTCGGGATGGTTCTTCCTCTCCTCCGATTCTGCTACGAACCCCATTGAGTCGGCCAATTCGATGAGCCTTGCCGATGTTATAGGTGCCGTCTTAAGGAGCCTTCTCCTCTCCTCCAATGCGGATGACATGTATTCTTCCGCTTCCTGCATCCTGTTGTTCTTGGAGACAATGAGTCTGAGCGAATCGTATATCGTTGCGAGAAGATATGGATCATCACCGACGTCACCTCTAGCGAAACATTCCTTGGTAAGTTCCAATGCCTCCTTGAATGCTTTCTCGGAATTGATGAGATCCTTCCTCATCATGCATATGAAACCGTAGTTGACCTTCATTGAGGCTACTTCCACCGTCCTACTGTCACCGACCTGATCCAAGCCATTGGAGTAGATGTCCATGGCTTCCTTGTTATCACCACGTGCTATGGCGAATGCAGCACAGATGGATACCTGGTTGAAGTATCTCGCACGCATCCGCTCATCCCCGTCATTGGCAAGTCTGAGCATGAGCGAAAGGACCTCCTTGGCAAGGTCCTCGGCCTTGATCTCCCTCCCCGTTTCGCTGTATCTGTCCGAAAGTAATGATAATGCATCTACCTTCGCAAGATCATCGGTGGCTTCACCCACAGCCTTCAATGCGCTTCTCACAGACGGTTCCAGCTCATAATACTCGCCTGTATCCGAAGTGACCGTCTCTATGT
The DNA here is from genome assembly GCF_964305265.1 of Candidatus Methanarcanum hacksteinii. Classification (NCBI taxonomy): domain Archaea; kingdom Methanobacteriati; phylum Thermoplasmatota; class Thermoplasmata; order Methanomassiliicoccales; genus Candidatus Methanarcanum; species Candidatus Methanarcanum hacksteinii. The sequence goes on along the minus strand of NZ_CAYATA010000002.1, from coordinate 444,845 downwards.
CTCCATTCGATAGGAAATTCATTATGATCTTGGTCTCTCCGCAATCAGAACATATGACGGATGTCTCATAGCCGGATCTAAGTTCTGCGACCTTTCCGCACTTGGGGCATGTAAATTCAACCTCTTCTCCGCTCATCGGTTGCAGTAATACGACAGAACATTAATAGTTATCACAAAAGTGAGTATGAGCCTCTCTTGATGGTCGAGAGGACCACTGCCCAGTAGGGCAGTAAGATGTTTCATCCGAAGATCTTCTTCTTCCTTCCGGTCTTCTTCTCAGAAGTACCTGCCGTATCGTCGAGTTTCTTCAGAAGTTCCTTCTCCATCTCAGACACCTTCTTAGGGACATCGATCCTGACGCGGACGAACATGTCTCCGCGCATGGTACTGTTGATCTTCGGCATACCCAATCCAGACATCCTCAGGACCGAGTTGACCTGCGTACCAGCAGGGATCTTCAGCATGACAGCCTCACCATTTATGGTATTGATCTGAACCTCTCCTCCGAGAACGAGTTTCGGATATGTCGTGGTCACACCGGTCCAAAGGTTGGAACCATCACGTTGGAACATGGCATTCTCCTTCAGATGTACGACCACGAACAGATCTCCGGGCCTTCCTCCGAGATAACCTGCATCACCGGCACCAGCGACACGTATCCTCTGGTCATCGTCGATACCTGCAGGCACCTTGACCGAGATTTTCGATTTCTTGGAGATGCGCCCCTGTCCGCGACATGACGGACACTTCTCTCTAGCGGACTGTCCCGTACCATTACAGTTCGGACACTCGGATATCGATGACATCTGACCGAAAGGCGTCCTCTTGATGGATTGGATCTGTCCTCTTCCGCCACACTGCTTACAGGTCTCCGTCACACCGCCCTTGGCCCCCGTGCCGTTACACTCAGTACAGTTGACGGTGTGCGGTACAGTGATCTCGACCTCCTTCCCTTTGAACGCGTCTTCGAGAGATATCTCGATATCGTATCTGAGAGAATCCCCGGAGCGGGGCCCGGTACGCTGTTGTTGCCTACCGAACCCGCCACCGAAGATGGATCCGAAGATATCCCCGAAGATATCGTTGATATCGTCCTGGTGAGTGAAGTCTCCCCAGCTGAATCCGCCCTGTCCGAATTGCCCGTTGACACCTGCATGACCGTACTGATCATACATCTTACGTTTCTCGGAATCCATCAGGACCTCGTACGCCTCGGATATCTCCTTGAACTTCTCTTCAGCGACCTCTTTCGGCTCCTTGGATACGTCCGGGTGATATTGACGTGCCAACTTACGGTAGGCACTCTTTATCTCGTCTGGCGTTGCGGTCTTCTCGACACCCAATACTTCGTAGTAGTCTCTTGGCATATTCTTCACTGGTCGTCCACTATCTTATAATCGGCGTCGACGAAGTCCCCGTCCGATTTCTTGGCATCAGATTCCTGACTCTGCTGTTGTTGCTGAGCACCGCCACCGCAGTTGCATCCGCCCTGCTGCTGTTCTCCAGCCTGCTGGTAGACCCTCTGCGAGATCGGCTCCATAGCCTTGTAGAGATCGTCGAGTTTCTTCTTGATCTCTGCCGCATCTCCGGATTTGTCAGCGTTCTCGAGATCGCTGATCGCGGATTCGACCTTCGACCTCTCCTCGTTCGTGACCTTGTCACCGAGTTCATCGAGTGTCTTCTTCACTGAGTAGATTGCTGTCTCAGCCTGATTCTTGACCTCGATCTCCTCACGCTTCTTCTTATCCGCATCTGCGAACTGTTCAGCCTGCTTGACCATCTCATCGATCTCTTCCTTCGAGAGCTTGTTGGATGATGCGATCGTGATCTTCTGCTCTTTACCAGTACCCTTGTCCTTTGCAGAGACGTTGATGATACCGTTCGCGTCGATATCGAAGGTCACTTCGATCTGAGGTACACCGCGAGGTGCTGGGGGTATTCCATCGAGAGTGAATCTGCCGAGTGATGTGTTGTCGGCGGCCATCTCCCTCTCACCCTGGACCACGTGGATCTCGACAGAGGGCTGATTGTCCTGTGCGGTCGAGAAGACCTGTGATTTCTTCGTTGGGATCGTCGTGTTCCTGTCGATGAGCTTCGTAGAGATTCCACCGAGTGTCTCGATACCGAGTGACAACGGCGTGACATCGAGAAGGAGAACATCCTTCACATCTCCGGAGAGGACTGCTCCCTGGATAGCTGCACCCATACTGACACACTCCATCGGGTCGATACCGCGCTGGATCTTCGGTCCTACGATGCTCTCGACGAAGTTCTGCACGATAGGCATCCTCGTAGGTCCACCTACCATGATGATCTTGTCGACATTATCGACTGTAAGTGATGCATCATTCAATGCCTGCATGATCGGGCCTTTACAGCGTGATACGATCGGTGTCACGATCTCCTCGAGCTTTGCACGTGTGATCGTCTGGACCAAGTGCTTCGGTCCGCTTGCATCGGATGCGATGAACGGAAGGTTGACCTCGGTCTGCATCGTTGTGGACAGTTCGATCTTGGCCTTCTCACATGCCTCACGTACCCTCCAGAACGCCATGTTGTCCTTCGTGAGATCGATTCCGGATTCCTTCTGGAATTCCCCGATGACGTATTTGGTGAGAGCCTCATCCATATCGGATCCACCGAGTTTGGTATCTCCTGATGTGGACATGACCTCGAAGACTCCGTCACTGAAGTCCATGATCGTGACATCGAGTGTTCCTCCACCGAGATCGAACACGAGGATCTTCTGTGATGTGTTACCCTTGTCGAGACCGTATGCGAGTGCTGCGGCCGTCGGCTCGTTGATGATACGTACGACATCCAATCCTGCGATCGCACCAGCATCCTTCGTTGCCTGCCTCTGATTGTCATCGAAGTATGCAGGTACGGTGATGACTGCCTTGTCTATGGTCTCACCGAGATATGCCTCAGCATCCCTCTTGATCTTCTGGAGGATGAATGCGGAGATCTGCTGAGGGGTGTACTCTTTACCGAGTGCAACGACCTTCTCGGATGTTCCCATCTTCCTCTTCACGTTCTTGATCGTACCGTCTGGATTAGTTACGGCCTGTCTCCTTGCGGGTTCTCCGACAAGAAGCTGACCATCCTTTGTGAATGCTACATATGAGGGGAAAGCTTTCCCTCCAACGCTTGCTCCTTCTGCGCTAGGGATCATGCTCGGCCTTCCGCCTTCCATAACAGAGGCGGCAGAGTTGCTTGTTCCCAAATCGATACCGATTATTCTTGACATCTTACTCACCTTCTATTTTTTCTTCTTCTTGTTTTTTCTTGGTCACTTTGACCTTGGAGTACCTGAGTACCTTGTTCCCAAGGCGATACCCCTTTTGGAATACCTCTGCGATATTCCCATCCTCATCACCATCGACGACACAGAGTGCCTCGTGGCAATTAGGGTCAAATTTCCCGTCTGTAGGAATCTCTGTCAGTCCTTTGGATTCGAGGGCCTTCATCAGATTCTGGCGTATACCTCTGACACCTATCACGAAATCGTTTTCTCCGTCCGCGTGTTCGAGAGCGCGATCCAGATCGTCCACTATCGACAACATGTCCGTAATTAGGCCTGCTGTAGCGAAGGTCCTGAACTCCTCGTTCTCACGCTGAGTCCTCTTACGGAAGTTATCGTAGTCTGCCTGTAGCCTCTGAGCCAACTGGAGATACTCGCCGGACTTGTTCTCGGACTCCTCCAGCTTCTTCTTTAGCTCTTCGACCTCGTCGACAGCCTTCTCTTTCTTCTCTTTCTTTTCCTCCTTTACAGTCATCCATTCACCTTTCAATGTTGAGATAATGATACAGGGGGCTCGAAGCCCCCTATGGAATATGTTTAATCGTCTTCCATTTTGGGCATCGAACCTGCTGCTCCCGGAGGACCTGCAGGTGCAGGCATGCTGCGTGATGCGATGACGTCGGCGATCCTGAGGATCATGACGGCTGCGTCCGTTGCGGAGTTGATTGCCTGTTTTCCGATCCTGTATGGTTCGATTACGTTGAGTGCGAACATATCCTCCACCTTTCCGGAGAAGGGGTTCAGTCCTGCATACTTGTTGCCTGCCTTGTGCTGTTTCCTCATCTCGATGAGTATATCGATCGGATCGAGACCTGCGTTCTCTGCAAGTGTTGTGGGGATTGACTCCATAGCAGATGCGAATGCATCGATTGCGATCTGCTCCCTTCCACCGACGGACTGAGCATAGCTCCTGAGCTGCATTGCGATCTCGACTGCTGTCGAACCGCCACCCGTGACCATCATTCCATCCTCGATTGCGACCTTTACGACGGACCATGCATCGATGAGTGATCTCTCGATCTCGTCCACGACGTGCTTGGTTCCACCTCTGATTAGGATTGTGACGGATTTTGCATCCTTGAGATCGCTGACGTATGTCATGTCGTTGTCACCGACTTTCTTGACCTCGACGAGTCCTGCTGCTCCGAGATCGGATTTGTCGAGCTCTGAGATCTTGTTGATGATGTTAGCACCGGTGGATGCTGCGAGCTTCTCCATGTCGCTCTTCTTCACACGCCTTGCTGCATAGATTCCCTCTTTTGCAAGGAAGTGCTGTGCAAGGTCGTCGATACCTTTCTGGCAGAAGACGACGTTTGCTCCGACCTCTTTGACCTTCTCGACCATTCTCCTGAGCATGTTCTCTTCCTCGAGGAGGAAGTCATTGAGCTTGGATGGGTCTGTGATCTGGATCTTTGCATCGATCTCTGTCTTCTTGACCTCGAATGCTGCATCGATGAGTGCGATCTTCGGGTTCTTGATGGATTTGGGCATTGCTGAGTGCACAGGCTCCTTGTCGATGATGAGTCCTTTCACGAGCTCTGTCTCATCCATTGATGAACCGGTCTTCTTGACTGTCTGAATGTTGTTGAGGTCGACTGTGTATCCGTCCTTGGTCTTCTCTGCGATCGTCTTGACTGCGTCTACGACGAGATCGGAGAAGAAGTCCTTGGATGCGTTGACCTGTTTACTGTTCATCGAGACCTCTGCAATCTGCTTGAGCAACTTGTCGTCGTCGTATGAGACCTTCTTCGAGATGTCGATCAGGATCTTCTGTGCCTCTGCGTTTGCAAGCCTGTATCCGCTTGCGATGATCGTCGGGTGAACGTTCGCATCGACCATGTCGACTGCTTTCTTGAGGAGTTCACCTGCAAGGATGACGGACGTTGTCGTACCGTCCCCTACTTCCTGATCCTGTGTCTTTGCGACCTCGACGAGCATCTTTGCTGCGGGGTGCTGAACATCGATCTCTTTGAGGATGGTCACTCCGTCATTTGTGATGACGACATCTCCCATCGAATCAACGAGCATCTTATCCATACCCCTGGGGCCCAAGCTGCTCCTGACTGCATCGGAGATCGTCCTTGCTGCTGCGATATTGTTGAACTGAGCGTCTTTTCCTTTGTCCCTCTTGGTTCCTTCCTTGAGGATCACGATAGGTGTGTTACCCATTCCCATGATTGATTGCCTCCATATTTTGGATTACTAATTGTGGTTAAAGTTTGTTCTTCTATATAAGGATTGCTTACTATAACATCATACATGATGATAGATGTTCAACATGTAGAATTGGTCAAGAGAGTGGCGATCTATACAATGATCTGATGAACTTGCGACCACTCATTCTATAATGGGATCGCGTATATCTGACCATGGATTCCATCCCCTTCCAGACCGAAGGATTCACCTTAGAGAGAACGGATGACAAAGGATACATCCTTGATTGCATGAAAGGGACGATACTATCATCCGTCAACGAGACCGAGAGAGAATTGAATGCGTTATGGATACAGAACACATTGATGGTCGTCGCTTTCAATCTGAAGGATCCGAGGAATGAAGCATTCATACTCATGCATGGGAACAAGAGAGCAGGTATGTTATGGCTAGGAAGATCCAACGATCAGTTCACGTGTGAACCCATAGGATATGTGCTCGGCGTGTTCATAGAAGAGGGATTCAGAAGGAAAGGGTTGGGAAAGGAATTGATCGCATCCGCAGAGATATGGTGCAAGGAGAATGGTCTTCTGTCCCTCAGCCTCAATGTGAGCGCGACCAACACCGCAGCCAGAGCGTTATATGACGATTGTGGATTCTCAGAGCAATCCGTTGTCATGAGGAAAGAATTGTACAAGAAGTGATGGATGCGCATCCCATCATTTTCCATTCTGTACGTTCACTGCTTCGGATAAACAGAATTACCCTGAAGTTACAGAACCGAATCTGATGATTCGTTCTACAAAACTATTATAAAAAGAAAGTCCAATGCTGTGGCAGGTAATATAAATGGACGGCAGACCAAATATTGTCATCGCAACCTCAGCACTTGCCATCATAGGCGGCATCGTTGCGATCGCATCATTTGTATGCGGTTTCTACGACCATACTGATAACCTGTTCGGCAGCATGGGACTCGGACTCTTGATAACAGTCCTCTTCTTCGCTGAGGCAGGATTCCTTTATTCAGATGGTAAAGGGAACCACTACTCATTCCTGTTTATGAGCTTTGCCAATGCTATCGCAATTATTGCGGGCATATACTTCGGAGCAATCAATCTTTGGTTCGGTGTCGCACTCGTGATATTGGCTATCCTCACCATCATCCTCGGATCCGGAAAGGCGACCGAGAAATGGATGGCGCTTGACAGGATCTGAAACCCATTCATCGATTCCATCCGACGGATGGAATCGATACAATCTTCTTTACAACTATTATTGTAGAATAATAGAAAATGCGTAATTGTTTTATCAAGGATATTCAATCGACATCCGATGGATGAGAAATACACATTCGCATTAAGGAAAATCGCCCTTTTAGGCGGTATCGACGACTTAATCGCGATATCCTCACGTGAATTGGGTGACGCACTGAACATGAGTCAACAATCCGCTTCTAAAAGGATTCTAGAACTATTGGATGAGAAACTCATAACGCGTGACCTAGGTGCAAGGAAACAACGCATAAAGCTCACGGAGAGAGGTGTTGATGCCCTCAAGGAAGAATATAACGAATATCGTCGTATCTTCGAATTGGAGGACCATATCTTCATCCATGGTGCGGTCACATCCGGAATGGGCGAAGGCGGATACTACATCTGCCAAGAAGGCTACATGAAACAGTTCGAGAGCGTGCTCGGATTCAAGCCATACGAAGGCACGTTGAACCTAACCATAGACAAAGAGGACATTGGGAAACTGGACCTCATTCGCAGTACGTCCGGATACGTCATCCATGGATTCACAAGTGATGGCAGGAGTTTCGGAGATGTCATCGCATACAAAGCGAAGATCAAGAACATAGACTGTGCAGTCGTCGTTCCTGAGAGATCACATTACAAAGAAGTGATAGAGATTATCTGTCATTATCATCTCAGAAGGACATTGAGCCTCGTCGATAACGACCGTATCGATCTTAGAGTGGAATTATGAATGGATGGGCGACAGCCCACCCATGATCAAACGAGTTTCTTCATGACGGACCTGAACAGACAGAGTCCGTCGCCTTCCTCGGAATCGTATCCTCTGGTCCAATCCGGATGCGTGAACCTTGTGAGTACACGTTCAGGGTGAGGCATCATACCGAGCACATTACCTGCAGGGTTACAGATACCTGCGATGTCTGACGGCGAACCGTTGGGATTCCATGGATATTCAGCATCCTCTCCGTTCTCGCCCACGTATCTGAAGACGATCTGATCGTTCTCCTCCAATCTGTCGACGAATCTGGGATCCATGCTCAACAATTTACCCTCAGCATGTGCGGACGGTATCATGAGCACCTTCTTCTTCGGGATCTCCGATGTGAATATGCATTTTCCGCGATTGTCGTTCCTCAACAACGTAGGGCGACATTCGAATCTTGCAGAATCATTGGTGTACAATGCGGCAGTCGGTTCTGGTGACATTACATCATCCAACGCTGGGAGCAGACCCAATTCCACAAGGATCTGGAATCCGTTGCATACTCCCAACACAGGTTTCTCGGATTCAACGAATCTCCTTATCTGCGGGCCTATGGCGGACCTTATCCTGGCAGCGAATATCGCGCCTGCCCTCACATAATCCCCGGCAGAGAATCCTCCAGGGAATGCGAGTATGTCGTAATCCTCGACATCCCTCTTGAGCTCGGATGGGGATTGGCCTGTCAATTGTTTGAGATGGACCTTCTCAGGCGAGGCTCCGACCATCTTGAACGCCTCATACATCTCATCCTCACAGTTCGTACCCTCGATCCTGAGGACACATACCCTGACATCTTCTGGCCTCATTGATAACCGCCTCCCATAAGATTCCACATGGGTTCATTCCATGCTCTGCTGATCTCATCCAATGACAGATCTATCTTCGAATCGTTCACGATGAACCTGTCGCCACCTGTGATTCCGATGCATACGGCATCCGGACCCATGATACTCTCGAATTCCTTGGCATCCTTCTCGGACACCTCGGCCAACCAACGGGTGTTGCTCTCTGAGAAGAGTTTTCTCTCCATGCACATGTCCCCCATAGCAGTGAGGTCGAGTCTCAGACCGATGCCTCCGGAGATGCACATCTCTGCTGCGGCCACTGCGAGACCTCCGTCCGAACAGTCATGACATGCTTTGACGAGTTCTTTGTCCATGGAGTCCAGCATCTTATCCATCATGAGCTTCAGATGATCGGCATCGACACCAGGCACATCCCCGCCCTTACCTCCGAATTTACGGAAGAAGAGTGATGCGCCCATCTCATCCTTCGTCCTACCTACGAGATACAATCTATCTCCTTCGGACTTCATATCCGCGGTAACAGCTTTCCTGATGTCATCGATGAGCCCACAACCCAATATCATCGGTGTCGGCAATATGCCCACTCCTCCGGGCGCCTCGTTGTAGAGACTGACGTTACCGGATGGTATCGGGAGATTGAGATCCCTGCACAACTCTCCGAGACCTCTTACGGCCTCTCTGAACTCCCCAAGCCTCTCAGGCTTCTCGGGATTTCCGAAGTTCAGACAATCGGTGAGAGCATTAGGTCTCGCCCCCACTGCTATGATGTTACGGCATGCCTCATCCACTGAGGCCCTTCCGCCGTTGTATGGATTCTCGGCCGTAAACCATGGGTTGCAACCCACTGCGGCAGCCAGACCCTTGTATCTTCCAGGGACGGGCATGAGCACGGATGCATCTCCAGGCCCTGTCCTGTTCAGTTTTCCTACCATCGGATGTATGACCGTGGATGCTCTGACCTCATGATCGTATTGACGGATCGCCCATTCCTTGGATGCGATGTTGAGATCGGACAGCATCGCTAACATCGTAGCGTTATCAGCCCTCGCGGATGGGAATACCTCATCATCCTTCGTTGACACCTTAGGGATCGTGTACGGCCTGTTGTATACCGGCCCTCCGGTGAGGAATTCGAGATCCATGTCGAATATCATCTGACCGTTCCAGAACAGACGCGTATGCTTCGTATCGGTGGTCCTGGCGATTGGTGTTGCAAGGACATCCCACATATCAAAGATCTCGAGCACTTTGTCCACATTCTCAGGTTTGCAGGTGACCATCATACGCTCCTGGGATTCCGAGACCCAAATCTCCCATGGCGCAAGGCCGTCCTCCTTCAACGGGACCTTGTCGAGATCGACATCGGCTCCGCATCCTCCTGCGTCCAATGACATCTCTCCGACGACGCAACTGAGCCCTCCTCCTCCAAGATCCTTCATGCCTGTTATCAGACCTTTCTTGTTGACCTCGAGACATGCGTGGATGGTCGGTTCCTTCGTTATCGGATCGCCGAGCTGCACAGCACCCCTTGAATCCTCGTCTGATGTCGATGTCAGATCCGCCGATGCGAATGTGACTCCGTGTATGCCGTCCCTTCCGGTACGTCCGCCGAGGAGTATCATCACATCCCCGGGCCCGGAAGCGTAGTTCACGCCCAACTCATCCCTCTTGACTATGCCCAAACATGCTACGTTCACCAGGCAGTTGCCTGTGTATCTATCATCAAAGAAGAAACCACCGGAGATTGTCGGCACACCTACGCGGTTACCATAATCCCTGATGCCTGATACGACACCATTCACCAGATAGTGAGGGTGTTTCATCCCTTTCGGGATCTCCTTCTTCGTGTCTATCGGCCCGAAGCACAATGGATCGACGAGACCGATCGGTTGTGCTCCCATACAGACGACATCCCTAAGGATACCTCCGATACCTGTCGCGGCACCGCCATAAGGCTCTATCGCTGATGGGTGATTGTGACTCTCGATCCTCAACGCATAACCATAATCGTCATCGAAGACCATCACTCCGGCATCTCCTCTCGAAAGGATGTCCGGACGGTCGATGGAGAATATGAACTCCTTCAGTATGGGTTTGGAGCTCTTGTAACAACAGTGCTCACTCCATGCCTGTCCCAATGATTGGAGCTCCACATCCGTTGGGTTCCTGCCTTCTTTCTTGAAATAATCCACGATCGTCCTCATCTCATCCACTGAAAGGGCCAACCCCATCGTGGACGATATCTCCTGCAACTCCTCATCCGTCGCATCAAGTATGTTGACGTCGAAGAGCGAGAATGGAACATCACGTTTGGTCATCAATCTCTCAACGGACATCTGATCATCTCAAAATGACTCTGTAATTCTGAATGACCGGGTTCGCAAGAAGTTTCCTGCACATCTCCTCACCGGCCTCGACCGCCTTCTCTGGGGTCATGTCAAGTTCGATGTCGAAGACCTTGACCGATCTAACGGACTCCACTCCCTCGAAACCTAGGGATTCCAGGGTCTTCATCGTGTTCTTACCTTCAGGGTCGGCAACCCCTTTCTTCAATTCGATTCTGATCTCGATTTGGGCCATCGTGTAACTGTACGCGTGCGATTATAATAATGATTTGTGCCCAAGGCACACTCATATGGCGCCTGGATTCGTCTTTATGAAGAACTCGGACACGTCCCAATCATTATCCTCCTGGACCCTCTGATCCTTGTCCAACCTCACGCCCAGCGATATCGCCACTTCCTTGAGGTAACGCTTCGCCTCAGGAGAGCCTTCGAATTCCTCGACCTTCGCTCCGGATATGGTCATCTTGCCCTTGAACGAGCCGATTATCTTAGTTCCTCTGAATATGACGTTGCTCGTGGAATTCATGTCACGTTTGATCATATCCCTGAGATAGACGTGCAGGTTGTCCTGTGTGTTGAGAAGGAACATATCGTTACGGATCATGTCGATCGGCTTTCCGCAATCCTCCTTCAGCATCCAATAGACTGTCGGACTATCGCGCATGAAGAATCCCTTCACCAGGAATCCCTCATCCTCCAATCTCTTCAATATGCCCCTCACGATTGGCATCCTCTGACCTATCATCGATGCCAACAGTTCTGCACTGAATATCCCGAAGTCGGAGAACATCAGCTTCACTATCTCCGTCATAGCCTCGTTCTTATCCATCTTCGGTTCCTTCAGTACGTTGTAGGCCGACGATGAATCCTGATATATCACGGATGCATGGAACAATGAATTGATCGCCTCCACAGTCCTCTCCTCGGAGAATGGGGAGTTGTTCACGATCTCCTTCCTCGATACAGGCTGACGATCCTCTATGATCGCCAATATCGCCCTCATGGTCTCATCCACTGGACTGTCCTTGGCGGAACGGTACATAGCTGCGAACCTAGGCATGGTGTATCCGTTGTATGATGGGATCAGGAACGTCCTTATGATGTCCCCGCGTTCCATCTGCTTCTTCATGGATGTCCTGTCCTTCACTCTCGTCAACAGTTCCGCATCCGTCCTGATGTATCCGCGAGCCTCTATCGCACTCGATACCGTGAGATATTTCTCACCCTGTACCACATGCTGTTTCCTGAATACATAGCTCAAGAGCTGTGCTTCGCTCAATGTATGGTCGTTGAAACGTCCTTTCGCGTAGAAACCATTGACGAAACGGTATCCATTCTCCTTGAGGGCCTTCTCCATATCCCTATCGATATCCGCCACATCCTTGGAGAGGATCTCTCTGATACGGACTATGTCCGTGCCCTTCATATTGAAGAATCTCATGAAATTGTCAATACCTTTCAAAACGTCAGATAGCATCGATGGATCGTCCATGTCCATGGATCTGATCTCCACACATCCGGACATCTCCCAGACCTCCAAAGCCCCGACCACGTGACTGTCCCTCACGAGAGGATAGATCCACTTATCCCCATAACGTGAGGATATCTCCGCCCATTTCGATGCGAGATCCGGATCGAATAGCGAATAGACGCGGATGCTGTCATCGATCGGGATCTGATCGCTTATCTTCGGTATCTCCTCGGGCATGATCAGCATGGGCGTCTGTCCCTCTCCGACGAGGATCGTCTGTGCGCCTATCGATGTGGCGATCGATGTTGCCTCATCCATCGGCACGCCTGTCATATATCTCAATGCTGAGGCGGGCATCGGGCCGTATGCGCGTATGGCCTGCATTATCAATTTGGGGATCGGATCCGAATCCACCTCGGCGGGATGGTATACCTCATAATCGTTCTCGGTACCCCAATCCTCCTTCTCACCGAATGCACGAATGACCTTCAGCGCCTTATCGAGACGGAATATGGATGCTTTCACCATCTCCTTGTCCTGTCCCGTCTCGCTGACCAGTTGACGGAGTGTTGCCGAGCCCATCCCTGATATGGTCTTCAACAACTGTTCATCCTCTGGGAGTATGGGTTCGTGATTCAGACTTGCCAACATGTCGCCTGTCTCCGCCTTGACGTATCTGACCTTACCTCTCAGGAATCTTCCGAGCAGGACCTCTCCGCTCATACGCATCCTGTACCATTCCTTGAGATCGAAATCATCCACCCTGTTGAACACATCGATCTCGCTGCCGGCTGAATCGTAGTATTCGAAGAACTCGGATATGTCCTTGAACCTCGGGCATTTGTAGAATCTGTATCTCTCTACCGTTTCGTAATCGTATACATTGTCCTTTCCGGCCTTCAATCTCATGTGGTCGATCTTTCTCATGTACTGATCGTTCTCAGAGATCAGGAATCTCCCGCAGACCAATTCCTCATCAGCTACCAAAGCTTCCAACGACCTCTTCACACGTGATTCAGACATCGAGAGCGCATATGCGATCTCCTGCATCGTTGCAGGTGCGAAACAATCTAGGAATCTCACTATTATGCGATCGGCCGATTCGTCCTCGTCGGCGAATCCGTCAAGATATCTTGCGAATTCCCACTTGTTGTTGCCTGAAATATCCACCCTCGTTATCAGATACATCGATTCCAATTTCCTCATGCATCTGAATGCGATGTCCTCATCGACACCAGATTTCATCGAGATCTCGCTAAGCGATAGGGCCTCGTCCGTCAATGCTCCCAAGACCTTCTCGTCATCCTCTGTGAGCTCCTTCTGTTTCCTCGTTGCAGTGGCATAATATGGGATCTCTTCTGACAGCATTATGTGCGGATCGTCCAAGAACACCGTCCCTATGCTGCCCTCTCTGAACAATTCCCTGATCCATCCGTCCACCGTCTTCTTATCCACGTCAGAGTAGGAGTAGATGTTCCTGCCTCTCTCCCTCATGGCCTGTAACGGCCCGGTACGCGATAGGACGGATAATATGTCGGATTTCTCTGTGATGCGCCCGACCTTCTCCCTGAAGTATGGGACGACCTGATCCTCATCGAACTCGAACTCTCTGATGCTATCTCCCATCGCACGATAGAGCACTTTCCTGTGCAACTCCCTCAGCAACGCTGAACGATCCTCCATCAGGACTATGTCCGAGAATCCTGACAGTATGACGGAGTGTGCGAATGGGGATGGTGTGCCGTTGTATGAGACGGTGGAGAGACGCATCTCCCCATCCTCGATCATCTTCAGGACGACCTGTGCATTCTTTATGTCCATGTCATCCTCGAGCACTTCCCTATACGTCTCTTCGATGACAGGCATGTTATCCATATCAGCCAATGCCTCCAACAGATAGGATGACCTTGTCTGCTGTCTGTTCACTGAGATCGGACGGCCCATATAGTTCCTCAGGATCATGAAACTCCTTGCGGCGGTATGCCTGAATCTAAGTTTGAATATCTCAGAATCCTTAATCGCTTTCCTGAGTATCACTTCGATGTCGTTGGATGATAGCATCGATGGGACCTTGCTTATGTCTATCTTCCTTGACATGCCGATCATGAAGTTGTCATCAGACATGGTCACGGATACGTTGACGCCTATGGCATTGGATATCCTGTATGCGTATCCCCTGGAGAGGGCATCGTTCACCCTCCTGCCGAAGGGGAAATGGAATATTAGTCTCTGATTGTCCGATGGGTCGATGTACTCCTCGATGATCAGATTCCTATCATCTGGTATGCTTCCTGCGACCGCTTTCTGTTCCCTGAAGTATGATATGATGGATCTCGCACATCCATCATCTATATCGAAATCGTTGACGAGTTCCTCTTTCAGATCATCCTCGTCCCTCCCAAGGTTCTCGACCATCTCTCCTCTGAACCTTGCTACATCCATGGATAGGTCGAAACTTCTCGGAAGCATCTCGCCCGCCCATGACGGTACCGTTGGCTTCCTTCCTATGGCTTCCTTGACGTATGCGGTCATCCCCTTGGAACGGACGAATTCGAATGACCTGCCCCCGAGAACGAATATATCTCTTGCAGATAACCTCTCTACGAATTTCTCAGATAGTTCTCCCACCATGGAACCATGGTTGGTTATGACACGATAGTTAGCCTCCTCAGGTATGGTACCGAGGTTCATGAAATAGATCATCCTCGTGCCTTTCTTCCTGCCGAAGACATTCTCTTCCTCATCGTACCATATCTTCGAGTACACGCCTTCGTACTCATCCTTGCTCCCAAGGTATCTCAGAACGGAGATGAACTTCTCCTTGGGCAGGCTGCGATAACAATACGAACCTTTGATGACCCTATATGCATCGTCCACATCCCAACGGGCGCTCAGACTCATCCCCACGACCGCCTGCGAGAGGACATCCAGACAATTCTCTGGTATGCCTACGCGATCGATATCGCTGCGATGTGCCGCACGGCACATCACTGCGCACTCGACGAGATCGTCCGGGTCGAAGACAAGGAGTCTCCCCTTCGCGATCTTTCCGAAACTGTGACCGGAACGTCCGATCCTCTGCAGACCCTTGGCCACGGATTTGGGCGACCCTATCTGACAGACTAGGTCCACAGAACCGATATCTATTCCCAATTCGAGAGACGTGGATGAGACCACGCATTTGATCTCACCATGCTTCAGTCTCTCCTCCACATCCAACCTCGCTTCCTTGGATAGCGAGCTGTGATGCACCTCTACGTTATCCAAACCACGTTCCTTCAGTTTGTAGACGACGCTCTCGGCACCGGATCTCGTGTTCGTGAAGACCAATGTGGTCTCATGCTGATCCACCAGTTCCTTGAGTGTATCATACATCATCGAATTGACGATGTCCGATGAATGCGTGGTCACGTCATCCGTTGGACATATCACCTTCAGATCGAGAACTTTCTTCATACTCGATTCGATGAACGTCACATCCCTGGTCTCTCCGTTCTCATCACAACCGACGAGATACCCTGCGATCGCTTCCATAGGTGCCATGGTAGCTGACAGACCGATCCTCGTGAAATCCGTCGTACAGTATTCTCTGAGGCGTTCCATCGTCAATGACAGGAACGCACCCCTCTTCGAATCACAGATATCATGGATCTCGTCCAAGATCACCCACTCGATATTCTGGAAGCTCTCCTTGAACTTCGGCGCCTCCAGGATCAATGCCAATGATTCCGGTGTTGTTATGAGGATGTGCGGAGGGTGCTTCACCATCTTCTGCCTATCATATTGTGATGTATCCCCCGATCTCACTGCAACGCGTATGTTGGGGATGTTCATCCCGTGAGCTTCGGCGACCTCCCTCATCTCCGCCAATGGAGTATTGAGATTCCTGTTGACATCATTGGCGAGTGCCTTGAGAGGAGATATGTAGATACAATATACGCGCTCCTCCAACCTTCCTTCGGAAGCATAACGTGTCAACGCATTGATTATGCTCATGAAGGCCGTGAGCGTCTTACCAGAACCTGTAGGGGATGATACCAATACATCCTTCCTCTGGTGGATCACAGGGATGGCACGTGCCTGCGGTTCCGTAAGGTTATCGAACCTCTCATTGAACCATGTGGAGACCAACGGTTCCATCAGGCTCATGACCTCTTCCTTAGTGTATGTCTTGTCTACGCGTTGCATAACATCACTCGATAATCCGATGCCCCTAGACGTAACCTCTTATTTATGTTTCGGAAAGAAAACGTCCATCCTCGTTTGAAATTCGATTCATATCGGTAAACCACCACCCCAGACGTCCATTAAACGTATCTACTATGACGCATACAGCAATACTGATGAATACTGCACTCATTCTCGCGGGAGGGGTCGGGAAAAGGCTCGGTAAGGATATACCGAAACAATTCCTGAAAGTGAATGGGAAGCCTATACTAGCATACACTGCTCAAGTATTCCAAAACCATGATGAGATCGATAGGATCGTCGTCGTATGTGTATCTGGATGGGGAGATGAAGTCGAGAATATCAAGACGACCTATGGATTGGATAAGATCATCCGCATCATACCTGGTGGGGACAACAGTATGCAATCGATCTCGAACGGCATCTTCGGTATAGAGGATATCACATCCCCGGATGACATAGTGATCATACACGATTCCGTACGTCCGCTCATCTGCAAGGAGATAATATCGGATTGCATCGCGGTCTGCAAGAAACATGGGAACGGTTGTGCATCAATACCTGTACAAGAGACCATCGTTCGGACCGATGATCGCATATCAGGTAACACCAACATAGATCGTTCCAACGTCATGAGGGTACAGACGCCACAGGCGTACAGATACGATCTCGTCAGTAAATTGTATAAGGATGCGTATGAAGCGGGCATCGAGGACTCCGTATACACGAATACACTGATGTTGCACTTCGGACATCCGATCTACTTCGCAAGGGGATCCGTGTTCAACCTCAAGATAACGATGGTTAACGATATCGATCTGTTCAGCATCGTACTTGATTACTTCTCATCGAAGAAAGGTCATCAATCGTCCTCATGAGTCCCTCATCCAACGAATATGACGGTTCCCATCCTGTGGACCTTATCTTCGATATGTCCAACACCGCCTTGGTCGCTTTGGAATAACCACGGGATTCCACCTCGTCAGGCATATCGAACACAACATCCACGCCTGCGATCTCCGATACCCTCTTCGCCAATGACAGCAACGTCACATCCGAATCCTTACCGGAGACGTTGTATGCATTCTTCGACTCTCCGTTGAAGAAGAGATGCAACATAGCATCCACAGCATCCATGACGTAACAATACGAGAATAACTGTGTCCCTTTACTTTTCAGCACGATATCCTGCCCGGATACGGCTTTGAACAGGAACTGCGTCATTGCCTTCGAATCATCAGGACGTACCGAAGGCCCGTATATGCGACTTAGACGAGGTATGACGAAATCCAGATCCTTCTGTGACCCATATGCTTGACATAAGGCCTCGCCTACGCGTTTGGATTCATTATATCCTGAACGAACGGAACTGCAATCTATGTATCCGCAATATGATTCGTCGAATGCATCCACGTCCCCTCTGTTCTCCCCATATATCTCCACGGATGATGCGAATACGAATCTCCCATCGCCTGCATCCGATGCCATGTCCAGGAGATTCTTGAGTCCAATCACATTCGTCTCGATCGTACCGATCGGATCTAACGAATATGCTCTAGGGTGCGTATTGCTGGCGCAATGGAACACGGTATCGCACACAATATCGCCCACAGGTTTGTTCACATCGTGTGAAACCAATCTAAGATGCTCAGAACATTCGGGGAATGCCTGTTTCAATCCATCCATTCCCCTTGACATGGCCACGACTTGGAAATCGTATTCCGATGCCTTGGATACCAACACATCGGTCAGTACGGAACCTATCATACCAGAAGCGCCTGTGACAAGCACATCCCTTCCAGACAGACGTCCCCATGGGTAATCCTTAACGAGTATGCGACCGAGATCGTTCATGTATCCGTCGGTTCTGATCATCAGTGATCGAATGTACGTACTGATATTTGTCAAACATCATAACATATCTCACCCTCATGGGCTGATATCTAAATTGTCTGAACTTTATTATATCCGTAGACGACTGCATCATACGTGCAGAAGATTGATAGAGAGAGACTCTTCGGCGTTCGTCACACGTCTGAATATGAGAATGCTTCATCGAAGTACATATTCACACCATTGAGCAGAGCACTATCGCTCATTATCGTGAGAACACCTGCCACTCCGAATCAAGTAACCATTTTCTGGGGACTCCTGATGATCGCATCATCAATACTATTGATGTTCGGAGACAGGACCCTCAATACTATCGGCGGAATAGGTTGGGTCATCGCCTATGCCCTTGATTACACTGATGGAGATATTGCGCGCTACAAGGACATGAGGTCCAGAAGAGGAGGTTTTCAAGATCGTGTCAATCATAGGACTACCTACCCACTCCTGATGTTCTGCGCAGGTTTCGGCGTATGGTACGGCGGAAGTTCTGGATTTCTTAACATCTCTATAGATCCAGCGATCTACCTCATCCTTGGTTTCACAGCTGGCCTCGGCATGGTATCCATAGTCGATCTGGGGGCGAATTACAACAGCTGCTGCCCAGAGACTGCATTAGAGCGTGATGAAGGGTCAGCGGCTGTTGAAGGGAAGCACTTCAAGAATCAAAAACTCTTCAGATTAATAATGAATCTAAATCCTCTGACGTTCACTAACATGAAGATATTACTCCCTATATTCGCCGTATTAGGTCTCATGGACGTCTTCGTCATATTCTACGGCATATTCTACCCTATGGCCGCGTTCGGAAGATATGTTATGCTCTACAGGATGGTTCCTGGGGTCGTCAAGAAAGGATGAATATACGCTCACCGTATATCGCGCGAGGGGATCCGATGTATCCATACACAACACACGGCCTATCAGACAGTTCTATATCTCCGCCATCGTCCCACCTCGTATCCCCTGCGTGTGAGTAGAACAACTCGGACGAATAATCCATGCCAGATGCTATTATCTGTGTAACTAAATGATCGAAATGCGAATGATTGACCAAGGATACGCCAAAATTGATCACCATCCCTCCCCTCGATTTGAAGATTGCAGCTGATGAGAACCCATCATCAGACACGTAACCGAGGTTCTTAGCGTCCGCGATACCTGAGATATCTATACCGAATGTGACCTCATTCATATAGAATTGTAATGCATCCCTCAATGTTTCATCACATCCTTCCGTAGCATATGCTCTCTTCTGCAGATCGTTGAATGCCACATCATTGACGCCAGCAAATAACAGACCGTATCCTGTTGTTAACTCTATATCGGAATAGTTCGGCCCATAGGATACATATCTGCCAAGACAGCCCGATTCATTGATCAGTATCCCTCCTCTATCCAACCAATCTATGATTGGACAATCGTCCGTACCATCATACAGTATGTGAGGGAATGCCCCAGATGCGAATAACAATGCTGTTCTCCCAGGATCATGCGTCCTTATGACCTCCAAGACCTCTTTAGCATCACAGCAGATGGAATCTATGCCACGCATCTTGAGTTGTTTCGATAGGTCCTCGACCATCTCCTCCTGCATGAATTTGGACGTTATAGAAGCGTACGAATCGTCCAGATACATCACGACCCTTTCAATGAAGAAATCGCCCGTCGCACTGAATGCGACCGTATTCGTAGTGGAACCTATCACGGAATGATACTTGTAGTGCAAAACATCCCCGTCCCTATCAAAAGAAACGTCATGTGAATACGGCTCTGGTGCAAATGATATCAGCATACCAGATATAACTATGACCACCACGACGAATGGCAACAACGGCATCTTCCTATCTTTCAGCATACCGCCTCCGTACACATTCCAAGAGAGGTACCGCCACCACAGTGTAAGCGACCACACTTTTGAACCAATTGTATGAGAGTGTGGAATCTATAGGGCGAAGTATGGAAACGAACGATTCTAACAGATCAGAACCGATGTACCCTTCATGAACATAGAGGACGCTGCTCCATGTCGAATATGAGATGAAAGCGAACCCCGATAATATCAAAAAAGCGATGATGACGATGATGTTGGACCTATAGGACATCAACAATGCCATAGGCAACAGGACAAGATAATATTGAATATTACCTGGATTCAGGAGTGTCATCGACGTCAATACCGCATTTGTGACAATAAGTGCCGTGATAGATGCCTTATCGGATAATGCCATCAATGCGGATGCTACGAATGACGCGAAAAGAATGAATGGTACCAAGTTAAGTGTGGAATTGTATCCAGTACCAGTGTCGTATGCGCGATTCGTAAGCCACATCATCGCCTCATCCAACTGACCATTGAGGATCACGGGAATGAATAACACTAGTGCCGTGACCGCCATGGCGCAGATGTACTGTGCCGTATACCTCATCGATTGTGATTGAACATATGAATAACCGATCATCAGGACACATAGGAATATCCCGTATGGTTTTGTCATGAGGGACAACGCGATCATCACCCCTGCCCACGAAGGGCGCCTCTCTACCATACACAACAAGGCCAACAACAAAAGTAGGATCTCCAGATTCTCGAACATCATGCGGATCGAGGATATCACTATCGTGAATGGGCACAGGAACCATATCGTAAACATCCAGAATGCACGTTTCTCCCCGTACAACCTCATGCCTATCCTGAACAGTACTATAGCCACCAAGAGGTCGAAGATGAACAATACTGTCTTGATCGCCATGGCATAACCGAACGATGGTAACGTGTTCGTCCAGTCCAACACCATGTTCGGGCCCACTAATTCTGGGACGTATTCGCCCAATGGTATACCTAACAATCCGACAACGGATGTCACTGCCGACAACACATATCCCCAGACGGGCGTGTAATAGTACCCGGGTAACCCATATAGTCCCTCATTGGAGAATAGATTCTCAGAGACGATGACCCAATAGTTCACGTCGGTAGGGTATGTGAAGAATGCACCTACTACATATCTGATGATGAGTCCAATGATTGCTACTATGAATAGATCCCTGCCGATCCTGCTTCGAAGGAAATCGGACATATTGGAGAATAAACGGAATGTAATATTGGATGTCTGGTCGCACATCATTCAAAACCTCTGAAGGAATCCTGGGAGGAATGTCTCCATCATCCTCTTCTCGTCATCATTGAACATGAATCTGAACATAATGATCAGATATATGCCAAAACTGAGGGTGGCGGACAGTAATATCGCCATCCATGTCGACGGAAGTGTGTAGAATTGTCTTATGAGCAATCCTATCGCTACCGCCACGATGAATGACAGATATGCCGATGTCAAAGAGTGAACATATTTGTCATGAGTATCCGCCGTCAATTTGGATGCATATGAAGGGTAGAATATCATCTTCAACAACACCATCGATATCGTCCATGCTATACATGCGCCCAATGTGCCCCATCCGATCTCGATGAATACTATCGCCATAATCACATTGAGCACCCCCAATACGACCGTCATCAAAGCCAAATGGCGTAGACGTGCGTAGACGATTGGTACGCATATCATAGCGCTGGACACACATACCGCCACTTCAACTGGTAACATCACATAGAGCATCGGGTATATGTCGTCATATCCACTACCGATCCATACTTGTATGACCTGAGGTGTGAACAGAACTGCGTAAGCTATCGGGAATGCCATCAGAAGCCCTATGAATTTGGAGAACACCTTCAAGGTCCGTATCATGCCGTCCGTATCCTTGTTCGCATAAGACCTATATATCAACGGTATGACAGACGCCGAAACAGCTGTACATGCAGTATTGATCATCGACAATATGTTGGCGGCCACAGAGAAAGAACCCTGTGCCTCACTACCGATCATCACATTGACAACGACCATCGATGTTTGGATGAAGAGCAATGCTCCCAATTCGGCAATGACTGCCCATAGACCGAGCCTACCCATCTTACTGAGGAGCTCACGATCATAGTACTCACGAGAGAACTTGATGGTCGGACACACCTTTTTGAGAGAGGCGAGCATGATTAGAAGAAACACCACTATCGCAACTATGTATGATATTCCAACAAATGTCAAGGATGGCGTATCAAGATAGAACAGGAGTACGACTAAGCCGACCTGTAGCAAACATTGGATGATCCTGCCGACGTATGTTATGTACATCTTGTTGTACGCCATGAAGACGCTGCCCATGCATGCACTGAACGACAGCATGAGTGTGGATGTGATTATCATGAAGAAAGTGAGTTGGACGCTGAGATCTGATGTGTCCCCTATGTTGAAAATGAATGGAGCCACCACAGACAGTATGATGACTACGGGCATCAGCATGGCAACACATTTAGCCATGCCGATCACGGATGATGTAAAAGTCCTGTTGACAGCATCTGAATCTCCATTCTGTACAGAAATTGCTGTATAACGCGTGAATGCATCCGCCAGTGAATCGGACATCGCTAGGAAATATGTCGTCACTGACGTTATCAGCGGGATTATGGCGTATGTCGCCATCCCCAATGACCCTATGTAGTAAGGGACCATCAGGAATCCGGTCAAAGCCATGACGATCGTACGTATGATGTTGACCGACACATTGATCGAGACCCTACTGGAGAATGGATCGTACCCTTCCTGCATCACATCCCCTCCAAGATATTCCGATCCTCAATGTGAATGAGGCCCAAGATTTCAAATTACGCTTAGATCTCCTCTGTCTTTACCTTCACAGAAAGATTTCCAGTGCGTATGTATTCCAATATACGTTTATAATCATCTATGTAGTCTATCTCAGCCCAGAAGAAATCGCTGACGTCCCTTACATGGACAGGTACCTCTGTTATGTATTCGTACAATGCGTTCTCCCACCACAGGTCGTATCTTTCCTGCTCCACCAGCTCCTCCAGATTCTTCCTGAAACTAGGTATGACATTACGCTTCAATCTAGCTATACCGACATATTCGGTATCACGATCCTCTATAGGCAAATCCTTTCCATATGATACCAATAATCCATCGTTGACCTTGAAGAAATAGTCTCCAACGCTTGCGCGTGACATATCTGCCAACATCACCACGTCATTGTCATCGGCCAATAGTGAATCGTAGATGCCTTCACCCCAGAAAACATCCGCGTTCGCAAGGATCAGGTCGTCCTCTCCCAAGAACTCTCTAGCGAACCATAGTGACGCCATACTGTTCGTAACACGAAAGAATGGATTCTCGTAGAAACGTACATCACGGCCCTTCAATGCTTTACGGACCTCGCCGCCCTCGAAACCGATCACCACTGCAACCTCTATTCCCTTAGAGATCAACATATCAATTGTACGTGTAATCAAGGGGACACCATCCACCTCCAAAGTGCTTTTGGGTTTATTCACGGATCTGCTTATCCTGCTTCCAACACCCGCTGCCATCAAGATTGCCTTCATTGTAGTATCTCCTTCAAAGCCGATATCAGTACATCATAATCAGTTTTATCCAAATTTCCGATGTGCCCAACACGTAACATGTGAGCTTTCAATTCCCCACCGCTAGGCGTGACGGTGATACCATATCCATCATTGAGTCTCTTGTAGACTTCCATCGCATCACCATCGAACAATATCGGCGTAACCGCATTGGAAAGAGGATATGTCGGAATCCTTAGTCCTATGTCCATTGCACATTGACGGAAGTATTCCGCAAGTGTTCTTGTCCTACGTATCTTCTCATCGATACCGATGTCATCGACCATATGGAGCATATCATTCAGACAAAGTAATGTTCCGACAGCAGGTGTAAATGGTGTCTGACCGCGCTCTTGATCCAATATGTGGTGCTTCAGATCCAAATAATACGTGGGCGATTTTATGGTTATTGCCCTTTCACTGTATGCCCTCGGACTGAGAACGACCATAGATATCCCTGGTTCCAATGCCAACGCCTTCTGGGAACTGATGATCAGTGCATCGATTCCGTATTTCGACATGCTTATCTCATCTGCCAAAAAAGCACTTATTGCATCCACGATCAAGTACATCCCATTCGCCTTACAGAATTCGGACAACAGAGCAATATCGTACAATTGCCCTGTGGACGTCTCATCAAGATTCACTAGAAGTGCGGTGTAACCCATCCCATTGAACTCTTCAAGATGCTCTTTGGTGAATGTCTCCCCTGTGCTCAGTGCAATCTGGTCATATGGGATACCATGGACATCGCATATCTCTGTGAATCTTCTTCCGAAACCTCCGCCGTTTATTACCAATGCCTTGTCAGATGGTGTCAGAAGACATGATACGGCTGCCTCCATGGCACCAGTACCAGATGCGGTCAGAAACGCGACCTTACAATCATCATCCGCATCCAGGAGCCTTTTCAATACCCTTTCTGAATCCAACATTATCCTTGAAAAATCATCGGTTCTGAAGTACGGGAGCTGCTTCCCTGACCGCTCCAGTGTATCAGGGTACATCATCACGGGTCCGACGGTGAATAGCCTCATACTATGCATCCATCATGCCAACACTAATGTAACATATATAAACTACGCATAGCGTGCAACATCAATTCCCGCCCTGGAACTCATGATGAGTGTGATGGGTGCTGGACAACGTGATGATATGAATGATACACAATCCACTCTGCTGACGATGTATGAGGACATCAGGAAGATATTGGAAGCCAACGGCATCACATTCTACATACACTTCGGTACTGCCATAGGAGCATTGAGGCACAACGGATTCATACCATGGGATGATGACATCGACCTTGCAGTATGGGAAGAGGACCTCGACAAGGTGAATAGGATACTCTCCGAACAACTAGACGAGGAACGTTACTACTACCACGTACCATCTGCAGATACACACCCCCATGTAATCGCGAAATCGGATGATTTCGAGAATGATCTGCAGATGAGGAAACTCCCATTCATAGACATTTTTCCGATATCCAAGTATCCTTCGGAAAAGATCAGACAGGCCCTCTGTAACGCATTCATATGGGGCAACGTCTGTTCAATATGGACAATAGATCACGTAGATTCCATCCATATTCATAAGATGATCTCATGGATACCGAACGTCTTCAAACATCTAGCAGATATGATCGTCAACAAGGATTCCGATCTCACTGTCATCTATGCGACTGAATTCAAGGACTATATCTTCAAAGGGGAAACTTATGGAAATCCTGTCATGCATGTATTTGAGACTACTAATGCACCACTCCCAGAGAGATACGATGAGATACTCTCGTCGATATATGGGGACTATATGACCCCTCCGCCAGAAAGTGAACGTAAAGGCGCAGGCGGATTCCCGTGCGGGGCATATAAAGATTATATCATGAAGAAACAAAGAAAAGAATGACCATACGTCACAGTTTCTTCGTACTGGCGACCGGTTCCCATGCGTTCAGGTCACAATTGCCGTCCTTGACGTATTTCTTGGCCTTGATACGGCAATATAGTTCCATCATGACCGATGCGAACATCTTGATCGGATGGAATCCGAGATCGCGGATGGTGTCAAATATCGCCTCCACAAGCATCCTTGGATCCCTGGATGGATTGTAGAAATTGCTCTTCTCCACCATTATGGATTGTCCTATGTTGACGCGCAACCTCTGTTTTATGAAATCGGATACGGTCTCCGGCCCCCTGTTGTACACGGTCGCATCAGGAGCATATACAGACACATAACCTGCCGATTCCACAGCTACTCTGATGAAATCCTCATCCGATTGATATTGTGTCGGCAACTCTATGCCCACATCACGATATGCTATCAACTCACCGATCTTAGGACATCTAGATGCGATGTTATGATGCAATGACCACACCATATTGGATGCGAAACCTGCCAATGTCTTCTTGGAATTGAGCGGTATCGGATGTCCGCCAACCAATCCCACCTTCTCATCCCTGAACGGTTCCAGCAGTTTCTGAAGACTGTGCTCAGAAGCGAATGCGTTATCCGCATTCAACATGACGATCAGTTCCGTATCCTTTGCCTTGAGATAGCAGTTCACAGCGGAATTCTTACCTTCCCTCTTCTCCTGCCTCATCAATACGACCTCAGGATACTCCTTGGAAAGTGATGTCACTATCTCATCCGTACCATCTGTACTGGCGCTGGATAC
Source organism: Candidatus Methanarcanum hacksteinii (assembly GCF_964305265.1). Classification (NCBI taxonomy): domain Archaea; kingdom Methanobacteriati; phylum Thermoplasmatota; class Thermoplasmata; order Methanomassiliicoccales; genus Candidatus Methanarcanum; species Candidatus Methanarcanum hacksteinii. The sequence goes on along the minus strand of NZ_CAYATA010000002.1, from coordinate 418,503 downwards.
CACGATCACCTTGTCCAATGTGAAACCTGATAATTCCTGGTCGAAGATGGACCTTATCGACCTCTCTATAGCACCCGCTTCATTGTACGCGCAAATGCCGATAGTGAATGCCAGGTCCTCGCTCATGCGAATACCCATAACAAAAACAGTATTTAGGCACTATCATCAGTGACGACAGGGTCTTCCTGTATGAGCGAACGATGGCGATAGATGTAGTACAGTATCAACAGGATGCCTATGTACTGTATGACATTTCCAGCCATCGCAAATATCTCCATATATGTCAACGGAAGGCTTCCGCACAACGCTTTGGTCGCTGCTATGACGGAATCCACTGATATCAGATCGGTGAACACGGCCAATGGCAGGAGCAATGATGTCAAAGCGCTCACCGACTGCATGAAACCTCCGACGGATATCAATCCCCATGATCCCATCAGACCCTTTGGCATGACCATGATACAATAGACTAGGAATGGGAACAGTGACACCACATACTGTGGGTTCGGAGGATAGATGAATACGACGGCCAAAGAGATCAAGGAATACCACATGAATCTGTTGATCGGGTCGCCATCCTGTGGTTGCTTGATCAGTCTTATTCCTAATATCAAGGACACGACCATGGAGACGGCACCGACAATGACCGCACTGTAGCTGATAAGATAGTCCAATATCTCGCTCTCGGATGATACTGTCGCACGATCGGTAATGAAACTGAATGCGGACATGATGTTTCCATCCATGATGTGCGGGAACATTATCACCAAGGTCATAATCAATGCACCACTGAATGCCTTCGCGACATTCATCATGCTTTCCTTCCTATCCGCTCCTTTCGAGAATGCATAACCTACGATCGGGAAGAATATGAACGCTGGGAAGAACTTGTTGAGAACTGCGATGGCGAAACATGCTCCGGCAGACATTGAATGGTTCTTGCGTAGCAGAACTATCGAGAGAAGGACCATGGTCGCAGAGACTATATCCGGCATACCCAAGACCGTGTATGCCGCGAATATGGTCGGACAGAGGAACGTCAACAGGAATGCCACTTGCGCCTTCCTCTTATTTTTCGTAACATCGTCCACCAACCAGTACATCATGTATGCCAATGCCACATCGAATAGCAGAAGGATTACTTTGTACGACATCATGAATCCGACAGATGTCACATTAGCACTGAAATCCATGTAATTTCCATTCTCGAAACCGATGAAATCCATCACTCTGATGCCCAATTCCCCGATGTTGAAGAAGAATGAATCGAACATCGACACAAACCCCAGGATGTAACCCCAGACTGGAGTGTAGTAATAACCTCTGAGACCGTAGAGCCCCTCGCCCATCTGTATGTTCCTGGTTACGATGGCCCAATAGTTCGTATCGAATGTGTATGCCAAAGTCATCATCGATATCTTGATGATCAGACCGATCGCAAGCATTGCGAGGATCGGATGTTTCATGTTGAAGAAGGAATCCTCCAACTTCGATGTGTCAAACATTGAAGGCCCCTCCGCGTATGGTGTATATGCCACCTATATACAGGTAGGCAACATCTCCCATGCCTTCGAATGTGCCGTTAACCGTCCCTCTGCATGCATTCCCGGTCACGTGCTCTACGATTGCGGTGTCTGAACGTACCCCTGAAGCTATTATCTGTCCGATATCTGCCATCTGTTCCAAGGATGAACAACCTGCGATGACACATATCTCGCCCATACCATGTTTCACGAACGACACCGAAGCGTAACCATCCTGCTCATATCCAATGCTAAGGTCCGAGGACGATATCTTCATCCCATATGTGACACGGCTGTTCTGTAACGACAAGGACTCTCTGAAACCATTCTGTATCTCATTCTTTGCGACGAATATGTCACTTACATTGATACAATCGTTAGAATTGAAGAATAACATCTGATTGTTAGGCACCATGACGAGCCCATCATCAGAATGATAATATCTTCCGACCTCCGAGCCCACCCAATAGAGATGCCCTCCGTTCGATATCCATTTCAACAGGATGTCGTTCTCATCACCTGTGTAGACCGATTGCGGCAAGGCATATGATGACACCAGGATCGCATGCTTATTCGGTGATGCCATCGTATCGTTAAGATAATCATACAACCCTTTGGAATCGGAACAGATGGTCTTTACGCCCCTTGCCTCCAATTGCTTGGAGTATTGTTCCGCCAAATATGGCTGATCGAATATGTAACGAAGATTGTTATCCTTCATCTGTCCGTAGTGTGAGTCGTATCTCTCGTCCTTGAAGATGAGGACATCATCCACCTTATCTGCATCGGAGAATAGGATCGCATCGAATCTTGATGATCCGGATGATGTTACCGAATACTGCACCTTCGTTCCATCCGATGATGCATTCACATCATACTCGTATATGTCTACAGCGTAGATGCTACATTCGCCGATTATGATGATGGCGCAGAAAATAACCCCGATCAACAGGAACACATCCACACGTTTAGACATGGGAGCGTCTATCCACATACAGATATTTTAACTCTAAATAGTAGGCGATAGAAAATATAAACCTGCAGACAGATAACGTCATATGAGAGACATATTCAAGATTGCACTAGTGATGGTCGCAGTAGCGATAGTCATAGTACCTATGTTCGATGAACCGTCATCAGGTGGCGATAGTTTCTCTGCATCGATCGAAGGATATGTCAAAGTCAATGGCGTACTCGCCTATAACGACTCGATAGAGATCACCATCCACTACCCTCTGACAGCACCTGCATCGGAATACACGAAGAAGAGTGTGATAGGATTGGATGATAGCGGACATTTCAGGATTGATGGGATACCTCGCGATACCTATGCATCATCCTGTCTCATCTCATTCACATTGAACGGATATTCCATCAGTAATCTTCCATCGCAGATCCAAAGCACGAGCGAAGTGATAGATGGTCAAGTATGCTACCGCCTATCCTCGACGATCGGCAAATTGGACGGCAATACCACATACACACTTGGAGACAACGATCTCTATTCGATATCCATGTTCAGATCCTATGGTTCCGTCAATGGGAGGATCGTCACGGATACGACCACGCCTGTCGGATTGAACAGTGCATCCGTTTCGATAGAAACGAAAGGCGGCGCCACGGTTGCGACTGCGAGGACATCGGATGGAGGTTACTTCAACATCGATAAATGTTCTACGGGGTCGTATGTCATCATCGTCAAGATGAATGGTTACAAGACATACTCAAGCGACATAGTCATAGAACAGACGAAATCCACAGACCTTGGCGAGATCCGTATGTCCAGTGACAACGGTCTCTTCGGAATGGATTTCAATCACGTATTGATGTCGCTTGCCGCAATCATAACGATAGCGATAGTGCTGTTCACCACGGTCTACATGATCCACAGCAAGAGGAAATGATACGGATTCATCTCCTCAGCGATGATCTGACGTTCTCGTAAAGGCTATCGCCGTTAGAATCCATGGCAACAACCAATGGTCCTAAACGATTGGAATCGAATCTCCATATGGATTCTGCCATACCGAGGTCCTTCCATTCCACACCATCCACTTTGGACAGTCCTTCAGCCAACGTGACTGCCGCTCCGCCTGTCGCTGCGAGATAGACACATCCGCATTCCTTCATCGTCTCCGCCACCTCGGACGACATTCCGCCTTTGCCGATTATCGCACGGACGCCGAATTCCTTTATGAACCTAGGTTCCAAGGAATTCATCCTTGCACTTGTCGTAGGTCCTGCTGCGATCAATTCGTAACCGTCATCCCTCTCGAGTATGATCGGTCCGCAATGATACAATGTGCAACCGTACAGGCATTCAGGCACGTCCTTGCCATCATCAAGATACTCGAGGGCACGGATATGTGCTTCATCCCTTGCGGTGATGACCTGGCCTGAAACGTATACGATGTCTCCGGCCTTCAATGAGCGCACTGTCGATTCGTCAAGAGGACTCTGAAGATATCTCATCATTCACCCTCCTGCATGTATTCCACCGTTCCATTCGGCATGATCCTTGCAGTAGCTCTCCTCGTGGCCCAACATCCTATGTTGACAGCCACTGGAAGACTTGCTGTGTGACAGCATGCCTTCTTTATCCTGACAGCGAGGACCGTGGAATTTCCTCCCAGGCCCATAGGTCCAAGGCCGCTCTCATTGAGCTTTATGAACAGTTCCTCCTCCAACGCATCCAACACAGGATCGAGATTCCTCTTGTCTATAGGCATCAGCAATGCTTCCTTCGCCATTGATACGCAAGTATCTGACATCCCGCCTATCCCGACACCCACTATGGATGGTGGACATGGGCGACCGCCTGCATTGAGAACGGTGTCGATGATGAATCTCTTCACGCCGTCCACACCTTCGGATGGATTCAGCATGGCCAACCTGGTCATATTCTCCGAACCAGCACCCTTCGGTAGAACGGTGATCTCCATGAAATCATCATCCGTCGGATGATAATGTATTATGGGCATGCCCTCTCCGAGATTGTCCCCTGTGTTCTCCCTTGTCAATGGATCCACTGCGTTAGGCCTGAGAGGTATCTCTTTGGTCGCTCTCCTTATGCCGTTGGCGATCTCGTCGCGTACGGATGTGTCGAATCTTCCAGAAACATAGAATATGGGGACACCAGTGTCTTGACACATCGGTTTTCCAAGGAACTCTGCCTTCTTCACGTTGTCCATGATGCAACCGAGTTGAGAATATGCAATCTCATTCGTCTCCCATCCCGCGGCCGCTTCGAGAGCCCATCCGATATCATGCGATAATCTAGTGTTTGATAAACGAAGAAGTTTAACGACGACATCCTCCACTGTTTCTGGCAATACTATCATGATGTCGGCATCATACAGATACACGGATAAAACCGTGTCCATCCGTAACGGGATTATGACAGAATGGATATGCTTCAGAATCCGTATCTCTGAGCATATGCACAATGATACTTACCGACGGATATGTACAGCGACAGATCCCCGTGCACACCAGAGAGCGTGAATCTATCGGACAACCCCCTGTTGAATTCGGATTCGTGATAATCGATCACTTTGGTCCTATAATTGAGCCCGGATGCTATCGATATTGCCACATCATGTATCTGCCTTGAAGTGAACTCCCCTCCAAATACGACGATCTGACCCTTTCCGCATTCAACGAATGTGACTGAATTGTAACCTCCATCGCAGTAACCTACGCCCAATGCCATCCTATCTTTGATAGCATCCGCATTCGGGGAATACAGAGTGATCATCGACTCATACGAGAACTCCTTGCGTAATTTCGAACTGGAAAGAGCACCCTCAGATGATTTGGAAAGATCTGTCGTCCCTATCATGGTTTGACACATGTCGATCTTCGATATTCCGTTCGATGATGAGGAATATGATCCTATCACATTCCCTGCCCAATATAGATATCCTCCTCCCTCGATCCACTTCATGAGGATGTTGTCCTCAAAGAGGATATCGGGTATCGCACCGGATATCATCACCAATCCTTTACCAGCGATCGTACCGTCCGATATGTCCTTCACAAGGGCATCCCTCAATTGGATGGTGTTGACTATGGTGACATCCGTCACACCTCTGAACCTCAGATTCTTGGTAAGTTGATCGATGTAGTATGATTGTGTGAAGAACTGTGAACCGACTGCAGTGATTCTTTGCTCATTGACATTGGATGCGTATGATGGATCGTAATACATACGAACGCTCTCGACCCCGCTCATACCGCCATCATCCATCAATATGGCCTGATGCACGAATGCGCCATTCGCATTCACCGAATAATCCACAGAATCCCCAGAGATCGTTGCAGAGGATGAGAATCCACGATCGGATGGAAGATATGCATAGGCCTCCCCTGCGATTATGATAACCATTATCACTACCACTGCAACAACGGAGAATGACATCTTCTTCATTCCGGCTCCTCCTTCATGATGCGCATCTTCTCCGCTATGGCCCTGAATCTTGGGTATCTTTCACCGAACAGATCGGATACCGCATACAGTACGAACAACCAAAGCATGACCGCCCAAGCTATCGCCGTGACCACACCAATCGGCATCGATGACGAATACCCTATGGTCGTAAGGAATGCTACGGATATGTCGCTCAACCACGCGGGATCGACGACCCCGAAATAGACCGATGCCATCGCTAACAATGACGGACCGACTGAGAAGAACGCATCGATTATCAAAAGTATCGACATCCATGAGAATAACTTCCCGTATGATCTCCTGTCATCAGATATCATGGCGAAGAGGATGATCGGTGCCATGAACGATGGCGCGTACTGGTATCCTCTGCTGATGATCGTAGCTGCTGCCAACAAGGTTCCTCCGTAAAGATAGAGGTACCTGTCAAGATCCTCAGTCCTTCTCTTCATCCCGATGAATGACCATACCATCAGCACGATCATCAATAACAGCATCAGGGTCAATCTTACGGATACGAGGGTGTTGTACCACTCATACTCCGTCACGGTGTTCATCCTTCCTGTGAAGAATCCGAACACGATATCCATCTCGCCATTGAGGAACTGCGGTGTCAACAGTATAATCGTAACGATCAATGCACCGACAGCCGCCATGACCGTTCTCTTGATCGCTCCTGCATTGTCATATCTTGCGAACAGATATGCTACGAAAAGAAGAAGGCAGACACCTGGGAATAACTTCAACCATACCGCCAAACCAAATGATAATCCTGCAAGTAACGACCTATCCTCACGTAGCAATTGTACAGTGAGGAGGAACAATAATGTCGATATCGTATCGAACTGCCCCTGAACGGATGACATATAGATGACGATGGGACAGAAGCACCACATGGCGGCAGCGGTAAGACCTTTGTTCTCGCTCTTGGTGAAATCTGATACTATCTTGAACAAGATGTATCCGACGATCAGATCGCAGATCACCAATGGCATCTTGGTAGCCAATGCTATCTCTGGTGACACGATCCATGCCTTCATTGCTGTCGTCTCCAACGGCAACAATGATTCGAATACATCCCCGAAGAACGGGATCAATCCGAATGTCTGTATCACCATATCCACGAATGATAACAAATAACCCCAGATCGGAGTGTAATAGTTCCCGTCCAGACCATATATCCCATTCCCAGAATTGACCGTCTGCATGATCCTTGGCCAATACTCAGGGTCCCCGAGATGTGAAAGGAAAAGCGTTGCGACCAGATGCAATATGAATGATATTACCAGAATGGTTGCCAATTTCCCTTTCGTGGTCATGTTTTGGAACATTGCCTAAGTATCCCCATCCTTCAATAAAAACCATCTTGCGAAATCCGTTGTATTCGTCATGAATTTCAAAAAGGAACGATTGATCCCGAAGTTGTCTAGGACTTTATGACTTCATGGTCGTTCCGCTTCTCTGAAATTACAACAAAGACATGTGCAACTTCACAACAGATATGAACGTGAAGCGGATCTTTGCGTAGAATCGAATATAGGGGTGAAATGTGAACGACAATCGCACACTTAAGAGTCTAGAACCTCGATACGAACAGATGAAAGTGCTCGTTTTCATGCGTAAGGGTGCTCGTTCTAACCCTAACTTATATAATACAAGATTAGAATAGACATGGGCTATCGGGAAAAGGTCCTACGGATGATGGAACTCTTCCCAATCGCGGAGAGGTTATAGATTGACCGAGTACATCAGAGCAAGGGCTCCTCTGAGAATTGGTATCGCCGGGGGTGGCACGGATGTGGATCCGTATGCATCGACCAACGGCGGATGTGTATTCAACACCACGATCAACAAGTACGCATACTGCACCTTAGTTCCACGTGAAGACGACATAATGAAGGTCAAATCACGTTATTTCGGCAGATACAAGACACGTCTCAACCACGTTCCGTTGAAATTCGATGGAAATATGGATCTGGCGAAAGCAGTGGCCAATCATTTCGAATTGGATCAAGGATTCACCATAGATATCCACTCGGACGTACCATCAGGATCCGGACTCGGCGGTTCTTCCACTATGATCGTTGCCATCATCGCCGCTGTTGCGGAATGGAAAGGCGTAAAGATGACGAATCATGAGATGGCCGATCTCGCATACAGGCTTGAGAGAGAGGATATCGGCCTCAAAGGTGGGAAACAGGACCAGTATGCCGCAGTCTTCGGAGGATTCAACCTCATAGACTTCGGAAAGGATGAGGTCAATGTCAATCCGGTCGAGATCGATGAAAGGATCATCGATGAGCTCCAATGCCGTTCAGTGATGTGCTTCACAGGCATGTCCAGGGAATCCGCGAAGATCATAGATTCACAGGTCAAGGCATTCAAGAACAATCAGAACACGGATGCGCTGGATCAATCCAAGAGATTGGCCAAGGACATATGCGAGTCCATAAGGAAAGGAAAACTGGACGAGGCAGGTACACTCCTTGACGAATCCTGGCAGTATAAGAAACAATTCTCCAACAATGTTACCAATCGTAACATAAACTCCCTGTACAACATTGCGAAGTCACAAGGCGCGATCGGAGGCAAAGTCTCTGGTGCAGGAGGGGGAGGCTTCATGTATTTCATTTGTGAATACGATAAGAAAGCGATAGTGGCCCAAGAACTCAAGAAACACGGCGCAGAGATCACCGATTTCATGTTCGAGCCCAACGGCGTGAAGACATGGAGGTTCAAGAATGAATGATTATATCGAGAATGAACTGAGAAAGAGCTCCGAGACCATCTCTAAGATCGATCCAACAGAGATCAGGAAAGCGGCGGATATCATCATTGAGTCGCTCAGGAATGGCGGTCAAGTTATCTTCATGGGCAATGGAGGTTCATCCGCTGATGCGCAGCACATCGCCGCGGAATTCTCTGGAAAATATATGTTTGACAGACCTGCGATGGCAGGGGTGTGTCTCTCCAACATAGCTCCAGTGACTGCGATCGGTAACGATTATTCATACGATCTCGTCTTCAAGAGACAGGTTGAAGCGATCTGCAGGAAAGGAGATGTTGTCGTCGGCTTGAGTACATCAGGCAATTCCAAGAACGTCATCCTTGCGATGGAGGCTGCCAAGGAAAGGGGAGCCAAAACACTCTCGTTCACTGGTGATGGTGGAAAGATGAGGGAGATCGCGGATCACGCAGTAGTGATACCTTCCAAAGAGACCCCTCATATCCAAGAAGGTTATCTTGTCGCATGCCACACCATGTGTGGCATCGTTGAGAAAGAGATGTTCAATCTCTGATCGATGGGATCAGTTCTTCCCATCGTCCCCGCACAACAGCTTGTCACAGACTCTAGCGCAGAGCTTACCGAGTCTACCCATCTGGTGGAATGTCGTGACAACGACCTTAGGACTTATGTGGGATTCACCGGCCGCTCTCTTACCAAAATCATATTTAATAGTGGATATCTTGAGATCTCTGGGGCCGTATTTCAGAAGATCCATCAGGACCTTCCATCCTTTCCTCTCCACATCGTTCCAATGTTCCTTTATGACAGGAACGAAGACATCGCATCTGCCCGCGTAGAGGCCCGACATGACATCAGTGGTTATGCTCTTCCTCAGTCTGAAAAGATACAGATCGGCCATGATGTTGAACGCCCAGGATCCCACCCAACGGACGAATCCCAATGCGAATCTGTCATTCCTCGTACCTACGCAGAGATCATAACCTTCCTCCATCTTCGCATACATGTCGCCTAGTGCTGACGGAGGGTGTTGGAAGTCACAGTCGATCGTCATGAAATAATCTGTACCGCATTCGACGATACCCTGGAAGCAGCTTATCGCAAGGCCCCTGTCGTTAGGATCCCTTGTGACCAATTTGGTCTTAGGATCGTTGAGCTCCTCTATGAGCTCCTTGGATCTGTCCGTGGAGTTATCATCCATGAAGAAGATGTAGAAATCGGGATAGAGTTCCCTGATGGCTTTCGCCATGTTGACTATGTTTTTCTCTTCATTATAGGTCGGAATGATAACTGAACACGTCCCTGCCATCTGCTTACCTTCAATCGCACTATGAAGATACACTATTATAATGTTGAGCCGTGAAATCCGAACGGCATCATCCTTTCTTAAAGATGAGGTATTTGCTGAATATCCAATTGAGTACGATCTCGATCACGCTTGTGACGATCTTCGCCAAGAAACCATCCGTACCGAAGAGACTCTGATTCAATCCGATGTTGTACAACAGAGGGAACAGGAGTATGGCGATTATCCCAGTGAATATCCTCGCTCCGACGAATGAACCGAACTCTTTGATGACCTTCCTACTCTCCAAGGATCTCGATTCGAACACGTACCACTTGTTCACGACGAACGCGAACGATACACCGACTATCCATGATAGGATGTTGGAGACATTGATATCCAATCCTATCCACACGAATGCGGCATAGGCCAACCAGTTCACGACAGTGGTGAGAACGCCGAATATCAGGTAGAGGATCACTTCCTTGTGTTCCCTGAACGTCCTATTGCACTGTTCGTATAGATGCATCGTGGATGAATTGCCTCTGCCCTATTTAACAGAATAACATCATTCGTTATCGAACGAACATGTGGCTGTAAGAAAGCGTTTAATAATTGATAACAACATGAATGAGGCATCTGTGTCAGGTTAACCCTGATACGATGGAGTTCGAAATAATGACTGGACTTGAGTTCCTTACGATCATCGTCTTGGCATTCGCCGTAGTCATGGTCTTGGCAGGTCTCTTCACCACTGGATTCGGATACGGGAAGAGCAGGGTCGCTGGTGTGATCATGCTCATCATGGGAATCGCCGTCGGAATCATATGGGCGCTCCTCGCTGGTAACGGCGATCTTGTGGAACCCATCTTCGATGTCGATGTGTGGGATGTATTCTGGAATGGATTCGTCAACCTTGTAGGTATCCTTATCGGTGCACTCGTCGCTGTAGGAATATTCCTTGTAGCGATATTGAAGAGTTAAACAAGGCCCGTATGGGCCTCATCTTTCCCTCTTTTAGTATATAGAATATAGAAATATGGTGGGGGTTGCCCCCGACCAGAATCAGTTTACGTAGTCGAGCCAAGCTTCGTACTTGGGATCCTTTCCGCGAACGATGTCTGCGAACTTGCTGCGGATCTCCTTCGCGACGGGACCGATCTCTCCTGAGCCGATGGGCCTCTCATCCATGTAGGTCACAGGTGCGACCTCTGCTGCGGTACCTGTCATCCAGACCTCGTCCGCTGTGAGAAGCTCGATCCTGCTGATGTTCGTCTCTTCGACCGTGTAGCCGAGATCCCTTGCGACCTGAATGATCGAATTCCTCGTTATTCCCTGAAGGATACTGTTCGATGGATCGGGAGTTTGGATCTTGCCCTGTCTGTAGATGAAGATGTTCTCTCCGGTACATTCTGCGATGTATCCGTTCGAATTGAGCATGACAGCCTCGGATGCTCCGTGTGAAAGTGCCTCCTTCTTGGCAAGGCATGATGTGATGTATGCTCCGTTGACCTTAGCACCTGCAGGTGAACAAAGGTTGTCCGGCCTCTGCCATGAGGATGTTACGATCTTAGCACCCTTATCAGCGCCTTTCCCAAGATATTCTCCCATGTGGACCGCTGTTACGGACATGGATACAGGAACATTCGTCGGATTGATTCCGACCTCCTCTCCAGAGAGGAAGATGCATGGTTTCACATAATCCACGTCCTTGTTCTCTCTGACCGTCTGTTTAATGGCTTCTGCGATATCATCGAAACCGTATTTCTTGCCATCGAATACGAGTTCGATGCCAACGACCTTACATCCGTCCATGAGTCTCTTGACGTGATCCTTGAGCCTGAAGATGGCGGGTCCTTTCGGTGTGTTGTAAACACGGATTCCTTCGAATACACCTGTACCGTAGTTGAGTGCGTGCGCAAGGACATGAACCTTCGCGTCTGCCCAGTTGACCATCTTTCCGTTAAGCCAAATCTTGTCAGTCTTGTCCATTTTCACCATCTTCCGTTAAGCACGATAATGCCTATGAATACTGATTTTAATAGTTATATATATGTTCTATCCGCGAACTTGTTCTCAAGCATCTATTATATCGTTGACAGCGTCGACGAATGTATAATCGCCATCGACCTTGATGGGCTTGACCCCTATGTTCCTGCCGAACTCGATATCCTTGTCCGAATCGCCGACCATGAACGAATATCTTGGATCTATGCCGTATTTCTCGATCGCTTTCAAGCCCAACATCGGTTTCGGTTTACGGCAATCGCATCCGGCATCGGGAAGATGCGGACAGTAGAAGATATCGTCTATCACACCTCCTCCGGTAGCAAGGAGGTCCTCACGCAACTTGTCGTGAATCGCGTCCAATCCCTTCTCGTCGACCATACCTCTGCCGATGACGGATTGGTTGGTCACCATTATCACCAGAAAACCAGACCTATTCAATGATGCTATAGCATTCGAGACACCTGGAAGCAATCTGATATCCTCTGGTCTGGAACAATGGCCCACATCATCATTGATGGTATCATCCCTATCGATGAACACCGCTTTCCTCTTGTATGCGGTGCGGTCGATGGCTCCCTCGATACTCATCCCATCGGGTATGATCGCTCCATCACCGATGACGGTATCCTTCAACATGGCCCCTTTACCTACGATGCAACCTTTTCCGAGGATGCTGCCCTCTATCCTAGCACCGTGTATGTTACAATGCGACATGATCAGGGAATCGGATATCGTGGAATCCTTGACGATACAATCACCATGGATGACGGTGTCCTTCACACAGCATGCCGATACCTTCGATCTTGAACCTGAGTAGAATGTTCCTGATATCTCACATGAATCTACCGATGAATCATCAGGGCTCTCTTTCCTTGCCGCGGTCTCAAGATTCGCGTGGAAGAGGTCGTATGGCCTTCCCACATCCCTCCAATGCCCATCCATCCTGTGTCCCTGCAATCTGTATCCATTCTCCAGAAGTATCGGGAACAGATCCTTGGATAGATCGAACGGTTCCCCCTTCGGAACGAATCTCAGGACATCCTTGTTGAACACGTACACTCCGGCGTTGATGAGGTTAGAGAATGCTTCCTCCTTCTTCGGCTTCTCCTTGAATCTTGTTATCCTTCCGTCATCGTCCAACCCTACGATGCCGAACTGTGTTGGATCGCTCACTGTGGTCAACGCTATGGTCACAGATGCATCATGTTCGAAATGATCCCTTATCTCCTTCCCGACATCTATATCTATGAACACATCGCCGTTGACGGCTATGAACACGTCATCCAACCTATCCTCCAGGAGTTTCACCGCACCGGCGGTACCCATAGGATGGTCCTCGTAGGAATATGTGATGCTTATCCCCTGTCTGCTCCCATCGCCTATGGCAGAAGTCATGTACTCCGATTTGTAACCGCATGCGAGTATGACGTCCGTTATCCCTTCCTTAGCGATGGAATCGATGAAATATTCCAAACAAGGTTTATCCAGCACAGGCAATATCGGCTTAGGGCAATTATCCGTCAACGGTCTCAATCTTGTCCCTTTGCCTCCGACCATTATCACGGCCTGACGTACCTTCGGGGTCATTCAGCCACTCTCACAACGTTGATGTTCTCTGGAACGCCCAATGACCTTGCGACAGGACCGCATTTCGTCCTGAGGATGAAGACCTTCGGCATCCCTGCATCCTGATCGGACAATGATTCGTAATTGGCCATACCCTTGCATATCATCATGTCCGCCCTGTCGAGTTCCTCCTTCAGATCATCCTTCGCCTTGGAGAGCACCGCACCTACCGCGAACGTTCCCGTGGATACCGTACGATCCAATATCTTGTCAAGACCGATACGCTCTGCATCCTCCATGGTGACATCGTTCAGGATCCTCTCTCCCCTCACGACACCTACGACGCGGACGCCCATCCTCTGTATCTCCCTTATCAGCAATTTATCGAATTGAGATTCTCCGCAATTGTCGAAGAAATAAAGGACAGATTTTGAATCTGTCAACAATTCCTTCATGCGTGCCGTATCATCGGAACCTATCCCTTGATCCAAGAGCTTCTTGAATACCGCACGGAATTCCTCCGGGGATGACAATGATACTCCGAAATCCATTATGTTCCCGATGACAGCAACCCTGACCGCTGCAGAGAACCTATCCTCTGCCGAATCGACATATCCCATCACCTGATCGAGATATTCCTCGGCTATCCTGTCCGCATCCAACTTTATCTTGATGTATGGATCGGCACCCATCACCTCATACACCGACCTGTGCACCTCTGTAGCTACCTCTGCTGAATTCCTTCCGACAGCATATTCCTTGGCGTATGCCCTCAATGCTGCACCTACAGCTTCGGATTCGCATCCGTTTTCCAACAATCTTGCTTGAAAAAGCACCCTCTTCATCAAACATGGTACGCAATCAGGTGTTAGCTTCATATGATTCCATATGACCGCACCGATAATAAGACTCGCGACGATGGGAACAATAATATTGGGACATGGCCTTGTGCAGGATACATGTCGACGGCGTCGAACACATCGAACGATGGAGCATATTTGGCATCCAAACGTTTCATAGACACCTTGGAGAACCTTCTATCCATGGACTATCCTCGCTTCACGAACGTGGAGAAGATATGTATCGTGGATCCGGACGTCACATCATCGGCTGCCATGGTCCTGAGTGAATTCGCCAACGATTGTGGTAGGATGCCTGTCCCTCTTATCAAAGGCTCCAACATACCAGCATGGGTCGATGATCACACATGTGCTATCGTCACATCATACTACGATGATGATCAAACGGTAAGGTGCATAGAGGAACTCATCAGAAGAAACACCAGGATCGTCTGCATCTCCAAAAGAGGAGAGGCGTCCCAATTATGCGACGATGAGGACATCCAATTCATGGAACTCCAGGACGGCCTCACGCTCCAAGAAGCGGTAGGGAGCATGGTCACGATGATCTCGTGCATACTCCAGGGATCCGATGTATGCGGATCCAAGGATCCGATGACGAGATCCATAGGATTCCTGAAGGAACATATCCCGTTACCAAGAAGGACGAAGAAAGAACTGACATCGATCATCAAGAACATCCGTGGGAACAATGTTCTTCTCATCAGCCTCTCCGATCTCAGAGGATCGTCCGCGGTCTGGAAGTCTTACCTGAGTGCGACGATCGGAGAGCCGATATTCAACACGGAACTGCCTGAATTCGACCACAATGAGATCGTGGGATGGTGCAACGAGAATGTGAATGCCGAGAACATGCTAGCCGTGGTCATCTACAACTACAGTATCCATCTTCTGGATGTGATCGTCGAATCCGCTACCGATGTCATCGCAGATAGCGGTAGGAACATACTGATGATACGTGTGGATGGTTCCAACGCCATCGAGAGGAATCTCTACGGCATCATGATGAGCTACCACATCGCCCAATATCTGGAGGGACAGATATGAGGGAATTGACAGCGTAT
Organism: Candidatus Methanarcanum hacksteinii; assembly: GCF_964305265.1. Taxonomy (NCBI): domain Archaea; kingdom Methanobacteriati; phylum Thermoplasmatota; class Thermoplasmata; order Methanomassiliicoccales; genus Candidatus Methanarcanum; species Candidatus Methanarcanum hacksteinii. The sequence continues at coordinate 403,002 of NZ_CAYATA010000002.1, read as the reverse complement.
GAGCAATTACATGGTTTCTTAGATGATCTGGAATCGTCCCTTGACATGGACCTTCCGGACTTCGATTGCGACAACATCGTGCTCTGCGGGATGGGAGGGTCGGCTATAAGCGGAAGCATAACCGCGGACATTTTCAACGGATTCTCCAAGAAATACATACACACGCTCAGGAACCCGATCATCCCTGATTGGATGGATGAACGCACGCTTGCTGTAATATCATCATACTCCGGCAATACACTCGAGACCATACGCATGTATGAACGTGCTAGAGCACAAGGATGCACATTGATCGTGATAACAGCGGGGGGAAGACTTAAGGAGATGGCAGAGAAGGATGGCAATCTCCTCATGACCGTCAAACCAGGGATGGATCCAAGACATTCCATCGGATTCATGATAGGTTACCTAGCATGCATAATGAAACACACGGGAACGGACCTCATAGATCAATTCAAGGGAGCGATCCCTGAATTGAAAAGATATCGCGATGAACTGGAGGAAGGGAGTCGCGTCATCGGATTGTCATCATCGCTGAAGGACAAGGTCACGATGCTCCTGTTCGACGGTGGGATGAAATCCGTAGCTCTCAGATGGAAATCCGAACTCACCGAGAACGGCAAATACATAGCGATGACGAAACCGTTATCTGACCTATCAGATCCGAATGTCTGCAATGACTTCGCGCACAATGCGTTACATGCGGTGATATTCGCGAAGGATGTCGGAGAGGATTCGTTCGCAGGAAAGGCGATGCAGCTCTTGGACTCCAAATCTGTAGGATATGATGTCCTGAAAGCTCCATCGGATTCCATAATAATCAACATATTATCTATGATAATGCTCGGCGACTATACGTCGGTCAAGATGGCCAATGACAGGGGTGCGGACCCAAGGGATGTATGGCCGATAATGAAACTCAAGAAACTCCTTAACGAAAGGATGAATGATAGATGATCTGCACTTTCGATCATGTGTTCAGGTGATAGGATGAGGATGTTCGGCACGAATGGTATACGCGGGATAGCCAATGCGGATATGAATCCCGAACTTGCGATACAGGTCGGGAAAGCGATTGGGTCTGTGTTAGACAATGGCCCATTAGCCATAGCTACGGATCCAAGGACATCATCGCAGATGATCAAATACGCCATATGCTCCGGCCTTATGGCGACCGGTATCGACATCATCGACCTTGGCGTCATACCAACCCCTGCACTGCAATATTATGTGAAGACACACACAGGCGTGAGGGGAGGGGTCATGATCACCGCATCACACAATCCTCCAGAATACAACGGTATCAAATGCATAGCGGAGGATGGGACGGAATTCACCAAGGAACAGGAATCCATGGTCGAGGATGCGTATGATACGGACATACAGTGCGTCCAATGGGATTGTATCGGACAGATAGTGTCGGTCGATGGCGCAGGAGAGACCTATGTCGATGCTGTGATCTCACGCGTGGATGCGGAATCCATAAGGAAAGCAAAACTCAAGGTCGTCCTGGATTGCTCCAACGGTGCAGCCTGTGAGACTACGCCTCTGATGATGAAGAAACTCGGCGTCGATGCTGTGCTTTTGAACTGCATGATGGACGGGACCTTCCCCGGTCATGAGAGCGAACCGACCGAATCCAATCTATCCGAACTCATAGAGGTGACCGGCAGAACGGATGCTGTCGTGGGCATGGCCCATGATGGGGATGCCGACCGTTGCGTATTCGTTTCGAACACAGGAAGATATCTTCCAGGAGACCTTAGTCTGGCTCTCATCGCTCAACATAGGGTCGTGACCAATGGTGGCGGCAAGGTTTACGCACCTGTGAGCACATCATCAACCGTCAAAGATGTCGTAGAATCATCCGGCGGGGAATTCCATTATACCGCTGTAGGATCGCCGATCGTGGCAAGGGCGATGATGGAGAATGGGGGGATCTTCGGCGGAGAGGATAACGGAGGTTTGATCTTCCCTGAACATCAGTACTGTCGCGACGGTGCGATGGGTATGGCCACGATATTGGAGATCATCGCCAAAGAGGGTCCATTGGACGATCTGATATCCAAGATGCCAAGATACCATTCACTAAAATTGACCGTGAGATGTCCGAACGAGAGGAAAGAACTCGTGGCAAAGAGGATCGCCGAGGTTGCCGAAGGGAATGTCACAACGCTTGACGGCATTAGGATAGATTATGATGACGGGTGGGTCCTCATAAGAGCATCAGGGACAGAACCCAAATTCAGGATATACTCCGAATCATCAGATGAAGGACTCACGAAGGAGCGCTCCGAACATTACCGTGGGCTTGTTGAGAAATTCATCGAAGGATGATTGAAAATGGATGCCCATCACATCGAAACATGATGGCGACAACGCCTTTTTATATAGGTGGAATATAATCGCACATTCATGGCAGACAAAGTTTGTTCCTCTTGCGGCATCAGGCTTCAGGGTACAGGCAACACCTTCTTCAAATGCCCTAACTGCGGCGAAGAAGAGATCGGAAGGTGCGCCAAGTGCCGTGACCAGGGTGTAAAATACGAATGTAAGAAATGCGGATTCGTCGGACCGTGAATGGTGGTTCCATGGGACAGATCGCATCAACATATGACCTCATGCCTGAAAGCACAGAGGTCGATCTCAATGGAGTGATCGAGGCTCTTCAGAAAGCGGTACCTGCAGGTGTCGAGGTCAAAGAGACCAGCATCAAGCCCGTTGCATTCGGACTTGAGAAGGTCGTTGCATTCCTCATCATCGATGATACCGATGAGGAGATCGGCGGAAAGCTCGAAGCGGCACTCCAATCAATCCCTGGAATCGGCGAAGTAGCTAACGTCGACTCCACAGTTCTCTGAAACCTTTATTCACCAGGTGCCTAACGGCACCTCTTCTACATACCTCGCATATTGACAATCGATACTTTAATCAACGACGAGAGGATTTTTCGAAAAAGAAAATGGGGTGCATCATGAACCTACCAAATCGTTTGACGATGATGAGGATAATCCTAGTTCCATTCATGGTGTTGTTCATGCTCGTTCATGACATACCATATGCATACGTCTGGGCGCTCATCATATTCGTCTTAGCTTCGTTGACAGATATGCTCGACGGAAAGATAGCACGTTCAAGAAATCTGATTACCGATTTCGGTAAATTCCTGGATCCAATAGCGGATAAGATCCTCGTCATAAGCGCAATGGTCTGTATGATCCCTGACGGATACTGTCACCCGCTCATCGTGATCGTCGTCCTGTTCCGTGAATTCATAGTGAGTTCCCTGCGTCTCATCGCGGCATCACAGAACGTGGTCATAGCTGCAGGCAAATCAGGAAAACTGAAGACCATGAGTCAGATGCTTTCGATAACAGCCGTATTGTTCCTGCTGAGCATAGAATATGCTGTGGATCTCAGTATCGATGTGGTGCTCATAGCGAATGTCCTTCTCTGGATCACAGCAGCCATCGCACTGATCAGTTGCATCGACTACATCTATCACAACCGTGATATGATCAAAGAGATGTAAAAAAGAAATCTAATTTTTTTGTAAAAGAGAGGATGGGGGTTTGACCCCTTTCCTATGTTTATTCTACGTATGGTTTGATGAAACCATCATCCATCATCTTGGCTGTGAGAGCCCTTGATCTCTTGATCATGAACTCTGCCTTCTCATGAAGTTCCTGCCTGCTGAGCTTGAGCCTTGCAACGCCCTGCTCCATGGCCTTGGAACCTACGACGACTGCCTCTGATATGAATGCCTCGGTCTCTGACATCGTCGGGATGATGTACTCGGGTGTGATTCCTCCCTCGTGCTCTTCCTCTGCATACCTTGCAAGTTCCCTTGCTGCAGCGATACACATCTCGTCTGTGATCGTCTTAGCTCTCACATCAAGGACTCCACGGAAGATCGCAGGGAATCCCATCGAGTTGTTGACCTGGTTGGGGAAGTCCGAACGTCCTGTTGCAAACACCTTACATCCGTGCTCCTTAGCCTCCCAGGGCCAGATCTCGGGCACAGGGTTCGCTGTTGCGAATATGATCGGGTCATCTGCCATCAGATCCACGTATTCGACCGGGATCGTTCCAGGACCTGCCTTCGATGCGGCGATGACGATATCGGCACCTTCCATTGCCTCTTTCATGCCGCCTCTCTTGCCTGCACCGTCCGTCTTCTTACAGATGTCCCATTTCTGGCTGAAGTTGTTCTCTCCGACATCCGTCCTCTCTGCGTTGAGGATACCTTTCGAGTCGCATACGCACATGTTATGTGCTTTGAATCCTGTCGCAAGAAGGAGCCTTGAGATAGCGATGGATGCTGCTCCTGCACCGATGACCGTGATCTGTGCATCCTCGAGCTTCTTGCCAACGAGTTTCATGGCGTTGATCGCACCAGCGACCTCGACCGTTGCCGTACCCTGCTGATCGTCATGCCATACAGGAATCTTACAATCCTTTCTGAGCTCATCGAGTATATCGAAGCACTTGGGGTTCGATATATCCTCAAGATTGATACCTCCGAATGAAGGTGCGATGAGTCTGACCGTCTCGATGATCTTATCGGGATCCTTCGTGTCAAGACAGATCGGTACGCAGTCCACTCCTCCAAGATACTTGAAGAGCATCGATTTACCTTCCATGACGGGCATAGCTGCCTCTGGTCCGATGTCTCCGAGTCCCAACACACGTGTTCCGTCGGACACGACAGCGACCGTGTTCCATTTCCATGTGTGCTCATATACCATATCTGGGTTCTTCGCGATGTCCTTACAGGGTTCTGCAACTCCAGGCGAATACCAAATGGCGAAATCATCGAAAGACCTCACACATGCCTTTGGCACGACTTCTACCTTACCGCCGTAGAAAGGATGCATCTTCATTGCATCTTTACCGGGCTTCTGGGCCTTAGCAAGGCGCTCCTCCTCTGTCATATCTCTGTAATCAACCATTATTTGACCTCCCATAGGGGAACCATGCCGCGATAGTTCCCGCAGATATCAATGCCATGATATGATTGGCGTATATTAAAAAGTGAGCGTATGACTTTTATCATAGCATATGATTGGCCACATGTTACTATGCCCGGAGAAGACAACAACAGCACCCAAGGGAAATATGAGAACTATTTCCTGAGATCGTTCTGTGCATTCATCATCATTTGCATAACATTCGTTCACTTCGAACCATCATGGGTCGTATTGGATGACATCAGATTCTATCATCTCGTCGAAGGTGTCGGAAGATTCGCCATACCTGCATTCTTCATGGTATCCGGTTATTTCCTATTCTCGAAGGACGGACATTCGGAGAGGAGACTTGGTAAGAAACTGCTGCACATCGTCTATCTCATCATATTCATAAAGGTCCTCTATTTCATCATAGATTTGATCTGGCTCGGATGCGGCATAGAACATTGGCACGACGGTGTCATGGATTGGGAATATGTGCTGAGCGACACTATAACGGCAGAATGGAACACGATGCCCGTATGGTTCGCATACTGTCTCGCTCTCGTATATGCATTCCATTGGATCCTTTACAAGAAGAATCTCAGTTTCAAGTACGCCATGTACATCGGATTGGCGTTCGTGATCGTCGATATGCTGTTATGCGAGGTTCTCCTCTTCTTCGGTGTCACCTCGATCTTCGGCCTGAGTACAGTCGGCCTCGGCGAGATAACCTATCCGTTCATAGGCATGCTATTCTTCTCCTTGGGTTACTACATACACAGATACAAGGACGAGATCGATTCCAAATTCAGCAATGAATCGCTGATATTGCTGTTCATAGCAGGATTCCTACTCTCGGTATTCGAGTTCATGTTCCTCTACACCTACTACAGAAATGGTGTCGGAAGCGCCAATCTCACCTTCGGATCGTTATTCCTCGCATTCTCGCTCTTCCTCGGTTCGTTCAGGCTCAAGGAGAATCAGTTGAGGAGCAGGTCGATGGAGTTCATGGGAAGGGAACTTCTCCCGTGGATGTATGGATTGTATATGGCATCCATCCTCGTCACAAGGACATTCATAATGCCTGCGATCCCTATCGATGACCAAGCGATACTCGATCTGATAGGGTTGATATGCTCCATAGCATTGGATATCGGAATATCCTATCTCTGGTGGTCATTCCTGAAGATGATCGTCACATCAAGGAAGAAAGCAGTGAAACAGTGATCGAATGAGGATCAAGGTAGTACTGATCGACGGATACATAGACGATCCGGCAGCATTGGGTGTCCCACCATACATCTCGCCCATAGCAAGGGCGGTGGCAGGTGCCGCTATCGACGCGGGAGGTGATGTGGAATACATCACGATAGACATGATCCGCAAAGGACTGAAGATACCTGATGCTAAGGTCAGTGTCGTCATCTCTGGGAATACGGTACCGGGGAAGTACATACGCTCGATGCCTATGTCCCTCAAGGAGATCGAGAACCTTCTACCATCCCTCAAGGGATGGAAGTTGATCGGTGGATCGGCCGCGACGGCTGATGTCGCGAAGAGGTTCGATTTCGCGATAAGGAAGGACCTTGCCGCATCGCTGTATGATGGGATGACAGGTAAAGAGGTCGGGGAGAGATATCGTGATCTCGATGAATGGAACAGATGGATGATCCTTGGTGCGGATATCGTGAAACAGCATCATGATTTCCCATATCCGTTGGTCGCAGAGATTGAATCATATAGAGGGTGTCATAGATACGCCTCTGGCGGATGTTCATACTGCATAGAACCTCTGAAAGGAAAGCCGTTGATGCGTTCTCCGAAGGATATACTCGAGGAAGCAAGAAAGCTTAGAGAGCTAGGTGTGAGGAACATCCGCATCGGCGGACAGACGTGTATAATATCGTACGGTTCGAAAGATGACTCCGGAACGCCAAGACCCAATCCGGATGCGGTATCGGAACTGTTCCATGGCCTGAAGGGCCTTGGATTCAAGACGATACATGTGGATAATGCCAACCCTGCTGTCATCTCCAGATATCCTGATGAGTCTGAGATCATACTCAAGACACTTGTGGATTGTTGTACGCCAGGGAATGTGTTGGCATTGGGGATGGAATCGGCGGACATTAACGTCATAAGAGCCAACAATCTGAACAGCACCCCCGAACAGGTACTGGATGCGATCAGGATGATCAACCGCATAGGCGGTCACCGCGGGGACAACGGGATGCCATGCCTATTGCCTGGATTGAACATCATAGCCGGACTTGATGGTGAATCCAAAGCGACATATGATATGAACATGGAGTTCCTGCAAAGACTGATCGATGAGGGCCTCATCGTAAGGAGGATCAACATAAGGCAGGTCCTTCCGATAAGGAAAGCATTCGATACGAAGGTCGACCCCAACAGGTTCAAGAAGTACAAACAGAGCATCAGGGAGTCCGTGGATCATGTCATGCTTCAACGCATGGTACCCAAAGGTACCGTCCTCAAGGATGTGTTCATGGAGATACATGACGGCAACATCACGTTCGGAAGACAGATAGGCTCATACCCTCTGCTCATAGGTATACCATACAAGCTGGAATGTGGGAAATCATATGACATCATCATAACTGATTGGGGTTACAGATCCGTGACCGGACTCACATATCCTTTCGACATAAACCACGAATCCATGGGCGCTATCGCATCGTTGCCATCCATAGGCAAGAAGAGATCCGCCACCATCGTGAGATACAGGCCCTACACATCATACGACGATCTGTCAAGAGCGATAGATGACAAGAAGGTCATCGAAGGCCTCAAAGGACTGCTATCCTTCGAATAAGATAGTTATTTTAGATTAATAGGCGGTATGGGAGCATATGGATACGATCCTTGCCTCCAGATACCCATTCCTTGATGATGCATCCGATTTCGCATCAGAGCATGGCGTGGATATCGATATGCTGATCTCCTCCGATACTTTTGAGGAGGCCAGAAGAAGAGGCGTGGACAGACTGGAGAGTGCTATAGAGAACTCCGAAGTAAGTTACGTACCATTGACCAACGATTATGAGAGATTGATGGAGGTCATGTCATATCCCTATGCGAGGATGATCGTATCTACGATCAACGATCGTTTTCTGACGAAGAGGTATGCCCTGGCTGAGGCTGTCAGGATGAATAAGCTCCTTGGAGAGGAATCTCAATCCACCGTACTGTCGATCGCAAGATCGCTTGGGGTGAACTCCACACTCGATGATGATAGGCTGAAGATGCATTTCTCGGACTACTTGAAATTCTCCACCAGGATCAAGAGTCCCGATTGGAAGTTAGTCAATCACGAGATTTACAAAGGATACGTCTTCCTTCCGCATGAGAAATTCGACCGTGTGTTGCAGAATGCGCTTCAAGACAAGATAGAGTCTGAACTGCCATTACCTATACCTGACAACATAGCGACCGCCATAACCAAGGATGTCACCATAGTAAAGAAATCGATGGAAGTCATCAAGAACAAGTTCGAACCGAAGTTCTCGGGCGAATTGGTGAATGAACAACTCCCGCCATGCATCAGGACCTTGTTGGCCAATGCATTGCATGGAGTCAACCTCCCGCACAGCGGCAGGTTCGCTTTGGTATCTTTCCTTCACACGATCGGGATGAACTCGGAACAGATCTTGGCATTGTTCTCACAATCACCTGACTTTGACGAATCGAAGTCGATCTATCAGATCAAGCACATAACCGGCGAACTGAACGGCACCGATGGGTACACCCCGCCGGAATGTCATACGATGAAATCCAACGGATTGTGCTACGATCCCGACAACCTCTGCAACAACGGGAAGATGAATCATCCTCTCACATACTACAGGATCAAGACGAATGCACCCATGCCGGAACAAAAGAAGGGTTGATCATGGACATATTGGAACGTTTCATGGACATCACCAAGGTACCAAGGCCCTCAGGACATCTTGGACAGATACGGAATTATCTTCTTGATTTCGCTGAATCGCATGGGATCGAACATAATATCGATGATCATGGCAACATACTCATGATCCGTCACGGAGATACGGGATTCGTCGCATTGCAGGGCCACCAGGATATGGTAGCATCCAAAAGTCCTCACAAGACATTCGATTTTACAAGACAACCCATAGATACACGGATCGATGGTGGCAGGGTGACCGCGGAAGGCACCACACTCGGTGCAGACAACGGTGTCGGCATAGCTATCATGCTCAACGCCCTTGATTCAGAAGAATTGAAGGATGTCTCTCTAGAATGTCTGTTCACGTCCGATGAGGAGATAGGACTCATAGGCGCCAAAGGCCTGGAAGATAACATCCTGTCATCGGAATATCTTATCAATCTTGACATGGAGGATGAACGCAAGATCACCGTCGGATGCGCTGGTGCATCCAATATAATCGCAAGGTTCCCTTATGAGAATTCTACGACCAACGGCCAATGGTGGAGGCTCAAGGTATCCGGTCTGCTGTCAGGACATTCGTCGATGGCAGGTCTTGGAAGAGCGAATGCGATCAAACTCACGTCAGAATATCTGAAAAGATTGGACAACGTCAGACTATCCTCCATCGATGGAGGTACATTCAACAACGTCATACCGATGGAATGTGAGACCACATTCTCCACCACGGATACGTTCCAATACAGCAAGCTCAAGTTGTATGAGGAGGAGACATCCGCAAGATATCGCGACACCGAACCGGGGATCTCATTCACGTTGGAACCTATAGATGAACCCGGATCCGCACTCAGTACGGTGATGACGAACAGGATAATCACATCGTTGAACGAATGTCCATACGATCTTTTCGAGAGCGGAAACATAGGGACTATGGCCTCATCCAATCTTGGGATCATCAGAACGGATGGGTGCGTAGAGATCACATCCATGATGAGAGGGGCTACCGACGATCTCATCGATAGATATTCGAAGAAGATCGCCGAGACGTTCGTAAGGAACGGCGCTAACGTGACCGTGGACAAACTGTTCCCGCCGTGGCATGAACCTGAAGGTTCAGAACTTCAAAAGATATCTGTGGATGTCTACAAAGAGATGTTCGATCGCGAGCCCATACTCGAGATAACTCACGGAGGATTGGAATGCGGCATCATAAGGAACAAATGCCCGGATATCCAAGCCATAGCGATCGGCCCGAACATGGGCGGAGTGCATACGCCGGATGAATATCTGGAGATAGAATCGCTGAGAAGAACTGAGAGATACGTGTTCGAATTGGTGAAGAGATTGTCAGGATGATCAGAACCATTCGTCCATCCTGTCGCTCCAATTCACAGTGCCTGGCTCTGTTCCATCTGCATCTCCATTCAATATAGAGATCATCTTAGAGGCTACCTCTTCCGGTGTCAGATGCGTGCAATCGATCTCGTACGTAGGTATCCCGGATTCAACGGATTCGTAGAGGATCACATCCAGTATCTCCGTCTGAACGTTCTCATCGATCTTCTTGTCATCATATCCTCTTGCTTTGAGCCTATCGTGTATCACTCTTGGATCACACCTTAGAACGATGATAAGATCGACATCGATGAAGTGCGACAGATGTCCATCGATGAATACCGTACCCTCCATATCCTCTGACATCACGGATTCGTTGAGCTTCTCGACATCCACATCGTAGGAACCTGCATCATCATCGAACTCCTCGAATAGATCGTGCTCCTCCGCATAGGAATGGATATCGATCACACGATATGTCCTCCTAAGGATGGAGGATACGGTGCTCTTGCCCACACCAGGCGTACCTGTGATCGCCACGAGCATGTTCACAACCTCGCGAGATACCTGTCAGCACGTTCCATGACTTGGTCCCATGTGGGCGTGTTGGTGAGCGCGCCTGTCTTCTCGACGGTGAACGAAGCTACCGTTGAAGCTACAACCACGGATTCCTCTATCGACATGCCATGATATTGGCCTGCATAGAATCCTGCTCTGAATGAGTCTCCAGCACCTGTGGCATCTATGACCTTCTCAGCCTCCACGATCGGGAAATGCATGGGTTCGCCATCGAGATACAGATCGCATCCCTCGCTGCCTTTGGTGCATAGTATGAATGGATACCTCACCTGCTCGAACAGATCGGTACCGAGATACCTCTTCACCGATTCAGCCTCGAATCTGTTACAGAACATCATGTCGGAGACCGCCATCGCATCCGCAAGCAATCTCTCATTCCATATCCTGTGGATCTCCTGTGCGGGATCTATCGCTATCACGCATCCGCTCGGCCTCAATTCCTTCATGATACGTATGTGATATTCCGGCTCGCCTGTACAGAAATGAACAAACTTCGATTGTTTTCCATTCTTCAATAGATCCATACCGATCTTTGATGCATATCCGTGCGGACCCTGGAAGAATAGGACCTTCTGATTGAGATCGTGATCGTTTATCACGATCGCAGTGGATGTGTCATAACCATCCACCTTCACGACCTCGTCCATGATGAGGCCGCTCGATGCCATCAGATCCTCATACTTCTTCGGGAAATCGTTGCCGACGAACGCACATATAGCCGTTGGTACTCCCAATCTTGCTGCTGTCACGGCGACATTTGCCGCCGTTCCGCCCAAGCTCGTCTGTTTATTGGTCACATCCACAGAAGTGTTCATACGCGGGAATTCATCCACACTCACTATCTGATCAAGAGATATATGGCCGTAGACCGTTAGGAATGGATTCATGTACCTTCCTGCCACCCTGTGATGTAACTCCTCTGCTCATCCGAGAGGGAGTCTATCCTCACACCCATGGCCTTGAGTTTGTGCTCAGCGATCGTGACGTCTATATTCGACGGCACAGTGTGTACGCCATTTTCCATCTTCTCATGATTCTTCACGAGATATTCCAATGAGAGTGCCTGTACTGCGAAACTCATGTCCATGATCTCTGCGGGATGCCCCTGACCTGCCGCAAGATTCATGAGACGACCTTCTCCGATCAAGAACAACTTCTTCCCATCGATATCATACTCATCGACGAACTCACGTACCCTGACGACACTCTTTGCCATGGATTCGAGATCCTTCTTGCTGATCTCATTGTCGAAGTGACCGACGTTCCCCATGATGCATCCGTCCTTCATGACCTTGAGATGCTCCTTGGTGATGATGTCCTTGCATCCGGTCACAGTCATGATTATGTCCGCCACCTTCACAGCATCTATCATAGGCATGACCTCGAACCCGTCCATCTTGGCCTCTATCGCCCTTATCGGATCCACTTCCGTCACGATGACCGATGCTCCGAGCCCTTTGGCCCTCATCGCCACACCTTTACCGCACCAACCATACCCTGCCACGACCAGGCGCTTGCCCGAAACCATGAGGTTTGTCGCATTCATCCATCCGTCGAATGCTGATTGTCCTGTACCGTATCTGTTGTCGAAGAGGAACTTCATCTTGGCATCGTTCACCGCCATGACCGGGAATTTCAATTCTCCGTCATTTGCCATGGCTCTGAGGCGTATTATCCCTGTCGTGGTCTCCTCGTTAGCGCCTTTGATGTTAGGCAACAGCTCCTTCCTCGTGGTGTGTACCATAGCGATGAGGTCCGCACCGTCATCTATGATGTAATCTGGCCCCATATCGAGTACAGCGTTCAGGTGTTCGTAGTATTCCTCCTGCGATTCACCTTTCTTAGCGTAGACCTCCAGTCCATACTTCTCACGGAGCGCCAATGCTACCGAATCATCTGTGGACAAGGGGTTGCAACTTGCGAGACGCACATGCGCACCAGCCTCTGCCAATGTTATGGCCAGGATACCTGTCTTGGCCTCTGTATGAAGGGCCATGGAGACCTTGAGTCCTTTGAGTGGCTGCTCTCTCTTGAAACGCTCCCTTATCTGTTGGAGCACGGGCGTATGCATCTCGGCCCAGTGAAGCCTCAGGATGCCTTTCTCGAGAAGTTCGTTATCGATCATGATGACGCCATGAACGAATGCAGATAGTTAATTGTTCTGAGTTAGCAACTGCTCTCGAGATATGATGATATCTCCTTCAAGAGTTCCTTCCTGTTCCTGTCGCTATCATATGATGAGATGACCCTATCGATCTCCTTCTCATCTCCTCTGAGCTCATCGATGAAACGTATGATGTTCTCCAAAGCGCGAGTCAGTTCATCGGAGATCGGTACCGTGGCCGTCTTTGATGTCCTCGAGATCGGATTGATATCTATGGAGATGACGACCTTGCCCATTCTCACCAATGCCTCTGCCCTGTCTCCATCCTCTATGGGAACGAGTATCGTATCACAATCATACAACGTCTTAGAACACAACGCACGGTCATGGTTCAATCCTGGGATCCTTTCTTCAGGGACCCTTCCGAGCACCTCTTTGCACCCTTGTGATTCCATGTAGCTTATCAACAGCTCCATACGTTCCTCTGTGCGATGGAATATATTGATCTCCAATGGGGCCGGTATCGATTCTGACAATTTGATCAGATTCTTAGCATCCAATGCGGCTGCGTTACCGTTCACACATACCAATGGCCTCTTCGCTCTGAGGAGATATGCAGCAGCGACCTTCTCGGCCTCCAATGACGGCGGCAGTGTCCTCTCACCCATGAGATAGTCGAATGCCTCTCCTCTCCCATGCGATATGAGGCCGGTCGGATTGACCAGACCTTTCTCCACAGCCTCGGCCAATTGTTCTCTAACCATCAGTGATTTGTATCTTGGATGATCCTTTGGAATGCTCACAATCCACGTAACCCTGAACTATCCTAAATCACTATCCATCGAAATCAAGATAAAAAGACTCCGATGGGAATATATCTCAGCTACAATTACCGACAGATGATGACGGATATCCGCATAATCCTCGTTGCACCGAAATTCGAAGGGAACATCGGGGCCATAGCTAGATCTATGGCCAATTTCGATATCAGCGAACTGTATCTCGTACACCCATGTCCCATAGGCGATGATGCCTACAGGAGGGCTAAGCACGGAGCGGACATCCTTGATAATGCGAAGATCGTCGACAGCATCGAGGAGGCTTTGGAAGGTTGCTTCCTCGTCGCAGGAACATCTGGTGTCGCATCCAAGGGAGAGAACAATTACGTCAGGATCCCTGTGTCCGCACATGATTTCGCTGAGAAGGTGAGGGATTATCCGGAGAAGATCGCGTTGATCTTCGGAAGGGAAGATATCGGATTGTTGCAAGATGAGCTTGCAAGATGTGACATATTGGTGCACGTTCCAACGAGCGACATATACCCCATCCTGAATCTGTCCCATGCGGCCACGATCGTCATGTATGAATTGTTCGGAAAGACCATCGATGCCCCTGAACCTGCGGATCATGTAGAGAAGGAAAGATTGTTCTCATTCTTCGATGACCTGTTGGATAACATAGATTACCCTGAACAGAGGAAAGAATACACATCCGCGATGTTCAGAAGGATGATCGGACGTGCCGTACTCACCAAGTACGAATACAACACATTGATGGGAGTATTCGGAGATTCATCCAGATTGATCACTGGGAAGCTCAGTTACCCCAGTCAGAAGAAGTAGATGTCATTTGAATGATGGAAATAATCCATCAGGCACCTATTTCTCGCTATTGATTTTGAAATGATGTCTGTTTTTGATGTCGATATCTACTGCGTTATAACGACAAAGTATCGATTTTTCTTGAAATAATACCTCGAGTCCGTCCGATCGTAGTTCGTAATATTAATATTTAATTAGTATTACTGAAATTACTAAATGACATTTGGCTGAAAATCAAGTGTCGTGTGGTAAAATGTGGTTAGTTGTTTCGGCAATAGCAGCCCTGATATCTACTAAAGCATGGATTGACAAGCCGGGTAAGAACTATTATGCCCAGCTTTCAATGGGCCTATGGGCACTGACGGCCATGATCTTCGTCGATCATGTGATCGGTTGGTTCCTTGAAGGCGCTGAAGGAGATTTCCTTGAGATAGGTTTGGAACCTTTCATCCTCAGTTTATGCATGTTGATTCCGATTTTGGCTGTGTGGGAACTGTTTGTCGTCATCGACAGACTCGAATTGAGGAAGAACGCCAATACCAATGAAGAGGTAGATAAAGAGATTTCAGAAGAGGTGGCATAAGAAATGGCATGTTTTTTAGTAGCGGCAACCGTCGGTGTTTTCACGACTGCCTTCAGGAACAGGATTCCTGAGAAGTATCATATCAATTGGTTGAACATCATGATCTGGACAGGCACGATCGCATTGCTTGTGGAACATATGTGGCACGGAGAGATCGTACCATGGTTCCCATTCCTGACTGCGATGTCAGATCCTGCGGATACTGCCACGATGCTTGTTGAGATGGGTCAGATCGGCATACCTATGCTCTTGGCCATACTCGCGATGTGGGGCATCATGGTCTACGTTGAGAACAAGATATCATACAAATCTGCAGTCACCAACGCAAACTGATTGAATAAATCCGTATTTTCCTCCTTAGGATTTGTATCAAACATTTTCCCCTTTGCTGACCCGTATCGTGAAGAGTGTAACGATAACGGGCCAGCAAGGATCAAAATACGATTTTATGAACGATACAATTATCTATTAACAACACAGAATACACCCAATGGATCTTAAGAAGTATGGGATGTCACCGTATATCGCCATTTCTCTTGTTGGTATACTGTGCTTCCTCTCCGGGATCGTTATCGCAGGATGCAATGAAGTTGGATGGGACCCGTGGGTAAATACATTGTCCGACCTTGGCGTGAGCGATAGCTCGCTGACCTCATCCACATTCAACATATCATGCTACATCGCAGGCATATGCGTCTTCATATTCGGACTCGGATTGTGTGTCTTCAGCAAAGATTCACTGCAAAAGATCGGCGGAATGTCGATAATGGTAGGCGGATGTGGTCTTTTCCTCGTAGGAGCAATGACATTATCGAACGTGACGATGCACAATATCGCGACGGGACTCTTCTGCATCCCATTGGTCATAGGCATCATCCTTGTGACGTTGCATCATTTTGCGATACGCAATCCTTTCATAATGAAGAGCAGTATCGTCGTACTTCTGGTAACTTTGATCCAATGGCCGATATTCACTGGTGCATTGAGCGAGATCGCCAGCATATTATGTGCGATAGGTTGGTGGGTGACTCAGTTCCTCGACAGCCTCAGATTCAAAGCGGCTGCCATAGCTAGTGAATAGATGGAAATAACTCCATCATATTCTTCATTCTGATGATTCTGACCTCCGAGATAGAAGGAAAGGTACTGAGATTCAGAGACCATCCGGACAAACGTAACTGCATACTGACGTTCTTTGCAGATTTCAGCGAGGATTCTATCGATGAGTTATTGATGAGATTCAATTGTCCGTCAGTCGCATTGAGAGTCAATGATTGGAATGAAGAACTCTCACCGTGGCGTGTGCCTGCGATATTCGGCAATGACGATTTTGGAGATGGTGCAGAGAATACTTTGGAATTCATCTTGGATCGCGTCATTCCACTCTCTGTAAAGGGATTGTCATTGAAAGATGATACGAGATTCATCATAGGAGGATATTCCTTGGCCGCATTGTTCTCACTATGGTCATGTTTCAGAACGGACAGGTTCTTCGGTGTCGCAGCTGCATCCCCTTCCGTATGGTTCGATGGTTGGATAGAATATGTAGGAGAGAACCATCCGAAGACGGAATACGTCTTCCTAAGTCTCGGAGACACGGAATCCAAGACCAAGAATCGCTACCTATCACGCGTATCCGATAATATCAATGAGACGCATGACATCATATCACAATACTTGGGAGAGAATCGTTGCGAATTGATCTGGAATGATGGAGGTCATTTCAAGGATGTCACTGAAAGGGCATCGGCCGCATTCGAATGGATCCTTGACAGATCAATCGAGACCTATGATCCTTCTGAGTGATTCTGTGCTTGGATTGAATTCTCCGATGCATTTCAGAAGATACCATACGAACACGTAACTCATGAGCAGGAACTGCGTCAGGATGTATGGGAATACGCCGAAAAGACTTATCACACCATAGACTGCAAGTATCGCGAACCCGAAGACCAGTGTGTAATTGTGTTTCTTGATATCCTCTATGCACGCGAATGCGATCGCTATGATGAACAAGGTCGCATAGATTATCACCATGAACTGATGCACAGGGTCCGTCGTCTTGTCCAATATTCCCACGGCCATGAGAGATATCCCTGAGAGGATGGTGAAGATACCTGTCATCTTCATCAGTTTTGAGTCCTTCGACATCCACATCATCGATGATATTATGAACAATATCCCCGAGGCGCAACATGATATGAGGAATGATGTTGCGATGGTCGCGTCATCGGACACCCCGAGATCACAAATGACATTGTCATTGAAATTCCAAGTAGGGTCTAAAATGATACCGATGATCACATCGACACTCATCACGAGCACTGCTAAGATTCCGCAGATCGCATATATTCTGGTGTCGAGTGTCTTGAATCCCATATACAAATGCGATACAAACGTCGTATAAAATTGTTGATAAAAGGAAGATAGGTAAAAGGTTTGAAAGTGTCAGTTAGACAACCGTTCGCTTATCCGAACAATGCGCTCAGACCAGCGGCAGCCTCTTCCTCACTGACTGCTTCCTCTTCGGGCTCCTCGTTTGCGGGAGCTGCTGCGCCTGCTGCAGGTGCTGCTGCGGGTGCTGCTGCGGGAGCTGCCATGACTGAAGCGGATTCGATTGCTTCTTTGATGTCAACTCCATCGAGTGATGCGATCAGTGCTTTGACTTTGGCTGCGTCAGCGTCTACACCAGCGGCTTTAAGGACAGCTGTGACAGCATCCTCGGTAATGTCTTTGCCTGCTGCGTAAAGCACCATTGCACTGTAAATGTACTCCATTGTATTCAACCTCCAATTTTAGCCGAATAATGCACTAAGGCCAGCTGCTGCTTCGTCTTCGCTGACCTCTTCTTCTTCTTCAACGGGTGCTGCACTTGCTTTTGCTTCCTCTGCGGGTGCTGCGGGTGCTGCAGATGCTGCGGCGCTAAGCCTTGCACCAATGCTGCCGTCCGTGTAGTTCGCTGCTGAAGCGATCGAAAGCATCTGTGAATCTGCTTTCGCAAGGAGCATCTTTATGTTGTCTTTGGTTGGGATCGCGGCTGATATTGAGAGACCCATTGCCTCCCTGAAAGCCTTCGTGATCAACGGTATGATCGTATCCTTCGTCGGGAATCCGATTGCTACACCGAGTCCGATGGCATTCCTTGCAGCCGTAGCGAACATTGTTGCATAGTAGTCGTCCGGGATGTTCAGTACGTCCCTGTGGTAGATCGTTCCATCCTCGTAGGCTGCCCTAAGGTCAAGTCCTACGATCATGGGCAAGATTTCCAACTTGGGAAGCATTGCCGCCACATTCGCCGGGATAGGTTCTCCTTCCTTGACGAGTGTGGTATCCTTTTTGACAACAATCTTTCCGCCATCGATAGATGCGGGAAGACCCAGTTTCTGAAGTTCTCCGATGATAGGTCCTGGTCCGAACGGTGTAGGTCCCTGGTGGACAATGATGTCCATGGGAGCAATCTGGCCTGCTTTTGCAGGTGCCGCCGTCTTTGTGCTCTCAAGCTGTTTGAAGAGCTTGAAAGGGTTAAGGTCGGTAGCTATGATTGCACACTGTCCGTGGATTGCATCCTTCAATTCTTCGAGTCCGGGCTTCTGCTTTGCTGCCTCTTCGATAGCCAAGAACATAAGGTTGTTCTTGGTCATCTTAAGGGTTGCGTGCTGCCTAAGTCCCGCCCTCATGGATTGAATCTGCTGACCTGCAATGCCTGACATGTCGACAACTGCGACGATGGGCTTTGCGGTCATCTCATCGACAAGTTCCTTGACGAGATCCTTCTTCCATGTTGCGACGTGTGCCATATTTCGAACCTCCTCAGATTAACCTCTCTGACGGACCCATCGTGGTCTTCACGTAGGATGAAGCGATGTTCATCCTTCCCTTCTCGAGTTTGAGCTCGACACGCTTAAGGATCGTGTCGATGTTCTCTGCAAGTTCTTCGGGTGACATGCTGACCGTTCCAACGGGTGCGTGGAAGGTGATTCTGTCTTTCGTCCTAACAGAAACAGTCTTGCGAAGTGCCTCGATCATTCCTGTGGGATCCTGTCCCGGGGGAATGGGCTTCGGCATCTTACCGCGAGGACCGAGAACGGTACCGAGCCTCTTACCGACGACTCCCATCATGGGTGCCTCAGCGATGAAGTAATCGACACTGTTCGCGAGCTTCTTTGCCTGTTTCTTGTCGTCTGCGATCGCCTGAAGTTCATCAGCTGTGATCACGACGTCGGCAACGTCTTTGGCTTTCTGGACAAGTTCGCCACCACCAATCACACAGATACGGATCGATTTACCGCGACCGTAGGGCAGAATGATATCATCTGTGATACGGTTCTTTGGCATTGACAAATCCACATCTTTGAGATTGATGGCCAACTCAACCGTTTCAGTAAAATTGCGCTTCTTTGCACTTTCGAGTGCCTTCTGCACAGCCATTACGGTTGGTTTTTCTGCCAATTCAATTCCTCCTCGTAGTGCATGCGAGTCCTAAGACTCTCCTACAAGTATGAGGTGCTAAACAATGACCTGTATATAAAGGTAGGGTCTCGAAACGCCCTAGGTCTTGTAGGGCATGATAAAAAGACTTTCGGTCGCCCCTACCTATGTGTATAACATGCGTGTGCATTTCCTTCAAATCGCATAATCCCTTTATGAAAGACGATTATTGAATCGATAAAAACGTAGACTCAATATATTGCATTCAACCATCCAGTTATTGGAGTGAGAAGATATGTGCATGGCAGCTTCGTTCAAGAGCAATAATCACTTTTTTGGACGTAACCTCGATCTCGAGATATCATTCGGTGAGGAGGTTGTGGTTACTCCGAGGAGATTCCCGTTCAGATACAGGAACGGGGACGTTGATGAGGAACATCACGCGATGATAGGTATGGCCCTAGTATCTGATGGATATCCATTGTATTTCGATGCCACCAATGAGAAGGGCCTCAGCATGGCCGGATTGAATTTCCCGGACCAGACAAGATATGAGGAATATTCTGAAAACAAGGTGAACATCACACCCTTCGAGTTCATACCATGGATACTCGGGAAGTGCGAGACGACAGTACAGGCCCGTGAACTTATCAAAACAATGAATCTGTGGAATGAATCGTTCAGCAAGGAACTCCAATTGTCGCCACTCCATTGGATGATATCCGATAGGGATTCATCCATCGTCGTTGAATCGACAGAGAGCGGGATAAACATCTATGACAATCCTGTAGGGATCCTGACCAATTGCCCTCCGTTCCCGTACCACTTACAGAACCTGTCGAATTACATGAATCTCTCAGCAGGGCTTCCAGAGAACAGATTCAGCAAGGAACTCGATCTGAAAGCATACAGCAGAGGCATGGGTGCGATCGGACTCCCAGGAGATCTGTCTTCATCATCCAGGTTCGTGAAGGCATCATTCACCAAGATGAACTGCCTCAAAGGGGATACTGTGGAGGAGGATATCACACAATTCTTCCACATCATGGATTCTGTACAACAGCAGAAGGGTTGTTGCGATCTCGGGAACGGGAAATACGAATACACCATATACACCTCATGTTGCGATACGGATGAGGGCATCTACTACTACAGGACATATGACAACAGTCAGATCAACGGTGTCGACATGAAGCACACCGATCTCGATGGCGAGGGACTCTACAAGTTCCCTATCGTGAAGGGACAGCACATCAACATGATCGATCGATATCAGATGTCCATTCTATGAATGATCTTATGATGAATGCGAACAATATGATGTGGAATACGTTCTTCATCAACACCAACAGTATCGGTATGACATTATCCTCAGGATACGGCCCGCCTATCATGAATGCTACCGCAGAACTTGGTACTGCGAATAGGACATACAATGCGGTCAGTCTGACCATCTTACTGTAACGATCATCATCCGATGACAGTAACAACAGAGGGAATAACGAGAGGAACCACAGCATATACTGTGCGGAGTACACCTTGCTGAACGTTATGAATACGAACAGTATGATGATCGACATAGCGGAAAGTATACGCAACTCCTGTTTCTCATCCACAGATTCCATCCTATGACATCTGTAGATCATCCAAAGCGATGATGCCACCAACATCACATACAATGTCTTATCCAAAATACGGGCACACATGTCGGGTATGTCCCCAACGATGGTGTTCGATCCGTAATATATCCCAATCTCATCGATTATCGGCGTGAACAGGTTGATGAATGTCATCACACTGCTGACGACGCCTTCCACCTGCAGACCGCGATCGGAGTGATATGATAGATACGCGAATGCTGTGCTTGGATCCGCGATCAGGAATGGTAACTCTATGATCACACAGACAAGACAGCTCACGATAGCAAACCTGAACATCCTCACCCAATCCCTTCTTGAAAGGAATACTATCATGAACATAGGGATAAGGATGATCGGGTAGATCTTGATCATCGCACCTACGGCCAATGCGACCGCAGAGAGATCGTACCTCTCCTTCGTGAAACAATAGAATGCGACGGTCACTGCAAGGATGGCGAATATGTCATTCCTTGCGGTTATGAATTGATTTCCGATTATCGCAAGGACGATTATGGATATGTACACATTTGCACGCTGGATGCCGAAATGGTCCGTGATCCTGAGCAGATATCTGGCGAAAAGCACGTACGCCAACGCAGCGAATATCGCATATGAGAAATGGAATGAGACCAGATCCCAAGAGAATAGCTTCGGCACCGCGAAGACCAACAATGCTGCGGGCGGATATTCGAATTTGAAACCACCGTATGGCATCAGATGATTGTCGATCACATCGCTGATGTTGCCATAATAGTTGGACATATCGAACATAGGTTCGAAGAAGCTTACGATACCTACCGCCAGGACATCTATCGCGAGCACTATGCCCAATATGATCGCGAACCATCTGAACTGTTCGTCATCGGACATGTTGCGGTATGAATTGATCCTCCTCGATAACAGGCGCATCAATGTCACATATCCGATATAGTATTTCAATGGTTAACAGTCCATCGGACTTGAAAAATTAAGAATTAGGTAGGTAGGCGGCGAATGCCGCCATCCCAATCAGAGTTTGCCTGCGTAAACGCCTGCTTTGATGTCCTTGGAGAAGACTCTGGGGTCCTTTCCGTCGATCGTAACACCAACAGACACACAGTTTCCAGCGACTTCGAGGAGACGTGCCTCGATAGTTGCTCCGAGAAGGTCATCTCCCTTCATCTCGACAATCTTCTTTGCCTGCTCGATGGTGAGGTTACCTATCTTCTCTGTCCTTGCGTTGTGTGCTCCACAGTCGACGCCGAGCTCTCCCTTGATGAGAGCTGACATGGGCGGTGTACCAACCTTGATCTCGAATGATTTATCGTCTTTGATCAGAATCTTCACAGGGACCTTCATTCCAGAGTAGGCTTTCGTCTTCTCGTTGATCGCTGCAATAATCTGACCGATGTTTACCCCTTTGGGTCCGAGTGCGGGACCGAGGGGTGGACCTGCGGAGGCTCTGCCTCCATCTACCAATGCCTCAACAGTATCTACCATTGTTTCACTTCTCCTTTTCAATGACTCTGACACTGTCTCCCTTGACAGTGACAGGTATCGGGACCATCGCTTCGATAAGCTCTACGGTGATCTCCTCTTTAGTCTGATCTATCTGCTGGACCCTAGCCTTCTCGCCCTTGAACGGACCACTGATAAGCTCCACCAGATCGCCCTCGACTATTCCTACCACAGTCGAAAGCGGTACGAGGTACGGACTGATCTCCTCGATTGTTGTCTCCCCATCGACGAATGACCTTGCTTTCTTGATATCCCTGGTCTTCTCGTGCATACGGTCTGTGTTCATTCCTTCCACGAACACATAACCTCTGAGTGAACCAGGACTCAGGATCGCATAGATATCCTTCTCTCCAATGTTCGCTTTAGCCGCAAGGCTGTCTGAAACGACCTTCTCTTGATCGATCTGCGTCTTGAGGACCATTATCGACTGTGAAGCACGTGCGTTGAACGTCATGCTATCCGTCTCGCCCTCTGCGGATACATTCACGGAGACGGACACAGTATCCCCGTACCTTGCACCCTTAGGACAGATGACCTCGAGTGAGAAATCCTTCTTCCCGTTAGCAGGACCGTCAGTCTTCACTTCGGTCTTGTTTCCATAGTTGCTCCAAATCTCCTCGTGTGACGCATCATTCAATTCGACCGTCCACTCAGGAGCATCTGCACCATCTGGACCTGTGGTTATTGTGAAGGTAAACGTAAGCTTGGAGGCATCGGATGATACACTGAACGGCCACTTCACAGGTGAACCTGCATGCACATCCTTTGGATCATTCTCTCCGATAATCGACAACATATTAACCCTTCAGAAAAGATCTGGGAAATAAGTCATAAGCCACATTATCGCGAAACCAAGTGCTCCGAGAACTACGATTCCGATACCTGTGATTGCGACAGTCTTCTTGTATTCCTCGTGCGTAGGTGTACGGGCCATCTTCATGATCCTTCCGTACTTTCCCTTTCCGAGATTGCGGAATTTGGATTCCACCCTCTTCTGGTATTCTGAGGCTTTTGATGTCTCTGTGTCCATTTTATCTTCCCTCTGTCCCCGAATGCGGGTACATTTTACCTTCCTCGTTGCCACTGATATGGTTAACGATGGAGATACCCTTTACTCCGCATTCTTATTTTAAAGTTTTCGGTACTTTTTCACTCTGCATATGTCATTTAAATGAAAATATGCAAGTTTTAGATGTGAAATGCGATTTCGTAACGACTTATAAAGCAAATAATCTTAAATATGAAACGCTGATTGGGGCGTACCCACACAGCAGGTGATTGTATGGAAGAAGTTCTTTGTAGCATTGAGATTATCAAAGAAAACAACGATTTCATAGCCAAGATCCAGAGCGATCTCGGCGGAAACAGGGAATATAGGTCCCAATTATTCGAAGACGTCCTCGATCAATTCGTCATGGATCTCCAGGAAGAATTCGAATCTATGTGAAGGAGGGAATGACATGGCAGCAATCGACGCAAAACTGAAACAGATTACGAACGAACTAGAAGGACGTCTCGCCAACGACAATGGAGTCCCCAGAAACATCAGGAAAGGCGCAACGGACGCTGTCGCACTCCTCCAGGACAACAAGAAAGCAATGGACCTTCGTATCTCCAGCGCGATCAACATCCTCGCAGATCTTTCCAACGACCCCAACATCCCCATGGAGTCATGGAGTGCGATCATGCAGATCCTGTCGGATCTCGAGATCATGTTGAAGGATATCGCATAAGCGATATCGTACAATCTTACGATTTCATCATGATGGCCTTTATCCTTGTTCCGTTCCAAACGGAACAAGGATAAAGGCCATCTTCTAACAGAAACGTCTTACGAACAACATCATTCTCAACGTATGACATACGACGGATGTTGGAAAATATTATTCTAAACAGAGTGTATTGAGGGACGTATGAAGCACGGCCTATCGAGATTGAAGAAGATCTGCAGGTATGCGTCCAATGTGATGACGATCGCCGGCATGATACTCGCCATATTGGTCATCGTGACGATCGGTCTCGGAATAATATCCCTCATAACAGGCAATGTCTCCGACATACTGCTGTCATGGATAGGTCATAACGGTGATGAGGGCACTAAGATCATCGTTGCCGCAACGATGGAGAACATCCTGATATTATCCATCGGTTCGATAACCGTCATAACGATAGGTAATGTCATGGATTCCATATCCAAGGAGAACAGCCCGTTCACCGAGCTGAATGCCGATAGGATGGTCCTGATATCGATGATATATTTCGTGTCATCATTCCTGCTACTCACATTAGGATTCATCGTCGAGAGGAGGGCCACCGAATCGGTCTTCATCTTCCTCGGGACGTTATTGGTATCGGTCGTGATGTATTGTCTTGCACTGATGTGTCGCTATGGTGCGATATTGCAGAAGGAATCCGATGAGACTCTTTGAAGGTGGATGAATGACGATAATCCTCAGATTGGACCGTGTGATGGCTGACAGGAAGATGTCACTGAATCAACTGACCGAACTAGTGGGCATATCCAATGTGAATCTATCCAAGATAAAGACAGGCAAGATAAGTGCGATAAGATTCTCGACGTTGAACGGGATATGTAGGGCCCTGAACTGTCAACCGGGCGACATATTAGAGTATGTAGAAGAGGAGGAGTGAGTGTCGCCCTGGTGTAGAAGGCGACATCACATCCTCATGCTTCGGATGCCAACTCGCGTTCCATCCTCTTCCTGCTGAAGAGAACGGAGTCCATGAATGCTACCCATGTTATCTCCACGATTATCGAGGTAGCTATGGCGACCATCGCATCACCTGTTATCGGTCCGAGAATACCTGATGTGCACAATGCAATCGCGATCCCTTTGTTCTTGTAAGAGGCCATGAGGATGTCCGTGACCCTTTGTGACCAACCTATGCCCATCCTCTTCTCCGCTCTTTCGACAGCGAATCCAAGACCGAAGGATCTGAGGAATGCTATCAATGCGAACACGACGAACACCCATGCGGGTATCCCTTTGAAATTGGTAGCACCCACTGAGAGCCAGACCATGAAGAATATACAAAGATTGAGGAAAATGGCCATCAGATCCTTATCTATCTTGACCTTGGTCAAGAGCCTGGATGCGATCAAAGGTATCCCGAGAAGTTTGAGTACGGTGATCAACACATCGGTCATCTCCACGCTCTCGCCGAGTGTAAACCATATGATCGCAGGTATCCAAACGAGGGATACGACGTATGTCACGATCGTACCCCTTGCCGCATGCTCCATGTCCCCTCTCAATATGTAAGAGAGAGGAACGACCGAACCTGCGAAGGGCGCCGCGGCTACGAATATCAAGCCTGTTGCCTGATTCCCGAAATCCGTATCCTTCAGAATGTAATAACCGATCAATGGAATTATCGATGATATGATCAATCCAAGCATTACGGCCCTGAGAACGGATGTTCCATGGGCCACAGGATTCAGATTCCTATAGGGTATCCTTGACAAGGACAATGTTAGCATGACAACAAGGGTCCAGATCGTCAGATCCGAACGGATGTTCGGCGTCAAGGATTCTGGGAACCAACCTCCAAGATTGGTCACCAGAGCGACGAACATCGCCAGCATCATCATGAAGGCGCTACTCTTCAACAGACTCTTCATATTCATGGATATGGAAGTATATTGAATCCGTATTTATCGTTTATCGATAAATAATTTATTTATATCGTGTTATTAATCCGAAAAACATGGACGTACCAACGGTAAGACCAGTGAAAGCTGGATGGTGGAATGTGTTGAGACCGTGGACACTCCACGGCGCCGTCGTACCAGTGCTGATCGGTGGTGCGGTCGCAATGACTGTGATCGAGCCCGAATGGATCGATGCGATCGTGTTCGCATTGATCATGTTGGGATCATGTCTTTTCCAATGTGTGGCGAACATCCTGAACACGTATGGTGATTTCGTCAAGGGCACGGATACTGTGGAGAACGAGACGAGATCGCCTGAATTGGTCACAGGTGTTCTGAAGCCGAAGGATGTCCTGATGACAGGCATGGTGTGTCTGTTCATCATATGCATCATCGGGATCGTGTTGATGTTCCACGTCGGCATCGGCCTGATGGTGTATGGCCTGTTGGGCATATTCGGAGTGACCATGTACACCATGGGTGCATCATACAAGTATCATGGGATGGGTCAGATCTCCGTGTTCATCAACTTCGGCATACTCATGCCGATGGGGACGTACTACGTGCTCACAGGTGACTTCTTCTCGATGGATGTCCTCCTGCTCAGCTTACCGAACGCCTTCATGATCACAGGCGTGTTGGCAGGTAACGAATTACGTGACTATTATGAGGACAAGAAAACGGATGTCGGTACGCTCATCGGTCGCATGTCCTATGAGGATGGGATGAGACTCTACCTCTTCGAATCGTTGATCTCATTCCCGATCCTGATAATATTGATGGTCACAGGGATGGCTCCATTGACGTGTGCCATCGCATTCTTGACGTTATATGACGCATATATCCTGTATGCGAATTCAAAAAGAGCACCTAAGGATGGCCATTCGAGTTTCATGTTGGTACCGTTATGCTTCAAATTGAATTGGCATTTCGGTGTATTGATGGTCGCAGGTTATTTGATATGGATATTCATTCCATGATTCAGGTGACAGCATGGCAGAGGAATTGAAGGGCAACCAATTCGAAGGAAAGGGCGAATATGTCGTGGACGTATTCGAGGAGATCGCAGAATACTACGACAAGATGAACGGGATAATGTCCATCGGCATGGTGAAAGGATGGCACAGATTCATGTTCAAGAAAGCTGGGGACATCAGCGGTAAGAAGGTCTGCGATGTTGGTTGCGGAACAGGAGAAATCTCCTTCATGGCTGCCGAGAGGGTTGGAAAGGATGGAGAAGTGATCGGAGTGGATATAACGCCAGGGATGCTTGCGATGGCAAGGAAGAAGATGGCTACCCTCGATCTCCCCAAAGATGTGGATTTCCGCGAAGGGGATGCTCTCAATATGCAATTCGATGACAACACCTTCGATCTCGTCACATCCGGATACATGCTCAGAAATGTCACCGACATACAGCAAGCTGTCAACGAGATGTATAGGATCCTCAAACCGAATGGAAAATGCATCGTTGCCGAACTCTCGAAACCCAAGAACAAACTCCTGCTCTTCGGATACAACATCTATGTCTTCCACATAGTGCCCTGGTTCGGAAGAAGGTTCGACAAAGGCAAGAAGATCGATGGCAAACAGCCCGCATACGATTGGCTCACGTCATCTCTTGAGGGATTCCCTCATGGGAATGACATGGTCAAGATATTCAAGAAAGCTGGTTTCGAAGACGCGAGATTCTATGTGAAATCCATGGGTGCTGTGAACATCTACGTAGCAACGAAGACTCAATGAGTCCTCTTCCACTCGGCACAGATATCCACGAAATTCTGGAACATCTGCTCACCATATTCGGTGTGTTCCACCTCAGGATGGAATTGAACAGCATAGATCGGCCTGGTCTTGCAACGAACCGCCTCCACGGGACAAGTGGATGATGTTGCGATCAATTCGAAACCGTCAGGTACTCCTTTGACCTCATCATTATGCGATGCCCATGCGGTTATCTCCGATGGGATGCCTTTGAAGATATCACTATCATCAAGGATCTTCAGATCCACTTTGCTAAATTCAGGATTCTGCGCAGGACCGAGTTTCGAACCGAAATGCTCGCATGTGAACTGCATACCTGCACATATTCCGAATATAGGGAAATCCGCCTTGTCGAGATACTCTCCATTGTTCCCCATCGCATCCGCTTCCGTAGCAACGGAAGGAGAACCGCCTGAGAGGATCAGACCATCGACCTCATCCTTGATCTCATCAAAGGGTGTAGTGTTAGGGATTATCTTGACGTCCACGTCGAGATATCTCAATACGCGCCATTCGCGATGCGTCCATTGACCTCCGTTGTCCACTACGTAAATCTTCATTATACGGCCAATCTGAGGAATCATATAAATAAATCATCATCAGAACGTCTATCAAATGGACATATGATGTGTGAAAAACAGATTATGTGCGCATTGGAAGCTTAAGCACGTTCCCAATAGAGGATGTTGTCGATGAAATTCGGATTCAACCTTCCGCAATCCTTCAACCAGGACAGATATGAACGTACCGTGCTTGAGATCAGGACATACTCCTCCATCGTCATCTTCAGACCATAATCATCGAACAGTCTTTTCACGATGTTCTCGACCGTTATCGGTTCGTTACACATCTCCACGATGTGGTCTGCGACCTCCATCACACTATCGATATTGTATTGCGCCAACTCGGATATGTCCTCAGTCGCTTCAACATGGGCAGGGATGAATATCTTGGCTTTCATATCCCTGACCTTCTCCAACGTTGCGATATACTCTCCGACATCGTAAACGAAACCGATCTTGTACTTGTCCAAGGTCGCCTTACCTGAGATACAATCTGCTAAGAACACCACATCATCCTTGGTGCGGAAACCGACCATATCGAACGAATGACCTGGAAGAGGTATGATCTCAAGTCCTCCGGGGACAACAGAATCCGTAAGAGGGCGACAGTCGCTCTCTTGGGCCATCAGGAACTTATGGCGCAATTCCTTCATCGGATATCCGCCATAGAGGAATGCGGGCTCCAATACCGTGTGATTCGTGAAATCGCATTCGATACTGGGGGAATAGATCTTGCAGCCTGTCTGTGATTGGAGATATTTATTACCACCAATATGATCGGCATGCGAATGTGTGCTGTATATGGCCACGAGATTCCAGCCGTTGGCATCCAATATCTGCCTGATCTTACGCCCTGCTTCCTTATCATTACCGCTGTCGATGATGCATACGTCCATATCATTCAACTTGACGAGGCCGATATTCGTGGGGCTTTTGACATAATAATCGTTATCGGATACCTGTATCAACTCATACATGTGCTCACCTGATGGATCTGTGCAATCCCATACTATCTAGTGAAGAGATTAGATCACGATATGCAAAATCGAAAGGGATGATGGGGCGTACCCCATCGATCTCACTCCCATTCGATCGTCGCAGGTGGTTTGTTCGTGATGTCGTAAACGACACGGTTGACCTGATCCTTCATGGTGTTGGTGATACGCCTCGATATCTTATCCAGGATCTCCAACGGGATCATGAAGAACTCAGCCGTCATAGCATCCAACGATGACACCGCACGAACGACTATGGTCTTTCCATAGGCTCTTCTGTCGCCCTGCACACCGACAGATTTAGAGGGGAGCAAAGCTGCGAAGTATTGCCACGGCATCTCCATCTTCCCGTCTGCGACGGCTTTCTTTATCTCATCCTCTACGATGAAACATGCCTCACGTACGATCTCGATGTTCTCGGGTGTGACCTCGCCAAGGCACCTCACTGCAAGTCCGGGACCAGGGAACGGTTGCCTCTCTGAGGATTTGATGCCCAACAGCCTTGCGACTGCTCTGACCTCATCTTTGTACAGATCGCGAAGAGGCTCACAAAGCTCCATGCCCATGTCCTTGGGCAATCCGCCCACGTTGTGGTGCGATTTGATCGTGTCGCGGACACCATCTCCGGATTCGATCCAATCCGGTGCGATGGTTCCCTGAACGAGATATTCGGCGCCGAAATCCTTGGCCTCCCTCTCGAAGACGCGTATGAACTTCTCACCGATGATCTTCCTCTTGGTCTCTGGATCGGTCACGCCCTTCAATGCCTCGAAGTACTCTTTGCTTGCATCTATGATCTTGAAATTGACGCCCATGTCCTCCAGCATTCCACGGACCTCATCGGTCTCTCCCTTTCTCATCAATCCTGTGTCGACATAGACTGCGAGCAACCTGTCCCCTATGGCCTTGCTCGCAATGACTGCGGAGACCATACTGTCCACTCCTCCAGAACAGGCGATTATCGCTTTACCCTTTATCTGGTCCGAAACGGACTTCACATGCTCTTCGACGAATTTGTCAGCTTTAAACATCAGCTACACCCTCTGAATCCTTGATGACTTTATCCGCCATCTCCTTTCTGTATGATGCCATCTTATCAGCCAATCCGCTATCGGACATACTCATCATCTCGATCGCGAGAACAGCAGCGTTGTCCCCTCTGTCCAAGCCTACGGTTGCTACGGGCACCCCTGGAGGCATCTGAACTATGGAAAGCAGTGCATCTAGGTTCATCTTACCGCTCACAGGCACGCCTATGACAGGTCTTGTCGTGAAGGACGCTACCACCCCAGGCAATGCTGCTGCAAGGCCTGCTATTGCGATGAATACCTTCGCATCTGACGACGTCACGATCTCCTCGACCCTACTTGGGGTCCTGTGCGCGGATGCGATCATGACCTTGTAGTCGATGTCGAATCTCTTGAAGATGTCTACGGCTTTCTCAGCGATCGGAAGGTCGCTCTTACTTCCCATTATTATCAGGACTTCTGGCATCGATGCGAAGATAAATTCGTGGGTTATAAACTGTCGTATACAGCGCAACATATAGTATTGGTTGTATATTCCGAATAGCATAGAACGTTGGATTTTAAATATTACAAGACAGCCAGATAGGTTCACCAAGCATGGCTCATCGTTATATACTATGTTATGATAGAATATAAAGTTCTCCGTAATGAATATATATGAAATACGAATATAGGCAACCAATTAGATTACGATATCGTGCCCTATGGGCTGGTGGTTCTTGTGGAGTATCTCGGTGTTGTCGAAACGGTATCTGGCGAGGGGAGATTCGTCGTGAAGGCCGAATCCACACCGAATGTCAATGATCAGATATTCAATGAGAAAGGCACGACCATCGGAATCGTGAAACGTATCTTCGGTCCGGTCGAAGGGCCCTATGTGACCATATCATCACAGAACGGTCCAGTATCTGGGGATTTGATCGGGAAGAAAGTGTTCTTTAGGGGAGAAAGTAAACATGGTAAAGACAAGAGAAGGCACTGAAGAAGTCGAGAAGTGCCCTGAGTGCGGAAGCAAACACTTAGTTCGTGATTACGAAAGAGGTGAGCTCACATGTGAGGATTGTGGATTGGTGCTTGATGACCAATTCATCGATCAAGGGCCTGAATGGAGGGCATTCGACGTAGAACAGGGCGAGAAGAGGGCACGTACCGGTGCACCTATGACATATACCATCCATGACAAGGGATTGTCCACCGAGATCTCATGGAAGAACAAAGACAGTTATGGAAAGAGCATCCCCACAAGGAACAGAGCTCAACTCTACAGGCTCAGGAAATGGCAAAGAAGGATCCGTGTCTCCAACGCTACCGAGAGGAACCTCGCATTCGCACTGTCCGAATTGGATAGGATGGCATCCGCAATGGGGCTTCCTAGGAATGTCAGGGAAACGGCCGCTATGATCTACAGGAAAGCGGTCAACAAGAATCTGATCAGAGGACGTTCGATCGAAGGCGTCGTTGCCGCATCACTCTACGCAGCATGCAGGCAATGCGGTGTCCCGAGGACACTTGATGAGGTTGCGAACTCCAGCCGCGTAGGAAGGAAGGAAATTGGAAGGACCTATCGTTTCATGACACGTGAACTCAAATTGAAACTCATGCCGACCAAACCTCAGGATTACGTACAGAGGTTCTGCTCTGAGCTCAGACTCACAGGAGAGGTGCAGAGCAAGGCGGCAGAGATACTCAAGGACGCATCCGAGAAGGAATTGACATCCGGCCGCGGTCCGACGGGTGTTGCCGCAGCGGCAATCTACATCTCATCCATCCTCTGTAACGAGAGAAGGACGCAGAGAGAGGTCGCAGATGTCGCTGGTGTGACAGAGGTCACCATCAGGAACAGATACAAGGAACTCACAGAGAAACTTGGTATCGAGATACAACTCTGATCGAGTGCCGGAAGGCACTCGGTTTCAAAACTCCTTTAATCACTTCTTCCATTTTTCATCCACTATTGTACATATTCGATGTCATATGACAATGCATCCCTTGAACAAAAATGAAAAAAGTATCAATGATTCTTGTGAAAAGTTATCAATTATTTTTGTGAAAAAGTATCAATTATATGTACTGGTACGTCCATGATATCAACATGTCACTCAAACCTGACGGATATATGCCGAGATTGATCGAGAAGGAAATCGAAGAATCGCTGAGAGCATTCGGCGCGGTCAGTATCAATGGTCCAAAATGGTGTGGAAAGACCTGGATCGGGTTGAATATCTCCAACAGCGCATATATGATGGGTGACACGAACGAATATGGAACAAGTAACAAAGACCTTGCTGAAACGAACATCAATATCGCTCTAAGAGGGGCTGCCCCCCATCTCATAGATGAATGGCAAGAGATACCTAGGATATGGGATGTCATAAGGTCCAAAATCGACAAGGACAGATTGCTAGGTCAATTCCTATTGACGGGATCATCGACGCCGAAGGATAGAAAGGCCGTCCACAGTGGTACAGGGCGCATTAAACACTTGAGTATCCGCACGATGTCACTGTATGAATCGGGTGATTCCCTTGGTAGTGTGTCCCTTTCAGACATCATGGGGCGCAAGGATATCGGGATATCCGATAACAAGACCACCATCGACACACTAATCGGATTGATCGTCAGTGGCGGTTGGCCGGGTAACATAGGCCTTACAGACGATATTAAAAAGGAAAGAGTGTCTGGTTATTTGGAATCCATAATTGAGGATGCTTCGACCATGGATGGTGTTCGGAGAAAAAAGGAAGGATTGTGGTCAGTCGTCAGATCGCTTGCTCGCAACGAATCCACACTGGCGACCAATGACAGGATACACAAAGATACAGGCATCCCGATTGGAGATGTTCCTTCCGATGAAGAGTTGAAGCCGTCCATCTCATACAATACGGTCATGGACTACCTGGGTGTCTTCGATAGACTCCATCTGATAGCGAACCAACCCGCATTCGATCCGAATATCAGATCGAGCGCTAGAGTTGGTAAAGCTATGAAAAGGCACCTTACCGACCCATCATTGGCAGTAGCCGCACTGAGAATCAGTAAAGAACGCCTAGTGAATGATCTTAGAACATTCGGCCTCTTGTTCGAATCGTTATGTGAGAGAGATCTACAGATCTATTCAAGAACGATAGGCGGAGAGCTATTCCACTATCGTGACAGCCATGGAAGAGAAATCGATGCAGTCATAGAGATGCCTGATGGGAAATGGGGTGCATTCGAGATCAAATTAGGAGCCAATCAGATCGATGATGCCGCCGTGAAACTCATCGACATAAAGAAGAAGATGGATGATGGAGGGAATGGACCGAGCACACTATGCGTGATATGCGGCCTAGCAGACCATGCATATCGCAGGGATGACGGCGTATACGTCGTACCCATCACATCCCTGAGGCCATGATCAAGGTCTGAACCATCTGAATTCGAGGTATTCCACGTCATCCCCTACCCTGGAGAACAGGAATTCCTTCTTTACTCCGCCAGACAATCTCACTGCACGCGATATCTCCGGCCACATGGTCCTGTTAGATGCATCCACAGCGTGCATCAGATATCTCGCATGACAATCATCCGGTGAACCCTCGTACGCTCTGAAATGCGTACCATACTTGAATCCGGTCTTCACGACCAATCCTCTGGACCTAGCATCGGAATATGCCTTCAATCTAAGATCGAACTCATCCTGTGTATCCCTTCCGAAACCTTTCAGCTCATCCAATTTCATCTTCTTCTTGGTGGATGACGAGACGACATCCAACTGTCTCCTCTCCATCAGATAACAGGATTCTATCAATGACAACTGCATAACATTGTCTATCATCTTACCGTAGAATCCGGAATCGCGTACGATGAGTGAATCAGATGGGTCGAAGATGAACACCCTGTCTCTGATCAAACGTCCGGTCACCTTCTGGACATCATCCTTCGGAGGTACGTTGCCGACGGGATCATGATGCATCATCTTGTAGTAGACTATATCCCCCTCCTCGTCCACGACACCGTAGAGGAGCGTCTTCCCCTTACTTTCGGTCTCGGATACCTCTCCAGAGAAACTGCTGATATCGAATGCTGTGCGTTCGGATACCGCTCTGACCATGTATATCGGGCGGGAATTGCTCATGGTCATACCTCTGGGGAATACGGACATGTCGAACGTACCCGACTCCACCTTCACGACGAATCCCCTGGACCTTATGTCGCGATAGACCATGTATTTGATATCGAAATCCGAGAGGACATTGGATGCATGGTTGAACAGTTCCTCGAACTCCATCCTCTCCTTGTGGGATACGACTTCGAGTCTCTTGCTCTCGAGGAGATATGCAGCCTCCATAAGATCGAGCTCTAATCCCCCTCCTCTCATCGGATAGCCGTAGTTGCCCCTGTTGTAGAGTCTGCTGCCCTCAGCCTGGTCCTTTATGACAACGACGTCCCCCTTCAATTCTCCAGCCATCGGCCATATTACAGGAATATTCTATTTATCAATTGGTACGGGCAGAAGGAGATTGTTAGTGCACACAAAGATAACTATATATAGAAGAACAGACTAATACATAGTAGTTAACCATGAGTTAACAACCAAGTGATACGATGATGGATTTGGATGTCCTGCTCTCAATGATCGAGAACCCGACCAGACGCAAGATACTGGAGTCTCTTGTGAAGATGCCCCGTTATCCTCTGCAACTATCGAAGGAACTCGGAATAAGCCAACAGGCAGTGATGAAGAATCTATCTGTATTGGAAAAGAACGGCATGGTAGTCAGCTATCGCGAGAGTAGTTCAATCGGACCGGAGAGGACAGTATACGAACCGAACTCGGAATTCACACTGATCGTGGACATGAGGAACGGGATGTTCTCTGCAAGGATGGTCGAACCGAAAGGCGAAAGGAAGGATGTGGACGTCGACAATCTCAAAGAAATGAGATCGAAGGTCATCGACATCGACAATGAACTCGAACAATTGGAGAAGAGGTACTCGGAACTAATGAGGGAAAAGGAATCGATAATCGCATCAGTAATCTCCAAACAGGATGGATATGCACAGAAGAGTCTCGCATACGAGATATTGGACGCGCCAAAAAAGACCGTGGAAGAACTATCCAAGGATCTCAACGCACGCACAGATGTCGTCAAAGAGATGATCGATGACATCGAGAGAAGAATGAAGGATAATAAAGAAGGTGAGAAGGATGAGCAATGATAAACCGCTGAAGGTAGCGGAACTTAAACCGGGAGAGGCCGGCAAAGGTGTAGCGAGGATCGATCCTGAACTTATGGGTATCCTCGGCATCAACGTCGGTGACATAGTACAGATCAACGGTACCAAGAAGACCGTGGTAAAGGTCCTCATGGGAGGGCCGGAGGATGCCAACAGAGGGATCATCAGGATAGATGGTTCGACCAGGAGGAATGCTGGTACGGGTATCGATGAACGTGTCGGTATCAAGAAGATTGAGGCTAAGAATGCGACCAAGATAACATTCGCTCCGAGTCAGGAACTCAGACTCCAGGGTGGAGAGGATTTCCTGAGGGACATGTTCGTCGGACGCACATTCGCAAAAGGCGATACGATCACCCTCAGCGTCATGGGTAACAAGTTCGATATGATTGTCACATCATTCACGCCATCGGCTGATGCTGCTACGATAACGCCGAACACACAAGTCAAGATCAACGATAAACCTGCAGGAAGCAACGGAGAGATCCCGACCGTCACATACGATGATATCGGAGGTCTCGGCGATGAGGTGAAGAAGATCAGGGAGATGGTCGAACTACCACTCAGACATCCTGAACTGTTCAAGAGGCTTGGTGTCGATGCACCGAAGGGTGTGTTGCTCCATGGGCCGCCGGGAACAGGTAAGACCATGCTCGCGAAGGCTGTAGCAGGTGAGACAAGCAGCAACTTCACGTACATAGGCGGACCTGAGATCGTCAGTAAGTTCTACGGTGAATCCGAGGGTAAACTGAGGGAGATCTTCAAAGAAGCTGAAGAGAACGCTCCGAGCATCATCTTCATCGATGAGATAGATTCGATCGCGCCTAAGCGTGATGAGGTATCCGGTGAGGAAGAGAGAAGGATCGTAGCTCAGTTGCTGGCACTGATGGATGGTCTCAAATCGAGAGGCAAGGTAGTGGTCATAGGTGCTACGAACAGGCCAAACTCCATCGATGAGGCACTGAGAAGACCGGGAAGATTCGACCGTGAGATCGAAATCAACATCCCTGATAGGAACGGAAGGTTCGAGATCCTTCAGATCCATACCAGAGGAATGCCTCTTGCGGATGATGTGAACCTCGATGAGCTCGCTGACAGGACACATGGATACGCAGGTGCGGACATCTCTGCATTGGCGAAGGAAGCCGCCATGGCAGCTCTCAGAAGGATACTCCCTGATGTGGATCTCGAGACGGATGTCATCCCCATGGAGACACTGAACAAGATACAGGTCAACAGGGATGATTTCTTCAGTGCTCTGAAGGAGATGCAACCTTCGACCATGAGGGAAGTGCTGATCGAGAAACCCAACGTGAAGTGGGAGGATGTCGGTGCATTGGAGGATGCGAAACAAGAACTGAAAGAAGCTGTGGAATGGCCTCTCAAGTACTCCAAGATCTTCCAGAACATGAACGCCAGGCCACCGAAGGGCATATTGCTCTACGGTCCGCCGGGAACAGGTAAGACCATGCTCGCGAAGGCTGTCGCTACGGAATCCGAAGCGAACTTCATCGCAGTGAAAGGACCTGAGTTCCTCAACAAATGGGTCGGAGAATCTGAGAAGGCTGTGAGAGAGACCTTCCGTAAGGCAAGGCAGGCATCCCCGTGTGTGATCTTCATGGATGAGATCGATTCGATCACTCCAGAGAGAGGAACAGGAAGCGACAGCAACGTCACCGAGAGGGTGATCTCACAGATGCTTACGGAGATGGATGGTCTCGAGGCTCTGAACAATGTTGTCGTGATCGCTGCGACGAACAGGCCGGACATCATGGATCCTGCGTTGCTCAGACCCGGAAGATTCGATAAGAGCATCTACATCGGACCGCCAGATCAGGTATCGAGGGAGAAGATCTTCAAGATACACACAGCGAAGAAACCCTTGGATGCCGACGTAGATCTGAGCAAGCTCGCAGAGATGACCGAAGGATGCACTGGTGCAGATATCTCCGCGATCTGTAACGAAGCTGTCATGTGTGCAGTGAGGGAGTTGGTGAGGAACAGCAAGGATCCGAACGCTGTGAACGCCGATGAATGCAAGGTGCACATGAAGGACTTCGAGAAAGCAGTGGAGAAATTCGGTCCGAAGGCGAGAGAGAAGCTGAAGGAATACAACCACTGATCTGCCTCCATGGGTGCCGGATCCCGTCATACGATCAAGTGTGACGGGATTCGACCCCACACAGACCCGTTGCAACGGATCAGAATTCCAATTCGCCTTTCTTCTTATCGTTCAGTTCGTCGAACTTAGCGGCCATGGTGCTGTTGCCCTTGGTCAATTTCTTTATCGTCAGGTCCTGAGCCTTGTCATTGGCGAGTCTGAGGTTATTACTGGATGACAACAGGGCCTCTTTTGTCTTCTGAAGATGATCTATCGTCTTATCTATCTCTTCGATTGCTTTACTGAACTTCTCCGTCGCGATACGGAAGTTCCTTCCAAATTTATCTTTGAAATCATTAAGCGAATCCTCGAAACGATTGATGTCTGTGTTCTGTTCCCTTATGAGGGTAAGCTCCTTCTTGAAACCGATGGACGTCTTGCATGCATTCCTTATCAGGGATATCATCGGTATGAACATCTGAGGCCTTATGACGTACATCTTCTCGTACTTGTGCGACACATCCACTATCCCTTGGTTGTAATATTCACTATCTGGCTCTAACATTGAGACAAGGACCGCGTATTCGCAGTTCTTCTCTCTCCTATCCTTATCGAGCTCTTTGAAGAAGTCCTCGTTCTTATGTTTGGTCACAGTCTCGTCAGCCTCGTTCTTCATCTC
Organism: Candidatus Methanarcanum hacksteinii; assembly: GCF_964305265.1. NCBI lineage: Archaea > Methanobacteriati > Thermoplasmatota > Thermoplasmata > Methanomassiliicoccales > Candidatus Methanarcanum > Candidatus Methanarcanum hacksteinii. Next base: position 364,329 of record NZ_CAYATA010000002.1, on the reverse strand, counting down.
GAACATTATGCTGACGTATTCGATGTTCTCATCGCCCTCGCAATCGAAATCGCGGAAGATGAAGTCTCCTTTGGAACCTGTGCGTATGTCATTGTCCTTTTCGAAATATGCGTTCTGGAAACCTGTCGCCCTGAGAGAATTGAATTGGTCCTCACAGTATCTTTCCAATGACTCCCCTATCATCTTCGTGGATTCCTTCGCCTTGAAATCCTTGTAGAATGCGACCTGTTCATCCTTAGCCCTGAGTTCAGCCTCATATCTGTCCTTGTTCCTGTTCATTTCCATGATCATTTCGGATATCCGTTGATCCTTCTCAGAGACAGCTTTTGTGACAGCAAGCTCCTTCGCTGTCTCGTAACTGTTTATGGTCTCATTCAATCTTATGATCTCAGTATCCTTTTGGGTCTTGAGCTCGTTCAAAGCCAATTGTTTATCCTTCTCATATTCCAGATCGGTCGCTCTCTTCTGAGCCTCTAATTCACTGATGATCCTGTCCTTTTCTTTAAGAGCCTCTTCGAGTTTGGACTCGAAATCCTTACGGACGAGATTTACCTCAAGATCGAGCTTCTCCTGCATCGATTTGATCTCTTTCTCGAACTGTTTGTCCCTTATCTGTTTGATGATGGGATCGAAACGTGATTCGTCTATGATTATCAGTTCACCGCAATTCGGACAACGTATCTCTTCTTCCGCCATTACCATTCCAACTCCTGGGATCGATTGAATATCGTATACCCTCCAGAGATCCTATCTTCTGGAAAGGGTTGTGATTCGATGTATGCTGATCTATTCGAGTTCCTCAGATTAAACACTATTCCAAAAATCGGCCAATAGCGACAAACGACTTCCAATGAGAGATCAATCTGAGAGTGAGGATTTGTCGAAGTCGAAACAATTTACAGGGCCCTCATCCGATCTCCCAATGTCCACGGGTACCGCCAACGCGCCTGATGATCCCTTCCGCCTTCATTGAATTGATCAAACGGACGATTCTGTTCCTCTCGACTCCCGTGCGTCTTACCATAGAGTCCATGGATATAGTCGGATCCTTACTCACCATCTCCGTAATCATATCCTTCAACTCTTCAGACTTTGACACTGCAGATAATTTCAGTGTGACCGTGACTGTCTCTGGATCCACCGTTTCCACATACGACGGGTCCCTTATCCCATGCTTACGACAATAGGACACCACATCACTGACACCGCTGCCAGCACGTTCCGCCAACCCTACAAGTCCGATCATGATCGCAAGATGCGGATTTCTCGGATCACTGACCCCTCCTTCGAACATCTTGGCGATAGGGATCCTCAGATTGCCTGGATTTCTCACCATGAATGTATCCTGCCTCCACTCTACCCTGATCCCTCTGAAACCTGCATAATCAGCATGGACCAGTGCATTGACTAGCAGTTCTCTCTGAGCTCTGATCAATGCTGTGTCGTCAATGCGAGACATCCCATCCAGATTTTTCCCTCTATCATTCAGCATCGATATCCGATTCGAGACCTTGGTCAGGAATGTGTATACGTTCCCTGTGAATTCGCCAGTGCCTGTGGTTATACGATGCGTCCAATCATTTGTGCCATCCGCAAACTCAAGGTAATCGAGATGATAATTGGGCAACTCTGCCATGATGCTATAATCAAATCCGAACATCAATAGCCCGGCCACCGTGGGATGCATCACACCTTCAACCCTAGAGCCTGCGCCTATCAGTCTAAGGAATTCCTCATCATCCCGATCGTTCCACGGATGGGACGGATTCCTATTGGACATCCTTTCTCTGAATGAAGCCAAGGATTGCATATCGAGATCCTCAATCGTTATTCCCGTAACGACCTCTGAATCCTGAGATGAGTCTGATGAGTCCCTCAGCATCTGTTTGAGCTCATTCACTGTGCAATGATAATCTCCCTCGCCATTTCTCTTATAGGTCCCATTCTCCATAGAACCGTTGATGAAGACCGGACGTTTCCTACGCTCAGCACGAGGGATATCCACCTGAATCAGTGCTTTTCCTTCGACATCTATGGTGCGAATATCCTTTGGGGACAACAGATTCACATTGACCTTCCTGCTATCGTTGAGAAGGTCCCACAACTCTTTGATGATCTTGTCTGGATTATCGATTCCCAATGGTTCGCGCGTTTCATCATCGACGCCGATTATGACCGTTCCTCCGAATGTGTTGGCGAATGCGGAGTAGGTTGGCCAGAAATCCTTGGAAAGACGATTTTTACATGATTTGAATTCCAAATATTCTGATTCAGGGTTTGACACCTTACCGTCTACCACCTTCAGATCGATCATATGCGATTATATCAGTTTGATATAATAATTATTTCGATTATATCATAGAAGAAATCACACCTCTAAGACCAATGTTTATTACCCTGCCACAGATTACGGATGAGTGATGATGAAGGTTGAGATTACATGTCCGATTTACCCCAGCGAGGATCCAGAGAAGGTCAGAATGGCCATCGAGAGGATATTCCCCGGTGCCGAGATAGTCGAGGATGAGAAAGGACTCAAGGGAAATACGGATAATCTCGATCATTTCAGCAAACAGATCCGCAAACAGAAGATATTGGACACCACCCGTAGCGTATTGCTAAGAGGAAAAAGAGGGAATGTCACCAGATTCTTCCTCAATAAACAGGTAGCGTTCGTAGGGAAGATATCGTTCTGTGAGGAGAAGACCATCCTTGGGACCATGAGGGTCGTCGTAGAGGATGATGAATTGGATGCAGTCATCGAGAATGTCGCACCTGAGACGGTGGACGGAGAGGAGGTTTTGATTTGATAGGCATATCTTGTACGGAATTCAGCGCATACGATTTCAAGGAGGTTCTTCCAGAGGTTGCAAAGGAATTCAAGCATTGGGAGATATTCGCGGAGGCGGAACATCACCTCAGAGGTATCGAAGGCCTGTTCAAGACGATAAAGGATGCGTATGAGCTATCATATTCCATACACGCGCCTATCAGTGACATCAATCTCGCATCTTTGAATGAGAGAATCAGGGAGGATTCCGTGATCGAGATGCTTGCGACATTAGAATCCGCAGCCAACCTTGACATCGGCCTTGTGACCGTACACCCTGGATTGACATGCATGGCCGTTCCGTACATGGAGGAAAAAGCTGTGATGAAAGCGAAGAAATCCCTCGGTGCATTGGACAGACTCTCGGATGAGTATGGCGTGGCCGTGGCGATAGAGAACATGCCATCATTCCCATTCATGCTCGGTCAGACCGCAGAGGACATGAAGGATCTCCTTGACGGTACGAATCTGAGGATGTGCTTCGACATAGGACATGCTAACACCATGGGACAGATCGATGAGTTCATCTCACAGTTCAGGGACAGATTCGTCAACATACACATACACGATAACAATGGTAAGATGGATGAACACCTCACGCTTGGTGAGGGTAACATAGATTTCAAGAAGGTACTGAAGGACCTCGGAAATTACAAAGGGAATCTCATCATCGAATCCAGATCATACCAATCAGGTGTGGAATCGAGGAACATCCTCTCAGAACTGCTTGGGTGAGAAGAACTCATCCTTGACCCAAAGGAATGCCCTTTTAGTGTATGATATGGCAAGGGGTATTCCGAGGATGCACGATCCTAACACCACTGCGAGAGCCGTCATCATCGAGATGGGTTCACCGCCCAACCACTCTGATGCACTCATGTAGTCCGTAAGGAAGTGCATGCATATCGTCGCATATACTCCATATTTACAGAAGATGTATCCGCTTATCAATCCGAAGAGGAATGTCGGGAATATCTTCCACCATCCCCATCCAAGATGCCCGAATGCGAATAGGGCCGATGAGAACAGGATGAAGATCAATGCGACCTTGTTGACACCGAATCCTCCGAAGAGACATCTATACCACTTCGTACCCTCTTTTCTGGATATCAAAGCAATGATCGCCATCGGTACACCTATGTACAATATCCTGCAGACGAACTCCTCGTAGATCGAGGCATTGAGCAATGTGAACATCATCTCCCATACCTCTTCATCCTCGAACGGGTTGGTCGTTTTCACACCGAAGAGCGGTAATACCAATATGTATGTGAATTCCACGAACATCAATGCCGCGAACAGTGCGAATGTCTCGTACATCGGGGTCTTCTTCAGACCTTCGATACCTTCCTCCTTCAGAGGCCCATACGATTTCTTGATGAGATAGCATACAGAAGCTAGAACCCCCGCTAGGATCAACAGATAATATACCTGTACGGCGGATCCGCTGAACTCGAACAATGATACGATCCTTGGGATGACGATGAAAATGCTGTGCGTATATGACGGAAGGTGATCCCAGACGATCGGTACTCCCCATATGGCCGTCATCGATTCGATTATGATGTAACATACTAGGATTGATGTTATGATCGCACCGCAGACGTCTGTGATCTTTGAAAATGTGCTCTTCTTCGGCAGAGGATTGATCTCCCTCCCGCATTCGGAACAGAACCTGTCTCCCATCTCGCGATGTGTTTCGCATGATGTGCATTCGAATCTTATCAGATCCTCTCCACATTGAGGGCAGAATGCATAGCTTTTGGCTTTGTTCTCAGAGCACCTATCGCATGTCATATCATTCGCCGACCGATCCCATCACACCGCTCACACGTTCATACTCTATGAGCAATAGCACATTCTTCCTGTAATTGGCGATATCCTTGATCTGCCCTGCCATGTATTCCTCTCTGTACTTGCTCATCTTCGCATAACCGCTCAGATGATTCACAAGAGCATCCCATTCAGTGACGAAACTCTCTGGTGACGAGGTGTCGAATTTATTCTTGAGGGCTTTCTTGATCAGACGTTTCTCTCTAAGGAATTCCACTGTGGATACGGTCTCGCAGTATAGCTGCGTGTACTCCTCATCGGTCATATCCAATGGTATCACGGGTATGTCCCTATCTTTACAGATATCGATCAATGTCGTGAATGCAGGATCGGGCATGTCGATGTTTCCGAATTGTGTCAATAATCCGCTGTATACCGTATCAAGATCGCTGGATTCGAATTCACCCTCTATCTCATCCCTCTTGGATATCGCTGTTATGTCCTCTGCACCCAATGCTACCGCTGTAGCGTCATATGTCTTTGAATCCAAAGCCTGTATGACCTTATCCTTCTCGGATACCAAACCTTTGATGATCGGTATGAGATCGAATTCGCAATCCCCGATCTTGAATGATTTCACTGTTTTCCTCCTCTGGAGAGGATGACATCCGTCAATTCGTTCTTGTCATCCATCTTCTTCAATTCTTCCTTGGAGACGATAGCAGTCGATTCTACATTATCTCTACCGTGCTTCTTCTCGACGATTATGACAGAATGTCTTCCGGATATCCTTGAGATGTCCGATGCGATCATCGCTTTCTGTATGAGCCTCTCGTCCTGATTATCCATTCCTGTCAGGATCACCACATCCTTGTTGCGTGACAACGCATCGAAAGGACTCCTTGTGACCGGTGTGACCGCGAACCCTATATCGATGAGATGATCCAATATCATCGAACCGCTCTTGACGTTCCCTTTCAATTCATATGTCCTTGGGGATACGTCTGGTTTGTATTCGAATGGATCGACAGTCTCTATGATCGGCCTGTCGAGATATTCCTCAAGTCTGAGTGCGGCATCTATCATGGCACCCATACCTGATTCATACATCTGTATGGTGCGTCTCGATACACCTGCCACATCGGCCAATGTACCTAAACTGATACCTTCCTTCTCCCTCACGGTCCTGAGGAGTTCGTTGTTGAGTCTTACGTACAATCCGCCAGGTGCGGCGAAGATGAAAGGCGGAGCATTCTCAAGTACATGATCCGCTAAGGTATCATTCGAAATTATCTGTATATTGAATCTGGAATAGACTATTCCGGGTTCCAGAGGTCCTGAACTGGATCTCTCTCCAATGACCAGGGGGGATGCGTGCAGAACATCGGCAAGGACCTTGATCTCCTCGGCATTCTCCCTTGAGAATGCGTCGATGTTACTGAGCACTTTGATTATGAGCAGAGTGTCATCCCTTCTTCCGACGACATCAAAGCATACGCTACGCAATGACATCAACGGAGAGATATCGAATCCTCCCTTAGCCAGTATGGCTCTTGTTGTGTTTATGAGGTCATCCCTACTCATTATTCATAGAATGATTGCTCTTCTATAAGGAAGTTATCATCTATCATACTAATGATGTAATGCATAATTTGATGGATGAAAATAGGATAAATCGACTGAATTACGTTAGAATTCTGTTCATTTCTGGTTTGTTAGAACCTGACCTCGCCACTTCATCCGTGAATCGATGTTGCTGGCCCATTCGACAGTTGATCTTTTTTTACAGCATACGCTGAAACATCGACAAAATACGGATACGCCCGGACTGCAGAAAGCGGATGATCTCAGCCGAAAACGGGTGCTTTGCACCCGATTTCGGCACGGATATTGGCGAAGACCTCCCTCGATATGCCGTCCCAATTGCTGAAATACGCTTCTTTTCTCTTACCTTTGCTCACGATCCTCGTAAGTGTCAAATGACCTAACGACCAGACCATGGATTCCGTTAACGGTCTGACATCCTTGACGATCGTCCTGCCGTCCGTGGTGATCAGATAATCGCATCCTGCCGATATCGCCCATGCGATGTGGGTCGCATCGGCAGATTTGATGCCGGTGGCCATTATCTCCTGATATAATCTCCAATACAGTATCCTCGGGAAAGGCAGAACTGAGATGTGTGGACACTGATGAGAAATGGATCGGTGTTACTTACAAAGAAGATCTACCTGCTGTGATGGCTTCAATCAAAACAATGATCCAAAGCCACGAATACCCCGATAATATTTGGCAAAAAGTTTGACAATAAAACAGCCATTAACATCAAATATTATATCCGTAAAAAAAATACGGAATTATATATAGTACTTCGTAGTATACTTACGTAGTGAGATAATGCTGAGAAAATTCAGTGTTCAGAACTACAAGAACTTCCAAAACAAGATAACTCTTGATTTCACGAAAACACGGGATTACCGCTACAACGAATCATGCGTAAAGGACGGATTGCTTAACAAAGTGCTAATAATGGGTCGTAACGCATCCGGAAAGACCAATCTTGGTTATGCGCTGTTTGACATTGTCTACACCCTGACAGAGAAACTAAGGCAGGAACATCAGACGGATAAAATCAGTTTTATCAACGGCCTGTCCAACTCCCCTGAGGCATCATTCTGTTACGAATTCCAAAACGGAGAGGACATAATCGAATACGAATATCATAAAACAGAACCATTCATCATAACATATGAATCGCTCAAGATGAATGATAAGACCGTATTCAGATTCGATTATCACACCGGCTCAAGGGATGTAGATGGACTTGCAGACTTTAACGCAGGAAATCTGGATTTTGGATCGGTTGACGGCTCCCTATCGATACTGAAATACATAGCGAGAAGCACCCCACAATCCAAGAGATCTCCCATGCATTTCATCATGGATTTCGTCAGCCGTATGCTGTATTTCAGGTGCACGTATGATGGAAACAAATTCATCGGATTCTTTGAGAGCTCAGAATTCATGAACGAGTTCATCATGAACAACAATCTAGTCCATAATTTCGAAGAATTCCTTCGCAACACTGGGGGCATAGATGTCAAGCTGGATGTGGAATCTAACAGTTTTCAAAGAGTACTGGTCCAAAGGCTCAAGTACAAGACGATACCTTTCGAATTCAACAAATCAAGCGGAACGCATTCATTAGAACTGTATTACTACTGGAGCAAGAAGTTCGATAACGTCTCATTCCTGTTCATCGACGAATTCGATGCGTACTACCATTACGAGTTGGCCGAGAAGATTATCCGCCATACCATAGATTCGGTGAATATACAGACGGTATTCACATCCCATAACACAGGACTGGTAGACAACAGCATCATGAGGCCAGACTGCTACCTCCTATTAACAAATGGAAAGCTGAAATCCTTGGTGGACTTGACCTCGAGAGAGCTGCGTGAGGCTCATAATCTGGAGAAGATGCTTCATAACGGAGAATTCAATGAATAAGCGCATACTGCTCATCGTCGAAGGACCCAATGACGAGAAGTCCCTCGTAGAGAAGCTATGGGATAGGTTCGATAGAGGTGCAGACTATTCCATCTACACGTATGAGACCAACATCTATGTGCTGATGAATCAACTGTTCAAAGACGGCGAGATCGATGAGAATCTGGACCTGCTGAGGTTGCTGAAATCACAGGATGTTCCAGAAGACAAACGTATCGGGAAGGATGAGGTCTTCACGGACATCTATCTCATCTTCGATTTCGATCCCCAGGATCCTGATGCGGACTTCAGCATGCTGAGGAAGATGCTCAAATTCTTTGACGATTCATCTGAAAAAGGGAAGCTGTTCATCAATTATCCGATGATGCAGTCCTTCAGGCACATAAAAGGTCAGGAAGATCCGGATTTCAAGGAACGTTCAGTCCCTGTAGACATCGGAAGGGGATACAAATCTTTGGTTGACAAAGAAGCTTGGAAGGTATTGAAACAGAACGCCGGATTAGATCGCGGAAGGTTGAAGTGGATAATAAGTTTAAATCTGCAGAAGATGAACTATATAGTCAATGGCGTCTATGAGATGCCAACATATGATGGATATAAGAGAATGACAGGAGAAATTGTTTTAGATAAACAATTAGAAGCGGCTGAGAATAGTAGTTCTGTATATGTCCTAAACACATCAGTATTCCTGATAGTAGACTACCATCCGTCGTGGTTCTTCGATGGCGTGAAACCCGGTGAATGATAAGGTGTGGTGTCACACTCGTGCTTTCTACGTGAAATAATTTCTATAACGGGGTTTAATTCTATGATGAGCTTCATCAACTCCTTGTAAAAACCTTTATCATTCCTCTTTATAGAAGCATACCCGTACTCGAAATTCTTCTTATTAAACGTGGTAGATTTAATCTCATAGTCGTGCTTTCGACACCCTCTGCGTAATTTTTTGAGCCTGACCTCGCCACTTCATCCGTGAATCGATGTTGCTGGCCCATTCGACAGTTGGTCTTTTTTACAGCATACGCTGAAACATAAACTAAATATGGACTAAACCCTGAATTCGCATCACATGCCCTATGTGGCGAACTCAGGTTAGAAAAATATAGTAATTTTTTACTATTATTATTCTTAATTAAACACTATGATTGCATTTATAACAATATGACAAAGATGGACTACATTCCACGTATAGCCGATGAAGTGTTAGAAAGGATGCTACATACGACAGGTGCAGTCCATATAACAGGGCCAAAAGGATGCGGAAAGAGTACCACAGGTGCCCGTAAATGCAATACAGAATACCGCCTACAGGATCCAGAGAACACATCCCTAAGAATGCTTGCTGCGACCAAACCCTCTGAATTGTTCAAGAATAAAACACCCATCCTACTTGACGAGTGGGGGGAAGTACCATCCCTGTGGGATGCTGTAAGGAATGAGGTCGATCTTAGCAATCAGATGGGCGAGTTCATGCTCACTGGTTCCTCAGTTCCGAAGGAAGATGGATACAGTCATTCCGGCGTGGATAGGATAGCGCCGATGAGGATGCGTACGATGTCACTGTTCGAATCCGGTGATTCGAATGGATGTGTTTCCCTGAAGTCACTATTTGATGGCGATTTTGATATCTCTGGTGCTTCACCGCATACACTCGATGATATCGCATTCCTAACAATCAGGGGAGGTTGGCCGAGAAGTGTCCGCATCGACAAGGAATATGCACAGGACGTAGTGATGAACTACTATAACGCAACGATTGGGATAGATGTCTTCAGAGTCGATGGCAAGAAGAAGAACCTAGAAGCGATAGATAGGTTGATGCGCTCGTATGCTAGGAACACCTCCACGATGGCATCTATGAAATCAATTATCGACGACGTCATATCTAGTGATAGACTGGTCACACAATCCACTGTCGAACAATACATCGATTCATTGATCAGACTTTTCATAATCGAAGATGTTCCTGCTTGGTCCCCCAATGTCAAATCTAAAACCGCTATAAGGACGACACCGAAGAGACATCTTGCTGATCTATCACTTGCGGCCGCATCCTTGAATATGGATGGTAAGAGATTGATCCCAGATATGAGAACATTCGGTTTCTTCTTCGAATCACTCTGTGTAAGGGATCTCAGAGTATATTCAGAATTGTTGAGAGGAAAGGTGAAACACTACCACGATAGCAAGGATCTTGAAGTCGACATCATCGTCGAACTGCGCGATGGAAGATGGGGTGAGATAGAGGTCAAGATGGGGGCTGGTGACGTTCCTGAAGCCGAAAGCAATCTGATCAAACTAAGAGATCAGATAGTGAACGATGGTGGTGAGAGCCCATCATTCATGATGGTGCTGATATCGACGGGATATGTATCCGTGACCGAAAAAGGTGTGCTCGTGGTGCCGATAGGGTGCCTAGGGCCCTGATATGATGTATCTGAAGAGGATTTCAATCCCGTTCCAGAAAGAATTCGGGTGCACGTACGACCTCGATACCATCAGGAACCTCTGGTATATCCAAATCCATCGTTATCAGAACACGTTTCCCCTCTACCTTGGTAAGTGAACGGACCTCCCTATCCAACGCCATGGGGTCGTTGATGCTCCATGCGACCTGATAGAACTCGGGTGCCCCATCCAACCATGCGGTGAAATCTATCTCTCTGTCCTTGAAGGAACCTACAGACACCCTGTATCCTCTGCGCATAAGCTCTATGAACACCGCATTCTCCAACAGTGATCCTTCATCATACTCCGAACCCAAAAGTATAGCGTCCTTGAATCCTGTATCCGCCAAATAGTACTTGGCTTTGGATTTAAGATGTCTCTCGCCGATGACATCGTATTTGTCCGCTTTGTAGAAGATGAAACAACCGCAAAGCTTCCCCAGGTATTTCTCCACGGTCCGTTGGTCCTTCATGTATGAACGGTTAGCTATGCTACCATAAGTGGTCAGATTGCCTATGTTGGAGATCATGAATGATGTCATACTGTTCAATAGGGCCTGATCCATATCCATCCCTGGGCGAATATCATTATTGATGACGGAATCATACACCCCTCTGAGTATCGCCCTATTCTTTCTTTGACTATCCTTCAGATCGATTATGGGCATCCCACCATATCTCAGATATTGCACGAACCTCTGAGTGTATCCGTTATCGTTATCGATCGGATAACGGGAGAGGAATTCTTTGAATGAAAATGGATAGACATCTATCTCCACGTATCTCCCTGTAAGATGTGTGCCAAGGGATTCCGATACCGTCTCCGAATTTGAACCTGTGATGTAGATGCTGGCATCATACTTCAGACGGATGCTATCCAATGCCCTCTCCCATCCTTTGATGAGCTGGACCTCATCTATGAGTATCACGGGCCTATCCGATCTGATGTTCGAGGAGATGTGATCATAAAGCATCCTCTCAGAATCGATGACATATCTCATCTTCTCCAGATCGATGAGCATGATGTCCCTCTCTGAGATGCCTCTGTTGATGAGATATTGACGGAACTGTTCCATGATGACGGACTTACCACATCTGCGTATTCCAGTGAGTACCTTGATCATGGTCCGATCATCGAACCATTCCATCATCCGTTCCATATAGAACGGCCGTTCCACATACTTCTCCGCCATGATTGATAATTGACTTTATTGTATTTGAATGTATTATTTTTCTGGATATAAATACAGTTTAAACTGTATTATAATCCATTTTTTACGAAGAGAGATCAATGAGTGAAGATGTATCGACCATAGCCCATTCCTGTTCGACTGACCGTTCATTGATTGACTGAACCACCATTATAGTATAAAATCAAATATATGATAATTAACAATATCATTCTCATGTCCCTTCTCAAATCGCCTAGAAGGATCATCTCTGGTGCTCTGAAATCAGATGACTTCGATGGAAATAGCGAGAAATGGCATAGGGGATGGATCGATCTATTTCTACACACTGTATCACGATGATTTCAAATTTGGAGCTGCTACAGATACATACAAACTGTCATGGACCGTGACTGATGGAGAATAGATCCTCACACTCCTCAAGACCGACGGGCAAAAATATGGTACGGCAACGATATCCTCGATAACAATGGGTGGAACGACTTTGGATCCTGCACCCTGTGATTATAATGAGACCACATCGTACATCACATTGAAGTGTACCGTGTCGGGCGATGTCGTTGTGACCATCAGTTGAAACGTTTTTAACATGGTGTGTCCGCCACTAACTTAAGTTGGTGACGGGCACACATACCTTTATCACAATTTGAAATCCTATTCACATGACCAGAGCATATTAGATATATCTATAGTAATAAGAAAGCGAACGGTAGGATCAGAGCAAATCAATTATGACATGAAGACATGTAGGTGGATACCATGAGCAAGACAGAGGTGTTGACAGCAGCGGCTAGAAGGAACATGTTCCTGTCGCCAGAGGCTTTGGATATGATCATGTCCAATACCGATCCGGTAGGCTTCACCAACACGGTATTGTCCGCCCTTTCTAACAATCCTATATTCGTCACGAAGGAGGATGTCATATCATTCCTTCAAGGCGACAAGAAGATCTCCGAATCTCCGAAGACGTTCGACCCCCATAACAAGAAGAACCTCGACCTGAAGATAGTCGATGGTACGGACATAACCGGTAATTCCTTGTGCGTTGGGAATGTGGACGATTTCACAAGATATTTCCAAAGCAGATATCAGATCCTGAAGAAGATCATCGAAAGAAGAAGTGATTTTGGACCTTCAAAGAAGATCAAGGACGCCTATTCGATCTATGACAGGGAGATCAGGATCGTAGGTATCGTCAGCGAGAGAAGGATCACCGCGAATGGTCATATGATGCTCAGCATCGAGGATGATGGCGGTGACAGAGAGAGCAATTGCATGGTCTTCGTATCGAAGGATAGTCCTCATTTCAATGATATCATCACCAACGACATGGTCCTTGGTTTCAAAGGCAAATTCACCAAACCGAGGGATGGCAATTCCAAGAAAGGATTGTTCATACCCGATGATATAATCAAACCTGGGGTACCTCAATCACACCAGTGGAAGGATTCGGATTCACAGTCCGTCGTAGCATTCCTGTCCGATGTCCATATCGGTAGTAAGACGTTCCTAGAGAACAATTGGCAGAGGATGATCAGATACCTCAAAGAGAACAGCGAGAAGATGCAGATCAATTACATCATATTCCCTGGGGATGTCGTTGACGGTATCGGGATATTCCCTGGTCAGGAAGAGGAATTGGATGTTCTGGACATATACGATCAATACACGAAACTGGCTGAATATCTCAAGGACATCCCGGATCACATCCAGATGGTCATCCATCCCGGAAATCACGATGCGTGCAGACCTGCTGAACCGCAGCCTGCTCTCAATAAGGTGTTCATTGAATCGTTCGATTCCAATGTCCTGATGTCCGGGAATCCTGTATACATCAAAGTGGAGGACAGGACCATCCTCACATATCACGGAAGGAGTATAGACGATTGGGTCTCTGGTGTTCAACAGCTGACATACAATGATCCGTTGAGGGTCATGAAAGAGATGACCGATGCACGTCATCTCGCTCCGATTTACGGTCAGAAGACGGCCCTTGCACCTGAGAGGAGGGATTATCTCGCTATGGATATCCTCCCCGATATTTTCGTATCAGGTCATGTGCATGGATACGGATACATGGAGTACAAGGGAATCAGGATGATCAACGCATCCACTTGGCAGGATCAGACCGATTATCAAAAACAGCACAACTTCAATCCGATCCCTGGGATCATGCCGTTGGTACATCTCGGTACCGGCAGTGTGACGATGAAGAATTTCATGAAGAACTGATCCAACGACGGGAATATTGACTGGATTCTGTCAAAATTCTAAGAAATGTAAATGATAAACGGTTTATGATGGCGGTAGAACCGCCATCATGGTTTACATGAACCTTTGGTCCACCAGTGCCCAGATGATGAGTATGAAGCCTAGCATGAGCATCGAGTAGGATACTATCCAGATTATCTTGAACGCTCTGGCCAATTTGACCGGGTCGTTCTTGATATCGAAATAGATGTCCTCTATCGATCTCATTCAGCAGCCTCGCCTTTTCCTTTAAGGAACTTGAGACGGATGGTGTTCTCCCTATCCATTTCTTCGAGACGGAATTTGACGAACTTCATCGCTTCTTCCAACTCGGGGATGAGTTTGAACTCCATTGCGTTAACCCTTCTCTTGGTCTTCTCGATCTCATCAAGAAGCCTCTTCATCGTGGTCTCGATCTCAGCAGCACGGATGATGGTATCCAACAACTTCTCGAAAGCCACAGAGGCCTCCTCGATGTAAGGTGAGGTCGATATGACACCGTATCCTTTGTTAAGGATGTCCACGTGTATCACATCAGCCTCGACCTTGGGAACCATCATTCCCATGATACTCTTACTTCCGACCTTGACTTTGGGTTCCGTCTTAAGGGCATATGCCGCGCTCTTGACCGCAATCTCACCTTCAACTGCTCTGGCAATGGCGATCTTAAGCATCGCGGCCTGGTAGTCGGATGCTACAGATCCCCTCATCTCCTTCGCTTTCTCCATTATGTCGAAGAACTCGATGATGAGACCGTCTCTCTTCATCTTCATGATCTTGTAACCATTCTTGGTCGTCTTGATCTTGTTCTTCAGCTCAATGAGTACTGAGCGTGTTGGGGTGATATCATGGCTAGGCATGGAACTCACTCTTTCTTAGGGAGGTACTTCTCGATGTACTTCCTGCTGATCCTTGTGATCTGGTCTGCATCAAGTGTTGCGATGAGATCCCATGCGATCGAGAGTGAATCCTCGATCGAACGATCCTCATCGTGTCCCTGACGGACGAACTTGTCCTCGAACAGATCTGCAAAGTGCAACAGTTTCCTGTCCTTCTCTGACAGTGATTCCTCACCGACGATCGCAACGAGTCCACGGAGATCCTTACCCTCTGCATATGCTGCATAGAGCTGATCCGACACTCCCTTGTGATCCTCACGTGTCTTTCCTTCTCCGGTTCCTCCACCCATCAGCCTTGACAGTGATGAGGAAACGTTGACCGGCGGATAGATACCTGCACGGTGGAGCTCTCTTGACATAACGATCTGACCCTCAGTGATGTATCCTGAGAGATCCGGGATCGGGTGAGTGATATCGTCTCCAGGCATTGAAAGGATAGGAATCTGTGTGACCGATCCCTTCTTGCCCTTGATCCTTCCTGCACGCTCGTAGAGCTGTGCAAGGTTAGTGTACATGTAACCGGGGTAACCACGCCTTCCGGGCACCTCTTCACGAGCTGCACCGATCTGACGGAGAGCCTCACAGTAGTTCGTAACATCTGTCATGATGACAAGAACCTGCATTCCAAGATCGAATGCCATGTACTCGGCTGTTGTAAGACCGAGCCTAGGTGTGATGATACGCTCTGCTGCAGGGTCATCTGCGAGGTTGAGGAAGACCACAGCGTTCTTCAATGCACCAGTTCTCTCGAACTCTTTCATGAAGGTCTGCTTCTCTTCGTTGGTGATACCCATAGCGATGAACACGACAGCGAACTCCTCGTTCTCTCCCCTGACCTTTGCCTGCCTTGCGATCTGGAGAGCCAAATCGTTGTGGGGCAATCCTGATCCGGAGAAGATAGGAAGCTTCTGTCCCCTAACGAGAGTGTTCATACAGTCGATTGTAGAGATACCCGTCTGGATGAAATCCGATGGGTTGTCCCTTGCCCAGGGGTTGATAGCTGCACCGACGATATCGAGTTTCTTCTCAGGTGTGATCGCAGGTCCTCCATCGAGGGGTTCTCCTGCACCTGTGAGGATCCTTCCAAGCATATCCTTGGAGACAGGCATCTTCATCGTCTCACCGAGGAAACGGACTGATGCATCTCTGTCGATACCGGTGGTTCCCTCGTAGATCTGGACGACGACGATGTCGTCAGATGTATCAAGGACCTCTCCTCTCTTCATTGAACCGTCAGAAAGCCTAACGCTGACCAACTCACCGTATGCGATGGGCTCTGTCTTCTTGACGAAGACGAGAGGACCTGCAATCTGTGAGATCGTCTTGTACTCTTTTGATACTTCAGCCATGTTTATGCCCCCAGCTGTTTGAACTGCTCATCGAAGTCTGCATCGATTGCTGTAAGTTCGTCATCGATAGTCTCTTCGTACTTGGACCTGATGAATCTCTGCCTTGCAGGGATTCCAACAATCTTGTCGACTGTTGCTCCAGCGAGGAGTGCCTTCTGTGCCAAATCTGAGAACTTCTTGATGAGTTTGAGCATCATGAACTGCCTTGACATGGGACAGTATGTGTCGACGGGATCGTACGCGTTCTGTTGCAAGAAGATCTCACGGATCATCTTGGAGACCTCGAGTGTGATCTTCTGGTCATCAGGCAATGCATCTGAACCGACCAACTGAACGATCTCCTGAAGTTCCGACTCCTTCTGCAGTGTCTGCATAGCCCACTCCCTGAGTGCAGGGAATGAAGGATCGACATTCTTCACGTACCAATCCTTAAGCTGGTTGTCATACAGTGTGTATGATGTAAGCCAGTTGATTGTCGGGAAGTGACGCCTCTCCCTCAACTTGGTATCGAGTGCCCAGAAGACACGGACGATACGGAGTGTGTTCTGTGAGACAGGTTCCGAGATATCTCCACCAGGTGGTGAGACGGCTCCGATAACGGAGATCGAACCATCCTTTCCGCAGAGTGATGTTGCGTAACATGCACGCTCGTAGAACTCTGAGAGCCTTCCTGCAAGGTAAGCGGGGTATCCCTCTTCTCCAGGCATCTCTTCGAGCCTTGAGGAGATCTCACGCATAGCCTCTGCCCACCTTGATGTGGAGTCAGCCATGAGTGCGACGTTGTAACCCATATCCCTGTAGTACTCAGCGATGGTCATTCCGGTGTAAACCGATGCTTCTCTTGCTGCGACAGGCATGTTGGATGTGTTAGCGATGAGGACTGTCCTGTTCATGAGCGGGTTTCCTGTCTTAGGATCGACCAACTCAGGGAACTCTGTAAGAACCTCTGTCATCTCGTTTCCACGCTCACCGCATCCGATGTAGACAACGATCTCTGCATCGGACCATTTTGCAAGCTGCTGCTGTGTAACTGTCTTTCCAGTTCCGAATCCTCCGGGGATAGCTGCTGCTCCTCCTTTTGCGAGGGGGAACATCGAATCCAAGACCCTCATACCAGTTACGAGGGGGATGTTCGGCTGGTGCTTCTCTCTGACAGGCCTAGGTACACGGACAGGCCATTTCTGCATCATGATGACATCCTTTCCGCCGATGGTCGCCACGGTCTCTTCGACTGTGAAGTTACCAGCTTTGATGTCATCGACCTTACCCTGTACATCGACAGGGCAAAGGATCCTGTGCTCCATGGTTCCTTCCATAACTGTTCCTATTATCTGTCCGGGTTCAACTACATCGCCAACACTGACGACGGGTTTGAACTCCCATTTCTTCTCTCTGTCCAATCCAGGTGCGGAGACACCACGAAGGATGAAATCTCCCATTTTCTCCTGAAGAACTGCCAACGGCCTCTGAATTCCGTCATAAACGGAGTGCAAAAGTCCGGGGCCGAGTTCCGCAACGAGCGGACGGCCGGTGTTCGTAACCGGTTCTCCCGGTTTCACGCCGGACGTATCCTCATAAACCTGGATGATAGAGTAGTCACCAACGATCTTGATGACTTCGCCCATCAGCATCTCGTTTCCAACGTGTACGACATCGTACATACGGGGAGAGATACCGACAGCGGTAACTACAGGTCCTGCGACTCTGTAAATCTTTCCTTCATTACTCATTTACTCATCCTCTTTGTATAAATCAACGCCAATCGCTCTTTTGATCTTCTCACGAAGATCGCCCATTCCAGCACCGCCTACGGTAACAATGACAGGACTGATCGAATCAGTCACCTTTGCCCTCATCTGCGGCGTGAGGTTCTTAAGATCCTCTCCATCGACCGCAAGGATTCCGACCTCGGGATCCTGCATCGCTTCGATGATCCTCTCCTGATAATCCTCTGGATGGGCGACGAATACGCGCCTGAGTCCAGCAAGCCTGAATCCCAGGACGAATTCCTCATTTCCAATTACTGCTATATCCATCAGATCACCAGCAGACCTTTGATGGTCTCAGCATCCAAACCGCTCTCGATTCCCCTTGCGACTATCCTGATGTTGTTGACCTCATTCTCCTTGTGGATCATGAAATCGATCACCGGGATGACCGACAGAGGGTACAGGTGCGAGAAGTTCTTCGATGCATCCATCTTACATTTCTTCAATCCGGCCACAATCTCTCTGAGCGTATTGGTGTCTTTGTCCAGCGCTTCTTTGATTTCATCGAAGAAACTCAATTGCGCCATGTCATTGACCGCTGCAGATATTGTCTCTGCGTTGGCAAGCTGTGTGGCCAGCTTCCTGTCTATCTCTTTGCCTCCGGAGATGTAATAGTCCATTACCTGTTCTCCGGTGACTCCTTCGAGTTTCAGTTTGAGGATGGTCTCGAGATTCTTCATGTCGACCTCCATCCTTATGTAGTCCTGATACAGACGGTAAGGTTTGTCCTTAGGGTCTATGCTCGCAAGGAGTGCTTCGTAGTGGTTTTTGTCGAGGAAATCCTCAATTATCGAGAGATTCTTCTTTTCCTTCACTTCATCGATGACGGACTGGGGTATTGGCCTGCCCGTCTTCCTTCCGTAAAGTGCAATAATCTCTTCTTGAGATTCGAGCGAAATGAGCTTTTCCAAATCTTCTTCATTCAGCTTTCCGGCAAGTACAAGGTCCTCTCTGATGCTGTCCGCATCCACTCCGAAGGATTTTCCGCGGAGTATGACCTTGAGATTCCAGATATCCCATCTCTCCAGGTCGATCGCGAGTATGTCGTGAAGTTCACCTGTTGCTGAGTGGAGGATGTCTTCGAATATCCTTGCCATGTTCTGATATGTTGCGTGCTCAACGAGATTTATACCGTCGAACTTCGCCGTGAGATCAGTGATCTCCTTCTGATATCCCGATTCGCTGATGAAACGCGAGATCTCAGGAAGGCTCATCAAGAGCATCTTCTGGTATGCATCGTCGCTCATGAGCTGTGCTTTCTTAGCCTTCACACGTGCAACGACGTACGCATAGTTGCCTTTCTTTCCTTTATTGCGCCCGAACATACTCTTCACCCGAAGAGAATATCGGAAATGCTCTTGATCTCACGATCCCAGATCGTCTGAAGGATTGTCCTGTACTGCATGTCGACCTCTAAGGTTCCATCCTCGGATTCGAAGATGATTCCGCCGGTCATCCTGCTGTCAACTGCCACGGAAGAAACACCAAGGTCGCTTGCTGTGAACTTATCACATTCCGCAAGGTAAGCCTTGGGGTTTGTGATGAGCTTCGATGCGGATGCGACCATCATCTTGTACTGAGCCAACTTCTTGTCTGCTGGCGCATTCTCAAGTGATGACAAAGCCTCATCGAATGCTTTGGCGAGGACCTCTTTCTTCTTGGCGAGAACGATCTTCTTACCCTCCAGATCTGCACTGGAGAGTTCCTGACGTTCCAGACGCGCGATGTCGTCTTTGAGCCTCTTTTCCTCTTTTTCATTCATGACGGAGATCTGCGCGTCCGCATCCGCTATGATCTTTGCGATCTCTGCGTCAGCCTCTGCCTTTATCTTGGCTGCGGCTGCTTCGGCGGACCTGCCGATTTCCATCTTCACTTCATTCAATGCCATGAAACGGCCCCTGATTCCTGATTTACATCATGATTGCAAGGATAGCTATAACAAGACCGAAGATGACGATTGTCTCAGGGAGAACCATGAGAACCATTGCTTTACCGAAGAGAGCCTCGTTCTCTGTGATTGCACCGACAGCTGCTGCTCCGACGTCCTTCTCGGCCATACCTGCACCGAGACCCGCGAGTCCAACTGCGATTCCTGCTCCAATTACTGCCAATCCTGCTCCAACTTCTGTTGCCATTTTTATGCCTCTGTTTCTGTATTTTTGGTGTGTTTACGCTTCTCTGCGAGCGGTGTGTACTCGACTCCGCCACCGATAAAGAATTTGTTCATCATTTCAACATACTGCAACCTCAATCCGTGCAGACCTGCAGAGATGATGGCTAATACCCAAATCATGAGGTGACCGATCACAAAGACGATGATTCCGAAGACTCCACCGCCCAACATGATGAAGGCGATATAGTTGAATGCCAACGCCATACCTGCTTTCGACATACCGATAGCGGCAAGACGAGTGTACGAAAGGATGTTTCCAACGATTCCGGGAAGTTCTAGGATCGCCTGCATCTTCTCCTTGGGGAAACATGATGCTACTCCGATCACAAGGATCAGGGCTCCGACTCCAAGGATAGGCAGTGTGGATGAAGGCCATGTTGAAGGCTTCATCATCTCGATTCCATCTCCGCCGAACATGACAGTCGTCAATGCGTAACAGAAGACTGTCATACCGATGAAGGTGAATATCCAACCACCCTTCTCGAGATATCCCTCTTTGAATCCGTGCATCCTTGATGCGTTAAGGAATCCGATAAGATATGCGATGAAGAGGTGCACTATTCCCATGTATACGCTGAGTTTGAGTAAGAACGTTGCTTTGCCGAGTTTACTGATTCCGTGTCCCTCGAAGAAGATATCTGTGAACCACTCTGGCATGAGAACGATGTTACCGCTGTATTTCATAAACAGCTGTTCCCAGGAGACCTCATGTGTGAGCTCCATCAATGCCATGTATTCCGCTGTACCCCAGTTGTGCACATCCGCCATCATAGTACCGGCAAAACCCAATTCAGTGATCTGTTCAGCAGTTGGATGCGGTGTGACAAAGTGCATTCCCAGCATCTCTCCGAAGAAGAAGAATCCGAAGATTGCTGCCCAGATACCTCCATAGAACAGGACAGTTCCGATTGCTTGGAACTCCCTTGTCTTGGAGTGCCTCAATCCCAATGCTCCCAGACAGATGAAGGGTATGGCGTAACCAAGGTCCCCCACCATGAATCCGAAGAAGAATGGGAAGAAGATAGCGATGATCGTTGACGGGTCGATCTCTTGGTACTTAGGTACTGAGATCAACTTCGTCGGGAACTCGAAACGTTTTCCGACGGCTCCGTTCTTCATCTTGGTAGGTGCCTTCTGGAAGCGAGGTTCATTCTCCTCTTCCTCGTGAAGTGACCTTCCTCTGGATCTCTCTTCAACTTCGATATAAACGTTGTTGTCCATTGCATCGTTGATCTTTGCAATGACGTCATCCACATCTTTTGCGGGTACCCATCCGTCGATAACGAACGAATAATCGCTCGTTGCGATCCTCATGGGCAATTCTCCCTTCCTGACCGTCAAGGTCAGTTGTTCATCGGATGCGACGATGAACGATTTGTTCTTCTCTGAGAGTTCTGCCAACCTTGCTTCCACGTTGACCAATTCAGCCTCTGCAGCTGTGATCGCTGCTTGTGTGGTAGCTAGTGCGTCGACGGGTGAACCGGATATATCCGGAACCTGAATCTCAGAGTATCCGTACTCGGATAGGACCGATGTGGCCTTATCCTTCTCGGATTTCTTGATGAATACAGCGACGATACCTCCTTCCTTGCTGTATGAGACGAAACTCTCAGCATCTGGAAGTGCATCCAATGCCTTACTCGGATCGGCTTTGATCGAACCGACCAACACTGCGATGGATTCGTATCCGTTGTACAATTCTAAGTTAATTGGAAGCTTTGAAAGCTTTTGGAGACTGAGTTCCTGAGCCTTCAAATCTGCGACATTCTGAACGATCCTGTTCTTCTCGTCAATGGCCGCCATGACCTCTGACATAACAGATTCGACACCGTTCGATGAGATCTCTGCCTCGATATCCTTCACGGAGATGGGTTCCATCTCGACACCTTTCAATTTGATGCCCAGATCCTTCTCCGTTGTCCTCAACGCCAACAACCTTTCGGATGCCTTCGACGAATACGGACGCGGTTTACCAATTGAGAATCCCTCATCCTGGCCGGTGGTATGATCGATCAGGTGGACTGCATCAATGCTGTACAATACGTCAATCATATCGTCCAGACGTGATTTATTGCCCACAATCACAATCCTACTCATCGACTCAGGAAGTAACATTCAATGTCCTCTCAAATTCTTCGTTCAAGAAGTTCTTGACTTTCTCTAACTTAGCATCGATGTTTTCATCAATGTCTGCTGCTGCTTTCTTACCGCCAGATAGGAGTTCATCACGCTTTCCAACGAGAGCGTCCTTCTCCTTCGCAATTGCGGATTCATAATTGCTGCGAGCTTGTGCTTCAGCATCTTGAATCTTCTGCACGGACTCTTTACGTGCTGCGGCTATTGCAGCTTTCTTGTCTGCCTCGGCCTGTTCGACCTTGGCATTGGCTGCTACCTCCGCATTCTTAATTTCCTCAAGTATGTCAGTACGGCCCATATACCTCCCCGACCTTAATTGTGGTGGGGTATGTGAAGACATTACTTAAAGGATATGGCCCCTTTATAGGGTAAAAATTAGACATCAGCTTTGTCTAGCTTGTACTCCCTCACTTTGATATTGGTCTCAGCGAAGAGCTTCTTCGATAGGTCATCGACATATCCATCGGCGTAGACAACTTCGGTTATGCCGGCATTGATCAATATCTTGGCGCACATGGAACAAGGGAACGTTGTTGTGTAGATCGTTGCGTTAGCAACGGACGTGCCGAAATACGCAGCTTGTGTTATGGCGTTCTGTTCAGCATGGACGCCTCTGCATAATTCATGCCTAGTGCCAGATGGTATATTCATCTGTTGTCTTATACATCCAAGTTCCTCACAGTGTTTGGTCCCCCTGGGAGAACCGTTGTATCCTGTGGATATGACATGCTTATCCCGGACTATGACAGCTCCCACCCTTCTTCTAAGACAAGTGGATCTCTTGGAGACAAGGAAAGCCATCTCCATAAAATATTCATCATTATCCGGTCTATTCATGGAACGAAGAATGCACAATTATGCTATATATCTTTAGTACCATGCACCGACAATGGACGAGGATATCACAGACATCATGAAAATCGTGGTGGCATTATTCATCACATTCATGTTGGTCTTCGGTGCATTGTTCTTGTATTCAGGGATGAACAAACCCTTAACAGTGGTTGAATCCGGAAGTATGCAACATTCTGATAATGAATCGAAGATCGGTGTCATCGATACAGGTGATATCGTCGTAATGGTCAAACCCGATAAGAAAAAGATAACATCATACGTCGAAGGATATCATAATGGATATAGTAAATTCGGAGACTATGGTGACGTCATCATCTATTATCGCGATCAAGGCAATCCTGTGATACATCGTGCGATCCTATGGTTGGATTGGGATCCCATTTCTGAAAGATGGTCCGCACCTTCATTGAAATATTTTGACAATGGAAGATGGAAAGATGATAATGGCATTAATAAGGATTATAACGATCTGAAAGGGACGTTGATCATCGAAGGTCTAGGTTGGAAAGGATATACAGCGTCGATCAATCTCGATGGTTTGGAGAAACATAGCGGATATCTTACAAGCGGAGATAATAATTATTACTTTGATCAAGACAAAGGGATCTCGACTTCTGGATTGATCGATCAATCACATATCAAAGCGATCGCAGGAATAGAAATCCCTTGGTTCGGTTGTATCAAATTATATCTCAATGATAAGAATACCAGCAAGATACCTGATAACAGTCTGCCTTGTCTCATCGTTGCGATAATCGATGTGATATTTTTCTTCTTGATGACGATGACCATAACCAATTGTTATTACATATGGAAGAAAGAAAAGAATAAGGGATGAGTCCCCCACCCCTATATTTCCACTGGAAACGATTTACATCAATTTGGTTTGATTTGGAGGTCTGTAATCATCCAATTTTTTGAATATTGAATCCTTCTTGAAACGTTCTACAACCTCTTTCTGAATATCCAATTTGATCTCTTTAGTCCTTCCAGCCCTACCTAATGATTTGATACTTGCATTGATAAGACCCATCATATCCAATTCTTGGATGAGATCTCCAATCCTTCTTTGAGTCAAAATAGGTACATTGATTATACTCGCGATGTCCCTATATTCATTATAGACATCACCAGTAGTAATAATTTCATTACTCTTTTCACTTATCTTTATGATACTTAGAAGAAGAATCTTCGTTTGAGTAGCTAAGGATTTGATACTTTCTTCAACGACATCGATCTCAATACTGCTCTTTGCTGATTTCACATGAGCTGTTGTGATCTCAGAATCTCCATTTCTTTCAGCGATATCTGTTGCAGTTCTTAAAAGATCGATAGCCATCCTTGCATCACCATCATTCCTTGAAGCAAGTGCGGCACAATATTCAACAACAGAATCGTCAAGAACATTCGGTTCAAAGACATCCTTTATCCTATCGAATAGGATATCTTCCAATTCCTTCTTCGTATATGGAGGGAATATTATACTCTCTCCTCCGAATCTACTCTTTGCCTTAGGTTCAAGCATCTCTTGAAATTTTGAATTATTAGATATTCCTATGATGGATACTTTCGATCTTGAAAGATGTTCATTTATCTTTGCAAGATAATAGAATATATCGTCACCTTTCTTGGAGATCATATGATCTATCTCATCCAAGATGATGATGAACACACGGCTTCTCGATTCAATCTCCTCATAGAATTCTTTGTATAATTTTTCAAAACTCCAACCAGTGAAAGGAATCTTCTGATTAATATCATCAATGAATTGTTTTGCGATATCATACAGGATACCATATGCAGTATCGATTATCTCACAATTCACATAGAGATAGAAACAATGATCTTTGTCCGGATCTATCTTATTCAATTCTTTTCCGATGTAATTGATGACAGCAGTCTTTCCTGTTCCTGTCATTCCATATATCATTATATTCGATGGTTTCTCACCATTCAAAGCAGTTGAGATGATTGATGCTATCTTATCGATCTGATCCTTCCTATGAGGCAATTCATCTGGAAGGTATGTTGTCTGAAGAACCTTTTTATCTTTGATCAATTCTTTTCTTTTCTTAACATATTGAACAAAAATCGATTCTTCTTTGTTAATACTTTTTTCATCATTCATCTTATTCCACCGGAAATTTACCAGTAAAACCTGTATTTCCGATAAAAGGAAATTCAATATATAATGACTATTATGTGACTCATATATTCATTTCTTAGAATCCTGTTTCAATACTTTTTAATTAGAGTAGTATATTATCATTTCATCTCAATGGAGTAATTCAAATGAAACATCCTGGTTGGGCAACAGTCGGATTGAGTCTTGCACTCATCGCAGCATGTGTCGTAGCATTGTATGTTATCGGCCTTAGCTGAAAATCATTTCCAGTGGAAATATAGGGGTGTCCCCCTATCATTTCATGTAGATGATTAATTGTAATGATTTTTATTAATCATCTGGATTTTTTTCATAGATCTATGGATAAATACTCTGTATTGTCGATATCGATCATCGGATTGATCTTGATATTCACATTATTCAATGTAGGTGAGGATGAGGAGGTCGTAACTGGTTTTGCTGATGATATCAAGAATAATGATTCTGGATTCATATTCTTCATAAATGATGGAGATGGTTGTAAGATCAAATCATTCTCATCTGTAAGACCTGATGAGACGTTACATGAATTCATCGGAACATTCTCCGATGATGGGAATATCTTCTTTGTAAGTAAAATAAGATGAAGATTGAGGATGAACCTCAATCCTCTTTGTTTAGCAACGACGGATGATCATCGAAACGGCGTTTCCGCCACCGAGGCACAATGTACCAAGACCAACGTCCTTGTTGCGGTTCTTCAATGCATAGAGGAGTGTTGTGATCACACGTGCACCGGAACATCCGATCGGGTGTCCAAGGGCGATCGCTCCACCATTGACGTTGAAGATCTCATCAGGAACATTCAGTTCTTTCTTTACTGCACATGATGCTGTTGCGAAGGCCTCATTGTGCTCGAAGAGATCGATATCATCGATCGTCATACCTGCTTTCTTGAGAACATGTCTTGTCGTTGGGATCGGTGCTTCCATGATGTACTCAGGAAGGACACCGCGTTCTCCATAGGCCTCTATGGTCGCAAGGGGTTTGATACCATGTTCCTTGGCCCAGGACATCGATGATATAACAAGTGCGGATGCACCATCACTGAGCTGGGATGAGTTTCCTGCTGTGACCCTTCCATTCTCTTTGAATACTGGTCTGAGTTTAGCGAGAGCTTCCACCGTCGTATCATCTCTGATACCTTCATCATTGTCAAAGATGATCTCCTGTTTCTTCTGTTTGACAGTAATTGGGAGAATCTCATTCTTGAATGCACCGGATTTCATCGCGGCTGCAGCTTTCATATGACTCTCATATGAGAGTTGATCTGCATCTTCCCTCGAGACATTGAATCTCTCAGCAACGATCTCTCCTGTCATTCCCATGTGTTGATTATTGAATACATCCCAAAGACCATCGTTGACCATCGAATCTTTGACCACTTGATCGTTCATTGTGTAACCGAATCTTGCACCAGGCATGAGGTAGGGTGCACGTGACATGCTCTCCATTCCTCCGGCAACGATACAGCCATACTCACCTGCTTTTATGGCATCTGCCGCAAGCATGACGGATTTCATTCCTGAACCGCAGACCGCGTTCACTGTGAATGAACCGATTTCAACGGGAAGTCCAGCACCGATAGCGGCCTGTCTTGCAGGGTTCTGTCCAAGTCCTGCGGATATGACATTTCCCATGATGCATTCATCTACATCTTTCGATTCTATGCCTGCTCTTCTCACAGCTTCTTTGACAACGAGTGCACCAAGATCAGTTGCTTTGATTCCAGACAAGGTCTTACCGAATTTACCGATAGGAGTCCTATTCGCACTAAGAATAACGATCTCATCCATGATAATCTGAGATGGTTTTAGGTATGTGAATATATAATATTGTCGATTATCAATTACGACGATTAACGAATTCGACAGGTGTGATCAATCCCATCCTCTTCAAAGGTTTAGAGAGATGTCTGCGGGCACAAGTAGGAGGTTCGTACCAACCCGGAACGATCCATCTGATGTTCTTTCTCATTATAGGATTCTTTTCTTTGGTGTGACATCTCTTGCAACGATATCCACTATCCTTCCCTATGGAATCCATCTTCCTTCCACATGAGGGGCAGATAGGGTTTGATATCTTCTCATAATCGTCTACGACCGATATCACATGTAATTTCTCGACATTCAATGTCCTAGGCGATTCCCTATATTCGCCCATGACCTCTATAACATCTCCTGGGATCAATTGATCGAAAGCGAGTCTGAATTCCTTGGATGGTTCATATGCTCCGCATGTGATCCTTCCGTATTTCGTATCGATATCGATGAACACATGTCCACCCTCGATATGTTCGGCCTTCGTAACGACCGTTCCATCGATGACGTATGATTGATTAGGTATCAATTCATCATATTCTCTTAGGAGATGATCATCCGTTCCTTGATTGGTGAGGAATACGAACCATCTGTAACGTTTCTCCGTTCTCAATGTGTTCGCAGCTGCGATGACATCATCGAGATCATCACCTCTCAGACCGTAGAGTACAGGACATGGTGTCGCGGGAACCATCGCTACTTTCTCCTTCCTATCCTCCCAACTGTTGAATGTAGTTGGGAAATTATGTTCCATATCCCTTATCGAGATGGGATCGAACACTCTAGCTGTGCCCCATCTGTCCCTTTCTCTGTATGCCAAGAGTTCGAATGTCGTATCCTTGGGTATCCATGCCAATCCGCATGTACTGCCGATCAATCCTCTCCCATTACCGATGGTGAATGTCAAAGCACCGATCCTTCTCAACTCATCATCGATCTCTTTGCGATCCATTATGGTGGTCACACCGCGTTCATAGAATGATGGATCCGGTCTAACGGATGATATGAACAACCCTGGGTTGGCATCATCCTCGTGATATCTTTTCACGAGAGGGATAAGTCTGTCCATGATGCTTTGATGATCTGGCTCGTAATCATCACATTCATCATAACAATAGAAATCCTTGCCATCTAACTCACCGATCAATCTCTTCTCACCAATACCATGACCGAATTGCATGACAAGTGATCCATTCCCTCTTGTCTTCCATGGTACTGCAGGATTGAGACGGACCAAACGAGGATGACCAATGAGGTCGAGATCGGATAGTTCTTTGATGATCTCTGTCGCTAAGAATGTTGTACAATTGCCTTTTACAGAATCCGTATCATCAACAGCTACGAACATGATATCCTCTTGACAGGATGATCTGTATCATTCGAAAAGACGGCTGATCATCCATTCTGTGTTGAATTTGACGATATCGTCATATTCTTGTCCGTTACAGACGAACGCGATCGGTTTTCCGATCGTATGAGCGATGGACAATGCCGCTCCGCCCTTAGAATCGGCATCGATCTTTGTGAGTATTATGGCATCCACGCCTATGGCTTGATCGAATGCTTTCGCCTGTTCTACTGCGTCATTACCGGCGAGGGAATCTCCAACGAAGATCTTCAAGGAAGGTTTCGAGACCCTAACGATCTTCTTCATCTCATCGACGAGGTTGTTGTTGGTCTGCATACGTCCCGCTGTATCGATAAGGACAGCATCCTTCTTCTTTGCTTTCGCATGTTCTATGGCATCGAACGCAACAGCAGCTGGATCGGCATCCTGTGAATGTTTCACTATCTTACAACCGAGTTTATCGGCATGGATGGATAACTGTTCGATTGCACCTGCCCTGAAAGTGTCCCCTGCAGCAAGCACTACTGTATATCCGTCCTTCATCAGACGGTTAGCGATCTTCGCGATCGCGGTGGTCTTTCCGGTACCGTTGATACCGACGAACATTATCGAAGTCGGTCTTTCCTGTCCCTTGAACCATGCATCGAAGTCGAACTCATTGAGTTTCAGGACATTTCTTACCGCATCTTTGATCGAGAGTTCGACGATCTCTTCCAATGTATGGTCGCGGGTGAATTTCTTTCCAATGAGGTTCTCTCTGACGCCTTCTTTGATCTCTTCGACCACGGGAAGTGCGACATCCGCCTCAAGGAGTGCGATCTCCAATTCCCAAAGGAAATCGTCCAATGATTCGTCCTTGATCTTCTTACCGAGAAGACTGTCGGTGAGCATCTCATCGACGACACCCTTCTTTTTGGACTCCTTCTCGAGTTTCATCTGCTCTTTTCTCGAAAGAGTCTTTGGAGGTGCCTGTTCTACGACAGGCTTAGAAGCTTTTACGATGGGTTCTTCATCCTTCTTCGTAGGTTGAGGGACCTCGGTCGGTGGGACCGATGGTGTTGTCTCTTCCCTCTTCTCTTCGATAGGTACGGATGAAGGTTCCTCTGTAGGCACATCTGCAATCTCTGCTGGTGCCTTCTTGAAAATACCTTTGAGTTTGCTTTTCAAGGAGTCGAACATGAGAACACTCACTGCTGTCTTCTCTGATATTCCTGTTGGATGCTCATTGAGAGAGATCTAGCTTGAGAATCCATCTGCCTCATGTTCTCATTGAGTTTTTGGATGGCATCTTTGACCTCGTTAGCGCTGTCAGCCATGTATTTGGCTGCTTCATCGAGGTCCATGTCGATGGAGACCTTGTTACCGATCCCGACGACTGCCTTCCTTTTGGATGTGACTGTTGCGATGACGAATGATGACGCTCCTGCAGGTACGAGAACCTCGTCCCCTTCTTTGGCTTTGGCGAAAGCATCCAGTGTATCGTGTGCTCTCATCGTTTCTTCGAGCGATAGCTGGAAGAATCTAGCCTGCTGCGCCATTGCGTCGAGTTGGACTTTCATCGTCTCGAGAGTTGCGAGTGCCTGGCGGAGCTCATCATCATTCATGTTCACTCACCAGTCACTTTGTATTTGACGACGTGGTTGACGATTTCGTCATTCGAGAGTTCTTTGACATCATCGATTCTGATCTGCCATCTCTTCACTTTGTGCTTACTACCGAATGTGGAGACGACTTGCTCTCTTGCTGCAGCTTCATCCTCTGCTGCAATCTCAACACTGTAAGGCTGTTTGCCCTGCCTTACATCATCGAAGGAACCTGTTACGCGGAAACCTTTCATTTTAATTACCTAATTGGGGAACTGCAACTATATAATAAGACTTTTGGTAAGGGGATTCGTCAGAATGCGATATTCCAACAGCGAATATGTCAGGACCTGTGAGCATATCATGGCCTCTTGGATTTTGGTCTTGTTCTGTGATCTTTTCGAATCTGATGAAGTATTCGATCCTCTCTTGAATAGATCGAGGTCCATTCATTGTTACTGGAACTTATGAAAATGCCTTAAGTCTGAGTTTATTCGTACATGTCGTTGACCTGCAAAAGTGGCAAAATAACGAAATTCTATGTTTGCAAAAGTGGCATTTTAGCAGAAAATTATGTTTGCAAAATTGTCATCTTTATATAGTGAAGAGGTATTGTTCATTACGATGGAATTCAGAAGGAAGATCTATGGTGAACTGTTGGATTGGAAGAATATATCCAAAGGTCGTTCCGCTCTTATGTTGCAGGGAGCTAGAAGGGTTGGTAAGAGTACCATAGTCGAGAGGTTCGCTAAGGATCAATACAAGAGTTACATTCTGATAGATTTCGTCGAAACGGATGATGAGATGCGTCGTATATTCACTGAATATAGGACGGATCTGAACATGCTATTCAATCGTCTTCAGCTGAAGACTGGGATAAAACTCTACGAGAGGGAGAGTGTGATCATATTCGATGAGGTCCAAGCATTTCCTCTTGCAAGAGAGATGATCAAAATCCTTGTCAAGGATGGGAGATATGATTACATCGAGACCGGTTCTTTGATAAGTGTGAGATCTAAAGTGGTCGGGATAAGAGTACCGTCAGAGGAACATAAGATCGACATGTATCCCATGGATTTCGAGGAATGGCTTTGGGCCAATGGTGACGATGTCACCGCCAATATGTTAAGATCATTCATGGATAGGTCAGAGCCTTTGGGCGATGATACTCATAGATCGATGTTGAGGAGATATACTGAATATATGATAATCGGCGGGATGCCACAAGTGGTCTCGGCATATTTGGAAAGACATGATCTGACGGAAGCGGAATACATCAAGAGGGACATCCTCGATCTCTATCGTGATGATATCCATAAGATGCCAGGTGCTTCTATGAAGAGGGCATTGAGTCTATTCAATAGAATTCCAGCAATATTGTCATCACCACATAAGGTGCTGTCACCGACAAAGGTCAAAAAAGGATCGAGGAGAAGAGATTATGATGGTGCTGTCGAATGGCTTTGCGATGCGATGATATTCAACAGATGTCGTTGCAGTTCCGATCCTAGTGTTGCTATAGGCTTGAGTGAGGATATAGGAAGGGTCAAATATTATCTTCTGGACACTGGATTGCTTATAAGTCTTGCATTTCAGAACAGTAAAGAAGGTTTGGCAGAGACCTATGGGCTTCTATTGGATGGCAAATTATCAATGAACAAGGGAATGTTCTTCGAGAATATGGTAGCACAAGAGTTGGTATGCAGAGGATATGATCTGTGGTTCACCGAATTCGAGAAGAAAGGGAGTAAGAGGAAGTATGAAGTGGATTTCATCCTCCCTGGGAGATCCGGTATCATCCCTATGGAAGTCAAATCAGGGAAATCGACCCCTCATTCTTCTTTGGACAGATTGATGGAAAGATATGAAGAACGTATCGAGAAGTCTTTCGTAATCCATTCCAAGGATATCAGAATGGACGGGGATGTGACGTACGTACCGATCTACATGATGCCATTCATCACATGGAATTGATTCTGAAGTTTATTTTGAATTCAGAAGAATGAATCGTTTTTCTCACCGTCACCGATGTCCGCGATCCTTCTTCCTACAAGGAATACTGCGGCGTATTCGGGTACCTCGGTAACGCCGATGTCGAGATCGAATCTCTCACCATTGATCTTGATGTCGGTCTTTCTCTTCACATTCACAGTTATGGGGTCGGATGTGTATGATTCGGGTAATGCATCCATGAGAGGATCGAATCCGTTCAACTCATCCCTTGTGATGGGCATGACCTTGAGTCCTGTCTTTCCATGCAACGAGCCAGGAAGACGAATGAGTCTTTTGATATCGGCTGTGACAGGTTCATCGACCTCACCCGAGAGACGGTATGCGACATCCTCCTTCATGATCTTGATGAGCATATCCTGCGTACCTTTCTTCAAGGTAGCCATCCTGTTATTTACGAATATGACATCTCTGGATTTAATGAGGTCATCTCTATAGGACTCTATAGTTTTGGGAGACATCGATTTGATCGACGGATAGGTTCTCTTCAGATCCTTCGTATCTTGGTCACACACATCATTCACGACATCCTTCAGGCCATTCCTCATGCGTAACCACCATCCTCCCGAATCCTCAGGGGGTATCGTACGGAATGTAGAGATGTTGTTCCTCTCCTGTCCTTTGACGTTGACAACGGATCTCACCACATTCTCCTGACGGAACACCCTGTCGATATCCAATCCATTGGATGTGACGAAATCCACGATCTCCCTCCTCTCGTGGGAACCCAATCCTGTCACGTCATTCAATTCGATATGTGCGTGATATCCTCTTCCTCCAGAGAAATAGATGCCAACATCCTTCTCATCGAATCCAAGGTCGTTGTAAAGGAAGGAATCGAGAAGATTGATCATCTCCTTCTTGATCTGATCCATCATCTGACTGTATGACATGTCCTCCGCGCCTTCCAAGTGGTCGGCATCGAGATCGAATATCAGATCCGCACCCATCCATCCCTTCTCTTCCATTGTGGGTGCGTTAGGTCTGCGATAGTATGCGGTGGAATAGTAACTGTGCTTAGGGACCTGTGCGATCATGAATTTGCGCATCTCCGTCGGGTTGGAGAAGGACATGTGTCTTTGCATGAAGTCCCTGTCGAAATACATGAATCCGAACTCTCTTCTGCCGAATCTGCTAGGCATCGGCATCTCGTTCTCCTTGTAGTACCTTCTGAACATCTTCAGGAGGAAACGCGAGTTCTGGTCCATGGGTACCAATCACTACATAGTTATAACTAGATTTTGAACGATGCGGTCCTTGATGATCCCGATATACGATGACCACCTGCATCTGTCCCCATCAGGACTCAATGTGGAGGCTGCAAAGCAATTCCAGAAAGCTGGGGGCAAAGGTATGACCCTCGTGACATTACCGTTCACTGAGTTCGTGGAGATATCCGAGGGTTCCGATTTCCTCAGGACGTATGAGATCACCCTCTCCATGGCGGAGAAGGTGAGGGAATCCACAGATCTGAAGGTCAATGTCGCTGTCGGACCGTATCCCGTATCATTGTTATGGCTGAAGGAACGCTTCGGTCTAGAGAGGGCGGAGGATATGATGATCGAGGGCATAGAACTCGCAGCGAGATTGGTATCCGAAGGGAAGGCCAATGCATTGGGAGAGATCGGGAGGCCTCATTTCCCTGTGGATGATCAGAGCATCATCGAATCATCCAACAGGATATTGCTGAGAGGCATGGAACTCGCCAGGGAATTGGATTGTCCGGTGATGATACATTGCGAATCGGAAGCTGGGACATTCCAGAGTCTGGCTCAGATAGCTGATGAGGCTGGGTTGGATAGAGGGATGGTCATAAAGCACTCATCACCACCGATGGTCACCGACGATGAGAATCTGGGGATAATGCCGTCGATACCCGCATCCAGGACATCGATAAAGGAAGCGATCATGAAGAATGATAGATTCATGTTGGAGACCGATTATATCGATGACCCTCAGAGACCAGGTTCATTCATGTCCATAACCACCGTTCCGAAGAGGATCAATGGATATCTTCAATCCGGAGAACTCACGGAGGAGAATGTGTACAGGATATGTGAGGACATCCCTCGTTCACTCTATGAGAGGCGGCACTAGGGAATATTTAATTCACATGGGGTGATTCACCTCCCCATGAAAGCTAAGATCATCTGCGTTTATGACAACGGTGCTAAGGTGAACACCTCGTTCATCGGAGCTCACGGTCTGTCCATGTTGATCGACGTGGATGGTCAGAAGACCCTTTTCGATACAGGTATGCGTGGTAGGTATCTCCTGCATAATCTCAGTTTCATGAAGGTGAAACCTGATGACATCGATAGAGTGGTGATTTCACACAACCATAGATCGAATGTCGGAGGCCTGAAATCCCTTATCGAAGCCAGGGATGGAACGCTCGACGTCTATGTCAACGGATATTTCGAAGGTATCAAAGGATTCCTCGGAAGGTCCGTCGGTCAGGAGGTGGAGTCGAAGATGAACCTGATCCATATGGATGGCGATATCTCATTGAGCGATCATCTTGATGTCATCGGTCCATTCGGGGATGTACAGGAGTTCTTCCCCATATTGAGGTCGAGGAACGGTCCCGTGATATTATCGTCCTGTTATCATTGCGGGGTCGATGCACCCCTCGATGCCGTGAAGGAGAGATACGGTAGGCAGGCCTATTCCATGGTGGGAGGGGTCCATCTCCCGAAGGCGAAACAGAAGACCGTGGATCCAGTATCCGAAGCGATATCCGCACATGGGGTATCAGAACTCCATATCAATCACTGTGCTACACCTAAGGGCATAGTGTACATGAGGACACACTTCGGACTCAACAACGTTCACGATCTCTTCGTCGGCGATTCCATAAGTTATGATTTATGAGGTATGAAAAATGAAAGCCGTTTGGTGGTTCAGGACAATAATGATGTTCGTTTACCTCTCGCTCCTCCTCATGGCGGTGGGAGCATTGGTAGGGTTCATCTTCAACTCCAATTTCATCTATTGGAGTCTTGCGTTCCTTGCGATATCGCTCTTCATCTGTTTCTTCTCCTATTATAATTCGAAACAGATGGCGTTGAAGGCTAACAAGGTCAGGATAATAAGAAGAGAGGACAACCCTCGTCTCTACGACATGGTGGCGGAGCTCGCACAGAAATCTGGACTACCGATGCCGGAGGTAGGTATATCATACACCCCGGTCGCCAATGCATTCGCTACAGGTAGGAATCCTGAGAATGCCGCGGTCGTGGCAACGAGCGGTATACTCGATCTCCTTCCAGATGATGAGTTGAGAGGCGTACTCGCACACGAGATGTCACACGTGAGGAACAGGGATATCCTTGTCATGGGGATCGCATCAGCCATCTCCATCGTGATATCATACGTCTCGCAGATGGCATGGTATGCTGCGATATTCAGCAGGGACAGCGAGAACCGCGGGATGATAATGTTGGCAGCCTTAGCTGCACAGATAGTCGTTCCCTTCGCTGCGTTGTTGATCCAATTGGGAATCTCAAGGAACCGTGAATTTCTTGCCGATGAATCCGGTGCGAGGTTGATCAATGACCCGATGGCATTGGCAAGGGCACTCCAGCATCTCGAGAGGCAGAACGATGCCACGGTTCAGAGCTATACCCTCGAGGATATGGCTAGGAAGGACAGGAACACGCCTGATGCCACATTGAACATCTGCACCAACCGCAACTATGCGCACATGTGGATATCCAACCCCCTCAAGAAGAAGGGCATATTGGAATCGATGTTCAGCACGCACCCTTCCACTGAGAGCAGGGTAGCAAGGCTCACTGAGCTTGCAAAAAAGATGGGACAGTGAAGTGATATCTCACTTCACAGGTTCCCATTTACATAATTCATTTACTTTAGAGAGGGTGGATCCTCTGCGGATCTCCTCTCTCGTCCTATTCTCATTCTCGTGTACCGCCAATGCTCTGTTGGCGACCTCCACGGCCTTCTCCTTAGGTACGACTATGAGTCCGTTCTCATCACCGATGATCCAATCGCCTGTCCTCACGACCTGACCGCCGATCTTGATCTCGATGCCTATGCCCCCGTATCCTTTGGGTTCACCGGCGTTCGGTACGCATGATCTCGCGAAAGCGGGGAATCCGAGATCCAATATGTCGTCGATATCCCTGATCGCTCCGTCGATGACGATACCGTTCGCTCCCATGATCATCGCGGAATTGGATGCGAGCTCTCCCCATACGGCAACGGGTGCACCGCCTACATCCACTACGATGACATCCCCTTTCTTCACATGGTCGATCGCTTCCACAGGTTTGGCCCAATCGCCGTTCGTAGTTTGTACGGTCAATGCACGACCGATCATCTTCTGCTTGTGCTTGATGTAAGGTGTGAGACCTAACACTATGCCCTGTTTGTGGAATGCATCGGAGATGTTGCATGTGGAGACTCTTGAGAACGCCTCGAAGAGATTATCCTCACTGTATTTCTTCGCGAGATCGGTCTTGACGTCCACACCGTTCATGGCATCCTTCAATGCCTTCGCGGATGCCCTGATGTCCGTGGCTTTGGTTATGCCTCCGCCGACGATGACAATGGATGCACCTGCTTTGACGTAATCGCCTGCATTCTCGGCTGTGATGCCGCCTGCCACTGCTATAGGTATGTTCGTGCTCTCGACCACTTTCTTCAAAGTATCGATCGGGGGTTCATCACCCTTCATCTGCTGATCGATGCCCATGTGGAGACATATGTATGATACGCCGAGTTTCTCGACCTCGATGGATCTCTTCACCTTGTCGGCGACATTGATCATATCGATCTCCACCTCAGCACCATACTTCCTTGCGGCCATGACCGCTTCGGATATGGTGGAATCATCTGCCAATCCAAGGATGGTGATGATGTCCGCACCTGATTTGGCGGCTATCTCAACTTCGAAACCGCCTGTATCCATGGTCTTGGTGTCCGCTATTATCTTCTTCCCAGGGTAGAGCTTCCTGAATGTACGGATCGCTTCAGTACCTTCACTCTTCAGAAGGGGGGTTCCGACCTCTATCCAATCCGCACCGCCTTCGACGGCTTCTTGACAGATGCCTGTGCTCCTCTTCAATTGCATGAAATCCAATGCAACTTGCAATACGGGCCACATGCTGTCGCGATTGAATCGATTATGTAAGTACGTTTGCTACGTCGTATGACGAATCACAAGTGATATCATAATGAGGATCGCCGCTCAGCTCGCCCGTCTCTCATCATCCTCAGCTCGAAAAACGATCATCATCGCGGTATCTCAGAGAGCGGGTCGAACATTTATTAAAGTATCCTGTTCATCGTCCGACTCGATCATATGTTCAAGAGGAAGTCCGCACCGAAGATAAGATTGCTATTCGTAGATGAGAACAACGATCTCCAATCCAATATCGCAGAATATTTCGTCAAGGAGATGTACGGTGATCTTTACGAGGTAAGTAGTGCAGGCCCCAAATCCGATTGTGTGGACTGTGAGCTCATATCCGTCATGTATCAGTTGGGGTATGATATCAGATCCTACACATCGATGGATTTCGGTCATGAGGATCTTCCTAAGGGATTCGATTATGTCATATTCCTGGAGAAGTCGACATATGACAGGGTCAAGGACGATATCCCATTCAAGGCACCTCAGATCCTTCACGATTTCGGCAGGAAGGAGAATTTTGAGAAGGCTACCGACGATGTGGAGCTGTATGAGTGCATAAAGCAACTCGTGGAGGATGTCGGCGAATGGTGTAAGAGTACATTCGCAGACCCTGAAGCACTCAAGACGATGGTCGTATGATACCTGTCTTCGTATACGATAAGAATCAATGCGATCCCAAGAAGTGTACGGCCAAGCGTATGCTGAAGTTCGGACTTGCCAAGGAGGCTAAGACGCTCCATGCGATACCTAAGGGTTCGATAGTGCTTTCACCCTTCGCCGAGAAGGCGTTATCCCCTGATGACATCAAATATGCCAGGCATGGATTGGTCGTCATGGACCTCACATGGACCAATATAGATGAGTTCCCAAGGCCCAAAGGTACGAATGATCGTGCACTTCCCTATATGCTCGCATCCAATCCGATCAATTGGGGCAGACCGATGGAGCTCAATTCGGCAGAGGCGGTCATGGCATCATTGTTCATTCTTGGCGAGAGGGAACAGGCGGAGACCTTCCTTGGGAGATTCAATTGGGCACCCGAGTTCATGAGGCTCAACGGAGAGCTTTTGGAGGAGTACTCATCAGCAAAGGACAGCACAGAGGTGGTCCGCATCCAGAACGAGTACATCGATTCTATAAGGAACGGGTGATGTATCCCACGGAACCGCTTCAGAATCCTGTGATTCACATGCGATCCCCATGTTCGTATACATGTGATCCATGGCAGGGACTGTGCGGTACTTTATTTTATGATAATACGGATAGGAGTTAGGCATATGATGATAGAAGAGGTGGTCCGTTATATCTGGGCGGTCTTCGGAGATGAGAGATTGTCCACAAGAGATGTCGAAACGAGATTGGCGGATATCTTCGATTATCACTGTCCTGATGATTTTGCAAAGACGATGACCAAATTGAAACAATCGGGTCTGGTCAAGGGCGAGGTATCGATGGAGAAAGGGGGATGGATCTGGTGGGTCGATGACGAATGCAGATCCAAGGACCCTATGAAGGTGAATGTAAGATGACGGTTACGACATTCCAAGATGAGGATATACTGAAATTCTGGGACGATATACTGAGCAGTGATACGTATCGTCTCAAATTGGCTGAGATACAGGACAATTACCAGGACAAGAAGAGTCTGTACGTCCCGTATACGGATATCGATTATTACAACTCGGATTTTGCGATATA
Organism: Candidatus Methanarcanum hacksteinii; assembly: GCF_964305265.1. Classification (NCBI taxonomy): domain Archaea; kingdom Methanobacteriati; phylum Thermoplasmatota; class Thermoplasmata; order Methanomassiliicoccales; genus Candidatus Methanarcanum; species Candidatus Methanarcanum hacksteinii. The sequence continues at coordinate 325,364 of NZ_CAYATA010000002.1, read as the reverse complement.
TCTGCTCAACAAACCCGACAGATGCATAAGATTGGGTGAGAAGGCCATAAGGTCCAGGTTACCAGCGACATGGGATCCTGCCAACGATATCAACCTCAGGATAGATACGCTTCCGAAGGATGCGCACGTGGAGGTACGTGAGCTCAGGTCCAAACATCTCAACAGACTCGTTGCCGTCGACGGTCTCGTAAGGAAAGCCACATTGCCCAAGCTCAAGATGACCAATGCCCTCTACAGATGCGCCAAATGTAACGCGGAGATATGGACGCCTCAGAAGGGGATGTATGCAACAGAACCGTTGATGTGTCCGAATGAGGGATGCAACAAGAGCGCATTGAGATTCATATTGGATGAGGAAGCATCCGTGTTCTCCGATACGCAGAAGATCGAGATACAGGAGAATCCGGAGGGATTGAGGGGCGGTGCACAACCCGAGAGGATGTCCGGTTACATCGAGGATGATATCTCCGGCAAGGTCACCCCTGGTAACAGGGTCACATTGAACGGAATCATCAGACCAGTAGAGAAAAGCGACCGTGATAAATCAACGGTCTTCGACACATACATGGAGATAATCTCCGTGGAATTCTCCCAAGAGGAGTATGATGAGATCGAGATCACCGATGAGGATGAGGAGAGGATCCTTGAGATGGCGAGGGATCCGGAGTTCTTCAACAATCTCGTCAAATCCATCGCACCGTCGATCTTCGGATTGGAGGAGGTCAAACAGGCCGTCGCATTGCAACTGTTCGGCGGTACGCACAAGGAGATGGATGACGGGACGACGACAAGAGGGGATATCCACATCCTGATGATGGGTGACCCCGGTGTCGCAAAATCGCAGATCCTATCGTACATGTCACGTTTGGCCCCAAGAGGGATATATGCTTCAGGAAAGTCCGCATCCGCGGCCGGTCTATGCGTCGGAGCGGATACGATATTGATCAATGACAAGGGTGAGAGATCCACCATAGGCGACTATGTGAACGCCAGGATGGATGCCCCCGAGGAATACCGCCCAGGGATATGGAGGCAGGCAGTCGATGATTGGTCGATACAATCCATAGGCGATCTAGGGTCTGTCAGATACCTTCCGATAGAGTACATCTGGAGGATCAAGACCCCTGAGAGGTTGTATAGGATCTCAGCGGGGGGCATGTCCCTCATACTCACGGCGGAGACGAAGATACAGGCCATGAGGGGTCCGACATTCGATTGGGTCGCCGCTTCCGAACTCAATGTCGGGGATATGGCCTCCATGGTCATGGAGAATATGCGCTTCTTCCCAATAACGGAGATAGAGATCCTGACAGATGATCTTCCAGAGTATGTGTACGATCTCACCGTAACACCATCGCACTCATTCGTCGGTAACGGATTCGTCATCCACAACACCGCAGCGGCGGTCAAGGATGATTTCGGGGACGGGAGATGGACACTGGAGGCAGGTGCACTGGTCCTTGCGGATAAAGGATTGGCTTGTATCGATGAGTTGGATAAGATGACGCCTCAAGATAGGTCATCATTGCACGAGGCGATGGAATCGCAGAGGATATCCATCGCGAAGGCAGGTATCACCGCGACACTTCAGAGCAGATGCTCATTGCTCGCAGCGGCCAACCCCAAATACGGAAGATTCGACATGACCGAGAAGATCGTGGGTCAGATCGATCTGCCACCAGCATTGATGTCACGTTTCGATCTCATATTCGTGCTCACCGACAAGCCCAGAGAGGAATACGATAAGAAATTATCCACATTCGTTCTGAAAGGACACAGGAGAGGTCAGGCTAGGGCGATGAAGGAAGAGGAGGTCGGCGGTGTCAACAAGGAAGCCGTGCTCAAGGATACGGAGGACCATAAGCCGATCTATGACATGGAGATAATAAGGAAATACGTCTCATACGCCAAACAGATCTGTTTCCCGATAATGACGGATGAGGCCATGGAACTCATCGAAGGCGAGTACCTGAGCATACGTAAGACGGGAGAGGGAGATAACGCATCCGTCCCAATCACCGCAAGGCAATTGGAGGCCTATGTCCGTCTCTCGGAAGCATCCGCGAAGACAAGATTGAGCCCTATTGTGGATGAGAGGGATGTCACCAGAGCGATCAATCTTGTGAAATACTACATGGACGGAGTCGCAAAGACCGATGACGGTTCATGGGACTTCGACAGGATGGGTTCCAGTTTCAGCAAGCGCGATAGGGATACGAAGCGCGGATTGTACGATCAGATCCTGAAGGCATTGGATGACGCCGGCGATAGCGGTCTATCCAGGGATGACATAATCATCATGTTCAACAAGGAGAGCATGTTCGACATAGATCACGTGATCGAGGAGATGCATGACAACAATTTCATCATCGAGAGTAAAGGAAGGTGGATGAGGGTATGATATACGTACGTATGCACAAAGGCCGTGACGACATCATCCTAGCAGCATGTGATGAAGAGGTCATCGGCAAGACATTCAAGGGCGACGGGATGAGGATCACCGTATCGGAAGATTTCTACAATGGAGAGTTGGTCCCCGAGGAAGTGTTCATCGAGAGAATGAGATCGGTCACCATAATGAATCTCGTCGGAGAGAGGACGATCGCATTGGCAGTAGAGAACGGCCATGTGGATGAGAACTGTGTCCTCCAGATAGGCGAGACAAAACATGCACAGGTAGTGAAGGGATGAGTTTCTGCGTGAAATGCGGTGAGGAGGGCGTGGAGACCGTGGACGGTCTCTGCATCAGATGTTTCCTCGACGGAAGGAAACTGGTCGTCATGCCCCATCACGTCGATCTGATAAGATGCGCGAACTGCAATGAGTTCATGGTAGCCGATCAGTGGGTGAGGAAGAATCAGGATGATGCCATAATCGATATCGCATTGTCTACAGCGAAACTTATCCCAGAAGCGAAACTGATCTCGATCGGACCCATGGTGGAGAGACAGGATGAGAGGACGTTCGTCGTACATGCACAGTTCGATCTCGATGTCGGAGGGATAAGGGTCTCGGATGAGAGCAGTGTCATCGTCCGTCTGAAGAACGGCGTATGCAAGAGATGCTCAAGGCAGTTAGGTAGCTATTATGAATCGATATTGCAGCTGCGCAGCGGTGACAAGAATCTACCAGACGATCTGAGGGACGAGGTGGTGAGATGGGTCAGCAGAACCGTCGATGACTATGCGAAGAACAACCGCGACCTCTTCATAACCAAGATACAGAAAGCTATCGGAGGGATAGACTTCTATCTGTCATCCACATCCATGGGGAAATCCCTTACGAAGGACCTTGCGGATAGATATGGCGCGGAGGTGAAGGAATCGTCCTCCCTGGTTGGTCAGACATCCGACGGACAGGAGATGTACCGTGTGACATTCCTCGTCAGGTTGCCGGCATATCACGTCGGGGATATACTGCATTATAATGATAAACCATACAAATTGATCTCAGTGAACAAATCCGGTGGAAGGATAATGGACCTATCCACATTCCGCGACATGCCTATAAAGAGGTCGGAACTCTCGGACATAAGGATAATGTTCAAAGGATCGGAACTCTCGGATGCTGTGGTCGTCTCGAGGTCAGGCGATGAGATACAGGTACTGCATCCAAGGACCTATTCTACCGTGGATCTCCGTATACCGAAGGGCGCGGAGATAGGCGAATCCGTGAAGGTCATTGAGGTCGAGGAGGAATTGCTCTTCGTTCCTTGAATCGATGTTATGTGAACGGGATCCCAAATGAAGATAGCTATTGTTACCGACAGTTACCATCCGACCCGTGACGGTGTCGTGGCTAGCATAGATACTGTGAACGGGATACTCAGGGATCACGGCGTCGAGACGGATATCGTCGCACCCGATCCCGGGAATGATGACGAACGTATCGAGGGAGTCCATTACTTCAGATCGGTATCGTTCAAGAGCTATCCGGGTTATTTCATCCCGATATATCCATCACATGCTAAACGTGTCCTCAGGGACATATCCCCTGATGTCGTGCACATACAGGGCGTTGCCGTGATGGCCTTGAAGGGCATCGTAGCGGCACATAAGCTTGGGATACCGGTGGTGATGACATTCCATACGATGGTCGGTGATACGGTCAAGTACTATTCGCCGATCAGGATCCCGCCGAGATTGGCAGATAAGTTGGTGTGGAAGTACATCGGTTATCTCACCAGGTGGGTGGATGCCATCGTAGCGCCATCCGAATCCACCAAGAGGGAATTGATCGAGAGGGGCGTGAAGGTATCCGATATCAGGGTGATACCAACGCCTATCGACGGTAATAGATTCAGGCCGGATGTTGACGGTTCTGTGATAAGGGAGAGGTTCGGTCTTCAGGATAAGAGGATAGTATTGAGTCTCTGTCGCGTATCATTCGAGAAGAACATCGACATGTTGGTCCGTGCGATGAAGGGATTGGATGACGATGTCGTCCTTCTGATCGTCGGCAAGGGTCCTGCGACCGATTCGCTGAGGGCATTATCCGAGGAATTGAACATCTCTGACAGGGTGATATTCGCCGGATTCGCTCCTGATGAGGAGGTCGTGATGTACTATACGGCATCGGACGTCTTCGCCGTGGCCTCGAGATTCGAGACACAGTGTCTATCGGCAATCGAAGCGATGTCCTGCGGCCTTCCTGTCGTATGCGCAAGGGCAAGGGCGTTGGAGGATTATGTCGTCGATGGTCAGAATGGTTACCTTTTCGATGACGATGTCGATGATTGCATCGAGAAATTGAGATTGGGATTGAAGGCTGATGATGTCATGAGATCCAAGGCCATGGAGACCGCTTCGGATTTCTCGGTCCCGAGATTCATGGAGAGGATGTCATCGCTCTATGATGATGTAATAGCAGCGAAGAAGGGGGAGAAGGATGATAGGTGACTGGTTGTATGGTGTGTTCGGACCATACGGATACATCGGCATCCTGGTGTTCATCTTCCTATTGTTCTACATAGATTCGCTCATATTCCCCACTCTGCCAGAGGTATTCTTCATCCTGAGTTTCATGTACGATCCTACCCCGTACTGGGGGATGATACTGTTATTGGTGGGTGCTGTGGCGGAATTCGCCGGTGTGACATCTCTATACCTGGTGGTGGAACGCATACGTGTGCCTGAGAGGATAAGGTCCGTCGCAGATAAATATTCCAAATTCCTGATATTGAACGATGAACGGATGATATTGGTCAATCGTGTAGCACCTGTGATGCCATTCACAGGGGCATTCATAAGCCTGATAGAATCATGGGAGATCAAGAGGGCATGGTTCTATCTCATCTTGGGATATGTGTTGAAGTATGGTGCGATCCTGTTGTTCGCCAACTTCTTCTTCGCATTCTTCTCGGGTCCGCAGGCTGAAGTATTATCCATAGTGATGATAATAATCGTCATGGCGGTGAGCCTTTTCATGGCCTACCGCAAGAAGAAAAGAGAGGGTCTGTCGCAATGAAAGTAGTGGACGTCAATCCGTTCTTCTATCCTTTCGTCGGAGGGATAGAGCACAGGATGCATCTGATAGCTAAGGAGATGGTCTCCAGAGGACACGATGTCACCATAGTGACGGGTCAGCTGGAAGGCACGGAATTGAATGAGGTGTCGGAATATGGATACAAGATAGTCAGATTACCATCCAAATTCATCAATCTGTACAATCCTCCGTACATATCGTCCACAGGTCTCCTCGAGACCCTGAACGAGATAGATGCCGACATAGTCAATTTCAATTACAGATGGGCTCCGTCATACAGTAAGGATATGAGGAGATACGCTGGAAAGAAGGTGTTCACCTTCCACAACATGTGGGGCGAGGGTGTAGGATTGCAACATTACGCATCGGTGATATCTGATAGGCTGTTCAAGAGGACGTTGGATACATTCGATCACATAATCTCCGTGAGCGACTATGTGCGCAGTGACCTCATCGGAAGGGGGTTCCCCAGTGATAAGGTCACAACCGCGACACCATGTCTGGATAGATATCCAGAGATCACAGGCGAGGAGGATGATTTCATCCTGTACGTGGGGAGATTGGTCCGTACCAAAGGATTGGACTATCTTGTCAAGGCCATGCAGGATGTGGATACGAAACTGATCATCTGCGGAAAAGGACCGGATATGGAACGTTTGAAGAAGAAAATAGAACGTTACGGCGTGTCCGACAAGGTGGAGTTGAAAGGATGGGTCAGCGAAGAGGAGAAGGATCATTACATGAGTCGTTGCAAACTCTTCGTGATGCCTTCATTGTATGAATCCTATGGTCTTGCGGCGTTGGAGATCCTGTCGTACGGTAAACCGGTCATATGTACGAATGTCGACGGTCTTCCGATGACTGTGCAGGATGGAGGATTGTATGTCAAGCCAAAGGATTCCTTCGATCTTGCGGATGCGATTAACAGTGCACTGTCGAATGACCCTCTTCGTCACAAACTGGGCAGGAACGCGCGTGCCATCGCCATGAAACAGAATGTCACTGCAACTGTTGATGTCATCGAGGAAGTCTACAGGAAAGTCCTGGACCAATGATCTGAAGTATGTGTCCATTCAACTTTGACATTTCAGGAATTTTTCCTGTTTTGTCAAAGTATATTTAGTAGCAATCCGATTTGAATTCATGAGATCGGACAACACGATCCCGAGGGAGAGATATCTCGAGAGGATACGCCCGTTGTATGATGTGGACATAATCAAGGTGATAATGGGGCCAAGGCGTTCTGGTAAATCGGTCATACTCTCGATGATATGCGATGAGATCGATGCAGACGATGACCACAAGATTCAGATCAATTTCGAGGACCTGAGGTTCGATTTCATAAAAGATGCCAAGGATCTCGATGAGTATGTACGCAAACAGATGGCGATGGATGGAAAGTACTACCTCTTCCTCGATGAGATACAATACGTGAAGGATTTCGCCAAGGCCCTTGCCTCGATCAAGGCGACTACAGATTGTTCCATATTCGTCACCGGAAGTAACAGCAGGATGCTCTCTGGAGAATTGGCGTCAATGATCACAGGGAGGACAATGCAGTTCGAGGTCCTTCCATTCTCATACTCCGAATCGAAGGAATATGTTACAATGATCGATGGTTCCATCCCAGACGATTTCATCACAGATTACATTAAATTAGGCGGATATCCGCAAAGATTCCAGATGGGCAACGAATCCACGGCACATAGATTCCTAGATGAGCTCTATCAGTCGGTCGTTGAGAAGGACATAAGGGGACGTCATCCAGATATTGATATTGACAAGTTCAAGAGGATAGCTTCCTTCGTCCTTGCGAACTGCGGTAACGATTTCTCCGCAAGGACCATCTCATCATACCTGAAGAAGAATGAGGGGATCGAGATATCGATACAATCCATCCACAATTATCTGAACTATATGGAGGAAGCATATCTTCTGAAAAGGGTCAGCATCTACGACATCTCGGGAAAGGCGGTCCTGTCATCGAAACCTAAGAATTACGCTCTTGATAACGGTCTGAGATACATCATGACCAATACCGTCGACATCCAGAATGGATATTTCCTTGAGAATCTGGTCTATCTGGAATTGATCGGCAGAGGATACGATGTGTACGTTGGCAAGAAGTACAATGGTGAGATCGATTTCGTTGTTGTTTCAGGAGGTAGGAAATGTTTCATCCAGGTCGCATATCTGATAGTGGATGAAGCGACCTCCAAGAGAGAGTTCGGAGCATTCGATTCGGTCCGTGACGCATCTCCGAAATATGTCATCTCCCTGGATAGATTGGACATGTCCCGCGATGGGATCACGCACATCAACCTGATCGATTTCCTCGAAGGGAGGAAGGATATCTTTTTGACGTAGACATACTTTGACATTTCAGGAATTTTTCCTGTTTTGTCAAAGTCATTCATCAAAGTAGGATGATGATCTTGTTTAGGAATACCGCAGAATAGGAAGAATAGTAACTTCGTTGCAAATGTTCGACACCTCTATCTTTAAATAAGGTAAGAGAATAGTCCGTCTGCTCTTTAGAGCCGATGAATAATGAGGGCGTCACGGCGCCTGAAAGAGGTAATTGAAATGTCTGTATTTGTTAAGTTTGAGACACCGAAAGAGCTGTCGGACAAAGCCTACAACCTCGCCGAGATGGCAAGGGATGGCGGAAAGATCAAGAAGGGAACCAACGAGGTCACCAAAGCAGTCGAGAGAGGAGAGGCCGCTGTTGTCATCATGGCAGTCGATGTCGAGCCCCCAGAGATTCTCGCACACATGCCCGCACTCTGTGAAGAGAGGGGCGTACCTTACGTCTACGTTCCTGCAAAAGTCGAGCTCGGAAACGCAATCGGACTCGAGAAACCCACGGCATCAATCGCAATCGTCGATGTCGGAAAGGGAAAAGCACTTTGTGATGAGATCGCAGAAGCAGTCAAAGCACTGAAGAACTGATGGTGATTTGAATGGTCGACACAGACAGCATCCCGTCAGAGGTCGTCGAGATAATCGGACGTACCGGAATGACAGGTGAGGCAACCCAGGTCAAGGTCCGTGTACTTGATGGACGTGACAAGGGAAGGATCATCACCAGGAACATCATGGGCCCCGTAAGGATGGGCGACATCTTGATGCTCAGAGAGACATCGAGAGAGGCAAGAAAGCTCGGAATGAGGTGATTTGAATGGCAGAGATCAGAAAATGTTCATTCTGTTACAGAGAGATCGAGCCTGGAACGGGTAAGATGTTCGTGAAGAAGGACGGAACCGTTCTCAACTTCTGCACAAACAAGTGCTACAAGAACATGATCGAACTCAAGAGAGTGCCCAGGACCACACAGTGGACTGACAAGGCCATCTCAGAGAAGAAGATCCGTTTGAAATCAGCCGAGAAGGCCGAGAACAAGGAGTGAATCCCATGGCAATGGAACAGACCTACCTTATGATCAAACCCGACGCGGTCCAGAGAGGACTCTGCGGAGAGATCGTGACACGTTTCGAGAAGAAAGGTCTCAAGCTCATCGCCATGAAGCTCATGGTGATCCCCAAGGAGACAGCCGAGACACACTACGGTGAGCACAAGGGAAAGAAATTCTACGATTCCCTCATCACATACATCACGTCCGGACCTGTCCTCGCTATGGTCTGGGAAGGCGACAACGCAGTCCAGGTCTGCAGGAACATCATGGGTAAGACGAACCCTCAGGAGTCCGCACCCGGAACCATCCGTGGAGACTACGGAATGGTCACAGGCGTGAACATCATCCACGGTTCAGATTCACCCGAGTCTGCAAAGAGGGAGATCGGTATCTTCTTCAAACCCGAGGAACTCTGTTCCTACGACAGGACACTTGATAAGTGGACCTACGAATAAACGCATTGTGTATCGGGGGACATCCCCCGTACATCATTTTCTTTTACATCTTCCATATCATCCAGGATACATTCCCAAACGCCTATATCATGTGACCACATAACCCTCGGATGCTAGGTGATTCTATGGCAATCAGGCAACCTGTTGTGAGTGTATTGGGACATGTCGATCATGGTAAGACGAAACTATTGGATGCGATAAGAGGGACTACCGTTCAGTCCAGGGAGGCAGGTGCGATCACACAGCACATCGGCGCTACCGAGGTACCCATCGATCACATCTACAAGGTCTGCGGTCCGCTCATCGGGAAGAAGAAATTCGATGTTCCCGGATTGTTGTTCATCGATACGCCAGGACACCATTCGTTCATCACACTCAGGGCGAGGGGTGGCTCTTTGGCCGATATCGCCGTTCTTGTCATAGACATAAGGGAAGGGATAATGCCTCAGACGATAGAATCGATAAAGATCCTGAGGCAGTACAAGACGCCATTCATCATAGCACTCAACAAGGTCGATACAATCCAAGGATGGATCGTCGAGAAGGATGCACCATTCGTCCTCAGTGAGAAGAAACAACAGGCACACACCATAGCAGCATTCGAGGAGAGGCTCTATTCGATCATGGGGGATCTCTCCATCCACGGGATAAGCGCGGACAGGTACGACAGGATTGACGATTTCACGAAGACGGTGGCATTGGTGCCGATCAGTGCTAAGGAGGGTGTCGGTGTACCCGATCTCCTTCTGATGTTGATAGGTCTCGCACAGCGTTTCCTGGAATCACAGCTCGCTAAGGCGGAAGGACCCGGAAGGGGGACTATCCTGGAGATAAAGGAAGAGAAGGGGCTCGGTAAGACCTTGGATATGATCCTCTATGATGGTGTACTCAAGAAGGGAGACACTGTTGCTCTCGGTACGAGGGGCGCACCAGTGGTCACCAGAGTCAAAGCGATCCTCAAACCGAAACCATTGGATGAGATAAGGGATCCGAGGGACCGTTTCGATTCCGTCAACGAACTGCATGCGGCAGCCGGTGTGAAATTATCATGTCAGAACATGGATGGCGTCATCGCAGGTGCTCCGATCAGGGTCGTCAAGAACGACAGGGATCCATCCATAAAAGAGATGACTGAGGAGGCTTCGGTCAAGATCGAGATACAAGATCAGGGAATAACGATCAAGGCCGATGCGATAGGTTCATTGGAGGCACTCGCTTTCGAAGCGAAGGCCGCAGGTATCCCTATAAGGAAGTACGGTGTCGGTGAGGTATCGAGGAGGGATGTGGTGGAGACTGCTGCATTCACAGACCCTATTAACAGGGTGATGTTGGTCTTCAACGCCAATGTGTCTAAGGAAGCCGAATCCGAGATATTGAACACTGGAGTGAAGCTCTTCTCCAATCAGGTCGTATATCGTCTTATAGAAGAATATCAAGAATGGGTGGATGAGGCCAAGAGGGCCAAGGATGCGGATCAAAGATTGGAGATGCCGTTCCCTGCCAAGTTCATGGTCATGCCCAACTGCGTATTCCATGCAACGAAACCCGCAATAGTCGGTGTACGTGTGCTCGCCGGCAAGGTGAGAGCGAATCTCAGGCTGATCAAGAAGGATGGTTCCGATGCAGGTAAGGTCAGGAGTCTCCGTGACGGCGAGGAGGTCCTGAAGGACGCATCACAGGGTGACGAGGTCGCTATGGCGATCGATGGTGTCACCGTCGGAAGGCAGATCGATGTCGAGGATGTCATTTACGTAGAATTGATGGAGTCTACGATCAAGGAATTGCAGACCAAGGCCGATCTCAACGAGGATGAGAAGATGACTCTCGAGGAATACCTGGAGATCAAGAGGAAGTCCGATCCATTCTGGGGTATGTGATATCTCAAAAACCCCTTCAAACGGTTCATTCCGAACATGTTCGTACATTGCATTATAATTGCTTCAATCGTATTGTTCTACGGGCAAAAACTTTAGAACAGTTGATTGAGGTGAGTTAGTTGGGAATAACGCCAAGAGAGAGATTCTTCAAAGCAATGAACTGCGAAGAGACTGACAGGCCCCCGGTCTGCGGTATGACGACCACAGCAACTGTCGAACTTATGGATCACGTCGGTGCATGGTGGCCTGAGGCACACCACGACGGGAAACAGATGGCAAAGATCGCACTAGGTGCGTACGAGTTCCTCGGTTTGGAGTCAGTGAGAGTACCTTATTGTCTCACATATGAGGCTGAGGCACTTGGATGCAGGATCGATTTCGGTAAGAGGAATTCGACGCCGATGGTCAAGACAAATCCGTACAAAGAGAATTTCGATGTGGACCTTGAATTGATGAGCCCCGAGGAGATGCTGAAGATCCCGAGGAACCAGGCCATCATCGAGGCAACGGAGACGATAATCAAGGACAGGAAAGAGGATCTGCCCACATTGCTCGGTGTAACCGGTCCATTCACGATCGCGGGACACCTTGTAGGAACAGAGAACCTCGTCCTTTGGACGATAACCGAACCGGATATGGCAAAGAAATTCTCGAACTATGCGGGCGACTATGAGAAGATGTGGCTCGAGTTCGTGGAGGGTCTTGGAGTGGACAGTATCCAGATGTCCGAACCTACCGCGTCATGGGATATGATCCCTCCAGAGATGTTCGATGAGTTCGCACTTCCGAATCTCAAGAAGGTATATGCACCACTGAAGAAGACCATGAAGGTCCTTCACATCTGCGGTAACATGTTGCCTATGTTGAACAACATGATAGCTTCTGGTGCTACAGCATGTTCGCTTGAGGAGAAGACGGATCCAGTCGAGGCTGTCAAGCTTGCTGACAAGAGAGCGGCACTCGTCGGAAACGTCGGTGTCGTCAAACCATTGCTCATGGGAACACCAGAGGAAGTGAAGGCATCGGCGATCAGGAGTGCGAATGCTGGATTCAACATCATATCCGCCGGATGCGGAATGTCCGCGTTGATCAAGCAGGAGAACGTACGCGCGATGGTGGATGCCATCGTAAACTACAAGAAATGAAACCGATGGGGGAATTCCCCCATCATTCCTTTTTTATCCTTCCCTGACCCAGGTCGAGGAAGTACTTTATCACATTCTTCTCAGCATCACGGATTATAACGGACATCGTGGATTTGGAGCAATTGAACTTCTCACACAATCCTTCGGTGGTGAGTTTCTTCGGGATATCATAATATCCGTTCTCGAATGCATATCTCAACACCTCCTCCTGTTTCGGGGTCAGGGTGTAATCGAGATTGATCTCGACCGAGGAGATGATCTGTACGCCATATCCTTCATCCAACATCCTCTTCACTAATGCCTTCACGAGCATCTTGTTGGGAGCGAGGACCACCCATTTTATCACATGATCATTCAATGGGACTGCCGATGTGATGAAACAACCGGATTCCGAACCGATCTTTGCCAATCTGCAATTCACATTCATTATCGTAGCGAGATATTGGCAGTTGCCTGTTTTTATTATAGAATACTCTCCCATCAGATCCAAGGTATGTGTCGAACCACAGTATTTGTCCAATTCCCTGGTAGGATCATAGATTTTGATCATGGAATGGCCTGCACCATCATTCAAGAACGAACATTGGATTATCTCCACAGTTCTGTCGTTGTTAAAACATGATATGGGCAACAGCATATGACATGGATTTCCATCAGGGTTTATCCCACCGATTCTTCTGTCGACCAATAATTTGGCCTGATGCATATATTAGAATACGTTTGTGCAGTAAATAAAATTATTCGAACATGTTCGTACAACCCATTATAAAACGTCTTCCCAATTCTATTACGTATTGTTCCAAAGTTTTTTGCCCCAACAGAGGAATAACATGGCAATTGATGCAGAGAAAAAAGCAAAGGTCCTGAAGTACCGCTGGGTGGTGTTCGTTACACTGGCAATAGCGTACTTCTTCGTGTATTTCCACAGGACCACAGGAGGTGCCATCTCCGGTGAGATGCAGGATTGGTTCAGCATAACCAAGTCTGAGGTCGGGATGTTGGCATCTGCCTACCTATGGGCGTACACGCTGATGCAGATCCCGAGCGGAATTCTTACCGATAAGATGGGACCGAGGAAGGCTGCTACTATATTCATCCTTCTCCTCGCAGCTGGTTCAGTGTTGTGCGCAGTATCGTCATTGGAATCAATCAAGAGTTACCCGTTGATGTGGGTCGGTAAATTCGTCATCGGTATCGGTGCAGCTGTCATCTATATCCCGATCATGAAGGTGTTGGCTGTTTGGTTCAGGAAGAATGAATTCGCTTCTATGAGCGGTATCCTTCTTCTCGTAGGTAACGTCGGAGGTATCGCAGCAGCGACGCCGATGGTCATGCTCATCCAGAACCTTGGATTCGCTGACACATACTTCATCCTTACAGGAATCACCGTTGTTATCGGTATCCTTACATGGTTGTTCGTAAGGAACCACCCGAACGAGATGGATCTGCCCGGAATCGAGGAGATCGTCTCCGAGGAGACGGGAGAGCCTATCAAAGAGTCCACATCTGCGAAGATGGGAACGAAAGAGGCACTCAAGCTCACATTCACAAGCGGAAGGAAGTTCTGGCCGCTGGCCATATGGTTCTTCTTCATGTATGGAACCATCATGCTCTGGCAGGCCTCTCAGGCAGGTTCGTTCTACAAGGATATCGGTGGCCTTCCCAGCGACACATATGCGATGTTCATCACAATGGTCGGTGTCGGTATGGTCGTCGGATGTCCGTTGGCAGGAAGGCTGTCCGATAAGGTACTCAAGTCCAGGAAGAAGGTCATCATCATCGGTACGATCGTGTACACGCTCGTATGGGCGGTCATCTGGCTCACAGGAGACAATGCCGACTTCGTCAGCAACACGACGTATCAGTACATCCTCAACTTCTGCTTTGGATTCTTCGGAGGATTTTTCGTTGTATCGTATGCTCAGATCAAGGAGTTGTACCCCATCGCCATGGCAGGTACATCCACTGCAGCATTGAACCTCTTCCCGTTCGCGGGAGGTGCACTGCTCGCATTAATCTCCGGTCCGATCGTCGAGGCAACGTCGTTCAAGACATTATGGATGGCCGCATTCATCATGATGGTCGTCGCTTCTGTCTGTGCGATTCTCAGTGTCGAGAAACAGAGAGATTGAAAACCATAACAAGGCCGGCGCATCGCCGGCCACCTTTACCACTCATTTTGATAGTCGGATATCGGTTCCGAATCTTTTGAAAGGACCAGAATATCCACATTCGTTGTTCTATCTGATGCGTTCCTTCTAGATACCTTTATAAATAATATAATAATAGACGCCATCTACAGGTGTTCAAATGGTAGATTTTAAAACAATCATCAATGACGCAAAGACAGGCAAATCATACAACGTTGCCGTGTCAGGCCACCACGCGAACTCTCTGATTGGTAAGAACATCGGAGAGATCGTAGACGGAATTTTCGTGGGTCTCCCCGGTTACAAACTCAAGATCACCGGTGGAAGCGACAACACAGGCGTTCCCATGAGGAGCGACATGCCCGGTAACAAGAGGAGAATGCTCCTTATGGCAGACGGACAGTCATTCCACGAGAAATACCCTGGACAGAGGAAGAGAGTCGCAGTACGTGGTGCTACGATCTCACAGTCGATCGTCCAGATCAACATGGTAGTCGCAGAGTACGGACCCAAGTCCATCGAGGATTGTCTCGCAGAGCCTGCTGAGGCATCCGCGGAGAACTGATGAAAGTGCAAAAGCAGCCCGAGATCAACATCGGAATGATCGGGCATGTCGACCACGGTAAGACAACACTTACCAAAGCTCTCAGCGGAGAGTGGGCCGACCGTCACTCTGAGGAGGTCAAAAGAGGTATCTCCATCAGGCTCGGGTATGCGGACGTAGCTTTCTACAAGTGTCCTAAATGTGAAGGACCATCAGCATATGGAACGAAACCCAAGTGCCCCAACTGTGGTTCCGATACAGAATATCTGCAGTCGGTATCATTCGTCGATGCACCGGGACACGAGACCCTCATGGCGACGATGCTCTCCGGAGCAGCCTTGATGGATGGTGCGATATTACTCGTCGCAGCCAATGAGAAGTGCCCTCAACCTCAGACGAAGGAGCACTTGATGGCATTGTCCATCATGGGTATCGAGAGGATCATCATCGTTCAGAACAAGATCGATATCGTCACACGTGAACAGGCAGTCGAGAACTTCAAGCAGATCAAGGAGTTCGTGAAGGGAACGATAGCTGAGAACGCACCCGTCATCCCTATCTCTGCCAACAGAGGCGTCAACATCGATATGCTCGTCGAGGCCATCGAAGAGCACATCGTGGCGCATGTCGAGAGGGATCTCGATTCGACACCGTTGATGCACGTCGCACGTTCATTCGATATCAACTCACCGGGTACTACTCCTGATAACCTCAAGGGCGGTGTGCTCGGAGGTTCATTGATCCAAGGTACCATCAAGATAGGTGACGAGATCGAGATAGTTCCCGGAATAAAGACGGAAGTCAGCGGAAAGGATGTGTACCAAAGGATAACCACGAAGGTCACATCACTCGTAGCCGGCGGAAAGTCCGTCAAATCCGTGAATCCTGGTGGATTGATCTCTATAGGTACTTCGCTCGATCCCTCGATCACCAAATCGGATGGTCTCACGGGAAGGATGATCGGTGTCCCCGGTCACTTGCCTGCCGTCGTACACGACTTCAACATGAAGACGACATTGCTCGACCGTGTGGTAGGATTCGCTTCGGACCTCAAGGTCGACGAGATCAAGAGCAACGAGCCGTTGATGCTCTCGATCGGTACAGCGACCACCGTCGGAATCGTCAAGAGCGGTAAGGGCGGAGCGATACAGGTCGTTCTGAAGATCCCTGTATGCGTATCCGAGGGTCAGAGGGTAGCAATATCGAGAAGGATCTCCAACAAATGGAGACTCATCGGTTACGGTATCGTCGAGCTGTGATCATGCAGACCGTCGTATTGGACACAAACGCTTTACTCATGCCTTTTGAAATGAGGATGAATCTCGACCTCTCCGTGCAGAATCTGCTCGGAGACGTCAGATTCGTCGTGCCTGGTCCTTTGATCGGGGAATTGAAGCATCTTGATAACAAGTATGCAAGCGCCGCATTGACCCTTGCGAGGAAGTATGAGATCATACCGACCGAGGCGACAGGGGATAATTCTGTTATAGAACTCGCACTTAGAACAGGCGGATATGTTCTTACGAATGATAAGATACTGAGGGGAAGGCTTAGAAAAGTAGGCGTGCCCCTGATATATCTTCGTTCAGGGACACATCTGGTAGTTGAAAGGGTTTAGAGCATCGGTTCCGGGCTCTCATCCAATCCAGTATCAGGTTCCCTTCCCAATTGGTCGAGTTTGGCCTTTATGATCTTGGCACCCACCTCGGATGCCGCATAAACAGGGACCTTCGTTCCTGCTTGGAGTAACGCCCTTCCTTTAGCGATCTCTCTGATGTGTTTCGATGCACAGGATGTGATTATATCACACGTATCGAACAGTATCTCCGCATCCTTCTCGGATATGCCTGTCGTATGTACCGCGATGATGACCGTCGTCATGCCGAAACAATCCCTGATCTCCTGCGCATCCTTCGCATTGGCGACCGTCACAGCGATGGTATGGTAATGCATATGGTATGCCTTGGCGACCCCTTCGAACTGATCTATCTTCGCAGTCTTAGGATCAAGGAGCCTCTCTGCGCCGATATCGTCCACTACCTTCTGGATGAGTTCTGTCTCGATTATGCCTGATATGCGTCCTCCCATGCCCTGTACGATCTCCGGATCCTCCAGGACCACCGTGCCGCAGCCATCTGCTGCTATGACAGCAGCATCGATAAGGTGTTCAGTCAATGCAAGACTCAACATCTCGGATACACCGAAACTGAGGAAATCCTTCATCCTGGTGTCCCTGTTGTCATTGCACATTCCGAATCTCTCTATGCGGAATTCCGCATTCTTCCTCACGGATTCACAGTTGAGTTCGTCTATACCGCGGTGTTTCTTGAACAGAGGACAATACTTCACTTTGGGTTCGGTCACATCGATGACCTTGCCATCCTCTATCGTCACCTTGGACATACCAAGCATCTCCATGACGTGTCTGGTCATGATATCACATCATTCGATGACTTCGACGGAGATGATCTTCTTCTCTTCCAACGGTCTGTCGTTGTGATCCGTCTCGGACCTCTCGATCTTCAGGACCACTTCGTAGCTCTCCTTGTCCGCACATTCTCCAAATACGGGGTGTTTGGACGGTGTTCTCATGTCGTCCCAATCGAGGTATTTATTGTCGTTGGTGTTGATGAAGAATTGACTGCCACCTGTGTTCGGACGTCCTGTGTTGGCCATTGAGATGGTCCCTCTGACGTTGGAGTGTCCTTTGACGAACTCATCCTCTATGTTGTAGCCCGGTCCGCCCATGCCTGTTCCTGTCGGGTCTCCGCCTTGGATCATGAATCCCTCGATGACCCTGTGGAAGATCACGCCATCATAGAATCCTTCTTTGGCAAGTTTAACGAAGTTCCCAGCTGTTACCGGCATGTCCTTGTACATATCGAGTTTGATGTCCCCGACATTAGTGTGCAGAATGACTGTTGTCATGTTCACAGGTTATGGGATGTAAGATAATAAATTGTTGATGTTCACCCATACATGCTGTCGGCAGCGCCGAATTCATGTTCCTCGCTGGTCTCTTTCAATATCCTGAGGTATTCCTGTTTGTACACGGATCTGTAGAATCTTCCGTATATTATCGTGAGAATGGATATGATATCGGCGATTATGATCGGTATCTGCAATGACTTCTCATATCCTGGGCAGAACCAGAGCACTATGGAAATCAAGATGGCCAACGTACACTGGGATGTGATGTTCTTGAGACCGTTGAGTTTCTCCAATTCCTCGGTTATGATCGAGATGTACACGATCGGGGTCTTCACAGCACTCCACTCGTTGATCAATTGAGTCGGTATCTGTCCATCGGCCTTGTCCACGGATCTTAGCAACATGTACCTCTTAATCGTTTTGGCAGAGCTCCTGACAGTGATGAATATCGTCGGTACCGATACGATCATCAGGATAATCATCACTGTGAACATGGCTGATGCGAATGTGTCTATGTTGATCATCGACAGATTATCATCTCGTTGAGAATAATATGCATGTTATTGATTAAAGGGATAGCGGTTTGAAGGTGTTCGCCCTTCCCTTTCGGGAAGGGCTGGATGTATCATTCGAACAGTTTCACAGCGTTTCTGATGCCCATCGCACCTACGACGGCGGATGCACCGCATATGATGAAGAATACGCCTGAGAGGATCATGATTATGTCCTCTGCGGTCCCTGCGAATATGGCGATCAGGACACCAAGAATGATCATGACGATCCCCATGACCTTGGCGATATTGCCTATCGGCGTATGAGGGATGCTCATACCGAAGAAGGAGCATATGCCGAAGATTATCAGATATGCCGCTACGATATACATCAGGATATCAAGATTGATCAACGCTATCGCGATCATCGCGACACCTAACAGTACTTCCAGGACGGTCTGCAGAAGTTTTAATTTCTTATCTCCAAGATCATTCATCGCTTCGAATGTGTTGGTGAGGCCAACGATTATCGTGAACACTCCTGAAATGATCACTATGATGCTCAGGCTGCTCTTTGGCGAGACTATGAACAGTATGCCGAGGATGATCGTCAGGATACCGAACACAAGGACGGATCCCCATCCTCTATTCGCTATCGGCTCTACTTTGTATTGCATATGGGACGGACACATTTCGGCGATAATAATCATTTCCATCTTCAGATAGGTAAGAGAATGATCGTTCCCGTTAATTGCGTTCACGCAATTATAGAATTTGTTAATTGCGTAAAACGGGTTTTTCGCAATTAACAACTCCATATCAATATGAATTCAAGATATCCATTATCTCTTTGCAAACGAACAATTGATTCCTCTTCCTGCCTGTGGTCTCAGACAGTATCCCTTTTTCGACAAGATCGTTGACCATCTTCCCCGCAGTCGATAGGTGTACATTACAGATCTTCGCGACATCCATCTTTCTCACGAAGGGGTTGATGAACAGAGAGTCGATGAGATGCGATGTCTTGAGATCGTTATCCATCTCATGGAACCTCTGTCTGACTTGATACAGGGAATCGATCAAACGTATGGAGCTATTGGATTGTTCGATCAGAGCATCAAGGAAGAGATCAATCCAGCCCTGGAAATCATCACACTCTCTCACTCTATTCAAACTGCGGATGTATTCATCGCGTTTATCGTTGAAATATCCGCTAAGATATAACACTGGATACTCCAACACCTTACTTCTATTGAGTATTAGCATGATCAAGAGTCTACCCATCCTCCCATTGCCATCGGTGAACGGATGTATCGTTTCGAATTGATAGTGTGATAGAGCTGCAGATAACAGTATATTCTCATCAGGGGCATTGATGTATTCGATGAGATTTTTCATCTTCCAATAGATGTTCTCGGGAGGCATCGGGACGAATGCGGCCGTGTCAAGGTTGTCGCCTCTATTACCGACTAGGACTTGCACCTCACGATAGTTACCAGGGGATTTGTTCTCTCCACGAACGCCTTTCAGCAGTATCTCATGCAGTTCCAAGATAAGATCCTCACCTATCTCGTTGCCATCGATGTTGCTTGCATGACTCAACGCATCCCTGTAGTTCAGCACTTCCATATTGTCCAACAGTTTGTGAGGGTCCTTTTCCTCCACCCTCTCCGATCTGTAGATGTCCTCCATGGTCGTGCCTGTGCCTTCGATCGCTGAGGATTTGGTCGATTCCATAAGGACGAGAGGTACGAGAAGGATATTCCTCTCTTGTTCTGACATCTGTGAGACTTTCCCATCCAATTTCGACAGAACGATGATCGCAGTCTCTGCCTTCTTGTATGTCTTCTTATCCAATTCGATATCGAATGGGAGGTCGTATGGCCAAAAATAACTGAATCCTCCGTTATTGGAATATCTGACCTCTCCCGATTTTATCGGATGGTAATCGTCCTCTTTCATCAGTTGTTAATTGCGTTCATGCAATTATAGAAGTTGTTAATTGCGGAAAATGGATTTTCCGCAATTAACAACATCATGTCTCTACAATGGGAAGATTTGTTCTACAGGTCGTAGATCCTTTGTTTAGAGCACGTTCTTTGCCCAATTAAGCCAAGGACAACGGTAAATGATCGATTCATTTTCTTGCACCCTATAGTCTATGCTGTGCAAAATTCATGAATAAGTCGAATCAGGCATACTAAGGGAGAACGCTGTTCTTGTCATCTCAATGAGAGATGTGAACAGGACATTCCGAAAGTACATCGCCGTACATATAACTCAGGTGATTGGCCTTTTGACGCTGATGAAGTTCGTCAACCTCGAGACGGGAGAGATCGTCTACGCCCAATCAGCCAAAAGGGAAATGTTGTATATGCTACGAAGAAGACCAAAAACAGGGACAGAGTGAAGGATGCCATCGGTGGCAAGATCTTCGATCATCCCGTACTCAGATTCCGCAACAGAAGGGTGACTAGGTTGCTGTTGGCGACAGTCAACTTCAACAGGTCCAAATTTACAGCCAGGTAAACATGAGCTGTATGATGATAGAGAGGCATCCCGAGTCGTAGTCAGAGGAAGTGGCATCCGCTGTGAACCGTGGTCCGCGAGGATCCGGAAGAGTGGCTGCGGACCTTGGATAGGTCGATGCCCATCAGATCAATCCAGTCATGTATATCGGGACTATGATTATATCGTCCATCTCACTCATATTCTTGGTGCAGATGATGTACTTGCGATCGATCCTATCCTTATATTTCCTTATGAAGCGATCGAGGGATCTGTGGGGATTCACACGGCTGGATTTTACCTCCATCACATTGACCCTCCTGCCGTCAGCAACAAGGAAATCCACTTCTTGGGTGCGATCTGATTCATCGGATACGAAGCGGCAGTAATTGAGATTCCTCCCAGAGGCAGTCAGTGCCTGCGAGACCATGTTCTCGAATATCATCCCTTGATTCATGGACAGGTCCCCTGATAGAAGGGATTGGTATAGTTCATTGCGATCGGCGATGTTAGCTTCCAGCATCATCGTAATGAGCAGACCTGTGTCAACGAAGTACATTTTCAGATCGCTCCTGTCCTCATACTGCGCAATGGCAGGGTCTGGATTCGTACAGTTGTAGCAAGGATTGACCATTTTTGAACTGCACAGCCACGATATGCGCTTGGTGTAGCGCATTTTCCTGGCACCTTTCTTCACAACGCTGGGAGAGAAGACCTTACTGGTCCTGTTGAGCATCGAGGGTATGCTGTTGAACAATTCCGCCAGTATCCCGTCGTCTTCCCTCCAGACGTCTCTGCGATAGATATCCAGGATCATGGTCTTGGCCTTCTCCACTTCTAAGAAGTTGTTCGTCTCTATCAATGCCGATACGGCCTGTGGCATCCCTCCAACTATCATGTAGGTGCGGTACGTGTCCATCAATTCCTTGTGCATCCCATCGGTCAGAGGTTCCATGGAATCGAACGAATCTTTGATGATCCCATACTGAATACCCTTCCCGATGGCCCACATGAATTCTTCCAGATCCATAGGGTTCATGGATTTGGTGATGACTTCCGAAGGCTGTGTCATCCTGGATCTCATTTTCAGTGTGATCAGCGATCCCGTCTCCAGAATCGGATATTTTCCGTACTTCACAAGATATTTGACGATCTGATGGGCACGTGGGAATTCCTGGACCTCATCGAATATTATCAGGCTCTCATGTTCGTACAACATCACGTTATAGTAACCAGAGAGCATTAGGAACAGTTTATCCAGATCGTCAGAGTATCTGTTGAACATCTCTTTGACGGTATCGCTCGCATTCATGAAATCGATCAGGATGTACGATTTATACTCGTTCTTAGCGAATTGCTCCGCTATGGTGCTCTTTCCGACCCTTCTGACCCCTTCGATCATCAATGCATATCTGTGTGAATCGTTCTCTTTCCAATCGAGGAGTACATCATAGAACTTCCTCCTGAATACCGGAGGATTATTTTTTTTCATTATAATCGAATATATTTAAATCATATTTAAAGACATGTAGTTTGCAAATATTGAAATCATTGATTTTATGCAGTTTGCAAATTATTAAAATGCAGTTTTTATGCAGTTTGCAATTTTAGGATGAATAGAACACGTAGGTACATCATCGCATATCCGATCATGATCGGACCGCACATAGCGTGTCCATTCCCTTTTCGAATCCGTCCTCTGATTCACCATCGTCTTTCGGCAGGATAAATGCGATGACCGTTTGCTATTGTCTTAACAGTCTTCGTCAACAGGGCATCATGGATGGTATCGGCAGCGACAGAGACCAGCATAACGCGGCCCGCGATATGCAGAGATTCTGGTCCGGCGAAGGGGCAATAGAGGAGCAGTGATGAATCCGCTTGCGTTCGAACCTACCCTTAGATTCGAGCGCACTTTTTGATATCGGAGGCGCTAAAGGCCTCGAAACGCCGAAACAATAGAATTTTTTCAGAAGATCTGGATGAGTAAGTGGCGGGCCTGAAGGGATTCGAACCCTTGGCCGCTCGATTAAGAGTCGAGCGCTCTACCTAGCTGAGCTACAGGCCCCGTCGAAACCACAAATAAACTTCTTCCATATAAATGTTCGTTCATCCGAACAGTCATCCATTCCTACGCTGGATGTATCCTCGGCAGTTGATGGAAACATCGGCCGAAGGCTCACAATAAATAATATATCGACAGCCGAACATTAGGAATGTCATGGGTCACTTCAAAGTCAGGGATATCATGACGACGGATGTCGTAACGCTTTCGCCGAACAACACCATCAGGGAGGCCGTAAGGAAATTGGCCGTGGAGAATCTGAAGGGTGCACCGGTAGTCGATGAGAACAATCACATGGTCGGGATTGTTAGTCAGAATGACATCCTAGAATTGATCCTGGATTATAGCAAGGTATTGCAGAAGAAGGGTATAGCTTTGAAATCCCTTCTCGCGTCATACATTGACAGTGTCGATGACAGTGATCCGGAGGTCGTGAAGACCACCGAAGCCATCGCTAACACGAAGATCGGCGACATAATGTCCCGCACGGTTCTCATGACAAGCCCTGATGATCTTGTGCTGTCCTTGTTGCAGGCCATGGTGGATATGGATGTCAGTCGCGTACCTGTCGTTGACAGAGGGGTCCTGCTAGGTATCGTTACCAGAGGGGACATCCTGTTCTCGATATACAAGAAGAAACTCATCTGATTCGTAAGGCGTTTTAGGATGAGTGTAGAGGTACACATACTTGCAAGCGGTAGCGATGGTAATTGTACCGTGGTGAAGCATGATGATAGGGCTGTCGTCATCGATGCAGGATTGAGCTGTAAGAGGCTCTTCTCATTGATGGATGTCAACGGTCTTGACAAGGAATGTATCGATGCAATATTGATAACTCATGAGCACACGGACCATACTTCCGGTGCGGGAGTGATGGCGAGGAAACTGAACGTACCGATAATGTGCAATGAGAGGACGTTCAATGCATGCGATTTCGGCAATGTCATGTACTCTCCGATATCGATGATGAACAGATTCCGCGTGGCGAACATGGATGTGATCTCATTGCCGACATCCCATGATGCCGTCGAGCCATCCGCATATCTCATGGATGCGGATGGTTTCAAGGTCCTGGTGGCCACCGATACCGGAAGGATACTCTATCCTGTCGAGCATGCCCTCGAGGAATCGGATATAGCTGTCATAGAATCCAACTATGACAAGAGGATGTTACGCGAAGGTCCATATCCTCCTAGTCTGAAACGTCATATCGACAGTGATATGGGCCATATGTGCAACGTCGATACAGGTGAGATCCTGAAGAGGACGATGAAGAATCCGAACAGAAGGATATTCTTAGCTCATCTGAGCAGACATAACAACACTCCCGATATAGCTAGGGAAACCGTCTCGGAGATAACGGGGATAAAGAGGTATCAGATAGATTGTCTGGAATGCAAAGGGGATACCCGCATCATGCATGATTGACGATCTTAGCTAGATTCCTGTTGACAAGCACCTTGGCGAGCATCCTGGGGATGCGTACAACATCCTCTTTTTTGAGCGAATATGTACGATCGATACCTGAGATCTTCTCATCCAGGTCTTGGAGGATACGGACGACGACCAATTTCATAGGGTCGCATTCCAGCAGATCATCGGTCTTTGGAAGTGTAGTCGTCTCTTCCTTGTCCGGTATCATGGACGGTGTCTCTGCAAAGGGTTCCTCGGGGATATCTATGGTTATATTACGTGGATCCTCATCCTCGTCCTCAGGTATCTCTGGGAAACCATCATCGATAGGGACAGCATCGGACTCGGGAGGTTCGATCACCTCTACTTGCGGGATATCCCCTCCATTATCCGTGATGTTCTCCACTGTCATCCCGATGACCGTGGGAGTCTCCTTCACAGGTTCGGGAGGGACGTCAGGTTGAGTGATGTCCGGAATCGTCACTCTCTTCTTCCTGTCAAGAAGTGCCCAATGGGCCTTCGCTGCTTCGACGAGTGTCTCGTAGAGCACCATCTCCTCCGGTGTCAATGTATCCGTGACGTTGTTCGCGCCCATCCCTGCCCTCATGGCAAGATCGAAGATCTTCCTCATACGCTGTTCGACAACATCCTTCATTGCGATGAGTGTCTTTCTCTTCTTATCGGATGCACCATCGAACAATATGGAGTCCGCATTGGAGTGGATTATCCTCTCGCATTCGATGGTCTTCTTCTCGTACAGTATGACCATGGCATGGTACAGGTCCTTCCTTACGGCTGATAGGTTACCGCTGTTCTTCTCGGTCCTGCTCAGTGAAGTTAGGTCGCTGTATTCCAAGTCATACGTTCCGATGGGCATATGTGCTTCAATGGGATGTCCGTATTTTACCTTTGGTATGATGCCTCCTTATAGCATCCATCTGTGCGATATGAGTAAAATAACGATATATTCGATGTATCAATCTTATATCGGGGACATGCATGGTATGGCATGGACATATCCGAGGCCGTACGCAGTGTGAGCAAAGGCGTGGAAGTGGAGATCTCCGTATCTCCAAGATCCGACAGGCCAGGTGCTGACGGTGTCGACGAATGGAGGAAGAGATTGAATGTCCGGGTCAGGGCACCTCCATTGGATGGCAGAGCGAACAAGGATGTGGAGGAATTGTTCAAGGAGCTGACGGGATTCAAGTCAGAGGTCATCCATGGTCAGACCAGTAGGCAGAAGACGGTTCTTATCATCGGGGATATGGACACTGTGATCGAACGTCTGAGGGATGCCTTTGAATGATGATGAGAGATTGAGAAGATTGGATGAGATCCTTGATAGGATACAATCTATGTCATCCGATCACGTGATATTGGTAGAAGGCAAGAATGATCGCAGATCGTTGTTGGATCTGAATCTATCGTTGGATGCCATCGAGGTACAGAGGGATGGAGGGCCTTTAAGAGCAGCGGAGATGGTGTATGAGTCGGGGAAGAAAGCGATAATCCTTACGGATTGGGATGACAGAGGGGATAGGTTGGCCAAGGACCTTTCCGAACAGCTTTCCGCATTATGCATACCATATGATATGAATATCCGCAAGGATCTCAGAGACATCTGCATCAAGGACATTAAGGATGTCGAAAGTCTGCATTCGCTGTACGTCAGATTGGAGCGCAATGTGATATGACATATTGTCACATGATATCATCATCTTAACACTGCACGTCCATTTTATAAGTGAACAGACCTTAGCGAAGGATGATGAGCAGTCCAATCTTCATAGTGCTCGAGGGCATAGATGGTTCAGGTAAGACGACCGCCATATCCAAGATAGGTGAGTATCTGGAATCCTTGGGTCGCAAGGTCATGATAACGATGGAACCCACCAAAGGTGCCATAGGCAAGCTGGTGGCGGAGACCGATGATCTCACACCAGAATCCGAAGCGCTCCTCTTCACCGCTGATAGAGCATGTCATACGAAGGAGATATCGGAATGCCTGGAGGCAGGATACGATGTCATATGCGACAGATACTTCGCTTCCACATTGGCCTATCAATCCGCATCCGGTCTTGATCGCGATTGGCTGTATTCCATCAATTCCAAGGTCATCAGGGAACCTGACGTACACATACTCCTGGACGTGGATCCAGAGATCTCATTGACGCGTGTCGGTAAGAGAGGGGAGAAGGTCAGTAGGTTCGAGAAGTTGGATTATCTGAGGAAGGTGAGGGATTCGTATCTGGGGATAGCTAAGGCGTATGGCCTCGCCGTATTGGACGCTTCAAGGAATGAGGGCGATGTCCTAATGGACATCATCGGGATGATCGATAGGAGGATATGAATATGCACCCGGCTGAGGAGATCTATTGTGAGAGCAGCAGTAAGCTCAAAGGAAGGACGATCGTGATGGGCATAACCGGAAGCGTTGCCGCTGTGGAATGCTTCGGTGCGATACGTGAGCTGATAAGGCATGGTGCGAAGGTGATCCCGGTATTGACGGAGTCTGCACGTGATTTCGTCACACCCCTCTCGATGGAGTATGCCTCAGGCAACATACCCGTCACGGAGTTGACGGGAGCTACTGAACATGTGAGCATAATCGGTTCCGATGCCGATGTACTTCTGATATATCCAGCGACAGCGAATACGATCTCGAAGATCGCGAACGGCATCGATGACACTCCAGTGACATCCATGGCAACGGTAGCATTGGGTTCGGGATTGCCGATAGCGATCGCACCCGCTATGCACGATGCCATGTTCAAGAACCCTGCTGTGCAGAAGAACATCGAACTCCTGAGGTCATGGGGGGTCACGTTCATCGGACCCAAGAAGGTCGGACCTAGGGCGAAGGTAGCCTCCAAGGAAGAGGTGATAGCATCCGTGTTCAGATTGTTGTCGAAGGATGATCTCGCAGGCAAGAGGATATTGGTCATAGGCGGAAGATCCGAGGAACCCATCGATTCCATGAGGATCATAACAAACCGTTCGACCGGTTTGATGGCTGTGAGGATAGCCGATAGGGCGATGGAACGCGGAGCGGATGTCGAATTATGGATGGGCGGATGCAGTGTCACAATACCGGATTACATGAACGTGAGAAGGTTCGATTCTGTTTCAGACCTCATATCGATGATAGATTCCATCGATAGGGACATAGTGATCGTCCCTGCCGCCTTATCGGATTTCACACCGGCGGAGAGGAGGAACGGGAAGATATCGAGCAAAGAGGGATTCGATCTCGAGTTGGAGCCTGTGCCGAAAGTGCTCCCGTTGCTCTCAAAGAGATGTAAATATGTCATAGGATTCAAAGCGGAATCCGGATTGTCGGAGGACGAGCTCGTCAAGAAGGCCAAATCCCGCATGGATGAGTATGGTCTGTACGCTATCGTGGCGAATGACATCGATTCTGCAGGAAAGACCTCCTCGTCCGCGATAATAATAACGTCTGACGGCAACAGCAACATAACCGGACCGAAGGATAACATCGCGGATTCGATACTCGACCAATGTTCGAGGATAGCATGACATCCGTCTTCTGTCCTGGACACATAACATGTTTCTTCGAACCTGTGAGATCCAATGCGATCATGGAGACAGGTTCCAGGGGAGTAGGGATCAAACTATCGAAAGGAACGACCGTCACATTGGAGGAGCGTTCCGACGATAGGTTGGAAGTGATGATGGACGGGAAGGAATGCCGTTGCGACATAACGAGGGCGGCGATACTCATGACATCATCGAGGGGATTCGATGTGACGATAGAGAACGACCTCCCTGTCGGGCAGGGATTCGGTATGTCCGCATCGGGCGCTATAGCAGCAGCATATTGTGCATGCACCTTCGAGGATAAGCCGTTGGATACGGCATTCCTGAACGCTCATATCGCAGAAGTGGTCGGAGGCGGAGGTCTAGGCGATGTCTCCGCATTGATGTGCGAATCACATGTCCCCATAAGAGTGGAGCCCGGTCTTCCGCCGGAGGGTGAGATCAAGGATTCCGGTCTGAGATTCGAGAAACTATCTTTGGCAGTACTTGGCGGACCGCTCGATACAGGTTCTACATTGAGGGACAAGGCTACATCGAAGAGGATAGGGGATGCAGGTTCCAAATGTGTCAAGGAATTCATCGCGAATCCGAACATTGATTCGCTCTTCAGACTCTCAAGGTCGTTCTCGAAGGATGTAGGGTTGGAGACTCCCGCGTTGAGGAAGGTGTTGTCGAAGATTCCGAATTCAGGGATGTGCATGTTGGGCCACAGCGTATTCTCCGACTGTCCGAAGGATGTGTTGGAGGATATGGGATTGGAGGTCTACGAATGTTCATCCGTGGACAGTATGCCCATCATCTGTAGAGAGTGAACAATCTCTCATCACAGTCGACGTCCCATAGACCTATCCTAGCACCGCAGTCCAACCATCCATGAGCATAGTTCACTGCGGCGAATGCTGTGACGAAATCACCGTTCGCACGGAATGTGAGTGCGTCATTGTAGTAACATTGGGCCATCTCCAGGAAACTGTCGGAGAGATCCCTTGCGAATGAACGGTCAGGTGTGACCACCTTCAGTTTATCGAGGGCCTCCTTGGTTATGCTGAGGTATCTGTCGATCTTCTCTTCCGTGATAGTGTCGTTCATCAGTCATCACCCAATATCTTCACGCCGGCACCGCCGTGTCTGCTCTCCCTCGGTCTGACCTCTACTAGCAATGGGGATTCTATCCCTGCACCGACAACCATCGCCATACCGATAGGCATCGATTGTATGTCATCGCTCATTCCTGTGGTCAATCCTTCGATGGATGCTGTGATCGCTTTGAGATCATTGGGGTTAGTGACTTTGAGGATTATCTGTGTTCCGCATTGACTCAGGACGTTCTTGTCTATCTTGGCGGGCCTTTGGCTTATAACCATCAATCCCAACCCGAACTTCCTTCCTTCTGATGCAATCGTCGCCAATGGTTTGGATGACATCACATGTTCAGCTTGCGGACAATAGTTGTGTGCCTCTTCCACAACGAACATCATCGGAGGGATGGAACCTTTCTTCCTGAGTTCGAACATGAAAGTAGCAAGACGTTTCACGATCAATTGCTGTATATCTGGCGGTACGCCCTTCAGATTGATGATGGTCGTCTTACCGTTCTCGACCAACTCATCGATACGGTTGCCTCTCTTAGCGAAGATGCCCATGCTGTCTATGTATTCCAATTCGGTGATCAGGACAGCGTTCTTCGCACCCCCGTCCTCCTTCAGGACGTTGATGAGGTCCGTGACGGAGTACAGTTCTCCCTCCTCTCTCAGAGTTTCTATCGCTTTCTTCGTGGGCGGGAGGAAGGACCTCATGTCTGTTTTCCTCATGAGCTCCAATATCTCCCTCGGTTCGAGGGATTTGAATGTGAATTTCAACGGTTTGATGAGGCCGTTGGTGTCATCGGTGACACCGAATTCCTTTATGCGGTCGGCATAGCCGTGTGGTTTCACATTGAACTTGGCATCGCCCTTGGTGCCTGCGTCACGCATGGCACCATACTCGCCATGGGGGTCGATGATCATGCAGGTGACGTTATGTTTCATCAGTTCCTCGATGATGTCTCCCGACATGTAGCTCTTCCCGCCACCTGTCTTTGCCAGGATGCAAGCATGTCTCTGTATCAATTCGTTGATGTTCAATGCTACAGGGATACCATGGCCGTGCAACAATCCGATGTATCCATCAGTTTTTGGATTGATCTTCAATCCCAATATGGATTTCACAAGGTCTTGGTCTGCGCGTGTGACCTTGGAACCGGCTCTGAATGTTGTTCTTGGGGACATCAACAATCCTCTGTTGTCCCTGTATCCGATGACGTCGACGTGTGCACTGACGACATCATCTATCTTGTTGATATCCGCATCATTGGCATCCTCCAACGTGAGATTGGATTTCCTTACCA
Organism: Candidatus Methanarcanum hacksteinii; assembly: GCF_964305265.1. Lineage (NCBI taxonomy): Archaea > Methanobacteriati > Thermoplasmatota > Thermoplasmata > Methanomassiliicoccales > Candidatus Methanarcanum > Candidatus Methanarcanum hacksteinii. The sequence continues at coordinate 294,939 of NZ_CAYATA010000002.1, read as the reverse complement.
ATGTTCCGACCTGACATAGCACTGGACCGTAGTCATCGTGTACAACGGATACGTATTCGGAGCGTTCGAGATGTTCGGCGGATACGCGACAGTCGAAATACGTGGTTCCGGCTTTTCCATAGATTGTACCGACGACCTCTCCGGATGATGTGTGTGGCGTCTCCTCGATCACCACATTCTCTTCATAGCCCTCGATCCCGGAGTTCTCTTCCACGACATCCTCCTCATTATCGACATTGGATAATGGTTCACAGGTGGTCGGTGTGCATTCCAGGTCCATGAATTCCGTATCATCATGCATGTATTGCATCATGATCTGCCTTTTCCTCTCGATGTTCCTCCTGTCGAACATATGCGCATCCCGTAGGTGCATCTTTGACATGCGTTATATTTCTAATGTTCGCCGAATCGGTTCGTAATCGAGGTAACGATGAACCCAAAACATCCATGACGATGCATCTTAGTCCGTCCGTATACTCACATCCTTCCCGACCAGCTTACCAATTAAGTATAATATAGGGCACGGGTTACGGACAGGCATGATAGTCGTAGGCGGTTCGACATCCAGAGACCTTGCGAAAGATATCGCATCGATCATTGGCTGCAAATACATCGAAGCTGCCACCGTCAGGTTCCCTGACGGTGAGTGTTACACAAGGATCGAAGAAGAGACACTGGATGACGATGTCGCAATCGTCCAGAACACATATCCTGATGAGAATCTCGTGGAGATGTTCCTTATCCAGGATGCGGTGAGGAGGGCAGGCGCCAAGAGCGTCACGCTCGTGATACCTTATTTCGGATACGCGAGACAGGACCGCGTGTTCAAGAATGGTGAACCGGAATCCGCTAAGGTCATGTGCGAACTTCTCTCAAGGGTATGCGACTACGTCATAACTGTCGACATACACAAGGAGGCTGTGTTGGAGGCATTCAAACGTCCGTACAAGGATGTCAAGGCCGCCAATGCCATGGGCGATTACTTCAAGGACAAGGATATCGACATGGTGTTCTCTCCTGACATCGGCGCGGCAGGCCGTGCCAAGATGGTAGGGGAAAGGATGGGTGTACCGTACGACCATCTGGAGAAGAAGAGATTATCCGGTACCGAGGTCGTCATACAGCCCGCCAAATCCGATGTCAAAGGAAAGAGCGTCCTCATCGTTGATGATATGATATCCACAGGCGGGACCATAATGACCGCTACCACACAGCTCAAGGCAGCAGGAGCGAGGAAGGTAACGGTCGCATGTACGCACGGTGTGTACGTCAACAACGCATTGGAGAGATTGAAGGCATCGGATATCGATGATCTGCTCTCATGCAACACACTGATATCCGAGACATCACGCATATCCGTCGCAGGGATGATTGCTGACGCGATCAAGGGGAGGTGCTGATATGGAGAAGACAGCTGAGAATTACAATGAATGGTATCTCGATATCGTCGAGAAAGCGGGACTTTCCGATAAGAGATACCCGATCAAGGGAATGAATGTCTGGACCCCCTATGGTTGGAAGATCATGAGGAACATCGACACTTACATACGCGAGGAGTTCGACAAGGATCATGATGAGGTATCATTCCCGCTTTTGATCCCTGAGACCGAGTTCAAGAAGGAGAAGGATCACATCAAAGGGTTCGATTCCGAGGTCTATTGGGTCACACACGCAGGATTGGATGAGTTGGATGTAAGATTGGTGGTAAGGCCTACTAGCGAGACCGCGATGTACCCGATGTTCTCGTTGTGGGTGAGATCTCATCAGGACCTTCCGCTGAGGATCTATCAGATAGTCAACACGTTCCGTTACGAGACCAAGCAGACACGTCCGTTCATAAGGGTCAGGGAGATCCACTTCTTCGAGTCACACACATGTCACGACACGGAAGAGGATGCTCAGGATCAGATCGAAGCGGATATCGAGATACTCAAGAGCTTCATGAAGAAGCTCTGTCTTCCATACTATCTTCTCAAGCGTACAGATTGGGATAAGTTCCCTGGTGCGCACTACACAGTGGGTATCGATACCGTCGTACCCAACCTCAGGACATTGCAGTTGGGTTCCATCCACCATTACAGGACGAACTTCTCTGTTCCTTATGATATAACATACGAGGATGAGAACGGTGAGCACAAACATGTGCATCAGACGACCTTCGGGATGTCCGAGAGGTTGTTAGGAGCGGTCATCTCCGTACACGGAGATGAGAAAGGACTGTGTCTCCCTCCGGCAATAGCTCCTTTCCAGATGGTCATAATCCCGATCCTCGGAAAGAACAACACCGTAGATGTATCTGCGGAAGCGAAGAAATTGGAATCACAGCTCAAGCAAGCAGGATTCCGTGTGAAGCTCGATGACCGTGACGTACGTCCCGGAAGCAAGTACTATGATTGGGAGATCAAAGGTGTCCCGCTCAGATTGGAATTGGGAGCGAGGGACATCGAGAACGGTGTGGTATCGTTCGCTAGGCGCGATACCGGAGAGAAGGGCGCGATCGATATGAAGTCGCTCGTACCTGGTATACAGTTGGTGTTGGACGACATAATCAAGAATCTGACCGAGAAGGCATGGAGATTCCAGATGGATGCCATCACCGATCTGAAGTCCATGGATGATGTACCGAAGGATACGGATGATGCAAAACTCCATGTGTATAGGTTCGGATGGTGCGGATGCCCCGAATGCGGACACAAGTTCGAGGATGAGCATAACATCAAGATCCTCGGTACGCCTTACATCCCCGAGGAATACGACGGAGAATGCATCGTGTGCGGTGAGAAGGTCACAACGCCTGCTTACGCAGCGCGTACGATGTGATCGCGGGGAGTATTCCCCGCATCAATCCTTTAAGAACGATTTAGCTTCCGAATAGATTCTATCTGCGGTCTCGGTGGAGATCCATTCAGGTTCTAGTTTCTTCAATTGGAGATCGAACCTTTTCACGAATCTCTCGCATTCCTCTTGGAAGTGTTCTTGATCGCCCATGCCGGTGTCGATCTTCAGTGCATATTTGTAATCAGCGAGATCCAGCATGAACTTCATGTACTCGTCCCTGGTCATACCTGTCATCTCTATGCCTTGGAACATCTCCTGTGAGGAAAGGAAATCATCCTGACTGCAGGCCATGGCGGGTGTGAGGTACATCACGCCAGGATATCTCCTGACGAGTTTCAGATAATTGTCGGAACCTCCGAGCGGTACGCATATGCAATCGTCGCATATCCTTCCGTCAGATCCCTTGAATATCGTCACAGGGGTCTTCAGGGATTCCTTGCACCAATCGATTATGCCTAGAAGTCCGTTACCGCATAATCCGTAGTACAGGGCTACGCCATCCACTATACCATCTATGCGTGTGAGCTCATCCCTGATGGCATCGCCGAGATGTTTTGGGTCTGAATGCAGACCGAGATCCATCATCCATATGACTATGGAGTATCCGTCATCGGCAATCCTCACGGTACCTTTGAAGAAATCCTTCTCATCTATATTGATGTAATCTATGTTGTGATGTTCGAGTTTGGGTACGAGCGTGGACGTGTTCTTGTTCCTGAGGAGATAGATCCTCTTATCCTCAGGGTCATTGAGGATGCTGTAGATCATCTCATCCTCAAGGATGGGACACGCGATCATCGCTAGTGTTCCGTCGGTCATGTGAATGCGATGGTGTTCGGGATTTATATCGATGAAGTATCATCGATGATACTTGTTCACCACGTATCTATCTTGAAATCCATGTCGCCGTCCGTTTCCTTCTTGATCCTCTCGGATATGGAGTCGACGGTGTTCTTCAACAGTTCGTGCGCCCTTTGGATGTTGCCGATATCCTGTTTCACCATAAGGTCGCCGTGCATGGCGACGGAATCGTTGATGATGTTCATGGCTATGCAGAGGTTTTCGACGAATGATGCGCTGCGTGCGATCCTGTCGATATCCTCCTTGGTGTATTTGGCTGGTGATGCGGTCTGTTCCATAATCGGGAGTATGAGGGAGATGGGATAAAGGGTTGTTTGTGGGGATTGATGGATTATTGATGATCTATGTGATGTTCTGTATGGAAGATTTCTTTCAACGTAAGTTCCCTGCCTTATACAAATCAAAGGCGAAGGAATCGTAAATGAATCGAGTCATGGAGATCACAAACAGCATTATGTGAAGGCATATACAGATTCAAACAGTAAACAAAATTGAGGTATCCAAGTCAAATGGCGACAAACGTGTCGTATACACATCCAAGAGACATGGCGTTATGATTGCTACATGTAATGTTCGGGGTATATTAGGTGTGAGTTAGAGTAGCTGAATGTGATAGAGGTAACAGAAAACTCTTCTGAAAGAGTCATCATTGAGAACAAGATAGTGGTGCCTTGGAGGCAATATAAGAAATCAAAACCATTTGTACTTCAACCCCCGGAGTACAAGTTGCAGAGAACTACTGTGTGGAGTTTCCCAGAACGTGGTGATTGGGCATCACATACTCCCCAATACAGAGGCAATTGGTCGCCATGGGTTGTAAGAAATATCATTGAACGTTTCTCAAAACCAGGAGATCTAGTACTTGATCCTATGGTTGGTGGCGGTACAACACCAGTAGAATGCAAATTGCTTGGAAGAAATTCAATATCATCTGACATTAACCCAGGTGCAATTTCAATAACAAGAGATAGGTTAGATTTTCCAGACGGTTGCTTAAAAGAAATACCATCAACAGAACATAGGACTTTTATCGGTGATGTAAGAAACCTAGACATCATTGAGGACGGGTCAATAGATCTTATTGCAACACACCCGCCCTATGCTAATATCATTAGATATGCACAACATGTTAATGGTGATCTATCCCAGATTAATGAATATGAGCTGTTTTTCAAGGAATATAGGAAGGCAATTAGAGAGATGTACAGGGTTTTAAAACCTGGTGCTTGTTGTGCGATATTGGTTGGAGACACTCATAATAAATGTCATTACGTCCCAATTTCTACAAAAATGATGATAGATTACTTGAGAGAAGGGTTCATTCTTAGAGAGGACATAATAAAAAGAGAATGGAACTGCGAAAGCGAGTATTGTTTTACAAAATACTCTGATGTCAACTTCTTGTTGACAATGCATGAGCACCTCTTCATATTTGAAAAACCGAAAGATGATGTAAAGGCATTGAGAAATAGCATGATTGATTTTTTTGACTAAAGACCACACTGTTTGTATGCATGCTTTTGGTCATTGAAGACCCGAATCTTCGGTTTGTATGGCCACGTGACAGAGCGATCCTCCCTGCTATGGGATCTTCAAGCCTGAAGAGGGAGAATAGTTCTATCTTGATGCAATCTTACAATCCCGAAGTTTTAGGTTGTCGACAATCTTTCAACAGATCGCAATTATTATTTTTGATCATTTGTATTGAAGATCGAATGCTGAGAGATCTACAATTCGATTATTCGTACGATACGAATTTTGATGAGGACGTTGTTGGAAAGTTTTACGAACCAGCTCTTTCGGAATCCACATCATACAAACGAATGGCTGGTTTCTTCAGATCATCGTCTTTAGCAGTAGCCGCTGAAGGGATTTCCAATTTTATTGAAAATGGTGGGGTGATGGAAGTTGTTACCTGTCCATATTTTTCTGATGAAGACATAAAAATGATCAATTCAGTTACTTCTGAAAGTGAAGTTGATCATATACTTGGTAATGTTTTGTCTAGAGAATTAACCCCAGAGAATATTGCAGAAGAGCATGTTGAGGCTATGGGGTGGATGCTCGCTCATGGAAATTTAAAGATCAGAGTAGTTCTGGTAAAAAGAGAATCTGGAGAGTTCTTTATTGAAGATTTGTTTCATAATAAAGTAGGAATATTGTCTGATGGAGAAAACATAGTTGTTTTTTCAGGTTCAATCAATGAATCTTCTTCTGGTTGGGAAACTAACATTGAAGAATTCGATGTATTTTGTGATTGGAGGGATTCGCCTGAGCGTATTGATAAAAAAGTTGCCTATTTTGATAAATATTGGGAATTAGGTGAATCTAAGAGGAAAGTAACAAAAGAATTGCCTGATGCCGTTAAAGAAAAATGGATAAAATCTGTACCTCGCGACAAAGAATCACTAAAAATATTTAAAAAGAGAAATTCTGGAAGTGTTCGGTTGCGCGGTTATCAAATTGTTGCTATTGATAATTGGTTTGCCAATCACTGTCATGGTATTTTTAACATGGCAACAGGTACTGGAAAAACACTTACTGCCATACACGCAGTGAAAAAATTGTTGGAACAAATACGTGAGAAATTTATTCTGATTGTTGCCGTCCCTCTTCAACATCTAATTGATGATCCTTGGATTAAAACACTTGATTCTGAGGTATCAAAAGAACGCAAGTTGACCATTATTAGGGCATTTAATAATTCAAAAACATGGCTAAGGGAAGCAAAAGACGCGTTAGTGAATTACACGTACGGGATTACCGACAACATCACGTTAGTGACAACATATGATACTTTGTCATCAGACAATTTCATTAATTTTGTAAAACCAATTAAGGGCAAGAAAATCATAGTTGCAGACGAAGTCCATAATTCTGGTTCGAATAAATATCGCGACGGTTTGTTGGAAGATTATGATTATCGTTTAGGGTTGAGTGCCACCCCAGCAAGATATTTGGATGATGACGGCACCAATTTTATTCAAACTTACTTCGATAAAGAAGTATATACTTTTACACTCCAAAGGGCAATTAGCGAAATCAACCCAGATACAGGGAAAACGTATCTAACTCCCTATAACTACTATCCAATTTTTGTTCAGATCAATGATGATGAATTGAAAAAATATCAACAGTACAATAGTAAATTGGCAAAATATCAAGACAAGGAAGAGTTAACTTCTTTCGAAAAATCTTGTATCGAAGGCCTTTTGATTAACCGTTCAAGAATTATTAAAAACGCTGCATCTAAATTGACATCTTTGACTGATTTGTTGCCAAACTATAAAGAAAAAGGTATTCTTGATCATTGTTTGATTTATTGTTCAGATGGGAAAGATTCAGAGGATGACAATATCCGTTCTCGTGAAAGAGTTGTAATGGAATTGAATAAATTATGGGTTCCTTGCAGGAAATTTACTGCTGAAGAAAAAAATACTGAAAGACAGGAGATATTGCACGAATTTTCAATCGGCAATATCAAAGTAATTGTTGCAATAAAGTGTCTTGATGAAGGCGTTGATGTTCCTGCGACACGTAATGCTATTATAATGGCCAGTACAGGAAATCCGAGGGAATACATTCAGAGAAGAGGGCGTGTTCTCAGGAGATACGATGATAAGGAATATGCCAATATCTATGATTTTGTTGTTATTCCACGCGATTATTCACCAGATTTAGATTCGGAATGTCAGATTTTTACTAATGAGTACAAAAGATTCAAGGAATTTTCTGATTATTCGTTGAATAAGGACGAAAATGGTTTACTCATACAAAAGATAATTGATAAATTTTCTATCAATATTGAAGAAGGCGAATGAATGGCAGAAAACTCTCTGGTTATAAACAAAATAGAATCGATGGAAATCGATGAAAAATACAAGAAAGCTATGATTGATTTGTTCAGATCTGAGTTGCAACATGGCAATATTTCCAGAATTGATGTAAAAAAGAATAGAGCAACAAAATGCCGTGAGATTGTAATCAAGGTGATTTCTCGTGAAAATATTTGAGGTTGACATCTGTAATTATCGTCAGTACAAAGGCGAGAATATTATTGTTTTTTCAGTAGATAATGACAAAAATTTCACAATAATACAGGGAGATAATGGTGGCGGGAAATCTAATTTGATGAACGCTATCATATGGTGTTTGTACGGTGATGAGATATTCAAATCAAAAAACAACGAAGGAAGAGAAATAATCAATGAATTGGCGATTCAAGAGGTTTGTATCGGAGAATCTGCAAAAGTAAGTGTATCTATTAAAATGGGTAAAGATAAGGTAGATCACATAATTACGAGAGAAGTATCGTTCAAAAGAGCAATGGGTAACATAGTTCGTGGGATGTCAATATTTAAGGTTGTGGAAATATCTGACAAAGCAGGAGTGAGGACGATACCCACACCTGATTGGTTTATCGAAAAGCATTTTATCCCCAGGGATTTGATTGGATTCTTCTTCTTTGATGGAGAAAAAATGGATGAATATTTTGAAGATACAACAAAAGTTAAACAAAATGTTCAAAAAATAGCACAAATTGATGTATTGCAGAATTCGATAGACACATTAGACTATACTATTAGGAATATCAATGCAGACATTAAAAATCAAACTCCAGAATCTACGGTTGATGTTGAAGAGATAGAAGAATTAAAAACGAGCAAATCCCAAGCAGAACTTGAATTAAAAAATGTAAAAGACAGGATAATCGATTTGGAAATTGAAATATCTAAAATCGAACAGTATCTAAGGGACAATTCAGATACAGTAGTCAGACAAATACAGAGGACACGCGAGTCATTAGATGATCAATTAAAAATACAATTTAATAGGAAACAAACTATTGAAAATAATGTCAAATCATTAATATCTGAATCAGCTCCGATAATAATGTCTTTACAAGCATTAGAATATTCTGAGCACCTTATAGAAGAAGAAACACAAAAAGGGGTTCTTCCTCCGAATGTGAAAGATGTTTTCTTGATGGATTTGCTGGAAAAGGGCACTTGTATTTGTGGCAGAGATTTATCAGACGGTTCTGAAGAACGCTCGTGTGTTGAACAATTGCTCAATCAACTTATGCCTAGTGATATTTCATGTGAAGCTACTCAAGGAAGATATATTATTCAGAATATGTTAAAGAAGAAAAATTTCTCTGAAACATATAAAAGTTATCTCGAATCAAAACAAGATTGTAGAGAACAGATTGAATCTCTTACAGAAAGGATAGATGCAGAATCTGATAGATTGTCTAAATATAATGTAGGGGATATTCGCCAGAAGGAAGAAGATCGTAGTTTGAAACAAAAGACACTTGGTCAATTGAATACCAGAAAAGGTACATTGGGAAATAAAATCATGCTATATGAAAGAAACATTGCATCATTGGAAGAAAAATACAACAAAAATTTGGTTTCTGACAGCAATGTTGGTCGTTTAAGAAAACAATACGAAGTTGCTGATAATTTAAGGCGGTATTTTAAAGAAGTCAAAGAGTCAATTCTTGATGATGTTAGAAAGCAACTTGAGGATAAAACACGTAGTTACTTCTTTAGCATGATATGGAAGAAAGATGCTTTTTCAGATGTCTTGATAAAAGACATAGGTTCACAATATAAAATATCTGTATTGAGCGATTATGGGAATGAATGCTTAGGCGATCTATCTGCTGGTGAACGTCAGGTATTGGCACTTTCCTTTACGGCGGCTTTGTATTCAGTTAGTGGCTACTCTGTTCCCGTAATAATTGATACCCCACTTGGAAGAATATCTGGAGCGCCTCGTGATAATATCGCGTCTTCATTACCTAATTATCTATCTGAAACTCAGGTGGTGATGTTGGCTACGGATACAGAATATACAGAAACTGTTAGAGAAAAAATAAAAGTTCGTGTTGGTGCAGAATATAAGATCAAACATGACGTAGCAACGAAAACTTCGAAGGTGATTGACTATGAGTGATGAAAGAGCTACCGGTACTATCGACAAAGATAAAGCGCACATTTATGATGAGTTGGTGATGGATGACCACAGTCTATTTCGCAGTCATTCAAAAACTGATGTTTATGTTATGGCTGCTGCGTTGGGCTATTATTTTAAAGAAATAAAAGAGATACCTTCCACCAATAAGCAAGATTTGTTTGTTACTACGACATTAGGATCTGGTACTGTAGATAAATTGTGGATTTTGAAATCTATTGCTATTTCTTTTTCAGGTATTGAAGTGTTGAAAAGTATGAAAGAAATAATAAAGATCTGTGACTCTTATGCGAACGCTGGGATAGATCGTCTAGATCAGATACATAAAAATTCTGATGATGAAGTTGTTGAATATGCAATGTTGATGGCCGAATCATTGAACAACGATGATTAAATTATGGTTCTGTCAGATTAAGAATCCATTTGACCCAGCCTACAACAGTTCCTGCTCTACGGCTAGGTGTTTCTTTATTTTCTATTTCAGGATAATATTTTCTTATGAGGTTGGCAACATATTCTTTATCCGGCATGTCGCCATTTTTGAGAAGATAATCAAAGGTTTGGTAGAATACATCATCTTCCAAGATCGCTTTAATAAGATCTATATTTCTCTCTCTTATAGTTTTATCCATGGAGTTTTTACCGGTTTTCGAAATGCTTAATGGACCTCTTTTTATGACTGTAACATAACCTAAAAATGCAGCGGCGTTAAGATAGTAATCAGTTTGACGACGATCAAATTCAAAATAATCTGTTATGTCATCCTTTGTTACATCACTTCTGTCATTCAAGAGGTTTAACAAGTCTATTATTTTCTCCATTTTATCTGCTTGAGGGAAAATATTTGAGTGTATATGATTAGAAGGAGTTATTTTACTGAATTCATTTACAACATCGACCATTGTTATGGGTTCATCTGCGGGTGCAAATTTATATGATTTAACAATTTTCACAGAATTGATATCACCCTCATCATCAAAAGCTAGGACGTAGAAATAGAACGATTTGTCACTATGTACCATAAAAATCGGCACTACTTTTTTGTTGATTTTACTTGACCATAGCCTGTAAGGATAGTATATTTGGCGAAGGTTGATGTCTTCAACATAACGATTTTTTGCTTCAACAATAAAAAACGATTCTTCTGTTTCAAACGCGCCATCTATTTCGATTTGAGGTTTGTTTGCATTGATTGTGAATTTTCTTCCAGTTGGGTTTCCTTTTTTATCTATCTCGTCTGTCAAAAACGAAAACGTTCCTGCACCCATTCTACCATAGCTAGTAAAACTAACATTATTTGTACCGAATAATTCCCTCATCATGTTGCTATTATAGGCATAGAGCATTGAGGAGGATTCGTTGTAAAGATCATCAATTTTTAATGTTTCAAGATAAACCGGTTCGATGGGCCTATCGTCTGTATTTTTGTAATTAACTGACGAAAAAAGAGCAAATCTACCAATAATGTATGAACCTCTTGAATCAGAAATGATAGTCATTTTATTATTTCTGAATATTTGGGGCATTTGGGAATGCTCGTCAAATTTTGTCATCAAACGTGATTCTTTATACTCATTGATCTGTTTGGCAGTTATTCTAAAATAGCCATCTTTATCGATTTTATTAATGACATCATATTTTTTGAAAATTTCTTTCCATGCATCTTCAACGCTGACCATAATTCACCAATTTGAAACAATTACTTCATCAACAGCCCCTCTGTCATTTCCGTTAGAATTTATTGCACGATTACATTTCACCTTTTTCACCTTGTAATTTTTGTATAAATCATGGATAAAATCTGTGGAAGAATTACTCAATGTACAATAGACCCCGCCCTCTGTCAATTTTTCGTACACGTTTTTCAATCTTTTTTGTTCTTCTCTATCAAACCCACCAGACTGATATCCAGTAAAATTAGTGTTGTCAGGACTATCGTACGGAGGATCAAAATATACGAAATCATCTTTTGAAGCTGTTTCAATTGTTTTTTCAAAATCAGTTTGTAATATCTCAATATCGTTACCGTTGAGATAATTACTTACAGCACGTAATACATATTCGTCGCAAATAGCTGGATTCGTGTAGTTGCCAAATGGCGTATTGAATAAGCCTTGTGAATTGACACGATATAGGCCATTGTAACATGTTTTATTCAAGTAGATTAGCCTTGCCGCCTTTTCTACATCCCTCATGTTAGAATATATGGTAATGTCCCTGTCCATGGATCTAATTTTGTAATAGTCTGGACCGTTATTTTTTCCTTCGTACATTTTCAATAATTCGATTAATTCGTCTATCTCGTCTCTAACCGAAATATATGTTTTTATCAGATCTTCGTTTTTATCTGATATCGTTGCTTTTTTCGGTTGTAACTCAAAAAGTAAAGCTCCACCGCCGATAAACGGTTCATAATAAGAATTGTATTTTTTTGGAACATATTTAATCAATTCAGGCATTAGTTGTCTTTTTCCACCAGCCCATTTTATGAACGGCCTTACTAATGGTTTGGCAACTGTTTTTCTGGATGACATCTATTGTTCACTTATCCTTATTGTTGTATGGCAGAGGTATGGTTAAATGTTCGGTTGTTATAATTGTGATTTATTTCCCCATTATATTGTTACCTGTGCTAGTCGTATTAGTTATCATTTTGAAAAATCTATGGAACTATTATTTATCAAAACTTTATCATTTTTCGGTTTTCTAAACTCGAGTTCGACACATAAGGCAAAGTGATGCGGACACGACCATCAATTTATCCGAAATCGTTGGCAATGGATAATAAATGACCTTCCTTTATTCTCAACGACCAAGAATCAAACAAAGCGAAAGACCATGTTCAGTATCGGTATGATGCTGATTAATCTTACGGTGATTCTGCTTGTTCGATTCGGTCAGGCAGTGAGTATTTGACTCAGAAAAGGAAGAGAATCAACACAAGGATACCAGAACCGAATGATAATTTCTCAATGACAGTTGGTAACAAGGTTATTGTCGATGCCGTGTTCAGGGTTAAATCATCTGGCCCACTGTTTTTCAGATAGAGCATCAAACTTACAACAAAATATATTATTCGATAATTTACCACAATAATCAATCATATTGTTATTTATGTGTCATCTCGCATATACATGGCAACCGATGAAGAGATTGTTCAGGACCATAGATGAGAGGATTGAGGAATCATTGGATTCGTCCGAAGGGAATCACATCACGCTCTCACATTCGATACCATTCAAGAATGTCATAGATGATGCAGTAACTCTGATAATTGGAGTGCTTATAGTAATCTTAATCTGGTGGTTAGTCGGATCGATATACAACACATTTTTTGCACATTCGATGCTCTTCCCGATGCCTGATGAGGTCTTTGACGATCTATTGTCCTTGATGGTCGGCGAAAGGGTGTTCACGTACACCATATGGCAGCACATCGGTGCTAGTTTGGAACGTTGGACGATAGGGTTCCTCATCGCAGCGTTGATAGGTTCAGCCATCGGTTTCATCGTATCCTTGCATCCTCTGATCTACAAGGTCCTGATGGTACCAGTTAACATATTGCAGATGATACCTGGGCTCGCATGGTTGCCGGTAGTCCTCATACTGTTCGGATTCGGTAACGATTCCGCGATATTCATCGTCGGTGTCGTCGCCATAGCGCCGATCGCGATCAATGTCTCTAACGGTCTTCGCAACGTACCGAAGGTGAACAGACGCGTGGCCGAGATGTCCGAACTATCACGTTGGGATACATTTCTGGAGGTTCTGCTCCCATTCTCGGTGTTGGACATCATAACGGGCCTGAGGATCGGACTAGGTAGTTCATGGCGTATGATCATCGCCGCTGAGATGGTGGTCGGCGTCATGCAGGGTATTGGTTTTACGATAAAGGGTGCATCCGACACCTTGGATTACACTACAGCGTTCGCATGTATCATCGTCATATGTGCGATAGGCCTCGCCATCGATAGATTGTTCTTCAACCCTGTGGAACGTTATGTCAGGAAGAGGACGGGAGTGGGTGATGCATAATGTCAGAACCTGTGATATCCATCCGTAATGTCTGGAAGGCATATCCTGACAAATCCAACAGGACAGCGACCATAATCCTGAGGGATCTTTCCATGGATGTGGAGGAGAATGAATTCCTTTGCATAGTCGGGCCTTCTGGATGTGGTAAGACCACGCTTCTGAACATGATCGCAGGTTTCGAGACACCTCAGCGCGGAGTCATAGAGTATCGTGGCGAGGTGATATACGCACCCTCATCGAAGAGGTCTGTCGTGTTCCAGGAATACAGTCTACTTCCATGGATGAATGTTCAGAAGAACGTTGCCTTTTCCGTGGACAGGAGATCCCATACGGACATGGAACGTATGGCGATCGCCAAGGATTATCTGGATCTGGTAGGTCTTGGTGGTTATTGTGACAAGAGGCCTGCGGATCTCTCTGGAGGTATGAAGCAGAGGGTCGCCATAGCGAGGACATTGGCCATGGAGCCTGATGTGATGCTGATGGATGAGCCGTTCTCATCATTGGATGAACAGACGCGCCGTCACTTGGACGGGGAGATAAGGGATATCTGGGCCAAGAAGAAGAGGACGGTCATCTTCATCACACACAACATCGACGAGGCGATACAGATCGGGACGAGGATCGTGATGCTCGCATCCGATGCGGGCGGTATCGTCGGAGAATGGAAACCAGACGAAAATACGGATCACGTTGCATTGAAGAAAGAGATATTCGACAGTCTTCAGACCTGTAAATGTCTCGGCAGACCGAATGTCGTTGAATGGAGTTGATTGAGATGAATAGGAACATGAAGATAGCATTGGCGATAGTCGTCGTTGTGGCGATCGTGATCGCCGCCGTAGCAATCGTCACGAATGATAGTGACGAGAAGGGAGATACATACAGGATCGCTGTCGTCAAGCACAATTTCGAGCCGTTGTTCATCGCTGATGAACTTGGATACTTCAATGATGCTGGCGTGAATGTGAAACTTGTCCAAGCATCATCAGGCAATGATGCGATGACGAGTTTGGCAGCAGGGCATGTGGATCTTGCAGGATTCGGTTCGGATCCATTCTTTGGTATGATTGACAAATACGGAGGGGATTACAAATACATCGGAAGATGGATGATGGACGAGGGACTCAAAGGAGCCGCTGCGTTGGATTGTCCATATTCATTCAATGGTGACGAGAAAGGTCTTGTCGGCGCTAAGATAGGCGTCAACACAAATGTCTCCTATTACTCATTGCTTCTGAAATATCTGTCACAGACTGCACAAGGTGATATCATGGTGCTTCAGAAGGACGGAGGGTATGATAAGGATAAGGTCAACATCTATCATTTCGCCAACGATGCTCTCTCTGGTGCTCTTACGACCGGCAAGGTGGACATGATAATCGCAGGCGCCACGAACATCAACGTCGTCGAGAGGAATCCAACGCTCTACAAATATGTGGTTGCAGAGGAAGGATACAAAGGGTACATGTCAGTCGGGATGTTCTCTTCCATGGATCTCGTAGAGAAGAGAGAGGGCGACATAAAGAAGATACTCAATGCGATCGACAAGGCCTGTGATTACATGAACGATGCGAGTACGAAGAACAAAGCCATCGATATATGCATGAATAGGTTGAATATCACGGATAAGAACATCATGACAAAATACCTGGAGCTTGCTGAATGGGGAGTTAAACTCAATGATGACGACAAGGATTCGATAGAATCATCGTTCGAGTTCATCGTGAAGAACAACCCTTCGAAGTACACTGGTACGCTTAAAGGGTTAACGACGATCGATATCACGGATTATTTCGATTATAGATTCGTCAGGTGAATAGGGAATCGGAGGCCTCTGCCTCCATTCTCAGAACCTTCGTGCCGTATGATGTTCAGATTCCCTCAACAGGCAACCCGTTCTCATCGAAACCATCACGTCCGCGTATCATCTCGCGAATGAAAGCGGCAGCGAACAACGGATAATGCTCCACACCATCCTCATCCACATGTATGTTACCTTTCTCCAAGACGATACGTCTGTCGATCCTGAACACTTCTGATGCTTTCCTCAGCGATGGGAACTCCCTGTCCTTTCCAGATTTCACTTCGATCACACACAGATCCAATCCCAACTCTATGACGAAATCTAATTCCATCCTGTTCTTCCCATTGGTCTTGCGATAGCATCTCGGCTGTATACCTGATTTCATCAGACATTCCGCGACAACATTCTCTGCCACAGCACCTTGGTTATAGCGATAATCGTCCGTGAAGGTAGCCACCCTTGCCGATGGGCCATAGATGTGCGTCAACATGCCCGTATCGAACAGATATATCCTGTATTGATCCACGATCTCATTGGCCTTCAGAGGGAGCACAGGTTCCGTCAACAGATGACAGAAGTTCCCATACCCTGCCGCTCCAAGCCATTCCGTATTGTCATAGTATTTCTGTTTGGTAGAGTTGTCAAGGCGTTCATTGTCCTTGTCGACCATCCTGGAGAATGTGAATTTCTTATTCGTGTCCCTGAGTTGGGAGGGAATGCTTTCGAAGCATCTCCTCGTCTTGATGACATCCACTCCATCGTTGTACTTGTTTATGTCCCCCAGAGTGTTCGCGAGTATTGTATCCATGGCGGCTATCGCTTTGTCATTCTCCCCAGCTACGATATTGCGTACGACCTCAGGCATACCTCCGGAGATCATGAATGCTCTGAAGTGCCTCATCATCATCTCATACGTCACATCATCCAAAGGTATGCATCCTTTGATCTTGGATCTCAGATCATCTATCATCTCGTCGGATACACCTCTCGCCCAAAGGAACTCTTCGAAGTCCAAGGCATACATGGTGATCGTCCTCTCATACCCTACGCCGATCGTAGATGGTTCTCCTCTTTTGTAGATCCCCAATCTCGAGTCGGATACGCCTAACATGGATCCTGTCGCTATCACATCGTAGCGGCCGTCCTCAGCGAACAGTTTGAGTGTCTTTCTCGCTTTAGGGCATTCTTGTATCTCATCAAGGAAGATCAAACATCCTGGTGTGATGGCATCATCATGTAGTATCAACGACATCCTTTCTATGATCCCATTCACACTCAGATCACCATCGAACAGTTTCATCAGTATCGGATCGGTGAGGAAGTTCAATTCCACATAATGCTCATAATTGTCCTTCGCGAACTCTCTTACTATGAAGGTCTTCCCGACTTGACGTGCGCCTTTGATCACCAATGCCTTGTGATCATCGGACTCCTTCCAAGCGACCAATTCGCGATAGATCTTCCTTTTGAGCATAGTTGTTCATTTGCTCATGTATATTTAAACATCACGATTTACCCGACGGTAAACAGTGAAAAATCACGATTTACCCGACGGTAAATCCTCATCCCTCTAGTGACCAAAAGAGAACACCCACAACGATACGAAGGATCGACTCATACAACATCGAACAACCCATCCGTATCGATCACTCGAATATTTCGCCTATCGCCTTCCGTCAATGTTTTATCAGCATCCATTGTTACGGAACATATGCCCTTCCAAGAGAATGAGTACGTATATCTTGTCGATCAGGAGAACAGGAAACATTGGCTCAAAGTAGCCTACACGATGTTGAAGATATCGTCATTGGGTACCATCGACGGTAACAGGTTCAAGGATATGGATGATGGTTCATCATTCGAGGTCGCCAAGAAGAGATTCACTGTTTTCAGACCAGGGACCTACGAACTCATGGAATCATTGGATCGCGGTGCACAGATAATCACTCCCAAGGATGCCGCATCCATCCTATACTATTGCGATGTGAGGGCAGGGAGTGTCGTATTGGAAGTAGGCGCAGGTTCAGGAGGACTCACCACCGCATTGACAAGGGCCGTCGCTCCCAACGGAAGGGTACATACGGTGGAATTCAAGGAGGAGAACGCGGAACGCGCCCTCAAGAATCTTAAACGTACAGGTCTCGATGCGTATTGGTCATATCAGATCGGGGATGCGCGCGATGCTAATGTAGATATGGTCGCCGATGCATTGATCATGGATATGCCCGACCCTGAGAATGCGTTGGATAATCTATCGCCTTGTCTCAGGCCCGGAGGGAGGATATGCGCATACATTCCCAACACCAATCAGTTGGAACTCGTAGTGAACGCACTGCGCGAGAGGGATTTCTGCGACGTGTTCGCCATCGAGATCATGCAACGCGAGATGGAGGTCCATAAAGGCGGAGTCAGACCTTCCTATGAGATGTTGGGGCACACTGGATACATCGTATACGGAAGGAAGAGGGCATGACCCCTCTTCCTTCATGAATCTTTACACAACATCATCGACACATCTGGGTTCTAGGATCGTTATAGAATCCTGATTAACACACTTAAACTATATATTGGCGTTAACTGTTTGGTGAAGTATGAAGATACCGTGTGAATTGGTCGTATGGTACGTGCTCCCGACCATAAGAAGGGAGGTCGCCAAGGAATTGGTGAAGACTCACGGGATGTCACAGGCCCAGGTAGCTAAGAAATTCGGTGTCACGGATGCAGCAATATCCCAATATCTCAAGAAGAAGAGAGGGGAGAATCAGCTCATCGAGGAATCCTCTCAGTATGAATTGTTCTTAGAGGAGATCAAATTGGCCGCAGAGCGCATCGCTGATAATTCATCAGAATTCGTCAACGAGATGTGCAGGATCTGCACCGTTGTCAAGAGCACGGGATTGCTAGCGAAGATCTATGAGGTGCAGATGGGTTGTAAACCGCCGGTCTGTGCATGCGATAAGAGCATCACCATCAGGGATCAATGAATCCGCTGTGATACAACAGTTCCTGTGCGTATCCCGCATATCTTCCGAATCTTCTCCTTGCATAATCGGAGATATCCCTGTAATTGCCATCTTGTCCGTATCTTTCTTTCATCATCCTTCCGATACGGGCATCGATAGGGAACGCTTCAAGATGGTCCATGGAGAACAATGCAATGCAATCGGCGACCTTCGGCCCTATGCCTTTGATTGAAAGCAACATGTTCACGCATCCCTGATAATCCATCTTCCTCAGTTCATACGGATCGATGTCGCCATCGGCGACACGATGCGCAAGCTCCACGAAACGTTCATCACGATAACCTAGTCTGCAATTGGATATGCGTGATTTCCCATCGATTATCTCTTCCGGTGTCGGGAATGAGTGTCTTCCGCCAAGGTCCTTTCCGAATTCCTTGCATACATTCTCCACCATGCACCCGATACGTTTGACGTTCGCATTCGTCGCAAGGAGGTATGTCGCCATGCATTCCCAAGGATCTTGTCTAAGAAGTCTCAATCCAGGACATCTCTCAGCCAATGAGGCTACATAGGGATCGTTCTTCGAACAATCTGCATAGATCTCATTCAGATCGTCATCAGCACGGAAATAATCGAGTATCATCGCCTTATCATCGGTACCTGAGCATTCGAAACCATCCTCCGTCTGCTTCAATGATATTATCTCTTTCCCGAGCACACCTTCCCAGATATCTCCCTTCTTTATCCACCTGTGCGCCTGTCCGCAACCTAGTGTCGGGTCCAATGAGACGTCCAATTCGATCCTCATGTCAGGTACAACGATGACGAACATCAAATATCCTCCCTTGCATATTGTGCCCTCATGTTGAGATTTGGTCCCGCAGGATATCCGCAGGGTTCAAAGAACCCGAAGGATGGTTTGGATAAGACGAAGGCCCTTGGCTTGGATGCCTTGGAGGTTGAATTCGTGAGAGGGGCCAGGATATCGGAGGATAAGGCACTCGAAGTTGGCAGTATGGCCAAGGACAGGGATATAAGGCTGAGCTGTCACGCCCCATACTTCATATCATTCAATTCGGAGAATCAAGAGACCAGGGATAAGAGCATCAATTGGGTGATGGACACAGTTCGTGCCGCTCATAACATGGGTGCATATCTCATCGTGATACATGCCGCATCATACGGGAAATCCCCAGGTACGGCTACACAATCCGTCATCGACGGACTCTCAAGATGCAAGGACATCATGGATGACGAAGGCATTGATGATGTCATATTGGGCATAGAGACCATGGGCAAGAAGGGTCAGTGGGGTACGTTGAAGGAGATCGAGGAGGTCATGGATTCCGTCCAAGGCACTCATCCCGTATTGGATGTGGCGCATGTGCATGCCCGTGACATAGGGTGGTTGAGGACAGAGGATGATATGAGATCGTTGACAGAGGATTTCTTCAAATTGTCTGGAGATATAGCTCATTTCCACATCAGTTGCATAAGATACGGTGATAAGGGAGAGATATCCCACCTTCCGTTGGAGGCCAAGGATCCGGATCTCCAGTTGTTGGCGAACGTTCTCAGGGATACGAAGCAGGATTGCACATTCATCTGCGAATCCCCATTGCAAGAGAAGGATGCTGTCGTCTTCAGGGATATGTTCTGAAAAATGAACATTTCTAACCTGACCTTTCAAGGACAGAGTCTGGTGTTCAAGCATTATCTTTAAATGTTCGACGCTGTTGTAGTCTCAGAAGCCGCTGTGGCTAAGCCCGGTACAGCGTCTGATTCGTAATCAGAAGTGTCGCGAGTTCGAATCTCGTCAGCGGCTCCAATCCTATTATAACGATCTAACATTTCGAATATGGTCTATTCGAGAGGTCAATCCATCTGAACATAGTGAATATACGTATATCATCGATAGATACGTGGTATCTTCACCCTGGAGTGAAATTCACAGTGGATTGTACCGATCACAAATTTCTGATAAGAAAACACATGGGCCACCGCCCCGGACCATACGACCGGGACGATGACCTATTCGAGATAATCGACTTAACAGGTTTACATTCCCATTGCGCCCTTGACCTCTGGGTCCAAAAGGAGTTTGATCATGAATCCGTAGATGATGATTCCGCAGATCGCCAAAGGTATCGTGATGATTCCAAGGATGAGTATGATCGATGAGATGAGTCCGAGTACGAAGAGTACGAGAAGAACGACCCAAATTATGTTGTCGCTGACAGTGGTCTGACCGTCTGTCATCTTCATCGTGCACCAGTACAGGACTACTGCGATGACGATGTACACAGCTACATTGACCCATGAGGGTATGCTGAAGATACCGTTGATGAGAGTGACGAGTGCCGTGACTTTGATAAATGCAACGAGGATATTCATCTTTCCAGTGAACTCATTGTTACGCAGTTTCTTACCGAATCCGAAGTAGATCACACCTGCCAATGCGCTTCCGATAGCCGAAAGGATTCCAGGCAGTTTGTCTCCATCGTTCGTGAACACGAGGACGACCCCAACGATCGCCATCACAAATGTGACCACAGCGAGGATTATCATCGCGAGGCCCACTTTATCATTATCGTCGAATAGTGACATAATACGATGATTTCTACCGAAGATATATATAACTTAACTTTTAAGCATCTTAAAGGGCGGTGATGCCAGTGTCATCAAACCCTTTATGAGGAGTCATTGGGTAAGATCAGGCCAGGCCTTCAAACCTTTAAATATATGGTTAACGGTTTTAAGGCCATGGCGAAGTATAGATGCAGCGTATGCGGCGAGATATATGATGAGGAGAAGGAAGGGGTCAGATTCGAAGACCTTCCCGATGATTGGGTGTGCCCCATCTGTCATAGATCCAAGGACAAATACCATCTGATGGAGGATAGTTCGTCTGCATCGACTTCGCAGAAAGACATCGATTCCAAGAATATCGACATAGATCCCGATCTCATCAGATACGACGGAGGGATCATGGACGAGATAAGGGAGATGTCCCTCACCGGAAAGAACGCATCCGAACCGATGGATACTCTCCGCCCCATCCCTGCATTCTCAGACATACTGTTCTTAGGCGCTCAATTGGCAAGGAAGCCATTGGAAGGGAGTGATGATGTATCATTGCGTACAGTCATAGGGAAGGGTGCCGCAAAGCCGATGGAACTCGACATCCCTGTGTACATCTCCCACATGAGCTTCGGAGCATTATCCGCGAATGCAAAGATCGCACTCGCGAAAGGCAGCGCTATGGCAAGGACCGCTATGTGCAGCGGAGAGGGAGGGGTGCTGGATGAGGAGATGCACTCATCGCACAGATACATATTCGAATACGTTCCTAACAGGTACAGCGTGAATGATGATGTGTTCTCAGGCTGTGATGCTGTTGAGATCAAGATAGGTCAAGGCACTAAACCCGGTATGGGCGGCCATCTTCCTGGTAACAAGGTCACTGCAGCGATCGCATGGATGAGGGGGAAGAAGGCTGGAGAGGATATCCTGAGTCCTGCATCATTCCCGGAGATAAGGTCACCTGAGGACCTGAAGGATATGGTGGATATGTTACGTGCCAGGACCCAAGGGAAGCCCATAGGCGTGAAGATCGCCGCAGGCCATATCGAAGAGGATCTGGAGTTCATCTCACATTCAGGGTGTGACTTCATCACCATAGACGGACGCGGCGGAGCTACGGGTTCCTCGCCGAAGTTCTTGAAGGATGTCAGTAGCGTACCTACGGTGTATGCCCTCGCAAGAGCGAGAAGGTACATGGATGACCATGGCATGGAACAGGAACTCGTGATGACAGGCGGGTTCCGTACCGGTGGTGATATCATGAAAGCGATAGCTATGGGCGCTGACGCTGTCGCCATAGCATCCTCAGCATTGATGGCCCTGGGATGTCAGAGATACAGGATATGCGACAGTGGTAAATGCCCAATGGGTATCGCAACGCAGGACCCTGAATTGGTATCCCGTCTTGATACAGAGGCAGGGGCGAAGCGTGTAGCCAACTATCTCGAAGCGTTATCCGAACAACTGCGCACATTCGCAAGGACCTCAGGACATTCAGACATCCATGATCTGAGCATCGATGATCTGTGCACGACGGATTCGGAGATATCGGATGCGACCGGCATAAGACATGCTTGAGTGTTGCGAATACACGGATAAGAATGGATATTCTGTCATGATTTCTCGATAATTTGAATACATATGCGGTGATTCACCCATCATGGCAGAATCATTGGAGAGATTCCTGGAAGACACGGAATGCGTGGATTGGACCGACATGCTCGTCACCAGAGAGACCGCACAGGCGATCACAGGCTGTGTGACCGACGAGGAGAAGGTCAAGGCGATATTCGAATTCGTACGTGATGATATCAGCAACGCGATGAACATAGATTCGGTCGCACTTCCTTGGACGGCATCCACGACCATCAGGGCGATGATCGGTAATGATGATGCTAAGGCCATGGTGTTAGCCGCTATGGTACGCGCATTGAAGATCCCTGCAGGATTCTGTTATCAGCGCTTGACCGTCGTCGATGACGACAGCGAAGGACATTATCTCCATTGCTATAATGCAGTATATCTCGATGGGAATTGGGTGAAACTCGATGCAAGCGGACGTCTTGGAGCCAAGGATGTAAGGTTCTGTAAGATAGAGCCAGATCTCGCATTCATCCCGCGTGAGGTGTACGGCGAATGCAACGTCCCCGGAATATTCGCTGAGCCTTATGCTCCATCCGTGGATGTCATCAGGAATGCAGGGAGTATCTCCGATATCATATTCGGACTCCCCGATTCCATAGACGTCGAGCCCGACATCAAGGAATGAATCATTTCAGGTATTGATTCACGATCTTGATGGCGCAGACATCGCCGCACATCGAACAGCCGTCCTCCTTCTTGGTACAGCCGCGTTCCCTGTATGCTTTGGCCTTGACAGGGTCGATGCAGACATCGAACATGGCCTCCCAATCGAGGTTCTTCCTTGCGATGGCCATCTTGGTATCGGCGGCATGCCCTTTGCCGCGCATCATATCGCCTACGTGAGCCGCGATCTTCGATGCTATGAGGCCTTCCTTGACATCATCAACGTCAGGGAGCGAGAGGTGTTCTGCAGGTGTGAGGTAGCAAAGGAAATCCGCACCTGCCTTCGCAGCGATCGAACCTCCTATGGCGCCTACGATGTGATCGTAACCTGGAGCTATGTCCGTGACGAGAGGGCCCAGGACGTAGAACGGGGCGTTGTGGCAGAGTTGTTTCTCAAGCATCATGTTGCCTTCGATCTGATCCAACGGCATGTGTCCGGGACCTTCCACCATCGCCTGTACGCCCGCTTCGCGGGATCTCTTGACGAGATGGCCTAAAGTCCTGAGCTCCGATATCTGTGCCGCATCCGATGCATCATCTATGCATCCCGGTCTGAAGCCGTCTCCGAGCGATAATGTGAACTCGTACTTCTTGGCAAGCTCGAGGAGATAATCGAAGTTCTTGTAGAGTGGATTCTCCTCCTCATTATGCAGTATCCAAGCTGTGAGGAACGAACCTCCGCGCGAGACGACATCCATGATCCTTTCGGATTCCTTGAGCCATCTGACGTTCTCCATGGTTATCCCGCAGTGGACGGTCATGAAGTCCATACCGTCCTTGGCGTGCCTCTCTATCCCATTGAACATATCGTCTTCGGTCATCTCTACGACAGCGTTCTTCCTTGCTGCCGTCAATCCGATCTGATATATCGGTACTGATCCTGTCATCACAGGACACTCTTTCAGGATGGTCGCACGTATGGCATCGATGTCCCCGCCGGTACTGAGGTCCATGACAGCATCGGCACCGTAGTTCAATGCGACCTTCAGTTTCTTGAGTTCATCATCCATGCAGACCATGTCCCTGGATGTTCCGAGGTTGACATTGACCTTGATCCCCATCCCTTCTCCGATGGCCGAGGGTATCGGATCGTGGTTCGGATTCGATGGAGCGACTATACGTCCTGATGCTATGCCGTCCATCAGGAACCTCTCGGTCACGCCTTCTTTCTTGGCGATGGTCTTGAACTGTTCTGTTACTACGCCGTTCGCGGCATCCTGCATTATGGTGGACATCGACACACCCAACCTCATGGTATGTTATTACACTTTCTTAGGCGGTCGTGGAAGAAAGGTCGCATACGGGACATCGTCCCGTATGGACCCGATCAAAAAAGTTTTGGAATGTGTGGATCTTCAATCCTTGTCGTCCTTGGATTCCATCATCTTGAGCAGGGATTGGTTGCAACCGTTGCATCCGCCGCTGCAGTTGCAACAGCCCTTCCCTTTCCTCTTGCCGTTGATGAGGACGATCATCGCCACTATGACAGCGACCGATATCCCGGCTATCACGATGAGATCTCCGATGTTCATGCTGTCTCCTCCTTCGTGTACGGTTCCTTCCTAACGATCAATGCCACTATGGCAACGATCGACAATATCGCAATGATCCATCCGCTTACGACTGCGGTCTCCCCGTAGATGAGGGATGCGATGACGTAGATGATGGATGCTACCGCATATGCGAACACACATTGGTACAACACTGCCGCACCTGTCGCTTTCCAAGTTCCAAGTTCCCTGTGCATGGCGCCTATGGCTGCGAAACACGGGGCGCAGAGCATGTTGAACATCAGGAATGACAATCCTGCCGCGGGCGTTGTGATAGCGGCGAGAACAGTGTAGATCGCTTCACCCTCATCATCGACCGAGAACAGTGTCGCAAGGGTGGAGACGAGGTTCTCCTTCGCCATCAGGCCTGTGATCGAACCTACGGTGAATTGCCAATTGTCCCCCCAACCCAATGGTTGGAAGATTATACAGGTGGCACGTCCGAACGATTCGAGCATTGAGCCTGTAGTACCATTGTCGCCGACGTATTGGAATGCGCCGTTGTAACTTGCGAGGAACCATATGAGGATGGATGCGAGAAGTATCAATGTACCTGCTTTCTTCACGAATGCGAATCCTCTGTCCAATGTTCCCTTGAGGACGTTGATCCAACTAGGTATGTGGTATGGGGGCAGTTCCATGACGAATGGGGCAGGCCTTCCTGACAGTCCTTTGAATTTCTTCAGGATGATCCCTGAGACCAATACTGATACGATACCTACGACGTATACGAACAATGCGATCAGACCGTTGTTGTGGAATAATGCACCAGCGATCATAGCGATCACAGGAAGTTTAGCACCGCACGGGACAAATGTCACCGTCATCGCGGTAATCCTCCTGTCCCTCTCGCTCTCGATGGTCCTCGATGACATGATACCGGGGACACCACAGCCCATCCCGACAAGGAGGGGGATGAATGATTTTCCGGAAAGTCCGAAGAATCTGAACACGCGGTCCATCATGAATGCGGCCCTCGCCATGTATCCGATATCCTCAAGGATACAGAGTGCAAGGAAGAGTATGAGCATCTGGGGCAGGAATCCTATTACGGCACCCACTCCGCCTACGACACCGCTAACCAGTAGCGATGTGAGTTCGTCGCTGACATCCATGTCGGCGCACCAATCCGCGACAGCGGGTTGGAGACTCTCCTCGATCCAACCGTTCAGCATATCCGTGAAGTACGTACCGATACCAGGATAGTCGCCGTATCCGATGATGCCCATGAACAGGACACCGATGACGGCGATGAACATCGGAAGGCCGAAGATCCTGTGCGTGATGACCTTATCTACACGATCGGATAGTGTCTCCGCATTCTCCTTGACGCCTTTCCTGACGCATTTGGATACGATGTCCTCTATGATCCTGTATCTCGCATCGGTGATTATCGAAGCGGCATCATCCTCGTATTCCGCTTCCAATCCGTTGATGTCATCGGATAGTTCGTTCCTTGAATCTTTGAGTTCAGTGGATATGATCTCGTCATTCTCGACGAGTTTGATCGCGAACCATCTGATGTTCTTCTCGGGTACTTTCCCGCGGATCTCCTTCTCCGAAGCATCGATCAAGGATTCGATGCGATCGTTCATCCTTATCGGTTTGGACGGTACCTTCGACGAACCCGTATCGACGATGGCTTTCGTCAATTCCTTGAGTCCTGTGCCCTTCAATGCCGATATCGGTACGACCTTGCATCCTAGGATGTCGGTCAATGCCTTCACATCGATCCTGTCGCCGTTCTTATCGACAGTATCCATCATGTTCAATGCTACAACGGTCGGGATGTTGAGATCGAGCAATTGCAACGTAAGATAGAGATTCCTCTCGATGTTGGATGCATCCACGATGTTCAGGATGACATCCGGCGACTCCCCAACAAGGAAGTTCCTTGTGATGTTCTCCTCTGGCGTATATGGGGACAGGGAGTAGATACCAGGCATGTCCACCAGTTCCGCGTCGGTCCTGTGAATCGTACCTGTCTTCTTCTCTATCGTCACACCAGGCCAGTTGCCCACATGCTGTTTGGCACCCGTGAGTTTGTTGAAGAGAGTGGTCTTTCCGCTGTTCGGATTACCCGCCAGCGCTACGGTGATTCCCATTCTTAGGCCTCCTGTGGTCAGACTACCTCTATCATCTCTGCCTCTACCTTCCTCAGGCTGAGCTCATATCCTCTGATGGAGATCTGTATCGGATCCCCCAGGGGAGCTACCTTCCTAACGTAGATGCTGCATCCCTTTGTGATGCCCATGTCCATTATGTGTCTTCTAACTGGGCCGTTCCCGTTCAATCTTGTCACACGAACGGTGTCGCCGACCCTGATATCTTTGAGAGTGGTGACACCACTCCTGGAATTCGAATGAATACCTGTTATCATAATTTTAGGTAGAACTAAATGATATATAAATTAGGCGCTACTAAAAATATTTCGTTATGCCTAATATCCTTCATACCTCTCTACCTGCTCTCGCGTGCACGCGCGCGCACAAACTATATAGTAAAGGGAACATACGGAAGCAGAAGATGCGTCATAGCATCAGGCGTGATGAAATGGATGGGAATAACAGCGGTTCTGCATACGGTGCGGACAGTATAGTGGTTCTCGAAGGTCTTGAGGCAGTTAGGAAGAGACCCGGTATGTACATAGGAAGTACGGATACCAGGGGTCTGCACCATCTGGTCTATGAGGTCGTGGACAACAGTATAGACGAGGCGATGGCCGGTTATGCGGATCAGATCTATGTATGGATCAACGAGGATGGTTCATGTACGGTACAGGATGATGGGCGTGGAATACCGACAGGTATGCACGAAAAGGGAAAGTCCGCATTGGAACTTGCTCTTACCGAACTCCATGCCGGAGGTAAGTTCAACAAGAACAGTTACAAGGTATCGGGAGGGCTCCACGGGGTCGGTGTCTCGGTGGTGAACGGTCTGTCCGTATGGTTGGTCGCTACCATTGACAGGGATGGTAAGAGATTCCGTCAGTCATACCACAGAGGCATACCTGACGGACCGGTCGAGATCATCGGCGAATCCGACAGGACAGGGACGACTATCACATTCCTCCCAGATCCTGAGATCTTCGAGACAGTAGAGTTCGATTACAACACACTCCAGAACAGGTTCCGCAATCAAGCATTCCTGAACAAGGAGGTATCCATCAATTTCGAGGACAAGAGGTCCGGGAACAAGGAGACATTCCACTATGATGGGGGTGTCTCGGAATTCGTCCAATACATCAACAGGACGAAGTCACCCATCCATCCCACTCCGATCTATCTTCACGGCAAGTACGATTACACCGATGCTTCCGGGGACAATCAGATAGACATCGATATCGCGATGCAATGGACGAGCGATTATTCAGAGAGCATCGTCTCGTTCGTCAACACAATAAGCACGCCTGAGGGAGGTACGCATCTCGCAGGATTCAGAACAGCATTGACGAAATGCTTCAACGATTTCGCCAAGGACAAATCATTCGCCAAAGGGATATCATTCGAAGGTTCCGATATCCGTGAGGGACTCACGGCTGTCGTCAGCATCAAGATCCCCGAACCGCAGTTCGAAGGACAGACGAAATCGAAGCTCGGTAACAGCATCGCACAGACCGCAGTCTCGAGCTTCATGATGTCAAGACTATCGGAATATCTCCTTGAGAACCCCAAGGTCGGGGACATAATCGTCAGGAGGAGCGTGGAGGCATACACAGCAAGGGAGGCCGCACGTAAGGCAAAGGAGACCGCAAGGAGGAAGAGCGTCTTCGATTCCAACGCACTCCCCGGAAAACTTGCTGATTGTTCCGATAAGGATCCAAGCAAATGCGAATTGTACATCGTCGAGGGAGACTCTGCAGGAGGTTCCGCCAAACAAGGCCGCGACAGAACATTCCAGGCGATCCTCCCCATCAGGGGTAAGATCCTCAATGTCGAGAAGGTCAGACCCGATAAGATATTGGAATCCGCAGAGATAAAGAATCTCGTCACCGCGATAGGCGGTGGTGTAGGCGGTGATTTCGATGTCAGCAAGATCAGATATCACAGGATCATAATCATGACCGATGCCGATGTCGACGGTGCACATATCGCGACATTGTTATTGACGTTGTTCTACAGGCAGATGAAGCCATTGATCGAGGCAGGACATGTGTATCTCGCGATGCCTCCGCTGTACAGGGTCGCCAAAGGGAAGAAGGAGATCTATTGTTACAACGATGCAGAGCTTGCCGCAGCCACTCAGGAGCTCGGACAGGGATGCAACGTGAGCAGATACAAGGGTCTGGGAGAGATGAATCCACACCAACTGTGGGAAACGACCATGGACCCATCGAGGAGATTGATGAAGAGGGTACAGATCACCGATGCGCAGTTGGCGGACCACCTGTTCTCAATCCTCATGGGCGATGCAGTAGAGCCGAGAAGGGACTACATAGTGGAACATGCCCACGAGGTAGTCAATTTGGATGTGTGATAACATGGCAGACGATTGTGAGAACGATACACCTATCAGGGATCAGATAATCGCACAGCCCATCGAGAGGGAGATGTCCCGTTCATACGTGGATTACTCCATGAGTGTGATCGTCGGACGTGCATTGCCGGATGTCAGGGACGGACTCAAACCTGTCCACAGAAGGATCCTCTATGCGATGAATGACCTCGGTATCCCGTACAACAGGCCGCACAAGAAATCGGCAAGGATAGTCGGAGAGGTCCTAGGTAAGTACCACCCGCATGGAGATACGGCTGTCTACGATGCGATGGTGAGGATGGCGCAACCATTCTCATTGAGATATCCTCTCGTGGATGGTCAGGGTAATTTCGGTTCAGTGGATGGTGATTCGGCAGCAGCGATGCGTTACACCGAGGCACGTCTGACGAAGATGTCGGCGGACATGCTCGCCGACATAGACAAGGATACCATCGATTTCGTCGACAATTTCGACGGATCGTTGAAGGAACCCGTCGTCCTTCCATCCAAGGTACCTAACCTCCTTGTCAACGGTTCAGCAGGTATCGCCGTAGGTATGGCTACCAACATGCCTCCTCACAACCTGAGCGAGGTCGTGGATGCCACGGTATACGCCATCGACAATCCCGATGCGGATGTCCCTGAGCTCATGCAGTTCATCAAAGGTCCCGATTTCCCCACAGGAGGGATAATCCATGGACTTGGAGGCATAATATCTGCATACAAGACCGGTCGCGGTAAGATCAAAGTCAGATCCAAGACCCATTTCGAGGAGAAGTCGAACGGTAAAGTGATGATCATCGTCGATGAGATCCCATACCAGGTCAACAAGGAGAGACTGATAGAACAGATTGCTGACGCTGTCAGGAACAAGGACATCGAAGGTATCACCAACGTGAATGATGAATCGGACAAGGACGGTATGCGTATCGTCATCGAGCTCCACAAGGATGCTATGGAATCCGTCGTGTTGGAGAATCTGTTCAAACACACTCAGATGGAGATAACATTCGGTGTGATCAATCTCGCATTGGTCAACAACAAACCGATGCAGCTCACACTGAGAGAACTCATCAGACAGTACATCGAGCATAGGAAGGAGGTCGTGAAGAGAAGGACCGCGTTCGATCTCGATGTAGCAAGGAAGAGATACCACATCCTCGAGGGTCTGATGGCAGCCATCAACCGCATGGATGAGGTCATCGAACTGATCCGTGCATCAAAGAACGCGGATGAGGCATCGGAAGGACTTCAGAACCTGCTCTCCATCGACGCGGATCAGGCGAAGGCCATCCTCGATATGAAATTACAGAAACTCACGGGATTGGAGATCGACGGTGTCATCGGAGAGTACAATGACATCAAGAAACTGATGATCGATCTCGAGGACATCCTCGCGCACGAGGGAAGGGTCCTTCAGATAATCAAGGATGAACTCGTGGAGATGAAGGAAGGATACGGGGATGAACGCCGTACGGAGATCGACCCCAACGCCATCGACAGCGATGAGGAGGATCTCATCCCGAGAGAGGAAGTCGTCATCACCATAACCAAGGACAATTACATCAAGCGCATCCCGCTGAGGACATACAAACAGCAGGGTCGCGGAGGAGTCGGCCTCATAGGTATGCAGACCAAGGAGGAGGATGATGTCGCTAACATGTTCGTCACATGCACACATGACTATATCATGTTCATAACGAACACCGGACGTCTGCATTGGCTCAAAGGATACAAGATCCCGGAGGGAAGCAGGCAGTCCAAAGGTAAACCGATCGTCAACATGCTTCCGGACCTCGAAGATGGAGAGAAGGTCGTCAACACGATCAGCGTATCAGAATTCACCGATGACAAGGCATTGGTGTTCTGTACCAAGTCGGGAATCATCAAGAAGACCATCCTCAGCGCATACGGGAACATAAGGTCGAGAGGTATCAAGGCCATCAAGCTCGAGGAAGGGGATGAACTGATAAGCACAGGCATCACCGACGATACGAACGAGATCGTCATCGCCACCAAACATGGACAGGCCGCAAGGTTCGATGAATTCGAGGTCCGTGCTACAGGCAGGGATACGATGGGTGTCAAGGGAATAACGCTCTCAGGCGATGATGAGGTGGTCGGTATGACCATAGTGAAGCCCGAGGACATGATCCTCTCGGTATCCGAGAACGGTTTCGGAAAGATATCCGTGGTCGATGAGTACCGTAAGACACACCGTGGCTCCAAAGGGGTCATAACCATGAAAACGACCGAGAGGAATGGTTCCGTCGTCGCCATCAGCAAGGTATGCATGGATGACGAGCTCATGGTCACCAGCAAACAGGGTAAGATGATACGTATCAAGGTATCCGAGATACGTGTGACCGGCCGTAATGCCGCTGGTGTGAAGATAATGGATATGCGTAATGATGACAAGATCATCGCACTTCAGGCAATATCATCCGTGAGGGATGACGATGAGATCGAAGAACCTGACGCTTGAGGTCCTCTTCGCCATCGAATGGATCGCCACTTTGGCGATCCTCATCCTCCTCATGATGTCCGAAGGAGGCGCATACAGGACGATACTCATTGCATGCACAGCCATACTTCTGGTGCTCGTGACAGGCACCATCATCTACCTGTACAGGAATGGCGTCGCTTCCAAGGATGCACATCTGAGACTTGTCCCTGGTAGTAGCGATGCCATGAATGGTAGCAAGGGCCACTAAAACACTTTGAATATGGGCGGTTTTAAGCCGCCCTTTTCCATCAAGTTTTAATATGGATTCTCCATTGGGAGGATTACGCCGCGGTAACTCAGCAGGTACGAGTGCATGACTGAAGATCATGAAGTCGCTGGTTCGATCCCGGCTCGCGGCACCAATCCCCTTTTAACGTTCTAAAGCATTCATACTGGTTGATAGATATGGACACGGTCCTGATGGATGTGAGCGACCCTAATTTAACATTATCTCAGATCATGTCGATGATGGAAAGATATCGTGAGGATCATCCGGATATGGACGTCTATATCGATGGTGATGCCAGGGTCATCATGGCAAGGCCGCTTAAGGTATCGAAGGATGATTGAGATGGGAAGAGGAAGGATCACTATCGGCCTGTATAATTCGTACGATTCACAGAAATTCCGTGAACCCCATAGAAGGGTGATCGCAAGGGTCGGAGGTCTCGCCATGGCATTCAATATGAATCTGGCACTCTTCGGATTCCCGTTCCCTGAGGATATAAAGCAACCCAAGGAGTTGGCCGAATGGGTCGCAGGGACCACAAGCATCGGATCCCACGGGGATTATTTCATGGATCTTGCGGGATTAGGCAGATTCCTCAGTTTTCCATATCCTGATAAGGGATTCCCGCCTCAATTGGGCGAACCCATACTGACCACCAGTAAACCGGATCAGAAGAAATCCATAACCCTTCGTCAGACGGCGAATATGGTATCGAATGGTCAGAGTGTCCTTCTCATATTCGGTCTCGGACCTCACGGCGTACCGAAAGGTCCTGCCTCCATACCGAGATACAATCTAGACATCACCGATGGGAAGTATTCCCTCGAGACCTGCACAGCATTGGGTGCGGTGACAGGTGCACTCCACGCGATGTTGGATCAGTAATGTTCGTAGAGGATGTTCTCTGGTTCGAACAGCACACCGCTGCCTTCTTCGACACGACCTACGATGGACGCGTTGGAATATTCCTTGGCGATCGATTCTGCATCATCCGCGGGTGCGATTATATCGAACCCCATGCTCATATTGAGTGTCTGGTAGATTTCCTCGGTGGTTATGTTGCCGAGTTCCTGTATCTTCTTGAAGATGGGTGCGGGTTCTATCGGATCGTCGATTATGTATTTGCATGATTGATTCATGCGGAGTATGTTCCTGAGTCCGCCACCGGTTATGTCGACCAATCCATGGATCTCATATTTCCTGGTGATGTCAAGGACTTGTCTCACATAGATCTCAGTGGGTGTGAGGAGTTCCTCGCCGACGGTACCTTTCAATCCGGAGACCTTATCCTTCATGGTGTATCCTGCGTTCTCGAAGACCTTCCTAGCGAGTGTTAGGCCGTTGGAGTGTATCCCTGACGATCTCAAGGATACGATCACATCCCCTTTCCTACATGCCTGTCCGGTGATGATCCTGTCCTTGGGTACGAATCCAAGACATGTTCCCGAGAGGTCCACGCCATTCACCATCTCAGGGAGGACAGCGATCTCGCCGCCCACAATCTCCATGTTGGAGAGTTCCGCACCTTTCTGAAGTCCTCTTCCGATCGCTTCAGTGATGGCATCATCCGGTCTGTCGATCGCTATGTAATCAACGAAGGACATGGGTTCTGCACCTACGCAGATGGTATCATTCACATTCATGGCGATACAATCGATACCGACCGTATCCCAAATTCCTAGTTCCTCTGCCACGAGGAGCTTGGTACCGACGCCATCGGTAGCCAACGTCAGATAGTTGTCACCGAAGTCTATCAGGCTAGCAAAAAGATTCTTCATGCGGACCATCTGACCGATGCCCTCTCTCTTGAACTTGAGTTCCTTGACAAGTGATTCGATAGCACTCGATTTGGCATCTATGTTGACGCCTGCTTTGGCATAGGTCCAGTTTTTCGGCATGGTATCTCCGCTCATATGATGGAGCCAATGACTTTATAGATTATGTTAACGGTTTCGATACAACCAAGGGGATATCCTGTCATGATAGTGTACTTCTCTGCTACGGGCAATTCGAAACATGTGGCGCACAAGATTGCGATGGAGATAGATGATTGGGCACGTCCGATAGAGGAACTTAAGCTCGAGAAACATGTCGAGGCCCGTGCTGGTGGGGTGTTCGGTATCGTATGTCCGACCTACTTCTGCGGCATACCTGTGATCATGGAGGAGTTCCTGAAGAAGGTCAAGATGTTCGTAGGCGAGGATTGCTATTTCTTCTTCGTATCCACATATGGTGGGAATTCAGGCATGTCCGCGGATATGGTGGAGGAGATCCTCAACGAACGCGGTCTGAATCTCGATGCCAAATATGGCGTGAAGATGCCGGATACATGGGCCCCGATAATCGATCTCAACGACAAGTCGAAGATAGCAGCGATCAATTCCGATGCTGACAAGAACATACTGAGGATCGCCGAACAGATCAAGAACAGAGAGAAGGGTAATTTCATAAAGAACAAGAAATCGAGATTCTTCGCGAAATTCAACTATCGTGTCTATGACAGGATGAGGGAGACCAAGAACTTCATCGTCACCGATGCATGCACTGGATGTAAATTATGTGTCAAGAGATGTCCGATAAAGGTGATCGGGATGGTAGATGATAGACCGTCATGGATCACGGATCAGTGTGTGATGTGTCTCGGTTGCTACCACCGCTGTCCTATGAACGCCATTCAATACGGCAGTAGTACGAAAGGACACGGACAATACATACATCCGAACGATCTTGACGAAACCGATAAAGCATAGGTGTACGTAAGGTGGACCATGTCGATGCATGAGAGATGGCTCGATGAGAGACATCACGAACATTACTATAAGCTTGCGAAGAAGCTTGATTACCGTTCGAGGGCATCATTCAAGATAATGCAGATAGACGACCGTTTCAACATCTTCAAGGAAGGGGATTCGGTCGTGGACCTAGGTGCGGCACCGGGAGGATGGCTGCAGGTCGCAAAGGAGCGTGTCGGCGAATCCGGAAAGGTCATCGGCGTGGATCTGAGGCCGATAAAACCCATGGAAGGCGTGACGACGATCCTCGGGGATATAACAGATGACAACACCATGCTGAAGCTCCTCGAAAGCTTCGGAGGGAAAGCGGATGTCGTGCTGTCGGACATGGCCCCAAACATAGCAGGCGCGTACGCCACGGATCATGCAAGATCCGTACATCTCTGCATGTTCGCAGTCGATGTATGTGATAGGATCCTCAAGAAGGACGGGAAGATGGTTATGAAGGTGTTCATGGGCGATATGCTCCCTCAGCTCAAGAAGGAATTGGAGAAACGTTTCCAGAGCGTGAAGGTCCATTCCCCGGATGCATCGAGACCGACATCATCAGAAGTCTATGTGATATCCAAAGGTTTCCTTGCCAAGACTGTTGTTGACTTGAAACCCATCGCACCGCCTGAGAAGAAGAAGGAATTCACCAAGAAAGGCAATCTTCTCTGATGATTCAATCCCAGAATCTCTTATTCTTCGCATAGAGCACTTCTGCTCCAAGGATATCTCTGAGGAAATCATCCTCATCTATGTGCATCGTACGTAATATCCTGGATGCGGCATCCGGACCGACACCTCTTCCGGCCAATGCCATGCACGCTTTTCTGCCGTTCTCGTTGACGAGATTGGCGATCCTGACAACACGTGCCGTATCCTTCTTCTCCTCATCGGTCAACTCATCCTTCGCGAACAGTTTGATCTTCTCGCGATCGTATTCTTTGAGGACTGCCACCATGTTCCCTCCGCATTTCGGGCAGATGAAACGTTTGGGAGCATCCTTGACCCTGACCCTCCATTGGGCCCTGCATCTTAGACATGATGCGTAGAGCAACTCATCCTCGAGTCTCTTCTTCAAGGCCATCAATATGGAGTGATCCGCACGGAGCGGTTGCATCAGCTCCTTCGATCTCGTTATTCCTTCCATGCCTATGGGGGACATCCTCGATACTTCGATCTTGATCTCTCCATCAGCAATCATCGAGACGACCTTCTCGGTATTCTCTATATCGAGATCCTCCCATAGCACCTTGTTGAGTGCCTCATCATATGCTGGGGTGCCTTGATGCATCTCGAACAGTCTGTTGAAGTTCATGAAACGGTGGTCGGCATCCTTCTCTATGATGCCGAATTTCTTTGCTACGTATACGAACCTCCATTTGAGGAATGTGGAGTTGTTGATGGTAAGTCTGATCAGACCCTCCACCGTACCTGGTTTGACGGATGTTACGGAATTGACCAACGTCGCTTTGTCGATATTCCTTGGTAATTCAATCATTATACGATATGGATCCGTGGATACGCCGACGCTCTCTCCAAGACGTGCGGTCAGAAGTGCGGCATATATCTTTCCTAAGGTCTCATTGACGCGTGTCCCGAAGCATGCGTTAATTATCGTAAGACGGTCGCCGATCTCTATGGTCATTAGTCTGTCCGTAGGTACGGGGTATCCATCCTGTTCGGCTACGAAATCACGGATGCATTGTTTGGCATCCTCATTCCCAGGATAATCGTCGAGGTTCAGCAGTCTTCTAACTCTGCCGACCTCCATGGCAACATCGAATGGAACAGGGATGTCCGAACCGGCCCATGAGGGCACGGAACCGATCTCTCCCGTCTCTTCTACGAGTATCTCCTCTTCCCTCATCTCGATTATGCGCCAGGTCCTTCCTTTAGCGATGAACATCGCATAGGGTTCTGCGAATGTGGCGACGAAACTCTCATCCAATGTTCCCACGATCGCTCTTGTGCTGATGTCCCTGATCATGTAGTTCCTTTCATCAGGTATCATCGATATGTTGCTGTAGAAGTAGTTCATCCCTTTCTTGGAATGTTTGAACCCATCATCGTCCTCGAAGATCATCTTGATGGATTTGAGCTGCTCTAGGACAGAATCCATATCCTCTCTCTTCAGATCCCTGAATATGTAGGATCTCTTGAATAATGCGAATGCCTCATCCCTTGTCACGCGTCCGCTCATGGTCATCGCGATCAGTTGATTCGCAACGACTGTCAACGGACATGGTCTTCCGACCTTGTTCTCAAGTTCCTTGGCATCTGTCTTCCTTGCGACTACCAAGGATTCGCACACCTCATCCGGGGATGTTGCGATGATCTTCGCACGGATCTTCTCTCCCACGCGATGGCCCGCACGTCCTGCACGTTGTATCATCCTCGAGATCTGCCTCGGTGAATTGTATTGTATGACAAGATCGGTACTGCCGACATCGATCCCCAATTCCAACGACGATGTGCACACCAATGCCTTGATGTCGCCTCTTTTGAATCTGTCCTCCATATCCATCCTGTTCTCTTTCGAGAGTGAACCATGGTGGACATCGATGGACATGTTCTCGTCCCATATGTGATATCTCGCAGCCATCCATTCTGCTGTCTCCCTCGTATTGACGAATAATAGTGTGGATCTTCCATTCTCTATCAGGTCCTTCGCCCTCTTCATAACCGCAAGCATGTCGGGATCGCATTGCAGTTTATCCAATAGGATGGGATCCTCGCATGGCTGGGGGCATTCGACATCTATCTCATAACTTCTGAAGGTGTCGTGTTTGCATATCCTGATGTCCCTTTTGATCCCGGATAGGAATCTAGCGACCGCATTCACGTTTCCGACGGTGGCTGATAGTCCGATCCTCTGATATTCTCCGGCCAATGCGGCGAGTCTCTCCATGGCAACGCACATCTGAGCTCCTCTCTCCGTGGTAGCCAATTCATGGATCTCATCCACCACGAACCATTCCACGTGCTTCAGATGATCGATCAACCTCTTTCCAGTGAATAGGACCTGAAGTGTCTCTGGTGTGGTGATCAGTATCTCTGGAGGATGTAGGGATTGTCTGTTACGTTCGGCAGCAGGCGTATCGCCGTGTCTGACGCCCACTGTTATGTCGAGGGATTTACCATAATCCTCCATCCTCTTCAGCATATCACGGTTCAATGCCCTCAGAGGGGTCACATAGATGCATCTGATGCCTGGTTTCCCTTTGCTGTTGTAGATCTCATTCAGGATCGGGAGCATCGCGGCCTCGGTCTTTCCGATACCGGTGGGGGCAACGAGCAGTATGTTCTCTCCCTTGAGTATCCTGGGGATGGCATCCTTCTGCGGCTCTGTCGGCTCGGTGATGCCGTGTTCCCGCAAGGCATCGACTATCACTGGTGACAGATTATCGAATGGCATAGAAAAAAATCAGTCGGGCGTTACGCCCGACTTAAGTGTTTTACTTCTTTCTCTTGGTCTTCTTCTTTTTGAGAGCACGGAGATTCTCTTTGACGGTGTTCTTGATGATCGTTGCCTCTTCCTCTCCATCTGTGATCTTGCTCTCATCGAACCAGAGTACGATCCAACCCTCTTCCTCAAGTTTGGCTTTATCAATGGTCATCTCTCCCTCGGGGGAGACGATGACTGCAACCTTGCTCTTGACGAATGCGACGGGTATGCTGTACGGACCGTAGTTCCTTCTGCATCTCAGACCCTTGTTCCATGTTGCCCTTCTTACGATGCCTTCAGGCGTTACCTCGAATTCGAACTCGAAGTCGTCATCATCGGACGCATCATCATCTGCGACCTCTTCGATAGGCTCTTCCTCTACAACGGGTTCTGCCTTGGGTGCTTCGACGACAGGTTCCTCATTTTTTATATCAGCTGCAGCAGGTTTCGCCTCTCCAACATCTTTCTTCTCTTCGATGGGGGCGACAGCCTCTACCTTGGGTTCTTCCTTCTTCACTTCAGGCTCTGCAACAGGTGCTTCCTCGACCTTTGGGGGTGCACCAGAGGGATAGATGACAGCGGGCCCCTCGGGGTTCGTGACCTGTACGAGGATCTCTGTGATATCCATCACCTTGACTTTGGATCCGATCTTCTTCGCTCCTGCCCTGAGGTTGAGGACACAGAACGGACATGCGGTTGCGATGATCTCTGCGCCGACCTTCTCTGCATCTCTGATCCTCTCCGCAGCTATGTTGACTGCGAAGTCGTTGAATGCTGATTTGTATCCTCCACCTGCACCACAGCACCTAGAGTTCTCTCTGTTCCTCTCCATCTCGACGAAGTCGACACCCTTGATCTTCTTCAGGATGTTACGGGGCTCCTCGAATACCTTCGAGTGCCTTCCGAGGTGACATGGGTCGTGGTAGGTGATCTTTGCTTTGAATTCGTTGGGAAGTGCGAGTTTCCTGGTGGAGATGAGTTTGTCCACGTACTGTGTGATGTGATAGACGTTCTGTCCGGGCTTTCCATAGTATTCAACGAAGTTGCTCGACACTGTCTTGTAACAACCAGAACATGACATGATCATATCCTTCGCTCCGATTCCATCAGCTTTCGTGACGGTCTCTCTCGCTGCTTCCAATGTCTGGAGGTCGAGACCTGTCCTGAGCAGAGGCGATGTACAACAGACCTCGTTCTCACCAAGGCAGTTCAATGATACGCCTGCCCTGTCAAGGACCTTGACAGCCGCCTGCGGGATCCCCTGCATCCTGTATGATCCTGTGCATCCTGCGAAGAATACCGCGTCAGGGGGTGTGACTCTCTTGACCTCTTCGGGCCACCATGCATCCCTCTTGGATTTGGGTTCGCCGTATGGGTTACCGTTCTTGGCGATGCTCGCTTCCAGTTTCTTGTGGACTGGAAGGGGTGCGACACCGTATCTTGCCATCCACGTCCTGATCTTCTCCCAGAGTGCTACGAGTTCGATCTTGGCGTGACAAATCTCCTCACAGTTTCCGCATCCAGTACATTTGTACATGGCATCGACGAATTCTGGACTGAGTGTGACCTTCCTTCCGAGGATCTTGTCCATTTTACCGAAACCAGCTTTATCCAACTGGTTGAGGTAGTAGATCTTGCCTCTAGCGGTAACTGACTCCCAAGGTGTCTGCCTGTGCGCTTCGCATACATCTATACAGTATCCGCACATCTGACATTGGGCAAGTTCCTTCTGGATACGAGGCAACTTGACGAGTGTGGGTCCATCATTGCTCATTTGAGTCTCTCCCTTCGAATTTAGGACATCCTTATAATGTATGGAGGTCCGACTGTTGAGGTTCGGATAATTTGAGAGTATAAGTAGTTTCGTAGAAAGAGGACATAGCCACACATTTAAACTACGATATTCGTACAAATTCTACGTCTATCATTCATGCCCTGTGGCATTGTTTTATGTGGTATCATGGCGATTGGGCCGACATGACCCCTCGCAAAGTCTATTTTGACAATAGCGCCACGACAAGGATCGCACCCGAGGTCCTCGATGCGATGATGCCCTATCTCAAGGAGGAATACGGGAACCCCAGCAGCATTCATTATCTGGGCGATCAAGCGGCCAAGGCACTGCGCATAGCAAGGAAACAGGTGGCCGATTCATTGGGTTGTTATCCGTCGGAGATAACGTTCACATCCGGAGGTACGGAATCGGATAATCTTGCATTATTGGGAGTGATGAGCGCATGCAAAGAGAGGGGCGAGGGCAGGAACAGGGTCATAACGACTGCGATAGAGCATGAGGCTGTGTTGGAGGCATGCGAGGAATTGAAGAAGAGAGGATTCGAGATCACGATCCTGGGGGTGGATCGTGACGGGTATCTCGACCCGTCCGTATTGGACGATGCTATGGGTGATGATGTGTGTATGGTATCGGTCATGTCCGCCAATAATGTCGTAGGCACCATCGAGGATGTCAAGGAATTGGCCAAGGTTGCCCATGAGCACGGTTCATATTTCCACACCGATGCTGTGCAGGGATACACGAAGATGCCATTGGATGTCAGGAAGGACGGGATAGATCTGTTATCGCTATCAGGTCACAAGATCCATGCTCCGAAAGGTGTGGGGGCGTTGTTCGTTGCTTCGGAGGTACCGATATTGCCCATCAATTACGGCGGGGGTCAGGAGAGGGGATTGAGGTCATCGACAGAGAACGTTCCCGGTATCGTAGGCCTCGGGAAGGCATCCGAGTTAGCGATGTCAGCCATGGATGACGATATAATCAATATGACGAAGCTCAGGGACGAGATAATCGATGATATGGAATCATTGGAAGGCGTCCATCTGAACGGGCCGAGGGGTTCTAGAAGATTATGCAACAATGCACATTTCAGATTCGATAACGGATCCAAAGGGATGGATATGGTCATAAAACTGAGCAAGGAAGGTATCGCAGCCTCTGCAGCGTCTGCTTGTTCCGCAGGTTCGTCTGAGCCGTCATACGTATTATCAGCATTGGGATTGTCCCCGGATGAGTCGTTGTCCGCACTCAGGATATCACTATCTAGATACAATACAGAGGATGACGTATCCTATCTCAGAGAGGTCATGTCGAGGTTGTGATCTTATGATATTCTATTTCTCAGCCACTGGAAACTCCAAATATCTGGCACAGAAGCTTCAAGATATAACGGGAGATGAGATGTATGACATCGCTGCGGAGTTGAGAGGGAACTGCGGATATACTCTCGCGGATGACGAGATCGTGTACATCGTATCCCCCGTGTATTTCTTCGGGATGCCGTTGAACGTCAAGGAATTCATCGATCGCATGTCATTCAACAGGAGGCCGGATGTCGATATCATGATCAACTTCGGTACGTTGCCGGGAGATGCGATACATGCATTCGAGAAGGAATTGAATGCCAAGGGATTCAACGTAAGGAATCGTTATGGCACCAGGATGCCGGAGAATTACATCATATTGTTCAGACCGCCCAAGGATGACAGGATGGTGCATCTGCTCGATGATGCGGACAGGATGATGGAAGAGGTGTCCGAGACCATAAGATCCGGATGTGTGAAGGATGTCGGTATCAAGAAAAACATCCTCATGAACATCTTCGGTCACATAGCGAGACCGATATACGTGTACGGAAGGAGGACAAGAGGATTTCACATAAACACTTCGTGTTCTGGTTGCGGAAAATGTGTCGATCTGTGTCCTGAGGGGATTATAGAGATGCAGGATGATGCGCCTGTATGGACAGAGAAGAAATGTCTCCGTTGCTGTTCGTGCATCAACAGATGTCCTCACAAGGCGATAGAGTTCGGATTCCTGACGAAAGGCAGAAGGAGATATCATAATCTAAGGATCTGAGATCATTCCGAGGTATGCATATGGCATCTATCGAAGGTATGAACATAATCATCACTGGTGCTAACAGCGGCATAGGATACCACATGATGATGAAGCTCCTTTCAAAAGGGAACAGGATCATGGCAGTGGACAAGAATACGGATGTCCTGTGCAATGTGGATGGAATAATCCCATTCGAATGTGACGTCTCATCGAAGGATGGTGTGGACAGTATATTCGATGAGGCATCGAAACATTTCGACAAGATAGATCTGTTCGTGGCGAATGCGGGTTTTCCATATTACGAGAGCATGGATTATGTCGATTGGGACAGAATCGATAGGATATTCCGTACCAATGTGCACTCCCCGATCTATTCATATCAATCATATGTACAGCATCTCAATGGCAGAGATGGGATATTCACCATCACGGATTCCGCCATGGGCCTGATGGGGATGCCTGGTTTCACGCTGTATACGTCGACCAAGTTCGCTGTCAACGGATTCCAGGACGCGATCCGTTTGGAGAAGGGAGACAACATCCAACTCACGGTGCTGTATCCTGTTGCTACCGATACAGGATTCTTCAAAGCTGCATCGGAATCTGATTTTGAAAGACCCTTCCCTGTTCAAACGCCTGAGCATGTAGCATCATCCATGATCTGTGGCATAGAGAAGGGTAAGAAGAGAGTGTTCCCTTGCAGATTGTTCAGTGTCGCGATGTTCCTATTCAAGATATTCCCTCCGATCAAATGGTTGTATCTATCATCGGAGAAGAGGAAATTCGAAAGGTTCAGAAACAGGTTGTGATATCTTTGGATGGATCCTGCATCAGATGCTATGATTCTCCATTGGGTAGGTTGATCATCACAGCGGATGACATCGGAATCACAGAGGTATGTTTCGGAGATGGAGATGATGTGCCTGAAACGGACAGTAATCCCCATATCGATGATGCGATAGGATGGCTTGATACATACTTCGATGGATCCGAACCTGAAAATACGGTCAGTTTGCATATGATAGGTACGGATTTCCAGATGAGCGTGTGGGATGAACTTCTTAAGATACCGTACGGTCATACCACGACATACGGTGAGATCGCAGAAAGGATCGCTAAGATGAGAGGTATCGAACACATGTCCGCACAGGCTGTGGGGAATGCTATCGGTCGGAATCCCGTAGCCGTGATCGTTCCATGTCATCGCGTGATCGGTAAGGATGGCAGCATGACAGGTTATGCTGGGGGCATCGACAGGAAGGTCGGATTGTTGAGGATCGAAGGCATCCTGTCGGAATGATGGATGTTCATTTGTCTAGAAATTCGGGTGGTGGGCCTGGCCGGATTTGAACCGACGACCATCCGGTTATGAGCCGGACGCTCCACCATACTAAGCTACAGGCCCGTAAAAAGGGTTAAAATCATCATGAATATAAACATAGCGCACCCAGAAGTTCGACGTGCGCTTCGTTCATCCGTCACTCATGAGGATAGATGGGATCTACAGATTACTCTAAAGGAGTGTCGAGTTATGATAATTCCAGAGAATGTATGGCGCCGTTGCAAGGGATCGAACCTTGGACCTTGTGATTAACAGTCACACGCTCTACCTACTGAGCTACAACGGCAGTATTCCTTGCAATGAAAGAGTGGTATTAAAGCATTACGCTTCAGGCAATTTCTTCTTGAGTCTCTCGACCATCACCATGATTATCTCGAGATCATGGGAGACATTCTTCAGGTACTCATCATATTGATCGGTGACACGTGCGCCCTCGATCGATGGTGAGATCAGCCCTTCTTGCTCGAGCAATCTGAGGGAGTATCTGACTTTGTGCTTAGGGATGTTGAGAATCTCAGAGAGGCGGATAATCCCTATGGGCTGATTCTCCTTCGTTGCTTTGAGCATCATTATGTGCCTTTCGAGCAACTCGAGTTCATCGATGAGCTTATCGATCATGCTGTCAGATGCCATGTCGGGATACCATCCGCTAGTTGATTTTTTGAATCAGGTCTTTTAGAACCTGATGATAGAGAAATAGGTGTCTTGGTGTGGATTTACCTTCCGTACCAGTGGCCTCTTCCCCATTTGTTGTAGTTGACCGCCCATGCCTGAATCATAGAACCGCAACAGTCGAGTGCTTTCTGCTCGTCCTTGTGGGTTTTATAGCATTTGAGGCATTGGTATCTCATTTCTGGGGCCTTTACTTTGCCAGTCATGTCACCTGAATTGATGCGGTAGTAGATAAACCTCACCCATGGATATTGCGTTTATCGATGTTTTTGTCACGAAAAACACGTATTTCGTGAGAACGGTTTAAATATTTACTTACCTTTAAGGTACTGGCTATGAATAAAATCAAGGTCATCAATGAACCATCGGAGCTCGTTCCCATGCTAAGGTCTGTGGACACACCGGTAAAGAGAGATGTGCTGAAAGAAGTGACCTTGGAATGGAGGACCGTAGATGAAATTGAGAAGAAATACGGCCCCGAGGGAAAGGATGCTATAATCTTCTTCGAGAAAATGAAACTCGTAGAGAGCCGCTGGATTTCCACAGGTGGTAATTACCCCG
The DNA here is from genome assembly GCF_964305265.1 of Candidatus Methanarcanum hacksteinii. Taxonomy (NCBI): domain Archaea; kingdom Methanobacteriati; phylum Thermoplasmatota; class Thermoplasmata; order Methanomassiliicoccales; genus Candidatus Methanarcanum; species Candidatus Methanarcanum hacksteinii. The sequence goes on along the minus strand of NZ_CAYATA010000002.1, from coordinate 250,146 downwards.
AAAAATCGTTCCACACTTCATACACTTCTTTCCATATCAATGCGCAATGGCCTGTTTACGAGATCAGTGATGTTCTCGCAGCGGCAATGATGAGCGAAGAGGAATATTCGATCATCGAACAGAAGATCTTGGATGAGGTCGGAAAGGATGGAGTATTCTCAGGCGATGTCGCCGAGAGTCTCGGTTTGACATCGACGATGCTGAAGAGTCTTGTCCGCAGGTCAGTCAAGATGGACTTCCGTGGCCATAGGATCGAGTTGATCCGTGAAGAGTAGGCGTTCTGAGATGTCCGACATTTGGATAATGAGGATAGGCCACCGTCCGGAAAGAGATAAGCGTGTGACCACACACGTGGCATTGTCTTCAAGAGCGTTGGGTGCTAGAGGTATCTATGTGGATACGGAGGACCCTAAGCTGGAGGAGAACATCAGAAGTGTCGTGGAGCGCTTCGGCGGGGATTACACGATCAAGACCGGCATCACATGGAAGCAGGTCATCAAGGATTTCAAAGGAAAGGTTGTCCATCTCACGATGTATGGTGAGAGGGTCGATGAGGCACTGCCGCATATCCCTAAGGATGAGGACATAATGATAATCGTGGGCGCGGAGAAGGTGCCCATAGAGGTATATGAGAGGGCTGATTTCAACGTATCCGTTGGTAATCAACCGCATTCTGAGATCGCAGCCCTTGCGATATTCTTGGATCGTTTCACAGAGGGGAAGGCGCTGTATAGCGATCGTGACGGCGGAGAGATAAGGGTCATACCTACGGTGAGAGGTAAGAGAGTTGTCGAATTATCCAAATGAATCGGAATGCATAGGCATCCTTAAGAATGCAGGCTGTACGAAGAGGGTCATAATCCACTGTTGTACGGTGAGGACTGTTGCCGAACAGATGCTGAAGAGGATAGACTGCGATAGCGAACTCGTCATCGCAGGTGCTATGTTGCACGATATCGGCCGTGCGGTGGACCATTCGATAATGCACGCAGTCGTAGGTGCGAAGATGGCCGCCGATCTAGGCCTTCCCGATGAGATCGTCAATATAATCAAGAAGCATACGGGCGCAGGTCTCGATCACGAGGATATAGTGGAGATGGGCCTCCCTGATGGGGATTACATACCTTCGACCATAGAGGAGAAGATCGTAGCACATTCCGATAATATGGTGAGCGACAACGCTGTTGTGATGCACTCACATTCCGTGGACAAGCTTCTCATGAAAGGTGCGACTCGCGGCGCAGATAGGATCGAGCGCCTGCATGAGGAATTATCATCATTATATGGGGAGGACCTCGACTCCATAGTGGTCGAGATCGGCGAGTTCCCAAAGATCAAAGGCCCTTGTGGGAAGATCATCAACTGATGACTTTTCCCGAACCATCGATATACTTCGGGAACGTTTTCAGGATCACGACATCTCCGATCGATTGTATCCATCTGTAAGGTATCTTAAGCAACACATTGTTCGCAGCCTTCACAGGGCTGGGCTCGGAAATGTAGAGTCCGGTTATCGTTCTGGTGTCCGTATCGATTATCAGGTCGGCGACCTTTCCTACAAAGATACCGTCCGGACCGTAGACATCGAGTCCCTTCACACTATTGATCTCATCCAACATCCCTATCGATTCTCCATACGTACGACATCGGTTAAAAATGATAGGATTGAAGGCCGGATCATAATTTCTGTACATCTTCTCATCTCTGAAGTCATTCATCGGGTTTGTTCAGAGTATGTAGTGCTTCCTAAAGAATCATCATTATTCTCTTTTTCAATAGGTTGTAAACGTATGGCTCGATTTCAAATATCGTGTTTTTGCAGATTAATCGTACAAAACGACAGTGTTTTTGCAGATTTATATATTCTGAATATGATGCAATGTTATGTTCGAACGTAAGATCCTTTCAAAACTGATGGCGTGGAAGTCTCGCAGCCACAAACCCATGGTGTTGAAAGGTTAACGTCAGATAGGGAAGACCACGATAGCCGAATATTTCGGCAGAACGGAATACAACGATTATGTCATACTTGATATGTTCAAGGATCCGGTAGCTAAGGCGATAATGGAAGAGGGCATAACTGTCGACTCGATAATCGATTCCATATCTGTGTACAAGAACATCGAATTGGAACCAAATACCTCTTTGATAATAATCGACGAGATCCAAGAGTCCACCAAAGCAAGATCCAAACTAGGACTCTTCTCCGAGGATGGACGTTTTGATGTGATAGCAACAGGATCTATGCTAGGTGTATCAGATGCTAGGTTGGGCAAGTACAAGAGTAAAGAGAATCCTGATCTCATACCCGTAGGTTCGGAAGAACACCTTTTGATGCATCCGATGGATTTCGAGGAGTTCCTTTTAGCGCTCGGAACGAGACAGAAGGACATCGATCGTATCAGAGATAAGATAAGGTCTGGGGAGAGGATGACAGAGACAGAACTCGATGTGTTCAGCAAGAGGTTCGCTGTATATTCTGTCGTTGGTGGTATGCCTGCAGCGGTCGATGCATATCTTCATGATGGTATCAACGGGGCCCATCACATCCTTGATGCCATCAGAGCGACATGCGTGGATGATATCATCCATTACAATTCTGGAGTGGATGTGAAAAAGACGCAGGAGTGTTTCGATTCCATTCCACATCAGCTTTCCGACACGAACAAGCGTTTTATGTATTCCCGTATCAACAACGGTGGTTCACGCAGTTCTGCTGAAAAATACATGGAGAATCTGCTGTGGATCAGGTATTCCGGATACGGGATATTCTCCAGATCCCTTCGTGCTATGAGGAGACCTTTAAAGAAATATTCTGAGAAAGACGTCTTCAAGGTCTATCTCTCAGATACAGGGTTGTTGATGAACATGATAGGGCCAGAGTCCCGGACCGCCATGATCATGGGAGACACATTATTCGATTTCGGAGCCGTCACAGAGAACATGATCGCTGGATGCTTCTTCAAGAACGGATATGAATTGTCATACTACCGTCGTACGAATGGTGCTGACAAGATCGAGATCGATCTGGTGATTGAATCCGATGGACTGATATGTATCGAGGTCAAGACAGGTGCATATCGTGCATATCCTTCTTTGAGCAAGACATTGGACGATGCTAACATATCCCGTAGGATCGTATTCGAGAAGGGTAATGTTCGTAAGGATGATGACGGGATCGAACACTATCCATTGTTCGCTGCGGCATTCCTATTCCCTGAGAACGAATGGAAAGTGGATGCGAAGGGATTGGATGGACTGGTCGGGGATCCGTTCTCTTGATCGAGACCATCATCGAGTATCTATGGTGGCCATGATAGGGCCTAGCGATCGACATCAGTGACAATTTTTCTCTCACCATCGTGGCCTGTCGGCCATATTACTATTATATCCTAACAGCACATTGAAGGTCCGTCGTTATAGAGGGATGAAAATGGTCACTGAACTCAATGAATCCACATTTGATGCGTTTATAGATGACAACAAGTACGTATTGATCGACTGCTGGGCCCCATGGTGCGGACCATGCAGAAGGATGGGCCCGATAATAGAGGAACTCTCCAAGGATCTGGAGGGGAAGGTGGCCGTTGCGAAGTTGAACACGGATGAGAGTCCCGGCATATCAGCAAGATTCGAGATCAATGCGATACCTACGCTCTTGATCTTCAAAGACAAGGTCATGTTGGAACCGTTGGTCGGTCTCAGGCCTAAAGAGGACATCATCTCTGTCCTTGCGGACCGCGGCATGATAGAGGGCGGGAAGAAGAAGGAAGAGGAGGCCCACTTCGCAGCGAAGGTGACCGATAATGACTTCAATGAATTCATCAAGAGCAAGGATTACGCACTCGTTGATTGTTGGGCCCCATGGTGCAAACCATGTCTTAGGATGGGTCCTGTGATCGAGGAGTTGGCGAAGATCTCCCAGGATGACATTGCCGTCGGTAAATTGAATGTCGATGAGAATCCCGGCGTATCACTAAGTTTCAACATCCAATCCATCCCTGCTCTGCTGATCTTCAAAGGCGGAAAACAGGTCGGTACGATAGTCGGATACAGTCCCGAGCGCACAGCAGAGGCATTGAGGGAAGCGATCCTCAGTGCGTGAGATATGAACGCTGACGTAGTGATCATCGGTGCCGGCCCTGCCGGTATCCAGGCAGCGATACACGCATCCAGGAAGAAAGTCTCCGTGGTGATGTTCGGGCGTATTGACGGTAGTGCTATGCACGGTACGCACGTGGAGAACTATTTCGGATTCATTGGAATGACCGAAGGGGACGATATGCTGGAGGCAGGATTGGAGCAGGCAAAATCATTCGGATGCATCCACAGGAACTGTAACGTCACATCCACGGAGAAGATAGACGGTGGATTCCGTATATCGGACGAGGAAGGCGAAACGGTCGATTGTAAAGCTGTCGTGATCGCTACAGGCATCAGCAGGTCAAAGCTCAACGTTCCGGGCGAGAAGGAACTGTTCGGAAAGGGCGTGAGCTATTGCGCATCATGTGATTGTAATTTCTATAAAGGTCGCATCGTAACGATCGTAGGTGATGATACTGAAGCGGCAATATCCGCGGAATTGATGACGAGATATGCATCCAAGACATATTGGGTGCATGGTGCATTGAAAGCATCGGAGAGACTCGTCCAAAAGGCAAAGGATGCGGGAGTGGAGTCCATAGAGGATTCCATCGCATCCATCGACGGCGATGGCAAGGTGCAGACCGTCACATTATCATCCGGAAGGGTCATTCAGACCGATGGTGTATTCATAGAATTGGGTGCGAAATCGGCAGTCGATCTCGCTATGGACATGGATGTCATGCCCGAGATGGATGATACATTGAAGGTCGGACGTGATTGTTCGACAGGCGTGAGAGGAGTGTTCGCATGCGGTGATGTCACGGGGAAGCCGTGGCAGGTGGCGAAAGCTGTCGGCGAAGGTGCTGTCGCGGGTATTTCCGCAGCGAATTTCGTGAAGGAGACATAAGGATGTCCGTGAATGATCTGATATCAGGTATGTTGAAGGAGGAAGGCGGTTTCCAGAAGGCCTTCAAAGAGATGCTGGACAATGAGTTGGATATGACGGTCAACGAGTTCTGTCAGGAGGCGGGGATCTCACAGAGTACCATGTACAAGATGCTCGAGGACAAGAGGGAACCCAATCTCCGCACCATTCGTGCGATAATCAAAGCGGCGAAGAATCTGTTGGAACCCAATTCCGATGATTATATCGCGGTCATAGCATCGCACGAGGTATTGCAGACCCTGGTGAAGACGATAGACGTCGATGGACGTCCCGTGACGCTGAAGGAGTATCCTGTAGCTACGGTCGAGGATGCGATCGTGGCAGCCGTCAGAGCTGAGCGCGATGGTGCACTGGCGATAGTCTGTGCACCGATAGTGACACCAACGGTGGAGAAGATCGTATCCATCCCGGTTACGCCTGTCATCCCATCATCAAGTATAATACGCGCGATAGAGAAGGTGAAGAACGACCTGTATGGATGAATCTCATCCACTGGCCATGATAAATTAATTAATCACCTTTACTTATTACACACATAGGGCAGGGGATACGTAATGTTCGAACTTCAAGTAGTAAGCAATACCCCATTGAGTTCAGTGGGGGATATCGACGTTGTCGCTGAGACCTTCCTCATACAGATAGGATACATACCTAAGGGTTATGATCCGAAGACATCTGCCACTGAGATAAAGGACAGTGTACCCTATCGCCTTTTCATGGATTATTTCATGGGTAACATGAGCAAGGCATGGACAGTTGAGGAGCTAGCAGCACTCCTCTCCACGACCAAGCCCACGATCTACAGACATATCAACAAACTGAAGTCGTTGGATATCCTCGAAAGCATGGATGTGGAGTTCGATGGACAGGTACGCAAGGGATACCGCATCAGATTCGGGGATCTCGCCAAAGCATGGAACTTCACCGAAGCGAATGTGAACATGGCCATGGAGAATTATCGTAAGACTGTGACGCATTTCCAAGCGATGATCGACGAGAAGAGGAGGTCTTGAACATGACCAGGAGTGAGATCACTTTGAACATCGGCGGAAGATACAGCGTGAAGGTGTCAGATGTCGATGATACCGTAGGGGCTTTCAAAGGTTACTGTGCATTGGGCGTCGACACCGCGATCGTCATCGAGATGGATGGCGGAGGGATGAGGTTCATACCGATCCCGCAGATCGTGATGATCGATGTATTGGATTCTGGTGTGTCATCTGATGATGACAGAAAGATCGATGTGAATTACGGATGACTCAAATGGAGGAGTTCAGTAGATATCTCATCGAGATGATACTCGACGGCAGTATCACTGACAGGGATAGATTCCAAACTCAGAAGATATGGGCATGCAAGAGGTTCGGATTAGGGGCGGTACCTTCCAACTCCGAGATCCTGAAGTACGTCAGGCCGGAAGAGAGGAAGAAGGTGGTACCGTACATCCTGAAGAAACCGATGAGGACGTTGAGTGGTGTTGCCGTTGTCGCAGTGATGACCTCTCCCTATCCGTGTCCGCATGGTAAGTGCATGTACTGTCCAGGCGGCGTAGAGAACGATTCCCCTCAGTCATATACAGGCAAGGAGCCTGCCGCAAGACGTGCCGGCAGGAATGAGTACGATCCCTTCAGACAGGTCACCGAGAGGATAGGTCAGTTGGAAGCTATCGGCCACATAACCGATAAGATAGACCTGATAATAATGGGCGGGACATTCACTTCCCGTGACGAGGAATATCAGACATGGTTCGTCAAAAGATGTTTCGATGCGATGAACGGGCGTGAGGCACCGGATATCGAGACCGCTCAGGAATGGAATGAGGTTGCGGAGCACAGATGCGTCGGACTCACGGTGGAGACCAGGCCGGACGTCTTCGATGATGCACAGATAGAGCGTTCGATGCTGTTGGGGGCTACGAGGGTCGAATTAGGCGTTCAGATATTGGATGACGACATCCTCAGCTCTGTAGAACGCGGTCATGGAGTGAAAGAGGTCATCGAAGGGACACAGCGTTGTAAGGACCATGGTCTGAAGATATGTTACCACATCATGCCCGGACTCCCTGGTTCCGATCCAGAGAACGATATGAGGTGCTTCAGAACAGTGTTCGATGATGCTAGATTCAGACCTGATATGCTGAAATTCTATACGACATTGGTCGTGGCAGGTACGAAACTGTACGATATGTGGCAGGACGGGAAGTATACGCCATACGACGTCGAGATGGCCACCGAGCTTCTCGCTGATATGAAATCGATAGTTCCGGAATACGTCAGGATACAGAGGATCCAACGCGATATACCCGCACCCCAGATCGCAGCAGGCATATTGAAGAGCAATATCCGTGAATTGGTCCATGAGAGGCTCCAGCAGACCGGCAGGGAATGCAGGTGCATAAGGTGCAGAGAGGTCGGACACAACGATATCTCTCTGACGGATGATTCCAAGGTCATCATGGACGATATGGTCTACGAAGCCTCTGAAGGCATGGAGCATTTCATCAACCTATCATATGAGGATGCTCTGATAGGCTATGTACGTCTGAGGATAGATGATAATGAGTGTGCTACCATCAGAGAATTGAAGGTATTCGGTAAGATGGCCGAGATCGGAAAGGATGGAGAGGATTGGCAACATCGCGGATTCGGACGTGAATTGGTGTCCAAGGCAGAGGATGTCGCAAGATCCAACGGAAAGAGGAGGATCAGGATAACCAGTGGAGTCGGAGTGAGAGGTTACTACCGCATGCTCGGTTATTCCTTGGAAAGACCGTACATGGTGAAGGATCTCTGATCATTTGGAGAACACGACGTTCTTGTCGGTTATCTTGATCATATTGAACCCTATTATCGCACGACCCCTATCATCGAGTTCATACGCGTTCTTATGTGTGCTGGTGGCGTTCACGAGGAGATATTTGATCTCTCCAGTCTCTGTGTTGAACACGATATCGACTATCGGCCCTATGGGGAATCCCCCGGTGGTCATCGCGACCTTGCCGATGATCTCGTCCGAGAACATCTCCATCAGATCACCGTCCAAAAGGGTATGTTGTCATTGTTCGTCTTCCTCTTCATCATCTCGGACGCCATCGCATAGTATTCGTCCATGATCTTCGGGTCGACGGACGGTTTGATGATGTCGAGTGCGGACATGAAGTGCTTCCTATCGACATATTTCGCATTAGGGTTCTCATGGAATGCGGCCATACCCGCTTCCCTGCATACCGCTTGGAGATCCGCACCCACATATCCGTCCGTGAGCTCAGCGATATCGATCAGATCCACGTTGATCAGGGGCATATCTTTCGTATGAACCTCAAGGATCCTGAGACGACTCTCCAGATCGGGTTTGCCGACAAGGATCATCTTGTCGAATCTTCCGGGCCTGAGCAACGCAGGATCCATCATATCGGGTCTGTTGGTCGCTGCCATGACCGTGACGTTCTCCAATCCTTCGATACCGTCCATGGACGTCAGTATCTGGTTGACCATCCTCTCTATCGATGCGTTCTCGGCCCTAGTGCCGCGCTTCGGAGTTATGGAATCGATCTCATCGAAGAATATTATGCATGGCGCCATCTGTTTGGCGCGTTTGAATATCTGTCTTATGGCCTTCTCGCTCTCGCCCATCCATTTGCTGGTGAGCTCTGGACCGTTCACGCATATGAAGTTGGAACCCGATTCGTTGGCCACCGCTTTGGCTATGAGCGTCTTACCAGTGCCTGGGGGACCATACAGCAACACGCCTCTCGGAGGTTTTATGCCAAGATGTTCGAACGCTTTCCTCTCCTCTGTCGGGATGAACGTCTCGCGTATCTCTTTCTTTATACTATCAAAACCGCCGACATCTGACCACCCCACCTTCGGTATGTCCACGATGACCTCTCTCATGCCGCTCGGTTCCACTTCCGATAGTGCGTTCATGAAATCGTTCATGTTGACCTTCATGGATATCAATGTGGACTGTGGGATCGGTTTATCGAGATCAAGGTTGATAAGGTTCCTCGTGAGGCATTTCATGGCAGCCTCCCTTGCCAATGCAGCAAGATCGGCACCCACGAATCCCTGTGTGAGGTTCGCCAATCTATCTGTTGACACGTCCTCATCCAACGGCATCGATCTTAGATGAACGGCAAGGATGTCCTTCCTCCCATCCCTTCCTGGTATGCCGATCTCTATCTCGCGATCGAATCTTCCAGGTCTTCTCAGCGCAGGATCTATGGATTCCTCTCTGTTGGTGGCGGCGATCACGATCACATCCCCTCTTCCGGACAATCCATCCATCAGTGTGAGCAACTGTGCGACCACACGTCTCTCCACCTCTCCATTCACATCGTTACGGTTGGGCGCTATGGAATCGATCTCATCTATGAACACTATGCTGGGCGCACTGTCCTCCGCCTTATCGAACACATTCCTCAGACGTTCCTCGGACTGTCCATAATAGCTGCCCATGATCTCAGGGCCCTGTATCGAGAAGAATGATGCTCCCGATTCCTTGGCAACGGCCTTGGCTATGAGCGTCTTACCTGTACCTGGAGGGCCATACAGCAGCACACCTTTCGGGGCAGTGATCCCCAGGCGGTCGAACAATTCGGGATGTTTGATGGGGAGTTCGATCATCTCCCTGATCCTCTTGAGCTCCTCCTCGAGTCCGCCTATATCCTCGTACGAGACCTGACTAGTGAATGTACTGGCGGTCTTGTCATCCGCCACCTCCTTTATGGTGACCTCTGTCTTCTGGTCCACGACCACTATGCCTACGGGAACGGTCGTTATGACCTTGAATTGTATGAGATTGCCCATGAGCGCTATGTTCGGGACGACTATCTCATTGTCCCTGAGGACAGGTCTGTTCATCAGACCGTTCTTGAATATCTCGTCCACGCCTTCCCTGAAGCTGATCTTCTTTCCGGCAGGTATGCCGATGGGGGATATGATGATCTTCTCTGCCGGTAAGGTCTCCGCTTTCCTCACGCGAACGCTCTCATCCACGGTGACGCCTGCATTGGACCTCGTGATACCATCCATGCGGATGAGCCCCTTGCCCTCATCATCGATGGCGCCCTTCATGACCTTGGCCACGGCTGAACGTTTACCTACGATCTCGACTACATCCCCTATCTGTACGTTGAGTCTTCTGAAGGATGCGGAATCCATCCTGACCCTTCCAAATCCTGCCTCGGATTTCATCAATGCGGTCGCTACTTTCAGCTCTATCAGGTCGCCCATGAGTCCCTGTAAGCGATACGTTTATTTTATTGGTCGTAATCCACGGTGATGTTGGAAGCAGGTGTCCATCGCTGATATCTATCGGCGATCGACATGTATCGCTTCGTGACCACCCACGATATCTATCGAAAACGAACGTGGAGGACATTGTTCGTTTGATAAATATTATATATGGGGAGGTATTCGGAGCGTTTACAAAGCTTAAGCTATCCAAGGGCCTGTAGCTCAGCTAGGTAGAGCATCTGACTTTTAATCAGGTGGTCAAGGGTTCGAATCCCTTCAGGCCCGCCGATGGTCTTCATGAGCGATCAAGAGCGGATCAAGTATGAGGAATATCGAATGAAATGTCTTTTGAATTTTCTCAGAGGTTTCCCACTGACCTGCAGTGGGGCAAAATGTAGGTGAAAACTTGGCAGCAGAGAATATCTCATTCAATGTCCTCCAGCATGATCTGGTGCCCGAACACATTCTTTTGTCAGAGGAAGAGGCTAACAAAGTTCTGTTAGATTTGAACATAACTCGCGACCAGCTTCCGAAGATAAAGAAGAGTGACGCGGCCGTCAGAGTGCTTGAGAATATCAACGGGCCTATCGAAGTAGGGCGCGTGATCAAGGTCATTAGGAAGAGCAGTACGGCGGAGGAATTCGTTGCGTACAGACTAGTAACGGAGTGATTTCTAATGAGGGATTTAGTAAAGTTATACTTCGAGGAACGCACCATCGTCAACCACCATATCGCATCATTCAACGACTTCCTTGCGACGAGGAGCAATCCCAACAGCAGGATGCAGAAGATCGTGGACGATATGAGGGTCCCCACCGACGATGCTGCACGCGGTGTCATCAAATTGGACACCGACCGTACGAATGGCAGGAACATCGAGATCCGCATCGGAAGGAAGAGAGATGAGGAAGGAAACATCGATCACCAGGCCAAGCCCACCATCACGATCGAACAGCCGAAGGTTATGGAGGCCAACGGATACAGTCACGACCTCACACCCATGGAGGCAAGGCTCAGGAACCTCAACTACATGGCTCCCGTCTACGTCGATTTCACCATCATAGAGGATGGGATCGAGAGGGAGACCGAGAGGGTTCACGTCGGAGACCTCCCAATGATGGTCAAATCCGATGGATGCAACCTCAACAAAGAGGTCATACAGGCATCATTGGAACGCGAGATGTCGGATGAGGAGTATCAGAAGTTCCTCATCGAGAACAAAGAGGACACGAGGGATCCCGGAGGATACTTCATCATAGGAGGTACCGAGAGGGCACTCATCACACTCGAGGATCTCGCCCCTAACAGAGTCATGGTCGAGTACAGCGAGAAGTACGGAGCAGCCGTAGAGGTCGCCAAGGTCTTCTCACAGAAGGAAGGATACCGTGCACTCACACTCGTGGAGAAGAAGAAGGACGGCATGGTCATGGTATCTGTGCCAGTCGTCTCTGGTTCGATTCCACTCATAGCCCTCATGAAGGCATTGGGCATGGAATCGGATCAGGAGATCTACGAGGCCATCGCATCAACACCCGAGATGGCGAACATAGTCTACGCCAACATCGAGAACAGTTACGATAAGAAGACCTACGCTCCCAACGGATTCCACACGAGGGACGATGCGATAGCATTCCTCGAGAGGAATTTCGCAGCCGGTCAGGCAAAGGAGTACAGGACGAAGAAGGTCGAGAGCATCCTCGACCGTTCATTGTTGCCTCACTTAGGCGACACAGAGGATGACCGTTTGAAGAAGGCGATCTTCCTCGGACGTATTGCACGTTCAGTCCTCGAACTCTCCCTCGGAATAAGGAAGGAGGACGATAAGGACCACTACGCCAACAAGAGGCTCAAGCTCTCAGGCGATCTTATGGAGGATCTCTTCAGGACAAGTTTCAACAGTCTCATGAAGGACCTCAAATACCAGCTCGAGAGGAACTGGGGAAGGAAGAGAGAGGAGGTCAGGATCTCATCATCGATCCGTCCGGATCTCCTTACGCACAAGCTCTTGCACGCACTCGCCACAGGTAACTGGGTAGGAGGACGCGCAGGTGTATCGCAGCTCCTTGACAGGACATCCAACATGTCCGCGATGTCACACCTCAGGAGGATAACATCATCACTCACGAGGAGTCAGCCGCACTTCGAGGCTCGTGACCTTCACCCCACACAGTGGGGAAGACTCTGTCCATCGGAGACCCCTGAAGGACAGAACTGCGGTCTGGTCAAGAACGCCGCACTCATCATCAACGTTTCAAAAGGATTCCCTGACGCCGATGCCAAGTGGATGCTCAGGGACCTTGGGTCCGCCTCTGTCTCACAGCAGGGCGCACGTATCTATGTGAACGGAGACCTTGTGGGAAGCCACAGCGATCCAGTCAAGTTGGTCTCAGAGATCCGTGAGAGAAGGAGATGCGGTATCCTCTCCGATGAGATTAACATCCATTACAATGAGGATATGGATGAGGTCTACATCAACTGTGACGAGGGACGTCTCAGAAGGCCGCTCCTTGTCATAAAGGAAGGTAAGACAGTCATCACAAGGAGACACCTTGAGGGCATCAGGGATCACAAGATCAAATGGGAGGACCTCTTCAGAGAGGGAATCATGGAATGGATCGATGCCGAAGAGGAAGAGGACGCATTCGTAGCAGTCGACGCATACGAGGTACCGAGCAGATGTCCTAAATGCGGTGCCGCACTTTCACCTACAGATGTCGACTGGATGAATCCCGGAAAGGAAGGGGATGTCATACTGAAATGCTGCCACTGCAGTGAGGAATTCACTGTCGATTGTACACTCACCAAGGATCACACCCACATGGAGATCGATCCGATGGTCATCCTCGGTGTCGCAGCAGGCCTCGTTCCGTATCCTGAGCACAACTCATCGCCTCGTGTGACGTTGGGTGCAGCTATGGCAAAGCAGGCATTGGGTGTTCCCGCGGCCAACTACCGTATCAGGCCCGATACCCGCGGACACCTTCTCCACTACCCGCAGAAGCCTATGGTACAGACGCAGACCATGGAGTTCATGGGATACAACCACAGGCCGGCAGGACAGAACTTCTGTATCGCCGTCCTATCATATCACGGATACAACATAGAGGATGCACTCGTCATGAACAAGTCATCCGTTCAGAGAGGTCTCGGAAGGTCCACATTCATGAGGACATACCGTGCAGAGGAACGCCGCTACCCTGGAGGAGAGGAGGATCACTTCGAGATCCCGTCCCCCGACGTCATGGGAGCACGTGCGGATCTCGCATATGCATCACTCGGTGAGGATGGTCTCATCTCACCAGAATCTGAGATCAAGGGCGCAGATGTCCTCATCGGTAAGACATCGCCGCCAAGGTTCCACGAGGAGGGTACCGATTTCCTCACACCTCAGAAGAGGAGGGAGACATCGGTCACCGTCAGGCCCGGAGAGTTGGGATACGTCGATTCGGTCATGGTCACCGAATCAGAGAACGGTTCAAGGCTCGTCCGTGTCAAGGTCAGGGATCAGAGGATACCTGAACTCGGGGACAAGTTCTGTTCAAGGCACGGACAGAAGGGAGTCATCGGAAGGCTCGTCAGCCAGGAGAACATGCCGTTCACGGCCGACGGTATCACACCCGATCTCGTCGTTAACCCCCACGGTATCCCTTCGCGTATGACCATCGCCCACGTCCTCGAGATGATCGGCGGTAAGGTCGGAGCGATGGAGGGACGTACGATCGATGGTACCGTCTTCTCAGGAGAGAGGGAGGATTCGATCCGTGACGGTCTCGTCAGGAACGGATTCAAACGCACAGGTAAGGAGGTCATGTACGACGGAAGGACCGGACGCAAGATCCAGATGGATGTCTACACAGGAGTCATCTTCTACGAGAAACTGCACCACATGGTCAGCGGAAAGATGCACTTCAGGTCAAGAGGCCCTGTGCAGATCCTCACACGTCAGCCTACAGAGGGACGTTCCAGGCAGGGAGGTCTCAGGTTCGGAGAGATGGAGCGTGACTGTCTTATCGGTCACGGCGCAGCCATGGTCATCAAGGACCGTCTCCTTGACGAATCCGATGGTACGCAGCAGTACGTCTGCGGTAACCCCAAGTGCGGTCACATCGCGATCCTGGACAAACGCGGTTCGCTCTACTGTCCTGTGTGTAAGGAGAACACCAACATCTACCTCGTACAGACATCATACGCATTCAAGCTCCTGATGGATGAATTGCTCTCACTTGGTGTCGCCATGAGGCTTCAGCTGGAGGATTTAAGATGAATACGATGCACGGAATATCAAAGAGGATCGGATCGATCAAATTCTCCTGCGTCTCACCCGACGAGATCAGAAGGATGTCCGCAACGAAGGTCCTCACAGCCGATACGTATGATGATGAGGGATTCCCGATCGAGATGGGTCTGATGGACCTCCACATGGGAGTCATCGAACCCGGATTGTCATGTAAGACATGCGGTTGCAAATCGAGTGAATGTCCCGGTCACTTCGGACACATCGAATTGGCAAGACCCGTCATCCACGTCGGTTTCATCAAAGATATCAAACAACTCCTCGAGTCCACCTGCAGGAAATGTGGAAGGCTCATGCTCACACCTGAGCAGGTCGAGCAGACCAGGAGCAGGATGGAGCAGATGGAGGAGCTCGGAGGGGACACGACGGATATCAAGCTCTTCTCCAAGGGAACAGCCAAGGATGCATCCAGGGACATCTGTCCTCACTGCGGTGCAGAACAGCTCAAGATAAAATTGGACAAGCCTACGACATTCCGCGAGGGTCCTGAGAACCACAAGCTCACACCCGAGGATGTGCGTGAGAGGCTCGAGAAGATCCCTGACGAGGATCTCATAACACTCGGAATGGATCCCGAGACATGCAGACCGGAATGGATGGTGCTCACAGCATTGGCAGTGCCTCCTGTGACGGTAAGGCCCTCGATCACGCTCGATTCAGGTGACAGATCGGAGGATGACCTCACACACAAGCTGGTCGATGTCCTCAGGATCAATCAGAGGCTCAGAGAGAACCGTGATGCAGGTGCACCACAGCTGATCATAGACGATCTGTGGGAATTGCTCCAATATCACGTGACAACATACTTCGATAACCAGACATCCGGTATACCTCCCGCAAGGCACAGGTCCGGCCGTCCGTTGAAGACACTCACACAGAGGCTCAAAGGTAAGGAGGGACGTTTCAGATCCAACCTCTCAGGTAAGCGTGTGAACTTCTCGGCACGTACGGTCATCTCACCTGATCCATTGCTTTCGATCAACGATGTCGGTGTACCCATCCCCGCAGCAAGGGAACTCACAGTCCCCGTTCGCATATACGGAGAGAACATGGCCGAGGTAAGGGCCATGGTCAGGAGAGGTATCGCACCCATCAAGATCACCGAGAAGAATGACCTCATCAAGAAGAGGGGAATCAAATCGGTCTTCGAGGAGTGGGAAGAGAACATCGCAGAGAAGGAGTTAGAGTTCGACTACGACAACCTCTGTAGCCGCGATGAGGAGAACAAGTACGTCTACAAACTGAGTAACTTCGAGACCAAAGCCGATAAGGAACTCCTTGACAACATCAAATGGAAATACGTTCCCGGTGTGAACTACGTCATAAGGTCGGACGACAGGAGGATCAGGGTATCCGACCGCAATTCGATCGAGGTCGCAGAGAATCTCGGTATAGATTACACAGTCGAGAGACAGTTGATCGATGGCGATGTCGTATTGTTCAACAGGCAGCCTTCACTTCACAGGATGTCCATGATGGCCCACCGCGTCAGGGTGATGGATGGACGCACATTCAGGTTCAACCTCTGTGTCTGTCCTCCGTACAACGCTGACTTCGATGGTGATGAGATGAACCTTCACGTCCTGCAGAGCGAAGAGGCACGTGCCGAGGCACGTATCCTCATGCAGGTCCAGGAGAACATCCTGTCACCAAGGTATGGTGGACCGATCATCGGAGCGATCCATGATCACATCACAGGAGCATACTTCCTCACTAACAAGAACCCCAGGTTCGATAGGCTCCAGGCCATGAACATCATCATGAAACTGGACAACATCGACATCCCCGATCCTTACAAGGATGAGGAAGGCAAGGAGTTCTGGACAGGAAGGCAGCTCTTCTCGATAGTCCTCCCCAAGGACCTCAACATTCAGTACAAGGCAAAGATCTGCCGCGGATGTGCCGAGTGTAAGAAGGAGAACTGCGAGTACGATGCATTCGTCAAGATAAGCAACGGCGAGCTCGTATGCGGTACCGTCGATGAGGCTGGTATCGGTAACAGCAAGGGTAAGATCCTCGACCGTATCGCTCGTGACTATGGAGCGGACAGGGCATGTCAGTTCATCAACGAGGTCACGAGGGTCGCACTCGGTTCGATCATGAACCACGGATTCAGTACCGGTATCGATGATGAGGATATCTCAGAGGAATCAAGGCTCGAGATCGAGAACTTCAACCAGGAGTGTATCGAGGCCGTGGACGAGTACGTCAGTTCATACAAGGACGGAACACTCCACCAGGACCCCGGACGTTCATTGAGAGAGACGTTGGAGGTTAAGGTCAAAGCCAAGCTCGAGGAGGCACGTACCGAGGCAGGACGTGTCGCAGGAACGAAGGATGGTAACATCAACATGCAGAACCCCGCGGTCATCATGGCCAAGTCAGGTGCCCGTGGATCCATGCTCAACCTCTCTCAGATGGCAGGTTGTGTCGGTCAGCAGACCGTTCGTGGAGACAGGCTCGCAAGAGGATACCAGGACAGGACGCTCCCGCACTTCAAGAAGAACGATCTTGGAGCATTCGCAAGGGGATTCGTTGCAAACTCATACAAATCAGGTCTTAGGCCTACGGAGTTCTTCTTCCACGCAATGGGAGGAAGGGAAGGATTGGTCGATACGGCTGTCCGTACATCCAGGTCAGGATACATGCAGAGAAGGCTCATCTCAGCGTTGGAGGATCTCAAACTCACATCCGACGGATCCGTCAGGAACACAGTGGGTACGATCATCCAGTTCAAATACGGTGAGGACGGGACCGATCCCGCAAGGGCAGTGGGCGGAAAGGTGATCGACTACGATGACCTCTTCATAGAGGTACTCGGTGAGGAGAGGGCCGCACCGTTCCTGAAACTTGACAGGAAGGACAACGGAGAGAGCTACGGTTCGCGCGAGAAGGACGAGATGGAATACGAATCCGAGGACGAGGAGAACATCGACGAGGACTTCGGAGACAGCGACTACAGCGGCGATGGTGAGTGAAATGGCTAGAAAAGATACATTCAATGCATTGGTGGCAAGGGATATCAGTGAGAGGACCGCAGAGATCCTTCTCACGAAATACAACACCCTGAAATCGATCTCAGATGCAGGGGTCTCGGAATTGGTATCGCTCGGTATCGAGGAGGCAGAGGCAGCGGATGTCATCACGAAGATCGGCAGACGCGGTAGCAGGACCTCCAGCAGATCCAAAGCTTCTTCGGAAGAGGTCGTGGAGGAGATCCACATGGAGCCTGTGCACAAGTCCCGTGAGAACAGCGACATGGAGAACAAACTCCTCGCCATATGCGAGAGGGAGGGCATGGCGCTCCCGCTCAAGATCGTCGTGGACATCGCATCACGCATAGAGAATAGCGAAGAACTGTCCGATGAGGACATAGAGGGAATACTCAAGGAAGCGTTCAAACTCTATGACAGGCGCCGCATGGATCCCAACGAGTCCGTCGGTATCATGGCAGCCCACTCGATAGGTGAGCCTGGTACACAGATGAACATGCGTACATTCCACTATGCTGGAGTTGCGAACGTCAACGTTACGACCGGTCTGCCTAGGCTCATCGAGATCGTGGATGCAAGACGTGTCCCCAGTACACCGTCCATGAGGATCCCGCTCACGGGATTGGCAGCAGAGGACGAGAATGTCGCAAAGCACGTCTCCTACAACATCGAGGTCACGACATTGAACAACGTCGCGGACATAAAGACCGATATCAACAACATGAGGTTGATCATCAGTCCGGATCCACGCAAGATGGATGACCGCGGTGTCACCGTAGAGGAGATCTATGACAGACTGAACAAGATCAAGGTGCTTCGCGGCTTGATCACGATCGAAGGATTCGACCTTATAATCAAATCCGACGAATCATCATACAAGAAGCTCCAGCAGATCTATGACAGCACTAAACAGGCCAAGATCAAAGGTATCGACGGTATCTCGAGGGCTATCATAGACAAGGATAAGAACACAGGTGCGTACTTCCTCGTGACAGAGGGTTCCAACCTCAAAGAAGTGATGAAGGTGGAAGGCGTCGACAAGGAGAAGGTCATGACCAACAGCATATTGGAGGTCGCTGACGTTCTCGGAATCGAGGCAGCCAGGAACTCACTCATCAACGAGGCTCGTGACACACTGTCCGCAGCAGGTACCGTTGATATCAGACACATCATGCTCGTTGCAGACATGATGACCAATGACGGTTGCGTCAAGGCCATCGGTAGACACGGAATCTCCGGAAGGAAGTCGAGTGTATTGGCAAGGGCAGCGTTCGAGATCACTACGCCGCACTTGTTGCGTGCAGCCATGAACGGAGAGGTCGATCACCTCGAAGGAGTGGCGGAGAACATCATCGTCGGTCAGCCGGTCACACTCGGTACCGGTGCCGTCAACCTGATCTACACACCTAAAAAGAGTGAGAGACAGGACAAACCCGTTAACGAAATACCCAACATGGGGGATGAAGAATGATAGACATAAGCAAAGCATTGAAAGCTGCGATCACAACAGGAGATGTTGCGTTCGGAGTAGACCAGACAGAGAAAGCAGTAAAGGCCGGAAAGGCACAGATGATCATCGTGTCCAAGAATTGCCCCAGCGAGATGCTGACAGCAGCAGACGTAGGGGTCAAGGTCCACGTTTACGAGGGTAACAACATGGAGTTGGGAGCCCTCTGTGGTAAACCGTTCTCGGTATCCGCTCTCGCGGTCATCGACAAAGGTACTTCCAACATCTTAACGCTGTGAGAACATGTCAGCCGATATCGTACTTACCGAGGATACGCTCAGATACATCTCGTTATTTGAGGCCGTGACGAAGACGAATGTCATCGATTGCATGGAGACCGAGGACAAACTCGTTTACGTCGTGGAGAAAGGACAGGGGAACACCGCTGTCGGAAAGAAGGGTGAGCATGTGATCAAGCTCAAGGATCTTACCGGCAAGAACATCCAGGTCGTCGAATATTCGGACGATCCTGCACAGTTCGTGAAGAACGTGTTCCACATATACGATCCCCAGAAGGTCGAGATCGAGCAACGTGGAAACATCACGCATGCGACGGTCACAGTGGATCCCAAGCTCAAGGGCAGGGCGATCGGAAAGGCTGGAAAGAACCTCCGTATCGCAAGGGACATCGTCAACAGACACCACGAGATCCAAAGCATCAGCGTTGACTGATCGATCATCCCCACGGTCAGGGAATTCAAACCTCTTACAATTCTTCTTATTTTCAGTTGAGCGGTATGCGCTCCACTTCCAATCTATCCGCAGTAGGATATTCTTCCGAGATGTAGCATTTGAACGGGAGTTCGTCTGCCAATTCCTCGACGATCCATGAGGCTATCTCGATCCTATTCCTCTCTGAATCAATAAAGATCAATTCGTCTGGCACATCATATTGGTCTTTCATGTATGCGTCGGCTGCATCCAGATCATCCGCATAGATCAATCCCTTCAATATCGTTCCATCCTCTGTGACGATATCATATTCCTTAGCGATGTGGTTGGCGCGTCTGATGAGCCTGTTGCGTAATTGGACACCGTCCTTGAACGATGAGGAACAGAAATGGATCGATATGTCGGGGTACTTCTCGATCATCCTCATCGCTGTTTGTTCTGAACCCAATATGGCTGATGAGGTCTCATCCTTCAGTTCGTACCCCATCTCATCCATCATATCCCAATTGCTCTCGGAGAATTCGAGCTCATTCAGGTTGATGAATCTCACGCCGATGGAGCCCGCATAGGAGATGAGCGATGATAGCTCATCCTCATGATCAGGCAATGCTGGCACCTCCATCCCGACATCGATATCCATCTTGGCAATCTCGGAGAGATTCGTCTTCTCCAAGTTCTTCCAATTCTTGAGGGGTGGATGGAAACGTATCTCATCGAGTCCTGCTTCGATGAGTTTGGAGATCTTCTCCACATCCATTGTGGAGGTGTAAAGGTGGATGTGATGGTCATCTCCGAAATGTTCCTTCAGCATCCTGATCGCATTGATCGTGCGATCGATGCAAAGCAAAGGATCTCCGCCTGTGATACCTGTGCCTGTGGCATCCATGGATTCGGCTTCTGAGATTATCTCGGATCTGTCCGATATCCTCATCTCATTGGCATATATGACGTCCTTTCCCTTCTTTTCGAACGATACCGGACAGTAGAAACAGCCTGTGTTGCACCTTCCAGTGATGAACAGCACCATCTTACTTCCCTCGATGCAGTGTTCGCATCCCTTCGCCAATGTTCCGTTACATGCAGAACCGCATCCTTGACGCAATATGCCCATGGTATCCGCATGGGTATTGGATTTTAATAACGTGTGCACGATGTATGTCCGATCACATGAAGAAGGACAGCAGAATCGTGTTGGCTTTGGATGAGACTGACGGAGAGAAAGCCCTCTCCATCGTCAATCAGGTGGCGGATTATATCGATGCGGTCAAGATCAATTGGCCGTTGGTCCTGACCGAGGGCCCAGAGATGATAACCAAGTTATCCGAGATCACCGACGTCATATGCGATTTCAAGGTCGCGGACATACCTAACACGGTCTCTCTCATTGTCAGCAATTCCGTGAAGAGGGGGGCTTCCGCAGTCATCGTACACGCATTCCCCGGAGAGGATTCGCTCCAAGAGGCAGTGAAGGCCGCAGGCGATGCTGAGATATACGCTGTGACCGAGATGAGCCACCCTGGAGGAAAGACATTCACTGCATTGCATGCGGAGGAGATGGCGATGATGGGCGTCAGATGCAATGTCGCAGGTTTCATCGCACCGGCCACTCGTCCTGAGCGTATCGCTGCGATAAGGAAGATCATCGGCGACAGGAAGATACTCTCGCCAGGCGTAGGTGCTCAGGGAGGTTCCGCTTCATCCGCCATACAGGCTGGTGCGGACTATGTCATAGTCGGCCGTGCGATCTACAAGGCCGATGACCCTAGGGCAGTTGCCGAGGGAATCTTCAAGGAGATAAAGGCTGTCCTCTGATGGCCCTCTCATATCTATTTATTATTATATCGCGCGTGTCGCAAACCTATTATATATAATTGTCAATCGTCGCCCTATTCCACATAGCGGAGAATATAGAATGCTAAAAATCGGCAAAAAAACGAGTGACTCTCAGGAGACTGAGAGTGTGTCCGCACCCAAGAATGGGGGCGGAAATTGGTTCAAGAAGAACCAGCACATCGTTGCCATTGGCGCCATACTACTGATCGCATTTCTGATCAGGTTCATTGACGCTGCAGGACTATGCATAGGTAATGATTATGCGTTGTCAGGCGGAACGAGTGCTTCAGAACATCTGCACAGAATAACCAACATGCTCACTGGCGGAGCCATCTTCGGTCTCGACGGTGCTTTGAACTATCCGTTCGGTTCAGCTGATGCGAACCCCCCGCTCATGGATCTCATCATGGGTGCATTCGCATTCATCCTGAATGCATGTGGAATGAGTGCATCCGCAGCAGCGGGCGCTTCACTTGCATGGGGTGCAGTGATATTCGGAACATTCGCAGTCATACCTGCATACCTCCTCGGAAAGGAGATCCTTGAGAGCAAGGTGGCAGGCTATCTCACCGCAGTATTCGTTGCATTGTGCCCTATCGCAATCTCACAGACAGTGTTCTCCAACGGAACCGAGATCGGTTTCGTCATGTTCTTCACCCTGTTCATGTTCTATTTCCTTTTCAAAGGGATCAAAGCAATGGACAACGGGGAGTCAACAACGAAGTACATGGTGCTTACAGCTGTCTTCTCTGCAATAGTATCCTTCTCATGGATCGGCGCACGTTCGCTGTACGTCACGATCATCCTGATGATGGTTGTCCAGCTTCTGATCGGCCGTTTCAAAGGAAGGGAACTCATGTCAACGGCGATCTACTATTCCGTGCCTGTTCTGGTCGGTACGTTGGTCGCTACGATATTCTATGCGATCAACGGGCTCCTCGTATCCGTATATCTCGGAACGCTCCTGATGGTCGTCATTAGCCTTGTCTTCTGTGTTCTCTTTGCAGCACTGAAGGAAGTGCCCTGGACGATCACCATACCTGCGTTCGTCGTCGGTGCGATCGTTCTCTTCGTCGCATTATCATTCATCGCACCTGGAATCTTCGGTGACATCGTCGGAGGAATCTCTGGATTCGTAGGAACGTATGCTACGCTCATATCGACCACACTTGGGTTCTCCACTGTCGCGACATATTTCGGTTTCGTCACGATGTGGTTCGGTCTCTGTATGGCCCTCTACAGGATCTACATCCTCCCCAAGAACATCGATTCCCGTGCATTCGTATCCATCTTGGTATGGATGATCGTAGGCATGCTCTTCGCGATCACATCGAAAGACAACGCAGCCATATTCGCATGCACATACGCGGTTGGTTTCGCAGCGGTCATCATTTGGATCTGCTCCAGGATCGACTTCAAATCATATTGGGCATCGATCAGGAATGCCGATTTCAGGACTGTGTGGAAGAAGATCATAAAACCCGCACCATTCCTCGCAGTGGTCGGCGCAGTCGTTCTCATACTCGTCCCCAACTGCATGTATGCATTGGATGCAGGGGTCGCTAACAACGATTCGTCCAACCCAGCATTCCAGGGCTCAGTCAACTATTTTGTCAAGACCAGTGATGATTACGCATACAACGACTTCTTCTCGCACTACAAGGACGTGGAAGGAAAGGGCGGACTCGTCACATGGTTGGATTATTCTGCTGACGCGGCGACATTCGGTAACTTCAATGTCGTCACAGACAACAGAGGTAACGGAACATCCGCAATGGCCAACATACTGTTGTCCAACGGTTCTAACGGTTCAACGGTCGCAGCCATGCTCTACTATCTCGTCACATACGTAGGAGTGGATGAATGCAAGACGATCCTTGGTTCCAACTATGATGAGATCAAGAAAATCATAGAGAATCCCTCAGATTACAGAGAGGATGTCATAACGAACACCGACAGATACGGAATCGTTTCATCCAACATCTCTGATGAGAATGTATCCTACCTCTCCGCAGTAGCATACCTCAGGGACAACAACACATCGTACGAGATCTCAGAGATGTACGACAAGCTCTCAGCACAGAGCGGAAAGGACATAACATATGTCATGGCATCCGGAGAACTCATCCCCATCTCATATGGAAGTGAGACCACATTTATCGAGTTGGCGATGCTCAACGGTTATGCGTACAGTGTGATCAACGAGAAGAATTACAGCTACGTTTCCGTACCTCAATTCTACTCTGCAGGTTCACTCTTCACAAGCTACGCGGTCTATGACTTCACAGAGAGTCTCACCAACACATTCCTCTGGAGAGCATACGTCGGTATGTCGCCTGCAGAGGCAGGATTCTCAGGCTCATACGCCTCAGTCTCCTACATCTCGGCATTGTCCCGTTCTGACGGTACATACAAAGCTGTGCCTGGTTACGGTCTCGCTAATTTCGAGGTCGACTACAGCACGTACTACGTCAGCTACAACGCCGCAGACGATGGAAGCGGCAAGTGGGAGAAGATGCTCTACACAGAGGCTATCGCACTTCAGGAGAAGGATGGCGGATTGATCAACTATCTCGCAGGATATCCTGTGATGATGAAGTACATCTCATCCAACTCCAAGAAGGTCAGCGGTACCGTCTCGATCTCCGGAGAGAAGGTCAGCGGCGTTCGTGTCGCAGCCTTCGACTCAGAGGGAGTTCAGCGCTATACAACATTCACAGACTCCAACGGAGAGTACACGATCGTTCTCCCCACACAGATGTTCGATGCGAACAGTGGTGCTAAGATTGTCTACTCAGTAGGTTCGAAGAACGTCACTGGAGGAACACAGATCAGGTCCGTCGATTACACAGGTCAGACGACAGTCGACATCACTGTGACGGATGTGACATCACTTTCAGGAAAGATCGTTACAGAGAATGTCAACGTTGAGAACTATCTCGTCGAGATGGTCGGAACCGCAAGCGGCAAACTCTACAATGGAATGGGCGAGACGGATAAGGAATTCAAATTCTCCAACATCGTCCCTGATACGTACAACATCACGATCAAATCGATCGATGGAAAGATAACCTATGCCACAAAATCCTACACGACCGCCATAGGGGCCAATGACGGTCTCAGCATCGATCTCGACAAGTCGAAGATCACACTCACAGTCAAGGATGAGGCAGGAAATCTTGTCAAGGACATCTCCGTCGGAATCAAATCAGGTTCGACGGTGTTCAAGGGAACGACCGATGAGAAAGGTGTCGCAACATTCTACGCATCCGCTGGAAAGTACACATATGAGGTCTTCACGAAAGGATATGTGACGATCACTGATTCAACACTTGATGTGGAGAAGAGCAAGGAGAAATCCGGTTCATTCTCTGTCGTCACGACCAAGGATGTCAAGGTGGAAGGAGCGAAATCCGGATTCATCTACGGCAACTCATACAACGGTTCATTCACTGACGGTGTCGCAAAACTCCCTGTCGGACTTGCTAACGAGGCATCATACACCATCTACTCCGTCGATAAGGTCGGAGAAGGTGCAAAGGTCTCATGGGCAACCACCAACGGAAGCGATGTGACACTCACGCCTGTCAACGGTTACGCCATCACAGGAAAACTGAAGTCAGGAAGCGATGGAGTGACAGGAAAGATCACATTCATCGCCGATGATGGAAAGAGAATCACAGTTTCCGCTGATTCGAACAACGGATACACAGCAATCCTCCCCGCAGGAACATATGATGTGTATGCCGAGAGCGGTTCGAAGATATCGATGGACAAGCTTGAGGTCAAGGAATCCGCGACAAAGGACTTCGAAGTCAAATCCGGTAAGACCATCTCAGGAAACGTCTACTGGTATTCATCCAGCTACAAGCTGCAGTTCGCTACCATCAAGATAGACCTCACGATCGATGACAAGAAGAACACAGTCTACACATCGACCGATGCCAACGGAAAATACTCATACGTCATACCTACAGACGCTAAGTACAAGATCACAGCGATGCTCGAGAAGGACGGTCAGTTCTACTTCGAGGATCCTGAGGACAAAGAGAAGAAGGTCTATGAGAAATCCCTTGGAGACAACGAGTCCGGTGATTTCACCACGAAGGTCGACAAGATCACGATCGTCAACAAGAACGACTTCACGATAAAGGTGGAAGGAAAGGAGATCGAGAAGGACAAATCGCTCGAATTCGATTACAAGTCCACATCATTCTCCGTATCAGTTGATTACGCAACAGGATACTACTTCAGCGGAAACGTCTACATCTTGCCGACAGACAAGTATGAGATGAAAGTTGATGCGAAAGAGTACAAGTCCGTAACATTCACAGATGTCTCATCCACAGATGTGATATCGGTGACAGCTGCCGAGGATGGTAAGTACCACAAGGACTCACAGAAGGACGGAAAGGCACTCTACTACTTCCAGGTCGGAGACAAGTACACAGTCAAGGTCACGGATGCTGACAAGAAGAAGATCGCATACCTCGCTCTCGATATCAACGGAGAGACGAAGGATGGAGAGAGTCTGAAGGTAGAACTCGCCGATTCCGCTAACATCAAAGGATATGTCGGTATCGGAGGAGACGGAACCATAACATTCGATTCGAAGGACATCTACAAGTTCGATGTGAAATCCGGAAGGTATGACGTTGTCATGCCTGTAGGCGAACACTCGATCGCTGTCGATGTCACTAATAACGATCACGTCTACAACGGCACATTCAAGAAGGAATTCGCAGCTGGAAACAACGTCTTCAACATGGCAGTCCTCGGCGGAGAGCTGAAGGATGATACAAGTGACGTCTCCATGAAACTCGACATCACCAAGATGAGCGAGATAACTGAGAACACTCAGAGAGCGAAGATAACGTTCAAGGCGGACATCACTGTCGCAGAAGGAAACAAGAGCACATACCTCCTCAGCGGAGGAAGTGATTGGTTCAATGTGACCTTCTACTCCGATGAGGGACTCACACAGCAGATCACATCTGTCAACGATAAGGCTACCATCTATGGAGAGGGTATGATCAAGGTCAGCAAGGTCGCATCATGCTCTGAGAACCTCTCGGTCATACTGAAGGATCTCAACGGCAAGGAAGTCTGCAAGGGCACCTTCACAGAGGAGAACTGGCAGAAGACCACACCTAAGGATGACTCCACGAAGGTCAACTATGGAAAGGATAAGGTCAACGAGGCCGAGTACATGTACTCCATAGATGTCGTTAACGGTGACAACTTCAAGAAGACATTCAAGGCCAAGGTAACGGACACATTCGACCTCAGCAAATATGTGGTCACATTCCTCTATGGAGACAAGGTGTCCAAGGCCATCGACAACGATGGAAAGGCGATCGATGTGACGATGGAAGTCAATGGTTACTCCACACTCACGGTCTACGTGAAGGTGACGTTGATCAACGGCGAATCCAGCGACATAAAGACCATGAAGGTCAACACAGAGATCAACTTCGTCGGCGACTACAAGGTCACCACCGATGAGGAATCAGGCGTTGCCATCACAGGAACCAATGCGAAGGTCGTGTCAGAACACCTTGACGCATTCGCTTCAGTGAAGCTTTCTGCAGATGGAAGGGGACTCATCAACGAGAAATCATCGATACCCGCATACGTGTGGATATTGGTGGCAGCGATCCTGGTGATGCTTGTCCTCATTGTCTGGCTCGGAATCAGAAGGGGGGTGTTCACACGCAAAAACTAAGCTCATTAGCAGTAATCGCGATGGTCATCGCAGCCGGAGCATTATGCTTCTGTTTTGTCGCAGACGAATCGGATGCAGAAGCAGCAGGAAACACGGTCAGTGCAAGTGCCGACTTCGGAAAGGTCGGCACAAGCATCACCTTCACATTGAACGGTGATTCCGCATACGACTACAAGATATACAGGATGGACGGAGACTCTGAGAAGGATAAGAAGACAGGAACACTCAGTGGAGAGAGTTCCTACTCAGCAACTGTCGATGTCACACTACCGAGCAACGAAGGCAACTACAAGTATGACATCGTGTACCTCGATTCCGAAGGCAAAACGGTCTTCAAGGATTCGATAACCATCAAAGCAGTGAAACCGATCACATTGAAAGCCACCATCACCAACAACGGTGAGAGCACGATCAGTCTGTATGTCCACTTCCTCGTGAAAGAGGACGGTAAGGCAGTCAAGGTCGAAGGCAGTGAGAAGATCATCGATGTCGATGCAGGGAAGAGCAAGGATGCAACATGTGAATACATCACGAAGAACGCATCCAGTGTTGAGTTCTGCGTATCATCTGACAGCGACTCCGCAAAGAGTCTCGTCACTGGTCTGGACACATGGAAGACAGCATACGGATCCGATAATGATTACACATTCCTTATCGTATTCCTTGTGATCGTCATCGTGATCATGGCAGCTGTGATGATTTGGATCATCCGCAAACCTGTGGTAAACACTGGTAAGCCCAGATCAAGACGCTGAAAAAATGAGGGGGACACCCCTCCTCTTTATTTTATTATTTAATTATCTATAATATAGACTCAATTCTCTTTGAGTTTGTTGAATGAGGACATGACCGTTGCATTGGTCATCTCCGAACGTGTCCTTTCCAAGATGCCTCTTGCGATATCCTGTTTCCTTCTTATAGGCACGATCGCATCAGGCACGTCGAAGTTCATCACTTCGTTACCGATCTCTTCCATTATCTCGAAGTAGTATGATGCTTTGGCCATATCGCCCTTCATCAGATATGTGAGGATTATCCTTCTCAGTTCACCGATCACATCTGCAAGACCTAGCATCCACGATTGCGGTGTGATCTTCAAGGATTCGAATGATGGGATGTCCTTCTTCCTGACGATCGCCGATAATATCAACGCTTCAGAGTATTCCATCATGGCATCCTCCACTACGGCAGAATATAATACGGACGGCTCATCCTTGAGTTTCGATATCATGTCTCTGACGGATGCTTTCAATTCGCCCTGTATGGACATGAATTCCTCGCCTTGATGGATCGCATGGATCATGTTCTTCGTCCTTCTGATTATGGAACGTGACATTGCGATCGCAGATTCGCGTTTGACCTCTATCGCCGTCATCTTCTTGTTGATGGATTCGATGTTCTCGGTCAGTCCTTTCATATTCTGTATATTGAGGGGCGATATGATAAATGTTGCAATATGAAACGGCCCTATAATGATGAAAGGAATGTGTTTTTAGTCATTATCATGAACAATTCCTCATCTAGACGTTCCTGATATGCATCCTTCTCGGGGAATGTGAATGATAGGTCGTCATAATTGACTTCCATCAATGTAAGTGCCTCAGGTCTAGCTATTCCGAACTGTATGTCCTCTCCGTCAAGCGCTCTGCGAACATCATCGAGTGTCCTTCTTCCTCTTGCGACGGAATCTATCGCAGCCGATATTTTCCTGATCATGTTCCAAAGGAAGTATTGCGAATGGAAGATGAGTTCAAGATAACCGACCTTTTCGATGACATCTATGGAATCCATGGTGGTAACCGTAGGTTTGTCCTCATAGACCTTGCAGAATCTGATGAAATCGTGTTCGCCTATGAACAATCTGGCGCATTCCTTCGCAAGATCGATATCCAGGCCGTCGGATGGGAGTACATATCTGTACACCCTGCTGTTGGCAAAACGAGGGTTGAAATCAACACTCACGTCAGTAATCCCGCGATAGAATATGCTCTTTGAAACTGAATTCAATGCTCTTAACAATACGATGTTGTCATCGAAATCGGTGTTGATAGCGATGACGTTATCCAAGGCATTCACGCCTGCATCCGTTCTGCTGGACGGTTTTATGTCGAACCATTCCATGTCTCTCTTTGGATGGACCATAATGAGGTCGGAGATCACATCTCCGACCACTGTTCTTAGTCCTGGTTGATATTGGGAGCCACAGAATCCTGCTCCCATATATGCGATCTTTATAGCAACTCTTCTCATAGCCCGCGGAGTTGTTTCATGTGGTCCACTCTTCTTTGGACCAAGGCTCTGGTGCCGATATCATGGCGCACGGTGATGTGGTCGCATTTCACATATCTCAATGCGTTCTCGCAGTTGGATTCCGCCTCCTCCATCGTCTGTGCAACGCCCACTATACCTATGGATCTGGATGTTCCAGTGAGTAATTTGCCGTCCTTCTGATCGACGTTGGCGAAATATGCTCTTGCGCCACACCTTTCGATGCTATCGATGTCCACAGAGATCTCCTTCCCAGAGACGGATTTCACACCGTATCCCTCAGGCACGACATATTTGCAGACGGTAGCATCATCATAGAATTCCACATTATCGGCGAGTGTCCCCGTCGCCATCCTGTAGCACACATCGACGAAATCGCTCTTCAGGAGTGTTAGGACGTTCATCGCTTCAGGGTCCCCGAATCTTGCGTTGATCTCGATGATCTTCGGACCGTTCACAGTGAGCATGAATTGACCATACATAGGTCCGCGGTAGGGACAACCCTCTTCGGCCATGGCATCGACTATGTCTTGGATGATGTCAAGTGCCTCTTTCCTCTCCGATTCGGTGATGAATGGCAGGAGATGACCTGCATCTGTGTATGAGCCCATGCCTCCGGTATTCGGTCCGACATCTCCCTCGTATGCTCTCTTGTGATCCTGTACCAACGGCATCGGCGTAATGTTCTTCCCATCACAGAATACCATCTGCGTGAATTCCTCGCCAACAGCTTTCTCCTCGATTATGACTCCAGCGCCGCCTATGTTCATGTCGAAGATCTCATTGATGTAATCCATGATGTCCTGGAATGAGTGCAGGTGTTCGCCCTGTACCTTCACACCTTTACCACCGGTCAATCCGATGGGTTTCACGACAATCTCATGGTCCACATTCTTCACATATTCTTCCGCATCCTTCGCATTGTCGAATGATGCGTATGCAAGATTGCCTTTGATGTGATATTTGTCGACGAGACCCCTCATGAATGATTTGGACGTCTCTATCCTCGCAGCGGCCTTAGTGGGTGATGCACATAGGATGCCTTCATTCTCCAACGCATCCACGATGCCCACTTCCAATGGGGCCTCAGGTCCGATGAATGCTAATCCTACACCATTCTCCTTGGCATACTCGCATATCCTCTTGACATCCTTCTCGTCGCATAGGAGATATCCCTCAGCTCTATTGATGATGCCTGGATTCGCGTTCTTCATCACGGAGTAGATCTCTCCTCCTGATCTGTACAGTGCTTCCACAGCGGCGTGTTCGCGTCCGCCTCCGCCTACAGTCAATATCTTCATCTTATCACAGCTCCATCGCATTCAATACATCATCCAATCCGAGGTCTTTCTTCACACTGGTCTTGAACATGTGTTTGTTGCCCCCGGTGAGTTTCTCATAATCCTTCATAATCGTCTCAGGATCGACATCGACCGCATCAGCGATATCTATCTTGTTCAATATCGCTAAGTCCGAGTGTATGAATATGTCCGGATGTTTCCTGACCATATCATCACCTTCGGTCGTGGAGATGACAACCACTCTGTAGTCAGTCCCCAATGGGAAGTCTGCCGGACATACGAGGTTTCCGACATTCTCGATGAACAGCACGTCTATGCTGTCGAGATCCATTGTGTGTAACCTTTTGTGGATCATATTGGCGGTCAGATGACAGTCCTTGCCTGTGTTGCAGTTGACCGCTTTGATACCTGAGATCTCCATCCTCGTGAAATCATCTGCACCTGTCACATCGCCTGCTATGGCGGCCACTCTCAATCCCTTCTCTCTGAGCTTCTCAGCCAGTTTGATGATCATGGCGGTCTTACCGGCCCCGATGGAACCCATGAAATCGACTGATACTATGTTGTGATCCTTCAACATATGATAGTTCTCATGGGCTGTTTTGCTGTTCTCTCTAAGAACGTCGAATTCCATTCCGACGTCGGTAATCATGTGCATGGTCTACCGAATGGAGACGGCGGTTATAATATGAACGTTCGATGGGATTTGCCATGTCAGGACATGGTGCATCGTGCGTAATCTTCCTTATAAATAAGGAATATCTATGGAGGTCCGAACAGCATGACCTATTCAGCCGAGTTAACCAATAGATTGGAGTCCCTGGGCATCACCGAGGGATGTAAGATTTCTGTAGAGACGGACGGTAAGACATACACTGGGGTATTGATGCCCCATCACGAGTTCAGTGCACCCGATGTGGTCGTTCTGAAGATGAAGAGCGGATACAACATAGGTGTGAGGGTCACCGAAGGGACACGCATGGAGATGATCGAGGAACCGATCATCAGAGAGAAGAAGGATGTCGAGATCGAGGAGAAGAAAGGACTCCCGACATTGGTGCTCATCGGTACCGGAGGTACGATCGCATCCTATGTGGATTACAGGACGGGTGCTGTGCATCCCGCATTATCGACATCGGATATGGTGAATGCGGTACCTGAGATCAGAGAGATCGCGAACGTCCGTGCGAAGGTATTGTTCTCCATATTCTCTGAGAACATGAACATCGAACATTGGCAGGAATTGGCCAAGGCTGTGGCCGATGAGATCGACAATGGTGCGGATGGGGTCATAATACCCCATGGTACGGATACCATGGGTTACACCGCAGCAGCGTTGTCATTCATGCTCGGAGATGTTCCGAAACCTGTTGTATTGGTAGGTGCACAGAGGTCATCCGACAGACCATCTTCCGATGCATCCACGAATCTCATGGCATGTGCACAGTTCTGTACAAAATCGAACAAGGCAGGCGTATACGTCGTCATGCACGATACCTCTGGGGATGATTCATTCGCTGTTCACATAGGCTCCAGGGTAAGGAAGATGCATACGTCGAGGCGTGATGCATTCAAGAGCATCAATACCGTTCCTGCGGCCAACATCGATAAGGATTGGAAGATAACCCTGAACATGGACCTTCCTTCCAAACGTGACGGGAAAGTCATCGTCAAAGAGGGGATGTGCAGTAAGACCGTTCTTTTGCAATACTATCCCGGGATGGATTCCGCATTGTTCGAGGATGTATTCATGAAGAGTGAAGGCGTCGTCATAGCAGGTTCCGGATTGGGTCACGTGAATGAGAACATGATCCCGTTGATAGAGAAGGCTGTGAAGAACGGAACGATTGTCGTGATGACATCACAATGTATCAACGGTCAGACCAACATGAACGTCTACAACACAGGAAGGGACCTGATATCAGCAGGCGTGATCTCGGTCTTCGACATGCTGCCCGAGACAGCATATGTCAAACTCTCATGGGCATTGGCGAATTATGATAAGGGACAGGTCAAGGAGATAATGAGGACTCCATTGGCTGGAGAGATGAGCGAGAGGAGAGTGTTCTGATGGCAGAGCCTGAGATGATATGCGGAATAGAGATCCACCAGCAGCTGGATACGAAGAAACTGTTCTGTGATTGTGAATCACACCTCTGCGAGGAAGGTCATGGATCCGTTTACAGGAGATTGAGACCTACCACATCCGAGACAGGGGAGATCGACAGGGCGGCATTGGCCCAATTCCAGAGGAATCTCGGTTACAGATACCAATCGGTCGACGGGGCATCATGTCTTGTTGAATTGGATGAGGAACCGCCACATGGTATAAACTCCAACGCGATGGAAACGACATTGATATTCTCCGAGATGATGAACGCACGTGTCGTCGATGAAGTGCATTTCATGAGGAAGATCGTGGTCGACGGATCCAACACATCCGGATTCCAGAGGACCGCATTGGTCGCTACCGATGGTGAGATCGATGTCAATGGAAAGAAGATCTCCATCCTCTCTGTTTGTCTGGAGGAGGATGCATGCCGTAAGGTGGAGACCACGGATGCGGAGATAACCTATCGTTTGGACAGACTGGGGATACCGCTTATCGAAGTTGCCACCGGACCGGATATCCGCACACCGGAGGAGTGTATGGAGGTCGCATTGAGGATCGGTACGCTTCTCAGGGCGACCAAGAGGGTGAAGAGAGGGATAGGTACCATCAGAGAGGACCTCAACATCTCGATCCCTGGTGGCGCACGCATAGAGATAAAAGGTGTGCAAGAACTCAGACTCCTCCCATTGTACGTGGAGAATGAGGTCAACAGACAGAAGATGCTCCTGAGGATAAGGGACATCCTTCAAGAGAGATCCGTCAAAGAGGTACCATTCGAACCTGTCGATGTAACGGACATCTTCAAGGATTGCGAATCCAAGGTCATACAAGGTGCATTGAAGGATAAGGGCAAAGTGATAGCCGTACGTCTCCCAGGATTCTCCGGTGTCATGAACGGGGATGGAGGCAAACTGCGTCTCGGTGCAGAGATGGCACAGAGGGCCAGGACAAAAGGCGTCAAAGGCATATTCCACTCCGATGAACTGCCTAATTACGGTATCGAGCAGAGATATGTGGATTCATTGCGCGAGTATCTCGGCATGGTGAATGAGCATGATGCGTTCGTGATATGCGCTGCCAAGGAGAAGAGGGCCAAGGATGCATTGGAGGTCGCGGTCGAAAGGGCCAACATAGCACTCAAGGAAGTACCCGAAGAGACCAGGGACCCATTGCCTGATGGTACGTCGAAATACTCAAGACCGCTCCCAGGAGCTGCGAGGATGTATCCTGAAACAGATGTTCCGCCCACGGAGATAACACGTGACAGGATGTCGCACATACGTGAGAATCTGCCCGAATTGCCAGAGGAGATCGAGAAACGTCTCGTCTCACAATACGGCATCAACGCTCAGCAGGCAAGACAGATCGTCCGTCAGGACAATACCGATCTCTTCGAGAAGATATCCAATGAGTACGATCTCACTGCTGTGGCTGCTACAACATTCCTGAACACATACGGTGAATTGGAGCACGATGGCATCGACATCTCACCCCTTACGGATGAGAAGGTGATGCAGGCATTCGGTATGCTCAAGGATGGATGCTTCGCCAAAGAGGCATTACCAACACTCCTCAGGGAGATGTGTGCGGGCACGGATGCGGAGAAGGCGATCAAGAAACTCGGATTGGAAGCGGTAGATTCCGATGAGGCATCCAAGATAATCGCCCAGATCGTCAAGGAACGTGAGGATTTCATCAGGAGCAAAGGCGGATTGGCAGCGATCGGACCTCTTATGGGTCCTGTCATGGGTGCACTCAGAGGGAAGATCGACGGTCAGAAGGCCAATGAGCTCCTGTCCGCAGAGATAAAGAGACTCATGGGAATCTGATGATCTTACGCTTTCCTCAACTCCAGGACGGAGAGCTTCTCGAAGAACAGGGGTAACTCCCCTGTGACCTTCACATCATATCTGGATATCAGTCCGTTCAATCTATCCTGATCCATCAATGATGACACTACGATAACGATACGTCCATTGGGATCGAGATGTTCATCCGACCCTTCAAGTAATCCGGGCAATGGGCCGATACCGTCGGATCCGCCGGACCATGCCTTTTCAAGTTCCCCTTCTTCATCCACTGGCAGGTATGGGAGGTTGAACACTATACAATCAAAAATCCCATCCACTTTCTCGTAGAGGTCGGAGTGCAATACGGTGATATCGACATCATTCCTTTTCGAGTTCAATATCGTGCATTCGACCGCGTGAGGATTCACATCCGCAGCGGTCACCGAACATCCATTCTTCGCACAATGTATGGACACGACACCGGATCCCGGGCCGATTTCCAATATCCTCTCCCCTTCCTTGACATCCAAAGATTCTATCAGAAGTATGCTGTCCTCCGACGGAGGATAAACCTCAGGGAGTACTGTGATCTCTATGTCGGGGTCGTATTCCATCATCCGTGAGAGGGCTTTCATCATTGATAAGACATGTTCCGTATCCGACATCCATCCAGCGTTCGATGGGTACAACGATTGGATTATCTATCTTGTAGGCGATATCCGCTCATGAACAACACATTGGATGTCCTTGCCATCGGCAGTCTTGTACGTGATGAATCCGGGAACATATTGCATGCCGATTCCACATCCACGCTCATCAAAGCGGATGGGAAACTGATCGTAGTGGATACGAGCAGCAAGGACATGAGGCCGTCACTGAAGATGTCCCTCAAACAGATAGGTGTCTTCGCCAAGGACGTCGATATCGTGGTATTGACGCACAACCATAGCGATCATACTGCCAATGTGGACATGTTCCCCAACGCCAAGCTGTACATCCATGACGGAGAGGATGTGAAACCCAAAGGGGCAGAGGTGATCGATGGGGATGTCACCATCGCCAAAGGCGTTGAATTGGTGTACACACCAGGACACACATGGGATTCCATGAGTGTATTCGTCAACGGCATCGACAGGAAGTATGCCATAGTCGGTGATGCTGTTCCGCTTCAGGATAACATAATCAAAGGCGTTCCGCCAGGTATCTGCGTATGCAAGGATGTCGCTATGAAAAGTATTAAGACGATATGCGATTACGCGGATGTGATCATACCGGGGCACGGGGCTCCGTTCAAGATCTGAGGAGAGATTACCATGTCAAGAGAGGTTCCAGAGGAGATTTACTACGAGTGTGCCAAATGTGATGACTTTACGACGCATGAGGTACTCAAAGGAAGGATTGGTAAGGCATCTCTGGAAGGGACATTCCGTTGCGAGGAATGCGGTAATGTGTTCTCAGGAACGATCAAGATGCCAAGGATGTGCAAGGT
This sequence comes from Candidatus Methanarcanum hacksteinii, assembly GCF_964305265.1. Classification (NCBI taxonomy): domain Archaea; kingdom Methanobacteriati; phylum Thermoplasmatota; class Thermoplasmata; order Methanomassiliicoccales; genus Candidatus Methanarcanum; species Candidatus Methanarcanum hacksteinii. Next base: position 213,892 of record NZ_CAYATA010000002.1, on the reverse strand, counting down.
ATCCGTCATAATCAGCGATGGCCCCGTATCCGAGAAGACCGAGACCGAGATAGAGGAAGGGGAGACCGTAAGGATCGATGACGAGTTCTTCCTCGAGGACGGGAGACGTCTCAGGGTATGTTCTATCGATCTCGGTGACGGTCAGAGGAGAAAGAGGGCACAGATCGAGGACATCAAGACCATATGGGCTCAACAATTCGATGTACTGAACGTCAAAGTCACTGTCAACGATAACCGCAAGAGCTATTCAAGACGCATCGAAGCAGAACCCGATGATGAGTTCGTCATCGGACACGTACTCACGCTCCCTGATATGGAATGTTACATCCATGCGATCAAGGCACGCGACCGTCTCCACTCCAAAGGGTCGGTAGAAGCGAGAGAGGTCGTCAGGATTTACGGTAAGATGAAGAGAAGGGTCGTTCCGATCATCGAATTCGAAGATGAGGACGAAGAGGATATTGAGTTCTGATACCCTCAACAGTATCTCTCATTCTTGAGTATGACATCCAATATGTCAGATATGTTGTCACTTCTTATGACATGATCCGCAGCCTCTACGGTGAGATCATCGGTAGGGTTGAATGCGATGCTCATCCCCGTTTCATCGAACATCTTGATGTCGGTGTATGAGTTCCCTATGGAGACGACCCTACTCGGATCGACACCGAACTCATCGATGAACGCTCTTGTGCGAATACCTTTGTCACCTAAAGTACAACCCTTCACATATCCTCCGGTGAGTCTTCCGTCATCATCGGTCAGGAGTCTCACTCCGGAATAACCATCGAAATCGTATTCGTTCGCGATCATCCTGGATGCTAATTCCAGTCCTCCGCTGCAGATCACGCATTTGATGTCATTGTAGTGGAGGCATGCCACGGTCTCTTGTATCCCTTTTATCCATGGTATGGTCCTCAGGATGTGAAAGATCCTTTTCTCACTGATATCGGGGTCGACACCGAACCACAGGGACAGGTCGCGTCTTATGAACTCATCCTCATCGATCTCGCCGGAATTGAAGGCGGTCAACGAATCCTCATTGCTCACGCCCATCTCGTCGTGGATGTATCCCCATGTGCTTCTAGGGACGGTAAGGGTGCCATCCATGTCGAATATCGCCAAGTCGTAGCGTCTTCCCATACGTCCGTGGATAATATCTGTCATAATAATCTTGACGTTATCATTTATACCACGATACACATCACGCATCGATGATAACGATAATAGGCACGATACATGTTGTGAACATAGCCGAGCCTATAATGTTCTTCATCAAACACATATGGCCGGATGCCGTGCTCGTCGAGCTGGATGTCACGCGTTACAATGCCCTCCAAGGGAATTCTTCGGAGACCGATGGCGACAAGGCGGACAAGATGTTCGAACAAACCGCGAAATATCAACAGAAACTCGCTGAGAACAACAGGTCCAGTGTGGGCAACGAGATGCTCACTGCCGTACAGACGGGTAAATTGGTCGGTGCGGAGATTGGTCTCATCGATGATGATGCGATGAGGACTCTCCAGAGGGCATGGGATGCCATGCCGTTCGGGGAGAGGTTCAGATACAGATTATCGGTGATACGTGACCGTTTCAAGGGACAGAAGGATGTACAGAGGATCATCGACGATTCTAAGTATGCGGACCAGGCCATAGAGGATATGCGCCGCAGGTACCCCAATTTCGTGAGGGTGCTCGTGGATGAGCGCAATGAGAAGATGTCCGCGCAGATCAGAGATTACGCAGAAAGATTCACCAATATCGTCGTCGTTGTGGGGGATGCGCATGTCGAAGGCATAGCCGATGCCCTTTCCGACCTGGAAGTGAGGAAGATCAGGCTCGCAGACATATTAGATAAGGACAGACTTGATAAGGTCAGAGCGTCATTATGGAACAGAGGAGAGGAGAATGAGGGTCAAGTTGTTGGCGTACACGCAGAACGCTGAGGCGATCTGTGCAGCTGCAGGTAAATCATGCTATTCCGAGAGATCATCGATGGAATTGGTCGATGCACCCAATCCGGGTAAGGTCCTTGGGAAGATCGTTGGGATGGGGCACCACTCTGTCATAGAGCATGCTGTCTTCACATTCTCCATCGAAGGGGTGTCGAGATCATTGACACACCAATTGGTGAGGCACCGTGTCGCATCATTCTCGCAGCAAAGTCAAAGATACGTGTCCATGGATAAGCCCACTTATGTGATCCCCAAGACTGTCGAGGCGGATCCCGAGCTCAAGAAGGAATTCGAAAGAACGATGTCGGAGATATGGGCATCATACAACAGATTGGTCGAGAAGATCCCTCCAGAGGATGCGAGATATGTCCTTCCGAACGCATGCACGACCAACATAACGATAACCATGAACGCTAGGGAACTGATCCATTTCTTCTCACTGAGGTGTTGTAACCGTGCACAGTGGGAGATCAGGGAGATGGCAGATGAGATGCTCAGACAGTGCAAAGAGGTCTATCCTGTGATATTCAAGGGCGCAGGTCCGCCATGTGTGAAAGGAGCATGTCCAGAAGGTAAGCTCACGTGCGGTGCGCCAAGGGTCGAATTCAGGGATTGAGGCCCATCCAACGGGACCTCGTCCGCAACTCACCCATCTAGGATACCTTTATATAACGAATTATCTTAATCCGCTTTACTCGGTGAAGATACATGGGAAGAATCAGACCCACATACATCAAGAGAGTAGCGATTGATCTCGTTAACAAGTACCCGAAAGCATTCAACGATGATTTCGAGAACAACAAAGCAATGGTTGGAAGCCTCACAGACGTCTCATCAGTCACGATGAGGAACAGGATCGCAGGCTATATCACACGCTATGTTGACCAAGTAGAGATCTAAACGCTTTACACCTCTCATTATTAAACCCTAAATTCCGCATTATGATGAGCTCGCGTGGGGTAGCTTGGATATCCTCTGAGATTGCGGATCTTATGACCCGGGTTCGAATCCCGGCGCGAGCGCCATCCTGTATCTCAGAGTTCATCATTCTGGGATTCTTCAGGCCATACTTTCCTGACTATCTCTGCATCGCCAGGGGGTAGGATCCTTGATACCTCTTCTTCAGGTACCATCAATTCCTTCGCCATGAGCGCAGCGGTCTTTCCAGCCTTTCCTCTTCCAGGGTGGATGACGAAATATTTGTTGGAGAGCCTCTTCATGGATTCGAGCGGGGCGCACATGACCTTCCTTGAATTCTCATAGGTTATCTCTCCCACAGCCAGTTCCATCGGAAGATGGTATTCATAATTCCTCTTGCCGCGTATGATGAATGCGCCTCTGGGAACGAACTCCCCTGCTTGAGGTGTCTTGCTGACCTGATCGGTGTACACCCAATATGCACTTCCATCCGTGAGTGCGGCCACCCATCCTTTGGATTGAGCCAAGGCATAGATGCATGCTTCCCTCAGATCCTCTTCCGGAGCATCCTTCCCTTTCTTTATGATCGTGGATGGGGCCCCATGAAGGTCTGCGTGAGCGTACAGATCATCCTCCTTCAGATGCTTCTTGACGATGTTATCGTTCGTATGTGCATCCTTACCTGCTATCACGAGTCTTCCGGACGGCGCTATGAACCATTTGTATCTCTCGAACCAGAACTGTTTCGTCGGCTGTACCTTGTTGGCCATTGCGGCCTTGGTCTTCGCTAATCCTGCTTCCTTCTTCGCAAGTTCATCCAAACTGACATCAAGTGCGTCTTTGGCCCTTTTGGCCTTCTCGTTTATGTCCTTGCTCTGTTGATAGATGATCGATGCATTGGAATCTATCCCTTCCGTGTAGTCCAAAGGTATCCTTATGTTGTCGAATTCAGCGACCACCCTGTTCTTGGACGGATCGATCTCTGGAACGAACGGTATCTTCAGTGCCCCTTCCTTGAGTTTCTCCCATGTGAGCTTCTTCGATTGTTCTGAGAGCACAGCTAGGAGTTCGGTAATCTGTTGATAGTTGGCGTATATCGCGTCAGCTTTCAGTTTGAGATCGTCCGATTCCTCCTTGTATTGTTCGACCGTCTCGGTCTGTTTGGAGATCCTCTTCTGGAGCTTCACTATCTCCGGATCCACATATTCCTCTGCTTCGGCCTTCTCGGTCTCTGTTATGAACGCATCTATGGCCTTCGAGGTAGTATCGAATCTCTGTGCGGTGTAGTTGGAATAGATCGACATCTCCATCGGGGATATGTCGATGATATCGTCCCCGGATCTGTAGAGGATCGATCCATCTCCTCTCATCATCTTCTCTACGACAGAGCTCATGGATTCGAACAATCTTTTGAGATCGTCATCGGAAAGCTCATCGACTCTGGTGTTCTTCGGTATGCCTGCTACCTCGCAAGTCTCCTCAGCATACTGCCCTCCGAGATTGATCCCGGTGGCCAATGTCCTCACGGCATCGGATGTGGATGATCTCATTATCTCCATGAACTCTTCGAACGGCGAGGATGTGGGATCGAATCTGCGCTTTGGCATGATGTAATCCTCGCCAGGTCTGACGCTCCTGTCCCTCATCGTCTTATGGATCAGACAATTCACTATCTTGCCATCGAGCACTAGAAGGACATTGCCTCCGCCGAACATCTCGAAGATGAGCTTGTAGTCGCGATCGGCTTTCAGGACCTCCATGATGACCACGCGGTCGAAACCAGCCTGATATATCTCTCCGATGCGTGCGTTATCTAAATATTTCCTGAGGAATGTAGCGAACGACTGCGGGGTGACCGGAGTCTCTGGTTTCCTCTCAGGGAGATACAACCATCTCTTATCCTTGAAGAAGACGTCCTTCTTTCCCTGTCCCTGAACGTTGATACGTAACAGGACATTGTTGCCCCATTGGAATATCTTGTCCATGTGCGCATCCTTCAGTACTGCCATCTCATTGACGACCGAACGGACATCGAAAGAACTCATCTCCTTCTTCATGGACGGGGTTAGGTCCAGAGATTGAGATAAAGATATCCCATAGGTGTTCAGAAAGATTTATCAAGTGAACCCACATTGTACGCAATCGTGCTGCTGTGGCTAAGGGGTATAGCGGCGCCTTGGTAAGGCGCAGGCCGAGGGTTCAATTCCCTCCAGTAGCTCCATTCATTCTAACAATATATGATAATGTGATTGGGAATAGGTTTGTGGAGGTATAGTGCTATGGCACTACGCCATCTCGACTCAAGCCATTTTGTAGAAGACGAACCCTGACCAGATTTTCGGGAAGAAGAATGTGGTCTTCTTCGGCATCCTCTTTCCGATCATGGAGAGTTTCCATATGGTGTCAAGGCTAGGGTCGTTGAGTATGACCGCAAGATCGTATTCCTTGTTATCCATCTTCTTCTTCACAGACGGATATTCGGCGTCATATGCGATCGTTGCCTTGTCCTCATCCGATTTGTAGATGTCCTTGAGGATCAGTTCCTGCAGCACATAGGTGTCAAGGCTCCACATGGGATCGTCACCACTGTTGTATCTTGCAAGGATGTACCTTCCCGAGCGGAACATGAGTCCCATCTCCCAATCCTTGAGCTCTGACATCATCTCGTCCGCTGAATCCACTTCCTTGGTCTCGAATCTCTTCTGTACCTTGGATATGACACTCTTATCCGAGATCTCATCGCTCTTTACAAGTCTGTGCGTGGGCCATATGACCAATCCGCCATCGTCGGATGCAACAAGTGTCGCCAGGACATACGATTTCATCTCGTCATCAGGATTCTCCAATGAGTAGTTCAACGCAGTCTCATATCTGTGGTGACCATCGGCGATGAGCATCTTCTGATCCGTCAATTCCTTGGAGATCCTATCTGTTATGTCTTTATCCGAAATTCTGAAGTATTCGTGTGTGACACCTGCATCATCCTTGAATGAATACAGAGGTACGGCAGCCTTCGCGATGGCATCGTTGAGATCCTTGCTGAATCCTTCGAATATACCGAATATCGATTCCAGGTGCGTCTCCATATCCCTGAGGAGATTCAAACGGTCGGCTTTGACCTTGGAGAACGTCTCCTCATGAGGGATTATGTTCCCATCATCGTATCTTTCCGTCTTCAACCTTCCAACGAATCCTGTTCTGACCTTGGTGACACCATGGTCATCGAACGTCTGCTTGTACAGGTAGAAGGAATCATCATCCTGTACCAATGCACCATCCTCGATCCATGATTCCAGCTGTTCCCTGGATCCTTTATATCTCTTGTCAGGATCGGGCATGAGTGTGAGCCTGGTGACATTGTGGGGTTTGTTCTGAAGCTCATTGAGATAATCCCCGCTGATGACATCGTAAGGCGGGGATACGCGGTCCTCTATGCTCTCGTCACCTTTCAATGACGGCCTGTATCCTTTGAATGGAAGGAATGTAACCATGGTACACCTACTCATGTGTACCATTGGCGGTTATTATAATATTCCGTTATCGGGACTGTCAACAGATCCTGGGCACGGGGTCCCCTGCCGGCGGTTCGAGTATCCTCTTGCCGCCGATCTCCGTCCTCAGTATGACTCTGGGGATGTCGGATTCAGTGGCATGACCTATGATCGCAGCATCCCTTCCAAGCGGATGTTTCCTGAGTTCCTTGACTATCTCTTCGGCCATATCAGGTACGCAGCCGATGACGACCTTCCCTTCGTTGCCGATGCTGAGCGGATCGATGCCGAGCATATCGCATGCATTCACGACTCCGTCCCTGAGGGGGATGTCCGCATATTCGATCTCCATGCCGATCTTCGATTTGGAACACCATTCATTGAGTGTGTTGGCCAATCCACCTCTCGTCGGATCCTTCATGGCAACGATCCCTCCGGTCTTCAATCCAGTCTCGATGAGTCCGTTGAGAGGTGCGACATCGCTCTTCACCTCGCTATCAAAACCGTATCCTTCGCGGAACGACAACAATGCGATGCCATGGTCCCCGACATATCCGGAGACGATGATGGCATCCCCTGGTCTGACGTTGCTGTCGGTCGCCCATCTCGAATCGACCTTCCTGTATTGCTCAGCAACCTCCAGGTTGCTGTCCATGTATTTCGATCTCTTGCCTATGGCAGATGTGCACATGACCATCTGGTCCACAGCACCGGCTTCGACAACCTTCGTATCGCCTGTAGCTATCGGTACGCCGCACCCTTCAGCTGTCCTGCCCATGGATTCCAGGACCTTATCGACGATATCGATGTCCAATCCTGCTTCAAGGATGAGTGAGCATGAGAGTGCTAAAGGTGTCGCACCCATGACGGAGATGTCATTCACGGTACCTGCGACGGATATGGAACCGATATCCCCTCCGGGGAAGAACAATGGTTTGACGGTGTGTCCGTCGGTGGTGAATACGACATCATCTATGACGGCAGAATCATCGAATGAGTCCAACGGGACCTCGGCTTTCATCTTTGGAAAATGCGACGTGATATGCTTCGCGAGGAATTCCTGCATGACCTCCCCGCCTGAACCGTGGTTCATTACGACCTTTGCCATGTCCGTGCAATCACCCATCCATGCGATAAAGGTTTCTTTTCCCATCGCTTTGCTATGATGGTCCGATATATGCGTCACATAGTCGATTTCACCGAAGTGGTCAGATTATGAAATGATTTAACTATCTGTTAATGAATTGATGTGGCGGGCCCATGTGGTAGCTTGGATCAATCCTGATGGTCTTCGGAACCATCGACTCGGGTTCGAATCCCGACGGGCCCATATCTTCGTGAGATGTGCTTGTAATCCACGGGATTCAGTCATATGATCGGGATCATCCACTGTTATACGTATCATCAGATATGCAAAATCATCCAGATACGGTCCATTCAGAATGAAGGTTCAATCACCCTCACGGAGTCCTTCCCATTCATAGATCAGGATCTCATTATCCATCATGGATTGGAACAGTTCCTTGTTACGAACGGATTCCCTATCTATGATCCTGACCTTGGTACCGAAGAGATCCTCCAGCTCATCTGTGAACTCGAAGATGTCCCTCATGCTGACGAGTTTTCCTGAATCCATGGACAGTTCGATCCTATCTTCCGCCCTAGATCCTGTGGACATATAGATGCGATCGACCCCATATCTCTCAGCGATAGGCCTTATGGATGCAGAGATATCTTCCATGTTCATCATTTCCGTCAAGTATCTGGGCAGATAATATCCTATCCGTTTGGAAACGTTTATAATGTTCGTGGATGTCGGCGCCTCATGGAGATCGCATGGATATTGGTCGTCATCGCCGGTTTTCTTGAACCGTGTTGGGTATTCACTATGGAGAAATCTAATAGTTTCAAGGATCTGAAGTGGGGAGCTCTCACGATGGTGTTGATGGTGTTCGACCTATATCTCTTGTCGATCGTGATGCAGACCCTGGGCGCAGGATTGTCATATGCGATCTGGACCGGTATCGGGGCGGTCTGTACATTCCTTCTAGGCGTGTTCGTGTATAAGGAATCGGCAACGTTCATCAGGATCGCATTCATATTCATGATAATCGCAGGTATCGTCGGACTCAATCTCACGTCGGAGGTGCTCTGATGGATAAGCGTTGGTCCATGATATTCATTGCAGGACTGATGGAGATAGTCTGGGCGGTCGCTATGGATTACTCTGACGGTTTCACAATTTGGTACTACGATGTCATCGTAGCCGTATTCTTAGCCGGTAGCACGATCCTTCTTGCAAGATCGCTGAATGCAGGATTGCCCATAGGCACCGCATATGCTGTTTGGACAGGGATAGGTGCAGTCGGAACATTGGTCGTTTCCACCATTCTCGGTAACGAGGTGCTGTCGGTGTTACGCGTGATATTCGTGATCATGATCATCGGCGGGATAATCGGACTTCAGGTCACGACAGGCCCAAGATCGGAATGATGAACACAGAGGATATCTCTGCATCCATAATACCTATCGCTGAGAGATATTGGGTGTGTTCACCTTCGGTTGTATTTGTATCATATTAAATTTATTGGATATGTCCAACAAATCTCATATCCTCTCTAAGCTGAAGGGATTCTTCATGAAGTCTATGACGTTCATCACAGTAATTCCCATGCTATTCACATGACAAGGTACATCATCGCCTGTTATCACAAGTTTTCTGAATCCATCGTTCAGTTTCAGGAATGGACTGATCTCCTGTTCCTTTTTGATGTCATCATCCATGTGGTATGCTGATTGTATGTAGTACCGGCGATCGCCTTTGTTCGCAACGAAATCGATCTCCAATTGTTTGTATTCCCTCTTTCCGTCGATGTACTCTCTGATCCCTATGACGCCGACATCCACAGCGAACCCTCTGTATCTGAGTTCGTTGTATATCGCGTTCTCCATCAGATGTGCATATTCGTCTTGTCTGAATCCGAGTTTCGCGTTCCTTATGCCTAGGTCGGTGGAGTAGTATTTGGAAGGCGTGTCGATATAATCCTTGCCTCTTATGTCGAACCGTTTGGATTCTTCGAAGAGGAACGCATCCTCCAAATGCCCAACGTATTCGGATACGGTATTCCATCCAACATCCAATCCTTTGGTACGTATGGAACATTGCATCCTGTATGGGTTGGTCAAGGAACCAATGGCTGAAGAGAGCATATCGAAGATTTTGTTCAGAACATCGGGGTATTGAATGCCCTTCCTTTCCACTATGTCGCGAACATACACTGTGGATATCAAGGACGAGAGGTAGTTCATCCTATCCTCGTCTTCTAGCCCTATTCCTTCTGGAAGGCCTCCAAAGGTAAGGTATCTCTTCCATGCTGCACGTTCATCAAGGCCAGATACAGGAAGATATTCAGAGAAGGATAGGGGTTGGACCCTTATCTCGGTGCCTCTTCCTCTGAATTCGGTGACAATGTCTGACGAGAGGAATTTCGAATTGCTCCCAGTAATATATACATCCAATCTGCTGTCCGCGCGGAAACCATTGATCAAATCTACGAACCCATCTGCCAATTGTATCTCATCAATCATCACGTAGTATTGGCCGTCATCCTTGATGCGGGAGCGTATCTCGTGATCCGGCCAAGATGCTTCGCCTTATCCGTTCCTTGGCACGTAATGAGAGCACTACTGCATCCAAGAAGGCACTCAAGAGGGACATGTTGGAGAATCCTGATGATCCAACAATCGCTGACAATACTTTGGATGATTATCTTTCCGTTCTCGAAAGACTCCATTTCACGGATTTCCAATCTGCTTTCAACCCGAACATGAGGTCCTCGGTAAGAGTCGGGAAGACACCCAAGAGGCATCTGGCGGATCCATCCCTTACGGCTGCGGCGATGGGGATGGATACGGAATCTTACATCAACGACTTGAACTCGTTCGGATATCTGTTCGAGGCATTGTGCGTGCACGATCTTAAGGTGTATGCCATGATGTCGGATGGGAAAGTGATGCATTACCGCGACGGCGACGGGAACGAGATCGACGCAGTGCTGGAGCTTCCGAACGGAAGGTGGGGGGCCTTCGAGGTCAAGATCGGGGCCCAAGAGATAGATGAGGGTGCCGAATCACTGCTGAAGATAGACAAGAAGATACGTAATCAGGAGAAAGGAAGGCCTCCGGAGTTCCTATGTGTGATATGCGGCATGACGAACGCCGTCTACCAAAGGGATGATGGTGTGTACGTGGTGTCGCCGACAGTTCTCGGACCCTAAAGGCTAGTATGCTTCTCCTCCTTCTTTTTAACGTAGATGTTGTCTACGTTCGATACATTAGACATTGCGATTATGATGGGTCTGTAGCTCCCTTGACTACTTCCAATCTCAGGCGAGAGCAGTTGGGCATAGATGCCGAATCGTATTCCTCAGTCTATTTCAGCCTCTCGACCGTAATCTCTCCGGTCAGGATCCTGTAATCAGTTTCGAAGTCGTTTCTTAAGAGATTTATCTTGTTTTCAGGTAAGTTCATTGAGAACATTTCTTTTCAACCCTGGGCTTTCTTCGAAACCCAAGGCGACTGACCGAAGCCCTGCGTACACGACGCTTATACACTGTAAAGTGGAAAGCCCGATGACGCAAGGCAAGATAGCTGAAGGGTGGAAGAAAAAGCACAGGAGGGTTAGAACTTATCTTCCATGTTTGTTTAATAATATTGATATACGGTTATTCACTTTTTTCACATCATGCGCATCCAGATCAATTCCATTGATTTCAGGGGTTCCTTGGTCAATGGCCCTGGTATCCGCACCCTTCTTTTCCTTCAAGGTTGTGATAAGCGCTGCGAAGGTTGTCATAATACAAGTACATGGGACGTTAACAGCGGGGCCTGGTATGATGTATCTGAACTCTCCAATATCATCCGTGAAGGATGTCATAATAAAAAGCTGACCATCGCCGGTGGGGAGCCTTTTTTCCAATACGAGGCTCTTCTTGAATTGGTCCGTTCTCTGTCTGATTTCGATCTCTGCATTTACACCGGCAGTAATTTGGATGAGGTTCCAAAGGAGATCATTCCGTTCTTAAAGTACATAAAAGTCGGAAGATATGACAAGAGCAAGAGATGTACGACTATTCCGTACATCGGCTCGACCAATCAGAGATTCATCTCTTTGAGGGATAATGATGAACAGTAATGTCAGGTATGAGAATGCCTCTCAACGCAAGACCTACGTCGGTTACATTTATGATGTCGGTGAAAGAGCGAAGAAGGATTCCATCCTATCGTCTCTGCCGAAGGACTGGTCGGGCCTCCATGGGGATGGGCACATCCATATCCATGACCTCGACGCCTATGGTATCACTTACAATTGTCTCACCTTCGATCTTTTGAGACGTTTCCCATATGATGATTTCAAAGGTTTGTCTGACCACAGGGCGATAATCAAGTTGTTTACCTACTACAAGGAATTGATATCCAAGGTCGGGAACGAACAGTCTGGAGGTATGGCCTTTGCCAATTTTGACCAGGATACGGCCACAATCCTCATCAAGATCGGTGTCGCTGAGAATGAGTCCAATCTAGAGCTACTTTCCGATAGCATTTCCGATTTCATCGAGTGGTGCAATGCTTCCCACGAACGTATGGGGCAGGTCAGCTATTATGTCACACTCAATATCGGTCTGGCTGAGGGCAGACTCGCATCATTCATATGTAAATCTGTCATCTGGGAATTCGGTTCCCTTCCGAATACCGTGTTCAAACCCAATATTGTATTCAAGGTCAAGGACGGAGTCAATTATTCGCCGAATGATCCCAACAGATATCTTCTGGAGATGGCTCTGGAGTGTACTTCCCGCAAGATGATTCCGACTTATCTACTCTGTGATTGTCCAGCTGATAAGGGTGTGGATCCTCATCTCCTATCTGTCATGGGTTGTCGTACGAGAGTGGTTTCGGATATCTATGGGCATACCGGGGCGATAGGTCGCGGAAACATCGATAACATATCCATCAATCTTCCCAGGCTGGCCTTCGAGACGCTTTCTGCGCCAATCTCCGAGAGGTTGTCCATATTCAGACAGAAATGGTTGGATCTAGCCCAGATTGTGGCTGACATCCTTCTGGATCGTTATTACAAGACTATAGAGATGGAGCCCTCCGATTATCCCACAGTGTGCAGATACGGTCTGTGGATGGAGGATTTGGACGATCTCGAAGATGTATTCAGGCATGGGACTCTTTCGATAGGTTTCATCGGTCTTTCGGAAGCCTTCGAGATAATGTCCGGCAAGAAGATCTACTCAGATCGTGAGCTCATGGAAGAGTCACTCGATTTCATATCCTTCATGCGTGATTTCACTGATTCCTGTACCGAGCGCTACAAGCTTAATTTCTCCTTGCTGGCGACCAGTGGGGAGCTCATATCCGGAAGGTTCTGTGAATTAGACAGTAAGGTCTATGTGCACCCTGTTTTGGAGAAGGGGTATTACACCAATTCCTTCCATATAGATGTGGACAGTGAGCTTACCTCTCTGGAGAAGATATCGTTGGAAGGACCATACCACCGTTACTGCAACGGTGGCAGCATCTCATATGTAGAACTCGGAGAGGCCCCGATAGGCAATACAGAGGGCCTCATGGAACTTTTGAAATGTGCCGTCGATAGCGGCACCAGATATTTGGGATTCAATTTCCCGCAGGATATCTGTAATAAATGCGGCGAATCAGGTGTCTTCGATAGGTGTCCCAACTGTAAGTCCAAGGATATCCTGAGGATTCGCCGTGTCAGTGGATATCTCGAGGTCCTCGATTATTTCGTCAGCGGGAAGAAGAACGAGGTCGCTAATCGTAGGAGGAACTGATATGGCGAAGCATCAAGGTATACATATCGCGATCGAAGGCATGGACGGCGTGGGTAAGAGCACTGTCTGCAAGATCCTCAGCGAGAGGACCGGGTTTAAGAACATCGATAAGCCACTCAGGTTCCTTTTTAACGATGAGGGCGATTATGCAGAGTACATCCGTATCCGCGACAAGGTCAACGCTCATTCCGATCGTGTGTTTACATCATGGTTCTACGGTCTTTCTGCCACTTATCTGTATGCCGAGCATGAGAATGAGGACATCATAACCGACAGACATCTCGTCTCCAATTTCATCTGGAGCGGTGAACCTGATAGTTATAGGGTTTTTGACATCCTTGTGGAGGTTCTAGGCTGTCCAGACCTTACCGTCATACTGAAGGCCTCTCAGGATACGATACTTGAGCGTCTCAATCGCAGGGATGTCTGTGATTCCGATATCCAGAAAGCTGCCAAGACGGATTATTTCTATTCCAAGGTGGATTTTTTCTTCCAGAGGTATCCGATGCCTCACATCGAGATAGTCACGGACAAACTCACCCCTGGGCAGATCTGCGATATCATTCTGGATAAACTCGTTGCGGAGGGTATCATCAGTGGCTGATGTTACCGTCGGTACCCTGTTCATCGACATGAAATATGTCTTCCTGTACCATAAGTTGGGCTTCATCGAGGTCTCTCCGGATATTTTCATGAAGAGTTACGGCGGATTGGAGATAACAATAGATTCCGAGAACCAATCGTTCTCTTATCTGGAAAGAGATTATCCATTAACATCTCACAGGGACTTCGTTATTCTGGAGCTTTTGGATCGTCTTCTGACCTTGGGATACGGCACCAGCGATATCAGTTTGAACGAATCTGGGATAACTCTGGGGGAACTGGATATTCGCTGTGAACAGTGGGGGGATGACTTCGAGGCGGCATTATCCATGATGAATTTCGAGGATGGCCAGGTTCTGTACGAATCTCGTCTTTCAGGCGGTCTCATAGATATCGAATATGTCTGGTTTAAGGAGGATTTCAGATTCACCAGAGGGCTTTTCGAGTCTGGAATCGAGCCGTTCCGTTTTCTCCCTTCGAATTCGCCTGAATCCTTAGAGGTGCTTGAATATTTTGTCATGAAGGGTGCCGTATTGATCTCTTACACCGGGAACGATAAGATGGTGGAGATCCCACAAGGGATTGAGCGCATCGACACAGGAGCTTTCTGGAACAATACATCGGTCGAAGAGGTCTGCATACCAGATTCCGTCAGGGTGATTGCTGGAGATGCATTCGTCTACTGTTACAACCTAAAGAAGGTCAATATTCCATCCAGCGTAGCGGACATGGGTGACGATCCCTTCGCAGGATGCCCGGATTTGATTCTGTCCAATGACAGTAAGGCATTCGTTCTGGAGGATGGTGTCCTTTTCACATCCGACAGGAAAAGACTAATCCATTACACTCCTAGCAAGCTGGATTCCGAATACAAGATTCCCGATACAGTACTTTGGGTGGGTAAGCACAGTTTCTATGACTGTAATAACCTCCGTCTTGTGATAGTAGGCAAGAATGTGGATTATATGGGTAATAACCCCTTTTCAGATTGTCACAACCTCATCCTTAGGAACGAGAGTCCTAATTTCACCTATTCGGACGGTGCGCTTCTCAATCGTAACGGGACGACCATTCTCCACTACTCCCAGGGTCGTGATTCTGATGATTATGTGATGCCGGATTCCGTCCGCACTGTCGGCCGCAATTCTTTTTGGAACTGTAAGCGGATCAGGAGGCTGGTAATCGGAAGGAACGTGCGTCAGATAGGTTACAATCCCTTCGCCAATTGTACCAATGTCATCGTGGAGTCCAAGAGCCCCATGTATTCGGTGCTGGACAACGTCCTTTATGATTCCAACGCACGTGAGACATTCTGCTGCAGTTCGGCCATGGCCAAGGACGGTATTGTTCTTCAGCCCTCGACCGAGGTCATCGGCCGTAATTCCTTCGCTGGATGCGAGTCTCTCAGATCGATCGTCATCCCCGCATCTGTCAAGGTGGTTTCCCGCGGTGCATTCAGTCATTGTACCTCGCTCAAGTCCGTGATTTTCGAGGGAACCCCTAGGGTGATAGAGAAATGGGCCTTCAGCCATTGTCCGAACCTTCGCAGGATCGAGATCCCCAAGGGTACGGAGTTCGGTAACGAAGTCTTCATCGATTCTCCGACGGAGGTGGTCAGATTATGAGGTCCATCGAAGTCTTCGGTGACAATAGATTGAACAATCTGATCTATGAATCAGACAACCTCCCCGTTCTGAAGGAACTTGTAAGGGAAGGTGTCAAGGCGGATACGATCATTGTGGATCCCCCTTATAACACTGCCATCCCGTATATCGGCTACAAGGATTCCGATTATTCGGAAGGGTGGCCTGCATTCATGTCCGAAAGACTTGCCTTGTCCAAGGATCTTCTCTCTCCTACCGGTGTAATGTTCATCAATATCGATGAGAATGAGCTTGTCTCTCTCCTCACCGTATGTTACAGGTTATTCGGTCAGGAGAACGTCAATGTGCTTGTCTGGCCCAAGGTTGATCCCAGGTTCGATGCCAACAGGGTCGAGAAGCCCGTCTTTAATGTCAGGTCTGCTCATGAGTACATCGTTTTGTGCTATAACGACAAGAAGAATACTGTTTTCAAGAATACCTGTTTCGGAAAACCTCTCGAATCCATTGTCTCCGGATTGGGTACGACATCTTCGGCCAAGGATGAGATTGCGGCGATTCTGGGAGATAGGGGCTGTTTCTCCACACCGAAGCCGATGGCTCTTTTTAGAGAGCTGATCAGGGTATCGTCTGGAAAGGATTCATTGGTGCTGGATTTATTCGCTGGATCCGGGACCACCGGTCACGCTGTTATGGATCTAAATGCAGAGGATGGTGGAGGCCGCAGATTCATTCTGATAACCAATAACGAGAGCGATATCTGCCGTTCGGTGACCGTGCCTCGTCTGAAGAAGGTCATCGAAGCCGAGCATTACGACTCAGGCTTTGCTTTCATCCATGAAGATTGATCAATTGTACTCTTCGCTGGAGCATTCCCTGTAAGGCAGCGCCTTGTATATCGCATCCAGGTGCTCGCACACCGTGTTCCCCAGATCGGTGCGACCACGAGGGCGCTGTTCCTCGGTAACGTCCCCACGGACGGGTATCTTGCGAGCAACACCACGAGGATGTACGCCGACAAGGTCTCCAAGGAGCTCGGCATCGACATCGATCTCCGCAAGTGCAGACGCACCTACGGTCAGCGGCTCGTCGATGCGGAGGCGTCTATCTCAGTGGTAAGTGTGGTGATGGGTCACCTCAGCACCATGACCACCGAGTAGCACTACGCACGCGTCAAGCACGCGGTCGCCGTCAAGCAGTCGCGAAGACGTTCGAGCACCTCGACGAGGTACTTCAGGAGTTCATGGACTCCCAGATGCCGAGAGGGTTCGATAGCAGGCGCAATGCGCCATCGGAGGTCGAATGAGACTAGGGGATTTCGTAAAATCTCCACGAAACCACTTAATTTCACCGTGGAAAATCGGCAGCCTTGCTACGTTTTTCGCGGGAGAATGAATCGCTATGGCGAGAGAGTACCTCCTCGCCATGAGGGTGCCAGAAAGATAAGATGGCGCCGAGAGAGAGATTCGAACTCCCGAGGTTTACACCAGTGGTTTTCGAGACCACCGCCATACCGGGCTTGGCTATCTCGGCTTACGGCTCGCAATAATCTACATATATATTAATTTGATTTAAACGCCCCATGAAGTTCTGCGCCCGTTGTGGTTGTAATATGGAGGACGATGTAGAGACATGTCCCGAATGCGGTATGCCACAGATGTCGACTCCGATCATCAATCTGGATAAGAGGAAGGATGGCGGATGGAAATGGTTGTATGCTTCCCTCATCGTATCTGGCGCAGTGATATTCTGTCTGACCTATTTCTTACAGTTCTACCTCATGCTGTTCTTCTTCCCGATATTCTTCATCGGGGGTCTCGGAAGGGAGGGCAAGGTGGAATACACGCTTCAAGGGATCATCATCGGTGCGATCCTGGGTTACATAATGGCTGTCGTCGCCCTTCTGGTGCAGAGTATGCTGTGATCCGATGAGAGAATCGTATGTTACCATCAAAGGGCCTTTGGAACACGAGGTCACGATAAAGGGCTCTAGATTCATCTCATGCATATTGCCGTGTAGCTCGGAGAGCGATCTCGAGGAAGGATTGTCATACGTCAAGGAGAGATATCCCAATGCTACGCATTACTGCTACGCGGCACGTTTCTCGAGTAATGAGAGGTTCTCGGATAATGGTGAACCGTCAGGTACGGCCGGAAGGCCGATGATCCAAGTCCTCCGTGGCAGCGGGGTAGATGACATCATGGCAGTGACGGTGAGGTATTTCGGCGGAACGCTGTTGGGTACCGGTGGATTGGTACAGGCTTATTCGGATACGACATCGGAGGCGATCGGTTCAGCGCAACCCGTAAGGATGTTGTATTGCGAAAGGATAGCTTTCAAGTGCGGTTATCAGGAATACAACAGATTCCTGTCCGAATGCAACGCACTCATATGCGGAAGACCGGAGGAATCGTTCACCGATGTCGTGGATCTGATCTCGAACGTTCCATTGGAGAATAGGGAACGTTTCCTCAGGATGGTCAACGATATAACGAGAGGGAATGTTCATATCCGTACTTTGGGCTATATCTATGCGGAGGGATGATCGAATGCTACAGGTCACTGAATTGGAAATGCGTATGTCGAAGAGGATCGTCAGATACGATGAGTTCAGGAAGACTGTCCCAATTCTCGTGAAGAAATACTTCGAATCACCTCGCATATGGCTCGATACCGGTTGCGGTACGGGCGGATCCATACGCGATAGTATCGATATATTCCGTGATACGCAATTCGTCCTTGCGGACCCATCATCAGAGAACATCGAGATCGCAAAGCACACGATGGCTGGTGAGCAGAGGTGCCTCTATGTCACGAATCCCACGGAGAGGTTGAATTTCGGCCCGGATACTTTGGATGTCGTGACATCGATATTCTCACATCACTATTATAGAGATGACGAAGGAAGGGTGACAGCAACCAGGAACTGTCACCGCATGCTGAAGAAGGGCGGATTGTTCATCGTATCCGAGCATACGTTGCATCCGGAGGATCAAGATGGATCCGACGCTCAATGGAAGGCGTACATGAGGGACTCCGGTCTGCCTGAGCCGTTCGTAGAAGATATGATAACAAGAAGATACAATGAATATTTTCCGCTCACAGAGGCGGCCTACATCCAATTATTAAATGATATCGGTTTCTCAGAGGTAGGCGTATTCTGGTCGACATGTTCGGACATAGGACTGTACGCCATCAAATGAATATCATGTTCAGTGACCTATGCGGCCATCATCACAGGATTAACTTTATCAATGACCCCATGGTACATAATATGCAATACCCCTTTATTGCAGGAAAATCAGATGGTAACGACCGTTAAGAGGGCAATCATAAGTGTATCGGATAAGAGCGGGATCGTGGATTTCGCAAAGGATCTATCCGAACTCGGTATCGAGCTAATTTCGACCGGCGGTACATACAGACTTCTCAAAGAGAATGGATTGGATGTTGTAGAGGTATCCGACGTGACCGGTTTCCCGGAGATGTTGGATGGACGCGTCAAGACATTGCATCCTAAGATCCATGCAGGGATATTGGCTAGGAGGGATCTCCAGGACCATATGCAGGCCATCAAGGACAAGGGCATAGAACCCATCGACATGGTCGTCATCAACCTGTATCCATTCAAGGAGACTGTTCTGAAAGAAGGTTCCACGTTAGAGGATATTGTCGAGAACATCGATATCGGTGGGCCGAGCATGATACGTGCCGCCGCGAAGAACTATCATTCGGTGGCTGTGGTGACATCACCTTCACAGTATCAACCAATCCTAGAACAATTGAGGGACAAAGGAGAGCTCGATGATGCTCTTCTGTCGAGACTGATGTCCGAGGCATTCATCACCACATCCAACTATGATGCTATGATCGCATCACAGATGAACGGAAGGTTCGGTACATTGTTCCCCGAATCCTATCCCGTGCCGATGGAGAAGGTGCAGGACCTCAGATACGGCGAGAATCCCAATCAGAAGGCCGCGTTCTATAGGGATCCATTCACACCTGGTAACACGGTCGCGAAGATGGAGAAGATCCATGGTAAGGAACTGTCATACAACAACATCCTCGATATGGACAAGGCACTCGATATCTGCATGGATTTCGAGAAGCCCACTGCCGTGGTCATGAAACATACCAACCCATGTGGATTGGCATCTGGAAATGATATCTATGAGGCATTCTCGACCGCATATGCCGTCGATCCTCTCTCAGCATTCGGATGCGTCATCTGTCTGAACAGGAATTGTGACATGAAGACTGCACACGATATCGCAGAGAAGTTCGTGGAAGTGGTCATAGCACCCGATTATGAACCTGGTGTATTGGAGCTTTTGGAGAAGAAGAAGAACATCCGCCTCATGAGGACGAATGCGCCGATCGGTCCCGCATACAGGGTCAGAGAGATGAAGATCAAGAAGGTGCAGGGAGGATATTTGGCGCAGACGGATGAGGATGTGCCTATCGATCCGAAGAATCTCGAGGTCGTGACGAAACGTGCTCCCACACAAGAGGAGATCGATGCGTTATTGTTCGCATGGAAATTGGCGAAACATGTGACATCGAACTGTGTGGTCTATGTCAAGGGCGAACGTGCCGTTGGAATAGGGGCAGGTCAGATGTCCCGTGTGGATTCGGCCAAGATAGCATCCATGAAGGCCAATGAACCCACAGAGGGTTCTGTGATGGCATCCGATGCATTCTTCCCATTCAGGGATGGTGTCGACGAGGCAGCCAGAGCAGGGGTCACCGCCATAATACAGCCTGGGGGATCCATAAGGGATGAAGAGGTCATCGATGCCGCTAATGAGCATGGGATGGCCATGGTCTTCACCGGTTGCCGTGTGTTCAGACACGGATGAAAACATCTTCCGTGCCCGAAAGGGCACGGAGTATTCATCTCACATCTTCTTTTCGTTCGAATATTGCATAAGGTCATCAGGGATTATAGGTCTCCCTTCCGCCTTGGCCTTCATGTGTCCGCCTGGGCCACCTCTTGCGATCCTAGCCTTCTCTATGCATTCAGGATCGTTGCATACGAATGCTGCATAGACCACGTTCGTCGATTTTTTACCACAGAATTCACAAGGGTAGTCATCGAAGTTTATTGCCATGCGGTTGTGATGGTCTAGCTTGGAATTAAGGGTTTCTCATTATGACGTGAAGCCAAGATAGTACAGTCATCATGTCTCTATATCTACGTGTATTCGGATACATATGCTCATGGCGGAAGTCATAGTCAAGATGAAATTCTGCAACAAGACGCACAGGATAACTGTGAAGATGAAGGATGATGGTGACCTTTCATTGCATGTCGCTACCGATTGTCCTGAAGTGAAATATTATGCAGAGTGCCTGGGAGATACAATCACCATGGAGGATATCACAGACATCTCTAGCAGCAGGATAATGAGCCCTGAGAATCTGGAGAAGGTGACGATGACGTGTCTTGCGCCCAACGGGATAATAAACGCCGCATGGTTGGAGACAGGTATGATGTCCAAGAAGTTGGCCAAGGACGTCAAAGAGAATGTCATAAGTTTCGAGCGGGTCGATGATGACTGAACATATCGATGACGATCTGCAATCATATTTCGATGGATTGATGAACGATCTGAATGAAGATAAGGATCGTTCTGATGAATTGGATGAGTTGTTCCAATGGACATTCCTAGGTGATGCTGAGGCGAAGAGGAGAGCATCATGGTGTGTTGCCAAGATGGCACAGAATGGGATACAGGATCAGAGGATCATAGATATCCTGGTGCCGTTGACCGAATGTATCGATCCGGATACAAGATATAATGTGGCATGGGGCATCGGAGAGATGGCCCGCATCGGCATCGGTGACGACAGATGCGTCAACATCATAATGGAATTGATGTGCGACCTTGACTCGAAGGTAAGGGCCAAAGCGTTCTGGGCAGCGACGATGCTGAGAGATGTGCTTGGTATCAGGGATGCGTCATTATCGGATAGGATCGACTCATCCGACATCCAATGAAGCCACGCGTGACATTGGAATCACACATAATGCTTAAAAAATATGGAGATGGTGGGCCCAGCCGGATTTGAACCGGCGACCTCCACAATGTCAATGTGACGTCATAACCCCTAGACCATGGGCCCGATATTCCCCTTGATACAATCCTTATTAATAAAGGTGATGGGTCAAATCCTCACGATCCGATCCAACTGGCCATGTTCATCCTTTCTTTATCGGTAGTTTTCCTTCGTATTCAGCATCCATGTCCTGTATCATCGACCATGAGCTGTAACACATGTGTGCCGTCAGACATCCGCAGATGATCGATATTATGCTTAGCATAACGGACATGTCATTGAATACGTTCATCGAGAGTATCAGCATAACTCCGAGCAGGATGTTGATCGTCATCTGCACGTCCTCCTCCATCCTGTAACACATGAATGCGATCATCATAACCGCGATGAACATCACGATGTTGACGGCATCGCCTATCTCATAAGACCATATGTTGTTGCCGATGGACATGCAGATGGTCTCTATCGCTACCAGCAGGAAGAGATATCCGCTTATCAGATACCAGCTTTTGAGGCACAA
This sequence comes from Candidatus Methanarcanum hacksteinii, assembly GCF_964305265.1. Taxonomy (NCBI): domain Archaea; kingdom Methanobacteriati; phylum Thermoplasmatota; class Thermoplasmata; order Methanomassiliicoccales; genus Candidatus Methanarcanum; species Candidatus Methanarcanum hacksteinii. Next base: position 191,874 of record NZ_CAYATA010000002.1, on the reverse strand, counting down.
TCCCGCTACGACCAGGATCAGTATCCCCAGGACCGCATATATGAAGGTACAGTCTCCAAGATAGAATAGGTCCAGCCTGTCCCCGAATGTATCGATACCGAACAACATCAGGAGTATCGTGCATAGGAAGTAGCCTGTTACAGGCCCGCTCAGACTAGAATTCTCAATCTGTACCATCTAGATTACTCAATGTAACATTCGTATTTAAAACAATAATCGAAGGCGATATATCCCAACATGCATTTCTCCCGATTCGCAGATGATAACGATAGGTATCGAAGGAACAGCACATACCTTGGGAGTAGGTATCGTGGACAGCGATAGGAAGGTCATCGCCAACGTCCTGGACATGTATAGGCCTCCAGAGGGAGGTCTGCACCCAAGGGAGGCGGCGAACCATCATGCGGATGTCGTTCCATCGCTCATCGTCAAAGCCTTGGACGAAGCAGGAGTGTCGATGAAAGAGATTGATTTGGTATCATTCTCGAAAGGCCCTGGATTGGGCCCTTGTCTGAGGGTTGCTGCGACCGCTGCGCGGTCACTCGCCGTCTCGTTGGGAAAACCGATCGTTGGCGTCAATCATTGTGTGGCGCATGTCGAGATCGGCAGGGCTACGACAGGATGCAAGGATCCTGCATTGTTGTATGCTTCAGGCGGAAATACGCAGATCATCGCATTCGCTAACGGGAAATATCGGATATTCGGCGAGACATTGGATGTCGGGATCGGAAATATGTTCGATAAACTCGGTAGGGAGTTGGGGCTCGGATATTACGCAGGCCCGACGATCGAGAAGTTGGCGAAGGAAGGCGACAAGCTTCTTGAATTGCCATATTCGGTCAAGGGCATGGATATATCATTCTCCGGGATAATGACCGCAGCCATCAATCTCCGTAAGAAAGGATGCCGTCTCGAGGACATCGCATACTCCGTACAGGAGACTTGTTTCTCAATGTTGGCGGAGGTCACTGAACGCGCTATGGCCCACGTAGGGAAGGATGAGGTCCTTTTGGGCGGAGGGGTGTCACAGAACAACCGTCTTCGTGAGATGATCCGCGAGATGGCCGAGGAACGCGGTGCGGAGATGTTCGTACCTGATAGGAGATTGTGTGTTGATAATGGTGCGATGATCGCATGGCTCGGCAATCTGATGTACTCGTCCGGTGTGAGGATGAGTCTGGATGAGACCACCGTTGAACAAAGATTCAGGACGGATGAGGTCAAGGTCACTTGGAGGAACTGAGCTGTTCCCCTATGATCCTGTCCAAGGAATCTATGAATTCCTCTTCTTTACCATGTTCGAATGAACCGCCGCTCGCTATCCTGTGGCCACCGCCCTCGCCTCCGACAGCTTTGCATGATTCGTACAATGCTGTCGATAGGTCCAACCCCTTGTCAAGGAGTGAGTTGGTCGCCCTGGATGATACTTTGACCTTGTTCTCTGAACTGTTCATGGCGATGGTAGGTTTGTTGGGATCCGCGAAATAACGCATCGCGATCCCTGCAAGCACTCCGCTGTAGCCAGATTCGCTGGAATCGAAATATTGGATGTTGTCCCTCTGTACGAGACCCTTCTTGTCGAGTTCCAGTGTCGAATTCAATATCTCATGATTGTATTCGTCTCTGAGTTCGATAGCTTTCACTAGTGCATCCCTGTCCTTGAGGCAGAGGCTTACGCCGAGTCCTTGGAACAACATGCGACCGCAGGCATCCATCAATTCGGCGAATGACTCCGCATCCATGCTCCAATCTTTGAGGAAATATCTCGTCTTCATGAGTTCCTTCATGACCTCGGATGTGACATCCTGTTGCGTGAGTCTCACAGCGATCATCGATGACAGTCTTCTCCTCTCGTCCTCGGTCAGTGTTATGAAATCAGATTCCTCGGGGATATCGGCATCCTTGAGCATCTGCAGGACGTTCTCACGATCCCCTGTTATGCCTCTGATGTACGGGTCGGTGCTTGAGTACAATGATTCTCTCAATTGTCCGGATGGGATCATGGATCCTTGTGTGACATTGATCAGACCTCTCCTCACACCCTCGTCCAAAAGATATGTGTTGAATCCGCTGAGGCCGTTCAGGTGCTGTTTGTCACCGACTATGCCTCCGAATGCGATCTGAACGAGATCCCAATTGTTCTCATCCATGGTTATCGAGAGAAGGAATGACATCGTGGCGCCACATGCGCCTACCATCCCATCGATGCCGTAGAGATGTGGGTTCGCGTAGAGTATCCTCTCGGCATCATCGCGTACCGTGTGGTGGTCCAGAACGATGATCTCTTTGTCAGAACTGTCAAGTTCCTTGATGTATGATGCACCAAGGTCTGCGATGAGAACACAATCCGATTCACAATTCAATATGATGTCCAGGTTCTCTGGATTGAGTGTTTTGAAGGTCGTGATCTGGAATTCCTTCTCAGCCCTCAATAACATATTCGCTATAATCCCTGCAGAGGATAGACCATCAGCATCATAGTGTGTGTAAACTTGTATGAATCCGTGGCTACGGATGACATCCGTAGCCTTGGATAAAACTGAAAGTAGTTTAGAAGGAAGGACGTTACCGTCCATAGATCCTCACTTGAGCATGAGCTCCGCTGTGTTGAGTGAGTATTTCCAGTCCTTCGGGAGAACGCCGTTTCTCTTGTAGTAGCGTTCGAGCCTTCTGATCCTGGCTTCAATCAACATGAGGCCTCTCTTGTTGGAGATGTCTCCACGGTTCTCTTTGAGGTGGACGTTGAGATCGATCGCCCTTCTCATGAGGTTGGAGAGGTCTTCCGGAAGTGCCGGTGCGACACCCTTCTCTTTCATGATCTGTGTGATCGTCTTTCCTGTTGCAAGTTTTACATCTGGAACTCCATACTGATCCCTGAGCACAAGACCGATCTTTGCAGATACGTTACCGTCCTTTGCCATTTTCACGATGATGTCCTCGATCTCGGTGGCAGAGATCGTGACCCATGTGGGGTTTTCGGTGATCAGTGGGCGTTTCGAACATGACTTGCCCTTTCTTCTTGCGTGCATTCTTGCCATAATTTATTCCTCTGAATAATTCAGGCGGCGAGGCTGATTCCCATTAATCCGTCCATATATTTAAAGAGATAAGTGAAATCGTAATCATTTCAACTGTGATTTGGCCCAATCGATGACCATTGAATATTCATCGGTATCGAAGGCTAGGTCGGAAGGAAGGTCCTTGAAGAATTCACTCCTCATCTCTCCATCCTTGACCTTGTCACCGATCAGACCTGCACAGACGTCACAGTATCCTATGTTCATCTTTCCGATGACAGTTATCCCATATCCGGATTCTTCCATGAATTCCCTGGTGGCAGCTTCCTCTATGGTCTCTCCGCTCTCTATCTTCCCGCCAGGCATCTCCCATCCATCCCTCTTCGTATTGAACACCATCAGGAATCCGTCATCTTTGAAAGCTACGCTGTAGACGCATCTCTGTTTCTCGACAACGATCATCGCATGGTCCTTCTCATATGGGGACAGATCGACGATCTCCAGGACCTTGCATCCTCTCTCCTTTAGACGTTTCGCCGAGGCCTCGAACACATCCTTCGGGTTCGCAGTGACATCCTCGGAACGAGCCTTTATGCTGACCATCCCGTATCTGGCGTTGAAGCGTTCCATATTGTCCACAAGTATGTCCGCTTGTCTCTTCTGAGCGACATCCTCGTACACGATATCCACGCCGGAGACGGCGAAGGAATACTCTTCGGGTTTCGTAGCATCACCAAGGATGGGCATCATGTTGTCCCTTCCCTTCGCTGTGTTAACAAGATCCCTGAACGATCTGGGTGCGAATTCGACACAGTAGACGACGCCCTCGGACACTATATCAGATACATGCGAGGATGTCGTTCCGCTTGCTGCGCCTAGGTACAGCACCTTGGAGTCCTTCTTGAATGGGAACGTCCTTCCACCACAGGAGATGTATGCGGCGAGTTTGCTTCTGTTAGGCATCCATTCCCTGTATTCCGTACCATGGATGTTGATGAGACGCTCACCGTACACTCTGACACCTGGATTGTGTGAAACTGTGTAGATGTTCTTCCTTTCGGAGAATACCCCTTCCATGGCCTCAAGGCGTTCCATATCGCCGGCTATGGCTCAATACAATAAATCTATTATCATGTTCGATTGTACGTATCGTTATGATAGATGTGCTCAGGGCCATGGCCGAGGAGGTCAAGAAGGCCGTCTCTTTAATTCCGGACGATCAGAAAGGCGTCAACATCTGTATTGGCGCGGATGGAACACCCACCGAGGAGATAGACAAGGTGGCCGAGAACGCGGTCCTGAGATACATAGCAGCCAACAACATCCAGCTGAATGTCCTCTCTGAGGAGATAGGTTATGTGGACAACGGGGCAGACGAGACGTTGGTCTTGGATCCGATCGACGGCACTACGAACTCGATCGTGGGCATACCGATGTATACGGTATCCATGGCGATAGGGAAGAGCTCATTGAACGACGTACACACGGCACTGATCTACAATCTTGCTACGGGAGAGGAGTTCATGGCCATGAAGGGCAAGGGTGCATACCAGAATGGCAAGCATATCCATGTGAAACGTGATTTCGTACAGGACAAGGTCAGGATGTCGATCTATCTCGGCAGAGGTGCGAATCCGTTGGCCTTCGCATTGGCCAAGAGGATAAGGTCGACAAGGTCGTTCGGGTGCTCATCCTTGGAGATGGCTCTGGTCGCTAACGGTGCAACGGATGGATTTCTGATGCAATCCGATAGCTACAACAGGTCCATGCGCGTGGTGGATATAGCTGCAAGCGCATTGATCCTGAGGGAAGCTGGAGGGGAGGTATACACATTGGACGGGAATCTACTCGACATGCCGTTCGACCTCACCACGAGAATGAACTTCCTTGCAGTATCGAACAGGATCGTATTCGATTTCGTGATGAACGGGAACATGATCCTGAGTCCTCAGCGCGGTAAGCTGAGATACGGTATATACGCCAACATGAAACTGAACGATGTTGTTGACGTGACCAGAAGAGTGGTCGATGCACTCGGCGATGAGGAATATGTCCTCGACGTACCGATCGCTGATGCGATGGGGTTGAAGGGCGTGCCCGTGGATCAGATGGACATCGATGCGCTCATAACCATCGGCGGGGATGGTACGATCCTTCGCGCACTGCATAACATAGAGGTGCCGGTGATAGGGATCAACGCAGGCGGTGTTGGATTCCTTACAGAGATCTCTAAAGATGAGATAGAAAGTGGTATCGCAAGACTTCTGAGGGGAGAGTATACGATACAGAGCAGACCGAAGATCGCTGTGATGTACAACGGTGAGATCATCGGAGAAGCCGTCAACGAAGCTGTGATCCATTCTGATTCCGTTGCGAAGATAAGACGTTTCAAGGTGTATGTGAACGATTCACTCACCACGGACATACGTGCTGACGGGATAGTGCTCTCCACTCCTGTGGGCTCCACATCATACGCGATGAGTTTGGGCGGACCGATAATGGATCACAGGGTGGATGCATGGTTGATGGTTCCTATGGCAGCGTTCCAATTCGCATTCAAGGAGATGGTGGTACCATCATCTGTCAAGATAACCATCGAAGCGGTGCTCGATAAGGGATGTCTTCTGGTGATAGACGGTCAGAACGAGTTCAACATCCCTGGTGGTTCGAAGATCGATCTGGTGAAATCATCGAGAAGGGCATTATTCATCGTCTTCGAAACGGATTTCTATTCACGTGTAAGGAAGAAATTGGTGAGTACCTTATGAAGAAGATCTATGCAGTGGATGTAGGGATGATCGATAGCTTCAACGAATCCGCCAAGTCATGCTATCCGGATGAGTTCCTTTGTATGGTCAGGCAGGAGGACGGAGTTGTGAATGAATTGGTACTGCTCCCCGGCACTGTGTACGGTGACAGTCACAGTTTCTTGAGCGAATGGATGTCGCCGGTGGATTACAGTCTCGCAGGTACTGCACATTCCCATCCAGGTTATGATAATAGTGCATCGGACGAGGACAAATCATTGTTCTCGAATATGGGCGGGATACATTTCATCACATGCCAACCATACGATCGCAGTAGCTGGAAGGCATACAATTCCAAAGGGGAAGAAGTGACCTTGGAGGTCATCTACCGATAGTCATGAGACTGGATGAGACGATCTCCTTCCCCATCTCGAGAAGGCTGACAGTGTAGGCCTTATCCCTTCCCTCTGCCAATATATCTACGGCGCGGTCATAATCCGAGAACCTTACAAGCAACCAACCATCATTGAATTCGACCCTCCATCCATCACAATCGGATATCTTGTCGTATTCAAGCGAATACAGATTGTCGCTGAGCTTCTTCGAAAGATGTTCCCTGCTCTCATAGTGTCTGACGAATCCCTTAGCGCTATAGTATTTGGGAATCTCATCGACCATATCGCAGATCATACTCTCCGAAGCCATCTTTCCCAATGTTATCGCGGCCATGATGCCGTCGGAACAATATGAGGTCGAAGGGAATATGAACGTTCCATCATCCGAACCTCCGATGTCCGCTTCCTTGTCCTTGGTCATCTCCGCCAAACTCTGTTTGCTAAGTGGGGAGTATATGACGTTGCATTTCAGCATGTCACTGACAACCATCGGTGTGTTGATAGGCACAACGACAGTCTTCGGTTTGAGATATCTCATCATTATGGCGAGCAGATTGCTTCCGGAGATGTATCTGCTCCCTTCGTCTATGGCTGCGATGCGTGTTCCATCCCCGTTGAATGCAACGCCTATTCCATCGGTATTGATCTTAGCGCTCTTCATGAGCAATCTCAGATTGATCTCATCCGGTGGCAATTCCCTTCCTGGTGATCTGCCATCCATCTGACAGTTCAGAGTGGTCACATCCGCACCAAGATCCGTCAATATCGACGGTGCGATCAATGAGCATGGTCCGGAGGCACAATCGATGGATATCTCGCAATCGACATCATCGGAATCATTCACGATGCTTCTCCTGTAATCCTCCAATGTCCCTGAGATCACATCATAGTCGCCTATGTTGTGTTCGTTGGTGACGGACTTCATTGTTTGTATCTGTCTGTCGATCTGTTCCATCTGTGATGCGGTGAACAGTCTCCCATCAGTATTGTAGAATGTGATCCCGCCAACACGTCCCCTGTCCTCAGGGTTGCCGAATATGACGTTACACCTTTGATTCTCTTTGCAGAATGGCATCACCATAGGAGGTATCACTCCAATGTCCAATATGTCGGAACCTACTGATCTGGCACCTGCTATGAAACTATTCATCATCATCATACTGCTGGGAGTGAGATCCCTTCCGACGGCGATGACATTGTATTGCATGCCTGCTGCTTTGCCATAGCTCACCATGTGTTCTGGCGTAAGTTCACCGTCGGACATCCCTTGGATGCTTGCAGTATTGACCATCTGCATATTCAGTTCCAGAGCATCGGTCGATATAAGCATATTGTTCGATCTATGCGATGGTATCGATTCAAGAGGTTGTTTTCTTCATATCGGATCATGATCAGAATGACGTGGCCAAGGCATAATCGATGCGAAATCAGGGAGGATGGTCACCCGATCGATACGATAGTTGATTAACCTCATCCGTATTGTCCAATCAATCGATGAGATGGTCGGATGTATTGCAAAGGTTGCGGGAAGGAACTGAGCGACGGTATGAAGTATTGTTCTAGATGCGGGACCCAGCAAAACATAGTATTTTCGGATCCAAATAATATGGATAGTGGAAATGTCGGATGGGCATTTCTAGCGATCCTGATACCGCCAATAGGACTCACACTTTGGATACTTTGGATGAAGGATAAGCCCAAGACCGCGAGGATGTTGTTCATCGGTTCGTTGATCTCTATATTGGGATATGTGTTGACCGTTCTGATATTGTCATCTTCTTTGAGATTGATGATCTATTTTCAATGATCATGCTTCAACCATGGCACATGTGGCACGTTTCTAACTTTCGTATTATTTCGAAATAATTGATAATATTTATATACTGATTAAAGGAATTAGAATACTGGTTCTAATTAGGGGCTGAGGGAAAAAAAATGGTTATGGAAAAGATTGATTTTGCCAAAGCGAAGAAGATCGCATTGACAAAGGGCCTTAAGCCTGGAAAGGTAAAAGGAACAGAAGGTGTTCAATTCACCAAAGGATCCAACAACAGACTCGACGTAATCTCATGGGAAGAGTTCGAAGCAGCGCTTTCCAAGAGGGGTTTGGCCATCTACGAGAGTGGCGGCTGGATGAAAATAATGAAAGCTTGATGGTCACAGGCCATCAATGACATGTCTGGCATTTTGATGCAATCAGACAATTCAAACACCTTTACGCAATCATGCGTTCAATTCTGATTCTTGATATTATTTAAATATGAAAATGTGATTGGCATCGCCACCGCAAGGGTTACCGAGCTTGGCCAAAGGTGCTAGATTCAGGGTCTAGTCCTTAGTGGTTCGTGGGTTCAAATCCCATCCCTTGCACCAATTTTTCACTAGTCAGATATTAGTTCCGGTGCAATGCGCTCGTTGCACAAGCGAAAGCATCGGAATCGTTCCAGACCTGATCGAAGAGATCGAGTAGGCCTTTGGTTGCCTCGCCCGACATGCACAGGTTCGAATCGATACGGTTAGAAGCGGTGATTCCAAGACCGTCCGTGGTGAAATCGATGGTACCATTGATAGAAAGCTCATCAGAAGTCTCGTTGTGGACATGGATTATTCTGGGCTGAGATGCATTGGGAATCTTGAGAGGTTTGATATCAACCTTCTTCTGATCCAATCAGCACATTCTTTAGAAACTGCGGATCGCTTCATCTCGTTGCGGAGTTTTATCTCATAATCATTGCCCGAGACACCCTTCTCGTGATCTATCTAGAATTCACGGGAGACCTCAGTCTGCTCATCGACGAAGGTAGGTTCTGTGAAAGGAACATCAGTAATCGATCTTGTTGAGCTCCTTCTTTAATGCGGCATAGGCACATATGGTAAAATATCCGGAGACGACCGATATCTTGGAACCCGAACTGATGCTCTGCTGAAGCTCCTCATAGACCTTCCCGTGCATTTTATTGCCAAGTATCTGGAATCATCCCAAAGTTTTGATCCAGCTGAACAGTTCTTTACTCCAGGTCGCATTTACGAATCTGGAGGAAGATATTGGTCGAAGATATAGGGTGCGGAAGCGATATCGACATCGCCATGGATCAGCAGAGATTCGTTAAGACCGAGGTCCTGAGAGATGCGGCCCAAAGGATGGTCGCCGGATGCAATGTCAAGAAATGCGATAAGAAGGTATTGACGGATGATTGTGCGATACAGGTCGCTGATTTCGTAGTCGGCGCCGTGAATTACAGATACAACAATGGGGACGACACATACTACAACATGTTATCCGAGAAGATAGTCATAGCCCGCATGTACTAAGGGCCACCAAAGGTCGCCGACATACGGGTCTTACTCTGACTGCCCATATTATGGCGATAACATATTTCATATCATCCATTGTAATCGTTTTGTTATCGATTTGTCACACCCTATTTAAAAAAACCTTTTAAAAAGATAGCGAATCGGGGCCGGTGGCTGGTGCTGGACCGAGGTCCGACGCACCGGTGCCGCCAGGCCCCTGTGTCACCCGCATCTTTCGCTCCCTGAAGGTCGCTCCGGGTGCGCAACGTCCACTCACGTGTCCGTCGGGCGACTAAAGGATTCAGCAGTGTCCTGCACAGAGGTACTTTCGTGTTCTTGGTCCGATCTCAGAAGCTTGATGTTCCTTGCTTCGGATAGTCGATGTTCTCCACTATCTCCTCTTTGCGGGAACCTTTTCTGTTGGCGGTATCGTTCATGCATTCTGAGCAGGTCAAGGGCCAGCAGTGGAAGTCGATACCTTTGATGGAATTCGAGGACGACGAGATCAAGTAAAGGTTGCAGAAGTATGAGCAAGAACAATTTTAAATGATTTCCAAACAGCTTTCACTCGACGAGTGAATAAACTCTGACCCTGGTTAGGGATAGTTTTATCCCTATCAGTTGTCGGCAGTTGTAATCCGGAAAGATTTTCCCGACAGCATCGGTGATATCTGTAATAAGTATTCTGGAGTATGCTTGCTGACCAATCGTAAGTTTGCTTAAAGACTATGGCCTAATTTGGTTGATAGAGTAAAAGATAGAGTGTTAGAAGTTTCACGCAGGTGTAAAGCGACATATCTGTCAAGGTCAGGCTCTATCGATGCTATCTTACCATTACCCTACCAATACCTTACCAAATTGGTATGGTATTTATATTGTCATAGACATCATTGAGTATGCACTTTCCTAGAAATCCTCCAAAGATCGATATCATCCTGTCAGATGAACAAAAATCTAAAGCAGTTCTATCTGAGGAGATCAAAGAATTCGCGAAGGATTTCAACAAGAAATATCTTCATTGGTCAGAGGTTCGTATGAGAGATACAGGGCCGTTCGATCCGGACACAGTGTGGGCAAGGATGAAATTGGTCCGCATGGACAATAGCAACACATTGGTATTCGGTAAGACGCATTATCGTTATCTCATATCTGATAGGGCGATGAAGATGCTTCATGAATTCGACATGAGGACGTCCGTTGGATCATTCCCTGATGTGATGGATCCGCATAAGAAGTCATACTATTCCATCAGTTCCCTGATGGAGGAATCCATCGCATCCAGCCAAATGGAGGGGGCGATCACTACAACCAAGCAAGCAAAAGAGATGCTGCGTAAAAACGCTCGCCCTAAGGATAAATCTGAACGGATGATCGTCAATAATTACAAGGCTATGCGTTTCATCAAAGATCAAACGGAACAGCCACTAACTCTAGAACTGATCAAAAGCATCCATAGGATCGTGACCGAAGGAACTCTGGATGAGAGATACATGGGGATTTTTCGTGATAATGATGATGTCGTTGTACAAGATCCATCATCTGGGGAGGTATTCCATCAACCCATACCGATGAATGAAATTGAATCCGCGATGCAACAGCTTTGTGATTTCATCAATGACGAAGGAGAATCCCTCCATCCGGTGATCAAAGGGATGGTCCTCCATTATGCAATCGCGTACATACATCCTTTCGAAGATGGCAACGGGCGTGTCGCACGCACATTGTTCTATTGGTATGAATTGAAGAGCGGTTACCAGTCGATGGAATATCTGGCTTTATCCAGATACATTAAGGATCACAAGGGCAAATATGAGGAATCATACGTGTTTGGAGAGACTGATGGCAACGATATGACATACTTCATACATTACAATCTCAAAGCATTGATGGATTCTCTTGATAAATTCGAAGATTATCTGAAAAGGAAGATAAGAGAGGAGCGTTCGACGATGATTGAACTATCCAATCATGGGTTGAACGATAGGCAGATCAGGATCATCAATGGCCTCATGGGTGGCGGAACGGTCACTGTAAGATCGATACAGAATCAAAATCAAGTATCCTTGAATACGGCAAGAGCCGATATTAGGCATCTGATTGAAGCAGGATTATTGATAGAGGCGGGGAGAGAAGTCAATATGAAGGTCTACTCTTGGTCAGGAAAGAAGGTTTGATATTTTTAATACCCTACCAATACCTTACCAAATTGGTAGGATCTAACACGTTGGGTCGACTACTCGGCGTTATGTTCGGGAGCAGTATGTGCAAATGCTCAAGATCAGAATAGATTAGAATTCAAGTGTGTCCTGATGACGAATTGAGTGGGGGCTGGTCGCCCCCACTCATGAGTTTCAGTATGATATGCCCTGCCAGATCATGGCATTGGCGACCTTTTCGAATCCGGCAATGTTGGCTCCTGCAACGAGGTTGCCTTCCATGCCGTATCTCTTTGCGGCCTCTGATGCCTGTTTGTAGATGCTTCTCATGATGTCATGGAGTTTCTCATCGACTTCTTCGAATGTCCATGCCATCCTGATGCTGTTCTGAGACATCTCGAGTGCTGATGTGGCCACACCGCCTGCATTAGCTGCTTTGGCAGGACCGAAGAGGACACCCTCCTTGAGGAATACGGCGATCGCACCAGGTGTGCTGGGCATGTTCGCACCCTCTGCAACGGCGAAGACACCGTTCTTCACGAGGATCTTTGCAGATTCTTCATCAAGTTCATTCTGTGTAGCACAGGGGAGAGCGATGTCACAAGGTATCGTCCATATCCCTTTGCAACCCTCAGTGTATTTCGCGGTCTTGGAGTAGTTGACGTATGTCTTGATCCTGTCCCTTTTGACTTCCTTGATCTCCTTCATGATCTTGTAGTCGATTCCTGCCTCATCGTAGATATATCCGTTTGAATCAGATATAGCGACGACCTTCGCACCCAGTTCTGTCGCTTTCTGAGTGGCATATGTCGCGACATTCCCTGAACCTGAGATGACGACGGTCTTGCCTTCGAATGATTTTCCGGCATCCTTGAGCATCTCGTTGGTGAAGTAGCAGAGTCCGTATCCTGTAGCCTCAGTCCTTGCGAGCGATCCGCCACAGGTGATCGATTTGCCTGTGAGGACACCTGTGTACTCGTTCTGAAGTCTCTTGTATTGTCCGAAGAGATAACCGATCTCCCTTCCGCCGACTCCGATATCTCCTGCAGGAACATCTGTGTCGGGGCCGATGTGCTTGGCGAGCTCCGTCATGAATGACTGACAGAACCTCATGACCTCATTGTCAGATTTACCCTTTGGATCGAAATCGGATCCTCCTTTACCTCCGCCTATCGGAAGTGTCGTCAAGCTGTTCTTGAAGATTTGTTCGAATCCGAGGAATTTGAGGATCGATAGGTTGACGGATGGGTGGAGTCTCAATCCTCCCTTGTATGGGCCTATGGCCGAATTGAACTGTACGCGGTATCCACGGTTGACCTGGACCTTTCCATTGTCATCTACCCATGATACACGGAACATGACGACCCTCTCGGGTTCGACGATCCTCTCGATGATGCCATTGGCCTGGATCTCAGGTCTTGCTTCAACGACAGGCTCCAATGATTCAAGGACCTCTTCTACGGCTTGGAGGAATTCAGGCTCATCTGCGTTACGCTTCTTGAGGCCTTCGAACACCTCTTTGAGATAGCTGTTCTTTATTGCCATTTGATTCACCTATTGGATGCTGTATTTCATCATTGTATTGAGTATTTGAACATAGCCCCGTTTTATTAGAAATCATTTAATCATTTTTGATGAAAAATGTTCATATGAGCGAATAAAATGAAAAATAATTAGACATATGTCTAATTTAAGAATAAATAAAAAAGGAGATGACGGCATGGCCGTCATCAGTTTTCTTTGGCCTCATCCTTCACGAATACATCATAGATCTCGTACGGACAATCGATTCCCTCTTCGACGAGTTCTGAGTAGATCGATTCGTTGAGTTCACCAGTCACTCTGATGTTGTCCTTGAAGTTCTTGATGTATACGGCAAGACGGAAGGACATGTACGAATAGTCGAATGAATCCAATCTCACGGATGGTTTGAATCCGTCCTGATCGGTCACGACATCAGAGTTGTTGTATGCGTGTTTGAGGATGATCTCCTTGGTCCTCTCGATTGGTGCATCATAATCCACATCGAAATAGAGATAGATTCTGTAGATGTCGGTACGTCCTGTGATGTTGACGATGGATGATGTGGATACAGCGCTGTTCGGGAGTATGTAGTGCTCGCGGTTGGTCCAATTCTTGAATTCACAGTTCAAGAGTCCGATGCGCCTGACCTCGTAGATGTTCTTCTCCGTACCGATCTGCACCATGTCCCCGACCTTGAACGGACGTGTGACCAGGATGGAGACGCCTCCGAAGAATTCGGTGAGTATGCCTTGCGCTCCGAGCGATATCGCGATACCGACGATACCCGCACCTGTCAATATGGCCATGAGATTCATGCCGAGTATGGAGAGGAATGCAGATACCGAACATACGGAGATGACGACCTTTCCGATCATACGGAACAGTGGGATCAATGTCGTATCCACTCCGGTAAGCTTCCCATTCCTCTCTGATTTGTGGAACAATGTGGAGATCAGGTTCTTGTATATGCTCCAGGCGATTATCGTTCCAAGGGCCACCAATATGAGGTTGGTCACGTCCTCGACAGCATTGATGATAACGTCGTACGCACCGAATACGATGAGTGATTTGCGTATACCGATGACTATGATGACGAGTATCATCATCCTTCCAGTCGTCTTTGTGATGTCCTTGCGGTCATCGTCATCATTCTTGAATATACGCGCCCATATCATCCTCAATGCGACATATGCGAGGCAGGCGATACCGCACCACATCACGAATGTTATGCTTGCAGATATCAACGGCGTGTTGAATGGTTCAGGCAACGGGTCGAATACTCCGAATATCTTGTTGAATCCCCCGCTGTCCGAATATTCGGGTTCTATCGTGAGTTTGACGATGATGTTGGTCTCTTCATTGACATTGGTAGCGAAGTTGAACACATTCACGTGGATGTTGACCGAATAATCCCCATGTTCGCTGTATTTGGTAGTTTTGATATCCGCCGTACATTTGGCTGCGTTGCCTTTAGCGATATGATATTCATTCGTTTCGACCGAACATGAATAGTTCTTGCTGGGATCGATCTTCACGGAGGTGGAGATGTAATCTGTGCTATTGTTCGTCATCATGATGCTTATGGTGGCGGAATCCCCCGCGGCAATACTGACGTTGTCATCGAATGTGGATAGCGTGATGCCGTTTACCGTCACGGCCGTGGATGCATCTGATGAATCCATCGCGATAGGGGATATCAAAGATATCGCGATGATTGCCAACAGTATGATGCTTTTATTCTTCATGTGATTCGACCCCCATGATATTCGTTATAGTCATGTGTCCTGGAATGCGTATGTCATTCTCGTAGAATTTCTTCAGAACGGTTTCACGGATCATTCCCATATCATCGAACGAATCCCCATAGTTCTTGAAGTAACAGGCAAGTGTGAGGACCATGGCGCCATGGTCATTCGTATCGGATACCACAACAACCGGTCCGTGCATATCCTCTTTGGCCTCCAGTACGTTCGGATTTTCTGTGGCCGCTTCTATGATGAGTCTCTTGGCCAATTCGATATCGCAGGTTATAGGGACTCTGACATTCAATGTGCTACGGTAGTTCCTGTTCACCCAACTGATGTTCGTTATAGGCTTCGATGTGAGCATGCTATTCGGCAAGGAGATGATGTCGTTGGAGTATCCTGTGTAGAATGTGGTCTTCATCACGCCTACGCTCTTGACGGTCAGTGTATCGCCGCCATCCACTCTTATCAGATCGTCCTTGATGAACGGACGTGTCATGAGCACTATCAATCCAGAGAAGAACTCATTGATGACTGGTTTCGCACCCAGGGATACACCCAACGTCGCAACACCTGCTCCAGCGATCATGCCTGCAAGATTGACGCCCAATTTGGATAGGATGTATGTGACCACTACCAACGTTATGATGATCTTCCCTAACAGATGCGTGAGCGGTAACAGGGATGTATTGATTTCCGTGTTGAACCTCTCCGCTCTCTTGAGAAGATACAATACGAATGCCTTGTACACATCCCATGCAACCATCGCGCAGGTGAATATGTACACGAAGCTCATGACCATCTCGATCGTCGCCAATAGTTTGTAATCCACAGCCATGACGCGTGCGAGATTGATGATCCCTGTGGCGATTATCATTATGAATACGCCTGATGTGAATAACCAACCGTTCACAGTGGATCCTTCAGTCGCGAATCTCCTTCCTATAGCTCTTATGACGACGGATCCGATGATGGAGACGACTATCGCAAGACCTATCCATCCTATTATCGTGAATGTGATGCACCACATCTCCGTATCAAACGGTTCTGGGGGTGTGAACAATCCCATCACCGTCATGTAGTATCCGTTGCTGGAGAGGCTGCTCACGGTCGTGACCGTGAATCTAAATTCGGATTCATGCGGTGTCATCTCCCCTCTAATCACGCTGATCTTCAACTCGATCTCATAGTCATCGTCCCTGCAGAAACTCTTGGGTGCAAGTACGCCATTGACGTTCACTGTCTTCCCAGCATCAACGATGATGTCATCTTCTATGTTCACCTTGATGGGGCTGTCATCAACCTGTGATATGTTCACCATCACAGGGACATCGTTGCCATTATGGATGTTGAGAGTGAAATCAGAACTGTCCAACACACTTATCTCAATGTTGCCTGCAAATGTCATCACTGTTACGTTGTCGCACTCAGTGCTTGCAGCATCATACGCTGATGATGTTGGCATCGACAGTATAGACACTATCAATATCAGTGTCAAGGCAACAATCGATCTCCATTTCATGACCGTTCATGTATTTGTCCTATAATAAGGTCGATGTATGGGTATTCAAACATATTAATAATAAATATATTATAATATAGAATATGTGCGACCGCGACCTTTTGTTGATAGCTGGTGTACTGATCGTATTGATCTCAGCATCCTATCAGGACCACAAGCATCGCGAAGTCCATGACATCCACTGGTGGATCATAGGGTCGATGGGAGTAATCAGCGTGATGTCGGATGCCCAAGGGGTCCACGGCATCATGATGGCGACGGCTTCTGCGATGATAGCGATAGGTATACTATGGTTGGACACGGGCAGGATGATGGGAACGATCTATTGGATCATCACTATGTGTCTTTTTCTGATACCGATATCATTCTCGTCCGATGACTGTATCGTGAGGATGGGGGTATGCATCATGGTGTCTTCCATCACATTCTATCTGATGTATGTCATGGGGATATTGAGGGGTGGCGCGGATGCGAAATGTATGATCGTCATGTCGATAGCATTCCACAGGGATGTCTCGTCATATTGTTTGACAACAATGGCAGGTTCGAACATGCCGTTCACCATGTCTTTGTTGTTCTATGCTACATCGTTCACTTCGTTGTATGCACTATCGATCATCATCGGTAATCTTCTGAAAAGGGATATCGGATTCCGTCCATGGCGCAGGATGGAGTTGGAAGAGGCAAAAGGATCACACGTATGGCTGAAACAGGATGTGGTGGATGAAAAGGTCGTGATTACAAGGGGTGGCGCGGATGAAGGCGCATACGACAGGTTGGGTTCAAAAGGCATCAAAGAGGTGTTGGTCACACCGATGATACCCTTCATCATACCGATCACTATGGCATTCGTGTTCATCACCCTTGCAGGGGATCCTCTTTGGTCGATGATCAGTTCTTTATGTTGAGATGGGCACCACAGCAGGCACATCTGTTACCATCAAGATTTTCCAGATCCACCATGTATCCCGTTCTTCTTATGACCTCGGTATCGCATTGCGGACAGATGGTATCGTTCCCGCCTTCCACCATGACATTCCCTAGATATACGAACTCGAGTCCCGCATTCATGGCGATCTCCTTGGCAGCGATCATCGTCTCGACAGGGGTCCAAGGGACATCATCCATCCCATTATCAGGATGGAATCTTGTGAAGTGGACAGGCACATCTGATGATAGCTCGTTCACGACCCATTCGGAGAAATCCGTGAGCTCCTCCATAGAATCATTGTAGCCTGGGATCAACAGGTATGTGATCTCGAGATGTACTCCGGATCCATACACCAATTTGGTGGTTCTGAGAACATCATCCAGGTTGGCATGGCATATATCTCTGTAGAACTCATTCCTGAATGCTTTTATGTCTATGTTCATAGCATTCGTTATCTTACATAGATCCTTCAGCGGCTCTTCGTTTATGAAGCCGTTCGTCACAAGTACGAGCCTGAGATCCGGATCGCATCTCATGACATCCTCTATGTATTCAAGCCAGATCATCGGTTCATTGTATGTGAAGGCGATCGAATCCATGCCTTCGGACCTGCACATGTCCACAAGTGCCTGAGGGGAGACATACGTTGTGCGTTTCTTCCCTGTCTCCCTTTGTGATATGGAGTAGTTCTGACAGTGCTTGCATGTCATACTGCAACCGATGCCGCCCACTGAGAAGATCTTGCTCTTGGGATAGTAGTGATTGAGAGGTTTCTTCTCTATGGGGTCCACGCAAAGTGATGATACCCTCCCGTAGCTGTATGCCTCTAGGAAATCCTCATTCCCGCGTCTTGTACCGCAGAGACCGTATTTCCCTATGGCGATCCTGCAGTTGTGTGGGCAGAGGTGGCAGATGTACCCATCATCGGTACGCTCATAGTACCTCGCCTCTATCTTGACAGGACTAGTAGCACCCATATCCAAGCCTCACGCATTCATCATCTTCCAGAAGGTATGCTCCGTCATCATCGGTGATGTGACCGATTATGGAGAAGAACACGCCCGTCTTCTGAAGCGTCTCTATCTCGCTCTTGGGGAATGTGAACATGAGTTCGTATTCTCCGCCCCAATTCAGTACAAGGTCCTTCTTTGGGATCCTCAATCTCTCACAGACCTCATCGACATCCTGATCGATAGGGAGGAACTCGTACACTAGCTCCATGCCGACATGACTCTGTTCGCATATCGTGTTGGCTGCGGTCGCGAGACCATCGGACAGATCGATGCAAGATGTCACCTTACCGCATTTCGAGAGTTCGATGCCCTCATAGATCAGTGGAACGGGAGTCATGAGCTTGAAGATGGCATCCTCGGCCTCCAGATTGTTCTCGATCGCTTTGAATCCTGCAGCCGCACCTCCCAATCCGCCTGTGACGGCGACTACATCGCCTATGTCTGCGCCATTGCGCATCATCGGTCTGCGTCCATCCATGGTCCCTAGTGCGGTGCATGATATCGCCCCATGGCCTGGTTTCGTATCCCCGCCTATGACCGTCGTTCCTGCGAACTCGGCGCATTGGTCTATGCCGCTCATGATATCGTACAATTCACTCTCATCCATATCATCAGGCATGGCCAACGAAGCGAGGATGCCGATCGGTCTGGCACCCATCGCAGCCAGATCGCTGAAGTTGACAGCTGCCGCCGTCCATCCGAATTTCTCATAGGACATGCCCTTGGGCATATGCCTTTCGAATGTTACTATGTCGGAGCATGCGACAACGTCCCCATCCGTGGGTATCACTGCCGCATCATCCGCAGTTCCCTTTATTCCAGGGGATGGTCTTATGACTCCCATTATGTTCTCGATGAGATGACGTTCGCCGACTTCCTTCAATGATGACATCATTGCGGAAATCCTGTCAAACGATATTAAGCATTCTTGTCGGGAATGTATCCCTATGTCTGCCAGAATTAAAGTATTATTATTGGAGTACGACATTACGAAGTCATATGGGGCGTATAAAGCGGGTTAAGAGGAATCCGTTCACCAAGATCGAGAGCAGATCACTTCACGTGTTGGGTGTGGTGCTCCTATTCACATCACTCCTTATGATACCAGCACTGGCTGTGGCGATCTGGCAGGATGAATCTACATTGCCATTCCTGATCCCGGTGATACCATGTGTCCTGATATCATCAGCTCTGATGATCTTCTTCAAGAATCCGAAGGTCATGCGCCCGGTGGATGGTATCGTCATGATCATAACCCTCTGGGCAGGGTTGTTCGTCGTAGGTACCATCCCATATCTGATCTATGGACTGTCATTCGTGGACGCGATATTCGAATCCGTTAGCGGATTCACCACGGCAGGTGCGACGATATTGCCGGATGTCGCATCATTGCCTCAGAGCATGTTGTTGTGGAGAGCACTCACCCAGTGGGTGGGAGGTATCATCATCGTCACGATGTTCATGTTCATCATGCCGATGGTCGTATCCGGCGGCCGTAGTCTGTTACAGAATGAGATGTCGGGTTCGGGTTCCGGTAACCTATATCTCAAGATGGAGAGTGCGGCGAAGCAGTATGTTTCCGTCTATGTCATACTGACGGCGGCATTCTTTGTAATCCTGATGCTTCTGGGCCTATCATGGTTGGAGGCTAGCACGATATCGCTATGCGTCATCTGTACCGGCGGATTCATGATAACGAGCGATAGTTTCGCATCATATGGCGTGCTCGTCAAGATAGCTGTCATGATCTTCATGCTGATCAGCGCCACCAACTTCTATCTTCAGTACAAAGTGTTCGTCAAACGTGAGTTCGGTGCCATCCGCAAGAATGAGGAGTTCCGTTTCATGGTATTGTTCTTCTCGGCCGTGAGCGCATTGGTACTCGTCACGATGTTCATGAACGGACGCGGGACCGGGAATGTATTGGAATCTGTTGTCGATGTCCTGTTCTCCGTGGTATCGATAGGTACGACTACGGGATTCACCACCGTGGACTATACGACCGGATGGCCATTCATCGGGATGTCCTTGTTGTTGGTGGTCATGTTCATAGGAGGTTCCACTGGATCCACCGCGGGAGGTATCAAGATCTCCAGAGCATTGATAGTGCTCAAATCCATGCTGAATGAGGTCAGACAGGCAGTCCATCCCAATGCTGTCTACAGCGTGAGGTTCGATGGCAGAGGTGCTGACGAAGGCGTCGTACGCAGCGCTACAGTCGTAGCGCTCATGTTCATAATAACCATCTTCGTGGGAGCTATGGTGATGGACATGGAGATGGAGATGGGCGAGGCACTCTTCGCATCATGCGCATTGGTCTCCGGTACAGGCCCAGGCATGGGAGCGTTGTTCGGTAACTATTGTGCGATGTCAGGCGGTATGAAGCTGTTCTCATGCGGTCTCATGTTCCTAGGACGTGTCGAGATCGTTGCCATATTGGTCATCTTCACCAAAGGATTCTGGAAGGAACTGTTGGGAATAAGCAGTATGCTCGAGTTCAGGGAGAAGGTCCTGAGCGTACCGCATATGATCGTATCCCGTATCATCCGCAAGAAGGACGATGCGACATCGGATGATATCGGTCCGGAACCAGAACAGGCATCCATACCGAAGGATTGACGTACATCTTCGCGCGCACGCATTATATACTTTCTACTGGTTAATGCGTTCAGTCCTATGATAGTGGATATAAAGTACGGAAAGGATGAGATTCAGAAGACGGAGATCCCGGACGAGAATCTCATAGGCATCTTCTACCCAAAGGATGTCACATGCGGTTCGCCAGATGAGGTCATCAATGAATCCATCGACAACCCGATCGGTTACGATTCTTTGGATGAGTTCCTCAACGGCGGAGAGGATATAGTGTTCATCGTCAATGATGGAACAAGACCGACACCAACAGCGAAGGTACTCGATGCGCTTTCGAAGAGGATGGATCTCAGGAAAGCGAGATACATCATCGCCACAGGCAATCATAGAGATATGACTCCTGAGGAGTACGATTTCGTATTCGGTAAGCACTACGATGAGCTGAAGGACAGGATCATCTGCCACAACGCGAAGGAATCGGAATGTGTCTACCTAGGCAACTCCAAGAATGGTACGCCCATGGAGATCAACAGGGTAGCTGTCGATTCGGACCGTTTGGTCATAATCACAAGCGTGGAGCCGCATTATTTCGCAGGTTACACAGGCGGTAGGAAATCGTTCCTTCCCGGAGTGGCTTCGTTCAGGACCATCGAAGCGAATCACAGATTGGCCATGAGGCCTGAGGCACAGGCATTGGCATTGGACGGTAACCCTGTGCACGAGGATATGATGGATGCCCTAGAACAGGTCAAGGGTAAGAAGATCTTCTCGATACAGATCGTCATGGATAGGCACCAGAGCATCTACAAATGTGCCTCTGGGGATCTGAATGGAGCATTCAAGACAGCGGTCGGATGGGCAGAAGAGGTGTTCTGCGTACCCATCCCAGAGAAAGCTGACATGGTGATATCCGTCGCACCATATCCGATGGATGTCGACCTATACCAATCGCAGAAAGCCTTGGATAACGGTAAATGGGCACTGAAGGAAGGCGGGAAGATCGTCATGGTCTCGAAATGCAGAGAAGGCATAGGCCATGAGACGTTCTTACAGCAGTTGTCATCCTCCAAGGATCCGAAGATCGTGCTGGAGAACCTCAACAAGGAGTATAAGTTAGGATACCATAAGGCCGCCAAGATGGCGGAGATCGCCACATGGGCCGACATCTGGGCAGTGACCGGATTGGACAAGAAGCTCATGAGTGATGCCAACATGACGCCCTTCGATACCGTCGACGATGCCGTGAAAGAGGCATTGAAGGAGAACAAGGATGCGAAGATAATCATCCTCATGGATGGAAGCGTCACAATACCGATGGTGAATTAGATGACATTTGAAACAGATAGATTGGAATTGGTCAGGAATGCTGTCAATGTATGTACGATGTGCGGATTCTGTAAGAGCGTATGTCCGTCATTCAAGGCCATTGGTTGGGATTCAGCATTGTCCAGGGGACGTATCGTACTGACATACGGATTGTTGAACGGAGAGATAGAACCTGACGACTCCGTCGTTGAGAACATGTACACATGTACGACATGTGCGGATTGTGTACGCAGATGTCCTTCGAAGGTGAAGATCGTCGATATAATCGAACTGTGCAGAGCGGATCTCGTGAAGAACGGTCACATCCTGCCGAAGCACAAAGCGATGTGCGATAACATTCTGAAATACAACAATCCGTACGGAGAGGAGAAATCTGTCGTTGAGACTCTTGGCAGGACTCCGAAGAAGGCGGAGATCGGTTATTTCGCAGGTTGTACCGCCACATACAGGTCGAAGAAGACCTCACAGGCCTCGCTCTCGATATTGGACAAACTCGGTGTCGATTATACGACGGTCGACGAGATCTGCTGCGGTTCGGTGATGCAGAGGGTCGGTTGGGATATCGAAGATGTGAAGAGATACATGCAGAAGAACGTCGATGCGATCACTTCGATGGGCGTAAAGACATTGGTACTCTCATGCGCAGGATGTTACAGGATGTTCAAAGAGGAATACCCGAAATTCGTGGATGTTCCATTCGAAGTCAAACACATGACAGAATTCCTTGCCGAGCAGGAACTCAAGCTCAAACCCATGGAGGGCGTGGTGACATATCACGACCCATGTCACTTAGGAAGGCACGCAGGCGTGTATGACGCACCCAGGAAGGTGATCTCCATGATCCCTGGTATCGAATTCAAGGAGATGGAGTTCAACAAGGCGACAAGCCATTGCTGCGGAGGAGGCGGAGGCGTACGTTCAGCATACCCCGAGGAATCCAAGAAGATAGCGGCCACAAGGGTGGACGAGGCTTTGGCTGTCGGTGCTAAGACGATCATCACGGCATGTCCGTTCTGCGTCAGTAACTTGATATTCGGTTCGGAGGACAAGGATGTCAAGGTCATCGATCTTATGGAGATCGTGGACGAACTGTTATGACGAAGGTCATGGGCATCCTGAACATGACTCCCGACTCATTCTCGGATGGTGGGAAGCATAAGGAGGATGCATTGGAATTCGCCCTAGGGATGGTGGATGCAGGTGCCGATATCATAGATATCGGCGGAGAATCCACCAGACCCGGGGCCACTCCCGTCGATGCTGACGAGGAGATCAGAAGGATCATCCCGATAATCAAGGAATTGTCATCGGTATCGGATGTCAAGATCTCCGTGGATACCATGAAGACGGAGGTTGCGGCCAAAGCGTTGGGTGCAGGTGCAGATATCATCAACGATGTCTACGGCCTTCGTGCCGATGGTATGATGGAACTCATAGCATCGGCTGGCGTACCTGCAGTGATAATGCACATGTCGGGCATGCCATTGACGATGCAGGATAATCCACTGGGAGTTGAATCCGATCAATCCATCGTCGATTTTCTAAGAGAGAGGAAGGAGTGCGCATTGGATCATGGCATCAGGGAGATCATAATGGATCCCGGGATAGGATTCGGCAAGACTCCAGAGCTGAACATGCACATAATCGACAACTCATCGGAGTATTCCCTCGGATGTCCGGTGTTGATCGGGGCTTCAAGGAAAAGATTCCTCTCATTGTATTATCCCGATATGGAAGCGGATGATGCTACAGTACGTGTGACCATGCGTGCCATAGGATCCGGTGCGGACATAGTCAGGGTACATAACGTACCTGCGATGGTCGACGCCATATCAAAGAAATAATTTCATCAATACGCCTGCGATGAACAATCCGCCCAGTGTCGTTGCGATCATCGCATAGAACTTGATATCCTTCTTCTTGTCTGCCTTCTCCTGTTCTATGAAGAGTTCTCTGCAATAATCGTCACAGAATTCTTCTCCGTATCTTATCGGGTCCCCGCAGTATCTGCAGTGATCATGTTCGGGCAGTTGCATATCCATATGAACGGTTGTTTGGTATTTAGGCATATCCGATAGTTCTGTTCTTTGTAGTCATCTTCATTTTTCACGTGTTCTGGATGAAGTATTATATTTATATTATATATTCATAATATCTTAGATATAATATGTGATATGATGATCCACGTAGGCTTCGAGGATGATGACAGATACGACCGTATGAGGCGGTTCGAATGGATGGATATCGACAGGATACAGTCCGCTCGCTGTATGGTCGTTGGTGCAGGGGCTTTGGGCAACGAGGTCATCAAGGACATGGTCCTTGCGGGATTCAAGAGGATAATGGTCGTGGATATGGATGATATCGTACCATCCAATCTGAGCAGGTGTCTGTTCTTCAGGGAGGCTGACGTGAAAGTCTCTGGAAAGGCGGAGATCGTAGCGAAGAGAGGTATGGAACTCGATCCGTCCTGTTCGATAACAGGTATACATTCCAATGTGGAGGATGTGGTCGATTGGGATTACGACCTGATCATCGGCTGTGTGGATAATCTCAAGGCAAGGATGCATGTCAACGCGCACGCATATCATCACGGGGTACCGTTCATCGATGGGGCCATAGATGGATTCATCGGGAAGGTACAGGTGATAGTTCCAGGGGGGCCGTGTTTGGAATGTACGCTCAATCGTACCCATGTGAAACTCATGGAGATGAGGTTCACATGTACAGGCAACGGGGAGGCATTCGTCCCTAAGAAAGCATCGGACATCACTACTGCATCAATCATCGCAGCGATACAGGTGAGGGAGGCATTGAAGTTGATGTCCGATAAGCAGGAGCTATGCATACGCGACATATTGTATTACGACGGAATGAGTGGGAACATGGGCATCTACACTGTACCTGTTTCCACCTCCTGTCCGAACCACAGGTGTGTAGATGAGTCTGATAATAACAGTGAAGAACATGGCTAACGGCTCCACGATAAGGATGGAGGTCGAGTTAGAGGATAGGATCGGAGAGATAATCTGTAGTGCTGCAGAGTATTGGAAGAAGGACGCAGGAGCATTCGTCCTGAAGAAGGGGAGATCATTGTTGATATCAACGATGACGATGCATGAAGCAGGCATCGTGACCGATGACATGCTGGAGATGATCCCGGATCCAGAGGGTGGAGCATGAGTTATCCGAAAGAGATCGTCCTTCGGAGACTGATCAATGAGTTGAGGGATTGTTCGGACTTCATGGATGGAAATATAGAGATAGATCCCGAGAACACTGAGTTACCATTGACCATAGGCATGAAGATAACGGACACATTGGCCTATGCGACAAGGGACAAGGTGGTCTCTGAACATGAATTCTCCGTGACGATAACCAAGGACTATGGTCAATGCAAGCCCGAGGTCAGGTGGAAGACCGAGATATTCCATCCGAATATCATGAGTCCGAAGGATGGAGGATTGGTATGCATAAAGATGTTGAACGAGTGGACCTATGGTACGAGATTGTCATCATTTCTAAATGGGATAATGACATTGTTGGTCGAGCCGAACGTTGCAAGTCCATTCGGGACGGATTCGTGCAAGAAGGCCGCTGAATTCTTCGCTTCGAAGGGAAAGGCAAGGATAAGCGCCAGCGTAAAGTGATATCATGAGGATCGTTTCATCGGACAAGGGATGTGTGGAGTACAGGAAGAGGATGGTGAGGTCAGCAAAGATATTCGTTCCGGAACATGTGTTGTCCGAGATGACTGACCATGCACAGGCTGGTCTTGATGAGGGGTCCGAGGTCATAGGGTTGATCATAGGCGAGGTCTATGAGGATGATGGCGGGAAGTATGCTATCATTCACAGGACGACGACATCGGTCCTTTTGGCAGATAGCAGACATGCAGAATTCGATGAGAGGTTCTTCGACGAGATGTTCGCTTCCATGGAATTCGTTGGACGTGAATGTGTGGTGGGATGGTATCATTCCCATCTCGATCTCGGCTGCTACATGTCACCAGTGGATGTGAGGACACAGGACGGGATATTCTCTGGAGAATTCGGATTCGCGATAGTGATCGATCCTGTCAGACGTGAATTGAAGGTGTTCGATACTACGATCGGAGATCCACAACCGATCGACATGGTCATAATGGAAGCTGATTAGACCCAAATCGCATGTCTTCTGCGCATGGCATCCTCATCCATGCCTTTCCTTTCCATGATGGATGGGACGAGACTGTCGAAGAATATGCTGACGCTATCCTCGAAAATCGTTCCGAGAGGCGCATACTTCGCATCCTTATTCCCGTTATGATCGACGATTATAGCAAGATTCGATGCATGTGCAAGTTTGTTCTTCGCATTACTGGTAAGACATGCGACTCTGCACCCTATGCGTCTTGCGATGTTAGCAGTCTGTACGGCGGACATGGTCTCACCTGTGTTGGAGATGAGGATGGTGAGATCGTCCTTGCTTATGATCGGTGTCGTCATATCCCCGATGAAATGTACATCGAGTCCTATCTGTACAAGACGTACTGCGAACAGTTGCCCTACGAGTCCAGACCTTCCTGCGCCATATATGAAAACGGTCTTGGCCTTCACAATCTCATCTATGAGCTTCGTCTGTGATTCAGCATCGATGGACGATACCGTTCCTCTGATCTGATCGAGGATGTATTCCAAAGAATCGTTGGACATCTCATTCCTCTGCGGCGGCAGATTCCTCTTTCCTCTTCATCCTGAGCGCTTTGGCGACCTTCTTGCTGAGGTATCTCTCGTGGATGATCCTCATGTACATCGCATCGTGTTCCAAGAGCGGTGAGGATGAGATGACCGTCATATCGGGCCTCATGTCAACGAGACACTCGGCGAGGGTCTCGAATTTGAGATCCCCTTTCTTTATCGGTGTAAGCCTGAGTTCATTACCGTCCGAGTGTTCAGCACCTGCGAAGAGTGTGTGCAGGTGACCGTTACAATACGGTTCGGCCTGTTCTATCACATATTGGAAGTCCTCGGTCTCAAGGAGCGATCCGCCTGTACGCGAGTGGTAGTGCGGCCAATTGATCACGGGGACAAGTCCTTTGATGTTATGGCAGACGTCCAACACCTGCTCCAACGAACCGAAGACCTCCTGCTGTCCTGTGATCTCTATTCCGAGCTTTGGTTTCAATCCCTCGTCCTTCCACCACTCCATGAGCGCATCCACATTGTTGTAGATGTTAGCTTCAGATGCCTCTTCGTCATTTATATCGCTGTAGAGTCCGAGGTTGGTGACGACGATATCTCCTCCCAAGGCATTCTCGATGAGAGCCGCGTGCCTTATGCTGTTGAGACAATCGTCGGTGAGGGGCGAGTCCGATGCAAGATCGATGTAATTCGGCGTATGTAGTGACACTCCCACATCCAATTCCTTCGCAAGATCGCCTATCTCATACAACTCACCGAAGTTAGATGCGAATGCAGATGTCATCTGCACGAGGATATCATCCTCCTCGACAGGGATATTCAGATCGGTGATGGGTTCTTCGTCACGTATGACTTCGATGATGAAACGACCTTCGAGATCCTTCGCGGGTATCCCGATATCTTCCTCGTCGGGATATATGTCCACGGTTCCAGATCTGACCATTTGAATCTCGAGAGCCGTGAGACTGAGGTTGTGGACATCCTCTATCCCATCTCTCAATGTGCGTCCTTTACAAGAAAGTGGTATTCCAGCCGGGCCGAATCTTATCATCTGTAATACACCGTGAATGGGCTTATTGCATACCTGTATAAATCCATGTCGAGAAAATGATATAAGCATGATCGATCATCGGCACGTACGCTAAGGTATGTGCCAGGCATATGTTGTACTCTGAAAATACATTCAGATTTGCATATTGGCCGTATCCACTGTGGGCACTTTCCCTTCTTATTAGAGTAATGTAAAAGGGGGCAACCTTTATTAACAACGTCCCCATTGAGCGGTTACCCAATGTCGGGAGAGTCAGTAAAATGAAGCCACAGAGTTTCAACAAAACAGACCCTTCTCTCATTGCTTTGATCGATGATCTTAAAGCAAAAGAGAGGGAGAACGGGGCTGCTATCTGGCGAGACATTGCTAAGAGGCTCGAGAAACCCAGGAGGAACTGGGCAGAGACTAATCTTAGCAAACTTGACAGATATGCCGAGGACGGACAGACGATCATAATCGCCGGTAAGGTCCTTGCGGCAGGTAGCATCAGTAAGAAGATCACAGTTGCAGCATATGCTTTCTCAGCAGCAGCGAAGGAAGCCATCGTAGCAGCAGGCGGAAAAGCTATCACGATTTCAGAGTTGGTAGCGGAGAACCCCAAGGGCTCTAACGTCAGGATCATGAGGTGATTTGGATGGTTACAGTCATTGATGGAAGGAACGCAGTGCTCGGAAGGCTTGGAAGCGTCGTCGCAGAGAGGATCATGAACGGTGAGGAGATCGTCGTTGTGAACTCGGAAGCAATCGTCGTCACAGGCGAGAGAGATGTGATCTTCGCAGATTACAAAGCAAGAGTGGACCGTGGAGATACGACAAAGAGGAAAGGACCGTTCTACCCCCGTAGGGCAGATCTTCTCTTCAAGAGGAGTGTCCGTGGAATGATCCCCTGGACGACAACGTCTGGTAGGGATGCATTCAGGAGACTTCACGTGTTCGTAGGCACACCGAAGCAGTTCGAAGAGGTCGACAAAGAGAAGGTCGACTTCGCAATGAAGAAGGTCACAGGCAAATACACTACCCTTGGAGCGATCTCAAAGTTCCTCGGTTCAAAGGTTAGGTGATTCCAATGGATTGCGTCAACACAAGCGGAAAAAGGAAAACAGCAGTTGCAAGGGCAGTCGTGAAAGAGGGTACCGGTAAGGTCACCATCAACAAGGTTCCGATCGCATTGTACACACCCGAGCTTGCAAGGCTCAAGATCCAGGAACCCCTCGGACTCGCAGGAGACAAATCGGCAAAGGTCGACATCTCCGTTACAGTCCAGGGCGGAGGAGTCATGGGCCAGGCAACAGCTGTCAGGACAGCTATCGCAAGGGGTATGTGCGAATTCTTCAAGGACGACGAGCTCGAGGAGACATACAGGTCATACGACAGATCCCTCATCATCAACGATGACAGAAGGAAGCTGCCTAAGAACCCGATGGGTCCTGGTGCACGTGCAAAGAAGCAGAAGTCATACAGGTGATTTGATAACATGATCATTCCCGTAAGGTGTTTCACATGCGGTAAGGTCGTTGGATCGGCCTATCCTGAATATGTAAGACGTGTTGGAATGGGAGAGGATCCTCAGAAGGTCCTCGACGACCTCGGTCTCGAGAGATACTGTTGCCGTAGGATGATCATTTCACACGCTAACCTCATCGAAGAGATCTCTACTCTTGGATGAAGGGCTTGCGATTCATCTAAATCCAAACTTTTTACCTTAAACCTTTTACACATGGGCCCGTGGGGTAGCTTGGTATCCTTCTTGCTTGGGGTGTAAGTAACTCCAGTTCAAATCTGGGCGGGCCCACCAGTATCTGTTGTGTTTTTATTCTTGTTTCATGATAATATGACCAATGATTATGGTTGGATGTTAAATCTAAGTACATAGTTATAGGGAACGATGATTCATGATGGTAACAAGGGGGGGGGGGACCTGAGCATCTTTGGAAAGGGAAGAGGCTCTATTGCTTCAAATGCGGCCATCAGTGGATATCACGTTCTGAGACGAGGCCGAACGTCTGTCCGAAATGTCACATCCGTCGTTATGATATCCCTCCTGATAAGTACACATGCAAGTCATGCGGAGCCGAATGGAAACCAGGATGTGTGGATGACATCTGTCCGAAATGTGGTCATGCGATCACGGAAGGAACGTCCGTAAGAGAACATTCATGCAATCAATGCGGTCACATATGGACATCCAGGAATTCTGAACCTCCGGTGAGATGTCCCAACTGTAAGACAAGGAATTGGAATGAACCGAAGGTCCCGCAGTTCCTTTGTCATAAGTGCGGTTATGTCTGGAAGAGCAGGATAGGGTATCCGAATATGTGTCCTTCATGTAGATCCAAGAATTGGGATAAGGACACATTCAAATTGAAATGCTTCAAATGCGGCCATAAATGGGTGTTGAACGAGGGGATGGAACCCGATTCCGTCACGTCATGCCCTTCATGCAGATCAAAGAAATGGAATCAATTGCCGAATACATCCGAATGCGTCAGATGCGGTAGATTATTCATCGTTGGAAGGAAGAGGAATGTCTGTCCGGAATGTCGCGGATCACCTGGATGTAAAAGATGCGAATGCGGTTTCTGTGGAGCTGAATGGATCTCGGAGAATGATAAGGAGGATGTCTGTCCGATATGCGGAGAGATATTGTCGAAGGAAGGTTCATCCGAGAAGTTGATCGAATTATGGAAGAATGAAGAGTATAGGCTGAACTATCTTTTCAAGGACGGTATCGGTTGTATATATCTCTGGAGAGGGAAGCGCCCAGAGGCATGCAGATACATGGAAAAGATGCTCGATAAGTGGAATCTTTCATTCAACACGGCCATAGGCCGTGCCAAGTCCGAAAGATACAGAAGATTTTGGGAATCAATCATAGAGGATATGCTGTCACACAAGGATGATTTCAGAGAGAACATCCCATACTTGATGCGGCGTTTGAGATTGGATCCGAAGCAATCGGAGATACTTGCGTTGCATTTCACGGGAATGAGCCTTGAAACGATATCTCTGAGATTGGGAAGGCCCCTCAAGGAAATCAGGCATGAATTCACGAGGATACAGGCCGCATACAATGAATGTGGGATAATTGTGAACGATTCAGTGTACACTGAGAATCCCATGTCGTTGTACGATCACGATCCACGAATCATTGGTACATGAAGTTACATAGATTCCTTAGATAGTAAATGGGAAGTCGAAAATGATACATTGTCTGTCATTTTGGATAGATAATCTATATGGTGATAACCAGAATTGGTTGTATCATCCATTGACCAGGGGTGTGCAGGGTTGATCGATGAGAATGATTATCAGATAGGAATGAGGCGTTTGGAACGCATCATAAATCAGAATCAGAGTTGTGAAAGCACTGATAATAATCCGATCAACCAATGCAAGCTCTGCGGATATGTTTGGAACACTGGGGGAAATGACGAGAAACCCAAGATATGTCCGTTATGCAGATCCACGCTATGGGATTGCGAAGAAGCCAGGAAGGTCAAGTGTTTAAGATGCGGATATATCTGGCTGACGAAGAAGAATCCTTCGAAGTGTCCATCCTGTGGGAGTAAGAGATGGAACAAGGAGACACTGGCGATCATCTGTAAGAAGTGCGGGATGCGCTGGGAGGACAAGGTGAAGGATGGGATCCCAATATCATGTCCTGTCTGTGGCGATCTTGAATCGGATGAGTATAAGGTCGGCAGGATCCGTAAGGAATCATTGAAGGACGTGACCGATCACAGAAAGAGAAGCATTCCTTTGAATGAGAAAATCCTCAAAGAGATGTGGGATACCGAAGACGATCTGTACAGAACAGTCCTCTTAAGAAAACATGGGCTTACGCCAGAGCAAGCAGATATAATCGTCAGATTCGATCGTGACGAATCCGTCCCCGAGATCGCATCCAGCATGGGTATATCTGTATCAGAAGTCATGGATTCCGTGATTCAGTACATGAAGCTCTGCGAATCGCTGGGAGTAAAGTCATGGAACTGATGTATGACAACAACTGTGGCCCGGTAGCAAGATATTCTGACGCACATCTGTTCCTGGTATTGGACATCCTTCAGAGGAGAGGGCATATCGGCAGGAAGGGATTGATGGAGGATACCGGACTCGGAGAAGGAAGCACCAGAGGGATGCTCAAGGTTCTGAAGGATTGGAAATGGGTCGAGATAAAACAGACCGGTGTCTTCATCACGGAATTCGGCAGGCAGAGTTTCGAGAAATTCAAGATGAGATACACGGACGTTCTCAATGTGAATTATGCCGAGGGAAAATATCAGCAGGGGATCATCATCGAAGGTGTGGCCTACAAGGTGACCAACGGGATGGAACAGAGGGATCTTGCCGTAAGGAATGGGGCGACTGGTGCCGCAACATTCGTGATGAGGGATGACAGAGTGATATTCCCGAAGAATTGGGATGTCGATAAGAACGATCCAAGATTCGCCGAGGAGATAAGGGCCGCCGGAATGAAGAACGAGGACGTATTGATCCTAGTGGATTCGAACGATGCGAATCGGCTTAGGGTGATGGCAGCAGCGGTCGGATTGGCGATGAGATGAGATCCTTAGGCTCTTGAGATCCTAGGGACACGAGGTTTCTTGAACAATCTGCCGATGTGGCGACATCGACTATAATTTTCTATTTCTGTTGTGCAGGGACACATAGTTCATTCCCTTCTCATCATGGAGTCTCATACAGAGAGTCGCCTTGCCTATCTGGGGTGCACCTGTTATCAATGTGATGGGGCGGAGAGATATGCTATGGAGTATCTGAGGATAGATGACCCGTTCTATCATGGGTAAAGGATGGAGTTAGAAGTTTATGAAAATTCGGAATCAGATTCCGATTTTGCATGAAATATCATTTTGACATGATCGATTTGAGAGTCTATGATATTGGTGCTGGCATCGGCGTAAAGCCATTATAATCAATGGAATTTGATTTGCTAGGGACGATACTATATATACGGATGTCTGAAATCAGACAATTTGTATTTTGGCCGTCAAAGGGGGTAGAATTCGAACAGGGGTTTATATGCTATGAAAATGCGTATAGTAAACGAACTTTCTTGAGAAAGCAAGAAGGCCTAGATCACACAGAACAAAGGAGGTGTGGTAAGTGTCTCTTAGAAATTTTCTGAGAGGTAAAGTCAGTAACAAGATTGCAAGGAAAGTTCAGGGCAATATCAATCGGTCTTATGAAAGGGTTGGTGTGCAAATGATAAACGATTTACATTAATGGAGATCAAAGGTGATTATCCATGCAAAAGAAAGTAATTGCAGCAATGGTGGCCTTAATGATGGTTGCCACAGGAATCGTCATTCTCGAGATGACACAGGAGTCCGATGCTAGTGCAACGGATGGGCTTGCGACATACAATTTCTTCTTTGCTAAGCAAGGAGATACAAGTTGGACAACGCATCAGGGAAGTGGATACAATGCATTCATTGCATTGAAGGCAGTTTTAGATAATGAGGAAACTGGGTACACAGCAAATGAGAATTATACAGCTACGGTTGATAATTATACAACAATCAACTCATCGTACGGGCAGTTTACATCAATTGATGGCTTGATTGGCTCCACATATTCTGTATTTATGTATTCGAAAGTAACGGAATCATGGATTCCTGGCCCTACAACAGCATTGGGATTTTATCAGGCATATAGTGACTATGATGCCAATCTTAGGACAGCAAACATAATCATTTATGATGGAGTGATCACAACAGCTCAGGCAATTGGAATAGCACTTCCTAGCGGAAACAATCTCGCTAGTATATATGATGTGACGACGACTAATGCATTTAAGGTAACATTCCATATTTCTATTGCAAACGTTACCGCTCGCCCAACTAGTGTGTCCGAAGCGGATTGGAATTATGCAGTAGTACATCAGGGGACATATTATGGATACGGATCCAACTGTTATCTGGCCCTTCAGAATGCTATTTCAAGTGCATACGGGAACAATTCCATGTACAACACTAGCAATGGGGGAATCAATGTCAGTAGTTATGGATATGTTTCATCGATGATGGGTGTCAAAGAGGCAAACACATCAACTGAAACTCAGTCGATTTGGGACTACTGGTCGATCTATATCGGTTCATCAATTGCCCAGGATGGTTCAAATTATTCACTGTTCACAGGTGGA
The DNA here is from genome assembly GCF_964305265.1 of Candidatus Methanarcanum hacksteinii. Lineage (NCBI taxonomy): Archaea > Methanobacteriati > Thermoplasmatota > Thermoplasmata > Methanomassiliicoccales > Candidatus Methanarcanum > Candidatus Methanarcanum hacksteinii. The sequence continues at coordinate 157,714 of NZ_CAYATA010000002.1, read as the reverse complement.
TTTTTGACTCCTTTGTCTGGACTTGGAAGCCAATACGAATGCAGTGAATTGTGCTATCAGTTCGTGCACTCAGTATACCCCTGAGTGAAACGGCCTTGCCTGCATATTGCAGGCAGGCCACCATCACATGAAAACAAACTAGGTTTGATAGCAATCAGCGTGAGAAGCCTGGTTAAAACCTTTTTCACTTATGGTTAAAGTTTGGAAAAAGATGATCAATCAATCATTTAATTTCTGGCGAGATGGCTAGCGATTGCAAGACGGATGGATTAACATCCATTATCAGCAGTCGTTGTTACTGTTTCACCTTATCATGGCCTGTAGTGAATTAGACGGATGGTGGGAAAATGAATAAGAAATTGATAGGTTTGGCATTAGTATCTGCAATCTTGATCTTTGGTTGCATAATGATTTTTTTATCTGATGCTGACGCCAACGCGGGTTCTGTGACTATAAATGGTTATTCTCCAGCTGATAATTATGTTAAAGCAGGGAACGAAGTGTATGGCATAGGGTATTATTTATTGGATAGTGAAGACAATCCAACTTATGCAACTTTTGTAGGAATTTGGAGACTCAGTGGAGATAATAATAGTGCTACCTTTACTATTGCTTCATATCTGATTAAATCAGAAAAAGGATATGAGGCTAAGTACGACAACACTCAGGCCGATGGGAGGATTCCAGTCACTAATGTTGAAGGTAAGTGTGTAAAAAACGGCGGAGAGGAAACTCTTCGTAGTTTACTTGGATATAGATGGAGTGAAACAACCGTGGATGAGGGCGGAAATACCATTTATAAAGAATATGGGGTTAGATTTTTTGGTAAAAATGAAGGGACTACTGTTAATTCAAATAGCGATAACCCATCTACGAGTAGCACCGTTTTGAAACTTACAATACCAGCTACCATTAAGACAATTTCTGGTAGTAATACTTTGAAAATGAATAAAACTTCTTTGGATTTCAAAGAACGTACAGCAGAACAAAGTTTATCAATCGGATCTGGTGTTATTTCTGCAAGTTATTCGGGGGAGGATGTCAATGAGATACGTTTCCCTGATAATACAATTTTCATGAAAGATGCATTCAGTAATACTACTCGTAATTTGGACATCTATATAGGTGCGAATAGTAAGTTTGTGGATGATTTGAATAATGTGGATAATGATGGCAATGAAGTGATTACTAAGTTAACGAACGGAAGGATATATTCTGAAACTCATTTGAGCAGTCTTCTAAATGGTCATGGTGCAGGAAGTAACAAGTTCTATCAGTCAGTTTCTGCTGGAATATTTGACGAGATGCCCACATATTTGGCTGGATACTATCTGAAGGATATGGATAACTTTATAGTGGACTATGCGAAAAATATTGGGGATAATTTGGATGCTTATGTCATCTTTGATGACAAAGTAAAGGACAAACTAGATACAACTGAAACAAGAATCCAAAAGGATGGAACCAAGATATCTTTAACAGTCGTTAAGAAAGATAGTAGCATCAATCTCCAGGTTCAGTATGAAAATAACATATCAAGGGAGAATGATGGCGTTTTTGACATTAGTAAGGTATCGAAGTCTACAATCATACAAGTAAAATTGACTGATTGGAATGTTATGTGCATGTTGGATGATAATACTGTTTTTAAAACAGTTATCGTCGAGGATGGTGCAACATTTAACATAGAGGGAACACCGTCTAAAGATGGCGTGGTGTTCAACGGTTGGCAATTGGGCGATTCGGATTACGATTTTGGTGCCCCAGTTAGGTCTGACCTTACTTTAGTCGCTAAGTGGGCCGATGGGTATCTCCTGACCATTTCTTCATTATCATCAATAGTGTCTGTTTCGGGTGTTGGCAACGATGATTTGAATGAATATGGGATGATTAAACCCAATGGTTCTATCAAATTATCATTGCCTGATTTTGAAAAGATTGAGATAAGGCAGTGGTCCATTGCCAGCGGTAATTCTGATGTGGTGGATATTGAAGCTCCTGGTGTATATGGAAACATATCTTTGTCAAATAATTACAGAGAGTTGACAATCTCATCAATCAATTCGGATGTTGTTGTGGATTTGGATGCCATTTATATTTCCGAATCCCATGCTCCTACGCACATAGTTTCTGTTAACACACCTTCAAACGTCGCTGATTTGGTACAGAAGTGGGCCATAGGAACTGGACAGACATCTAACAATCAGAATATGTGGGCTGGCGGATCAAGTGAGCCATTGATTCTTGGAGATTATGCATATGTGCGTATGGGAGCTTCACTGTTCAAGATCGATACAAATAATGGAAATGTTGTTGCCACTGCAGAGTCTGGGTTGACATATGCATTCTTCCATAACTTGGGGTACCTTGGTAATGGATACATCGTTGATTATGTGACAGAAAATGTATATGATATGGATTTAAAGTCTGCTGGATTCAAAGTATCAGGGAAGGTTGTATTCGATGATGCGAATAAGATTGCTTATTCATTCAGTCCAAAAGATGATGTAACCAACAGTTCAGCTAAGATTTCATTGTACAATCCTTACGTAAAGAGTATTGAGAGAGGTTATCTTAAACCGGTATGGACGAAGGATATTGATCACGGGCTGTACATCAATCAAGGTGGCCCATCTTTGCCCTTAATTCTCGACGGTAGTGTTTATTGGTTGTCAGGAGAGAAGTATGATGATGGGAAGAATAAGATATGGATCAGTGTTGCATCATATACTGGTGATTCGAAGATAGAATCTTGTGAGATAGGTGGATTAAAGGGCCTTCTTCTCGATAACGGGTGGATTACTACTGATGGTGAGTTGATTTACGTTACCAGTTATGGTGTTCCATTATTATCTGGTTCAGGCTTGGGCCAAGGCAAAGTGGCTGTATTATCAAAGGATCTCAAAACAGTGAAAACATTGTTTTTGAAAGGAAGTAGCGAAGTCACATCAGGCATGGTGTTTGTAGATGGTCTAGCATTTGTGAAGGTCGGCGCAGATGTGTATGTGTATAAAAAAGATGCCATCACTGGTGCTGCAGATGATGCAATACCTGAGGCACTTAATTCAATTAAAAGTGTAAAATCCCATGGTTCGATAGTTGTGAATAAATGTGGTACAGCCAATGAATATTACATCTATTATGCAACATATGATGATGGAAAAATCCACATCATCAAGTATGATTCAGAAACCAATGTTTTCACAGATTCTGTGATGAATGATCTTCACACATATTGTTCACAAGGAATAAGAGTTTCACAGAGCGGTAATCTAATCTACTATGATGACACAGGAAAATTGTATGGATATGTTTCAGTCAAGAACAACACATATCTTTATGTGATCGACGATGGTAGCAACAAGATACTCGTAGAGAGCAAAGGGGCGGACCCTGCATCCGCATTATCGTCGTCGGGATATGGTTTTGTGACCAATGGCATTTTAAACGGGGTAAAAATATCTGCAGATGGTGAATTTGATAGTAGTTATTCATTGTTTGTTTTAGATTATGGCGTGTGGAAACCTATCGATAATAAAGATTTGTTATCTCAGGAGCACGGAAATACCTGGCTTATCACAAAATCGAAAGATTCACTTCCAGATAATACTACTTCTTTGTCATTGGCAGGAACTGATGTTGCAGTAACCTTGGATTATGCGATTGGTAATAGAGTCGATGTCAATTTTGGAAATGTCAAAATCGAATCGCCATATGCTTCATACAATGGGATGGTAGTAAGAATCTTTACTGATACAACAGAGGTTTTGACAATCAAGTCGAATCCAGAAGATTTGAATATAATATCTCACGGCCCAGGTAATGTGAGTTATTCATTCGTGATGCCAAATCAGGATGTTATTTTGACTGGTAATCAGCCTATCAAGTATACTGTAACATTTGTCAACGATGATGGAACTGTGTTGAAGACCACGCAATACGTTGCAGGTACCTTTGCATCCAGTATTGTAATGCCAGAGAATCCGACAAAAAAGGCAGACACTCAGTATACATACACATTCAGTGGATGGAATCCTGAGATTGCTGATGTTACTGGTAATGTGACCTATAAGGCAACATACACAAAATCGCCTATCTCATCTGGTGGAGTCAAATACACTTTGACTGGTACGGAGAGCATCTCCGGAGCCAATATGGTGATTGATCTGGACATCACTCGTTCATCAGGCGATATCAACATCTCCAACGCACGTCTCCTCGTGATTGCCATGTACGAAGGCGGAATATCTGTCAACGTATATTCAAAAGTGGATTTGGCATCGGATGGTTCTGCATCAGAACAGGTTGTTGTGAGTAAAGACAGACTACTCACAATCACTGTAAAGATGCTTGACGGGATACCAGTTAGTGGCCAACCATTCGATAACTTCGGTTCCTACGAATATAAGAAATCGGGTTCCTGAGGTGAATTTACATGGAAAGAACAAGGATGACTTTGATAGTTGCCATGATAGCGTTAGCCACCATTGCATTCTGCGGAATCATCCAGGAATCCGAAGGGGGCGGAAGTAGTTCGCTTTCGATTGATAAAGTGGATTACGATCCCTCCCTCGGAACCCTTACCATCGAAGGAACAGCCTTGTCGTCATCCATTGAAGCTTGTGTGGTAGCTGAGAACTATATCTCTCAATATTTCTCGTTCTTTCCTGATAACGGGCATTTTTCAGGTCAAATGAGAGTCGGAGATTTGAAACCAGGTGTTGCTAAGGTAACTGTATTCACATCAGCTACAACAAAGGCAGAAAAATCGTTCATTGTACCGAGCCTGTACATATCGTCAGTCAATTATGATTCTGAAAAAGGGATCGTTACTGTGAGTGGAGTATCAACTGAAAGGTCTGTAGAGATCTCTATAAAATCTCCTACTGGCGATCCCACTCCATACTACTCGTTCATTACGGAGGATGAGCTTTTCAGCGGAGAGATGAATGTTGGTGTTCTGGTTGCCGGAGATTATGAGGTGACTGCCTTCACGTCGTCTTCAAATGTCGCTAAAAAGACATTTACTGTATCCGGAACAATCATTCATGCTACGGGCATAAGTTTGGATAGGCATAAGGTCGATATCACTGCTACAAATAGTACATCATTAGTAGCCACGGTATCGCCATCGAATGCAACAGATAGTGTCATTTGGAGTACAAGTAATAACTTGATCGTCGAAGTAAGTCAAAATGGATTACTGATTCCAAAGGCTTGCGGTAAAGCAACGATCAAGGTAAAAGCTGGCGAATTTGAAGATACGTGTGAAGTTTCCGTAGGGTATGCACAACTGTTGATAAGCAGTGCTGAGATCTCCCTGTATGTTGGAGATTCATCCGATATCTCGATCACTGTACCAAGTGGATACGATGAATCTGATAAATCCAAATATGTCTGGAGGATCTCTTCAGGACAAGGGAAAATATCGTTGGATCATGACGGCAAGGTCGCAAACGTATCCGCAAAATATCCTGGAATGGCTGTAATCACTGCTATCTATGATAACCTCTATGAAGCGTCTTGTGAGATAAAGATATCAGAGAGGCCCCCGTCTACAGATACCTATGAGTATACATTCTTGATACGTATGGATTTCTGTGCTGAAGATGCGATTACAGGGGATTCTGGATTCGATGCCGCCTCTTTGAAGGATGGTGTGGTAATCAGTGCAGTGTCTACAGATGCGGGAACTGCATTGGAAAAGGCATTAAATGATAGCAAGATCCCCTGTATTTTCTTCAGCGGTGCTGGTGGTGGAGATGTTGGCACTGTTTATCACTGGGTGGATAACATATTTGGATTAGGTGACTATCAGTATTCAAACGGAACGTGGAGATATTGGATCCAATATCATAACGGCGTGTACAATAATCTGACCTTGGGTTACTACAAGGAGGGCGGTCATTTCGAAATAATCTATGGTATGACAGGCGCCCCTGATTCTGATAATGATGCCCCTGTGATAATGCCTGCTACAGTTCCTGAAGTTTCATTGACATATAATGGAAAGGAACAGGTTGGTATTCCAGATACATCGATGTACACTGTGAAATCAGGAGGTACAGGAAAGGACATAGGGGAATATCGGGCCGTACTATCATTGAAACCTGGATATGCATGGGCAGATCTGAGGGTCGCTGATGACGATTCAGCATTTGGAGACAAGGTGATTCAATGGCAGATTGTTTCTGGAGGTTCAACAGAACCAACTGATCCAGACGATCCTCCAGGGCCTGAGCCTATCGAACCTAGTATTCCTGACGCTCCGAACGATCACCTTGACCCCACGGATCCAACTGTAACGGTCGAGAAAGATTCCATTCAGAATGCCGATGGTACGACAACGAACGTCCAAACGCTTACCAAGACCGAAGAGGACGGAAAGACCACTACAACTGTGATCACCACCACTCCTCAGAATGATGGAACGGTCGAGGAGATCAAATCCACATCCAATTCTCAGACGAATGAGGGCGGAATAAAGACTGAATCATCCCTTGAGACAGTCACTATCAAAGATCCCAATGGGGGTGTGAAATCCGAGACTCACATCGAGGTCAGCGTGATAGACACCACCGGTTCTTCAGGTACAGGCACTAAGGGAGTCACCATAACTGCCAATGATAAGGGCGGAAACGCCACTGTCAAGGCAGAGTATCAGGAAGGTTCTCAGTCCGCGTCAGTCGTCACCGAGGTCAAGACCTCAGAGGAGAACGGACAGATAGTAATCTCTCATGAATCCCTTGATGTCGCTCTGAAGATGCAGGAGATGTATTCCAAGAAGATCGTCAACGAGAATGAATCCGTCAAGGATGCGACCAAAGTCATCCAAGTCGGATCAGAATCGTCCGATGCGAATGTCAAGTTGTCATCAGATATCGTCAAGAAGATAGCGGATGCCGATTCTGCCATCCTCGTTTCCGGTACGGCCGGAAGCATGGAGGTCAGTAAGGGCGTGATGTCCAACATCTCCGAATACGATAACATCGCGATATCGGTCGCTAAAGCCATCGAGGATATCCTTACGGATGAACAGAAGGCTGCTATAAACAGTGATGCCACTGTCGTCAAGGTCAAGGTCATGTCAGGTGACAAGAGCATCGGTGACAAGCTCAATGGAGAGATAACCATCAGCATCAAGCACGTTACAGCACCCGGAATGGTGCCTGTGGCGTACTATGTGCATGATGATGGTACGATGGAGAAGGTCGATGGAAAATACAACATGAAGAACAATGAGATGGCCGTCAAGACCACACACTGTTCGATATATGCTGTCATCGATGAGGCTCCGGAGTCATCGGATGGCAACATCCTGTTGTACGCAGGGATCGCGATAGCAGCAGTGATCATCATTGCTGCGATAGCAACATTCATGCTCAGGAGGCGTTAAGAACAACCAACACAAACAGGTCCGTTTCGTCATGGGGCGGACCGCCTTATCTTTTTTTTTCATTCAATCTATTTCAATACGACAAACATAGTCGTCGATTCCTACGAACATTCAGAACTTAACTGAATTACGATTAACTTAATTACGTTTCAGTTAAACCACATATTATCTAGTCGGAATCGTTCTTCTTATCATGGACTTCATAGGCAGGGAGAAGGAGACATCGTGAGGTGGATCTCTTTACCTCTATACGTCTCATGGATATGTCGAATTAATCCAGAGATCATTCCATCTTAAGATGAGTTTCTTCTCATTTCCCAAGACGTTTTTGAAGACGGATCAAGTAGTCATTTCCAGCTTCAGTAGTATTATGAATAACTTGGAATTGAGATGTGAGTCCACAGCGTAAGTAACCGCTATCTTTCAGAGAGTATATGATCTGATGATAATCCTCGAATTCCTCGTTAGAAAGAATGCCACCTTCTTTGTAGGTTTCAAGGATGTGCCTTTCAGCTTTCAATACATCATGGTCTGAATGTTCACTCATCCAAACCATTGACTTGACCTGTCTTTCCATGCTAGTTTTGCTGGTCATGAATGCATTCCTCCTTTTGTTGTAGTTTTGCGCGGAGTTGAGTTCTCGTATGCAAAACAAACACTCTCTTTTGTTCAATGGTATGCTATCGCGCGTATATGTATGCGGCCCATAATCAATGATTTCTCTCCAACCTCAGAGGTGTTTCGTTTCTCTGAAGTCACACGTTTCTGAGCGTTACGAAGTGGCTTTGCCTATAGCTCAGGATTCAAGAATTTTGGTCTTAGCATGGTTGGAATACATCTTTCAACCCAATCGCGGGACACTGTTCTTCTGCTCAAGGACATGTTTGTACCCGATCGGCATGACCTTCAGGAATCTCTTTACGTTATGTTCCCAATCATCCAGGAGATCTTTGGCCTTCTTGCTTCCAGTGTATCTGAGGTGTTTCTCCAGTATCCCTTTGAGTTCATCGATGTCCTGCGGGGATTCAACCAGAGATAGCTCTACCATGTCCATGTTGCAATGACGGTCGAAATCATCGGAGTCATTGAGGACATATGCGATACCAGCAGACATTCCTGCGGCGAAGTTCCTTCCAACATCACCGATGATCACGGTACGTCCTCCCGTCATGTATTCGCAACAATGGTCCCCAGCACCTTCGGCTACAGCTATCGCTCCACTGTTCCTCACGCAGAACCTCTCTCCGACGGCACCAGCGATATAGAGTTCGCCGGATGTGGCACCGTACAGGATCGTGTTGCCTGCGATAACATTCTCCTTCGGATAGCGTTCCTTGTGGAATATCGCGATACGGCCTCCTGACAGCCCTTTACCAACGAAATCATTCGCCTGTCCGGCAAGGTCGAACGATATGCCTTTGCATAGGAATGCACCGAAACTCTGTCCTGCAGTGCCTGTGAATGTGACGTTGATGGTATCATCTTCTAACTTGATGCCATTCCTTATCAGTGCGCCCGTGAGCATTGTACCGACGGATCTGTCGACATTGATCAGACTGTATGTGAGGTTCACCTTCCTTCCAGATTGTACCGAATGCATGGCATCGGCGATGATCCTCTTATCCAACACATCCTTCACGATGTCATTCTGTCCCTCGGTACAGGATTGTACGCCATCCACCCTTGTCAGCATCTTCGTGAGGTCCATCCTGTCGCATTTCAAGCCTTTGGCCGGTCTGCGCACCAATCTGTCCGAATGGCCTACCGCATCATCGATACTCTTGAATCCAAGGGAAGCGAGATTCCTTCTGACATCCTCAGCCACCATACGGAGGTAGTTGCGTATGTCATCCGCACATCCTTTGAATTTCATCCTGTTCTCTGGATCCTGCGTAGCAATCCCTACGGGGCAGGTGTTGGTCTGACATCTGCGGCACATTATGCATCCGATGGAGACCATGAGCGATGTTGCGAAACCGTATTCCTCGGCACCGAGGAGTGCTGCAACGACTATATCCTTGCCTGTCTTCAATTGACCGTCAACTTGAAGTCTCACCTTCTTCCTGAGGCCGTTCAATATCAGGGTCTGTTGTACCTCGGCGAGACCAAGCTCCCATGGCATCCCTGCATACCTCATAGATGATATCGGGCTTGCTCCAGTGCCTCCATCCGCGCCTGAGATGAGGATGACATCCGCTCCTGCCTTAACCACGCCTGCGGCAACGGTACCTACGCCTGCTTCTGCGACGAGTTTCACACTGATCCTTGCAGCAGGATTGATGCATTTGAGGTCATAGATCAATTGTTTGAGATCCTCTATGGAATAGATATCATGGTGCGGAGGAGGAGAGATCAATGTGATCCCTGGTATGCAATGCCTTGTGGCTGCGATGACAGCATCCACCTTATGTGCGAGCAATTGCCCTCCTTCTCCCGGTTTGGCTCCCTGTGCTACCTTTATCTGTATCTCTTCCGCATTGACGAGATACTCTGCGGTCACACCGAATCTTCCGGAAGCGATCTGCTTGACCTTGGATGACAGATCCTTTCCGTCGATGGGTTCGAACCTCTTCGGATCCTCTCCTCCCTCTCCAGTGTTGCTCTGCGCACCGATGGAGTTCATGGCTTCGGCGATGGTCTCGTGTGCCTCTTTGCTTATGGCGCCGAACGATATGCCTTCTGCCACGAAACGTCTCATTATGCTCTCTGTGGATTCCACCTCATTCAAAGGTATGGGTTTGGACGGTCTGAAGTCCATCATGTTGCGTATGAATATGTGATCGGAATCGACGGCATCGGCGAATCTGCCGTATGCGCCCATGTCATTGTTGGATGCGGCCTCGCGAAGGGACCTTACCGTAGATGGTACCCATGAGTGTCCCTCCCCTCCCTTGCGATATGCGTAGAATCCTTGATCGGGAAGTGTGCCGATACCCTTCATCGCATCATCGTGCGATGCGATCGCCTCGTTCTCGATATCCTTGATGGTCAATCCATCGATATTGGATACCGTGCCACCAAGGTATCTGTTACAGACGTCGGATGATATTCCTAACGCTTCGAATAGCATACAACCTCTGTATGAGCGTAAGGTCGCTATGCCCATCTTGGACATTATCTTCATAATCCCTTTCTCGATGGATGAGATGTAGTTGTGCTCCGCAGTATCCACATCGACCCTCATATCTTGATTGTTGGATACAGTCCTCTCGATTATGGCATAGGCCATGTACGGGTTGATGACGTTGGCACCGTATCCGAACAGGAGTGCGAAATGCATGACCTCCCTGGGTTCTCCGGATTCCACTATTATGTCTGTCTGCAACCTCAGTTTCTCATCGATGAGGTGTTGGTGTACTGCCGATACCGCAAGTACGGATGGTATGGGGATATGAATATCATCGGAACATCTGTCCGATAGCACTATGTACGAACCGCCGGATTTGACAGCTTCATCGGCCATCTCGCAAATGCGTTCCAGCGCTTTTTCCAATCCCTCATCCTTGGTGAAGACCATGGGGATGACCACTGTTCTGAATCCTCTGTACTTGAGATTCATGAGCAGGTCCAATTCCCTATTGGTTATGATCGGATGTTTCACCTTGACGATCTTACAGTTCGCAGGCGAAGGCATCAGCATGTTGTGATGGATCGATCCTATGTATCCGGTCAGCGACATGACCAATTCCTCCCTTATCGGATCGATAGGTGGATTCGTGACCTGTGCGAACGATTGACGGAAGTAATTGAACAATCTCTGATGCGAATCGGACATTATGGGCAATGCAGTGTCATATCCTGCAGAGCCGATGGGTTCCTTGGATTGGAGCATCATCGGCATCATCACCTTGTCGATGTCCTCCTGTGTGTATCCGAATTCAGAGAGTTTGCTGTCAAGATCATCCACATCGCGTCCGACCACCCTTCCGGATGATACCTCATCGATGTTCAGACGGTTCCTGTCAAGCCAATCCCTGTACGGGTATGCGGATGAGAGTGATGATTTGATCTCCTCGTCACGGAGTATCCTTCCCTCTGTGGTATCGATCATGATCATCTTTCCAGGTTTCAGACGTCCTGATTCCTTGACCTCGGATTCAGGGAATTGGATCACTCCCGTCTCGGAGGCCAATATGAACATGCCATCATCCGTGATAACATATCTCGCAGGACGTAGTCCGTTCCTATCGAGCATACCGCCTGCGTATCTGCCGTCCGTGAACAATATCGCAGCAGGGCCGTCCCATGGTTCCATGAGGATCGAGTTGTACTCATAGTATGCTTTGAGCGAATCCGGTATCGGATTCTTGTTGTTCCATGATTCCGGTATCAGCATGGACAAGGCATTGGGCATGCTCTTGCCTGCCATCGTCAGGAATTCGAAGACATTGTCCAATGATGCGCTATCGCTCATCCCGGGTTGTATCAGAGGGAACAGCTCCGGGAGGTCAGGGAGGAGGTCCGTCCCAAGTACGCTCTCTCTAGCACCCATCCACGACCTGTTGGCCTTTATGGTATTGATCTCTCCGTTGTGACATAGCATCCTGAACGGCTGTGCCAGCTTCCACATCGGGAATGTGTTCGTACTGAATCTTGAATGCACCATCGCGATCGCACTCTCGAACTCAGGGTCGGAGAGATCTAAGTAATACTGACCTATCTGTTTCGGAGTGAGCATACCCTTGTACGTGATCGTACGCGTGGAGAGGCTGCAGATGTAGAAATCATCTTTGTCCTTCATCTCAGAGGATACGATCCTGTTCGTTGCCCTCTGTCTGATGGAATAGAGCTTGCGCTCGAGTATCTCCTGACTGTCATAACTCGTGAGGAACAACTGCACGATGTATGGTTCATTCCTCTTCGCCATGGGCCCCTGGGCCGTATGGTCCACAGGCATATCCCTGCAGAGTATGGTGTAGACACCATACCTCTCGCATTCCTCCCTTATGACGGAGAGGCAGGTGTCCCGTTCGGTTCTCTTTTTCGGCAGGAAGATGTTCCCGACGCCGTATCTTCCGATCTCGGGGACATGGATCCCCATGGACAGGAAGAACGAGTGCGGTATCTGCACCGTGATCCCTGTGCCGTCGCCGGTCTTGCCATCGGCATTCTCAGCACCGCGATGCTCCATATTGTCGAGGATCCTGAGTCCATATTCGACTATGCGGTGACTCTTGGTGCCGTCGATGTTCAACGCAAGGCCGACACCGCATGAGTCCCTCTCATTCATCGGGTCGTAGAGGCCCACATTCCCTGGTCTCATCGGATCTTCCTTCAACTTATGAAGAGGAGTTCTCTGTATTTCGGCATAGGCCACATCTGATCATCGATGATCATCTCGAGCGTATCGAGCTCTGCCCTGATCTTCTCCATGATCGGTATGACCTTGTCGTGGAATTCGACAGCCTGTTCACGGCTTCCGATCTTCATGAGTCTGTCGCATTCGGTATCGATCCTTCCACAGCACTCGTAGACGTTGCAGACCTTCTTGGAGATCTCAGCCACTTGGGATGATTCGTATTCGATGTATTTCTTGTAGTCATCGCCATAGACCTCCTTGGCCTTCCATATGATGTCCAAGAGGTTCGATTTGTAGCTGACCGCGACAGGGAGGAGATGGTTGAGCGCCATATCCCTGAGTGTCCTTGCCTCGATCTCGATCTTCTTGCTGTACGTCTCCCAGAAGACCTCGTTCCTTGCTTTGAGTTCCACTTCGGTGAGGACGTTGGATTCCTTGAACACATCGATGGATCTCTTGGATGTGAACGCGTCGAATGTGATCGGTGCGGAGGATTCGCAATCGAGTTTGCGCTTCTCCGCCTCCTTCTTCCATTCTTCGGAGTATCCGTTTCCGTCGAAGCATATCTTCTGACAGGCCTTATACGTCTCACGGGTCTCGTTGAGTATGGCTGTCATCGTATCCTCTCCCTTCTCGATCCTCTTGTCGACGTTCTTCTTGAATTTGATGAGCTGACTTGCGACTATGGTGTTCAGCACCGTGATCGGTGCGGAACAGTTGGCTGACGATCCCACTGCTCTGAACTCGAATCTGTTCCCTGTGAATGCGAAGGGTGATGTCCTGTTCCTGTCCGTGTTATCCACCAGGAGCTCAGGGATCTGAGGTATGCCGAGGCTGTAGATCTTCTTCCCTTTGATCTTCACCATGTCCTTGCTGTTGAGCAGTTCTGTGAACGCTTCGCTGACCGTCTTCCCGAGGAATGATGATATTATCGCCGGGGGTGCTTCGTTCGCACCGAGCCTGTGGGCGTTGCTAGCAGTCATGATCGATGCCTTGAGCAGTGCGTTGTTGTCGTACACCGCTTTCAGGATGTTGCTCATGAACACGAGGAACCTGAGGTTCTCCTCTGTCGTCTTTCCAGGTGACAGCAGTCCGATGCCGCTGAGCGTTCCCAAAGACCAGTTGCAGTGTTTCCCTGAACCGTTCACGCCATCGTATGGTTTCTCATGGAGCAGGACCTCGAATCCGTGCTTCTCCGCTACATCCTTCATCAAGGACATCAGCAGGAGGTTGTGATCCACTGCGAGGTTCGCCTCCTCATACACGGGTGCAATCTCGAACTGGTTCGGTGCGACCTCGTTGTGCCTTGTCTTGACCGGGATACCAAGCTTGTATGCCTCGAACTCCAGTTCCTTCATGAATTCGAATACCCTTGAGGGGATCGCACCGAAGTAGTGGTCATCCAGCTGTTGGTTCTTGGAGCTGTTGTGACCCTGCAGGGTGCGACCTGTCATCATGAGATCCTGGCGCATTGAGAACAGATCCCTGTCCACGAGGAAGTATTCCTGTTCCCATCCGAGGTATGATTGCACCATCTCGTCCCCAAGTCCGAAGTAACTGAGCACATCCTTCGTTGCTTTGGATACTGCGGATATGGATTTGAGCAGAGGCGTCTTGTAATCCAATGCCTCCCCGTTGTATGATATGAATACTGTAGGGATACAGAGACAATCATCCAGTATGAATGCCGGTGAGGACGGGTCCCATGCCGTGTATCCTCTGGCCTCGAACGTGTTCCTGAGCCCTCCGTTCGGGAACGAGGATGCATCCGGCTCCTGTTGACAGAGGAGCTTTCCGCTGAATGATTCCAATGATCCGTCGTGTCCATAGGGTTCCGCGAAGGAATCATGTTTCTCAGCCGTTCCGCCAGTCAATGGTTGGAACCAGTGCGTGTAATGGGTGGCACCCATCTCCATAGCCCACTGTTTCATACCAGCTGCGACATATTCGGCGACCGACTTGTCGAGTGTGACACCCTGTTCGATCGACTCGTAGACCATCCTCCTGGTATCGGATGAGAGGTACTTCCTCATCGCAGATCTGTTGAACACTTTACAACCGAAATAGTCCGATGTCGCTTTGGACGGAGGTTCAACGACCAAAGGCTCTTTCCTACATGCAATCTCGACTGCATCAAGTCTGCCGTTTGTCATGATTCGTTCGTATATATGTGTAGCATATAAAGATTTCTCATTTGACGATTGTATGTTCGGATTTTTTCAATTGAATTAGACATTTGTCTAAATAATCGGATTATAATTAGATGATAGCTGATGTCTGGTCTGTCAGTTCAGGCAAGGGCTGTCGTTTTGTCGAATCGCGTATCCTTTATGCATATCATTCTGCACTGCCAGGGATGCGATCGTGTATGAAAGGTGCATACGATTTCTGTCAAAGTAATAAGACTTATAATTTTGAAAGAAGATAGTCTCATATGGAAGGCGTCTCCCGCATAAGCATATCATTGGACCCTGAATTGTTGGATGTTTTTGATGATCACATATCCGATAGAGGTTATGTGAGTCGCAGTGAGGCCATACGCGATCTCATAAGGGACGATCTTTCAGAGAGTGAGTGGAAGGATGATGGACAGTTCATGGTCGGTTCGATCATCATCGTCTTCGATTCCACGGTAACGGACATATTGAACAGATTGATGTCCATGCAACAGAATCTTGGTGCTGCATTGTTATCCTCGTCATACATATCATTGGGGGAGAATAAGTTCATGGGAGCGTTCTTCATCAAAGGTAAACTTTGTGAATTGAAGAATGTCTCAAGCGAAATCTCATCGATGAAAGGTGTCCTCAGAGGAAAACTCACGATGGTATCGCCGACGAGCGGACATATGCATCATATAGGGTGAGGTTCAACCCTCACTCATGTGAGTGATCGATCCTATCCTTCAGACTATATTCAGACTGGTGTGAAAGGCACTCAGTCGATAACTTTCTTCACATTCTTGAGCCAATCCGCTGTCGATAACGCGTATTGGTGTGTGTATGACGCAACGGCATTGTTCTTCGTCAATCCATCCATGCCATCGAGGATGCCTGTACCCCTCTCCACCGAGAACATGAAATCAGCATCATTCCCGAGTTCTATCTCGGAGTAATGGAATTCATGTCCGCGTATCGTCATGTCCTCGAACAGGCCCTTTCCTTTCGAGTGTATTATGTTATATGTCGGTCCATGACGTCCGCTCATCACGGCCTTGCCGTCGAATATGCCTGACATAATGTGTTCCACTCCATCCTTTCCAGTGATGGATCTGCACATGGTCATGAGGCCACCACATTCACCGATCACAATCTTCCCTTCCGAGGCAGCATTGTTGAGGCCTTCAAGGAAATCCCTGTTCTCGGATATCTCCTTCGCATGGAGTTCCGGATACCCGCCGCCTATGTAGTAGAGGTCGGCATCAGGAAGATGGTCCCCCTTCAGCGGACTGAACGTCTTGACGGAGATCCCTGCGGCCTCCATGCATTCTATGTTCTCTCTGTAGTAGAAACAGTAGGCATCATCATAGGGTATCGCAGCCGTCATGGAGTAGTCATGTTCAGCATACAACCGTCCCGTATCGTATGTGCGGTCATCGGATCCTTCAACGATGTCCATGAGCATGTCCATATCGAGATCATCAGTCAATGCCCTCAGGCCGATGACGGATTCTTTGGAACCCTCATCCACTGTCGCAAGGCCAAGGTGTCTTGAAGGGAGTTCTAGATGTTCGCGGTGCTTCACTATGCCTATCACGCGTATGTCACAATGTTTACCGATCGCGGACCTGAGCTTCTCCTCATGTCTCGGTCCCGATACATTGTTGAGTATCACGCCTTCGATATCCACATCCGGATCGAACATCCTGAACCCATTGATCATCGCTGCCGCCGATCTTCCGAGCGATCTCGCATCCAGTATCAATATCACTGGGAATCCGAGGGTCTTCGCTATCTCTGCGGTCGAACCGTCATCCGTCGTCCCTGTCAGTCCCTCATAGAGTCCTCTCACGCCTTCGACGATGCAAAGGTCCGCATCCTTGGATGCGTGTGAAGCGATACCTCTGACAACATCCTTGGATCCCATGAATGTGTCCAGGTTCCTGCTTCTCCTTCCGCATGCCAAGGTGTGATACATCGGATCGATGAAATCCGGACCTACCTTGAACGGTTGCACCCTCTTCTGTCTAGAGAGTTCTGACATTATGCCGGTGGTTATCGATGTCTTTCCGACACCGCTTCCCATGCCTGCTATGACGACGCCTTTCATATGTCCCTCAGAGGTACTTCTTCACCTTCTCAGCGAACAGGTCTGTGAGACGAGGGTCATCACCGATCGGCGAGAGGTAACAGATCCTGACCTTCTTGCCGTTGTAGTCGTATGTATCGTCGTTCACTCCGTCCACGAGGTGGATCTTCGGAGGGATGTCGTTCTTCAGGTGGTCTCCGAGCGATATGAACAACGGGAGTACGAGCACCTCATCTACGCCTCTCGAGAGCAATTCCTCAAGGATGTCCTCGATGGTGGGCTCGTTGAATTCGTTGAACGCGTAGAGCACATCATCGTATCCCATGTCCGTCAAGCGTTTGGCGTTCAAGGATATTATGTCCTTGTTGTAGTGAAGCTTCGATCCATGTCCTATGACCAATACTCCGGTCCTCTTACATTTCTTGGCCTCATCGATCTTCTCGCCGAGGATCTTCGCAAGCAACGGGTCCTCTCCGAACGGTTCGCCGAAGTGCATCATCATCTCATGTCCATCGACGGACACGACCATGTCCTTGCAATCATCCTTGAGTCCGAGTTTCGGAGGGATGTCCCTTGTCATGTGCAGTCCTGACGCGATGAAGAATGGGATCGCTACTACCTCTTCGATCCCGTCTGCTGCCATCTGTTCCATGGTCTCGCCGATGAATGGGTGGGATGTCTCGTTGAATCCGATGTATACATTCTCGAATCCCATCTTCTCTAAACGTTCTTTCTGCAATTCCATGATCTTCTTGTTGTATTCGTATCTCGATCCATGTCCTACAATCAATGTGGCCTTCTTAGTCATAATATCACACCTTGGAAATCGTTTCATCTGTCAGTTCTCTGATCGTGTCTCCGGTCTCCATGGAAATTATGTGATCCGTACCCATGACCATGGAATGCGACGATATCTCGCCCAACGACCTTTCGAATCCCTTGTTGAGAAGATTCGCTAACTGTCTTGGTTGATCCGTTATCAGAATGTCATTCGGAGAGAGTTCGGGATATGCATGGGGCATACCTACGATGATCTTCAGATCGGCATCGAACACATCCGCGGAATCCTTGGCCTTCTCGCCGATGGATAGCGCATACTCATCCAATCCTCCGATCACACTGTCTATCGAGATGTCATTCTCTGAGAGTTCATTCAATATATCATTGCAATAGCGCCTTATGCGCGGGAGTCCCTTGTCTTTGTCAAGGTTGGCGATGAAGTACGTCTCCCCTCCGAGTTTCCTCCTTGCATAATCGATGGCTAGGAATATGTCCGCGAAACGATAGGCCAATTCCTTCTTGGCGATCATTATCACTACGACCTTCTTCCCTTCGGAGAGTGCAGTTATTATCTCTTTGCATATCGTCATCTTCGTAGGTCCTCTCGTAGGAGAGAGATATCCCCTGCTAGCCATACCGAACTTCTTCTCCATCTCTGTGGCAGCCCTCATGTTGCTGATCTGCCTGGAGGCTTCATCAGCCGAGATGAGGCCCGCATCGCGTGCGGATTCTATCGCCATGGTGGCGCCTGCGGTGTTGTCGCCCATACATCCATGACAATCCACTGGGAAGACCAATGAATCCACCCCAGCCTTCCTTATTGATGCCTTCATGTCCTCGCCGATGATCATACTTGCGCAAGTGCCGATGACCGCGATGGTCTTCGGGTAGAATCTATCATAGGATTCCTTTATGGTCCTGATCAATTTCTCGGAACCTCCGAAGACGAGGTCATTCTCCACGAGGGCGGAGGTCACTACCCTTATGCCTGCTTCCTCCAGCATCCTGGATGCCATGAATCCGCATCCTGCTGGGCCATGCACTATGATGACATCCACGTCCAAGTCCCTGAGCGTATACATCGCTGCGACGATGGGATTCGGGCGCGGGTGTATCGTATTCACTGGAATCCCTCTTTGATGAATTTCAAGATCGTTTTTGTCCCTTCGGGAATCGTAACATCCTTGCTATCGTTCAAGAAGATCAATTTTACATCATACTTGTCGATGACATCCATGATCTGTTCGATATCCAATTTATCGCATACCCTTCTGTTCACAGGGTCCAGGATGACCGTGAGTCCATCCAAGGCATCCATCCTCTTCATCGTGGAGAGTGTCGATCCGATCGATATGTGCGATATGCCCGGATTCCTCTCTGTAACGGTCCAGATGCCATTCTCTTTCGATATCTCTCCCCTTCCGGGTATACCGCGGAACGATTCGAGTGCGGATATCATGACATCCTTCGGGATCGACATCTGTTCGCATATCGTGAGTGCAGCATCGATCGCATGGATGTATTCGAGTCCGAGGAATCCTTCGCCGAATCTCATATCATGCTTGCCACCATAGTCTATGGTGATGTCGAGCGGTTCTCCGAGTCTTGGAGAACCATTCACTTTGACCCTTCCGCCGTATCCTATGACGTCCTTGCCGAACCCTTTCCAGAATTCGCACTCGGATGATTCTACTATATTGATATTATCTGTAAGTATGGAAGCCTTCGATGTAGAGGCCTTCCCAGTGTTCTTGGCGATGCCATAGTCCTCCAACAGATTGGTTATGACTGCGATATCCGCCTTCCCGGAACCTCCGAGCGAGACCTCGGTGACCATGACATCATAATCCCCTTCGGGGAGTACGAGCAACGATGTCGGTGCAATGCTCATGAGTTTGTCTATGTGGTGTTCGCCGTTCACATATTGGCCTTGGCCACGGGATGTGTGGAGGAATACCTTCTTACCTGCCCTATCCAGTATGTGGGCCAACATGTAGCACAACGATGTCTTCCCTTTGACGCCGGTGACCTCGATCCTGAATCTCTTATCATCGATGAATTCACCGACAGCTTGGTGGAATGTGACCCTCTTGTCGACGATCACATCATCCCTCAGGAACATGTCCACCGGACAATGCGATGGTGCTAGGAGCAACGCATATTCGCCTGCCGGAGCTTCCTCCGAGAGATTGGCGCCCATCTCGACGATCCTATCTTTGATCTCCTGCTTAGCATATTTGTAGACATCGACACAATACACATCGTATCCTCTGTCCATGAGTTTCTTGGCGATGTAATCCCCGCCATGAATAATATCAAAAATCAATGCCTTCATAGTCTCATCCCTCCTTCCACATCATCCGATCTTGATAACATGACCTCGGCCAATCTCCTGTATTCGGATGCCATATCCGATTCAGGAGCACCTTCCACAACAGTCTTGTCATTCCCTTCGCATGTCTGTACGATGGGGTCTCTTCTGAGCCTGAATATGACATCAGTGCCGATCTCCGATGCTGCATTGTCTATCAATGAGTCCTCGTCCTTCACATTCCTCGAGTTCTGTATCAGGCCTGAGAATCTCGCATATCCGCTGTCCGAGAAATCCTTAACAGCCTCTGCGATGTTATTGGCAGCATAGAGGGACATCATCTCTCCTGAGGTTACTACGAAAACATCCTTCGCATATCCGTTCCTTATGGGCATTGCGAAGCCGCCACATACGACGTCCCCTAGGACGTCATATATGATCACATCAGGTTTCAGTTCGTTGACGACATTCTTCGATTCAAGGAATTCGAATGCTGCGATTATCCCTCTTCCAGCACATCCTGTGCCCGGTCTCGGTCCACCGCATTCGACACAGAAACATCCGCCGTATCCTTCGTGTATGACATCCGAGAGCTCGATGGCATCGCCGGTTCTCATGGCATCCAATACGGTGGTCTGTCTTTTTCCATTCAAAAGGAGTCTTGTAGAATCTGACTTTGGATCGCATCCAATCTGCAACACCCTCATTCCTTTGTCAGTCAATGCGGCGGTTATGTTGGCAGAGGTCGTCGATTTGCCGATTCCCCCTTTGCCATAGATGGCAATCCGTCTCATGGGCACAAAATGGAGCTTGTTATTATTAATATTTTGTAATTCGTGTTATTATTTGTCAGTTTTACGCTATCCAGTAATACTCTGATATTTAAAGAAAAGATATTGGAGATACCTAACGGTATCAAAACGTATTGGACGATATATCCAACTCATTGTTATTAACGCTTTCTCTTAGGGTGCACCGATTATCGATTTCTTTCAAGCTGGTGATTTAAATATGATGTGTAAATAAAACAGTTGGACATATAATCCAACGTGATATAATGAGTACAAAAATGATTGCTATAGGAATCATCGCGATACTCCTAGTCACCGGAATCGGTGTCGGTGTTGCTGCATCGAACAATGATAGCGGAGACAAAGGAATAGATATCGTCGATGGGGTAGGTACAAAGATACACTTCGATAAGCCGTGCGAGACCGCGGTTGTCTTCAGTAAGTACATCGGTGAAGCAATGATCCTGATGGGTGGTTCCGATAAGGTCGTCGGTACTACCACTACGATAAAGAAGGATACCAACTACTCGAAATACTACACCAACGCCAAGGATTTGGGTCTGAAGACCGTTGGTGATACTGTCATCTCTGAGATCATCAAGCTGAAACCTGATGTGATCTTCTCATACAAATCAAGTGATAACACTGCGCTCAAAGGAACAGGGGTCCCTGTCGTCGAGATCGGTGCATCCAAGATAACAGAGGTCGTTGACGATATCACCGTTCTCGGAAAGGTCATGGGAATGGAGAAGAATGCAGACAAGATCCTGGATTGGTTCAAACCACTCTACAAGAACTTCGAGAAAGAGAAGGAGAAATCCAAGACAACATTCCTAATGGAAGCATGGAGCGCAAAGGAGCAGATCAGCATCTGTAAAGGAAGCAGTACTGCAGGCGTTCTTATGAAATTGGCCGGAATGAACAACGTCTACGAGGAAGCAGGTACGACTGGAAGCTACATCTACCCCAGTGCAGGCGATGTCATCCCGAAGAACCCTGATGTTTACATCGTACAGACATACAACGCGAATTGGGACAAGGAACAGATCGATGCATACTACCAGAAGATAATCAACAGGCCGGGATGGAGCAGCATGAAATGTGTCGAGGACAAGAAGGTCTTCTTCATCTCCAACGACATCATGGGCGGTATCCGTTCAGTCATCGGAGCGATGTGTTTCATGTCATTCGCGGAAGGTGATTATTCGTCTGAGAACGTAGTGAAGATGGTGAACGATTACAACAAGATCGCTAACACCTCGTTCAATCCGAATCTTATAATCTCGTACTGAGGAAAAGGTCGAGATAAACATGAGTGGTTCAGGAGCGGATGAAGGAAGATCTGCCTTCATGGAGTTCACCGCATCTAGGAAACGCAGGGTCATCTTCATCGTTGTCGTAGCGTTGATGACCGCTATCGTCTCCATCGGTGTATTGGGCGTAGGGGGCGTGATCGTACCGTTCGATGATGTATTGAAGAGTTTATTTCATCCGCTCTTCCCACAATTCGTGCCCGAGGCCTCCGAGTCATACTATCCTGTGATCATCGAAGGCTATCGTGCACCCAGGGTCATAATGGGGATATTGACCGGAGCATGTCTTGCGGTGGCGGGAGCATCGATGCAGAGCATCCTGAAGAATCCGCTCGCGGATCCATTCACTTTAGGATTATCCTCTGCGGCATCATGCGGAGCGGGTATCGCCATAGCGTTCGGCCCAGCCATATTGGGGTCGACATACTACTATGGACTCACCATCTGGGGCAATTATGTCACGGTCGGATGGTTCTTCACGATAGTGATGGCATTCGGTTTCGGACTCGCCAGCACAGCGATATTGCTCTATCTTACGAAAGGGAGTGCTGTCAGTAAATCAACGATGATCCTCACCGGAGTGGTCATCGGATATCTCTTCTCTGCGGTCCTCTCATATCTGAAATACGTGTCCGAGGAATCCACTCTGAAGGATATCACGAATTGGCTTCTCGGAGGCATGTGGGGCTCGACATGGAGCTCTGTGATCCTCGTCCTGCCTATCGCGATATTGGGCATGATATTGTTGGAATCATACGCATTCGAGTTGAACACATTGTCATGCGGAGACGACGTGGCGAAGAATCTCGGTGTGGATGTCAGGAGACTGAGGGTCAAGATCCTTGTGATCTGTGCATTGATCACGTCATCCTGTATGGCGTTCACAGGGATCATCGGTTTCATCGGTCTGATGTCCCCGCACATAGTGAGGATGCTCATCGGCAATGACAATCGTTATCTGATACCTGCTTCAGCTTTCTTGGGCGCACTGATCCTGGTGAGCTGTGATGCGGTCGCAAGATACATCGTAAGGCCGGATGACCTTCCCGTGGGTATCATAATGTATGTCCTCGGAGGGATATTCTTCGTATTCTTGATCAAGAAGATGAGGGGAGGGTACGAGATATGAGGATGTCCGTACGCAATCTGGTCCAAGGATATGGCAGCAAGACCATACTCGACGACATATCCTTTGACGTGGATACAGGAGAGGTCTTGGCGTTGTTGGGACCGAACGGTTCCGGTAAATCGACGTTGATCAAGACCATATGCAACATCATGGAGCCAAGGTCTGGACAGATCCTGATAGATGAGACACCTATCGAGGATATCGACATAACCGATCTCGCCAAGATCGTATCGTATGTCCCTCAATCCACGGCAGCCGCCACATACACCACGGTCATGGACACCGTATTGTTGGGAAGGAAACCGTACGTCACATGGTCGTACAGGCAGAAGGATATCGATTATGCCCTGGATGCGATGAAGGCCATGCGCATCATAGGATATTCATCTCGCGATGTCTCCGACCTCTCCGGAGGACAGAGGCAGAGGGTGTTCTTGGCGCGTTCCCTCGCTCAATGCCCATCTTTCTTCATATTCGATGAGCCGACAAGCGCATTGGATCTGAAGCATCAGATGAACACGATGATAAAGATGAGGGAAGTGGTCCACGACAAAGGCGCAGGCATGGTCATCGCTTTGCATGACATCAATTTGGCCATGAACTATTCAGACAAGGTTCTGATGTTGAAGAACGGGAAGATATTCGCATACGGGACACCGGATGAGACGATAACGGAGGAGAACATCCGTGCGGTCTACGGAGTCGAATCCCGTATAATGGAGGCTGAGGGCAGGAGATTCATATTGCCCATGTCGCCAGATAATTTTGAGGATGATTGAATGAAAGAGAGGTTGAGCTATCCATTCACGGCCATCGTAGGCCAGGATGAGATGAAGGATGCATTATTGTTGAACACGGTGAACCCGTCTATAGGTGGGGTTCTGATCCGTGGTGAGAAGGGTACAGCAAAATCCACTGCAGTGCGTGCATTGGCGGATCTGTTGCCCGATAGGCGCGTGGTCAAAGGATGTCCATGCGGTTGCGCATGGAACGCATATGACACCGCATGTCCTGATTGTAAGGTCAGATTCGATGAGGGTACGGCCACAGAGGACATAGTGCCGATGGCAGTCGTCGAATTGCCATTGAATTCCACAGAGGATCGTGTGGCAGGCACACTGGATATCGAACGTGCAATAACCGCAGGTGAGAAGAGGTTCGAACCAGGGATATTGGCGAAGGCCAATGGTAACATCCTGTATGTGGATGAGATAAACCTTCTTGACGATCATATCGTCGATCTGTTGCTCGATGCAGCCGCCATGGGGATGAACTACATCGAGAGGGAAGGCGTGTCGTATCGTCACCCGTCTAGATTTATCTTGATAGGTACGATGAATCCTGAGGAAGGGGACCTGAGACCTCAACTGTTGGATAGGTTCGGATTGATGGTAGACATCAAGGGAGAACAGGATCCCAAGAAGAGATCTGAGATCATAAGCAGAAGACTGAGGTTCGAACGCGATCCGGAATCATTCGTCAGCGAATATGCCGATTCCAATGCGGAATTACGTGAGACCATACTTTCTGCACGTGACGTGGTCAGGGACATCGTACCTGATGACCGTACATTGGAGATGGCCGTCAGACTATCATTGCATCTCGGTGTGGATGGTCACAGGGCGGATCTCACTCTCGTCAAGACAGCATGTGCACATGCGGCCATGGATGGCCGCGATACCGTCACACCAGAGGATGTGGTCGCAGTATCGAAATTGGTCCTTCCTCATCGTATGAGGAAGAATCCGTTCCAGGATTCCACATTGGACATCGGGGGTCTGGAGAATTGGATGAGGGACACATTGGCAAGCCTGTGAGTGTTTGCCTGCCGATAACGGCGATGGAAGGCATGGAGGAGGCAAGGGATGCATTATCCGTGCTCCTCTGTTCTCCCGATGTGCATTCCCTGTTGATACGCGGTCCGTCAGGCACAGGGAAGAGCGTAGCTGCCAGATCGATATCCAGATTATCGGACATGGGAGTGATCGAGATACCGCAGAACATCACTCGCGAACAACTGTTCGGTTCGATAGATATCGAGACTGCCATGAGGACAGGTAGAAGGGTCGTTTCTGAATCCGTATTGGGACGTGCCGATGGCAAGATATTGGTAGTTGATAACGCGAATCTGTTGCCGGAGGATATCCTACAATCAATCGTGAATGCTGTATCGGACGGTATGGTGATGGCAGAGGTCGATGGGGTATCTGTGAATTCAGCCTTGGATGCGAAGCTGATATGCACAATGGATCCGAATGAAGGCGAACTTAGCGACCACATATTGGATCGGTTCGACATGTGCGTCATCACGAGTACCGAAGAGGATACGGTGCGTAGGAAGAATGTAGTACGCATGAATCTCGCGTATGAATCGGATCCTGATGGTTTCATCGAGAGTATGTCCGAATCAGAGAACAAACTGAGGGAAAGGATCGAAAGCGCAACACCAGAAACAGTCGATGTAACTGACAGTCTCATGTCCACGATCGCAGAGGTCTGTTCAAACATGTATGTGGAGGGACACAGAGGAGATATGTCCGTATTGAACGTCTCATGTGCCTTATCATCACTGAATGGGAAGGATTTCGTCGGACAGGATGAGTTGAAGGAGGCTGTTTCCCTTTGTCTTCAGCACAGGAGGCGTGAACCGCCTGATGAGGAGGATTCTCCACCACCCGAACAGAGTCCTGAACAGGAAGAGAGTGATGATGAGCAATCCCCTGAGGTGGAAGGTTCCGATGCACATTCCACCGAAGGCGAGGGACAGAACGCGGATGGGGATGATGGAGATGGCGACGGGGAGTCGCATGATGGTGGACAAGGAGAGAAGGTGTTCGCCATCGGCGAGAGTTTCGATGTACGCGATTTCGTACCGCCTGAGGACCGTTTCAATAAGAACAGGAGATCGGGTAAGAGGGATCTCTCCAGGTCAACAGATTCATCTGGGCGTATGATCGGTAACCGTATACCTGTGGGGATGACGAAGGATATCGCATTATGTGCAACTATACGTGCCGCAGCACCGTATCAGACCATCAGGGAACATAAGGGCCTTGCGATAGCCCTGAGGAAGGAGGACCTTCGTGAGAAGGTACGCATAAGGAAGAAGGGAACCAGATTGCTGTTCGTAGTGGATGGTTCCGGTTCCGTTGGAGCGCATGATCGCATGGTGTCGGTCAAAGGTGCTATTTTGTCAATGTTGGATGATGCATACAGGCGCAGGGACGAGGTCGGTCTCGTCGTGTTCAGAGGAGATAGGGCAGAGACCGTGCTTCCGATGACACGTTCCGTCCTCACGGCATACAAATGCCTACAGGACGTACCTACAGGCGGACGCACACCATTGATCGAAGGGCTCAAGCAAGGATATTCGATACTCAGCCGCGAGGCGGACATGGGTTATGAGCCAGTCATGGTGATATTGACTGATGGGAGAGGGAATTCAAACTCAGAGGGAAGGAAGCCGACCAAAGAGGAGTTCAATCATATGGCCGAGACTCTCAGGGACAGCGGGATACGCATGATCATCATCGATACGGAGACGGGTTACGTCAGATTCGGTAAGGCGACCGAGCTCTCGAATGCTATCGGTGCGCAGTACATGAGATTGGAGGAATTGAATGCAGAGCATCTCTCCGAGTCGATAAGGACTGCGATGAAACTTTTTGAATGAATCATTTTTAGAAGGATTATGTGAGGATATGGGTAGAAAGAAGATATTTGTGATGTTGTGGGCCAGCCACGTCCCCATTCTGAATCGTATAAAGGACGATCTGAATGTGGAATTGGACATAGCTACGGATGGTGGCCTGGATAGTCAATCGGATGTGGAGATGATCGTGGATAGGATGCGTTCCGCGGATGCCACGATATTGTACAGACATAACACGGACTTCATGGACAGGGTCGATGAGGCCATGGCCAAATACAGGAGCGAATGCAAGATAATCTCCTTGGCGAACGATCCCTCCATGTGGGGGTTGACGACCGTCGACCATGCCGATGCCGTTCAGTGCTTCATGTACATGCAGGCTAGCGGCGATGAGAATTTCCGCAGACTGTTCGATTTCATCGATAAGAGGATATTGGGTTCGGAAGGCGAACCGCTTCCGCCATTGGACATACCGTATGAGGCTGTGGTGGATATCGATGACAGTGAGATCACATACCTTACGACGAAGGAGTATCTCGAAGCTAAGCATATCGACACTTCCGGCAGATTCGTAGGGATCATAGCTTCGCGCCCATCGTATATGGCGGATGGACTCTGTGTCGAGAGGGCATTGGCCAAGGAGTTACGCAGCCTAGGTGTCACTCCGATTCTGATCTACTGCATGTTCTCCAAACGCAGCGATCTTGGCACAAGGAGCCATATCGAGTGCATAAAGGATTTCTTCTATCTGGACGGGGAGATGTTGGTGGATGCCATGGTCAAATTCTCCACTGCATTCATCCGTAACAGCAAGTATGACAATGAACCCGATCCGGATGATAACATATTGGCGGAGATGAACATCCCTGTCTACGCCCCGATAATCATGAACAGGATGTCGGTGGAGGAATGGGAGGCATCCAATGGTCTTACAAGCGATATCGTATGGCAGGTATCATTCCCCGAGTTCGAGGGATTGATAGGCCCGTATGTCATAGCTTCCGATATCGGATTTGTACGTAATGACGATCTGAAGGGAAGGACAGTCATACCTGAGAGGTGCAGACGCGTAGCGGAGAGGATATCCAACGATATCTCTCTGAGATACAAACCGAATTCAGAGAAGAAGATCCTGATATTCCTGAACAATTTCCCATGCTATGGTGTCGAGGCCAACGTGGGCAATGCAGCGGGATTGGATACGCTGGAGTCCGTAGCGGACATAATGAAGAGATTGAAGGCCGACGGATATACAGTGGAACCTCCCGAGGATGGGAAGGAACTGATCGACCTGATATTGAAGAACAAGGCGCTGTCCGAATTCAGATGGACCACCACAATAGAGATGAAGAAATGCGGTGGCGTCATCCATGAGATGGATGTCGATGAATATCAGAGATATTTCGATACCTTGACCAAGAAGGCACGCGACGATATAGTGAACACATGGGGAGAACCGCCTGGGAAGGCAATGGTCCTCGATGATAAGATACAGATCACAGGCGTGAATTTCGGTAATGTGATGGTAGTGGTACAACCTAAGAGAGGTTGTTTCGGAGCAAAATGCGATGGACAGGCATGCAAGATATTGCACGACCCCGCATGTCCTCCGACGCACCAATACATCGCGACATACCACTATTATGAGCATATCTGGGGAGCTGACGTCGTCATCCATACAGGGACACACGGTAGTATGGAGTGGACTCCAGGAAAGGGAGTCGGACTCACAGAGAGCTGTTACCCTGACATCTGCATGAGCAACAAGCCTCATCTTTACATCTACAACTCAGACAATCCCTCTGAAGGTCTTGTCGCCAAGCGCAGATCATACGCGACACTCATAGACCATATGCAACACCTCATGGTCGGGGTCAACCTGTACGGAGGGTATGAGGAGTTGGATCATCTTCTGGATGAATATGGTTCGGCAGCCAACGACCCTACGCATTCTGAGGAACTCAGGAAATTGATATTGAAGAAGGTGTCCGAGATCAAGATGGATGATCTTGGAATAGGCGAGGATACGCCATTGAAGGAATGTGTCCGCAGATGCCACGAGGAACTCTCCAAATTGAAGAACTCTCAGATGAACAAGGGGATGCACATCTTCGGAAGGATGCCGTCTGGAAATGATCTCGTGGACGGTGTGAATTCAATCGTCCGTTACGGCGAGGAACATGATTCGCTCAGGGATGTGATATCGGATATGATGGGGTACGACCTCTCGATACTGTACAAGGATCAAGGCGAATTGGATCCGAAGTCAGGTAAATCCTACGGTTCACTGATCAATGAGATCGGCAAGGTGACAAGGACATTCGTCGGATCGATAATCGAAGGGAAGGATGTTGCCACATCGATAGAGGATGCAGGTCTGACATTCACAGAATCTGTGAGATCGGATCTGGAGAAATACAGGGATATGATCCTGGATGTGGCCGATCGCATAACATCCTCGGATGAGGTCGGTTCATTGATGAACGGTATAGGTGGAGGATTCATAGAACCCGGACCATCCGGATACATCACGCGCGGAAGATACGACATAATGCCTACAGGACGCAATTTCTACTCCATGGATCCGTACTCGGTCCCCACAAGATCGGCATGGAATGTCGGGGTGAAGATGGCTGACAGCACCATACAGAAATACATCGACGATACGGGATCGATCCCGGAGAGCATTGGTTTCTTCTGGACGATGGGAGAACTGATCGCCACCGGCGGGGAGCTCATGTCCGAACTGTTCTACCTGATCGGTGTGAAGCCCGTATGGAGGTCGGATGGCAGGGTGATGGATTTCGAGATAATGTCGTTGGAGGAACTCGGAAGGCCGCGTATCGATGTGACGATAAACGTCTCATGCATCCTTCGCGACAACATGCTCAATGCGATAGATCTGATGGATCGTGCGATATCATCCGTCGCAACATTGGACGAGCCCGATGACATGAACTTTGTGAGGAAGCATACGATGGAATCCATATCCGAAGGTATGTCGACCACGGATGCCGTCGCACGTATGTTCGGTGCACCTCCGGGCACATACACATCAGGCGTAAATCTCGCAGTATTCGCAAGTGCATGGAAGGATGACAAGGATCTTGCGGACGTATATGTCAAGACCAAGGGACATGGTTACGGAGGAGGAAGGAACGGAAAACCGATGTACGAGCAATTCGCCACCGTGCTCTCAAAGACCGATGTCACATTCGATAGGACGACATCCGATGAGACGGATCTCCTGTCATGCAGCTGTCATTTCAGTAATATCGGTGGAATGGCCGTGGCGACAAGATATCTCTCAGGCAAGGATGTCAAGACATACTATGCCGATACGCGTGATCCGAGGGATATGACCGTAGGTACATTGGCAGAGGAATTCCGCCGTTCGATGCGCACGAAGACCTTCAACCCAGAATGGATAGAGGCGATGAAACAGCATGGATACAAAGGCGCGAACGACATGTCCAAACGCATCGTCAGATTGTTCGGTTGGCAGGCTACTACACACGAGGTCGATGATTGGCTGTTCGATGAGGTCGTCAATGTATTCGTCAACGATGACGAGATGCGCGAGTTCTTCGAGAAGAACAACCCATATGCATTCGAGGAGATGACACGTCGTCTTCTGGAGGCGCATTCGAGAGGCCTTTGGGACGCTGACGAGGAATCGTTGAAGTCATTGCAGGAGCACTATCTCGATATCGAATCGATGTTGGAGGATGCTGCTGGGGACGGCGAATTCCAAGGAGGGAGCGTGGACATATACAGTCAGAAGGATGTTGGCTGGGATGACCATGGTGTCTCCAACATGACGGATTCCATAAGGAAACGCAAAACAGAGAAGAGGTGAGGTTCCACCTCCCTCTCTTATTTTTTGAGATGATATCCTTCGATCATAGTATCTTGTGACATCATCGATGAGTGATAAAAAGCGGGATAACCCGCCCTCCCGGGATCCGGGAGGGAAGTCGTTTGTTAGAAAGCTTACTTCGCCCTTCTGCCGTTGGCTCTGATCGAAGGCCTGACCTTCTCAGCACCCTTTCCTTTCACGCGCATTCCACGGCCCTTCTGTCCAGCAGAGGTCTTACCGCGGTAGACACGTCCTTTCTGGGTGTTGTAACAGATCCAATTGATCTTGGGGTCTGCCTGGATGACGGGGTGTGCGGGGTCAACGAGAATGATCTCGTACCACTCGTACTGTCCGTCTGCACCGACCCAGTATGAGTTGAGAACCTCAAGGTTGGGGAATCTCTTCTGAGCCCTCTCCTCAGCGATCCTCTGCATACTCTTTCCGACAGTGATCTGAAGGATACCCTTTCTCTTGGCTCTCCTTCCTGCTTTGATCTTCCTCTTTCCGAAAGATCCTTTTCTGACCCTTCCCCTTACGAGGACGTAACCCTGTTTGGCCTTGTATCCGACGTTCCTGGCCTTGTCGAGTCTTGTCGGTTTGTCGATACGAACGAAGTTCTCCTCTCTTCTCCATGCGATACGGCGCTCTTTGTTGAGCTCCTTAAGGTATGATTCTGAGGGATTCTTCCATGCGTCTGCGATGTAGGAGTACATGCTCTTACCTTTCACAGACCTTACTTCCTGTGTTGTCTCTTCGGACATTTCAATCACCTGTTCGGATTCGCCCGTTAGGGTACATTTCCGTCGCAATCAAACTTGCGCAGATGGTCGTTAGGCATGATGGTATATAAATTGATGCTGTTCAGAAGAAGTCCGATAGTTTGGTATTCTTGGCTTTCGGAGCAGGTGCCTTCTTCTCAGGTTGCGCTTTCTTCTGAGGTTTGATACTCCTTTCGAAGGATTGGTCGAAGAGAGTGGATTGTTGCGAGCCCATCATTATGTCCTTCTCGCTCCATCCGAACACCTCTGTTATCCTGGATGCGGTCTGTGCGATCCTCTCCGCATAGTATCTGTAATCGGGTTTGGCGGTGAATTCCATTCCGCTGACGTATGGTTCCACCTTCTGGGGTGTGGTCTTGGAATCGGTGACGATCCATGATACCTTCATGCCGGGTATGAAGTCGTATCCCATGGCGATGAGTTTCTTGGCCGCCTGTACATTCGCCATCCTATCGGGATTCTCGTATGCATCGAGCCCCTTGCAACCTTTGGATATCACGAGTTTCTCCACAGGTACGTTTTCTGCGAGAAGATCGCGTATGGTGTTCCTGGTGAGTGTCAAAGCCATCTCATCGTTCTCTTCGAGGATGTAATCGAATAGTTTCATCAACAATTCCGATTGAAGATCGAATGAATCGGAACGTCTCACCTCATAACCTCTCACAAGAAGCTCTTTTTCAACCTTCGGATAGATGATCTTCCCCACATACCTCTTCTTCTTGCCATGTGTGAACAACGGTTCTAGGATCTTTTCGAATTCAAGCGTACCTCCATCCTTCGAGAATCTTTCCGCCATCCTGTTTCCGAATGCTACTGCCCCGTCGAGATTATGTTCCGGGGATTGCATGAACACGGAATCGGTATCAGAATAGATGACATCCACACCTTCGGATTTCACCTCGCTTATGATCCCTTTCACGGTCTGTCTCGCGAATGCTGTGATGGATGATCCTATGTTCTTATCGGTGAATCTGTAGAATGATGATGCGAACACTCCGTAGAATGTGTTCATGAGTACCTTGACAGCGGCTTGAAGACCGTCGAGATAATGATATTCATCCTTGTCGGATGTGGATTTCATCCTCTTCTTGATGTCATCCCTCTGTTTCATCAGTTCTTCGAGGATCGTTGGCAACAACCCTACGCGTTTATCCTTGGAGAGATAACGTGTGGTGCCGTCAGGGCTGACGATCTCACCATCGGATGACAATGTCGTGAAGCATATGTTCTTAGCGATGATCAATGAGGGATACATGGATTTGAAGTCCAGGACGCAGACCCAATGGTAGAGGCCCGGATTCATCGTATGCACATATCCTCCCTCTATCTGATCCGTCCTTGTCATCTTGCCTGTCATCGGGACGCCGATCTTATTGCGATCGGCTCTCCTTATCAGAAGAGAATCGGCCAAGGTGGATGTGCCTGATGTGAGAACATCCTCTACAGGTAACAATGATACTGCAGCAAGGTCCAATCCTTTCCTGATGGTCCCTACATATAGAAGGATCTTGAGTGCCAATTCTGCATCCTTGAAACAGTACTCGATCACTTTCTTGCTGTTCTTCACCCATTCCTCATCCATGTGCATGGGATTCACATCGAGTTTGGATTCCCCGAAGAGTTGCATCGATACTGCATTAAGCGTCTCCTGTTTCGGTCTGAGTTCCCTTCTGACGGCCCACCATGCATCGACAATGAGTCTGCCTTTGACCTTCCAGAACTTCTCTGAGAATCTCTTGGGCTGACCGTAGTCCCTTCCCCATCTTATCTTGGATTCAGCCTTGACGATCTTGGCACGTTCCATTATCTTGCTGATATCGTAGTTGTCGATGTTGTATCCCGTTATGACATCAGGGTCCTCTTTCAGGATGATCTCACTGAACCTCTCTATGATCTCGGTCTCTGTACCTGTCGCTGAATCGCAGTTGCGGATCTCACCGTTCTCATACACGCACGAGCATATCGTGAGTAGGAAATCGTGCAGGACACTGTTCTCTATGTCGAAGGAGAGGATCTTCAATCCAGGATCGAAAGAGTCTATGTTCTCGAAGGAATCCATCTTCACGATAAGATCCGTGGCATAATCCTTCTTTATTATCTCCCCTTTCACACGTATGCAGGAATGCATGTCCATGTCGTAGATGAATCTGTCAGGATAGCTTATGTCCGCTGCAAGGAGGTGGAATCTTCCTCTGAGCCTGTTCCTGAATTCGGACATCAGCCATGGGTACCTTATGGTGACCTTCAGGACATCCGTCTGTTCGCCTCTGTAGAGTAACTTATCATTCTCGGCGGAGATGACATTCTCATCCTTCAGGAGGTTCTCTGAAAGGTCATCACTTGGATTTATGGCGAAGAAATAGGTGTGGAATCCAGGATACAGGATGGTTATGGACTTCTGTTCTCTCGTCTTACCGAAGAGCTCTATCGTTACGTCGTCCTCGTTCCTGCAGTATGATGCGCTCAGTATCCTGACATCCCATTCGCCCATGTCACACCTCATTTGTTGGCAACTATCCTTATAACATCGCCGTCAAGCAATTCATAATCAGCTCCGACGGTACGTTTGGTCTTGGCATTCACAGCACGTATGAACTTCTCTCCGAGGTCTGTATGCACCTTGTATGCGAGGTCCCTTGCAGTGGAGCCTCTTGGAAGGAGATATGCATCAGGGAGGACACGTCCGAAATGATCCGTATACTTGTTCTCATCCTCTACAGGGTAGACGGTGATGAGGTCCAGCATGTCGAATGCCGCTTTCTCGAGACAGGTCTGCACGCCCGTTCCCCCATACTTCTCGATGTTCTCCTTCATGTATTCGAGAGCCTTCTTCTGAGGTTCGTTCAATGAGATGTGCGTGTTGATAGTGAACGTACTGTCTCCAGGTACGTATTCCACCACGCCCTTCTCAGCAGCCTTCTTGAGGGCAAGTTCCGTCTCGGCCATGGTCACGACATTCATGTCATTGATCTTCTGGATGAGCTCTATGTTGCCTTCGGGCGCTATGTCTGCCTTATTCATGGCGACGATCATGGGTTTTCCGTACTCCCTGACCTTCTTCGCTATCTGGAGCATTATCTCGTCATCCCATTTGGTAGGGTCGTTCGGGGGGTTGATGTCCATCAATGCCCTCTTGACCTGGGATTCCGTTATCTTCAGACCTGCCAATCTCTCATAGATCAACGCCTCGGGTTTCGCACCAGTCATCTTCGCTGTGCGTGCCATCTTGTTGAATCCATCCTTGAGGATCTCCCTGATCCACATATCGATCTCATTCTTGAGGAATTCGACATCCTCGCGCGGGTCGTGATCTCCAGGTTTTCCAGGGACTCCCTCTATGTTCGTGGAACCGCTGACATCGATGACATTGATGAGAGCATCCGCTTGTCTGAGGTCATCTAAGAACTGATTGCCGAGTCCCTTCCCCTGCCATGCATCAGGTACGAGTCCTGCGACATCCAACAATTCCACGGGGATCATCCTTGTGCCGTCGACGCATCCTGAGTTGTGTGGCGTACATTTGACACCGAGTTCCTTACAGGGACATTTCGATCTGACGTATCCTACGCCTTTGTTGGCCGCTATGGTCGTGAATGGATAATTCGCTATCTCAACCGGCGCCATCGTAGCCGCGCCGAAGAATGTTGACTTGCCTACATTCGGTTTCCCGACAATACCTATCTGCATGAAATCATTGGGTATATGCTCCCCTGAGATTATAGTTTATCTCCAATCTGAAAAGATGTCAGGGGTGCATGTATTCGAACACACGGTCAGATAGTTCGCCGATCTGTTCTGGAGTGAGTCTCTCGATCCTCTCGTCAAGGTATGGGATGTCCGCATCGTTCGGTATCATCTTTGCGGATTTGAGTGAGGTGCCGATCTTCTTCCTTCTATGGTTGAATGCTACTTCGGTCACTTTGAAGAATGTTCTTTCATCCTTCACTTTGAACGGGGATTCCCTCGGAGTTATCTCGACCAAGGCAGAATCGACCTTGGGTTTGGGTTTGAATCTTGATGCGGGTACCGTTTCGAGTATGCGGCAATCCGCCCTGTAGTAGAGGTTCACGGTCAGTCTTGAGTAATCATCGGTACCGACATCCGCTACCATGCGTTCTGCGAATTCCTTCTGTACCATGACGACCGCTTTCTTGAAGTCGTGATCAAGGAGTTTGAATATGACTGGTGTGGAGATGCTGTATGGGAGATTGCTGACGAAGCGGTCGAAAGGCGGGAAATCCACCTTCATCGCATCCCCTCTGATGAGTTTCACTCTATCGGAGTAGGTGTCTTCGATATAATCTGCCAATATGTCATCCAATTCTATGCATGTGACATCATCAGCCTTCTCTACCAATATCTTCGTCAATATGCCTAGGCCTGGGCCGACCTCAAGTACTCTGTCATCTTTGGAGATATCGGCAAAATCCACATGTCTCTGTGCGACACGCTCATCCGTCAAGAAATTCTGACCTTTACTCTTCTTCGGGACGATGCCCGTCTGAGATATGAGTTGGGTCGTCTCTTCTCTGTTCATCTTTGGATGAAGAGGTAGTGCCTTCTGTCGCGGTCCGATATCTCAAGTACGATCCTGTCAACGATGAGTTTTGCGGGATCTTTGAGAACAGGGACCCTTGCCTTCAGGTCCTCGAAGTCCTTGAATGGACCTGCCTTACGTGCAGTGAGAATCTCGGTCACGGTCTTCTTTCCAAGTCCGGGAAGTTCTTCGAGAAGGTGTTTCTTTATGGAGATAGGTCCTGCATCGTTGTAGAATTTGATGTATTTATCAGGATTCGCGAGAACGATGTCCTTGACAACGTACTCTATCTCCGATACTGCTGTTGCAGTGAGATCCTCATATCCTACGCGTCTCTTGACGTGATCGATGTGGTTCCTGAGCTTGGGGTCCTTGCCAATGTAGACCCTCTCGTCGATAGATATGGTCACACCTGCTTTCGGTACAAGTTCGAAGAGTTTGAATTCCTCCTCGCCCATCGCGTAACACAGACCATCCCTTTTCGAAGGGTTAAGTCCTGGTGCTAAATAATCAAGTATGTATGCGTATTCTTCCATGGTATCCCTCGGGTATTCACAGGTATTCTGCTACGATGTCCAGTATCTTCTGGATGTCATCGGACTCAAGGTTTATCCTTTCTTTGGAGAATATGGCGCGCACATCCTCAGGATACTTAGGAAGGATATCTGCGATCTTATATGAGGTCACTTCGTTCACGAATTCAAGCTCGCTGACCCTCTTGACGATCTCGTCAGCCTGCTCCTTCGTGATCTTCGCGATGGTCTGAGCGTGTGTCATTGCAGCTTTCTGAATCGTGCTAAGATCCCCTCTCTTGTCCAATTCTTCCGTAAGAAGGTCTCTGACTTCTGCTAAGGTTACATATTGCTCAGACATCTCATCGCCTCAGTTCTTTACAAGGTGTTCAGGACGTGCAACGACCATCTTGGTCTTGTTTCCTGATTTAACACTTACTTCGTATGCTGAGCCCCTCTGTCCGACGACGACTCCTGTGAGTCCGTGGAACCTGGAGAACGGCATTCCCTTGTGTACACTAGGGTCGATTATGATGTTGACTTTCTCTCCAGTCTCGAATGTCTGGAATCCTTTCGTGATTGGTGAGAGTCCGCGTGCCCTCGGCTTCTTCTGGAGAAGCATACGGGTCTTTGTCCTTAATCCTCTGGATGCTTGCATTTGAATCCCTCATTGATCGTTAATCGCTATTACGTCCAATTCCTCGACCTTGCATTGGATGCCCAATGCGTCCGAGAAGTTCGGCTGCGTCCTTCCTTCGTCACCGGACACGAACTCCTTGACATATGTCCCGGATTCCGTTTCGAGCGTGAGTTCGAAGGTATCGTCGCCGATATTGTCTGCCTTTACCCAAAGGATCGTTCTGTTCCTCACAAGGTCTGCACGTCTGTGCTCGACACGTTGCGGGGTCCTTTGGTCCAAGCATATATTCTTGAACGATGAGGCCGAGTTAATTACTGCTTCTTTATTAACTTTGCTCTCGGCTTTTACTTTTACCCTATATGTCTTGGTGGGAGTGGCCATCTTAACTCTCTGCACCTCTTCCCTCGGTACGAAGCGGAGATAGTGGTACTGGGCCAATTCTGACCTGTTGGCCCTTGCTTCGAGCTCATCGAGGTCTATGTCGCGTATGCGCGGTTCACTCAATTCCAGCACGAACGGCCTTCCCTCGCCGAGACAGAGTGCGTCTATATCCTCCCTGCCCATGCCGTGGAAGAAGTGCTCCTTCCCGCCGCTCATCTCCAATGCTATGTTGCCGATCTCCTCTTGGACAGATGTCTGGTACATCTTCCCTGTACCGTTGCATCTTGGACATCCTTTACCATGGCATACCCTGCACGGCCAAACCGTCTGCGGTATCTCCCTGCTGAGTTTGTTGTAACGTCCGTATATGAATACAGGCGAGATATCCAATGATACCTCTGCGAAACGTGTATCGATGCATGCGACGACCTGCGGTGCCTTGAACTCGACAGGACGATGTATCATGGGTAGTGCCAGTTTTCCGATCTCTCTGTTGAGTTCAGTCTTTATGCTCTCGCAGTCCTTGAGTTCAAATTCCTCTATGATCTCCTTCTCCTTCTTGAGCGATGACGGATCCACTCTGCTGCCGACGAGGAAGTTGTCCGATTCCACGGAATTGATACTCTCCGCGACAGCATCTGCGAAACGGCCCATCAGATCGAAGACATCGTCACATAACGGGCATGGGGATTGCACATTGCCTTCACGACCGTTCTCTCTCAAAGCATCACGTATCTTCGCACCTCTGACATCGTTCGTCATACCGGTGCTGATCTTGCCGAACATCCTTCCGAGACATCTGTCGCATATGCCTTTCTCGGCGACCTGTGCAGCTTTCTCTAGAAGTTCCTCTGTGATCCACTCTTCCATGACCTCACCTCACAGATCGAATCCCATCTCTGCGATCCTGAGCCTGGGCCTCTGACTTTCAAGGTAATGGTATACGGTGGCATGTTCGCTGCCATTCAATATGAGCTCGACAGCATGTTTCGCTACTGGGAGGCTTATGGAGTTCCCTATGAGCGCTACGGTGTTGCCGTATATGGTGACGTAGCAGCCCGTGAGATCCTCTATTATCTGTCTGGTCTTACCCCCAGTACCGATCAATCTCCCTCTGATCCTGGAGATCTGGTTGTTCCTTCCTCCAACGAATTCTTTGAGATCCACGACTTCAAGATATTCATCATCATCGAAGAGTCTCATCGCTCTGTCTGGGGCGAAGCCTCTTCCTATGGCTTTGATCACATCTATGATCTTCAGGGCCATCAACGGGTCTGCGGTCTCCACCTCATCGTGTATTATGACTTCCCCCTCAGTATCGACATCGATGTTGATGCCGGAGATGTTCTGAATCATCTTCTTCGTCTCGCCTTTGGTACCGATGATGGTTCCTACCCTATCTTGCGGTATTCTTATGGATCTCATTGTTTCTCACTTCCATTCATTGTCTTTTCGAGTATCTCTTCGGGATCTATGATATCTGCGCCCTTGTTCTTGAAGAATCTGTTGATGTTGTTGATATCCCTCATGAGGAAGTCCTTAGCGTTGAAATGATCCGATGTGAGGGCTTGTCCGCAATCTATCAGGACGGGTTTGTCCTTCCACATCAGGATGTTGTATTCGCTGAGGTCTCCGTGGATCAGATGTGCCTTCTTGTATCCGTCAACGATGAATGATATGCATTCCTTGTACGTCATGTTCGGTCTCTTCAGTTCCGCATCCTTAAGTTGCGGTGCAGGACCGTTCTTATCTCCGATGTATTCCATCAGAAGACAGTTCTTCTCGAATTCGATCGGCTCGGGTACGCGGATCCCGTTGACATGGTACCTTTGGAGATTCTTGAACTCCTTGTTGGTCCATGCGTAGATGAGTTTCCTCCTGTTGCCACAGAGCCCTTTGAATCTTGGGTCGCCCTCTATGTATTTCGATACACGTTTGAAGGTCGAAGTGGATGTCCTGAAGATCTTCAGTGCGAACGGCTGGTCATCCTCATCGGTGACATAGAACACATTGCCTTCTTTTCCGGTGGATATGGTGTAGTGCACGGAATCGACGTAACCCGCTGTCATGAAGTCATAGATGACCAACAGTGTCTGTTTGTCGAATACTTCTGCATCCGTCTGTCTTTCGTCACCGGTCTTATTGGTCTTAAGATCGTCAACGTGACGTTCTAAATGAGCATATATCTCATCATATGACGGCAAATGATCACACCGTTATCAGAATATGTCAAGATTCTTCGGAACTTTGCCCCTCTTACTGAGGTTAACGGCTTGTGTTTTTGTGTAACGGAATCTGACATCACATTTGTCAGGTTGGAAATCCCATATCGATATGATGAGGAGATCTCCTTCTCTGATCCACATCCTCTTCTTGATCTTACCAGGGATCCTTCCTACTCTGGACGTTCCGTCCTCGCACATGACCCTTATTTTGGATGCTCCGAGCAGCTGATCAGCTATACCGAACATCTCTCCTTCCTTGATGTTAGGAAGACGTACACGCGTTACATCCTCATCAGGACTCTCCATTGGCTCATCGGCGCTCATTTCGATAACTCCTTAATAATAAGGTTGATTAAATGCACCCTGTATATAAACATAGGGTAGGTTGTACCGATCTCAGGGTTTATGATGGGAGTTCGATCGTGATCGAGTTTCACTCAGTCGTATGATGCTAGAAGGTCATATTTCATTGTGAATAGTCGTAAAGAACGTGCAAAAAGTCCATATGCCCTATTTGCGAATGATATCAAATACTCAATTCCAAAGATCGCAGACACACTGGTTGTGACTTCAGAGTCATCTTTCTTTGAAGTTGTAATCTTTTCCACCAGCGCCTTATGAGAAACTTTTTAAATGATTTGTAGTATGCGCTCATACTCGATGCTCATGTAGTGTAGCGGCCAATCATTCGGCCCTTTCGAGGCCGACACTCGGGTTCGAATCCCGACATGAGCACTATCTTCTCTTCTGTTCTGTTCCATACAACATATGTCGAACGCATCTCTACATTGTCGTGTTAATTGCAATGTGATCCGTTGATATCTTCCAGTACTCTGTCCCGTACATCGGATCTTGGACACGTGTTCAGGATGTGATGTTTCACTCAGAGATGGGATCATGTGTGTTGGTATGATTTGGATCGTGTCGAAGGACGGCGTCATAGATGGGTGACCGTATCTGTATAAGACTCACTGATGGTGATCGTACATCGCCCCTGTTCTACGGACATTGGTGCGGTATCAGTGCATTGAAGGATATGAGCGATGCATTGCGCGATGAGAACAATGGTATGATGAATATCATGTGCAATTTCATCGTGAGGGTCATGGGTGGCAAGGTGCAACCTAGGAGTTACTATCTCTACAATTATGATGAATCCAATGCGACCATGGCGGATTGGGATAATTGGTGTTGGACCTTCGATATGGATAGAGGTCTTTGGACGACGACGTTCCCAGGATTGTCCGATAGATCAATGACTATGGATGATGTCGACGATTATGTCGCGAGGAATGGTGATGCAACGTGATCACCATCCGTATCTGAACGCGAACAGGCACCCGAAATACATATGGATGTTACGTGGCCGCGTGATACAGGCAAGGATTCCAGGCAGGATCACATGACCGCTTTTGAACGGTCTCACAGCATCATGCATGTCCTCTGGTGTCCATTCCTTGAGTCTGCGGTTGAAGTCCATGAATCTCCTGTCGGACAGTATGGTTCTGTCCCACCATCTCTGGAGTCTCTCAGGATCATCCCTGATGATCGATTCAGCAGCCTTCCTACCGGCTATCAATGCCGCTTTGAGTCCTCCGTAACATACTGGATTGGCCATGGCAGCGGCATCCCCTATCAGAAAGGCATGTCCTTTGACTATCCTTCCGACACCGCCGACAGGGATCTTCCTGGATCCTCTGAATATGTATTCGTCCTCTGAATGCTCTCCTTTCATTCCGCCGGTGCCGGTCATATCGCCATGCGGGAATTCCCATGAGTATGATCCGCTCCCGTTATCGGAGAGTCTTATGATCAATTCATCATCGGGTTGTCTGTCCACAGTGAACTCTGTGGCTGAGCATGATGATACGGGTTCACTTCCGAAGATATCCTTCCTGACGATGGATGAAGCTCCATCTGCTCCGATCACCCAATCGAACATCCCGACGTCACCATCGAGAGAATGTACCGAGAATCCTCCATCGATCATACATATGGAGTCTACGCTCTCATGTATGAATCTCACATCATCTCCACAATCGGATCTTAGGTGCGATAGGAATGTCGGGCGGTCGAGGATGTATCCTGGTGTCCTCATCCTGATCTCGGTGCCATCAGGCCATATGAGCTTGGTGTGTTCGAATTCATTCAGGATCCCTTTCGGTTCCATTGGAGATAGGGTCTTGAACGTGGATCTGCTGATCCCTCCTCCGCATATCCTGTGATATCTATCATATTGATCATTGCCGAGACGTTCCGCCACGGTCACGTCAAAACCATGGCCTGACAGGAAGAATGCTGCAGATAGGCCAGCAGGTCCGCTGCCTACGATCAGTACCTTCTGTTGCATTCCTCTACCTTCTTCCGGTATGCCTCGCTCTCTGCCACGATATCATCGACGTTATGGCGATCCACCCTTTTGACGTTCGGGAGTTTCTTGGGGAATCTGCGCAACATCTCGTTCATGAGATTCCTATCGGCGCATGGGCGTTCCTCGAGCCCCTTCCTATCCCAATTATCGATCATCTCGAACACGGATTCTATCCCTTTATCATAGAATTCCGTGACAAGTACGGTGTTCACGATGGCATCATTGCACATGACGGCGACATTACAGTTGCGTACGGCATATTCGCATCCGTTGAATGATATGGCTAATCCAGAACTGTCGTGAACGAGATCCATCGCGATATGATCGGTCATCGAACTTCCGATGTATGCTGTGGAGTCGAACTCGATGGATGTGTTGCGTCTGATCTCTAACGCAGAATACGATTTCTCGCGTGTGCCGATGGACAGTACATCTCTAAAATCCTCATAGATCTTCATCTTCGGGATCTCATCGAGGAATATCTCATCCAACCTGTTGACTATCGTCGCATCCTCATCCGATAGTATCTCTCCTTCTTCGAAGGTGTACTTCGTCTTCGGTACGCGAAGAGTGGATATCGAATTGGCGAAATCCCTCAATGCTCTGCATTCCTGTCTGTCGGAATCCTCGGAGTCGAACTCCACCTTCGTACAACTGATATTGGATGAAGGGAAACCCGTGATATCGCACAGGGCCATGGCCTGGTGTTCGAGTATGCCTGTGTTGATGAACGTAGGCATCAGCGAATTGAGATACATCAGACAACTGTCCGCATATGGTATCAATGTGAGATTCTTCTTCGCCTCTGAATAGGCAGCGAAATCGGTTAGACCGAACGCTTTCAGGAACGGAATCATCATCTTCACGGCGGTACCGTACTTCTCATCATCCCTTCCGAGTGCATTGGTCGTGATATCGAAGTATCTGGAGACGACGTCATGGAATTGGTCCCCGTTGCGTATGACGTATTTGCATAGGTCCCTGACGGAATCGTTGGATGTCAGTACGCCGCTACAGCTCATGAACAGTTGTGTTTCATTCCTGAGTCCGATCTCCTCTGACGGGTTGTATTCCATCTGACTCATCCCTCTATGTTCTTGTCGACCTGTTCACTTAGGTCGAACGGCCCTTCGAGACGGGTATCGCCTTTGTAGAGATTCTTCTCCTTGATGTGGACATTCCCGTCAGCGAATTGTCTGATGGTCTCCACTATCAATGGTAATTCGCGTTTCGCTCCATCCTCTCTGATCTTCTTGAAGAGAGGGAGTTCGATACCGATGTCGTCGATGATATCATCCAATGATCTATCCTTGAGTCTCTCATCGAGATCGGCCCAGAGTTCGTCATAACCCTTTCCGCGTATAGGGAATCTGCAGTATGTGAGCGCGGTGCCCCTGTCCCATTCCGGAGTGACTATATGCATCATAGCACCCTGTTCATCGGCACCCTCCCTTATCAGCTGCCAGATCACCTCTTGCCATGTTCCTTTCGGACCGGTAGGGAGTGCGGGATGCAGATTCATGAAATCATATTGCTCACAGGTCTCATCATCTATCCACAGCATATATCCGGCAAGGATTCCTAGGTCGAATCCGAGGTCCTGTATCCTCTTCCTTATCTCGATACCGTAGAGTCTCCTCCATTCCGATGGATCGGAATCCCACAGGTCGGGTCTGAACGTCTTCCATGATAATGTGATCAGCGGGATCCCATATCCTTCGACCATGTCGAAGAACATCTGTCTTTGATCCTTCTTCGGATTGGGTTCCTCGGTGTTGTCCCAATTACAGAATACGAATGAGAATTCAACATCGAGCGTACCATCATCCTTCCTTTCCATGACCTCACGCAGAAGATTGCGTGAACCGGGACCTCTTCCTGTTGAGAACCAACCGAGTTTAAGCATAGAAGGACGTATGCATCACCATTTATTAGGTATTCTCATACATCGAAGATGACCGTGACCGATGGTTCCTCTCTGTTGACTTCCATCATATGGTATGTCACAGCTTTGATCTCCGATCTGGCGTGATGCTTCTTGAGATCCAACGGTTCTCCGCGAGCGATGCATGATACGGAATCTCCCTTGAATTCGACATGGAACGAGTCGAATACGATGTTCTCGCAATCCATGATGAACAACAGTTCAGAGAGGAATGCGTAGAGTCTGTCGCAATCATCGCTCTCCCTAATCTCTATGGTACGTTCAACGACATCATCGATCCTCTTCACATCCACTATCTGATCGAACATGGCATAGGCAGCATTCTCGAAGCATTCCTCGAGGGTGGAACCGTTGCATTTGACCATGACATCCGCAGTGTGTTCGAGTCTCTGATATCTTTCAGACATACCGATCGGTCAGAGGGTATGTCCTGGTCCTTTATCATGTTGTCCGCATAGATGATTCTGGAATCTTGTCGCGAGATCGCGATTCTTAGGGCATCTTTATCTATTCATCATGCGAGTGATGTATCATGTATAGCTATACGATCAATCTGAGCGA
Organism: Candidatus Methanarcanum hacksteinii; assembly: GCF_964305265.1. Taxonomy (NCBI): domain Archaea; kingdom Methanobacteriati; phylum Thermoplasmatota; class Thermoplasmata; order Methanomassiliicoccales; genus Candidatus Methanarcanum; species Candidatus Methanarcanum hacksteinii. The sequence continues at coordinate 112,985 of NZ_CAYATA010000002.1, read as the reverse complement.
TGGGCTCATAGATATAGAGCATAGCTTCTGTTTCTGCGGCCCGATGGGGATACCGAAACACACGATGGCCGAGAATGTGATTGACGCATTGACCAATGTCTTCAATTCAGCGGTCGTGGAATGCACATATGATATCTCTGGGGAATGGATCGAGATCGTCGAGAACGAGACCGGTTCCGTGTACAGGCACATGATCACCAAGATCCAGGATTTCGATAGATTCCTCGGCGAGTTCGAATACAACGGGATCGAGATGATCGGTATCAAGGCGGATTTCGGCGAGTTGGATGACATTCCAACGGCATCAGGTATCTATGTGGCGAGGGCCGAATATCGTGATGATCCCCATATCTGGGGGCAGATGGAGAATCTCATCACCGATATCATGCCGTTGTACTACATATGCGGGACGATCGAGGAGTCATCCACCATGTAGGTGCATCTCTGATCATACGGGATCGTGTTGTTTAAAGAAAATCATATAAACAATGCAATGGAATAGACGGGCTATGCGCATCACAATCGTAGGTTGCGGGACAATAGGCTGTAAATTGGCCAGAGCAGCCGATAAGATGGATGAGGTCAAGAGGATCTACCTCATCGACATAGTGAAGGAGAAGGCAGAGCGTTTAGCTTCGCAATTGAACAAGGCGATCGTCGTGGAATCCGTTGAGGATGAATTATACCACTGCGATCTTGTGATAGAGGCGGCTAGACAGGACGCAGCGAGAGAGATACTCCTGAAGACAGCGTCACGCGGTGTGGACATAATGGTCACATCGGTCGGTGCACTCGTGGGAGATGATTTCAGAGAGATGATCTTCGAGAAGGCGAAGAGTTGCGACGCACGCATATTCATACCATCAGGAGCATTGTTCGGTACGGATGGACTGAGGGCGGCATCCAACGATGAGCTCGCACAGGTCAGCTTGGAATTCACAGCAGGAAAGGGTTCGCTCGCGCATGTCGAGTATCTCGAGAGCAATGGCGTGGATGTCAATAAGATCGACAAGCCGACAGAGATGTTCCGTGGGACCGCAAGGGATGCAGTGAAGCTCTTCCCTCGCAACGTCAACATCGCAGCCACCGTCGCCATTCTTGGAGTGGGTTTCGATAAGACAGAGGTCAGTATCGTATTCGATCCTGCTGCCGACACCAACACATACGTCCTGACGGTAGAGGGAAGGTTCGGAAAGGCTGTGAGCAAGACATCCAATGTCTATGCGCCTGATTCACCGAGTACATCCAATCTCTCATCATTATCCGCGATAGCGGCACTGAAAAGGATCGTAAGGAACGAGTGGGCAGGAATCTGATCAGACGTTCTGATATCATGAGCAGGGTCGAGAGGCTCATCGCCAATTCTGACGATGATGTGGACGTGATAGCCATAATGAATGGAGGGGAACCATTCCTGGACTCCACATTCTGGTACATCACTGAACAGTGTTCCGGTTGTTTCGAGGGTGCGATGGCATTCGTCAGCAGGGACGGCAGATTGGATGTCGTGGTCAGTCAGTTGGAGGCAGAGATCGCAAAAGGCGGAAAGGGTGATGTGCACGTCTATGCGACAGCCGAGGAACGCAATGATTACGTCAAGGATATACTGAAAGGTTGCAAGAAGGTAGGGATCAATTCCGATGCCGCTCTGTATTCCATGGTCAATTATTTCAAAAGGATGAATGATGGAATAGAGGTTGTAGATTCCCTTCCAGCCATCAACGCCACAGTGAATGTCAAGGAGAGGTCTGAGATAGATACGATCTCCAAAGCGTGCGATATCTCATCCAAGGTTGCATCCAAACTTCCGGAGATGATATTTGAAGGAGTATCCGAAGCCGAGGTCGCTTCGGAGATGGATGTGATGATGAGAAGATTGGGGGGTACGGGCAACGCATTCGATACCATCGCTGCATTCGGACCGTATTCTGCTGAACCTCACCACACTCCGTGCGATTATCGTTTGAAGAGAGGGGATGCCGCACTCTTCGATTTCGGTTCAAGATTCGGAAGATATTGTTCCGATCTCACAAGGACGATATTCTTGGGCGAACCGGTGGAGAAGCTGAAGCGCGCATATGAGATCGTTCTCAACGCACAGGAAGCTGGTATAGAGAGAATACGTCCTGGAGCGAAGGCATCCGAAGTCGATGCCGCAGCAAGGGAATTGATAGATTCCACTGAATTCAAAGGCCTCTTCATACACTCATTCGGCCATGGCATAGGGATGGATGTCCACCAGAACATCCATGTATCCCCAAGATCAGAGCATGTGCTTGAAGAAGGCAATGTGATCTCTGCCGAACCAGGGATATACATCCCCGGTGTCGGCGGTATAAGGATAGAGGATACGATCCTGGTGACTAAGGACGGATGCCGCAGACTCACGTCATACGACCATTCGTTCACTGTAGTCTAATTTCTCTGTTCTATCGTGATGCGTTGTCTGTCGCCTGCATCCTCCATCGAGGAGCAGTCGCCATCGATCCTCCCTATCTTTATGACAGGATATTTCGACACGGGTCTCCCATCATCCCCGCTCAACGGGGTGGGACCGAAGAACAGACATAACGCATGTGCTCTGGGCCAATATGCGATATCTCCTGCATCCAGAACGGTCACTTCCTCTCCTGATATGCCTATATCCGTCAGAGGGAATTCGAAATAGATCTCGCTGCCGAGCATGTTGGTGGTGGCGTGGAACGGTAATGACAGCCATATCGCATCCGATAGAGCGGAATCATCCAATGTGCCTGTGAACGAATCGTTCCTGGTCCTGATGACTATCTGTTTCATCCTCACTCCTTCCCGCCGAAGAACGTCTGCCTGACCCATCTGCCGACCTTCTCTATATCCTCGTCTGCATCCTTCTGTTGGAGGCCCCTCATTCTCTTGAGTCCGTTCCTGTAATCCTCCACCCACTCCTCAGCGAATTTACCTGATTGGATGTCATCGAGGATGGATTCCATTCCATCCCTTGTCTTCTCGGTGATGACGCGGTTCCTTCTGGTGAGTCCTCCGAACTCTGCTGTGTTCGATACGGAATTCCACATGCCGTTGATCCCTCTCTCCACGACGAGATCGGTCACAAGTTTCGTTTCATGCAATACCTCGAAATACGCCATCTCCGGAGGGAATCCTCTGCTGACGAGGGTGTCGTAGGCCATCTTGATCATCGCTGTGTAGCCTCCGCACAACACGGCTTGTTCTCCGAAGAGGTCGGTCATGGTCTCCTGTTCGAATCTTGCTTCGAACACACCTGGTTTGGTACAATTCATCGCTTTGGCCAATGCCAATGCGAGTGCTTTCGCATTCCCTGTGTGGTCGTGGTGTACGCAGATCAATGCAGGCACCCCATATCCGTTCTCGAACACCCTTCTGATCATCGGTCCAGGGCCTTTGGGGGCCATCATGATGACATCCACATCCTTTGGTGGGTGTATGAGGCCGTATGTGATCGCGAAACCGTGTGCGAACTCCAATGCGCATCCAGGTTTCAGATGATCCTTGATCTCCTTCTCATATATGTCCGCCTGTGCCTCATCCGGTATGAGCATCATGACGATATCTGCACCATCGGTGGCTTCGGATATGGACACAGGGGAGAATCCATCTTCCTTCGCCTTGTCGAACGATTTACCTTCCCTGACACCTATCGTCAGATCCAATCCTGAGTCACGGAAGCACAGTGCCTGCGCTCTACCTTGCGAGCCATATCCCAATACGGCGATCTTCTTTCCTTTGAGCAGACCTAGGTCCGCATCTGCATCGTTATAGATCCTCATCCGAATCCCTGATGGTGCGATTGAATATCGTTCGTTTATAATCTCTGTCCGTCGTCATGTGAAGAGCGTATGTCGCACGTATGTGTCGCAGGCGTTTGCGTACGATTATATCGTAGCGTGTGTTTAGGATGTCTAGGAGCAGATACCATGAAGGTAAAGGTCGGAATCAACGGATACGGAACAATCGGGAAGAGAGTTGCGACAGCCGTCAATCAGCAGGACGATATGGAGATAATCGGAGTAACCAAGACCAGGCCCACGTATGAGGCACAGCTTGCGATCCAGATGGGTTATCCGCTTTATGTCCCTGCGGATAAGGTCGATGATTTCAAGGCAGCAGGTCTTGACATCGCAGGTACCGTTGACGATCTCATCAGCAAGGCTGACATCATAGTGGACTGCACTCCAGGCAAAGTATCTGGAGAATACAAGGAGGCATACGCCAGGGCCGGCGTGAAGGCCATCTGGCAGGGCGGAGAGGATCATTCATTGACAGGCATCTCTTTCAATGCCGCCGCCAACTACAAGGAATCATGGGGCGCACAGTTCTCGCGTGTCGTCTCATGCAACACCACGGGTCTGCTCAGGACACTGTACCCGATCGACAAGAACTTCAAGATCAAGAACGGATACGTCTCGCTCATCAGAAGGAGTGCGGATCCGAACGATAGCAAAGCAGGACCGATCAATGCGATCGAACCTGTCGTTAAGATCCCTACGCACCATGGGCCCGATGTGCAGTCCGTATTGCCGTGGATAAGCATACAGACGATGGCTGTCAAGGTCCCTACCACACTCATGCACATACACACCGTCGTGTTGGAGCTTGAGAAGGAGACGACGACCGAGGAGATAATCAAACTCCTCAAAGAGACGCCTCGTGTCAAATTGGTCAAGGCGAAGGACGGCGTGAAATCAACTGCTCAGATCATGGATCTCGCAAGAGAGATCGGAAGGACACGCGGAGATATGTTCGAGATAGTCGTATGGGAGGACGGCATCAAGGTCGTTGGCAACACACTGTACTACTATCAGGCGGTTAATCAGGAGAGCGACGTCATCCCCGAGAACATCGATTGCATAAGGTCGATGTGCAAACTCGAGGAGGATCCCGCAAAATCCATCGCGAAGACGAACAAGGCGATGGGCATCTGAAAGTGATCTCATGAAGGATTTCCACACACTAGAGGATTTCAACTTCAAGGATAAGACCGTCCTGTTGAGGGTGGACATAAACTGTCCTCTCGACAGGGAGACGCTGAAGATAATCAACGATGCGAGGATAAGGCGCATCATCCCCACAGTGCGTGAACTGATGGGCAAGAGAGCTAAGGTGGTCATATTGGCCCACCAGAGCAGGAAGGGCAAATGGGATTTCACATCCTTGGAGCAACATGCGGAGAGGCTCTCGAAGAACCTCAACTACCCTGTGGAGTATGTGGATGATGTGATGGGCGATAAGGCTATGAAGGCGATAAGGGACCTTCAACCCGGTTCAGTCATCCTCCTCGGCAATGTGAGGGAATTGGATTCCGAGACCGCTAAATTGGATATGTTCGGACATGCCGAGGGAGAATTGGTCAAAGCACTCGTGCCCGTGATAGACTACTATGTGTGCGATGCGTTCGGTGCTGCGCACAGGTCGCAGTGCTCGTTGGTCGGTTTCCCGATCAAGGTGCCATCGGCTTCAGGCAGACTCATGGCAAAGGAGATCAGTGCTCTGAAGGCCATATTCGATGAACCGAGGAGGCCCTCAGTATTCATACTCGGAGGGGCCAAATTCGGTGATGCATCCGAGATGATCGATCATGTTCTCGGCACAGGTATGGCGGATACGGTAATGCTCGTAGGTCTCGCAGGGAACGCGTTCCTGTACGCACGCGGAACCAATCTGGGGGAGAGATCGCTCAACGTTCTCAAAGAGGAGTTGACGGATGAGAATCTTCAGGCCGCAAGGGACACGATGAGGAGATACGGACAGAGGATCCTTCTGCCATCGGATGTTGCGATCGAGAGGGATGGTGAGAGATTATCAGTCCTCGTAGGAGATCTTCCTGTGGATGAGCCCGCGATCGATATCGGTGATGCTACCATAGAGAAGTTCACTAAGGTCATCATGTCATCCAGGACATCATTCATGTCGGGACCGGCAGGGATGTATGAGAAGGATGGTTTCGGAGTGGGTACCAAAGCGCTCATGGAGGCGATGATAGACTCCAAAGGGCAATCGGTCATCGGAGGAGGTCACACCGTAGGCGCAGCGGATACGTTCGACCTAACAGACAGATTCTCCTATGTGAGTACTGGCGGAGGCGCATTGGAGACGTTCTTATTGGGACAGCCGTTGCCGGTAATCGATGCCCTAAAATATTCGTTCAATAAGTACCGATTCGATGACATTTGAGATCCACAATGTTGGAACTGTACTTGGCGGGGAGGCATTCCTCCTCGTCACTGAACAGAGTACTGCGTTGATAGATTCTGGTTTCGCATTCGGTGCGAAGGGCCTTGTGAAGAACATCGCCAAGATACTTGACGGCAGACCCTTGGATTACATATTGCTCACTCATTCACATTACGATCACGTATCGGGTGCTCAGGAATGTAGGAGGCATTGGCCTGATGCGAAGATCGTTTCAGCAGAACATGCTGCGAAAGTGTTCCAAAAACCGTCTGCCATAAAGACGATGATGAAGTTGAATCGCTCCGCTGCGAGGAACACGCATCACTTCCCGATATTCAAGGACAACATCTCAGGGATCAGCACGGACATGATCGTGAAGGACGGGGATGTCATAGATCTCGGTGACATGAAGTTGGAGGTATTGGAGACCCCTGGACACACATGGGATACCATAGCATTCTGGTCGGCCGAGGAGAAGTTGTTGGTCTCTAACGAGACCATCGGTGTCGCCGTGGATATCGATAACGTCACACCAGCTTGTCTCGTTTCATTCAAGAAGGCGGTGGAATCGATAGAGCGCGTAAGGGCACTCGCTCCGGAATCCATAGTCATGCCGCATTACGGTGTCGTCAGTGGCAGTGATGTATGCGCCAAGTATCTCGAGTCCGCTTATGCAGGTCACATGAGCTACAAGGATATGATCCTGGAAGCATATGATGGAGGTATGGAAGGCGATGACCTTCTCAAATACTCCAAGGACAGGCTTTGGGTCGGACCCATAAGGATCGGTCAACCAGAGGCGGCATTCGACCTCAATAACAAATACATCGTTCCTACGATAGTGAAGGAATTCCGTCAGTGATCATGTGTTGCCACGAAGTCATATGACTTCGTGGTACGCATCATCACTCTTTATCCACATCATCATCTCTCAACAGGCGTAGCCTTGTGTGTGCCCTAGTATAACATCTTGAGCCCTTTTGTCGCATCCATTCTAGATTATGCGAAACGATTATCGAGTACAGTCTTTGCCTGGTGACGTTTTGGTGATTTAATGGAACATATGTCTTATTCGATGAACGAGGGGATGGATCCTGTTATGAAAATGGAAAGGGAAAGGGAAGATGCCTTCTATAATCTGGATCGCTACGTGGACAGATTGTTGAACCGTGGGAGGAAGGAGACCACCATAACGTCCTATTATCAGGTCATACGCTCTCTGATCAATTTTCTAGCGAACAAACATCTTCATTGCTCTCCGAGATTGGTGGCCGAGAGGGAGATAATGGCAATCGTCAATGGATATCCGGTAGCGGATCTAAGCAAGAAGAGCTACCTGCAGGTATTTTCGAGATGGATGATGGTGATGGCGGACAACGATGTCGTCAGAAGGATGGATCTCCTGTGGCCTTCCTCCGACCGCCCCAGGAGGAAATGGGCTAACTATAACGAAGCTCTGAGGATGTTCAAGATCGAGGATGATCCGACAAACAGGATCATATTGGTCTTGGCGATGGATGAGGGCATGAGAGCGACCGAGATCGCTCACATGATGGTCGAGGACATAAACGAGAATTGGATAAGGGTCCGTGGAAAGGGACACAGGAATGGAAAATTCCGTTCGATACCAATATCCGATCGTGTCATCGAGACGATAGAGCAGTACATGGAGTATCGTAGCCGTCTGCTCATCGACAAGGAGGATTGCGGTTCCCTCATCTTAGGAAGGAATGGTATGCCTCTGACAGCACACGCCGTCACACAGCGCGTGATCCGTATGGCGAAGAAGAATGGTAATGATATCACAGCACATTCGCTCAGACGCAGATTCATAACGGATACATTGAACTCAGGTGTCAAGATCGAGGTGTGTTCGAAATTGGTCGGACATGAGAGTCCGATGGTCACCGCATCATACTATGACTGCGATCCCGAATTGTTATCGAATGCTATGGCGAAACGCCGTGAGTATCTGATGAGGGGCGGGATACAGAGCGAGAATTGGACTAAGAAAAGGAAGTGAGAGGGATGGGGTGACCCCCCATCACCTTCACTCAGACATCCAACGTGAATGTCTCGCCTGTGTTGGGGAGTATCACGTTGTAATCGGCGAGATCATCGAGGAACGATTCTCTCGTCTCGGAATGCATTATTATGACATTCCTCGGATTGCATGCTTTGACGAAATCCACGATCTCTCCATGATCAGCGTGTGCTGAGAAATCATATTTCTGGATCTCGCAGTTGATCTTCTGTATCTCTCCGTCGATCTTCACGCAACCCTCTTCCATGAGGAGTCTTCCGTTGGTGTCCTCTGCCTGATATCCTACGATGAGGACAGCGTTCTTCGGGTTGTCCTTCAGACGTTTCAGATATCCGAGTACAGGTCCTCCGTCGAGCATACCGCCTGTGGTCACAATGACTTCCGCCCTACCTGCGTCCTTCCTCATGTTGGCGTTGCGGACCTCGTTGAACTTCCTCTTCGCGACCTTCAGTGCCTTCGCATCAGCGAGATATTCAGGATAATCGAGGAACAGACGTGTGACCGAGCGTCCCATGCCGTCCACCCACATCTCATAACCAGCGTTCTTCAGGAGTATCATCAGTTCCTGTGTCCTGCCGACAGCGAAACTCGGGATCAGCACAGTTCCTCCGCGATCCACGACCTCAGCGACCTTGTTGAGGAATTCCTTCTCGACGCTCTTCCTCTCCGGGTGGTAGCGTCCGCCATACGTACCCTCGATGAATAGGTTCTCGCAATCGACGGGTCTAGCGCCGTCAACGAGCCTCTGCCTGAGCGTGTGTATGTCTCCCGAGTATAGGGTCTTCGTATCGACACCGAACTCGAACATCGCCGCACCTGGAACGTGACCCGCATGATGCATCGTGACCTCTATCTTGCCGAGCTCGAACGTGTCCCCGAATGTCATGGGCACGACGTTCTTCATCGTTCTCTCGATATCGCCTGTGGTGTATGGGAGAGGATAGTTCTCCGCTTTGGCGATCTTGAGCGAATCGTACATCATGATCTCTCCTACCTCTGCCGAGAGGGGTGTGGTGAAGAGTTCGCATCTGTCCCTTCCGCATATCTGAGGGACCATCCCACAGTGATCCAGGTGACAGTGTGTCAGGAGCATGTGGTCGATTCTCGTACTGATCGGCTGGGGGTACTCTGGCGGTTTGGTCGGACTCATCCCGTATTCGACGAGGAGGGTCTTTCCTGCCCCTTCTATGGTCATTCCCATGCGGCCTACCATCTCAGCACCGCCCAGGAATTTGAATTTCATTTCCATGGTATGTTCTCCTAATGGTTTATTGCCTCATTCGAGAGGACTTTGTGAAAAAGGATGAACAAGCCATCCTTTTGTACAGTGATTCGTGAATGCGCATATGCGTGGCGCGTGCGCTTTAATATGGTACGCGATGTATATTCTATATTTAAATCTAATATAGCAGATCTTCGCTGGATTGTTTAAATCGTTCTCAATAAAAGTTAAGCAGACGGCTTAAATATGAAGAATATCATAGTCTATCCGTCAGACGATCCTCTGGCAGGTGGGATGCATTTTGAGGATAACAGGTAGCGCTAGCCCGCGCAATGTGGGTGGTAAGATAAAGGGTGCAGCGGATACGATACTAGGTACTGGAACAGATACAGCTGATGTGGTCTGTGATACCCGTTCAGGAGCGCTATTGACATTCATCCTGTTATTCGTCGTAGGTTGGATCCCGACCATTGGACACATGGTGGCGGGTTATGTCGGAGGAAGGAGATCTGGTTCCCCGTATCGCGGGCTGTTAGCCACATCCGTTGCCACGGCATGCGTTCTGGTGATTTTGACACTGATAGCATTGTTCTTGGATTCCGTCAACGGTGCATTATCAGCGGATTATCAGGCAGCTATCGATTCCATCCGTGAGCAGTCGCCATTGTTGGCGGATCTTGCCGTACCTACCCTGGAATATCTCAGGGCGATGTTCGGCGGAGAGGGTCTTAAGATAGCGTACGCATCATATGCCATAACTCCTGTATTCGGTATCATCGGAGGTGTCATCTCCAATCAGATGCAGAAGGAATTGCGCTACATCATCCGTGTCTCAGGCGGAGCATCCAGTCAGCAGATCCGTTCCATGGAACGCCACAGACAGGGAAAGCCCATGGGATTCAATTATTCACAAGTGACCGCGCTCTCCACGGAACCATCCGTTCGTGCACCTGCACCGCAGGCGACGGCAGAGGTCATCAAGACACCCGATAACGTCAAGGCGAAGGTACAGACGCCGAAGGTAGTGGATACCACAGTGGATGCACAACCTGAGATGGCAAGCTCGACATCCGTGCAGAAGAGTAACCCGTTCGATTCGATCCTGTCTCTTCAGAAGAAGAAGATGGAACCCGTTGAGACGGCGAACACATCCACACTCGATGACGACCAATATCTCTGACAGCGACAGGTGTTGCCCATATATACGCGCACAATATTGTTTTATAGTCTCATTCGATAACCCCGTTATCAGAGGCGAATTAACTTGTTCTGTCCAGATTGCAAATCAATGGTCTTCCCCAAGGATGGAGGCTACTACTGTAAGAACTGCGATAAGCTTATCGAAGAGGAAGTCGAGAGTGAAGGATTCACGACCAAATCCAAAGCTAAGGAGACGGCCGTAGTATCCGATGGAGAGGCAGTACTTCCCAAGGCACGTGAGATATGTGCTAAATGCGGTAACACAGAAGCATACTACTACATGAGGCAGAACAGGTCAGCTGATGAGCCCGAGACGATCTTCTACCGTTGCACCAGGTGCAACTATCAGTGGAAGGTCTGAGGGAGAATAAGGAGACGGTGATGGAATGTTCAAGGCACAAATCAAAGCAGAGACATTGAAAGGACTTGTGAATGTCATATCTACCCTCATCGATGAGGTGAAATTCACCGTCGATCCAGAAGGAATGAGCCTGAAGGCTGTCGATCCTGCACATGTCGCCATGATCGAGCTCAGGATGGATGCTGGTGCATTCGAGAGCTATGAGGCGGACAATGTGGAGATCGGTCTCGATCTTGATAAGGTCAAAGAGGTCCTCAAGCTGTCCGGAGCGGGAGAGATAATCGCGATGGAGCTTGACGAGGAACGCGGAAGGCTCGTATTCAAAGTGGGCAACATAACGAGGCGCATGAATCTCGTGGATACCTCCAGCATGAGCGATCCCAAGGTCCCGCAACTCGAGCTTGCGGCGAACATCGAGGTACCTGTATCCGAACTCCAGAGGGGGATCAAGGCTTCAGAGAAGATCTCTGACCACATAACCCTGATCGCGGATACGGATTACTTCGAGCTTCTCTGTGAAGGGGACACCGATTCAGCGGATCTCAGGTTGGAGAAGGACAGTCTTGTCAGCATCAACGTGGAATCACAGGTCAGCAGTATGTTCCCGCTCGATTATTTCTCCAATCTGATCAAAGCGATGCCTTCGGACATCGTCGTCAAGATCGAATTGGATAACGACTATCCCGCCAAGTTCAACTTCAACGTTGCTGGTGACAAGGGAAGGGTCATGTATCTGTTGGCACCCAGAATCGAGAACGAATGATCCCTGGTGAGAGGATGGACAGCAAAGAGTTACAGAGGATGGCCAACAAGCTCAGGTTGCATGTCGTCGAGATGACATATGCGGCCAATTCAGGGCACCCAGGCGGTTCTCTGTCAGCAGCGGACATCATATCTGCTCTTTACTTCAAAGTGATGAGACATGATCCGAAGAACCCGAATTGGGAGGATAGGGATCGTTTCATACTGTCCAAGGGTCACGTAGCACCAGTCCTCTATGCGGCATTGGCGGAATCAGGCTATTTCCCGGTCGAGGATCTCATAACATTGAGGCAGTTGGGGTCCAAATTGCAGGGACATCCCGTACGCGGCAAGGTCCCCGGTGTGGAGATGTCCACCGGTTCACTCGGTCAGGGGCTCAGTATGAGCTGCGGGATCGCATTGGCTGGAAAGATGGATGGAAAAGATTACAAGGTCTACTGCATGCTAGGCGACGGAGAGCTTCAGAGCGGACAGAACTGGGAGGCTGCCATGTTCGCAGCCAACTACAAGCTCAACAACCTGATCGCGATAGTGGACCGCAACAGATTGCAGATATGCGGCGATACCGAAGAGGTCATGTCGCTGGAACCGTTGGTGGATAAATGGATGGCATTCGGTTGGGATGTCATAGAGACCGATGGTCACGATATCGACAAGGTGGTTGCCGCATTCGAGGAAGCGAAGGCGGATAGGGATTCGCCTGTCGTGATAATATTCAATACTGTGAAAGGCAAAGGCGTCTCATTCATGGAGAACAATCCGGGATTCCATGGTAAGGCCTGCAATGCGACAGAGTACAAGCAGGCTGTGGAAGAACTCAAGAAGGTGATCTGATGGGAGCCGCACAACGCAACTATTACGGTAAAGCACTCGCAAGATTGGCCAAGGAGAGGGACGATGTCGTCGTATTGGACGCCGACCTCGCAGGTTCAACGAAGACTTCAGAATTCAAGAAGGTCGCACCGGAGAGATTCGTGGAAGTGGGAATAGCTGAACAGGACATGATCGGTGTCGCATCAGGCCTCGCAGCATCAGGCAAGACTGTGTTCGCATCCACATTCGCCGTCTTCGCGACAGGAAGGTGCTGGGAGCAGATACGCTTGGCAGTCGCCTATCCGAAACAGAATGTGAAGATCGTCTCCACTCACTGCGGTATAAGTGTCGGTGAGGACGGAGCATCACATCAGGCATTGGAGGATATCGCTATCATGCGTGCCATCCCGAACATGGTGGTCATCTCACCTGCGGATGCACATCAGGCATACGCCGCTACGATGGCGATAGCTGAGGAGAGGGGACCTTGCTACATGAGGCTCGGACGTGCAGATTTCCCGCTGATATATCCAGAGAATGTGAAATTCGAGATAGGTAAGGCCGATATACTCAGGGAAGGTTCGGATGTAACACTCATCGGTACTGGACAGATGGTATCATACTGTCTTGACGCAGCCAAAGCACTGTCGGAGGAAGGCATATCTGCCGAAGTGATCAACATATCGACGATAAAACCGCTCGATGCGGATGCGGTCATAGGTTCCGTGAAGAAGACCGGTTGTGCGGTCACTGCAGAGGAGCATAGTATCATCGGCGGACTCGGATCGGCTGTCGCAGAGGCGATTTCCGTATCATGCCCTGTACCTCTAGTCAGAGTAGGTACGAAGGATACATTCGGTGAATCAGGCAAGGCTGAGATGCTGATGGAGAAGTATGGTCTTACAGCTAAGGATATCGTCAAGGCCGCCAAGGATTCAATTTCAAAGAAAAGGTGAATGTAATGAAGATTTTCATAGACACTGCAAATTTGGATCAGATAAAGGAGATCAACAGCTGGGGGATCGTTGACGGAGTCACCACTAACCCTAGTCTCATCGCTAAGGAAGGAGTGGACGTCAAGACAAGGATCAAAGAGATCGCAGAGATCGTGGACGGCCCCATCTCCGCAGAGGCCATGTCGATGACAGCTGACGAGATGGTGAAGGAAGGACGCGAGTTGGCCAAGATCCATCCCAATGTCGTGATCAAGCTCCCTATGTGCATCGAGACATTGAAAGCTACATCAAAGCTCAGGGAAGAGGGAATAAGAGTGAATGTGACACTCATATTCTCCGCACAGCAGGCATTGTTGGCAGCAAAGGCAGGTGCAGCATACGTGTCCCCATTCGTCGGACGTCTCGATGATATCGGAGAGTATGGTACGGATCTCATCTCCAACATCGTTCAGATCTACTCCAATTACGATTTCGATACAGAGATCATCGCAGCATCGATCAGACACCCCGTTCATGTGTTGGATGTATCGCTCGCAGGATGTGACATCGCGACCATCCCCTATGATGTGCTGAAGAAGATGGTATCCCACCCGAAGACGGATGAGGGTATACAGAAATTCATTGCTGATTACGAGAAATCGAAGAAGCAGTGATGTTATGTATGATGTCATCGTGGTCGGAGGCGGACCAGCCGGTACAATCACGGCTGACCTGTTGGCTAAGGATCATGATGTACTTGTCATCGAAGAACATGATGTGATAGGTAAGCCCGCACAATGTGCGGGTTTCCTATCCGTCGAGTGCGCGGATGCGTTAGGCATCGATGTACCGAAGTACAGTGTCATCGACGCATCCGATTTTATATTCCCTGACGGGAAGGTATTGACGATAGAATCCGATAGGCCGAGGATGATCGTCACCGATAGGGCAGTATTGGATCAGAGATTGGCTGAGAGGGCAGTAGGATCCGGTGCGAAGATATCTCTATCCACAAGATACATCTCCCATGCCGTGAAGGATGGTAAGGTCTCTGTGCAGACATCCAAGGGGATCATCGAATCGAAGATGATCATCGGTGCGGACGGACATTCGTCGAAGGTCGCATCGAGTCTCGGTAACAATGAACCGAAGGAGTACGTCAGAGGTATGGTCTTCGATATGGATCACAGATCCGAAGTGCAGAATAAGATCGATCTGCTTTTCGGGACGGATATAGCTCCAGGTTTCTTCGCATGGGTGATACCGTGCGGTGATTTCACACGTGTGGGTTTGTGCACGTCACGGAGTGCAGGTCCACCATCCGAATACATGAAGGTGCTTCTCAAGAGGTCCGGCCTGCAGGATGAGACGATCCTGAGGAAATACTGCGGGAAGATACCCATGGGCGGTCGGAGGACGACTTATTCTGATAATCTGATGTTGATCGGGGATGCTGCCGGCCAGATAAAGCAGATATCCGGAGGGGGACTCTCACCTATCGTCAGATCCGCACCCCATCTGAAGAGAATAGTCGATAAGGCATTCGAGAAGGATGATTTCAGCAGAAGGATGATGTCAGGATATGAGAAAGGTTGGAGATCGGAGATAGGCAAGGAGATCAGGAACGGTTGTCTCATGAGATCCCTGTACAAGAAGATGAACAACGATGATTTCTGCAAGATGTATCCTGCTTTCTCCGATGAGAGATTACGTCAGAGGATGAGAGACATTGATATAGACAACACGAGCAGTGTCGCCAAGTACGCTCTTATCAATCCGACGTTCATGAAGGTCGGATTACCGATAGGATTGAAGGTGCTGTTCAGATGAAGCTTGCGATGATCCCAGTGGAGGAGGCCTCGGAAACGATACCCCTCCTGATGAGGAAGGACCTCGTGAACCGCAATGCGAAGATATCGAAGGGCGATGGTTGTCGTTTGGTCCCGATACAGGATGGGAAAGAGGACATCGTATCGTCCATGGGTTATAGCATCACAGAAGGGGAAGCATACTCAAGGGATAGGATCCCGCCACAGGAGCGCATAAAGGCATCGTTATCGGATCTGCCGGAGGATGTGATCAGGGAACTGCCCATGAGGTGGGAGTATGTCGGTAGGATAGCGATCATAGTGCTGAAGGAATCCGCTGAACCGTATAAGGAGCGCATCGGTGATGTGTATGCTGAGGAACTCGGCATGGAATCCATATGCGTGGATCGTCAGGGCGTCACAGGAGAGTTCAGAAGACCTACCACGGAGATCATACACGGCGATAGGACAGAGGATGTCAGATTGGAGAACGGTGTGCTGTATGATATGGATGTGACCAAGGTCATGTTCGCCTCAGGGAATGTGGATGAGAGGGAACGCATGAAGGATCTGGATTGCAGCGGTGAGACGATAGTCGACATGTTCGCCGGTATCGGTTACTTCACATTGCCTTTGGCCAAGTTCGCTCATCCTTCGAAGATATATGCATGCGAGAAGAATCCGGATTCATATGAGTTCCTCGTAAAGAATGTCGAACTCAATGATGTGAAGGACATCGTCGAACCTATACTCTCGGATAATCGCGATCTCGATCTCGGGACACATTTTGCGGATCGCATATTGATGGGATACGTACAGATAACATCCGAATTCCTACCGAAGGCATTGGAGATGATCAAGCCTGGTGGGATGATACACTATCACGACACATTCTATGTGCACGAATATGAGGATAGGATCAAGGAGATATTCGACAGGGAATGCCCTGGAGGGTATGAGATCGAAAGTATCCACGAGGTCAAATCCTTCGCCCCGTCCGTATCGCACTATGTCGCGGATATCAGGATACTTTAGACGGATTCCCCGCAGCCCAATGCTGTGAGAAGCGTGTTCATCTTATCCCTGTAATCATCGCCTTCGGCTTTGATGAGCTGTTCGACGAATGGGAGCAGGAACTGTGAAAACTCTGCCTCATCATCCGTGTATTTGATCACATCGATGGATGCGATGTCACAGAATGCCTTGGCCATCGAACGCATCTTCTTGTCCTTCGGTACGATCTCGGATATGCATTCCTTCAGCATATCTGCGCCGCCGACCTTGTATGCCTTCGCATATGCATCCGCGTGTCTTGTTGCCTCCCCAGGTCTCTTGAACTCAGGGAGTTTGGACACCACATCATACGATATGTATTTCTGATGGGCTTCTTTGATAACCTGAGCAGGATTCATCTTCGAGGGATCGTTGAACGAGTTCGCGATGTCATCGTTGGTGAATGCCGCGATGATCCTGCGTGCATCACCCCATATGGAAAGGAGTGCATCGGATGCTTTGTTGTTCTTCGCGATGACGGATATCGAGGGATTCTCTGAGAGATATGTCCTGAGCGCGGTGATCTCGGCATCGCTCCCGACGAGATCGTTGAGGAACGATCCGACATCGGAACCGTAGTTCTTCGTTCCGATGATGTATGTAGCTGAATCCGAGCTCTTCAGTGAACCTATCTCGCCTCTCAATACCATATTCAACACATTCACATCGGTCATGATGCCGAGGGAGTATTTCTTGAGGTCATCGCCTTTGACAGGCGTTCTTCCTTCCGAACCTTCGCTGTGATAGCTGTGCTCCACGAACACCTCTATATCGTCGAGAGGATCCCCTCCGACGAACCTCGAGATCAGGAATTGGAGTGTGGACACGTCCTTCGCGCAATCCTTGCATATGCGGATCTCTGTATCCGCTGATTTCACTCTGATCACAAGTATGCCGTCAGAATCATGTCCGCAGGTTATCTCATCGTTATCGAATTCGTATGGGGTATCCCAGAATGTATCATAGATGTAATCCACAGGCATGTTCGGTTTCTTTGAACATACGATCTCGTCGCCGAAGGAATAGATGTGCAATCCTTTCCTCTTGGCTACACCGCTGTACATGAGAAGCCTGATCTTAGGGTCATTGTAATATTGCATGCCGATGAGCTTGTCATTGCCGACAGAGCCTCTCTGTGCATATGACACCTCCTCGCCTGCGAGTTTGGCCGTTGCTAGATAGGGTACGGATCCTGCGGCATAGAGCGATATCGTGGCGCAATACGCTTTGAAGATATCATCGTCACCTTTCGATGCCATCTTCACGAGGGCATCTGGATTGTCCTTGATCTTGTTGACCTTGGATATGGATGAGAACGTTCTATCGAACGGACAGAGGAAGCATTTCCCTGCACATTTCGGTCTTATCAGAGATGGATCCTCCCAAAGTGCCTTGGATCTTTCGATGATATCACTTTCGAGTCTCTTCGGTGTACGCTTTATGCCTCTGAGCCTCATCTTCTTTCCGGCCATAAGCGATGATATAGTAAATAATGATATAAATATGACCGATTGACGTTCAGGTCGTGTGAAGATGGCTTCGGATGAGATAGCAGCACACAGGAAGAAGGTCAGGGAGTTCATGGCCAGAGCACCATTCCATAGGAGGTCCCTGAATGAGGATGAGCTGTCATTGTATTGTTCCGCCTTGACGCATGACAGTTATTGCAGCGAGGCGTTGAATCTTCCGGAACCTGTTCTATTGCCATCGTACGAGCGTTTGGAATTCCTCGGTGACGCTGTCCTTGAGTTCATAGCATGTGAATTTGTTTACAAACACACGACATTGGAAGAAGGGAGCATGACCGATTTCAAGCAGGATATTGTCGCTAACAAGAAGATCTCTGACAGGGTGTTGTCATACGGATTGGATATCGATTCCGTTATGTTGGTGGGGCATGGTCATAGGAACGGCAGGAAGAACATCGTGGAGGAGAACATGCGGGCAGATTCTTTCGAAGCCCTCATCGGTGCGACATATGTTCTCTGTGGTATGGATGAGGCCAAGAGGATAGTGACGGAAGTCCTTGCGCCCAGCGTGGATTGATGTGGTCGAGCTTTTATATCACACAACCCGATGTGCGAGTATGGATGTTGAAGAGACCGCGAAGGCCATCAAGGATATGAGGATACGCGGAGCAGGCAGGATCGCAAGGGCCTGTGCATCTGCGTTGTATGAATTTGCGGATACATACAAAGGCGATGATAGGGAGACGTTGATGCATGACATCGAGGATGCTAAGGAGACGCTCATAGAATCTAGACCTACGGCGGTGTCCCTTTACAACGGTGTGATGGCATCGTTGAAGGGGATCGATAAGGAAACGGATGTCGATGCCATACTTTCGACCATCAAGGGTCGCGCAGAGGAATTCATAGACAATTCATACGAAGCGGTCAATTCGATCGCCGAATTGGGCTCCTCCATCATACGTGATGGCGATGTGATCATGACCCATTGTAACAGCAGTGCGGTCATATCCACACTGAAGAGGGCACACGAGCAGGGAAAGAACATCAAGGTGTTCGCCACAGAGACCAGACCATGGAGACAGGGTTTGATCACATCAAGGGAATTGGCGGATGCGGGCATAGATGTCACATTGATCGTCGACAGTGCAGCATGCCTCATGATGGATAACGTCAACAAGGTGTTCGTTGGTGCCGATACGGTCACCGCACAGGGTACGCTGGTGAACAAGGTGGGCACATCCCAATTGGCATTGGTGGCCCATGAGAAAGGGATACCGTTCTACGCATGTGCGGAGACATACAAGTTCTCCCCATTGACGCTCAATGGGGACGACGTCAAGATAGAGGTGCGTGACATAAGGGAGATAGCCAAGGAAGGCGAGGTGCCTGATACGGTGAAGATATACAACCCTGTGTTCGACCGCACGCTTGGAAGATACATAACATACTACATCACAGAGTTGGGGATGATATCCCCGTCATCAGCAAGGGAAACGATTGTAGAATTATTCAACGAGGATTGATTTGGAATGAAGACATATTCTTATCTCCATTTGGGAGAGGACATAGATCCGGATTCCTTCGTCATCTGCGATTACCGTGTCACCACGGAGATGCCGATGGAGAAGGCTGCAGAGGCTATCGCCGCGGAACAGTCCACGGGTACGTGGACAGGTATAACGACACTCAATGACGATGTGTTCGAGAAATATGGTGCACGCGTCAACAAGATCGGCAAGGATACGGTGCGCATAGCATATCCCGTGGCGGATTTCAGTCTCGAGGTGGGAGCGGTACCTCAGATCTTGAGTGTGATCGCAGGCAATCTCTTTGGATTGGAATCCATCGGCAAGCTCAGATTGGAGGATGTGTTCTTCCCGAAGTCCATGTTGAAGGAATTCAAAGGGCCCAAGTTCGGTATCGAAGGTATCAGGAAGGAATTGGACCGTCCGAAGAAACCGTTGGTAGGGACGATCGTCAAACCGAAGATCGGACTCCCTCCGAAGGAGTTCGCGGATTACGTTTATGAAGCCGGCAAGGGCGGATTGACCAATAGCAAGGATGACGAGACTCTTGTGGATCAGACGTTCTGCCCCATAGAGGACCGTACCGTCGCTGTAGCAGAGGCATTGGATCGTCTGGAGTCTGAGGGACACAAGATGATGCATGCGATAAACATCAGCACAGCGGGACACAAGATCCTGGAATTGGCTGACAAGGTACAGAGCTGGGGCGCGAGGGAGATCATGGTGGATGTCATCACCTGCGGATTCTCTGCGGTACAGGTACTGGCGGAGGACCCGTCGATAAAGGTGCCGATACACGTCCACAGGACGATGCATGGTGCGATGACGAGAGATCCGTTGCACGGAATATCCATGCTTCCGATAACGAAGATCGTACGTATGTGCGGCGGAGATGCATTACATATCGGTACGCTCGGGGTCGGTAAGATGTCTGGTGATCCGAGGGATCACCACAACCTCGATGCATGTCTCGATGACATCACCGTGCCTTATAGGACGGTGATGCCCGTATGTTCCGGCGGAGTTTACCCTGGTATCGTGGGCAGGATCATAGAGGCATCGGGTTTCGACGTTCAGATACAGGCAGGAGGAGGTGTCGCAGGACACCCCGGAGGCGTGATGAAGGGCGCCATGGCGATGTCACAGGCCGTGGATGCGGCATTCGAACACATCCCCGTAGAGGAATATGCGAAGGATCATGAGGAACTCCGCATAGCATTGGAAAAGTGGGGACAGAGATGAAGCTTATAGTCAACGCATACGATGTCGAATCCATAGAACCAAGGGCGATAATACACGATCGCGATTGTGTGGAGATCGGTGTCAAAGAGGGCGAACGCGTACAGATATGCGGTAAGAGGCAGTACGTCATGATCGCCAACAGGTCCGACAGTGTGGTCAAGAAAGGATGCATATTGGTCCCGAAGGACGTCATAGAGAAGATAGGTGCCTCCGAAGGGGACGAGGTCTCGGTGATGTTCTCGCCCAAGCCGGAATCCGTAAGGGGCATACGCAAGAAGATGGACAATCAGAAACTCACGAAGGATGAGATCAATTCCATCGTGGTCGATATACTTGAGAACAAACTCTCCAAGATCGAGATATCCGCATGGCTG
Source organism: Candidatus Methanarcanum hacksteinii (assembly GCF_964305265.1). Taxonomy (NCBI): domain Archaea; kingdom Methanobacteriati; phylum Thermoplasmatota; class Thermoplasmata; order Methanomassiliicoccales; genus Candidatus Methanarcanum; species Candidatus Methanarcanum hacksteinii. The sequence goes on along the minus strand of NZ_CAYATA010000002.1, from coordinate 91,984 downwards.
ACATCATTGTACATCAACGGCATGGATATCGATGAGATAGCTGATTTCACGAATTCCATGGTGGATACGGGTGAACGCATACAGTTTGAGCGTACACCTGTGTTCGATTTCCACAGTGTCGGAGGCGTTCCCGGTAACAAGGTCACGCCGATCGTGGTATCCATAGTGGCGGCCGCAGGCCTGATGCTTCCGAAGACATCTTCTCGCGCGATAAGTAGTGCGTGCGGTACATCCGATTTCGTGGAGACGTTCTGTAACGTCGAACTCGATGCCGATAGCGTCAAGAGGATATCGGAAGAAGTGGGCGGAGTTCTCGCATGGGGAGGTTCTATGAACCTCGCTCCCGTGGATGATATGGTCATAAGCGTTGAGAATCCGCTCGGCATCAATCCGAGGGCACAGATGTTGGCATCCATCATGAGCAAGAAGCTTGCGATTGGTGCTACACACCTTCTGGTGGATATCCCCACAGGCCCTGGTACGAAGGTCCCGACGATAGAGATGGCAAGGGCATACACACGCGATTTCATGGAACTCGGTGACAAGTTAGGTATGCATGTCGAATGCGCGGTCACGTATGGCGATCAACCTGTCGGCAGCGCCATCGGTCCGAATCTGGAGGCAAGGGAGTGCATACGTATCCTCGAAGGATGGGATCATCCATCTAGTGTGATCGAGAAGGCATGTGAACTCGCAGGCATCATATTGGAGATGGGTGGGATACCTAACGGTACGGAAGAGGCCGAGAGGATCCTGAAGTCCGGAGAGGCACTGAAGAAATTCAAGGAGATCGTCGTCGCACAGGGCGGTGACCCCAATCTCAAAGCCGATGATCTCAAACCCGGTAAGTACAAACTCGAGATCCTCAGCACATCCAGCGGATATGTCCATACGATAGATAACAAGGATCTCGTACAGATCGCCAGGGCTGCAGGCGCTCCAGGGGACAAGGGCGCAGGTCTGCTTATACTGAAGAAGAAGGGCCAGAGGGTCGAGAAGGGCGACGTGATCATGGAGATCTATGCCGATGTCGAATCCAAATGTCAGCGTGCCAAGGACATGTCGATAAGGCTCCAGCCGATCGATATCGAAGGCATGCTCATAGAGAAGGCTGGAAAGGCGATCAGATGAAGGCATTGTGCTTCACAGTCGATCTTGACAGGGATGTGAACATCCCTGTCAAAGGAAGACGCGAGGCAGGTTCCTTCGATAGAGGCAATGGTACACAACCAAGGTTCGAATCCACTGCTAGAGGGACAGAACTGTTGGTGGAGATGTTGGATTCGCTGCATATCGATGCGACATTCTTCGCTGAGGCGAGAGCACTCCACTCATCAGGAGCATATCAGCATCTGGATGGATATGAGGTCGCGATGCATGGCTTGGACCATGAGGATCTGACCGGTCTGAAGACAGGCATATCATTGGACTATGGGGAATTGAGGGAGATCGTGGAGAGATCTATCTCGATGATACGCGATTGCACGGGTATGAGTCCGAAAGGATTCCGTTCCCCCTACATGTTGGCGAACGAGGATCTCCTCTCATTCCTGCCTGAATACGGTATCACGTACGATTCATCATATTATGTGTATGCGGACAGTGTCGTCAGACCATATCGGTTGGATGGAGGTCTCTTGGAGATACCTGTCGTGAAGGCCAATGATGCTCTCGGTAATCCGATAACGTCATATCTTTGGCCTGTGCACGAGGGAAAGAGGCCCAAGGAGGACATCGTCTCAATGGCAAGGGGATTGGATGACGGTGTGTTCGTATTGGTGACGCATAGTTGGCATGTCTGTGAGACACAAGGTTCAGGGAAATTGGATGATGATAAGGTCAAGGAGAACATATCATCCATACGTTGGATCCTGGAGACACTGATAGATGAAGGATTCAGGCCGATGAGTATGGCTGAGGCAACTAGGACGATGTCGTGAATGTTCCGATCATATCAAGTCTTGATGGATCTTGATCATTTTCGAAGAAATGATGTTCTGTTTTGGTCTCTTCAGCGATTAGTGATAGGTTCATTCGTCGAATTCTCCGTTACGATATAATTTTTCGATGTTGTGACCTTTTCTTATCTCTCTTTCGGTGGAATCCGAGAATGATCTGATTCCATCCTTTCCTATGGTCATATAGCAGTCTGGGCGTAATATGTCATTACTGAGAAGTGCTGTGTTATTCGTTGTAAAGACGGCCTGGAAATCCATTCTCCCGGCAACGAATCTTAGCACATTCAATGCCATCTCATAGTGGTACTGTGCATCAAAGTCGTCCATATACAGGAATTCAACATCATCGAATCTTTTGCTCCAGTAGTAGAAGAGCATGAATGTCTTGGTCCCGGATGATGCTATGTTCTGGAAATTTAACCGTGAATTTTTGAACCGTTGAACGATCGTACCCGGCATACCTTGTATCTTTACACACTCGATATCGACGTCGATATCCCCTAATTCATTGAGTTGGCGTTTGAAATCATCCTCAAGTCCATTGTTTATGATGAAATCCGTTAATGTCTCACCATATCTATCGAGGCCGATGAATGAATTCCCTTCGATATCTGATTTGAAATACAGCATCTTATTGACAAAATTCATGATAAAAGACACTGGCGAATGTTCGTCCTGAACCGTATTGGATGATACGAATCTTAACACAGACATCGGGCCGTTCTTTATGTCGATCTGAAGATCATTGGCGCATTCGTTCTTCAAACGCGTATAATCAGATTCATCTCCATCTCTGGAAAAATATAATTCGCCATCAACTTCCAATCTCTCATACACTATTTCGAAAGGGTGTGCCTTTCTGTATTCATATCTGATCGTTCTATCGCCTTGTTTGAATTCATATTCGAACGTTGCATACTTCTCTGTGCTATCTCCATTAAGGAATGAAGCATCGTCTGTCTGATACGGGTTGTATTGATTGGACGTAAGGGTGACAACTATGTCGAATATGGCAAATCCAAGGTTTGTTTTTCCAGAACCATTCTTTCCAAGAACGATTATCTTGTTAAGGAGCCCATCTTTCACATATTTTTTGTTGAACTCATAGTTTCTGACATTATCGAATGAGATCTCAGTGCGTCCGTTAAAGTTCTTATAGTTCTTGACTGCGAATCTCTTCAACATACTATCACGTGCCGTAATTTTTTTACGGCATATTATTTCAGTCGCAGTATATAATGCATATCTTTACGGACAACTCTCGTATTCAGTGCGGGATGAAGCTAATAACTCCCTGTGTGTACGTAGGATCATTGATGTTTGAGAATTCTCCGATAGATCAGAATGCAGGCCCATCCCAGACGTCTTCCATTTCTTTTACGAACGCGGATGCGAACAACGGATCGTGCTCGATACCATCTTCCGAGACGTAGATGTCAGATCTTTCGAATTTGATCCTTCTTTTCACTCTGAAGATCTTATCGACTTTCGAAATAGAGGGGGCGTCTCTTTTCTTTCCGGATTTTACCTCAATGGCTGCAACATCGTTCCCAAGTTCGATGATCATATCTATCTCCATCATTCCAGGGCCGTTATTCTTGCGATAATACCACATGTGGAATCCTGATTTCATAAGATTCTCTGCGACAACGTTCTCCATTATAGCGCCGCTATTCAGCTCCACATTGCCTGAATAAAGGTCTTGTTTAGCCTGTCTTCCATACATCTCCATCAGCATGCCTGTGTCCGATAGATACACCTTGAATTGATCCCTTACCTCATGCCCTCTCAATGATTTCTCGATGGAGTTGAGCGAGTATACAAAATTACCATATCCTGCTCCCTCTATCCATAACATATTGCCTTTGTACTTCAAAGCGGAATTGCGACTTTTTCCACCATCCACTCTTGAAAACATGAATTTTTTATTAGAATTGGATAATTGTGCAGGGATGTTTTTGAAACAATCCAGGACCTTCACACGATTTATGCTCCTGTTGTAGCGATCGATATCCCTGTAGCAAGATTCCAACAGGTTCCTTTGCACCTTTCCCACGAGGGCATAATCCTTGGTGTCGATGAATGTCTGAACTGCTTCCGGCATACCGCCAACCAGCATGAAGTCCCTGAACAGTCTACTGAACACATCCATGAATGCGGGCCCGATTTCTTTCTTTTCCCTTATGGATTCGCGCAACTTGGAGATCTCGCTCTCCTTTATCCCATTGGCCCAGCAGAATTCCTCAAAATCCAATGCATACATCGTGATCTGTTCATCATATCCTGTGGGTTCTAGAGGCTCGATATCATTTTCAGATTTCCAAGAACCTTCGTCATCGAGATCCTTCGGTATGTCGACACCCAACATGGATCCTGAGGCTATCACATCATATCTTCCATCCAAAGTAAAGGATTTCAAAGCTTCTTTGGCACGCGGACAATCTTGGATCTCATCCAAGAATATCAATGTCGTTCCTGGTTGGATATCTACGTCGGGGCTGAACAGTCTCATCGCAGATATCAGAGAATCCACTTCCAGATCATTTTCGAAGATGTTCCTACTTGATCTATTCGTACTCAGATTGTACTCCACATAGTTCTCATAGTTGGTCTTGGCGAACTCTCTGATAGAGAACGTCTTTCCGACCTGTCTCTGTCCTTTCAATAAGAGGCATTTGTGTGGACGCCCTTTCCATTCAGACAATGTGTCGGAGATCTTTCTTCTGAGCATATTGCTATCATAATTCACATCGCATATAGATTTATCAGCTAATTTTTCTTTATCAATCAAGATTTATTAGCTAATTTTTCTGATTCAGAGATTTACAAAACATGATTATTCCATCAATAACCTCATCACAAGGGATTGTAAACTTACGACCGAGGTCAATGAGGTCGGAATGAGAAATCCATAGGGATCGAGTCATGTTTAAGACAATGAACACACTACAACAACATAGGGGATGATGATCGTAGTTTCAGAGAGATGGAACAACTCCGAAGTTACAAGAATCGAGACCGACTCCCTCTGATGTGTCTTTATATACATTTTGAACATTCGGTTAAGATAGGGTGCCCAGATGACATGCTCTTTAATCAAAGGAACCGACATATCCGCTGGAATCTACGATGAGATTAGAGACAGGATCGCAAAGTTGAGAGAATGCGGTGTCGTACCTGGACTGGCCGCTGTGATGGTCGGTAACGATCCAGCATCACAGGTATATGTCAAGGCCAAAGAGAAGAAATGTGCTGAATTGGGCATCAGATCGGAGATGATCTATCTCTCCGACAACATCACCGAGGAACATCTTCTCTCAAAGATCAAACAATTGAATGAGGACAAGATGATACACGGGTACCTCATACAACTCCCGCTCCCCGATCATATAGACACGGACAAGATCATCAATGCGATAGACCCGAAGAAGGATGTCGATTGTTTCCACCCTGAGAACGTAGGTAGGATGTTGGTCGGCGATCACGTGTTCCTTCCTGCGACACCAGGCGGTGTGCAGCAGATGCTCATCCGTTCAGGGATAAGCACCGAAGGAAAGCATATAGTGGTCGTCGGAAGAAGCAACATCGTGGGAAAACCGATGGCCGCATTGATGATGCAGAGAGGCATAGGGGGGGATGCAACGGTCACCGTCGTCCACTCAAAATCAAAGAACCTCTCAGAGATCACACGTCAGGCGGACATACTGATCGTAAGTATCGGTAAGCCACTATACATCAAGAAAGATATGATAAAGGAAGGTGCCGTGATCATAGATGTAGGCGTCAACAGGATAGATGATCCTGACAGCCCCAAGGGAACGAGGCTTGTCGGTGACGTGGATTTCGATGATATCAAGGATCATGTCTCCGCAATAACACCTGTTCCAGGCGGAGTCGGTCCGATGACGATATGTACTCTTATGGATAATGTGGTCAAGGCTGCAGAACTTTCAATTCAAGCTCAAAAGTGATAATATGATGAGAGAATGTGAGGAACACGGATATTTCCGTGACGAATATTGCCCGGTTTGCGGTGAAGAAGGAAAATTCATCATGAACGATTACGAGTTGGAGAAGCTCGGAAGGACAATGGCAGGCATACTCAGGCATGGGAGATTCAACCTCAAGATGGATGACCAGGGATTCGTGAGGATCAAGGACATCGTATCCAAGGTGAAGGAGAACAATCCGCGTATGCATTGGCTCAGACCACATCACATAATCGCTTTAGCAGACACGGATTCCAAAGGTAGGTATCAGGTCTCAGGCGATGAGATAAGGGCGACATACGGTCACACGATCCCATTGGATCTCAGGCTGGATACGGATAACATACCTGACGAGTTATACTACCCCACAACAGAGGAGGAGGCGGAGATCATCCTTGAGGCAGGACTCATGCCCTCCGACAGGTCGATGGTGCATCTCTCGTTAACATACGATGATGCTTTCGCCGCAGGCTCTGTGCGTGTAGAGAATCCGGTGATACTCGCGATCGATACGAATGCATGTTTCGATGCAGGTTATGACATCGGAAAGGCAGCCAAAACGGTATTCCTTTGCAAACAGGTCCCTGCCGAGTGCATGAGGATCATCTACGAAGAGGAGTTGGAGTAATGCCATATTCCTTGAAGCCTGAGGAGGTCCGCGAGAAGTATGGGCCTATGTTCAGTAAGGGCTTGTATACGATCGTCGATGAGGAGAACGGCCTCGCCAAGATCATAGAGGTATGTACAGCAAGAGGGCCGATGGAGTGGGATATCGTCAACAGGAAACGTACGGGCGGTGTCATCACAGACATAAAGCTTGACGGACACACCTTGATCATGGATGCCGTAGTGGGCGAGAAGGAATTGAAGTTCGGCCCTGCATCCGCTGAGCTTGGCGGACAGGGATTGGAGTCCCTCAAAGTTGTAGGCGACATGGTCCACACCAAATGGAGAGGTATCGCTGGAGCTAGTGTCGGTATCGGTGCGTGTCTCCCGCAGGCTGACGGTGTCATAGAGACGATATATCCTGACGATTTCAAGATCGGCGGAGCATACAGAGCATGTACGGAGATCATCACTCCGAAGATGATCAGAGTGATCATCGGTGTCGATGATACCGATACCCCACAACAGGGGGCATCATGGGTCGCATCACTGAAGATGGGGATGTCATGCCCATACGGAAGGTTCCTGGAGCACAAGATCGTACAGTTGAACCCGAAAGCACCCAACAAGACCACCAACTGCTGTTCCACAGCGGTATCATTCGCTGTCAAACCATCAGAATTGGATAAATTGGTGGATTATTGTAAGGAATTTATCAGGAAGGAATCATATTCCGACGATACCGTCATGACAGTATTCACAGGTCTGAAGCAGTCGGATGCTCTCGTAGAATGGAGTTGGAACGCGAAGAGCGTGCTTTACACCCCTGAGGAAGCGATCAAGGTCGCCGAGGAGAATGATGTGGAGATCATCTACATCACTGGTAAGAAAGGCGTCATCGGTGCTGTCGCAGCCATCGGTTGTTTCGATCTTGGCGTGAGGTCCGCAGGAGTCCCGGAGGATTTTGAGTAATGGGATTCACCGATTTCGTATCCAATGCCACGTACGACCTCTACGAGGCCAAGTTGGAGAAGGAGGTCCTCGAAGGTCAGATGCCGAAGCATGTCGCCATAATAATGGATGGCAATCGCAGATATGCGAAGGATGTGCTCAAGACGGATGATACCAGCGAAGGTCATAGACGTGGTAAGGATAAGGTGGAGGAGGTACTGAACTGGTGCCTCAAACTCAACATCCGTGTGCTGACGATATACGCATTATCCACAGAGAACTTCTCAAGAGAGGATTCCGAGGTGGACTATCTCTTGAAATTGATAATCGAGACGATGTATGAGTTGGCGGATGATGAGCGCGTCCACAAGAATCGGATACATGTGAGGATGATCGGTGACCGTGAATTGGCACCCGAACAGCTCATGGATGCTGTGAAGTGCGTCGAGGAACGCACCAAGGATTATGAGAACTACCGTTTCAATATAGCCGTTGCTTATGGAGGGAGACAGGAGATCGTGAGTGCTGTCAAGGAGGTCGCACGCAAGGTGAAGGATGGCGCGATCGACATATCCGATATCGATGAGAGCAGCATCTCCGGACATCTCTACACATCCGATGATCCCGACCCCGATCTGGTGTTGAGGACATCAGGCGAGTTGAGGTTATCGAACTTCCTGATATGGCAATTGGCTTATTCTGAATTATATTTCACGGATGTGTACTGGCCTGGATTCAGGTACATTGATTTCCTGAGGGCGATAAGGTCGTACCAACAGCGCAGTAGGCGCTACGGTACATGAGATGGAGGACTCAAGATGGCAGATGATATAATATTCTTACACGCACCAAGCGTTTACGACTTCAGAAAGAAGCCCATATTCTATGGGCCGGTCAGTGACGTGGTCCCATCCACGCCGGTGTTCGAGATGTATCCGATAGGATTCATGACGATGTCATCGCATCTCGAGGCTGCGGGATTCAGGACAAGGATAGTCAACATCGCTGTGCAGATGCTTCAGAGCAAGGATTTCGATGTGGAGAAACGCATCAAATCATTGCATGCGAAGGTCTACGCCATCGATCTCCATTGGATGCCGCATTGTCACGGTGCTGTGGAATTGGCAAAGATAGTCAAGAAGTACCATCCTGATGCCATAGTCGAGTTCGGAGGATTCTCATCATCATACTTCTACGAGGAACTCTTGGCGATGCCATGGATCGACATGGTCATGCGCGGGGATTCCACAGAGATCCCTCATGTCAAGCTGATGCAGGCGTTGGAGAAGGGATGTACTGATTTCTCGAATATCCCGAACCTTGCATGGAAGGATAAGGATGGTAAGGTCCATGTGAATGAGGTATCATTCATACCGGATGATCTGGATTGGGTGAAGTTCGATTACGGTACGATGATCAAGAACACCATGAAACACATGGACATAAAGGGTGCCCTCCCATGGCTTGGGTGGGACAAACTCCCTATGTTGTCCGTTTTCACGGTAAGGGGATGTTCGCTCAACTGTGCGGAGTGCGGAGGTTCGCATGAAGCCAATAAGAGACTTCTCTGTAGAGGAAAAGCAGCATTCAGGAGTCCTGAGAAATTAGCTGAGGACATAGCTGCGGCTGGAGATTACCTGAAGACGCCTGTCTTCATCATAGGTGATCCGAGACAGGGAGGGAAGGACTATGCCGAGCGTCTCTTCAAGAACATCCATGACCTTGGGGTCGATAATCACATAGCATTCGAGATATTCTTGCCTGCTGGTGACGAGTTCTTCAGCATGGTCAATCATTATATTGGGGAGTATTCGATGGAATTCTCACCGGATTCACATGATGAGGTCGTCAGATTGGCCATGGGCAAGGGTTATGACAACCGTTCGATAGAGAAGACGGTGACATCATCATTCAACAATGGATGTACTCGTTTCGATCTCTTCTACATGACAGGATTGCCATCACAGACGAGGGAATCCGCATTGGACAGTGTTAGGGCTGCGAAAGGATTGTGGGATTCCGTCAAGAAGGATGACGGACTCTTCATCTACAACGCACCATTCGCACCATTCGTCGATCCTGGGAGCAGGGCATTCGAGGATCCTGAGAAATGGGGATACAGATTCTTCGCAAGGACGCTGGAGGAGCACAGGACATTGCTTGAGAACCCATCATGGAAGCTCGTATTGTCCTATGAGACCAAATGGATGAACAGGGATCAGATCGCAGAGACATCGTATGACTGTGCGAACGAGCTTGCCAAGATAGAGTTCGAGGCCGGACGTATCCCTGAGGAGATGTACACCTCACGTGTGGAGAGGACAGAGTATGCACGTGATGTCATGAGAAGGATCGACGAGATCATGACGATAAAGGATGACGCCGAGCGTAATGATAAGCTCTGGGGAATCAAGAGGGAAGGTGAGGAATTGATGAACTCGACCATCAACAACAAGAAGGATCTCGATTGGCTTACCGGTTCCATTTGGTCCAATGCACCTCGCGTCGCAGCAGGATTGCTCAAATCCTATCTTCCATTCAACAGAGGTAAGAGAAGGATCTGTCAGTGACGGTCCCGTTACAATATTCTATATAATTATAATAATAAAAGAAGGGGCAAGGACATCAGTCCTTGCTCATCTCCTTCGATTTCACTGCGCTAGCTTTCACAGCATTTATCAGCGCGGCTCTGAGGTTGGATTCCTCGAGTACCTTGACGCCCTCTATCGTCGTACCTCCAGGGGAGCATACGCTATCTTTGAGAACATCGGGATGAAGGCCCGTCTCCAGGTACGTCTTGGCTGAACCGAGCATGGTCTGTGCTGCGAGTCTGAGAGCGAGATCCCTTGGGAGTCCCATCAGGACACCTCCGTCCGCAAGCGCATCGATGACCATGAACATGTATGCAGGGGAACTTCCACTCAATCCGGTGACAGCATCGATCTTGTCCTCGGATATCTCGAATGACATGCCTATCGCATTCAATATGGACTCTACGATCGTGGCATCCTCTCTTGTTGCATTGGTGCCCAAAGTGAAACTCGAAGCTCCTTCGAGTACTGTGCTGCAAACATTGGGCATAACCCGTACGAATTTACAGTCTGGCACATACTTTTCTAAGGTACTGATTTTGACCCCTGCGGCCACACTTATGATGAGCTTTTTCGTAGTTATGGCTTCGATATTCGTAACAAGAACATCCTTCACCTGATTCGGCTTCACGGCGATGATGATGACATCCGACCCCTCGAAGACCGGCTTAGCATCGAGGAAGCATTCTACTCCGATCCCCTCTTCGACCCTCTTCTTCGTGGATTCCGTTCTGCAGCATGCGATGATATCATCCTTGGCACAGAGACCTTTTGCGATGATGCCTTCCATCATGGCAGTCGCCATCTTCCCAGCACCGATGAAACCTATCCTCATAGACATGTTATCGATTAGACAATCCGTTCCTGCTGTTATATATTCTTGTCCGTCCACTTGCTTTTCCCCTTTTTAACCTATAATAATAGAACGTGCGCGAGAAAGGGTTTTAATAATTATATGGCCTGCATGAAGACCAATGTCACTAGTTGTGAATTATCTACCATGGTTCGTCCTGGCGATATTGTCGTTCGGGTTCGCACCATTGGCATGGTTCGTTTCGAGGTTCATTAGGCCTACGAGAGTAACTGCGTGGCAGGATAAGACCTATGAATGCGGTTCTGAACCTATTGGTCAGGCACGTGTTCAGTTCAGGTTCCAGTACTATTCGTTCGGTATCATCTTCGTCGTTTTCGACCTGGTTGCTACCTTCCTTATGGTCTGGTCCGTAGCTTTCTCGAGTCTCTCTGACATCGGGAAATGTTGGGTTATCCTGTTCCTCGGTATGCTTCTCTTAGGAGTGGCTTACGCTCTGAAAAAGGAGGAAACCATATGGATATGAGCCTTTACCCACATGCCGTTGCTATGAGCGCAGATGAGTTCATGACCTGGTCATCGGCAATGATCAACGATATGTTGAGCGCCGGTACCAAAAGGGCAGTCGACAAATTGACTGGTCCTGTATGGGCATGGGCTATGAGGAACTCAATGCACCCTCTGCATTTCGGACTTGCATGCTGTGCTATCGAGATGGCAGCAGCATCGGCACCGAAATATGATGCAGAACGTGTCGGTATGATCTACCGTTCTTCCCCTAGGCAGACAGATATCCTGCTCATCAATGGATGGATCTCCAAGAAGCTCCGTCCGGATATCAGGCGTCTGTATGAGGCTATCCCCCAACCTAAATGGGTCGTAGCTATGGGAGAATGTGCGATCTCCGGAGGTCCTTGGTATGATTCCTACAACATCATCCAGGGTCTTGATCAGATCGTTCCTGTGGATGTCTACATCCCCGGTTGTCCGATCAAGCCTGATGCGATGATCGATGGATTCCTACTTTTGCAGAAGAAGATCGACGCCTACTTCAGAAGAGGCGTATTCGCGGTGGATGATTGATCATGGATGCACCGAGTTATGAAGAGACGATCGCAATGATCAGGGGCACTTTCGGAGACAAAGTCGTCTTCAAAGAGTCCACTAAGAAGAATGTCAAAGCGATCAACGAGAAGAGAAGGATCTACATGTCGACGGATAGGGAGACCATCTACGACCTCTGTAAACTCCTCCACGACACACTCAACTACGAGCAGGCGACAAGTGTCTGTGCCGTCGATTACATCGATACGGTCCAGGTCGTTTACCATATAACGAACTACCTCACAGGCATCATGGTCGAGATCACAGTGGATCTGCCTGATGGAGATCTCCACATCCCGTCCGTTGCACTCATCTGGGAGGGAGCCAACTTCCACGAGAGGGAGACATATGAGCTCTTCGGAGTCATATTCGAAGGACACCCCAACCTCAAGAGACTGCTCACACCGACTTCCTATGAGTTCTACCCATTCAGGAAGTCATACAAACTGAGGGGGCAGGAGTAAATGACCGACAATCAGTATGAGAACCGTATGGATACGGACAAGATGTGGATCACGATGGGTCCGCAGCACCCGTTCTCACACGGACTTTGGACCCTCAGGATCAAGGCTGACGGAGAGATCGTCACCGATGCAGAGCCTGAGATCGGATATCTGCACCGCGGATGGGAGAAGGAATGTGAGAACAGGACCTACCCCAAGATCATTCCCATGGCAGACCGTCTCTGTTATTCAGCGTCGATGACATGGTCACACGTCTACTGTAAGGTCGTTGAGGAAGCATTGGACATCGAGGTTCCCGAGAGGGCACAGTACCTCCGTGTGATCGCAGATGAGATCTGTCGTATCCAGTCACACTTGATGTGGTTGGCTGCAGTGGGTACCGACCTTGGTAACCTGACAGTGTTCCTTTGGGCACTCAGGGAGAGGGAGTTCTTCCTCGATCTTAACGTCAGACTCTGCGGTCAGAGGCTTACTACCAACTATCCCCGTATCGGAGGTGTCAGGAACGATATGCCTTACTACTTCGAGAGGGACTGCATGAGATGCGTAGAGAGGTTCGAACAGGTCGGACTTCCTGAGATCCTCAAGCTTTCCACCGATTCCTCGCCGTTCGTAGGACGTATGAAGGGAATCGGATACATCACAGCCAAAGATGTCGCCAACTGGGGAGTCACCGGTCCGGCGATGAGGGGTTGCGGTGTCGATTACGATGTACGTAGGGACGATCCCTATGATGCATACGGAGAACTCGAATTCGAGGTCCCCGTCCTCAACAAGAACAGCACGAAGGGTGGAGACACCTATGACAGGTTCCTCATCAGGATTGAGGAGATGTATCAATCCTGTGAGATAATCAGACAGTCATTCAAGAAGCTCCAGAGCCTTCCGAAGGAAGCCCCGAGCCGTGTGAAAGTGCCGAGATGTGTTCCCGCAGGAACCCATGTAGCGAAGATCGAGGATCCCCGTGGAGAGAGTATAATGTATCTCGTATCCGACGGTACGGACAAGCCATACAGGCTCAAGGTCCGCAGTCCGATCTTCGTCAACGTCTCCGCATCCAAGCACATGGTGCAGGGAGTGAGGATCGCAGATATCCCATCGATCATGGCCATGATCGATATGTGTCTCGGAGAGACGGACAGGTGATGACATGGGATACAGCAGCATATTAGATTGGATTGTGTACAACAATCCGCTAGACAACACGCATTACCCCTTCGGTGATGTGTACAACCTGCCGTACGATATCGGTTACAAACTCAGTGAGGTCCTGTTGGGCCTTCTCGCATGGCTGATCAACCTGATCGTCCCTGGTAACTGCGTCTCGGAATTCCTTGTCGACGATGGAATGATGAACGGACTCACACTCGTGATGATGGCCGTCGTCATATTCGCCATCGGTTTCGTCATCAACCTGACGATGATCTGGGAAGAGCGTAAGATCCTCGGAAGGGTCATGGACAGGCGTGCTACAAAGATTGGTCCTCTCGGATATTTCCAGTGTCTGGCTGACGGTCTTAAGACATTCATGAAGGAGAACATCGCACCCAAAGCGATCGACAAGAAGATCTACTGGTGGGGCCTCTCGCTCGTCATCGGTACATCGGTCCTCTTGGCGTGTATGGTGCCTCTCTCCGAAAGGTGGTTCATCGTAGATTACAAGGTAGGTCTTCTGATCCTCTTCGGTATCTTCGCATTGGCGCCTTTCCTCATCCTGTGTGCAGGATGGTCACAGAACAACAAGTACTCCCTTATCGGAGGTATGAGGGCAGCCGAGCTTATGATCTCATACGAGGTCCCGATGCTCATAATCCTTGCCTCAACATGTCTCCTTGCAGGAAGTTACGGTATCAACGACATCATCAGCTTCCAGAATGACCACATGTGGTTCATCGTCCCTGAGATCATCGGTTTCTTCGTGTTCTTCATCTGCGCTATCGCAGAGTCGGAGCGTGTGCCTTTCGATCTTTCGGAAGCAGAGGCTGAGCTCGTCGAAGGATGGCAGACAGAGTATGCCGGTATGAAATGGGGTCTCATCATGTTGGGAGACTACTTCAGAGGATACGTGGCATGCGCATTCATCGTCATCCTGTTCCTCGGCGGATGGGCAATTCCCACATTCCCAACGGACTGGTGGGGTGCTGAGATCATGTTCGTACTGAAGGTCTGTTTCGTGTTCGCATTCTTCGCGATCGCAAGGGGTGCAATGCCTCGTGTCAGGACAGACCAGATCGTCAACCTCGGTTGGAAGGTCCTTATGCCTTTGGCCGTCGTTAACCTCGCGATCGTCGTCGCGATAAAGATGGTAGGGTGGATGTGATGCCGATGAAAATGTTAGACAAATACGCCAACAAGAAGTTCAGGGGCCAGGGAATAATCGTCCCCATGGTAGCATCCATCAGAAGGATGTTCAAGTCGACGATCCACAGACCCGTGACTATCATGTATCCCTACGAGAAAGAGTGGGTGCCGGATAACTATCGCGGACGCCCGGGTCTCGTATTCGACAAATGTCTGGGATGCGGTATCTGTGTCAGGGCATGCCCTACGACCTGTATCGAGTTGGTCGACGTGGCGGATGACGATGGTAACATGGTCAAGAGGCCACAGGTCAACGTCGGAAGATGTATGATGTGCGGTTACTGCGCAGAGTACTGTCCTGTAGACGCTATGACCACTACTACGGATTACGAACTTGCAGAGTTCACGAGACAGGGTCTCATCTACGATCCGAGAAGGCTCGCCTTCGAAGGAACGAACGAGATGATGGAGGTCCACCTCGAAGAGCACTTGTTGTCCAACCTCGCAAAGGGTGTAGAGGACAAGCCTACGGCATTCTACAAGACAGACAGACCTGTCCTTGAGGAATCGAAGTGCATCAGTTGTCAGAAATGTGCAAAGGTCTGCCCGGTCAACGCCATCGAGATGGTCGTTGTAGGTAAGAACGACAAGGGAAGGGACATAAAGCACCCCAAGATCGACAACACGACCTGTGTCTGCTGTGAGAACTGTATTATCAGTTGCCCCAAGGAGGCACTGAAGATTGAGGAGGTGCTGTGATGCCTACTGCAAACGACATCATCGACAGCGTTTGGGATGGATTGGTCTCGGCATGGGCTTGGATCAATGGCAACTGGGACGCAGTCGCATTCATCGTATTGGCATTGCTAGCAATACTTGCAGCAATTCATGTTGTAACATCGAAAGAGATCATGCACAGTGCGTTCTACCTGGCATTCGTCTTCGTCTGCGTTGCAGCGACGTACTACTTCTTGAACGCTGAGTTCATAGGAGCTGTCCAGGTGGTCGTCTATGTCGGAGCTATCACTATCCTTTACGCATTCAGCATCATGCTGACGAGAAGGACCATCAAAGAGGGTGATTCCGATGAGTAAGAAAGCGTTAATGGGAGGCGTCTTCGCATTGGCCATGGTGGCTATCATCATAGTCGGTGTAACGACGATCGATTGGGGATTCGAGACAAACGATGAACCTGTGAGCGTACCCTTCGCACCTGAAGCGGACGGTAGCCTCTCGCACGACAGTATCAACTACGTCCTTTTCGAGGAGTGGGGCCCTGTCATGTTGATCCTCGGAGCAGTCATGTTCGGAGCGATCATCGCAGGAGTGACGCTGTCCAAAGAGGATGATGATGAAGAGGAGGGAAAACAATGATTCCAATGGAATTCTTCCTCGTTTTCGCAGGCATCCTGTTCTGTCTAGGTCTCTACGGTATGATGACGACTGACAAGGCACTCGTCGCATTGATGAGCGTCGAGCTCATGCTCAACGCAGCCAACGTCAACTTCATCACGTTCGCAGCATACCACGTCGGAGCGGATGCAACGATCGGTAACATCTTCGTACTCATGTCGATAGCAATAGCAGCAGCTGAGGTCGCAGTCGGTATCGCACTGATCCTCAACGCATACAAGATCAGGGGATCCTCCAGCACGGATGATCTCACAACTATGAGGTGGTAAACATGATAATGGATTACGCATGGCTTATACCCTGCCTTCCGATCCTGTGCTTCGTCATAGTCGGTCTGTTAGGCTGGAAGATGCGCGAAGGTGGCGGATTCGTCGCTATCCTTGGTGCAGCAGCAGCCTGTGTGCTGTCAATACTCGTCGCTTATGAGTTCATCTCAGGCGATTACACAAGCTACACGTATGACATGAAATGGCTGATCATCGGTAATTTCGAGATCAACTTCGGAGTCTATATCGACGGCCTTACATGCATAATGATGCTGTTCTCGTCATTCATCTCCACGATGATCTTCGTGTACTCCATCGGATACATGGATGATCAGGGTGCGAAGAAGACGAGGTACTACGGTGAGATCTCACTCTTCCTTACAGGAATGCTTGGACTCATCGTCTCAAGCAACTTCCTCCAGATGTTCATCTTCTGGGAGATCATGGGACTCTGTTCCTACCTCCTGATCGGATTCTGGAGCTACGACCATCCTGAAGCCAAGGAGAAATCATCGGCCGCAAAGAAGGCTTTCCTCGTTACACGTGCCGGTGATGTCTGTCTTATGGGTGGACTGTTCATCATGCTCTACCTCTTCAAATCACTCGACTATGTCAACATCTTCGACATGTCAGCGATCCAGAGCGTAGCTGCAAGCGAGCCTATCCTCCTCACACTCGCAGGACTTCTCGTCTTCGGCGGTGTGATCGGTAAGAGCGCACAGTTCCCTCTGCACGACTGGTTGCCGGATGCGATGGCTGGTCCTACGACCGTCTCCGCACTTATCCATGCAGCAACGATGGTCAAGGCCGGAGTATATCTCACGGCAAGGGCGATGCCCCTCTACGTTTTCAACGCAGAGTACGGACAGAACGTGCTTCTGTTCATCGGTTTCATCGGTGGATTCACTGCAATATTCGCAGCATCGATGGCACTCAACAATTTCAACATCAAGAAAGTGCTCGCATATTCGACACTCTCACAGCTCGGTTACATGATCCTAGCTCTCGGAGCAGGAGGATGGTTGATGGCTGAAGGCTATGCCACAGGCGACCACCACCTCATCGCACTCGGAGCACTCGGTTACCTCGCAGGTGTCTTCCACATGCTGAACCACGCGTTCTTCAAGGGTCTCCTGTTCCTTTGTTCCGGATCGGTCATCCACTGTACCGGTACGGAGGACATGCGCCTCATGGGCGGACTGCTCAAGAAGATCCCGGTCACAGGTTGGACGATGCTCTGTGGATGTATCTCCATCGCCGGAGTCCCGATCTTCAGCGGATTCTGGTCCAAGGATATGGTCCTCGAGGCAGCCATGAATGCAGGATCGAACGGAGAGACATTCTTCGTCGTGCTCTTCGCACTCGGAATCGTCACAGCGTTCATGACAGCATTCTACATGTTCCGTATGTGGTTCATGACATTCACCGGAGAACCCGGAGAGAATGCAAAGCACTGTCACCATGAATCGAAGATCATGGTATCACCTCTTGTGATCCTTGCGGTATTCGCACTGTTCTCAGGACTCCTCGTGTTCGCAGGACTCGGCTCCCTCGTGGAGAACGCACTCACTGCCATGGGATTCCCCAGCATCGAGATGGAGACCGGAGAAGAGATCGCAGAGGCAATCTTCTCGAACGTATGGACATACGTATCCATCGCACTCGCATTGATCGGTATCCTTCTTGCGTACCTCATGTACACCAGGAAGGCCATCAACCCCGGAAAGTTCAACAGGAACGGAGAGTCTGCATTGTACAAGCTCCTTGCTAACAGGTACTTCTTCCCTCAGCTCTATGATCAGATCTCATGGAAGCTCGGTGCAGGTATAGCAAAGGGTGTGGATGCATTCGACAGGAACATCATCGACGGCACGGTCAACGGCCTGTCCAACGCAGTCATCGGAAGCGGTGATGTCGTCAGCAGGATGGAGACCGGACACGTACGTGACTACGCAACGGTCGTCGTTGCAGGAGTCGTGGTCCTGATTCTCGTATTCGCGATCGTATTCTGTGCGGGAGGTATGTAAAATGGATATGTTGATATTCCTACTCGCAATCCCGTTGATCGGAGCCGTTCTTACGCTCCTTATGGGCAATGAGAGAGCAAAATACGCAAAATTCGTCGCATTGGCATTCTCTGCGGCAACACTCGTCATCGCAGTGGCGCTCCTCTTCATGCAGGACGATTACGCTACAATGGGCATGAACGAGGTCTGGATCAAGACTGACTTCTTCCAGTTCAACTTCAAGCTTGCGATAGACGGACTCAGCATCCTCATGGTATTCCTCACGGCACTCCTTGTGTTCGTCGTAGGATTATTCTCATACGAGGAGAACGACAGACCGAACTACTACCACACGTTGCTCCTTCTCATGGAGCTCGGACTCATGGGAGTCTACCTCTCGGCAGACT
This sequence comes from Candidatus Methanarcanum hacksteinii, assembly GCF_964305265.1. Lineage (NCBI taxonomy): Archaea > Methanobacteriati > Thermoplasmatota > Thermoplasmata > Methanomassiliicoccales > Candidatus Methanarcanum > Candidatus Methanarcanum hacksteinii. The sequence continues at coordinate 73,117 of NZ_CAYATA010000002.1, read as the reverse complement.
ACTTCCTCTTCTACATCATGTGGGAGGTAACACTGATTCCGATGTACTTCATGATCTCATGGTACGGAGGACCACGCAGACACTACTCTGCGATCAAGTTCTTCATCTACACGCACGTGGCATCGCTCGTGATGTTGCTCGGTATCTTCATCATGGTCTTCACAGCCGGAGGCAACTTCGACTTCGCAGCAGTGACCGACTACATGAGCACCAACACGGACAAGTGGTTCCAGACCGCAGTCTTCGGATTGCTGTTCTTCGGATTCATCGTCAAGATGCCTATCGTTCCGTTCCACACATGGCTTCCGGATGCACACGTCGAGGCACCTACTGGAGGATCAGTCCTTCTGGCCGGTGTCATGCTTAAGATGGGTTCCTATGGTATCATAAGGATCTGTCTCGAGAACTTCAAGATCGGTGCAGTCGAGTGGCAGTGGGTGATGATCATCCTCGGTATCATCTCGATGATCTACGGTGCATACGCATGTATCGGACAGACCGATCTGAAGAAGATGGTAGCATACTCATCCATCAGTCACATGGGTATGGTGCTCCTCGGTATCGGATGTCTCTCGGAGATCGGTATCGAATTCGCTGTCTTCCAGATGTTCGCACACGGACTCATCACCGCTATCCTCTTCATGGTCTGCGGTCTTGCAGGACACAACATCGGAACGAGAGAGATCCCTCTTCTCGGTGGATTGGCAACGAAGATGCCTAAGTGGGCATTCTTCATGATGTTCGGATTCATGGCATCACTCGGTCTTCCCGGTCTTGTCGGATTCGTCGCAGAGTTCGGTATCCTGTACGCATTCTGGGAGTTCATCGCGAACACGCCTCAGATGTGGATGCTCGTATTCGGAATGCTCTCGATGATGCTCACAGCAGGTTACTACCTCTGGGCAATGCAGAGGACACTCTTCGGAGATCTCACGACAAAGATCGACTTCGAGCACGGTGTACACGGTGGACCTGTCCACGATATCAGCAAGTATGAGTTCGCAGCAATGGCGATCATGATCGTATTGATCGCATTCTTCGGAATCATGCCTGACTACGCAACACGTTTCATCGAGGGCTATGTCTCGATGTTCGCGGGGGTGTTCTGATGGACGTATCATTCCTAACAACTATCTTCAGCGATGCACTGCCAATAGCACCTGAGCTGATCGTGATCGTCGGTGCATTGATCGCACCGTTGTTCTACTTCATCACGAAGGATGGAAAATGGTCAGCGATCATCGCAGAGATCGCTATCATCCTCGCAGCAGCAGTTGCAGCAATTGCACTTGCAGAGGAAAGCATACAGGGCACATACATGGGCCTGTTCAGCCTCGATGCATTCTCGGCATTGATGATGATCCTCTTCCTTACGGTAGTAGGTCTTGTGATCTTCATCTCGCCTCAGAGTGCAGAGACAACGAAACGCTCCGCCGGTGAGTACTACGCGCTCTTGCTCGTCGCACTCGCAGGTATGCTCTTCGTTGCAAGCTCGAACAACCTCCTGACGATCTTCATCGGTGTCGAGACTGTGAGTATCTCCTCATACGCTCTCGCAGCAATGAAGAAGAACGACCCGAGGGCAGCCGAAGCAGGTGTCAAATACCTGATTATCGGAGGTCTCTCCTCAGGACTCACACTCTACGGTATCTCAATGATTTATGGTCTCACCGGAAGCATCAATCTCGCAGAGATTGGCGCATCGATCGGTGCGATGGACTCATGGAACTTCCCGTTCCTGATCGGTCTCATTGCAATGATCGCTGGTTACGGATTCAAGATCTCGGCAGTACCGTTCCACATGTGGGCACCTGATGTGTATGAGGGTGCATCGACACCTGTCTCGACATTCCTGGCAACAGGTTCGAAGAAGATGGGATTCGTCGTGCTCTTCAAGATCTTCCTCGTGTTGTTCGTAGTCGCGAACGCAACGAAGTTCGGAACGGAGGAGATGCAGTACATCTTCGCCTTCATCGCAGCCATCACGATGACTGTCGGTAACATCGTTGCGATCTCACAGGAGAACATCAAGAGGATGCTCGCATACTCGAGTATCGCTCAGGCCGGTTACATCATGATCGCTCTCGCGGTCATGAGTCAGTACGCACTGACTGGTGGTCTCTTCCACATGTTCACACACGTGTTCATGAAGGGAGGAGCATTCATCATCGTCGCAGCATTGATCACAGCAGGTCTCGGAGAGAACATCTCCGATTACAAGGGACTCGCAAAGAGGGCACCGTTGGTTTCAGCATGTATGCTGATCTTCCTGTTCTCACTCGCAGGTATCCCGCCGCTCGCTGGTTTCATGTCGAAGTTCGTCCTCTTCTCGAGTGCGATCTTCGTTGACGGTGCTGTAGTCACCAAATGGCTCTGGCTCGGTCTCATCGCAGTCCTGAACTCAGCTATCTCGCTGTACTACTACGCAAGGGTCGTCAAGGCCATGTACGTGGATGCAGGAGAGAGCACAGAGAGGATCAAGATCAAACCAACACACACGATCGCAATGCTGATCTGTGTCGTTTTCGTGATCTACCTCGGTGTGTTCCCGGACGCATTGATCGATGCATGTGCAAAAGCAGCAGAGGTTCTGTTCACACCCTGATGTGAACAATCGGGCCGGTAACGGCCCGATCCCCAAACATCTTCAATATAATTCTACGGTCGATTCAATTAGTCCAATGAGATTGTACGTGAATGTCCGATAGGACAATGTCCGCTCGCTGGAAAAGAGTTTAAGTACGTCATTACTATCAACACACGATGGCACAGGCCTGGTATGATACGATATCCAAAGAACTCATCATGATCGAAGATGAGATTCATTCGGTGATCCGCTCCAACAATGAGGAGCTCAATGCGATGTGTCACTATACCATCGATTCAGGTGGTAAGAGGATCAGACCTGCCATGTGTGTCCTTGCATATTTGGCATGCGGAGGGAAGGACATATCAAAAGCAGTATCATTGGGTTCTGCCTATGAGATCGTCCATACAGCATCTCTCATTCACGACGATATCAACGATAAGAGTGAGATCAGGCGTGGAAGGAGGACACTTCACAAGGAATTCTGTGTGAGCAAGGCCATAGTCGCCGGTGATTACATGATGGCAAAAGGCTTCCAGGCATTGGGGGCTACAAGCAACGATATCGTGGATGTGATCGTCGAGGCCGCATCACGTATGAGCGAAGGTGAGTTCATACAGAAGGATTTCGAACACATCACCAAGGTCACCGAGGATGATTATTATGAGATCATCAACGGCAAGACCTCGAAGCTCATAGAGGCATGTGCGAAATCAGGTGCATTCCTCGCGGATGCCGAAGACAGATATGTCGATGCCATCGGAGATTACGCTCATGGTATCGGCATGGCATTCCAGATGATCGATGACACCTTGGATGTCATCGGAGACATCAATAATACAGGTAAGAGGGTAGGATTGGACCTCATCGAAGGTAAACCTACCTTACCGACGATCCTTGCGATGAGCGACCCTACATATGGGCCGAGGATAGCAGAGGTCTTCATGAAGACGGAGCCTTCTGAGGAAGAGGTATACGAGGCATTGACGCTCATCAGAAAGACGGATGCCATAGAACTCTGCAGACAGAAAGCGGAAGCGATAATCGATGAGGCCATCGAAAGGATCATGACGATACCTGAGTCGATATACAGGGATTCTTTCGTCTCTCTCGCTAAGTATATCATATCCCGTGATAGGTGATTCCATATGGACAGGCTTACCACAGACATACTCGTTGTGGGTTCCGGTCCCGCTGGTTCCACCGTTGCTAGATATGCAGCAGAGAAAGGCGTACAAGTGACATTCATCGAGAGAAGGCATGAAGTCGGTGTGCCTGTCAGATGCGGTGAATTCTTGCCTGATGTCGACGAGATAAGGACGATGTTCCCTCTCGCTGACGATCTTGAGGGTACGTTCGATCTCCCTAGTGAGATGAAGCTTATCGAGACTGACAGGATAAGATTGGTGAACCCTAAGAACAAGGCAACCGATATCCCGATGAATGGATACACGATAGATCGTGACAGATATGATCAATATCTTGCCGATGAAGCGATCAGATCGGGTGCGACACTCATCAAGGATTGTCTTTTCAAGAATATCGATGGTAACAAAGCTATCACCACTCAGGGTGAGATCGAGTACAAAGTGATCATCGGTGCCGATGGGCCTGGTTCACGCGTAGCGAGGTCATTGGGTCTTCAGAGGAATCATCGTCCGTATCCTGCGGTAACAGCACAGGCTAAGGGGGATTTCGATCCTATCGTCGTGATGTATTTCGGAGGCATAGCGCCTGGTGCGTACAGTTGGATAATACCTAAGAAAGGTCAGGCTAACGTAGGCGTTGGATTCTCACCTAAGTTTGCAGATGGTACACTTAGCGAATATTTCGATAAATTCGCTAAGAAGAACAATTTCGACATAATCACAAAGATCGAAGGCAAACATGTGCCTTCGGAAGGTCCGATACCTAAGACCGTATCTGGTAAAGGTATGGTCGTTGGTGATGCTGCAGGTCATGTCATATCCGTGAACGGAGGGGGAATACCTTTGGCCCGTATCGCAGGCCGTATCTGCGGGAATATTGCTGCAGATAATATTGTCTCAGGACGTCCTCTTCAGGATTATGAAGTGGAATGGCGCAGAGTGATGGAGAAGCCATTGAAGACTGCGGCATTCAATAAGAAATTGGCAGATACCTTCGCATTCAGCGGACCTGAATGGATGGTCACCATGTGCATGGGCATACTCGGAAAGAGACGTATGAACAATCTCATCAGATGCAAACGTATCTTCCCGTGATTCATTTCTTCCTGTGGGATCTCATGGGCGATCCGCATATAGGGCATTCATCCATCTTCTCTTTGTACCATTTCTTGCATCCGATGCATTGGTAGTTCCATCTCTCTACCTTCTTGATGCCTTTGGTACCGATGGCTTTGTAATCGATGCCCATTCTTGCGCATACGTTCTGTATGGAGAAGTCGTCGGAGTAGACGGTGCCTTGAAGATCCAATCCCAATGCGATGACGGTCATATCGACAGGAGATAATCTGCCTAGGTCACCGCTTTTCTTCGCCTCATCCTCTACCTTCTTTAATGATGTTTGTGTGCAATCCGATGTGCGGAGCATATCTCCCCAGAGATCCAATCTTGGATCCTTGTATTTTCTCAATTCGTCGATCACACCAGGCGGACAGATGCATTCCTCTTCAGGAAGGTTCTCCATGGAGAATAATGCGGAACTGTCAAGGATGATTACCATGCGCATAGGAAGTATGGCATGGATAAAAATGTGATGTGGGACCGAAGTCCCAACAAAGGTGTTTCAGCTCTTCATGTAGAAGTTGAGACCACTGCCGATGACTGCGAGTGCACCGCTAGCGATCATCATCCATGCGCCGGCCTCAGCATAGTCGAACATCTTGTATCCGCTGAAGAGTTCCCATGTTCCCCATACGACGACGAGGATGATGACCAGGATACCAAATATGAGTGATGCAGTGTTCCTGATCTTGGAGTCGATCTTCACACCGACCATAGGAAGTACATTGAGAACTGCGATCAGGATTGCAACTATCCATGCAATGAGAGGGCAGAGTCTCTGGAAGTCGTCTGTCTTAAGATCCTCAGTGGCGAATTCCATTCCCGTGTATGTCTTCGAAAGTGTTGTGATGAAGATATCGACACTGAAATCGAACCATGTGAGGAATATCGCGATGATACCAATCAATGCTCCGAGAAGGATCAAGAGGGTACCGATCGAGAATGGTCCTACCATATTCTTCTTTGCCATTTTAATTCCCTTCTGACCGTCCGTGGACGGTACGGGATTATATTGAACAACGCACTATTAAAACTATCTTATTTCGACAATCGGTGATTTATTTATCACAAAAGGATAAATAAGATGGATTGAAAAATAAGTGAAGATCAGTATTTCTTCACCATAGCCACAATGAATTATCAAATGATTTTGGTGATTGAATAAAACATAGGCTATATGTTTTTCTTTCACTATCTGGCTCATTTATTTTGACTATTGGATCGATGTCGATTATTTTTATTTTGGTCGTAATAGTTTTATATGACATAAGGCTAATAAGAGTATGGTATGTATTCTAAGGTCTATAGTCTGAATAGCTAATCGGACTGACGATCTGGGAACGACATACCATGAACGGGAGTTGTGTTATCACTCTCTTAATGAAACAACACGGAGCTGCAGAGAAATGGGACTTATGTTTTGTTCAATCACCGTGAATGAAGATAATAGAACCTTCTCTGGCGACTTCGAAAGGTGTGTAGAGCACCTTCAATTCGCTCCCGTTCGGAATACTTTAGCACCAGTTGGTGCAAACGCCGGGAGGTTCAGATCACCAAGCCTCTCGACGTATCTCCGAGAGAGGTAGAATAAAATGAAATCAACAATGAAATCGGCGTTCGCATTCATCGCGGTCGCCCTAATGATCATGGTCGCAGTCGTACCTATGGTCTCCGTATTCACTGAGGAGAACGGTGTCGATGCAGCGGCTTCAACAAATTCGGGAGTAAGCGACATCAAAGTCCAGCTCTTCGAGAAGAAAGATTCAACAGAGCCTGCTAGCTATTATGCAGATCTCATTTACTGTAGCAACAACACTCACAACTTGCCAAAATCCGTCAACGCCACACAATATGTGGAGATGAAGGGTGGAGTTTGGATGAACGTGGATGAGAAGAGTGCTGACTACGGAAAGTTCCTTACATACGGTAAGACTGGAATGACGACAGCACAGATTCTCGCACAATCAGAAGAAGGCGGAAATTGGTTGCCTCTCATCCAGGTGTCTGCAACATATAATTCAGCATTCAACTGGAATGTCTCTGTGACTAAGGATGGCGGCGCCTCATATGGGGAATCTGGAGATATCAAACTTCAAAAGGAAGGATATGATGGTACAAAATACTCATTCCCTGCAACTCAGGTCGTTTCCACAATAAAGATTTCACAGGCTGCTGCCACCGACAGTGCATACATGGGCCTTGGCGAAAATATTGTTGGCAAGTATGTCGTTGATGTAAAAGTCAACGGCGTCTCTGAGAAAAAAGAAACATTGACAATCGGCGATTATGTAAAAATCAGTGGAATTCTTTCTCCAGCATATGGAACTTATGCAATCGCAGGTGCAACAATCAAATACACCGTGGATGGAAAAGAAGAAACTGCAGTCTCAAAAGAGACCGGAGTATATGATTTCAAAGTCCTAAAGGGCAGTGTCGTGGTCTTTAAGAGTATTACATACCCTGGTGATGTGTTCACATTCAAGGGATTAAAGAGCCTTGGTACAGTAACATCTGATAAGGTTCTCGAGATCAAGGCGGAACAATCCGTTACAACTGTAATCGTGAATGACAATTCATCGACAGCTGTTCCAATCAAAGATGCAAAACTTACATTGTCATGGTATCAAGAGAAAGAAAATGGAAGTGGCAAATATTATGTCAAGTTGGTGTCTGGTGTAGCAAAAATCTGTGGAAATTCAGATAAAAATGGCGTAATTTCTGTCGCATACATCAAACCTACAGTCGAAGAGGGATACAAAGCAATTCTTGTAGGTACTGCTTCACTTGCTTCTGGCGATTACTACACATTCGATGCGAATTCTGTTACTCAGAACACAAGTGGTGAGGGTACCTCTATTGCATCACAACTTACAAAAGAAGGAACTAAGATCATCTACAGTGAATCAGAAACTTCACCAACATTCAAAGCAAAAGAATCAACATTGACTGTTACCGTGAAAGAAGCAGGCGATGAAAACTTTGTAGTGGGTGCTACTGTAACTGCGTCATTCTATGAAGTGAAAGATTCAACAACTTCAGGTAAAAAAGACATTAAATCACTTGCAGGTTCAATCAAATCCATCGGAACCACGGGTGAAGAAGGAACAGTTAAACTTACGTATGTCGCACCTACAGGTACAGCGGGCTACAGTGCATATATGCTGATCAGTGCAACATCTGCGCCTGGATTTACATTTGCTAATAAGATTGCATTGACTACGGGAAGCACTGTAGATACAATCGAAAAACAGATTGAGGGTTGTAGTGCGACAGTAGCTATTACTGCTGGTTCACCTAGTCCTGTTGTAAAAGCAAAAGAAACAGCATTTAGGGTGGATGTTAAAGCAACAAATGTACCTGCAGGCAAATCTGTAACATTCAATTACACAGATGGAATTGGTACGTCGGTCGTATCAGGAAAAGCAACTGCTTCGTCAAGTTATGTGACTGCATGTTTCTATGTCCTTAAAGACAAATCGCCTGCAATTACTGCAACACTTGACGGATATGTGCTTAAGTGTGGCAAATATACCACATGGACTGTTCCCACAGTAACAGGCGATATTTCAACACCAATTGAATTTGTCGCAACTTCCACAACAGAGACAATAAGTCTTGGCATACCGAATGTATATGGTAGTGATGGAAAAGTCACTAATGTATCAACAGGTCAGAGGTTTTCAGTATCACTTCCTAGTATTGCGGACAATAAACCTGTAACATTCGAATATACAGTTGATGGTGTTACATATAAGAACACAGTTCTTTCTAAAGATGGTATAGCTTCATTGTATGTCTACTCCTGGAATTCGATCATTGCATTCACATCTGTCACAGCACCTGGATATACAGTTTCCATTGTGGATGGTGCGATAGCTGATGGCCCTGCCAAAGTTATCAAAGAATACACAATCACATTCAAAGATGGATCAGCTGCAACAGCTAATGTTGTTGTAGGAATCGATGTCGCAGTCTACCTTGATGTGGATAAAGCACCTATAGCAACAGTTAAGGCAAATGCAATTGGTGTTGCTAAATTCAAGACAGAAGAAATAGGTGCAAAGATGGTGTACTTTAAGTGCAACGGTGTCTTTGTTAGCAAAGTATTTGTTGACACCACGTTTGCATATGATGTAGATATCAGTGCAGCGATTAAAGCAGCACCTGTCAAAGTGACAGAATATACTGTTAATTACTTCGCAACAGATGTCAATGCAAATGCCAGCGATTCAGACCACACTGCATACTCAATGATTATGGCCCCACAGATTGTCAATGTCGGTTCGGATGTCAAGATCAATGCACCTGAGGTTAGCGGATACAAATTCGTTGGATGGATGATGGACGGAAAGATTGTTAGCGCCGATGCGGAATACACACTCAATGTCACTACCAATCCATTAGAAAAGGTCAATGCAATATATGAGCAGCACCTTGTATCCGAACCAAAGGATGGCGGCATCGATTCGACAACATTGATCATCGGAATCGCAGCAGTTGTCATCGCACTCATTGCAGTGATATATGCTGTAATCCAGAAGAAGCAGTGATAATACAAAGAAGAGGGCTACGATGTCATCTTATTTTCATGTGAGGTATGGCATGTATTCAAACGAAGATGTGCCGTCGAATCATATGTTCGAACTTGATGATGTCGTGGACCTTTTCACCTCATTACATGAGGTGTCGCATACGAAAGAGAACCCAGAAGGAGGTCCTTGGTGATACCTTCATGATGTGAAGGATTGAGGGCCCCCAAGGGGGATAGAGCCGATTTCATTGAAGTTGGCCTGCTTACATACAATGTGGGCGGACGAACTAGGCACACTCTTCTGCCCTAGTGGTACATCACCACTTGGACGGAGGAATAGCCGAAAGAATTCGGATCTCCGATCCTTTCCAGAAGATAGGGTAGGAAATCTAAACATTTTGATCAAGGGAGACGAGGATTCAACGAATCCTCATTTCCCAATCTTTATTTTTTCAGTGTGCCACAGGATATTTATTACACATCGGCATTGTCGCCACATGGCTTGGGACATAAGGGTCGATGATGATGTAAGGAATTACATTTTAGAGCAGGAACAGGATTTTCGTGTGTGCACCGCATGCACAGGACCAGCACTCGTCCCGATAACTGTCAAGCCACCTAAGAAGAACGATCGCATGATCCCGATCGGGGATTATGTATTGTATATCTCTGCAGTACAGGCGATGTACATCAACAGAGTGTCGATGGATATGCTCTATAGCGACGAGGATATCGCTACTTGTTACGCATTCAATCGTGGAAGATATTATTGAATACGTTTAGCCGATGCAATGCAATCCTTGATCATCTGATCGAAATCGAATTTAGATTGCATAGCCTTGATCTTCTCAATGGATGCTTCTGTTATGGGTTTAACGGGAACTATTCCGCACCCAGAAGTGGGTATGATGGATAGATCATACGTTCCGATCTCTTTGGCTATTTCGATTATCTCAAGCTTATCCATTCCGATGAACGGACGGATGATTGGAAAATCCAAATCATATCCTTCCGCCCTTATGTTCCTGAGCGTCTGTGATGCGACCTGTCCCAATGAATCTCCCATAACGATCCCTGAACAACCATGCTGTATGGCGAACTCCTTAGCAACACGCTGCATCGTTCTCTTGCAGAAGACACATTGATATGAGTTCTCACAATTCTTGTGGATGATCGTCTGATTGACCTCATGATCGAATGAATATAATGGCATCTCCTGTCCGGTGATCTCAGATAATCTGGAAGCCAATAGTTTGACCTTATCCAATTCCTTCTCATCCGCATAGCATCCATTGCCCATATGCAGGAGGATTATCTCCGCACCCTGTTTGGCCATAACATAGGATGCTACGGGGGAATCTATCCCGCCAGACAAGAGGGATACCAATTTCATGTGTTGTACCTTCCGAACTCTATTCCGCCAACATATTCCTCGTCATCGCTCTCTTCATCGATTATCATGTTATAGAGTGCTCTGACGAACTCCTTCAATCCTTCGACCTCCTTCTTGAGGGAGTCTACTTGTCTTTGAAGATCATCCTCTGTCGTCATTCGATCACAACATCGCCGTAATCATCGGCGAGTTTTCTGTATGAGTTGCGCTCGCATTTAGGACAGAACAATTGCTTGTTACCTTTCCTGACGAGCTCTGATTTGCATTTGCCGCAGTATGAACGGATCACTCCGAGGTGAGCATCCTTCGTCGTCAACTGCAATGATGGTTTGACACCAGTGACCATAGCTCTGACGAGATCCCCCTTCCTGAGTTCCTTGGACACATCATCCGTATAATCAGGTGAGATCTTCGATACATGGATGGTCCCATAGGTCTCGCTTCCGATCCTCCTGCATGTTCCATCCTTCGCCAATACATTGGCTGTTGCCATCGTCTTCCTTATGTCCCCGATCGTGGCGTATACGACATCGCCATTCTTCAGGATATTCGGTGGATTTGGAGATATGACCTTGGCAACGCAATCATCGTCATCGAGGACAAGCGTACCTATCTGTGCGGCGTACACCATACCGTTCTTTGCGAATGTCCCTTCGGATGCCAGATATTCTTCTTCACTTGCAACTTCGTCTCCGGGGAACACTTCTTTCTTTTCGCTCATTGGAATCATCTTACCTTACGTTGACCACAACTATGTCAACTTCTTTCTTCTCTTTTCTATGAAAGGTGAACGTGTGGGGGATATTATACTTATAGGTCGCGTACGCGACTATCTCTCTTCCTTTCGATTCGATATATTCGTTGAGGAAATCCAATGTATCCGCCATATGGATGGAATATATCGAATCGGACAGTTCCATCGCCTTATCTAAGAACGGTCTGTCGGCACGTCTGTTCTGACATCCGAATGGTGGATTCATGAATGTCGTATCGGCACGATCGTTAACCTCAGTGACATCGCATTCTATCAATTCCACATCCACATTCAGAAGTTCGATGTTCTTCTTTGCGACATCCAATGCCGATCTGGAGATGTCGTATCCTCTGACAACATTCGCACCCAATAGTTTCGCACCGATGGAGAATATCCCTGTACCGCATCCGAGGTCGTTGACGGTCTTATCACACACATCGCCGTTCGCGTATGCTGAGAATAGGATGTCGGATGCTATGGTTGATGGGGTCGGATATTGTTCTAGGGCAGCAGATGGTTCATCGAATGGTGCCACACGCTGGAGTCTCATCTCCAGTTCCTTTCTTTTCACGGGACGTTCCAGGATGACACAGGTTATTATTTTTTCTCTTATCGAATGATGATGGTATCGACCATCATGTTTGAAAAGATATTAAGGTGAAACAGGACATTGTCCTGTTTCACTCAAAGAAGAAGTGTGATGGGGATTCAGGTTTCGGCGTGAAGCATTTCTCGCCGGTCATAACGAGTTCCATCGGGTATTTTGTAACCATGTCATCGATCAATGCCCTCATCGTATCCTCGAGCTTCTTTGGAGGCGATACGACCCTAGCATTCAGAACCAATTTTCCAGGTGTCTTGATGTATCTTGAACCATAGATCCCATCGACCTGCATCGTATCCTCGACGAGTGACATCTTCGCCGCTGATTCCTCAGATTCCACCAATACTTTAACATGAACGATCGACTTCGAACCATATTCTTTGGCGATACCCCTCATGATATCCGTTTCCAAGGAGTACATATCGATATCCTCCTTCGGTACGAGGTCGAATGTACCTGAATACCATCCGAGTTTTGCCTTCTCGAATGCGAATCCCTTGTTCTGTTCTCCTGTGGGTGTTTTGGTACTGATCTCATCCGAGAGAATGAAATCCATGATCTCATCCATATTCCTCAGATCCACGGATGAGGATTCGATCATCCTTATTCCGGGAAGGACTGTGTCGACAGCTTCCTTCACCTTCTCCAACGTATCCTTGTTCACAAGATCCGCTTTGGACAGGATCACTATCTCCGCCTCTCTGATCTGATGAGCAGGGATGATATCCACTACATCTTCCGTCCTGTTCTCCTTCTTCGACAGGATATCCAATGCTCTGACGCAATCCACAACGACCGTGAACGGTGCTACGCTGAACTCATCAGGATATAACGATCTCATTGGAGCTACGACAGAGCTCATGATGTTCGTGGATGTACCGATAGGTTCCGCGATTATGACATCCGGTTTTCCGGATGTCACCAATGTCCTAGCACTGGAGACGAAATTATCGAAATTGGTACAGAAGCATCCGCCCATGATATCGCGCGTATCAAAACCCGCATTCTTCGAATATTCGGTGTCGACGAGGACATCCCCCTGATCATTCATGATTATCGAGACGGATCTATCCCTCCTCTCTTTGAGTGATCTTGCGATATTGACTGCTAAAGTGGTCTTACCCGCTCCCAGATATCCTCCTAGGACGAGCATCCTTGTCTTACCGGATTCGTTCATTGACATCGACATCGCATGGTTGCATATAAACCGTATTATTTGAGTTCCGTATCAACCATATCCTACAGGAACATCGGATGACGATAGCACAGATTATCGGAACATTTCTTTCGTCATCATTATATTCCGTATCCATTTGCACTGTTCTGTGACCGAAGGGACAGAACAAAACAGGATGAGGCGACTCTTCGACAGATACAGATGGTCCATCTTCGCAGTGATGGTGACCGCATACTTCTTCGTATATTTTCAGAGGATAACGGTTGGTGTAGTGGGTTCCGACATTGTGGACGATGTCGGAGGGACCATCGGTGTTCTCAGCAGCGTATATTTCTGGACATACACTGCGATGCAGATCCCAAGCGGTCTGTTGGCGGATAGGTTCGGTCCGAGGATATCCTGCACTGTGTTCCTATCGATTGCCATGATAGGTTCTCTATTGACATCATTCGGGGACACCTTCGAGATTATCGTGATCGGTAAGGTCATGATAGCTGCAGGAATGGCCATAGTCTATGTTCCTTTGATGAAACTGATCTCCATATGGTTCCCTAAGCAGGATTTCGCTGTGTTGAACGGTATAGTGATAGCTGTCGGTAACATCGGTGCGATATCCGCTGCAGGACCATTGTCCATGTTGGCATCATTGATCGGATGGAGGGACGTCTTCCTGATATTGGGATTCGTCACAGGCCTCTTGGCTTTGTTATGCTTCATCATCGTTCGCGACCACCCATCCAGAAGAGGATTGCCTCCGGTGGAGGTGATGTTCGACGGAGCCGTCGATAGTACGGAGAGGTCGGCGGATAAGGTTCCTGTGTTGAAGGGATTGAGGACGGTATTCTCGGGCGGAAGGAAGTTCTGGACGTGTGCATTGGCGTACTGTTTCGTATACGGTACGATAATGGTCTATCAGGGTACATGGGCGGTGAAGTACTTCGATACCGTGTACGGATTCGCATTATCCGCATCATGGATGATCACATCACTCGGTATCGGCAAGATATTGAGTACGTTATTGATCGGAACGCTCACTACAAGGGGATTGATCCATTCCAAGAGGCGCACTATGATCATCGGAACATCATGTTTCACTGCGGTGTGGGCTGTGATCTTCCTTCTCTCAGGGGATGTGAATGAGTATTGGTTCTGGTTCGTCATGAGCACATTGTTCGGATTCTTCGGAGGTTTCATGACCTTATCCTTCACACAGATGAAGGAGTGGTTCCCAGTATCGATATCCGGTACAGCAGTCTCCGGAATGAATGTGTTCCTGTTCTTGGGTGCTAGTGTCTGCACAACGGTATCGGGAATGGTCATCGGCAGGGATTACACATTGGAGAACTTCTCCACCGTTTGGGGCATGATGCTTGTATTATCCATTCTCGCTGTCGTGATGTTGATATTATCCGTTGAGAAAGGGAAGGACGACGAGATCATCCACGCGGAATGAGTTCTTTTAAACAACGTTTCTTTCATTGTTTTAGACATTATGCTTTATAAATTATTATTATAGGAAAAACTGAAACAATTAAATAATTGCTGAAACGATAACTGGCCGAGGATAATATGGTAAAAGATCCAAAGGCTCTCATAGCAGTAGCCGTCGTTTTAATCATGATAGTCGCAGGAGTTGCTGTGGTTGTCACGAACAATAACACCAGTAACAAGAATCATGACGACCTAGCGGACATGTCATGGAATGAGATCGTCGATAAAGCAAAGGGGACCGATGTCACGATCGGATTCTATTTCGATGAACCTTGTCTGAAATGGTTCAACAACGTACTCGTCAAGGAAGCGAAGGACAGGTATGACATCAATCTCAAACAGGTTGGTTACAAGACGGATGTCCAAGCCATCAGCGAGTACAAGAACAGCGGTAAGGTATCATACGATTTCTTCTGGGGAAGAGCATCCAATTATGTGAACCTCATCAACTATGACGGTAACAATAACAGCCTCATCCTTCAGAGCGATTGGGAATCGAAGATGCCCAATATGAAATACTCCGATGGATTGGCAGACAAATCCTGGCAGGCCGCATACGAATCCGTGTATGGCGAAGGATCATACAACAGAACGGTCTCATCGGTAGCACCATTCTCTGGAAGCACAACATCATTCGTCTACAACAAAGAGTTCAATGACGTATCCATCGCATGGAATGAAGTCAAAGTCATCAGTCTCGATGATAAGGGTAAGACCAAGGCCACGAACATAATCAAGGTCGGAGAGACCGGAGATACGTTCAGCGGTGATGTGGACTCCACCAAGACATACAGTATCGATAGCGTCAGGAGCTATCGCGTAGCCAATCAGGATACGAATGCTAAAGTGTATTATGGACTTCCTCACAACTACACTGAATTGAACAGTTGGTCCAAGATCTACAAAGAACAGTTCTATCTCCCATCCGCACAGGGCGCTGCTAACTTCCATGTACAATTGATCCTTGAAGCGATGATCTATGAACTCGCATCGAAAGGTGATTCATGGGTCGCATGCACCGATGCCTCAGCCGATGTTTGGGACAAGGACCTCAAAGGTAAATTCGTCAAAGGCGATGATGCTGCCAACAAGGCAACATATATGGAGTACATCAACGGAAAGATACTCTCGAAGAAGAACATAACATCGGAACAGTATGCGAAGGAGATACCTTATGTCAAAGCATACCTCCAGGACACTGCACCATATTGGAATAAGACATACACAGGTACGGCTGGTGCGGTAACAGCACCTAACCAATCGCTCGTTGGCAACAAGGACACGAAGCAGAAGGATTTTGATGGATCGACGATCATGATCGCACTGAACTCCACGGAAACACTCGCTAACAGATCAGACATGTACAACTGTACGATCGGAGTGTATGCTCCGGACACGGTATGTTCTAACAGATGCGGACTCTTCCTCATGAAGGACACTCCCAACCCATACGGTGCGATAGTCATCGCCAATCTGTTCAACGACCCCGAGATGCAAGCATCGTACTATAGTGTCGCAGGTAACGGATACAACGTGGACCTTGATAAGCTCAGCAGCGATCAGCTGAAGAGTTTCGAGAGCAGATGGGCGGACTGGGATGCATTCGACAGACCGTATGTCAAGCCCGATCAGATCAAGTCCAACATGATCATGCCTGCCATAGGTTACCTCGAGGCGACCTTATCGAAGTGTATGGACGAATTTATTAAGGCATAAACGCAGTGACGACCCGGTGAAGAGATGAATCGCAGGAATGCAATGGATTTGCTACCAGCGCTACTATCTTCACTGGTCGTCCTCTTACTTTTCATCATACCTGTATTGTATTCGATCAAAGAGAGTCTCTTTGATTACAGGGGCACATTCGTAGGTTTCGACAATTATCTTAACGCTTTGGATGACATCTATTTCCAGGATGCGTTCATCTACACACTGAGGATAACGCTCATCTCCATCGTGATAACGATGGTATCTGCAGTCATATTGGCGATGGCCATACGTAAAACATTCATCGGGAAGAGATTGACATTATTTTTGCTTCAATTCGACGTATCCATGCCAGCGGTCACATGCGCATCCATGATGCTCATAGCATTCTCGCAGACAGGTTTCACAAGCAGTCTTTTCTACAATCTTGGATTGATATCGTCATATTCGGAATTCCCGAACATCTTCATCAATCCGAATGGTCATGGATTGATACTATCGGTAGTATGGATGTTCATACCGTACATCGCATTATCATTCCTAGCTGTGTTGCATTCCATATCCAACGATCAAGAGGATCAGGCAGCTACGTTGGGCGTCAGCAAGATGAAACGTTTCATCTACATCACATTACCGTCGCTCAAATCTTCCATCGCATACACATCGGTACTGTGTTTCGCATGCGTATTCGGTTCATTCGAGCTCCCATCATTGGTCGGAAGGGAGCATTCTTTGGTCACACTCGCATATTACTACTATTCCGATGTTCCGCTCATGATGCCGGAGCATATGGAATCATATGCTATCTCCATAATCCTGTTCATCATAACGATGGTCGTCTCATCCATCCTGATGTATTATTCATTGGTCTCAAGCAGGAGGAATGATCAATGAAGCTAAAGAATCCGATGAGGTCCATAATCATCCTATTCACGCTCATCGTGATCGTATATCCTGTGATCCCGTTGTTCATCCAATCCATAGCAGGAGATTGGGATTACAGGGAATTGTTCCCAAGCAGTCTCACGTTGGACAATTACATCTCGATAATCGATACATACAACATCCCTGAGGTGACGTTGAACAGTATAATCATCTCATCGGTGGTCGTTGTGATATCCTTGATATTGGGGATATTCCCCGCGAAGTACATAGGCACAAGGGATTTCAGAGGAAAGACCTGGGTGCAGGTATTGACGATGATGCCGGTCATGGCACCAGGGATCATCGTTCTGTTTGGTATCGGAAGGATATTCGCAGAGTTAGGGATCTACAGGACATACATGTCGCTGATCCTGTCGGAAGTGGTCTTCCTGATACCATACATGATAATGGTGTTGGTGCCTGTCTTCAAGAACTATGATCGCGGCATAGAGGATCAGGCCGCGACATTGGGTGTCGGAAGATTATCCACGTTGATGAATGTGACATTCCCTTCCATAAGGTCGGGTGTAGCCGTCGCATGCATGTATGTGTTCATCAGTTCATGGGCGACATATCTTGCAGTCGGGATGTACGCTCCCATCGATTTCGAGACGATGGGCCTGATAATGTATCCAGCCATCAAATTCGGTCAGGTGTCCGACAGCATGCTTGCAGCACTGACGATAATATTCTTCATCCCGTCCGTACTGTTCCTTTTGATATCCACGTGGATAATGGGAACGGATAAGGTCAACAATCAGAGGGTCTGAGATGAGTTTTCTTTCTATAAAGGATATAACAAAGACATACAGAGGTTCCAAAACCCCATGCATCGAGAATCTCGATCTCGATGTCAAGGAAGGGGAGATCGTGGTGATGCTAGGGCCATCAGGTTGCGGTAAGACCACATTGCTCAAACTGATCGCAGGATTGGAGGAACAGGATTCCGGTACGATATCCATCGACGGAGAATGCGTCGACAGGATAATGACAGAGAGAAGACCGATCTCCATGGTCTTCCAGAAGCCCTATCTTTTCAAGAGTATGACAGTATTCGACAACATATCGTTCGCACCGAAGGTCACCGGTCAGATCAAAGGGAAGGATGAATTGAGGGCTGAGACCCAAAGATACATCGACATGGTCAAACTCACAGGGTTCGAGGACCGTCCCGCAACACAATTATCCGGAGGTCAGGAGCAGAGGGTGTCATTGGCAAGGGCGTTGATCGTCAAACCGAAACTCCTACTGTTGGATGAACCGTTGAGCGCATTGGATGCCAGTCTGAGGGTGGAGATGCGTACGGCGGTGAGGAAGATATGCAAGGAATTGGGTCAGACCGTCATATTCGTGACGCACGATCAGGAGGAGGCGGTCGCTGTAGGCGATCGCATAGCATTGATGATCGATGGTCGCATCGAACAGTTCGCTTCGCCTGAGGAATTCTATACACGCCCAAGATCGATAACCGTAGCACGTTTCTTCGGATGGAAGAACGAGATCCCATGCAGATTCGATGGCAATGATGTCCTTGAATCCCCGATAGGCAGATTCAGGATCGATGGTCGCACATCCGATCCTAGTGACATGATCATGGTCATGAGGCCGGAAGCATTCTTCGAGAGCTCCAACGGCCCTATCATCGGGAAGGTTAAAGAGGCATACTACATGGGAGTCAGGGTGGATTATGTGGTGGAATGCAACGGATACGATCTCAACGTATCCTTGGATACGAGCTATCTCAGACGCCCTGGTGATGATATAGGATTGGATGTCAACATGAGCGGTGTCTGGGCGGTGGACTGTGAATCCGATATATCATTCACACAACAGACAGACTCAGAAAAGGGTCTGAAAGGGATATTCTCGATATTCAAAAAAGATAGGTCATGAACGATATCCTTTCACGGTATCGATCATCGTCTTGATCTTCTCATGGGATAATCCCCTATCAACAGAACAAGAGCATGTGAAGATCATATTCTCTATCTTCGATGTGGAATCCAAATGTGTTTTCGTATCATCGATCACTCTCCTCACATCTCCGAGTGCGATGGTCGTGAACGTATCCAATCCGCCCATCAATGAGAATTTCGGGAACTTTTTCCTCAATACTTCTGGATCATTGTATTCCCCATAGTAAAGACAATCTAACTTCAGATTGCGTATAGCTCTCTGTGCCGTACCGCTATCGGATATCTTTCCATGTGGATGGAAACATACGTTCGTATCATATCTGCGTATACGTTTGATCAATCCCTCCATCGTTGGGAATGATAGCTTTTCGAACATATCGGTACCGATAACATCTATGTTGTCATACGCCCCGGATATCAGACACATATCAGGCAACACTTCATCCATCACAGCCTCAGCGACATGCCAATCCACTCTTGACGTGAATCTCAGAAGATCATCGACGTAGTCAGGTTCGCTCATCGTATCCATGAGGAACTGTTCGAACCCCCTCATACTCGCAGCAACGCTGATGGGGGACGGTATGTGTTGGACCAATGCCGCATCTGTGCTCTCACGCACTATCCTGTGAGAAAGGATCACTTGATCAATGGATTCTCTCGATACGTTGAACTTCTTCTTCCTGTAGATCAAGTCGGGATCATCACTGAGAACGTTCTTGGTGGTGTACATGATGCCATGTGACGGATACTCCACCTTGTTCCCTAATTCCCTTGTATCTATCCATACGACGGAACCGTTCACAGCATCTGTGCCAACGTATCTTTGGAGAGCGAGAAGCGATCTTGCTGATTTCTCTCCATCTAGACCGTTCACGAACAGTTCATTCGTAGTGTATCCTGCGATATCCATGCCTAATGTGACATCGAACAGATATGTCGGTCTGTTCTGTGTCCCTTCACATCTCACTGCGGATATGAACTCATCCTTTGGCATGGTATCCTTCAGCGAATTTAGAGTATATCTTTTGTGATCTCGATCGCCCTGACGCAATACTTCGGGCATACGTCCGTGAGCACCTTTCTCTCTTGTGCCTTCGCCATATCCTCTTCCAATCTGAGGTCAAGACCAAGCAATCCAGGGCATGTCAACGATCCGAATTCTTTCACGAATGAATCGATGAACTCCTGCCTCTTCTGCAGACACAATCCTTTGCGGGCCATATCTCCAGGTTCAACATTCCCGTATTTGGCACCGATGGCCATGAACGCTCCGCTCACAGCACCGCATATGGTGCCCTGCATCATGCCCACGCCGAAACAAGATGCCAACCTCTTCCCTTCCTCCTCGGTCATACCGATCTTTGGAGCAAGTCTTGAGAATACGGCCATGGAGCAATCGAACCCTTCGCCGAATCCCTTTGCGATATCCTCTTCCATCGTCATGTCAGATCGAATGTACAATCATATTGGCAAATATAAAAATGTATTATTTTATTCAAAAATAAACCATTATATCTACCCTTAAGCATATAACGGCCCATGGATGCTAGTGTAAGGTCTTTCATCGATGATGCGTTCGAAAGGAGCAAAGTCGATCACAAGAGTATAACGAAGGATGATGTGTTACGTATGTTGTCCCTCGACCCGCATTCCGAGGAATGCGAATACCTTGGAAGCAAGGCGCGTGAACTCGCCAGGATAAGGTCGAACAACAAAGCCAATCTGACCACGGCATTCGGTATCGACTATCGTCCATGCAAGGCTAGCTGTACGTATTGTTCGTTCGGAGAGAGGTGGGGTCTGATGGATGGACTCGATATGGAAATCTCTGTCGAGGATATCATCGACATGATACGCGAACAGTATTCCAAAGGCTACAGGAAATTCACATTGAGGACAACAGAATACTATCCCGTCGAGAAACTCTGTGCGATGGGTAAGGAGATACGTGAGAAGATACCAGGCAAGTATGGGCTGGGAGTGAATACAGGGGAGTTGTCCGCAGAGGATCTGAAGGCGCTCCACGAATCAGGATTCAACAGTGCATACCACACATTACATTTAGGCGAAGGGATAGACACGATCTTCAAACCGATGTTCAGATTGAGGACCATGAGCAACATCAGGGATTCGGATCTGAACCTCACATGCGGTATCGACCCCATCGGTATCGAACACACCGATGAGGAGATCGCAAGCACACTGATGATATTGAGGGATTACGAACCCATGTCCATCTGTTCCATGAAACGTATCAATCCTAAAGGTACGCCTGTGGAATCGATACCAGAGGTCGATGCTACAAGAGTAGCTCAGATCGCCGCTGTGATCAGATTCGCAAGCGGAGGCAACGTAGCTTCCGTTCCTCCGAACAAGAAGGCCATTGAATGGGGTGCGAACAGTACGACGATAGGTACGGGTTCGAATCCGCGTGACAGTGTCCACGACCCATCCACGATAGGGGATTGGAGATTCGATTTCGAGGATGTCAAGCAGATGTTCTTGGATTGTGGTTACGATATCTGAGGTGGAAAGATGAGATGCGAGTGCGGTGAGGAGCTGAATAGGATAGAGAGTACGATGCACGATTGTACAGTCTGCGGTAAGTACACGAATGTCGCATACGCATGCACCAACGGACATTCGATGTGTGCGGAATGCGTCGAACCTCACATCCGTGCAAGGGTCAAGGAGATATGTGAAGCATCAGAGTCGAAGGATCCTCGCTCGATCCTAGATTCGTTGCTGTCCGATGATCTCATCTCCGAACGTGCACTCAGATATTATCTCATCATAGGGCCTGCATTGGTGACCGCCTACAGGAATTCTGGAGGGGATGTGGATCTCGACAAGGCATTGGACGAGATCATGCGCAGAGGCTCCATGATACCAGCGAAAGCATGCGGTCATGCAGGCAATTGCGGTTCAGCAACATCCGCAGGGATATTCTTCAGCGTCATTGCGGATACGCATCCATTGAAGGAAGAGAATTGGGGCGAGGTTCACAGACTCACAGGAAAGTGTCTGATGGATCTCGGTTCAATAGGCGGGCCCAGATGTTGCAATCGCGGTGCGAACATCGCTATGAGGAACGCTGTCGATGCAGTGAAGGATGTCATGGGCATCGAGATGGAATTGAATGACGCTGGATGTCATTTCAAGAATGACGTATGCATTGGCGATAGATGTCCGTTCCATTCCAAGTCATGATTCAACGATACACACAACAAACGAGGGATACCAATGGATGATAGGATCAAAGCATTGATCGATGGGGCCAAAAGGGCCGTACTAGGACCTGATGATATCGATAGGGATACGATTATCTCATTATTGGATATCGAACCAGGTTCTGAGGAGTTCGTATATCTCGGTAAAGTCGCAAGGGACGTCTCAAGGTTCTTGGTGATGAATCAGGCCAAGGTAGGGACATCGATCGGTCTCGATCTATGTCCATGTTCGGCAAGTTGTGATTTCTGTTCGCTTGGGGAGAAGTGGGGTCTCGTCAAGGAATGTGCTGAACTATCGGATGACGCGGTCATCAGGATCGTTCGCGAGAAACACGCGGAAGGATACTATCAATTCACTCTGAGGACAACGGAATACTATTCCATCGAAAGGTTGGGCGAATTAGGGAAGAAGGTCAGGGAAGAGGTCCCCGGAGATTACTTCCTCACAGTCAACACCGGGGAGTTGACCGTTGACGATGCTAGATATCTCAAGGGATGCGGATTCACCGCAGCATATCACGTCCCGAGATTGGGCGAGGGAAGATACACACCATTCTCGTTGGAGGAGCGTCTGACCACGATGAGGAACATCAAGGCCGGCGGCCTGATGTTGACCACAGGTCTGGATCCTATCGGACCAGAATTCACGAACGAGGAGTTGGCTGACAAGATAATCGAACTCAGGGATGAGGGGCCTGTGGGCATATGCGTCATGAGGCGCGAGAGCGTCCCCGGAACACCATTGGGCGATATGGCCGAGATATCGGATGAGAGATTATCTCAGATAGTCGCAGTGGTCCGTCTATCATTCAAAGGGAACATCGCAGCCCATCCAGCTAATAGGATGTCCATAGGATTCGGTGCCAACAATGCAGCGGCAGAGATAGGTGCCACACCGCGTCAGGATAATGAGAATCTCTCTGAATGGATACATAAGCATGATGATATCAGAGGGATGTTCATGGAGGCGGGTTATGAACTTGTCTCCAAAGAACATTATGGTAATGGAAGAAGATGATGGTGGGTGTGACCCCACCCGTCTGTTTTAACAGCAACCGCTGTTGCATTTGCACTTGCAACCAGTGGACCTGCATTCGAAGATCCTGTCGTTGAAGTATTTGTTCAACAGGCACATCTCCGTCTCGTTGATCTTGTAGTGGTCCCAATCGTCGCCTTCTACGACGTCGATCAATCCTGAGATCACAAGATCCGATACCATCCTGTCCACGCCTTCCTTGTCGAGCTTGAATCTCTCTCCGATCTTGCATCCGCAGATCTCTGCGTTGGATGATATCATCTCAAAGATCTCAAGGTTCTCTGCACTGCCCAATGCCTTAACGATTGCAACTATGTTGTCTGCTGCCATGTATATTATATCGACGGACTATTATATAGATACTTCTCTATATAGGCAATTATCGATATTAGTTGCAATCACAACTTGGATTGAAAACGGGTATGTTCGACACATCGATAGAACCGAAGAATGAGATGAGTTCCTTCATGTTCTCTTTATTGATCGAATACCTCATCCATTGAGCATCCTTCCTCGAATTGACGAGTCCGCTGTCCACAAGGATCCTCATGTGGTGTGATAGAGTGGGTTGGGAGACCTCCAGCTGTTCAAGTATCTTGCATGCACATGTCTCTCCGTTCAAGAGCATCTTGAATATGCGCAAGCGATTCTCATCGGCCAGAGCCTTCAACATCTTGACTGTATCACTCATGAGGAGCGATTAGCATGACGTCAGATATAGACTTATTGAAACATATCGATATGGAATTATTCCATACGGGCATACTCCTTCAAGTCTGCCCGTATGACAGAATGCCGAAAGGAGGCAGAATCACGGTAATTATTCGTTATTCCTAGACAATGGATGTTAGTGATGTCGTAGCGGCTTCTGTGATATCTCAATGAGGCCATCATTATTTAAGTTTTTAGTGAAATAATATAGAATTTACTCAATCAAGCCAACAGGACAGCTTTGTATCCAATCTCCGTCATAGATCACGGAACCATCCTTGGCGTAATGGATGCCATGGCCCTCCATCTTGTCATTGGCGAACCATCCTACGTATACCTCTCCGTTGGACCAGACGAGTCTTCCTTTCCCATGCATCTTCCCGTTGACGAATTCACCTTCATAGAACGTACCATCGGCCCATTCGAGCTTACCTACGCCCTCTCTCCTGTCATCGACGAAATCGCCTTCGTATCTCTTTCCGTCAGCCCAGACGAATAGACCGTTGCCATTCCTCGCACCGTTGGAATACTCTCCTTCGTACACGTCACCGTTCTCCCATGTGAATACGCCGACACCATCCTCTACGGGTTCGCCGTCCTTCTCTATGTATTGCCCCACATAGACGCCGTCGTTATAGGTGATCCTGATGACCTTGAGGTTGTCCATGTCATTGTGTATACGGACGAGGATAATAATCTGACGTTTGAGATATGCTATCTCTCAACAGTTCTTGCGATTGATGAGCACCGCGATCACGAAGAACAATGCCGTCATACCGAATACATACAGTATGCTCATCATCGGCGTGAAATCACATCCGAACATCGTGAGCTCGTATCCCATGGTATTCCACACATCGGCATAGGTCTCCAAAGGTGCACCGCCCATCACGACATCGAACGATTCCGTACCGAGGGCACGGTGCATCAGTGATGCCATATGTGTCGCAGGCACCATCGTACTGATGTTCTGCATGACGGTATCCATCGTGCCTATCGGCATGTATGTGCCTGTGAGGAAACCTATCAGTACGCTCAATATGGTGTACATCCCCGTGAATGCACCCGCACTTCTCATCTTGCATACGATGGTATAGACTATCATCGAAGATGATAGCGAAGCAGGTATGGTCAATACCAATGTCAGAAGGATGCCTGTCATGGATACTTCAGTTCCACTTGCGACCAGGAATATCACTGAGATGATGAACGTGATGACGCTCATGATGAGTCCGATGACGAATGTGCTCAGTACGTAGGATACTGAGATCTTCAATGGAGACATAGTTGTCATGAGTCCATCCAGATACTTCCCATCGACCTTATCCTGGACCATGGTCTGGAATGCGCCTGCGGTGGTCGTGACCGATACAATCGCGATGACACCAGAGAGCACCCAAGCATCAACCATGCCCTTCACTGCACCCTCCTCATATGGGAATGAAGCGGGCATGGAGCTTATTATCGAATCGACCAACATGTTCCTCAGGAATATCAAGTAGAGGAGGATGACTATCAATGCCCCCATCAGGGAGAATATGACTGATGACTTGTCCCTGAAATAGATGAGGCAGTTCCTTCTCACGAATGCGGCCATATCACTCATAGGGATCACCCCTGGTGATATCTATGAATGCATCATCCAACGTTCCTGTCCTGACCTCGAATGATGTCAACAGATCCTTCACCGATTCTATGATCGGGAGGGAATCGAATGATGTGGTTATCGGGATTATGATGGTATCCTTGTTGATGGTGTATCCTACGTCCATCGAATCCAATCTAGCAATAAGTGCATCGCGATCCTTCGGGATCGCCTTGATGTAATCTGTGCAATGTTCTTCCTTCAACCTCTCCGGAGTCCCGTGTGCGATGATCGTTCCGTCCTTTATTATCACGATATCATCCGCATAGGCGGCTTCCTCCATGTAATGGGTGGTGAGGAATATCGTCATCCCTGATCTTCTGTTGAGATCGAATATCGTGTCCCATAGGGATTTTCTGCTCTGCGGATCCAATCCTGATGTTGGTTCATCCAATACGAGCATCCTCGGATCATGTATCAACGCCCTGGCGATGTCGACCCTTCTCTTCTGACCGCCCGATAGTCTCCCGTATCTGCGACCGCGTATGTCGGTCGCATCGACCAATCCCAATACACGATCCGTAGACCTTTTCAGTTCATCTCCCTTGAGACCATACATCGCACCCTTGAGCGAGATGTTCTCTTCGACGGTAAGATTCGGATCGAGCATATGATCTTGGAATACGACACCGATATCCATCTTCGCATCGATCGGATCCTTTCCGAATATCCTCACAGATCCTGAATCATATTTCAACAGGGAACATATGATGGAGATCGTTGTACTCTTTCCGGCTCCGTTCGGCCCTAAGAATGCGAAGAAATCACCTTCATTCACATCGAATGATATCCCTTTGACAGCCTCGGATTCGGCGTATGATTTCCGCAATCCGTTGACGGAGACAGCTAACATGGCCGTTGCACGACCTCATATCCGTATGAAACTATCGGTACTACTCATCGTCTTTTTCTCTGGTTATGATGTAGCATCGGGCGAAAAGATCCATCTTGCTATCAATCGACGAATGGGCACGGGACAGAAAACGTCGAACGGACATCTTCTACAGAAAGAACTCTTAAATTCAGACAAATCTGCAAAATCACATATTGGTAAATGTAAAAACATTAATATGTTATAAATTGATAATACTTATAGCGCATACCCACAGTACTTTTTCACAACGTGGACTTCCTGTGGGTCACTGTTCTTGTTTTTCGCTCCATTTGACAAAACCGATGTACGTTAATGTAAGATTGACATCAGATTCGACTATCTTCAAACGGTCTCTGTTCACATATGTCCATTTCAATACTTCTGTAGCTTCATCGGGTGAAAGAATCCCTTTGTATGTACAGTAAAATATGGCTATTGCCCGCTTGTAATTTGGAAGAGTTTCGATATGTTTTTTCAAGTCTTCTGCTGTTCTGATAGATTTTCCACCGAGAATATTTTGGCAGGCACTGCTTGTGATTTTTCTATCGAATTGGTCTTTCTTTATTTCGGTGTATTTTTTTTAGGAATTCTGAATCGATATAGATGGATTTGTCCACCTGAAGTAGATAATGGTAAATCGGCACATATTGGTCTTTTCTGTAAACATTCCTGGCGTTAAGGAAATGGTTGACAATAGCATCGGGGTTGTATTCGGAGGTATCTGTCAGGATATAGTTTACCAGATCTTCGCCCTTCATGTTTGGTATGTTTTTCAATAACATGCGCATATAATTCTGGTCCGTAATAGCAATAACTTTCCCTTCAACTGAATTAAATGTTGAATCATTCATTCCTAATAAGATATACCCTGAGTCATCGGGTTCAGTAGAAATCACAATTTTCTTAACCAATTTTCTGAATTTTCTTATCATTGAGGGGGAAGTACTGGGTTCCATGCATGATAGTTCTTTGAAAATCGATTCAAAATTGTCCGTTTCGATTGAACGGATGGTCAATCTGTTACCGTGTTCACCGAAGCTGTAAGGTTTGATCATGAGGTCATTTTCACCCGGTTTATACGAAACAAATATGATGCGGGATTCGAATTTTGCTAATTTATTTGGACTTAGAGCAGAAGCAATGTCGTTCAAGATTGCCCTTATATCCGGATCTTCCAGGGAATAACCCATAATTAGCACGGGATAGTCGCATAATACTGACATAATATTCGCAGACACAATAGCAGATTTTTTTTCGAACGATTTGTAATCCTCGACGTTAAGAATCATAGAATTGGGGTTGTTTGCTGTTCCATGTATTTTGTAGATTTCTCCGATGCCCTGGGATTCTGGATCATAATAATCGGAAACATCAGAGTATACTGCAAATTTTCCCTGAAAAATTTCTTTTTCGAGGAAATCATCATAATTAGTAGTAATCACACAGGGGATTACATTTGCAATCTTTCTGAATAGTTCTATCTCTCCTAGACACTTATCATCGGTACGCAGTTTGTAATTTTGAACTTCGGAAGCTGCCAGGATTTTTAATGAATCCATTCCTTCTTCGTACTGTTTGTACTCTTCTTCCGTAAAAAACTCGGATGCATTCAAAGTTTTGTTTTTAAACGAATCAATTAGGTACTTCTCGAGA
The DNA here is from genome assembly GCF_964305265.1 of Candidatus Methanarcanum hacksteinii. Lineage (NCBI taxonomy): Archaea > Methanobacteriati > Thermoplasmatota > Thermoplasmata > Methanomassiliicoccales > Candidatus Methanarcanum > Candidatus Methanarcanum hacksteinii. Next base: position 44,614 of record NZ_CAYATA010000002.1, on the reverse strand, counting down.
TCATAGCACAGATAAGGCAAATGTGTAGTGAGTCCATCCGATATCTTGTTTTTATTAAATTCGAGTTTGGCACCGCTTTCATATGCGAGAAAATCGCCATTGCTCATGCCCATTCTGGTAGCTAGTGCTTTTAATAGACCTACCCAATCCTTTGAACCCTCAAGATATCTCAAAGATATGCCCGATCCAATAATTAGGGCCGGAGGACGGTTAAATTCTGAAAAAAGAGTGCTATCCATAAGATTGTATGTCTGTTTTCCTTATTAATCTCTCTTTATGAGTTACACTGTGTAGCTTCAATTCTGATTCCTATTCTGACCACCAACAGTGAAAGCCTCTTTGGTTGTTGGAAATGTTTTTCGAAAAAATACCTAAGTGGGGGAGGGGAGAGATAATATAGATATATAAAGCGGGCGAGAGGTAGTCGATTACTTTCTTTCCCCCATAATTTGGTGGTGATCAAATTTCAGGAAATTCTGTCGAATTCTCCGAAAAACCACAAAAATCTCGGTTTCGGATATGGTGGACCCGGCCGGATTTGAACCGGCGACCTCCGCCGTGTGAAGGCGACGTCATAACCCCTAGACCACGGGTCCGTGAGTCGGATTAAGGTTATTCCGTATTTAACCCTTATTTACGACCAGTGGGCCTATCAGATACATCCATGAGAACTGGAACGCACATCACACATTCACGGTCAATCTGCTGAGCGGTGTACCCGATGAATAGTGTCTGGAGTACACCTCTTTGCATTTGTGTATCTTTGAGAACATCCTGTGGGCAGCGGTCTCTGAACCATAGACCTTCCAACATCCGATACATTTCGGGCATCTTCCGTTGTTCTCTATGAATCCTCTCACATCATCCAACGGATATCCCAAGAAGATGCCGATCTCGTGAGGCAGACAGCCATTCTTTTCTATCATATCCTTAAGGGATGACAATAACGTCGACGTATCTTTCACGTCATATCCTTTTTTGGATAGATAATCGATGGATTCCGTATCCATCCTTTCGATCAGATTGGTCCTGTGGGTGTAGACTATCGTTCCGCAACCCATCTCAAAACATGTTATGGTGACACCGCGGGGATTGAGTATGTCACTAAGGCGTTTCGTTTCGAAGGCAATTTCGCTGTATGGGCAGCCAACCCTGAATAAGCTGCCGCATTTTATCCCCGCGAGTGTCGGGGCGCATTGTTCCACGATGCGCTTTTCTACCATCAATTTAGGAAAGGCTAAATTCATATAAATAATTTAGGCTTGACTAAAAATTGAGATAAGATTTAAGACTTGATACACATACATACGAAGCATGGCAGATACACTCAAATTCACCGAACCGAAATTGGATAACGAAGAGGATGCAGCATTCGCCAAAGCGATCGATGTCGTCCTCAGTACCGGGAAGTCGGATTACCCTAGTTATATCGGTGGATTGAAGGTCGCATCAGGGATGTCGGCCGATGTATTCAGCCCGATAGACAATACGATAATATTCGGAACATACCAAGAACCCGAAGAAGGTCTCGTGGAGAGGGCCGTATCCGTCGCCAAAGAGGCATTTGCCAAGTGGAGCAAGGTGAGTGTGGATGAGAGGATATCGATATTCGAGAAGGTCGTCGCAAAGATCGAGCAGCAGAGGTTCAGATTGGCGGCCATGGTATCCATCAGCGTGGGCATGGACAAGACATGCGCACTCGAAGAGGTGGACACTTTAGTATCTGTCATAAGGAACGCATGTTCCGATCTGAAGAAGAAGGATGGTAAGGCACAGGGTGTGTGGGCAGTACTGTCATCATACAACTCTCCATTGGCCGCACCGATAGGATACGCATCCGTAGCGATCCTCGCAGGTAACACCGTCGTCATGACGCCATCCGTCCACTCTACACTTCCTGTATATTATATGTATAATGTATTGGTAGAATGTGGCGTACCCGACGGGGTACTCAATATCATCACAGATTCTACAAGCAAATCATCCGAGGATCTCGCCAATAACCTCGATGTTGTCGGCGTAGCTGCATCCGGTTCAGGCGAGAAGATGGAGGATCTGATGTTCCTTCAGGCGGATGATGAGTTGAAGTTCATCAACGAGATCAAAGGGATGAATCCTATCCTCGTGTACAAACCGGCGAACATGAAATCCGCGGCAAAGGCCGTATTGGATGCCGCATTCAGATTCAGCGGACAGTTGATCAGTTCCTGTTCAAAAGTCATCCTCATAGAAGGACAGCAACAGGAGTTCGTCAAGAACATACTCGCAGAAGCCAATTCCATGAAGATCACCGACCCCACGACACCTGATGCATACACAGGTCCGGTCATATCAGAGAGGAAAGTTGCGGATTTCAAAGATATGCTCGATTCCGTAAAGAGTAACGTCATATTCGGCGGTAAGAGGATCAAAGATCCGATGACCGAGAACGGCTACTATGTTCAACCCGCGATAGTCATGGGGCTCGATGATGAGCACGATCTCAACAACATGGACAGTGCATTACCGATATTGTCCATACAGGTGGCATCCGACCTCGATGATGCGATGGACATAATCAATTGTACAGAATACGGATTATCAGCAGGTATCATCACCAAGGATGAGGCTGTATCGAAGAGGTTCGTGGAAGAGGCCGATGCGGAATATGTCTTCGTGAACGATCGCAAGGTGCCGACAGCGGCTTCCAAGGCGATCGTGAATAATTTCATGGATTGATGTGACAGGGTATGCCTGACGGTGTGGATGTACTACTGGGCAATCAGCGTAAGGGCGTGGTCGCATTGGCCATCCCGCTATGCCTTGCATTCCTGATACAACAAGCGAACAGTTTCATCGATACGCTATGGGTATCGGGACTTGGTTCCAAGGAATTGGCAGCTATAGGTATCGTCGCACCGATATACACCGCATTGGTCGGTGCAGGGACAGGTCTTGGTATCGGTATATCATCCGCGATATCGAGGAGCATAGGCAGAGGCGACAGAGCACATTGCGACAGGGTCGCAGGCCAAGGTATCATCCTTACGGTCGTGACATCGATCATACTCACAGTTTTTCTTATAACAACAGCTGAACCCGTTCTCTTGATGTTCGGAGCACGCGATACCATCAGTGAATGCCTTAGTTACGCATATCCGTTGTACATCTGCACATTGTTCCTCATCCTGTCGGGTGTACTATCAGGCATGTTACGTGGAGAGGGTGCTGCAAAGCGTTCGATGTATGTTCAAGTGTTATGTGCAGTCCTGAACATGATCCTGGATCCGATAATGATCTATGGATTGGGCATGGGCATAACAGGTGCGGCATGGGCCACATCGATATCATTCATGATCTCCATCGTACCGGGGATATATTGGTATCTCGTGAGGAGGAATACCTTTGTCTCATTGAAGAAAGAGGATTTCGTAAGGGACAGGTCCACGATGAAGGAGATCATGTCCGTGGGTTTCCCGGAGATGTTGGAGCTTTCCATAATGAATGTGTTCACACTGTTCCTGAATTTCTTCATCGTGATAGTCGGTGGGACGGATGCCGTTGCCGTATACGGTGTGTGCATGAGAATATTCATGCTATTGATGACGCCTGCTCAGGCGATAGGCGGCGCATTGGTGTCGATATGCTCTGCAGAATACGGTATGCGTAGATTCGATATGATCAACGATGCATTCAGATTCTCGATACATCTGTCATTGATCATCACCACAATACTGACGATCATCCTCTGTATCCTGAATGGATTGTTCACAGGTATGATCACAGGATCCAGCGGCATGCCGTACATGTACGATTCGATGTACAAACTCGTTGCGATATGTGCAGTGTCGATGATACCATTCGCTTTGGTGTATGTCGGTTCCGGTCTATTGCAATCATTGAACAAGGCAGGCCATGCGATGGTCAACACATTGTTCAGGAATATGTTCCTCGTCCTCTGTTTCGCAGTGGGAACGTATGTGATCGGGACATTGGATGCCGTGTGGTATGCCAACATCGTGGCGGAGATCGTCGGAGGTTCGATGATGTTCATCCACGCAAGATACATGTTCAAGCAGGTATCGGCAAGGATCGGATCCAATAATCCATCCAATGCGTGATATCATAGCAAGGACATCAGTACGAATTCTCTCGCATAAAGGAATGTCAATATCGTCGGTATCAGAAGACATCCTGTAAGGTATACCCTCCCGATATCGAATCTTATGGGGATGAACCCGATCATGGTGGATACGATCAATATGAAAGTCCCATAAGGCCCTGTGAATGACGCTACCAACACGATTATCAGGATCAGACATAGACGATTGACCTTCGAGATGTCGAATCTGGAAACGATATCGCACATCACCATACCACAACGGATCGTCATACGATATGCGATGAACGTTGCGATGGCAGCGGTCGTCAGCAATATCAGGAATCTCTCATTCAGTATGCCGATGACATCATCGCCAAGGATATCCTCCACGACCATCATGGCCCCAGATCTTCCCTTCCCTGATACCGACAACGTTGTGAGCATCATTATCGCGGATGCCGACCCGATCGATGCAGTCATAGAGATGAAATCCTCCGCTCTCTTCACAGAGGAGAACATCGTACCGATTATCGAACCCGTGGTGGATGTGATCCCTGGGAACCATCCCGTGAGACTTCCCATGAGCACACCCTTGATCCCAGGGATAGGAGATACAGGGAATTCATCATCATCGTATTGTTCAACGACCTCACTCTTCTTCAGCGATTCCAACATCGCAGGCATACCGAACAATCCGGACAGCATAGGGAAGAGTAACGTACCATCGTCCATGATGCCATTGCAAGGTATATCCAGATCCATGCATGCCAATCCAAGGCATCCTGATATCAGGAGTATGATGATACTCATGATCATCCTCTTGATACCCTTCTCATTCATCACCAATATCATCACGACAGCACAGAGGACGAATGCCGTTATGCTGTCCAGATAATCCCCCAGGCCATTCATCAGAAGGAATTGCAATGGGATGGCGAGAACGATCGATACGCATGAACCTACGCAACTGCCTATCGCAGCGGATCTCACCGCCACCATTCCGCGACCATCATTCAACAGCCTGTGTCCAGGCAACATTGATACGACATCATCGGGATCCGGTGCACCTGTGAATACTGACGGTACATAATCCACTGATGAATGCACTATCGTTGCAGACACTATGCAACAGCATACCGCTATCGGAACATATCCCGTTGGAATGAACGGTTCCAACACACATTCCATCGGCCCATATGCTGCCAACATCATCGTCGCTAAGGTATTGACATGGATACCTGGTACCATTCCGGAGAATGTCCCCATCGCAGCACCTATGAGTGACATGGTGACGATCATCAGGACGATGTCTACGATCACACATCCGATGACCTTATGCCCATGGTTATAATCGAGATATTACAGTTAGTCCCGTTCCATTTCTCACAAGTCATTTATACGCATGTGCGATAGCAACCCCTCAGATATCATGGATGTCGAAGAAAGATACGCGCTGATAACAAGGAATGTTCAGGAACTCACCACGGGCGAAGAGCTGAAGGCACTCCTCGCTAAGGAGGGCTATCAGCCTACAGCGTATATCGGATTCGAACCGTCCGGTCTCGTCCACCTCGGATGGGCATTGGTCGCAGCGAAGATCAAGGATCTTTGCGATGCAGGGATCAAGGTCATAATCTTCTGGGCAGATTGGCACGCATACATCAATGATAAGCTCGGCGGGGACATCGAGAACATCCGCATATGTGCAAAATACTTCGAGGATTGCTTCATCGCACTCGGAGTACCTAGAGATAAAGTGGAGTTCAGATATGCATACGAGCTCTTGGACGGCATAGACTACTGGGAGAAAGTGATCAAAATCGCGAAGGTCACATCACTCTCAAGGGTCAAGAGAGCGATGACCATCATGGGTCGTTCCGAGAACGATGCCGATCTTGATACATCGAAGATCTTCTACCCCATACTTCAGGCAGCGGACATATTCTACTTGGATGTGGACATATCCTACGCAGGATTGGACCAGAGAAGAGCGAACATGCTCGCACGTGATGCAGCCGACAAACTCGGATGGAAGAAACCCATCGCATTGCACACACCTCTCCTCCCAGGACTCAAGGGCGGACAGAGGATGGATCCCGCAATGTTGAAGAAGGAGGACGCGGACATCGACACATCATTCAAGATGTCGAAGAGCGACCCCAACGCAAGCCTTAGGATCCACGACACTCCAGAGGACATCAGGAGGAAGATGAAGAAGGCATTCTGCCCTCAGGAGAGGGAGGATGAATCCATCAACCCTGTGCTCATGGTCTGTAAGAGCATCATATTCCCCAAACTTGGAAAGATCGAGATAACATTCCCTGAGAAATTCGGAGGAGGTTCAGCCGTCTACAACAGCTACGAGGAACTCTCCGAAGCATACTTCAGCGGTAAACTGTTCCCTTCGGATCTCAAGAGCGGTGCAGCAGAGGGACTTATAAAGGTCCTTGAACCGGTCAAAGAATACTTCGATGAGCACCCTGAGAACTATGAGGCGATGCAGAGGGTCCTCAAGAAACTCGGTAAACTCTGAATCACTCATCAGGGTCGTCGGAAACGACTTCCCTGTTCTTCTTTATCTTTCTGAACTCATCCATCGTTCTGGAATTACATATGTGGAGCATAGCCTCCACATCACCGATCCCAGAGAGTCCTGCGGCACCATCGTGGCCACCACCATCTGTAGTGGTCTCATAACCGATGCCTTTGATTATCTCTCCAAGATTGATCCCTCTGCGGACCATCTCCTGTGTCGCCCTTGCGCTGAGACGGAAATTATCATCGCGCTGTGATGCTACGAACGCTACATCCGCACCGGCCGCCATCAATGCTCTGCATCCGGATGCTTCGAAGCTACCGCCATACGAAGTGGCGACTATCATATCTCCGACACGTTCGAACTTGGATCTTCCGATGCATTTCATGTTGGCTACACGTTCGGACATGCTGGCCTCGGTGCGTGTCAGTGCCAATGCCTCATCCATCTGGATGCCTGTCTTCTCCAAGATATATGCAAAATCCTTCAATAGGACATAATCGCCATATTGGAAGTGTCCCGAATCGGTGAGCATTCCCCCAAGGAGCATCAATCCTACATCACGTGTAAGTTCGATACCGTTCTCGCGTATGATATCGAGTATGATCTGAGCGCATGCACATTTGTCAGGGTCGCAATAGAAATCATCACACTTCCATTTCCCTGAAGGCAGGTGATGATCGATCACAAGACAGTTCGCAGGTATGCTGAAGCCCTCCATTCCGAACTGTTCAGGGGACGATGTATCGACGACAACAACAAGATCATAATCATTAAGGTCGCACTTCTCGATGACATCGAATCCTATCTTCTCCTGTACGAATCTAGATACGCGATCGATGCCGCAAGGTGCGTAGATGTCACATGTCGGAAAACATCTTGAGATCGCATAGGCAGACGATATGGCGTCCATGTCGGCATTGCCGTGGACCATTACGACCTTCTTCCCACCCTTCAGTTTATTCGCGATCTCTTCGTACATCAGTCGAGGAGATTGAATCTAGATATAAAATAACCAGCTTTTTTGTAGTCTGAAGATGTGAGGATTTGAGAACACCATCATTCTATGTCCTCTTTTAAAACCAAGGTATCATGCTGTGGGTAGGGCCCGATGATCGATCCATCGGACCCATTTCCCTGATCAGCGCCTCATCGCAAGCACTGCGATAAGTAAGAAGACAGCGGCACCGCCGACCACCACATAGAGGTTCTTGACGCCATCGATCATCTCTTCGTCCATGAATTCCTTGGTCTTATCAAGGAACTTGTCGAATGTCTCTTTGATGGTGTCGAGCGTACCCTCCTTTATGGGTGCGTCAGACCACTGTGCATAGAGTGTGAGGTTCTGACTGATCGTGATCGTCTCTCCACCCTTGTATGCCGTCCCGCTTCCATTCTTCGCTGTATTCCAACCATTGAATGAGAAGCCTTCTTTAGTTGGTTTTGCGGATGAGATCTTGGTCACGCCCGTAGCATCAGTCGAGATGCTACCGGGTCCGCCCTGACCACCGTTGTTGTCATACGTCACAACGTACGTGACAACAGTGCCTGCATCCGCGATCCATTTCGCATGGAGTGTAACGTCTCCGGTAATCGGAGTGTTGTTCCACTTCTCGGTCAACCTGCTATCGAGATACCATCCGCCGAAGGTGTAACCGTTCCTCACTGTTGTTGGGATCGTTGGTGTCGAACCTACTTTCACAGTCATCGGGCTGATCGCTGTTCCGCCATATGTTGAGAAGTTGATGGTAGCATCATCTCCACCGTATTTGTTGGGGGCAAGAGGTAATGGAAGTGAGAATCCGTATCTGGTCGTTGTACTCGTGTTGTGCGACACAGCGGTCGTGAGTCTGTTGTCATCCTTGGTATTCTGACCGACAAGGAGGTATGTGTGACGCAGATTGTTACCACTGCCTCCGACGGGATCATCCCATGTGACATCCACAGTGTACCATGAATTACCAACATAGACGAGGTTCCACATGTGTCCATCTGCTCCATTGCCATTATTCGCAAGGCCTACGACCATCACACAAGGGATGTCATAGTAATCACATGCCATCTTTAACGATTTCGCATATCCTTCACAAACTACTCTGTGGTCTCCGACCAAGGCTTTGTACGGGCTACGGATGGAATTATTTGTAACTCCTGAGGATTTCTCAGCATTCAATTCGGTCGTAGCATATGTCAATAGATTGACCAAATAATCGTGGATCTTTGTTATCTTTTCATCAGGGGTCCCTGTTGTGGCGCCTATCGATTTGATGACATTATTGATGGCAGCGTTCTTTGCGGCTGTATTCTCATCATCGATCACAAACGTGATCTCTACATTCTTCACCATTTTTCCAGATGAAGTACTCTTGTAGGTGGCCGATGAACAATACATGTCAGGCCTTTCCAGATGTAAGCAGTTGATCAATTTGCCGAAACTGTTTTTCAATTTTGCAGAGTTACCACCAACACAATCATCGTAGAGTCCGTTGATCTTGCTTTCCGGTATGGTGACAACGACTTCTTTACTACCGTTGTTGGTCTCCAACAGTTTATCATAAGCATATTTCATAGGAGCATCCAGTTGGTTATAGTACCACCTGGATGATTCCTCTACACTCATTGCTTCAGTGTCATCATCGTAGATCGATACTGTGAAAGGTATCGATGCGAGAAGCATGACGGTCACTAGCAAGAATGCGTACGTTTTGCCATGTGCGGATTTCATAACCTCATTATGAAGTGATTATTAATCCATTTATCGACATGGACCAAGGAAAAAACTTCCATTTTATGACTTAAAGTTCATAAATCGATTGAAAATCATAAAAAAGGGTTGGAATGGAAAGGGTTTCATTCGGATTTCTGGCCCATCGCTTTGTTGAGGGATTCCTGCATACTCTCGTATTTCTCACGAAGAGCAACTTCCTGGCGTTCCATGGATTTCACACGGACCTCCATGGTCTCCTTACCCTCTTCAAGCTCAGCTTTTACCGAATCTTTGTTGTCGACCTTGATCATGAGCGATCCTACGTTCTTGTAGACATCGCCTGTTGCCTTGTCAAGTTCGCTGATGGTCCTCTCGATCTCTTTGATCTGTGCGTCCATCTGAAGTTTCTGCGAGGATACGGCCTGAAGCTGTTGCTGGAGCTGTTGGAACTGAGCAATCTGATTCTGCAATTGGGGACTGATGCTGTTCATTCAATTCACCTTTGCTATTCTGCTGATATCTTCGGTTATGCGTATACATCCAAGGTATGAATTGAGTGCAGCTCTCATCGCCGTAGTGTCGTTCGCTTCTATCCTGATCACAGCTTCATTGTCTGAACCTGAGATCTCGACATGCGTACGGGGTAACTCGCGCCCTGCTTCCGGTCTCAAAGAAGAGATGATAGTCTCCGCATCAGCGGAAACTATCCTCAATTCTGCACTCAACATGATCGTACTCAGTCCGACTTCAGGACTTTCTTGACGTTAGGTCTCTCCTTGAAGAAGATCTTGGATCCGCACTTCTCACACTGGAGTCCCAACGCATTGACATTCCTGATAGGTTCGTTGCATTTAGCACATCTGTACAATCAAATCACCTCTGGATCGAATCACTCGCCGATTGTTGCCTTCTTAAGGTCAGGTGAGTATGCGCCAGCTGCGTATTTTGCACCGCAGTGTTTGCATGCCCAGATGCCTGAGCTCACTCTCTTGACTGAGGTGTGGTGGCACACGGGGCATTCATGACTCTTCTTCTGGTTGGCTTCGATTGTCCTCACTCTGTTACGAACGACGACACCGTACCTTGCACCAAACCTTCCGGCTGTACCGGCTTTCTCTGTTCTCTTTGACATCTTTATCACCCAATGATCTTTCTGATCTCTTTGCCCTTTGCGACGGCCGCATCAAGGCACTGGCTGAGCTCATCGAGTGTGATTGAGCCCTTTCCGCCCTTCTGCATCGCCCTGAAGTTGCCTTTGTCATCGGTCGTGATCGTCAGGCGAGCAGTTGAGATGTGTTCTTCGTCGAAATTCGGGTCTAATATTAAAGTGTTATCTATCTTACTTGCTGTGATCGAGATAGGCGTACATGTGATCGGGAGTGGTTGGTTCTCACCGAGCTCATATTGCTCATAGGGGATCACGGCAGTCTTCAATGCGAGCACTGCTGCGAGGTTGGCGGCATCGAAGAGATTTCCATCATAGTCGAGAGCGTACATGTCGATGAAGCACATCCATACCTTCACACCCTCTTCCACACAGAGTTTCTCTACATCCACCATCTTCGATTCGCGTATTCCACGGTCAACGACACGTGCGAGCTCGATCGCATCCTCTCCTGGCGGACCGCTCTCGAATGATGGGTGCGCCATCGGCAGGAATTCCATTCCTGTGGTGAGGACTCCTTCCCTCGGGGTGTCCGGGAATGGCGTACCAGGTATGATCTTCACACCCGCGATGACCTCTGTCTTTCCGAGTTTGACCCTCGCGGATCCGTCTGCGGATTCAATGCAGTTGGTGACGTACGAGATGTCCCTGTAGTCTGTGAATCTGCGTCCGTCCTCTCTCTTTCCATCTTTCAGGAGCTTCACGATGTGGTCGCGTTTGATCTCTGATATGACGATATCACTCATCTTCCTCGACCTCCTCTTTCTTTGTGCTGTACCTTCTCTTCAAGGCATCCTTCTGGATGTCGTAGAGTTCATGACATGCGCCCACTGCCATGGAGATCGCTTTGTCGAACTCTTTCCTTGTCATGTTACCATCCATCTGAAGGAGAACGATCTCATCCGTTGACGGTACGATTGCGATAGGGACATCGGCCTCTCCGTAGTTGTCCTCTTCTTTGTTGAGATCGAGGAGGACCTTTCCATCTGCCTTACCTGCAGCACATGCGGGAACGATATCCCTCATGGGTATTCCTGCATCAGCCAATGCGACAGAGGCTGCTGTGAGTCCTGCACATCTTGTACCTGCGTTAGCCTGAAGGATCTCGATGTAGACATCGATGGATGCACGGGGGTAGAGTTCTGTCAGAACGACATTCTCCAATGCCTCTGCCGTGATCTTCGAGATCTCGATGGATCTTCTGTCCGGTCCAGGTCTCTTACGGTCACTGACCGAGAATGCCTGCATATTGTATTTGCACTGTATGATCGCCTTGTTAGGGTTCTGAAGGTGCCTGGGGTGGCATTCCCTGGGGCCGTAAACGGCTGCAAGGACCTTGTTCTTCCCTATCTCTACGTAGGCTGAACCGTCCGCATTGTTGAGAACTCCAGCCTCTACTTTGAATTGTCTGTGTTGATCGGCGGTCCTGCCGTCAATCCTGATTCCTTTCTTGTCAACTAAAACCATGTCGGTGTGTCCGCTCATAATCATTCCTCCCCTGCACCAGGTAGTCTCTCCTCGATGAGGGCCTTCACTTTCTCAGTGAGATTTCCTTTCTGCGAGTTCTCTTCGATATATCTTATAGCATCGGCAGCGACCTCTGCGTTCTCATCGTCGCCGTCGATCCATATCCTGCCGTTCTGTCCTATGAATATGCGGCAGTCGGTCATGTTCTTGAGCATTTGGATCATTGATCCGCTCTTTCCGATGATCCTTGAGACCTTACAGTAAGGTACGTCCACGATCATTCCGCCATCGAGTTTTCTAAGGCCGGAGTCATTCATGGTGACCTGTATCTTCTTACTTTCATCGACCATCAATATCTTGAGGAGAACAGCGTCTCCGACGTTCAGATATTTGGATGTGTCTCCGAATTCCACTTTCCACGGCACTTCATTGACATGAAGGGGCGCCGGATATGGTGCACTGATGTCCACCATCCAGTTGGATGCTGCGATGTCGTTGATGATTCCGATCACCGTGTCGCCTGTCGATGGCATGTACACGCCACCGATGGGCATGACGCTGATCCCGTTCTGTGAGTAATTCTTCACGCCGAGGATCGCAGCATACAATTTGCCGTCTCTCTCGTATGTGTTGTCGCCACCCTTTTCGCCTCTTGTGCTGAGGACGTCACCGGGCACCACGATCTCACGAGATGGTCTGGCATTCCTTTTTTCCATTTTATCACTTCTCGAATGTAATTTCGCTCACTGTATCAATCTGACCTCAGAATGGCCCTTGGTCCTGTTGTTGAGCTTTGTTGTAAGTTCTGTAATGAGTCCTGCAGGGATCTCCATGACGCCGATCCATGATCCGTCATTGGTCCATTCCTCCCTTTCCACGACCCCATAACCTGCAAGGTCACCGTAGCATTTCGCATAATCGTCCCCTTTGATCCTTATGGCCACCCTGCTCTTCTCGAACTTGATAGGTATCAATGGCCTCAGGAGATGCATGGCCTCTTCGACCTGTTTCTCCACGGATTTGAATGGATCGACGTGGAATTTACACTCCTCCAATGCCAATTCTATCCTTGTAGGCGGGTGGGGTAGTTTCGTCTGAGGGTTGATCGCATTGGCGGAGATGTATGCGACGATCTTCTTCCTCTTGATCTCGAGCATCTCCTTCCTTTGCTCAGCGGTTATCTGCACCTCTCCCTTGGAGATGATCTTGGATGCGATCTCGCAGATATCGCTGGTGCCGAATGCTTCTTTGACCTTCTCTTCTGCAGGTCTCGTACCTTTTCTGGCGTTGTTGAAGACGTCCTCTACAGCCATGTAGTCGACGAGGTCCACTTCCTTGCCCTGCTTTATGAAATTCATCACAGCAGGGTCCAAAAGGATCTCGAACGTTTCGCCATGAGTCTCAAGGCGGGCAACGATCGCGTCTTCAAGATTCACCATGGCAACACCTTTCACTCTTTGCCGATGAATGCAGAGATCTCATCATCGGTGAATCTTCTGAAGGGTTTGTTGACCGTGACGATACCTGCTTCCATGGTCTGAGGTGTGGGCTTATCGTCCGTAGCGGCAGCGAGTGCCTTGAGTCCGAGGGCCATTGCCTCATCCAGGGTCATGTCGTCCTTGTATTCCTTCTCGAAGACGTCGAGTACGACCGGGCGACCCGAACCGATGCATCCTGCCTTGTATGCTACGAGTGCTCCTGACGGATCGGTCTCAAAGAGGTGTATCCCGAGATCATCGGCACCTGCTACGAGGAGTGCAGTACCGAACGGGCGTCCTCCGCCGTATTGTGTGAAATACTGTTTGTAGTCGCAGACCTTCTTCACGAGTCCTTCAACAGTGATGTTCTCGTTGTATGTGAGTTTGTGGTTCTGAGCATTCTTCCTGGCTTCATCGACGAGTACCCTTGCATCGGCGACAAGGCCTGATGTTGCACAGCCGATGAATTCGTCGATGTTGTAGATCTTCTCGATAGACTCCGGTTCAACGAGTCTGCTGGAGACATGCTTGTCCACTAACAGGATCACACCATCCTTGAATTTCAGACCGATGGTGGTCGTACCTTTCTTGACCGCTTCACGTGCGTACTCGACCTGGAAAAGCCTTCCGTCGGGTGAGAACACAGTGATACCTCTGTCATAGGCCATTTGTCCTGGTTGCATTGTTTTAGCTCCTTACAATGGATGGTATCGCGACGTTGTATAAAGTCATTCGTGTACCTTATTTACGCGCGGGTACTTTGGTACGTTTGAGCACCTCATACTTGTCCCGGAGCGTCCTGAGGGTTCCTGAGGTCTTGATAGGCACTGCGGACTCATCAGCTAGCCTGAGGGTGTCGATATCATTGCACACGTCATCGGGTGTCGACCTTATCACAGCCCACCCTTCGGCACACTGAACGACATATGGCGCATCACCTCCTTTGAGTGCACGCAACTTCGAGATGAGTGCCTCTCTTGTCAGTTCCGCATCCACTTTGAATGCGACATATCTCCTGCGACCTCTGACGGATTTCACGACCATTGCCCATCACAAATCATTCGTCGTATCTATATGTTGCACTGCATTTCGAGCATTTATCGTTGCTGAAGTGCATCTCATGGCCGCAGATGCACCTGAACGTACCATCCTTCCACGGGGTCACGGTGTTGCATGATGGGCATATATTCCCATCCAATTGTTCGTGGCATGCGTAACATTCGCCTTTCCTGCTATCGCGTTCCGTCATGCTGTTCGATGCAGCTTTACAATACGGGCATTCTCCCGTTCCGTCGATGCAATCGTTGTGAAAGACCTTCCCGCAACTGCATTCCTTCACGGTGTCCTCTTCCACCTTTCCGAAGCAGATGTCGCACTTGGCATCCACCGTGTCCATGTCCAAAAAATGAGTAGGTTTTCTCATCGATTGGCCTTCGACATCCTTTCTCGTACGGTTTTTTCTCAGGATCAGGAATGAGGTGAGGAACAATGCAACGAATATCGCACATAGCACATAGTATGTCTGTGCCAGTACGTTCAAGGAGATGTTCATACCGCCCTCGACCGATTCTTTGATTAATATACTTTATTCGTTCAATTAATTCGAATACTGGCCACTGTTCATCCATATTTTATATCCGATTATCGGAACTAATTTTATTTTTTCAACAATTTCATTTGTAGCATTACCTATTGAGGTAATTTATTTGATAATACATTTTTTACATATCTGGCTATGAAATTTTTAGGATTAACTCAATAATTGTTGGGAAAGAAATAATTTGGTTTTTTAAGAGCCTTTAATAAATGTCATGTATGATATATAATAGTTATTTAGAAACGATTAAAATACCTCAACAGATACTCTATCCTCGTTCCAAACTATACAAATAGTAACGGAGGCAAAGATTTGACTAAATCAGCGTTGGTTATTGGTGCAGGAATTGCAGGTATCCAGGCTTCGTTGGATCTCGCAGGAAGGGACATCCACGTCTACCTCGTAGACAAAGACCCCACCACCGGTGGAAAGATGTGCCGTCTTGACAAGACATTCCCCACGAACGACTGTTCAGCTTGTATCCTTTCACCTAAGATGGCAGATGTTGCCGGCCATCCGAACATCACGACACTCACTTATACTGAGGTTATGAAGGTCGATGGAAAGGCAGGAGATTTCAAGGTCACAGTCAAGAAGAAGCCCAGATACGTGGATCTCACGAAATGTACAGGCTGCGGTGACTGTATCGCAAAATGTCCTACGAAGAATATCCCTGATGAGTTCGAGTACGGTCTTTCCACAAGGAAAGCGATATACATCCCTCACGCACAGGCAGTTCCCAGGGTCGCATTGATCGATCCCAACTACTGTAAGAAGATTCTTGCAGGAAAGTGTGGTGTCTGTGAGAAGACTTGTCTTAAGGGTGCAATCAACTATGAGGACAAAGAGGAAATCGAGGTTCTCGATGTAGGTTCGATCGTTGTAGCAACAGGATTCCAGGTTTGGGACGCTAACATTGCAACGGAATACGGCTACGGCAGATACGACAATGTTGTAACATCCATGGAATTCGAGAGGATGATGTGCGCATCAGGTCCTGACCACGGACACATCAAGAGAAGGTCCGAGGATCACGAGGAGCCCAAGAAGATCGCATTCGTCCAGTGTTGCGGTTCAAGGTCCGAGAAGAAAGGATGGAAGAAATACTGTTCATCCGTCTGCTGTATGTACGCGACCAAACAGGCAATGATTACAAAGGAACACGCAGATGTTCAGGAAGATATCTTCTTCATGGACATCAGGTCCTATGGTAAAGAGTTCGAGGCATACATCCACAGAGGAGAGGATCAGTACGGCATCAACATGCACAGGTCCTCACGTGTCTCAAACGTAGAAGAGAACGCAGACAAGACACTCACGGTCAACTACACAGATGCGAATGGAGACCCCAAATCGGATGTCTTCGACCTCGTAGTCCTCTCAGTCGGTCTCAACCCGCCTGCAGGAGCAGAGGAGTTCTCCAAGATCCTTGGAATCAACCTCAACGAGTACGGATTCTGTGAGACCTCGGTCTTCCACCCACTTGAGACATCAAGAGAGGGAATCTATGTATCTGGTGCATTCGCAGCACCCAAGGATATCCCGACAACTGTCGCAGAGTCCTCAGGAGCAGCAGCGAAGGCAGGAGCATGCATCGTAGATGCCAACTTCGAGCCTTGCGCACCCAAAGAGTTCCCCGCAGAGAAGGATGTCGCAGGAGAGGAGCCCAGGATCGGAGTTTGGGTTTGCGAATGCGGTATCAACATCGGTGCGACCGTCAACGTCCCCGAGGTTGCAGACTACGCAGCAACACTCCCCGGAGTCGTCTACTCCACAAAGACAATGTACGCATGTGCACAGGACACACTCCAGGCAATCTCCCAAGCAATCCAGGAGAAGAACCTCAACAGGGTCGTCGTCGCATCATGCACACCCAGGACACACGAGCCCCTCTTCAGGAACGCTTGCCGCGAAGGTGGACTCAACCAGTACCTCTTCAACATGGCCAACATCCGTGACCAGTGTTCATGGATCCACATGCACGAGCCTGAGAAGGCCACACTGAAGGCAAAGGACCTTCTGAGGATGGCAATCGCAAAGGCACACTACCTCGAGCCTCTTGAGGGTGCGAAGATTCCCGTCACGAACGCAGCAGCAGTCATCGGTGGAGGTATCACAGGTATGACCACAGCTCTCGACATCGCCGCACAGGGATACCCCGTACACCTCGTCGAGAGGGCAGGACAGCTCGGAGGACACGCACTCCAGTTCAGGCACTCAGAGGACGGAGTCGACACAGCAGCATTCGTCAAGGATCTCGTCGACAAGGTCAACGCGAACAAGCTCATCACAGTCCACCTCAACTCAGAGGTCAAGGACATCCCGGGATTCGTCGGAAACTTCAAGCTCCAGCTTAAGGACGGATCCGAGTACGACGTCGGTGCAGTCATCCTCGCAATAGGAGCGACACCTTACGTGCCCACAGAGTACAACTACGGAAAGGACTCCAAGGTCATCGTCAACCTCGAAGCAGAGAGGATGATCGCAGAGGGCAAATTCAACGCAAAGAACGTCGCATTCATCCAGTGTGTCGGTTCAAGGTCTGATGACGTGAAATACTGTTCACGTGTCTGCTGTGCAACCTCACTCAGGAACGCGATCAAGATCAAACTCGCAGATCCCACAGCGAACGTCATGATCTTCCACAAGGACATCAGGACATACGGATTCCGCGAGGAGATGTACAGAAAGGCATCAGAGGTCGGTGTCAGATTCCTCAGGTACCGTGACACGGATCCTCTCCCAGAGTATGATGGTAACGTCGTGAAGGCATTCGACACGATCCTCGGTAAAGAGGTCGAGGTCCCTGTGGACTGCGTCGTTCTCGCCAACGGTATCAAACCCGACAGAGAGGAGAAGGAAGAGATCGCAAAGATGCTTAAGGTCCCGATCAGCAAGGACGGATACTACTTCGAGGCTCACCAGAAACTCAGGCCCGTCGACTTCGCAACAGAGGGTGTCTTCGTTGCAGGTCTCGCACACTGGCCCAAATTCATGGACGAGTGTCTCGCACAGGCATCAGGAGCAGCTTCAAGGGCACTCACGATCATCTCGAAACCATACCTCGTTTCAGAGGGTATCATCGCTTCAGTCAACGAGACATACTGTGACGGATGCGGTGTCTGCGAGGGATGCTGTGAGTACAAGGCAATCTCTATCATAGAGGTAGATGGAAAGAAGAAGAGCAGCGTCAACGCAGGTCTCTGTAAGGGATGCGGATGCTGTGTCGCAGCATGTCCGTCAGGAGCAATGGAGCAGAAAGGATTCACATCCCAACAGATCATTGCTGAGATCGATGCATGTCTCGACTTCCCTGTTGGAGGACAGTGATTATCATGGCAGATTTCGAACCAAGAATCGTAGCTTTCTGCTGCAACTGGTGTTCATACGCCGGAGCAGACGGTGCAGGAGTTGCAAGGCTTCAGATGCCTACCAACTTCCGTATCATAAGGACAATGTGCTCTGCAAGGGTCGACCCTGAGTGGGTCCTCAGGTCATTCGCAAAGGGTGCTGACGGAGTCATCATCCTCGGATGCCACCCCGGTGACTGCCACTACATCGGCGGTAACTACAGGGCAAGAAGAAGGATCGCACTTCTGAGGATGGTCCTCGAGCAGTACGGATTTGACCCCAAGAGGATGAAACTCGAGTGGGTATCCGCATCAGAGGGAGAGAAATTCCAGAAGACGATCGTAGAGTTCGTCGACACCATCAAGGCACTCGGACCTACACCTCTCAAGAAGGAGGAGTGAAAATGGGATTCTTTGATAAGATATTCAAGAAGGGCAAGAAGGCCGAGAAGGAAGCAGCTCCCGCAAAGAAGAAAGCGGCACCCGCCGCAGCTCCTGCAGCAGCACCTTCCGCAGGCGGATACGTTGCAAACTCCCCCATCGAGGGATACGTCCCCGGTCTCGGAGCACCTGCGAACGGAAAGATCAAGATCGCACTCTACTGGGCAGCAGCTTGCGGTGGATGCGATGTCTCGATCCTCGACAGTGATGAGAAGGTCCTCAACATCGGTGCGATGGCAGACATAGTCATGTGGCCTATCGCAGCAGATGGAAAAGAGAAGGACATCGAGGCAATGGAAGACGGTTCCATCACAGTATCGCTCATAAACGGTGCAGTCAGGAACTCAGAGAACGAGCACATGGTAAAACTCCTCAGGAAGAAATCCAAGCTCGTCATCGCTTACGGAACATGCGCATGTTTTGGAGGAACACCTGCCCTTGCCAACCTCGTTGGCGACGGAAAGGAGATTCTCGACTACGTATACGACAAGACTCCCTCATCGGCTGATTTCCAGGCAGCATACCACAAGGACAAGCCTGTCATCCCCCAGACATCAACACAGGTGCCTGAAGGAGAGGTCACACTCCCTGTGTTATATGACACAGTGAAATCACTTGACCAGGTCATCGATGTCGATTACAGCGTCCCCGGATGCCCGCCCACACAGGAAACGATCGGAAAGCTCCTCAACGCACTTGTCGACTTCGTCTACAACGGTGTCCCGCTCCCACCAAAGGGAACGATGATCGGTGTAGAGGACAAGACACTCTGTGACGAGTGCCCCAGGCACAAGGAGAACAGGAGAATCGAGGCAATCTACGAGCCTTACCAGGTCAACGTGGATCCGGATCTCTGTCTTCTCGATCAGGGTATCCTCTGTCTCGGTGCAGCTACTGTCGCCGGTTGCGGTGCAAAATGTACCATAGTCGGACAGCCTTGCCGTGGATGCTACGGACCAACAAAGGCAGTTCAGGAACAGGGAGCATCAATATTCACAGCGATCGCATCATTGTATCCTGTGCTTGACGATGATCCCACATGCGGAGAGGACAAGATCGCGGATGTCATGTCGAACATCAAGGATCCGCTCGGATACTTCTACGCATTCACAATGTCTAAGGCATTGATCAAATCAAAAGTCAAAGAAGGAGGTCAGTAAATGGCTGGACCTATCATTTGGGATGAGAAAACAAAAGCGACAGGAAAGAAGATCACTGTCGACCCGATCACACGTCTCGAGGGTCACGGAAAGATCGAGATCTTCCTCGACGACAGCGGAAACGTCCAGAACGCATACTGGCAGGTCCCTGAGGTCAGAGGATTCGAGAGATTCTGTGTCGGAAGGAAGGTAACAGAGCTCAACCAGATCACTGCAAGGCTTTGCGGTGTCTGTCCTGGAGCACACCACCTTGCTGCAACGAAGGCGATCGATGGATGTTACAACGCAAAACCGACCCCCACAGCATTCAAGCTCAGGGATCTGTTCTACAACGCACACTTCGTGCACAGCCACATCGCGCACTTCTACGCATTGGCAGCACCTGACTTCGTTCTCGGTCCTGCATCACCTGCAGCGAACAGGAACGTTCTCGGAGTTGTCGGTGCAGTCGGACTCGAACTCGGAGGAGCAGTCCTCAGGGCAAGGTCCAAGGCACAGAGGATCCAGGCGATCATCGGTGGAAAGGCAACACACCCCCTCATGGGAGTTCCCGGTGGAGTCTCAACGACTATCACGAAGGAACAGCAGAACGAGATCAAGAGCTACGCTCAGGATCTTGTCGACTTCGCAAAGACCTCGATGCAGGTCTTCAACGATGTCGTCCTCGGAAACAAAGAGTACGTGGACATCATCGCCAACAAGGATCTGTACTACCAGGAGTCCTACTACATGGGTCTCGTCGGTAAGGACAACGCACTCGAGTTCCACGATGGACCTGTGAGAGTCGTTGACCAGAAGGGTGCAGAGTTCGACAGATACGATGCGTTCGATTACCTCGACCACATCTCAGAGGCTGTCGAGCCCTGGTCATACGAGAAGTTCCCGTACTTGAAGAAAGTCGGATACAAGGGACTGTACTCAGGACCTGACAACGGTCTCTACCGTGCAACACCGCTCTCAAGGCTCAACGTGTGCGACAAGATCAGTACGCCTATCGCACAGGAAGAACTCGAGAGGTACCGTGGATTCTTCAAGGACCTCGGAGTACCATGCGAGAACGGAAAACCGATCGTCAACTTCACACTCGCAACACACTGGGCAAGGATCATCGAGATGATCTACGCTGCAGAGAGGTGTCTCGAGAACGCGAACGATCCGGACATCACCAACAGTGATATCAAACAGACGGATCTCGTACCCGGAGGACGTGGAGTCGGTTGTGTGGAGGCACCGAGAGGAACACTCACACACGACTACACATGCGACGAGAACGGTATCGTTACAGCATGTAACCTTGTTGTCGGAACGACCAACAACAATGGACCTATCAACGTAGATGTCTGCAGGGTTGCGAAAGCACTCATCAAGAACTACGACGTCTCACCCGGTCTGTTGAACATGGTCGAGATGGCATTCAGGGCATACGACCCGTGCAACTCCTGTGCGACACACAGCCTGCCCGGACAGATGCCTTTGACAGCTGTTATCAGGAACAGTGACGGTTCAATCTACGACACTGTTTCACGCGACTAAACACATTATTGGGGGGCGAAAGCCCCCAAATATAATATTAAACTCAGCGACCCCTGGGGCCTCTTCTAAGATTTCTCATCTCATAGCGATCCTTGACCATGATATCCTTGCGTTTTCCAAGGTCTATCCCGTCAAGGAGGAACATGTGCGCATTATCAAGATC
This sequence comes from Candidatus Methanarcanum hacksteinii, assembly GCF_964305265.1. NCBI lineage: Archaea > Methanobacteriati > Thermoplasmatota > Thermoplasmata > Methanomassiliicoccales > Candidatus Methanarcanum > Candidatus Methanarcanum hacksteinii. The sequence continues at coordinate 22,936 of NZ_CAYATA010000002.1, read as the reverse complement.
GAGGAAGGTTTCATTTATCAAAGGACCAAGGAAATTCCCGTTGCATATATTCATGGGCGATCCTCCAAGCATCCTGTTGAATGATGGTGTGATGATGAATGTCTTGGGGAATGTCTCATATCTTCCCCCTCCAGAGATGAAATTCCCCCGTACCCAACATGGTTCGGTGGTCTGGTTGCCGACACCATCCTTGAACATGACCGCAGGGTGTTCGTGGGCCATAATCAGCGTATCGGATCTCATGACATCCTCATTCGGCCAAGTATGTCCATGTATGAAGCCGACATCATCGATCCTCATTCCAGAGGATGGTCTGATCCTTATCCCTGAGGGGATGAAATCCTCTATGTTCGTATCGTGATTCCCTCTGACGATATCTATGTTGCTGAATCTTTCACGTAACTGCTCGAAGAAATCGGGGATCTCTCTGTATTCCTGTTTGGATGAACCTGGAACGGAATCCTTCACATCGCCGAGTACGATGAGATGATCGCAATCGTTAGAGTTCTCCAATATGCAGTTCAGCATATCCTTGGTCTTCGATGTAAGATTGAATCCTTTTTTCAATAGATGTGATTCGACACCGATATGCAGGTCGGATATGACCATGATGTCATTGACCTTCAGAGCAGGGATGCCATATATCGGTTGTATGTCGGCCATACGATCACATTAGTTCCTTCGAGATCACTTTGGCAACATAATCGATTATGTCCGTTGCTAAAAGTCCAAATGAGAATTCCTCAAAGGCCAAGTCCCCCGCTTTTCCGCAGATATATGTGCCTAAACAACAGGCATCGAAAGGTCCCATACCCTTTGATAGCAATCCAGAGATGATACCGGCAAGAACATCTCCTGTTCCGCCAGAGGTCATACCTGCGTTGCCTGTGATGTTCGTACGTATCCTCGTGCCATCAGTGATGATGTCCTTTTCACCTTTGAGAACAATCACCGAATCAAGTTCTTTCGAAGATTCCATCTGGTCCATGTCGCCGCACAATCTTATGTATTCCGAGTGGTGCGGAGTGTAGATCGTTGGAGCGTTCCTTCTTATGTGTTTTCCGGACATCGCAGTGATGGCATCCGCATCTATCACGATCGGTCTCTTGCATTGTGTGCAGAATGAACGGACAGCACTGATCGTGCTTGGATCCGTACCGAGTCCAGGACCGATGAGGACGGAATCACATTTTTCAGACAATTCCAATAATGTATTGACAGATTCCTCTGTGACGTGATCTCCTGGAAGTTTATGCATTATGAAGATGGGGGAGAATGACGATATCTCTGTGAATGATGATTCTGGTGTAGCGACATGGATCAGATCTGTACCCACACGTGCCGCAGCCAATGCCGACATCGCCGGTGCGCCTATGTATGGGCCTCCGCCGATGACCAAAAGTCTTCCATTCTGTCCCTTATGAGAATCATTCCCGGATCTTGGATATCTTATCATATCTCCTGGACCAACACGGTCATATGCCTCACTCGGGATGCCGATGTCCGCGATGATGATCGTTCCGCAATTCGATTCATCCATTCCTTCTTTGATGTCGTGGAATGTCACGGTTATATCAGGAACAACTGCACAATTCGTACCAAGGCCAGAGGGTACATCGCATGATATGATCATCTTGCCGGATTGATTGATCCCCTCTATGCATCTTGCATATTCTCCTTTGATATCCTTGTCGATACCGGTTCCAAGTAAGCAATCCACGATGACATCATATCTTTCGATCAATGAATCCGAATACGGTTCGATCTTGATCTTTTTAGAATTCTTGATCGCTAGAGGACTCTTCGGTTCTTTGATGAAGGTCGCATCCGCTGAAAGATATCTTGCAGCAACGAATCCATCGCCACCGTTATTCCCGGTCCCGCAGATGAAAAGTACCTTCTTCGATGGGAATTTATCGGAGATTATCTCCGCGAGTTCTTTTCCAGCATTCTCCATCAATGACTCTACGCTGATACCCAAATGTTCTGCGTTGCCATCCAATGCCTTGGCGTCAAGTATGGAGATCATGAAGTCTAAATGCGGTTACTCGTATAAATCTATCAAGAGTTCTTTACGAGTGTTTCACCGATCTTAGACAAAAGGGTTGTTTTCTTCATCTTCCCTTTCTCTACGCGGACACATCCATTCTTCTCATTGGAATTGGATGGATATGCAGCATCCTCTATTATCTTGTACTCAAGATCGAGGATCATGGCGCCCTTAGCTATGATGTCCAGGTCGGGCTTATCAACACAAAGAGACTTAGGAAGTCTCCTTCCTTCAGCACGTGACCTGCTTATGTCAAAATATTCGGGCCATAATACAATCGCATTATCGTCGTCGTACGCCATGTTTACCAGAAAGGAAGTGTATTGTAAAAGGTTTGGCGTGCTTACGCGAGCAGGATTGCGTTAACACTTCCATCCTGGCCAGGCCTGGATGTAACAACAGCTTTGCTTCCATCTTCAAGGTCGATCGTTGCGCCCTTGTTCAAGATGTTACGCTGGATGTAGTTCGGGTCTGCCGGGTTTGCACTGACATTGACGATCTTCATCTTCGTTACTTTGCCGCTGTTCTTGTCAACAACATTCGCATATTCTGCTACAAGCATACCAACCTTGACATTTCCACCGGCTCCGCGGTACTGTTTCAGTGACTCTGCACCGAGCTTAGTGAACTGCTTCTCTCTGCCGATTTCGAATTTCCTCTTGTTAGCACTGGGGACACGCCTGCCTCCAGTGGGCTTTCTGTTGGATTTTCCCTGCCAAATTGCCATGATTACCGAGACCCTCTAACATCGAACTGTATATAAATCTTTCATCTCGCTATATAATCACAGGAGGTCTGATGATTCTACAAGCCTAGCATTGATGGCATCATCATTCAGTTCAAGAATCGCTGCATGTCCTTCTTTAGCAGGACCGGGGTTGATGAACAATGTGTCATTGATCTTCAGAATGCCTATCGCCTCATGTATGTGTCCAGAGAGAGCAACTTTCGGCTTGTATCTCTCGACGATCTTCTTTATCGCAGTGCTTCCGACATGAAGTCCCGACGGGATCTCATCGAGTATCCCGTTGGATGGGGCATGCGTCATCAGTATGTCGATGCCTTCACAGATCTTATCGAGATCGGATTCGATAATGTCTTCCTCTATCTCGAATGGCGTGTGGAAGATTGTAGGGTTGCTGCCTCCGTATGCTGCGAATTTGATGTCACCAATGGAGAATGCTTTTCCATGTACGCTGTGGCAGACGTTCTCAGCTTTAGTGGGCAGATCCAACGGGTCGCAGTTACCGGGTATGAAATACACATCCTTCTTGAATCTCTTCAAGGTGTTCACGCCTTCCTCACTCGTTCCAAGATCAGTGACGTCACCAAGGAAGAGTATGGCGTCGATGTCATCCGTTTCAAGTCTCTCGATCCACTCGAACGCTGAGCACTGGTTATGAAGATCTGTTAGTACGAGGAATTTCATGATAATGAATGTGGATTCGATTATTAGACAAAATCGATTGTTTTTCTACAGTTATATAAACCATATCTGTATTTTGAGTAGCATGGATAATGCACGTTTGAACAAGATTAAAGGGCGTAAACTCGGCGAGATCGTTCTTTACGCAAGTATGATCGCACTTGAGCCTGAAGAAAGGAACGAGTTCGTAGAACTCATAGGTGAGATCAACAGGGATGTCAATGACATAGATGGATTGTTATCCGGTTCCCAGAGTTCTGAGCATGATCCCATCGTAAACACGAGATACATTGAGAGACTCTCCACACATGAACTCGATGATGAGAGATATCTCAACGAGCTGAGAACAGGGCAGACGCCCGTTGTTGAGGATATCGTCGAAATGGTCGTTGACGATGATATTGTCGTTTCACCTGTGCCTGAGGAGATCCCATCCTCTGATGAAGTTACGGGTTCAGAGGATGATGATGTTGATGAACCGTACATGCAGCCTTTGTTCACAGAGGATGACGAGAACATGTTGAGAGAGATCAGGGCGATGAAGAATTCGAAGGTCGATCTCTTCATCGAACGCGAGTTGGCTGGTAATTTCAAAGAAGAGGCGTGTGAGGATGTCATCCGTTTCACGAAGATCGACATGAGGCTCATAGATCTCCTTCTGGAGCTCGATTATTCTGATAGGGGTAGATTGGAATCGAATCTGAAGACACTTGTCGATATAGTCAATGGCATGGATGCACCGAAGTACGGAAAGCTCTATGTCAATTCACTCAACAAAGAGGAAGCGAAGCTTGAGGTAAGGTATAACGAATTCATCGATAAAGTGGATGAACTCGTTAAGGAAAGGTTCCCAGAGATCGTCCCGGATGCATTAGCGACCGAGTGATCCTATCAATTCAACTTCTCACTAAACTCCTTATTTTATTATATATTATAATACAGAATAAATTCAAAATAAATTGTAATGCGGTATGTCGATCGCTACAACCCTCTGATGTAGATTTGAAATGATCGATCGAACGATCTTTTTAGGGATTGATAATAGAATAGAAATGGCGTGGGGGGCGAGATTCGAACTCGCGAGTCCGTACGGACATTAGATTAGCAGTCTAACGCCTTACCAGGCTGGGCCACCCCCACAAGGTAATCTGCTGTAAGCCGTTCTCATATTAAACATTCTCCACATGCTTTTCGTCCGCTTTTTCTGCAGATCTTTCTTGTTCTTTCTATAACGCGCCAGATCGCCATCGTGGTGCTGTTTATCAGATGAAATATGCCATTTTTTCGGTGATTATATCGAAATGTAGGAAAAACAATAACCAATTTTTTTTCATGACAGATAAGTATAAGTAGAGAAGCGCATAACGGGGTAATGCGCGGTGCAAGACACCAAGCACACGAGTAAAGTCGTGGGGTGTGATGGTCCAAAACCATTATATACTCCTTCGATATACTCGGAAATGCGCGGCTGAAACCGACAAGCGTTTCAGACGGCAAAGATGGAGAATCAAGATCTCCGCCGACATCACGGCGTGTTCTCTTGTATTCTGACGTTCGATGCTACGAATGTTCCGTTAGACGGAGCATCGTAATGAGTGTGCCGTTTAGCGGGACAATAGGTGAAACGTGGTAAACTGCCAGTTTCAATTTCATCCATCATAAATGACGTTTGAATAGTCAAAATTGATTTGACTCCGGTTGATCCTGCCGGCGGCCACCGCTATAGGAATTCGATTAAGACATGCGAGTCGAGAGTCGTAATGGACTCGGCGGACTGCTCAGTAACACGTGGATAACATGCCCTAGAGTGGAGGATAATCTCGGGAAATTGAGAATAATACTCCATAGATCATGAAATCTGGAATGATTCATGGTTCAAAGTTCCGGCGCTCTAGGATTGGTCTGCGGCTTATCAGGTTGTAGTGGGTGTAACGGACCCACTAGCCAGTGACGAGTATGGGCCTTGAGAGAGGGAGCCCAGAGATGGATTCTGAGACACGAATCCAGGCCCTACGGGGCGCAGCAGTCGCGAAAACTTCACAATGGAGGCAACTCCGATGAGGGAATTCCTAGTGCTAGTACATTAGTATTAGCTTTTCTTTAGTATAGAACGCTAAAGGAATAAGGGCTGGGTAAGACGGGTGCCAGCCGCCGCGGTAATACCCGCAGCCCAAGTGGTGGTCGATTTTATTGAGTCTAAAACGTTCGTAGCCGGTTCATTAAATCCTTGGGTAAATCGGGAAGCTTAACTTTCCGACTTCCGAGGAGACTGGTGAACTTGGGACCGGGAGAGGCAAGAGGTACTTCTGGGGTAGGGGTAAAATCCTGTAATCCTAGAAGGACCACCGGTGGCGAAGGCGTCTTGCTAGAACGGATCCGACGGTGAGGGACGAAGCCCTGGGTCGCAAACGGGATTAGATACCCCGGTAGTCCAGGGTGTAAACGCTGCAGACTTGGTGTTGGGGACCCTTCGGGGGTGTTCAGTGCCGGAGAGAAGTTGTTAAGTCTGCTACTTGGGGAGTACGTCCGCAAGGATGAAACTTAAAGGAATTGGCGGGGGAGCACCGCAACGGGAGGAACGTGCGGTTTAATTGGATTCAACACCGGAAAACTCACCAGCAGCGACTGTTACATGAAAGTCAGGCCGATGACCTTACTAGATTTTCAGAGAGGTGGTGCATGGCCGTCGTCAGTTCGTACCGTAAGGCGTTCTCTTAAGTGAGATAACGAACGAGACCCTCACCAATAATTGCTACTATGTCGTCCGCGATGTAGGCACATTATTGGGACCGCTGGCGCTAAGTCAGAGGAAGGAGAGGTCAACGGTAGGTCAGTATGCCCCGAATCTGCTGGGCTACACGCGCGTTACAAAGGGCGGGACAATGGGCTCCGACGCCGAAAGGCGAAGGCAATCTCGAAACCCGTCCGTAGTTCGGATTGTGGGTTGTAACTCACCCACATGAAGCTGGATTCCGTAGTAATCGCGAATCAACAACTCGCGGTGAATATGCCCCTGCTCCTTGCACACACCGCCCGTCAAACCACCTGAGTTGGGTTTCAGTGAGGCTATCTCTAATTGGGGTATTCGAACTGAGATTTAGCAAGGAGGGTTAAGTCGTAACAAGGTATCTGTAGGGGAACCTGCAGATGGATCACCTCCTACGCAGAGTGGGGTTAACCCCCACTCTCAAAACATATAAGCGAATTTACATTGCAAGGAAGTCTCAAACGAGTACTTCCCGCAATTCCTTGGTAGTTTATCACGCACTAAACGTAGCATCGAACGTCACTTGTATTTTCTTTTCTTCAATTTCTACTACTTTAGTCCATTTTGTCACTTTGTCATTGTGAGCATCGAACAACATATCTTTTAATCTAGTATCAATTCTACATGAATGATAGCTAGTTTCGATATTGTTTTGGATCAGATTTATGAGAAGTGGTAGTCCCGTCCGGATTCGAACCGGGGTCGCCGGCTCCAAAGGCCGGCATGATTGACCACTACACTACGGGACTATCGTTCTGCCCTATCGAATTAAATTATTTAATCATTGATGGTTGACGATCCTTCCGACGAGGTGTGTGGGAGCACTTCCTGTGATCTCAACATCAATGAATGTGCCGATAGGGATGTCAGCCTCTATGCCGATCGGCCTATAATTCCTATTCCTTGCGATCATTGTTCCAGGCCTTCCGTTTTCTGTCACCAGGGCCCTGTATCTCTGACCGATCAGTGTACTGTTTATATCGCCCTCCACAGACATCTTCGTCTCTGTAAGCTCTGTGGAGCGTTCTTTAGAAATGTTACCGTGGATCTGGTTCTTCATCGTAGCAGCATCAGTTCCCGGCCTTACAGAGAAGCGGGTTATGTTGACGGTGTCCGCATGGAGATCCTTGATGAGTTTGATGCTCTTCTCATGGTCCCTGTCGGTCTCACCGGGGAATCCGGTTATCAGATCCGTCGCTATACTTATGTCGGGATATCTCTCCCTCAGGCGATTGACGATCCCCATGAAACGATCGACGGTGTAATGTCTTCTCATTCTCTCCAATACTGAATTGCTACCGCTTTGTACAGGTATGTGCAGGAATCTGTAAACCCTCTCGTCCTCCATGACATCCATGAGATCGTCAAGTATGCGATCGAGATTGTTGGGATTCATCATGCCGATCCTTATCCTGTATTCTCCTTCGAATTCCAGGAATCTCCTAAGAAGTGTTGGTAGATCGGTATCTATGTCACGACCATAGCATGCAGTATCCTGTGCTGTAACAAGTATCTCCTTCACACCCGAATCGAGCATGGATTTGAATTCATTCAGAAGTTCATCTTCCTGATAGCTTTTCAACACGCCTCTCGCGAATCTCGTTATGCAATAGGAGCAGTTGCCGAGGCAACCCTGTGCTATCGGCAATATCGCAGAGGCTCCGAACTTGTAAGTCTCTGTACAAGGGGCACATCCGAATGCACTCTCCACCTTCCCACTGAAGAGATCGTATTGATCCGGCGGTATTATCATCGATTCAGGTAGGCGTATGGATATCCTCTTGGGTTGTACTTTGGCCATACAACCGGTGACGATGATCTCCTTCCCTTCCTGTTTCAATTCACCCATCCTATGGACCATCTTCTTCTCGGTAGTATCCACTACGGTACAGGTATTGAGGATGACGATGTCGGCCTCATCAGGAGAATTAACCCTGGTGTGGCCGAGACTCTCCATCTTCTTGGAGAGCTGTTCACCCTCGCCAAAATTCATCGTGCAACCATATGATTCCACGAAATATCTCATATGGACCTCAGCGTGTAGCCGCCTCAGTGGTCAATGAACCGAACGCAGTCTTGGCGGAGATATTCGTGATCTTCGCATGTACGGTGGTTCCCTTCACAGTTCCAGGGACGATGACGACATAATCCATCATCTTACCGATACCATCACCTTTCTTTCCGACATCACTGATGAAGACCTCTACTATGTCCCCTTCCTTCAGTCCGTTGTGCGTATCGGATCTGGATCCTTTCTTGACATTGACAGGCCTGTGTGCACCACATGCCTCACATTCGAGAACGAGGGTCCTTCCTTCCTTGACCATCTTCGTATCGGGACGGCCGCATTCGGAACAGATGACGAAAGTGTCCGTGTATGATTGGATCTTATCCGCGATATGTCCGGGGCTGATTTTGGATTTCAAGATGACCCTGCGACCCTCGAGATTTCCTGGTGTTCCCAATTCCCTGAGGAGATATTGCAGGACGTGCTCAGGCTCTCTTCTGAGTGTGTCTGTGACGTCGATGAAGTTCCTGATCACTGTGGTCTTACCTTCCTGAAGCACATCGAGTTCAGGTATTACGAATCTCTCGTGTGATTCTGCCACTTCAGGCAATTGTTCTTTGGCTCTGTCGAGCAATGCGAAATAGTCTTCATCTGCTGTCATAAGGATTCCTCTTGTCTGCCCATATATATCGTATTTAAAAAGCTTATGCGCGCGCGAGGCAAAAACGGATGCAATCCGTTATGTAGTTCGCTATACACGGATAGCAGTTATATACAAGTTGATTATAGGTGAAATCAGATCATGTCCGAGGATTGCATATCCTTTAAATAGGATAACAATAATCGCGACGTTACTTCAGATAATATTATGAGGTGAAAAATTGGGTAGAGGTCTTTATACCGCAAGAAAACTCAGGACTGACAGGCAGCAACATCGCTGGCTGGACAGGGCATACAAGAAGAGAGTACTGAAACTTAGGGAGAAATCCGATCCTCTTGAGGGTTCATCACAGGCACGCGGAATCGTCCTGGAGAAGGTCGGAGTTGAAGCAAAACAGCCTAACTCCGCTATCAGGAAATGTGTGAAAGTCCAGCTCATCAAGAACGGACGTCAGATCACAGCATTCGCGGTTGGAGACGGAGCTATCAACTTCATCGATGAACACGATGAGGTCATGGTCGAAGGTATCGGTGGAAGGATGGGCCGTTCATACGGAGATATTCCTGGAGTCCGTTACAAGGTCATCAAGGTCAACAACGTTTCGCTCAATGAGATGGTCAGGGGAAGGACTGACAAACCGGTAAGGTGAATTCAATGGAAGAGAAAGCACTTATGTTCGGAAAATACGATCTGTCCGAGGTTACAGTCGCCGATGGCGGACTGGCAAAATACATAGACCTCACCCCCACAAATGTTCCTCACTCGGGCGGAAAGCATGCAAACAGGTGGTTCGGAAAGTCAAAACTCTGCATCGTTGAGAGACTCATCAACAATGTAATGAGGACCGAGAAATACACCGGAAAGAAACTCAAAGCTTACGCAGCTGTATCTGAAGCATTCGATATCATCGCTCAGAAGACAAAGGAGAACCCTGTGCAGATCCTCGTCAACGGGCTCGAGAATGCAGCACCCCGTGAGGAGATCACAAGGCTCCAGTTCGGTGGTGTCTCAGTTCCTAAAGCAGTCGATATCTCCCCTCAGAGGAGGCTCGATATCGCACTTCGCAACATGAGCACTGGATGCGTCAAAGCATCAACAAAGAACAAGAAACCTATTGCAAGCTGCATCGCAGATGAGATCATGCTTGCTGCAAAGGGAGATATGACATCATTCTCAGTCGCTAAGAAAGAAGAGATTGAGAGGGTTGCACAGTCCGCCCGCTGATCATAAAGAAACAAAGGTGGGATTATGGGCAGAAAAGAGGACAATGTAAAGTACGCAGTCACTCTGATGAAGACACAGCAGTTCATCAGGAACATCGGTACTGCAGCACATATCGATCACGGAAAGACAACATTCTCCGATAATCTGATCGCAGGCGCAGGTATGATGTCATCAGAACTTGCTGGAGAACAGCGTGTTCTCGACTTCGATGAGCAGGAGGCTGCACGTGGAATCACGATCAATGCAGCATCAGCATCGATGGTCCACGAGTTCGACAGTCAGAAGTATCTGATCAACCTGATCGATACACCTGGTCACGTTGACTTCGGTGGAGACGTCACAAGGGCAATGAGGGCACTCGATGGTGTCTTCATCCTATGCTGTGCTGTCGAAGGTATCATGCCTCAGACCGAGACCGTCATCAGGCAGGCACTCAAAGAGCGTGTCAAGCCTATGCTTTTCATCAACAAGGTCGACAGGATGATCGTTGAGCAGCAGGTCACACCTGAGATGATGATCGAGAAGTTCTCGCACATCGTCGCTGAGTTCAACAAGAAGATCGCAACGATCCTCCCCGCACCTCTCAACAAAGAGTGGCAGGTAAGTATCCAGGACGGAACGGTCGCATTCGGTTCAGCATACAACAACTGGGCTATCTCCGCGACCTACATGAAGAAGAGCGGCGTCTCATTCAAGGACATCTTTGAGTACTGTGGAAAGGAAGGCGGACAGAAAGAGCTCGCTAAGAAGATCCCTCTCCACGAAGTAGCACTCGAGATGGTCATCAGACACATCCCCAACCCTGTGGATGCACAGAAGATCCGTATCCCTACCATCTGGAAGGGAGACCTCAACACATCCATCGGAAAGCAGATGCTCGCTTGTGACTCTAACGGTGACGTATCACTCATGATCAACAAGATCATCATGGATCCTCACGCAGGAGAGGTCGCAATCGGAAGGCTCTTCTCAGGAACAGTCAGAAAGGGTATGACACTCTACATTTCAGGACAGCCCGCACCCCAGAGGGTACAGGGTGTCGCATTGATGGTCGGTGCAGACCGTATCGCAATCGAGGAATGTGAGGCAGGAAACATAGTCGCACTCACTGGATTGAAAGATGCGATCGCTGGTTCGACAGTTTCAACACTCAAGGATATGGAGCCTTTCGAGAGGATGGCCCACTACTCCGAGCCTGTCGTTACGAAAGCCATCGAAGCAAAGAACATGAAAGATTTGCCTAAGTTGATCGAGGTCCTCAGGACGATCGCTAAAGCCGACCCTTCATTGAACATCGAGATCAACAACGATACCGGTGAACACCTCATCTCAGGAATGGGTGAACTTCACCTTGAGATCACAGAATACAGGATCATCAACGAGCAGGGAGTCGACATCGTCTCATCTGCACCTATCGTCGTATATCAGGAATCCGTCAAAGGAAGGAACCCCTCAGAGTTCGAGGGTAAATCACCCAACAAGCACAACAAGTTCTACTTCATCGTAGAGCCTTTGGAAGAGGGTGTCAAGGAAGCCATCCGCAAGGGTGACATTGATCCTGAAGCGAAGATCAAGGACCCGAAGGCCCTCGCAAAGATCCTTGCTGATGCAGGAATGGACTCAGAGGAAGCAAAAGGTATCGTAGCATTCAAAGGAAACAACGTCCTTCTCGATTGCACAAAAGGTATCCAGTATCTCCACGAGACAATGGAACTCATCAAGCAGTCCTTCGAAGAGGCCATGATGAAAGGTCCTCTCGCAGGAGAGAAGGTCGCCGGACTCAAAGTGAAGCTCATGGATGCAAAACTCCACGAGGATACAATCCACAGAGGTCCTGCACAGGTCATCCCCGCAGTAAGGGATGGTATCTATGGTGCGATGTGTGACGCAGGAAGGATCCTTCTCGAACCTATGCAGAAGGTATTCATCGCTGTGCCTCCAGATTATATCGGAGGAGCGATTAGTCTCATCAGTCAGCGCCGTGGAACCATTCTCGACACAGGATCAGATGGTTCGGATTCAACAGTATCCGCACTTTGTCCTGTCGCAGAGATGTTCGGATTCGCAGGCGACGTTCGCGGTTCCACACAGGGACGTGCGATCTGGTCAACAGAGAACGCTGGTTTCCAGCAGATCCCACCAGATCTTCAGAAGAAAGTCGTAACTGAGATCAGAACAAGGAAGGGAATGACGCCCGAGCCTTATGATTCGAAATACTATGCAGGTATCTGAGGCTTAAACTTAAATACAAAACACTATATGGAGCAATTCAGGCTTAAATTAATCCTATAAAGGAGGAAAAAAACATGGCAGAAAAAGAGCACATGAACTTGGTCATCATCGGACACGTCGACCACGGAAAATCCACCCTTACGGGAAGGATCCTTCTCGAGACCGGTGCAATCGACCCGCACATCGTTGAGAAATACAAGAAAGAAGCAGAAGAGAAAGGTAAGGGTACCTTCTACTTCGCATGGGTCATGGACGGACTCAAAGAAGAAAGGGAGAGGGGAGTTACTATCGATGTCGCACACAAGAGATTCTACACCGACAAGTACTACTTCACAGTCATCGACGCACCTGGACACCGTGACTTCGTTAAGAACATGATCACAGGTACCTCACAGGCAGACGGAGCAATCATCACATGCTCTGCAATCGAGGGACCTCAGGCACAGACAAAAGAGCACATCTTCCTTGCAACAACACTCGGTGTCAAGCAGATCATCGTTGCAATCAATAAGATGGATGCAGTCAAGTACGACGAAGCCAAATACAAAGAGGCAGTCGACGCAATGAAGAAACTCTTTGCAATGATCGGAAACAAGGCAGAGGACATCCCGTTCATCCCTGTATCCGCATACGTGGGCGACAACATCAAAGAGCTTTCAGCAAACACACCCTGGTACAAGGGCCCCACGCTCCTCCAGGCACTCGACAACTTCAAAGTCCCCGCAAAGGAGACAACAAAAGCACTCAGGCTTCCTGTTCAGGATGTCTACACAATCACTGGTATCGGAACAGTCCCTGTCGGACGTGTTGAGACCGGTGTCCTCAAGCCGAAGTCAAAGGTCATCTTCATGCCTTCCAACGTCGTTGGAGAGGTTAAATCAATCGAGATGCACCACGAGCAGATGCCCGAGGCAGTTCCTGGAGACAACGTCGGATTCAACGTCGGTGGAGTCGCAAAGAACCAGATCAAGAGGGGAGATGTCGCAGGACCTGTTGACAACCCGCCTTCAGTTGCAAAGACATTCACAGCACAGATCATTGTGCTCAACCACCCGTCTGTCATGACCGTTGGATACACACCTGTCTTCCACGTTCACACAGCACAGGTCGCATGTCAGCTTGTTGAGGTCATTTCTGCACAGCGTGCAGGTAAGAAGCTCGAGGATCTCAGCTTCCTCAAGAACGGTGACAACGCAATTGTCAAGTTCAAACCCACCAAGCCTCTCGTAATCGAGCCCGCTAAAGACTTCGGTCCTCTCGGAAGATTCGCTATCCGTGACATGGGACAGACAGTCGCAGCAGGTGTTTGTGTCTCAGTTGAGAAAGCCTGAAGGTAATCTCAATGTCACAGCGCGCAAGGATTTCACTGAGCGGAACAGACCCGCAGAAAGTCGACAGCGTCTGTACCCAGATCAGAGGAATCTCTCAGAAGACTGGAGTTCAGATCCGTGGACCGGTTCCACTTCCTACAAAGAAGTTGAAAGTCCCCTGCAGGAAATCACCCGACGGTGAAGGCAGCGAGACATGGGACCGCTGGGAGATGAGGATCCACAAGAGACTCATCGACCTCGATGCTGACGAGCGTGCTTTGAGGCAGCTCATGAGGATTCAGGTCCCCGATGGCGTGAACATCGAGATCGTCCTCCGCAACGCATAAACTCATTTAATCTAATTCCAAGGGGGATTTCCCCCTTTAGGAATATATTATTATAGCGATTTCCATTTCGACGTATGTGTGATACCTCTGGTTATCAACAGTTGTCACCAGATAGTAAGAAATCCATGTACATTGGAAGTCTGATATGGGCGATCATCTGTCTATTAGCAGCTTCTATCGCTGAATTTTTCCTAATGTCTGCAGATTTCTACGAAACGTGGGTGCTGTACATCATCGTAGGCATCGTAGCGATTATCATTGTATTCTTGATGATACGTCCAATCCTATTCTATGATCACTATGCATATATTGTGAATTCTGAGAAAGTGGACATCAGAAGAGGAATATTCACAATAACCACGACGATGGTCCCTATCGAGAGAATTCATCAGATCGAGATAAAGAAGGGCCCGATAAACAATCTGTTCGGACTTTCTGATGTTTATGTGATCACTGCAGGCGGTGCGGCTTCGATACAATATCTGAAACAGGATGTTGCTGAAGAGATAGCCGATGAATTGAACAATGTCGTGAACAAAATCATCAGATCAAGGGATAATCAATGATAGAATCCATAAGGAATCATCCATCCGTTGTGATAAAGAATTGTCTTTTCTCTGTATTCGCACTTGCAGTTTTGGCAATCATGACGATGGATGAACAACCCAAGATTTCTGTATTGCTCATCGCTTCTTCTCTTGTCGTTGTTGTAATAATGATCAGGGCCTGGAAACTGACGACCTATTCATTCATGGATGATCGTATCGTCGTTAAAAAGAGAACTGCTTTCAAAGCAGATAGGACGATTCCTTATGAGAGATTATCATCTGTTAATGTCGTCAGAGGGGTGTTCGAAAAGATATTCGGCACAACCATCCTTCAATTCAATGTGAATTCCGGTGTGAACGCTAGTGTGCCCGAGGTATCGATATGCGTTAAAGATGATGTAGCTAAGCGCATCAAAGCCTATGTCACCATACACATGTACAATCATGACCCTGTGAGTGAAGAGAAGGTGGAGTATGAGTACATCGCATCATTCTCGCCGATACAGGTCATTCTCCACAGTATCCTGTCACAATCCACATATACTCTTCTTGTCGGTTTCTTCTTTCTTGTATACGGTATCTTCAGCTCGATATCCGATGTTGTTGGCAGCAAAGCAATCCTTTCTTCGACATTGTTGCTATTCATCATACAGACAATAGTGCCCATCCTAGGTCAGATCATACGTTATTTCAATTTCAAAGTCTATCGTGACGAGGATACGATCTATCTTCAACATGGCCTTCTGACCAATTATCGTTCATCGTTCGATATAAGCAGAGTCAACGCATTCTCGATAAAGAAACCGTTCTTTGCAAGGATCATGGGTATGGCATACTTGGAGACCGATGTCGTTGGTATCAATGCCATATCCAATGATGTCACGCCAACATTATGTCTAGTCATGAAGGAGAAGAAATTGGATGAAATCATCAAGCGTCTAATCCCTGAATTCACATATCCTCAGGAGATCACAAAACAATCACCTGGTGCTAATTCACTCATTTTTGGCAAATCCGCTGTTGCTGCTGCACTTTTAACATTCATAGTTGCATTATCCATCGTGATCTCTTCAATGGACCTCCTTGATGAATTCTGGGATTCGAATCCTGGTTTTGAAGGTCTATTCGTTATCACAGCTATTTTGACATACTCTGTTTTGATGATTCTCCTCATCCTCGGTTGGAGGTTGTCCGTTCGTAACAAAGGATATTCATGCTGTGAGGATAAGTTCACTTTCTACATCGGCGTGTTGGATCTGGAGGAGGTGACGATAAGGTATGATTGTGTGCAGATACTCGAGACCAGTTCAGGTTATTTCGCAAGGCGTAAGGGTTTATCGAAATGCACAATCTCCATGCTGTCATCATCTGGAACGAAATCGGTCAAATCTGGCTATTTCAGAACGGATATCTTCGATGACATCAGTTTCAAGCTCTTGACAAGGATCAAAGACGGTCACTATTTTGGAAACAAAAATAATCAATGATCTTTAATTTGGAGAATCAAACTTCATTTGACGTAACTTTGATGTTAATGGATCATCGAATTCAGCATAATAGTATAATAATAAAGTTTATATACGGTTTATCTATCACAAGAATTGTTGGGCTGGTAGATCAGCTGGAAGATCGTCTGCTTTGCAAGCAGGAGGCCGCGCGTTCAAATCGCGCCCAGTCCACCATCTTTTTACGATTTGTTTTGACATTAGCCCAGTCTTTACATCGGGTTTAGTGTGTTCACGATTCAATAAAAATTGAAAAAAGGAAAGAGGTTGTTTGAAAGGGTTTATTGAGCCGTTCAGAATTTTCCGACGACTGCTTTGATACGTCTGACGCCAGCTGCTGAACTCTCTTCCTTCAGGATCTTGAATCCTTCGAGTTCTCCAGTGTGGCTGACGTGAGGTCCACCACAGAGTTCACTGTCGATGTCGCCTATCACATAGACTTTGACGATCTCTCCATATTTGCTGTCAAAGACACCGATCGCTCCAGAAGCTTTCGCTTCTTCCTTCGTCATCTCTTTGCAAACGACAGGTATGTCCTGTTTGATCGCATCATTGACGAATTCATTGATCTTCTGCAACTCTTCAGGTGTGAGTTTTCTGTCAAAATTGAAATCGAATCTGAGTCTCTCTGCAGTTATGTTGCTTCCTTTCTGTCTGATGTTCGGATCAACAACTTTTCTGAGCGCAGCATGGAGGAGGTGTGTTGCAGTGTGGAGTTTTGTTGTCTCCACGCTGTGGTCAGCAAGCCCACCTTTGAATGTCTGATTCGAATCCATCCTGGATTTGTCTTGGTGTTCTTTGAATCTCGCTTCGAAATCCTTCATATCGACTTCAAGACCTCTCTCTTTCGCGAGTTCGGCTGTGAGTTCGATGGGGAATCCATATGTGTCGAACAATCTGAAGACGAGTTCTCCCTTCATGACCTTCGAATCACCGTTCTCTGCGACCATCTCATCGAATTTCCTAAGACCTTTTGTAAGGGTCTTCTGGAATTTCTCCTCCTCAGCAGTCAGTGATGAGTATATCGAATCCTTGTTCCTGACAAGTTCAGGATATGCATCTCCGAACTCATCCACAACGACTTCTGCGATCTTCTGCATGAACAATCCATCGTAACCGAGTTTGCTCATATTCCTGGATGCTCTCCTGATGAGCCTCCTGAGGATGTAGCCTTGTCCGACCTTTGCTGGAACGACTCCGTCAGCAAGGATGAATGTCGCTGCTCTGATATGGTCGGCAACGATCCTGAAGTCCTTGATGTACGGCTCTTCATATGGTTTTCCGCAGATCTCTGAGATCTTGGAGATTATCGGTTGGAATATTGTAGATTCATAGACTGAGGGAACATTCTGAAGGATACGGCACACCCTTTCCAGACCCATGCCTGTATCGACATTCTTCTGTGCGAGCGGAGTATATTTCCCATCCTTGTCCTTGTTGTACTGCATGAACACGTTGTTCCAAATCTCTGTGTACTTGCCGCAATGGCATGAAGGTCCACAATCAGGTCCGCATTTAGGCTGCCCGTTGTCGTAGAATATCTCGGTATCCGGTCCGCAAGGTCCTGTTACTCCCGCTGGCCCCCACCAGTTGTCCGCTCTTCCGTAGAAGAATATCTGATCATCCTTCAATCCATGTGATCTCCAGATCTCCGCGGTCTCCTCATCTTTGGGAATCCCATCTTCGCCTGCGAATGCAGTGACTGCGAGTTGTTCCTTCTTGAAACCCAACACATCGGTAAGGAAATCGAAACTGAATCCAATGGATTCCTTCTTGAAATAATCTCCAAGTGACCAGTTCCCAAGCATCTCGAAGAATGTAAGGTGACTTGCATCGCCTACATCATCAATATCTCCTGTCCTGATGCATTTCTGATAATCGACGAGTCTTTTGCCCATGGGGTGTTTCTCCCCAAGAAGGTATGGTACCAACGGGTGCATACCGGCGGTTGTGAATAGTACTGTGGGATCATTCTCCGGAATGAGTGATGCGGAGTCGATATGTGCATGTCCTCTTTCCTCGAAGAATTTAACAAAAGCTTCTCTTAATTGTTGGGCATCCATGTGCTCATCTCTAATAATCCCGCGCATGTGGTACTTATTTAAATATAATTCCACATGTGGCAGAAGGTATTTTCAAAAGAGTTCAGAGAGGATCTTTTCGATATCCTTGTCAGATATGATCACTCTCTTTCCTTCTGACCTCAGTATATTCAATGGGGCAGAACCGATCTCTTTGACGATGACGGTGTCGCAATCCTTCAGTTTAGAGATTATCTCCCTTATGTGGTCGCTGTGGGATTGACCATATGTGTTGCAGCTTATGTCTATCTGAATCTCATCGACGATCTTGTGACCTTCGTAAATGACGAATCTTTTCGTATTTCCAAATCCACCGTCGACAGCAATTCCGGACTCGGATGCGATAGCTACCCTTTTCGCCCTATCATCAGAAATGGTGATGGGGTTGTTCTCGACGCTCGGTCCGCAGCCTGAACCGCATGGTCTTGTCCTGACGAATTCATTGGATCTGTCGTCATCAAGGAGTCCGATGGCATCGGCCCTGCATTGTCTGCAATGACGCATCATCTTGATGTCGGATGAACATATATCAAGCAGTTTTTTCCTTTCTTCTGGCGTAGGAGCTTCGATATTCGAGAATTTTGTACCCTCTACAGGTATTAATGGAAGGATGTTGACGATGTACACACCAAGTCCTTTCACCTTCTTCACAACGTCCGGGATATGTTCGGAATTGATCCCTGGTATGAGTACGACATTCACTTTGACGATCATGCCTTTCTTGACGCAGAGTTCTATCCCTTCGATCTGATTTCTCAGAAGTATCTCTGCAGCTTCCTTCCCTTTGTAGCATGTCCCGTTCCACATGACGCTATCGTAGATGTCTTTCGTTATCTCGGGGTCGATACCATTCATCGTTACAGTTACGAACCTAACACCGGATGAATAGAGTTCGTCAACATAATCTGGAAGCCTTAGACCATTGGTGGAGATGCACAATGACATCTCGGGGAATCTGTCCTTTACGATCCTTATCGTCTCGAATGTGGATTCATTGGCTAAAGGGTCACCAGGTCCAGCGATCGCGATGACCTTCAAAGCAGGTATCTTCTCCTTTACCAAAGTGATCTTTTCAATAGCTTCATTGGGAGAAAGTACCTCGCTGGTCACACCAGGTCTGGATTCATTGCAGCAATCGTATTTCCTGTTACAATAATTGCATTGTATGTTGCATCTGGGAGCAACAGGGAGGTGCATTCTTGCGAATTTCTTATGTGCATCCTCATTGAAACATGGGTGCGTCATCAGCGATTCTTTCAGAGCTTCTGATTGCTGCATACGTCCGATATACATATCGTTCTATAAATTCACGTTGTTAAGTTACTAGGATGGTATGCTTCACTAGTCTTCCTTATATTATATAATATAAGTAATGAATGAAATATGTCGCATCGATGAATGGTGCCCAAGGTATAGGGAGGATCATGTCCGACATCAATGCGGATGTCCCCGTGAATAAACATACGCTATTGGATTGTATCGAGGGCAATAGGACATACAAGACTAGGTCGGGACACACGATCGAGATGGATCCTAAGGAGATCGAATATCTCTCCACCATATGCGATCAGATCGACCGCATGTATCTCCGCCTCCCAATCTTCGTATCGACGGACATTACCGGAGAAGAGACATGTTGGAAGGTGGATGGACGCATAGAATGTAAGATCATAGCTAAAGTTCTTGATCGCGCATGGCATGATGAGGAGACGATCAGGATCTTTCCTTCCGATTATCGCGTTTTATTGAAAAGATTGCCCACAACGACCGCAATTCTCTATCTTTGATGAATGATTTTTTTGTTCATCAAAAACGTATAAATATAAGTTGATTGTACAGGGGTATGCGCGATGTGTACCATCGTGTGGTTCGCTGAAAGGCGAGCTATGAAATCACTGTGAACTGACTGGTTGGCCAGAAGTATTATATACTACTCCGCTAATCGGGAACTTCGCCGGAAGTCGTAAAGGCTTCTGAATAACGATCAAGTGAAAACATGCACCCGACAAGAGGTCCTTGTTCGGGGAAGTGGCATAGGGCTCCGTATATGGAGGATGAGAGCGGAATTAGCCCGATGATTGCCAATCATACGCAACCTGGACGTGTGCTAGATCATACGCCAGCGGCGATGCTACGCCGCATGGGGGATGGTTCGGCTAGAGCGCTGAAGAAGGTCGTGTCAAGCTGCGATATGCGTCGGGTAGGTGCATGAAGCCTATGATCCGACGATTACCTAATGGGACTTCCTATTCTTCGGAATAATCAGTAATGATTGGGAACGCGGGGGATTGAAGCATCTTAGTACCCGCAGGAAAAGAAATCAACAGAGATACCGTTATTAAAGGCGATCGAACGCGGTATAGGACAAACTGAATCCCCATATGAAAGTATGGGGAGATGTGGTGTTTTGGACTCTTTTACTCCTTAGCAACAAGATTCAAAGTGTGCTGGAAAGCACTGCCATAGAGGGTGATAGCCCCTTAGAAGAAGTGTTGTATGGAGATTTTTGAGTATCCAGAGTAACGTGTGTCGGATATCACGCGTGAATTCGGGAGACATTCACTTCCAATCCTAAATACGTCTCTAGTCCGATAGTGCAGTAGTAGCGCGAGTGAAAACTGAAAAGTACCCTTTACGGGAGGTTAAAAGACCTGAAACCATGCGGTTAAAGATTTATATAGCATCAAAGGGAAGAAACCATAATGGTGGACCAGTGTTATATTGTTCGTTTCGAAAAACGAACCATGGAGTTCTGATCATTGGCGAGGTTAAGTACTGAAGTACGAAGCCGAAGGGAAACCGATTGTCCGCAGTTTTTAACGAGGGACAAGGTGTGCTCGCCTGGAGTCAATGGTGCGGATACCCGAAGCCGGTCGATCTATGCCTGAGCAGGATGAAGCCTCTCGAAGGGGAGGTGGAGGTCCGAACCAGTTCTGATGTGCAAATCGTTTGGATGACTTGGGTGTAGGGGTGAAAGGCCAATCTAGGCCGGGAATAGCTGGTTCCCCCTGAAACTATTCGCAGATAGACCTCGGTCGAGGTAGAATGTGAGGTAGAGCACCGATTAGGGATTTAGGGGAAGAAATTCCTCGGTTCCTTGTCAAACTCCGAACTTGCGTTCGCTGTAGACACCGGGTGTGAGGCCATCCGGGGTAAGCTTGATGGCCATAAGGGAAACAACCCAGACTAAAGTTAAGGTCCCTAAATTTCGGTTAAGTGTAATACGAAATGGCGTCGGCAGTCTTAGACAACCGGGAGGTGGGCTTAGAAGCAGCCATCCTTCAAAGATAGCGTAACAGCTCACCGGTCGAGATTGTGGGCCCAGAAAATGGACGGGGCTAAGCCGAGTACCGATACTTTAGAAAACAGCAATGTTATTTGGTAAGGGGGCGTGGTGCATGGGCAGAAGTGGGGCCGTGAGGTCCTGTGGACCGTGTACCAACGAGGATCATGGTGTGAGTAGCAGCAAAGTACGGTGAGAATCCGTACCGCCGCAGGGGCAAGGGTTCCTTGGCAATGTTCGTCAGCCAAGGGTTAGTCGATCCTAAGGTAGTCCTTAATCGAGACTATCGAATGGGAAACAGGTTAATATTCCTGTACTAGTAATTTCTTTGCCTATATTTTGACAGATCGGGATAGTTGGAGTATAATTGTCTTTATATTGAAGTGCCGAAGTCTCTGAAGGACCGTAATGGTGAGAAGGAGATGAATTCATGATCAGGGGGGCGTAGGCCCTCTTCCGATGATTCCTGGTTTCCGTGAAAAGGAATATAGGGTCAACTTTACTAATCGTACCAAGAACCGACACAGGTGTCCCTAGGTGAGTAGCCTAAGGCGTGTTAGCATAATCGAGGCGAGGGAACTCGGCAAATTAGCCCTGTAACTTCGGGATAAGGGGTGCCAGTTGCGTGAGTAACTGGTCGCAGTAACAAGGGAACTCCGACTGTTTAATAAAAACATAGGTCGCTGCTAGTTCGAAAGGATGTGTATAGCGGCCGAAGCCTGCCCAGTGTCGGTATCTTAAATTCTGTTTCAACGGAACGAAGGACCGATAAACGGCGGGGGTAACTATGACCCTCTTAAGGTAGCGTAATACCTTGTCGCTTAATTGGCGACTTGCATGAAGGCTCAACGAGAGTTCTACTGTCCCCGCCTCGACGCTAGTGAAAACAATCAGTCTGGTGCACAATCCAGACCCCTCCATCTGAAAGCGAAGACCCCATGGAGTTTCACTACAACCTGTTGTTGTGATATGAATTTGCATGTGTAGGGTAGGCGGGAGCCGTTACCCAGGAAGGAGCGCTAGCTTCTCTCCGAGACACCGATGAAACACCGCCCTTGCGAATTTGTACCACTAACCTTTACGAAGGGACAGCTATAGGCAGGTAGTTCGGGTGGGGCGCCACGCCCTCAAAAAGATAACAAGGGCGCCCAAAGGTTAGCTCAGTTAGGTCAGAAATCTAACGAAGAATGTAAAGGTAAAAGCTAGCTTGACTCGGAATCAGACAATAGGATTCGGAGATAGGAAACTAAGGCTTAGCGAACCAATCAACCTCCTGAGTGGGGGTGATTGATGTCAGAAAAATTACCCTGGGGATAATTGAGTTGTCAGCAGCAAGAGTTCATATCGACCTGCTGGCTTGCTACTTCGCTGTCGGCTCTCCCTATCCTGGTGGTGCAGCAGCTGCCAAGGGTGGGGTTGTTCGCCCATTAAAAGGGATCGTGAGCTGGGTTTAAAACGTCGCGAGACAGTTTTGTTGCTTTTTGATGGAGGTGT
>NZ_CAYATA010000001.1:0-203116 GCF_964305265.1 Candidatus Methanarcanum hacksteinii | reverse complement strand
GATGAAGAAGATGGTCCGGTCCGAGGGGATGTGATGGACTGCATGGACCCGCATCCGTACAGATGGCATTACCTGAACGGGATGCAGATCCATGATTGGGTCTACGAACCTCTGAAGGAGGCTTGGATCGATGGGGATGTGCTGCACATCAGACTCGATTCGGGAGAGTATCTCACAGAGATACGTTCAGACGATACGATCGACAGGTACGATCTCCACCCGTACGATCCCACGACCGATCTGGAGCATTTCGCGATAGAATGCTACAGGCATCAACTTCTGAGGGAGATGATGGCCTGGAGGCGGGAGTACGTATACGGAACGCCGGCACTGAGTCCGTTCTCCAGGAACATATCCGTGGAGGATGCGAAGCGTATCGATTCCATGGGAAACATACAGGACTCGATGATTCCGAATGCGCAGTTCAATCAGATATGTGAATGCGCCGAACTGATGGGGATCAGATTGCAGCTATCATATGACGTACCGGTATTGGAGAATCCTGCGATGTATCCTGTTGAGAAGAACTGCAGCACATGCCTGAGAAGGAACAAGAGCAACGGACGGCATCTGAATTGCAAGAACACTGAAAGGCAGATATGCTGCAACAAATACATCTGGGATCGGAAGACTCCGGCTAAAAGAAACGATCATTCATCATTATAACATAAGAAAATGAAAAATGATGTATCATTTGGCTTGTTGACTTATCTCTTGTGAAAACCAATGATTATGAGAGCAATCGTTATCGGGAACTACGAAAGCAACACTGTATTTTGCTCTTGTTATTGCAACATATAATTTACAACGTGTTTCCCCGGAAAGTTGATAATCATTATCATCAAGCCATTTGAACATTTTTTCTGTAAGATATATTAAAACATGATCATATTCTAATCCTTTCGATTCACCAAAATTTGAAACAGGACTTATTTTAGAACATTTTGTTGTACGATTATAACGTAATTGTACAACATTTGGTATCTGTTTTAGATACGACTCGATATCACACTTTTTCACATAAAAAATACCACAATGAATATTACTAATTGTTAAATCACATGTGGTATGTGGAAGATCAGGAAATAATAGATCAGATAATTCACCGATTTTTGTTACACATCTATGATTTACATTGAGTTTATTATAATTAATGAATACATGTTTCTTCTTGAAATAATCAAAGATATCTGCGTATGTTTTGTTTTTCATTCCGTTGTTGGTTACATATGTACGTTGACGTGGATCTCCCACTAACGTAACATCTATGTTATCTTGAATAAGCTCGATTAGATCATAATCGTATCCTGAAAGATCTTGACCCTCATCAAAATAGATATGATTAAAAATCATACCAATTCTGTTAATGACTTTTCCAGAATTCTTTTCATTCAATAAAATCACTAAATCGGATACACGATCCCGATATACTTCCATATCATCATTAAAGTAATAATCGAGTTCTGTTTTTTTAATATACTTGGGGGGACTAGTAAAACAAAGTCCCGTAATTTTCTTATCCGTTATTTGAGACAAATAAGGCTTAATTCCATGCTCTATCATAAATGAAAACCAAGTCTGTACCGTTATTCTGCCTGGAACAGATCCACATTTTTGTACAATTCTCTGAATGATAGAATCCCTATTCTGTTCTGTATATGTTACTATTGCAATTTCATCCTGACAAGCTAAAGCTGAATCAAGAATATATTGTGTTTTTCCAGAACCTGCACAGGCTACGATTATTTCAGTCGTCAAAAGAAATCGCCCTCTCGATATAATCTGGCATTGATATCTTCTTCTCTGAACTGAAAATCTTCAAAGCGCAATCAACTTTGTTATTATGCATGTATAATAGAATTTCTTCGTCTGAACCATTGTAATTCAATATTTCTTTAATCGTTTTGGAATCAGAATAATATAGTTCAGGTTCTAATGTATTGGCATTATATCTTAAATCAGATGTAGGATTGGGACGTACAGATTCTGAATAACAGATCTTTATCTTATCTGAAATATATTCTTCGAACTGTTCAGCTCTTTTTTCTGGATGTCCATCATTATCCATCACAGCATTTACTTGTAATTTCAACTCCTTGGCAATTGATAAGAATCTTCTAAAAGATGTACCGACCGCAATAATGTCAATTCCATCTTCATGAGGGTAATGGCCGTTCTTGTCGTAGTACGCTTTTTGTATGATGAGATCATCCGAATCACCCTCTACTAGTATTGTTTTCTTTGATAAAACAATCCTCAACGTATCATAACCAGACCGTTTCTTGAAAAAATCATCTGGATCAACATCTTTGAGTCTTCTTACATCTCCATCACTTCCAAGGATAATGATGTGACTAAGACCTAGATTATTAGCTACAAAACTACTATGGGTAGTGACAATGGTCTGATTATGAATTGTATTTTGAGATATAGTATGAATAAGCCTATTCATATTGGAAAATGATAGATGATTTTCCGGTTCTTCAATCAGCACTATATTTGCTTCTTCATCCGTATTATACAATGCCAACTCTGTTTTCAACATACATTGTTTGCCACGACCGATATTATCGAATGGCGTCCCATTCAATTGAGTAATGAGATTAGATTCCCAGGCAGTTCTTGAACCAAGTTCTACAGAAATGGATACCTCGCCTATTGTATCTTTGAACTGGTCACGAATACGATCATTAATCTTTTGAATCGATGATTCTTCCTTGAACGTTTTTTGCAAGAAGCGATGAGTTTGAATTATTTGTATCTCGTCATCAGATGTCATTACATTTTTCATTATACGATTAATGTATACATCCAAACCGTTCTGATACCTATAATTGACAGAATCAATAAAAGCAGTCTTTAACGATATATTCCTATTAGAAACAGGTGCATCAGCGAAAGTATTCCAAATAACATGATAATATTCTATGGGGATGTCTGTAATTTCTTTTTGAACAACAAGAGTCCGATATTCTTCTCTATATTGTTCATCAAATTCAATGGTATAGAATATGCCTTCACAATCTTCTTTCATTGAATTTCTGTTACCACGTAATCTTGGCGACACATTTTTAAGATACAACTCTATAGTAATGGATGGCGGTAGATTATACTCCCCTTTAGATGTATGTTCAATGTATTCATCAGTTTCAGTTTTATTAAACAGATCCTGTGACAATTCATTTTTCAATTGTCTTCCACGATACATTCCTGTAAGGGCCAGATGAATTGCTTCCATTATTGTTGATTTTCCAGACCCATTGTCTCCAACCAATATATTTAAATCATCATTCAAATCAAGAGAAAGAAATTTGAATTTTTTGAAATTTTTAATAATTACTCTTTGAATAGTCATCAGTTTTTACCTTCATTACGAATAGATTGTATCTGCTCGAATAGTTCCCTTTTCTTCTTAGGCTGCTTCTCGCTCATCATCTTCTTCGTTAGCTGGGCAATTTGTACTTCTTTCGCCTTGCGTCTCTCATTCTTGGAGATCTGATCAGAAAGACTATTGCCCTCTTCCATCTCGATATGTCCTATCTGTATCACAAGGTTCTTCCAGACATTATCGAGATCCAATCCTTCAAGGGTTAATGAGAAATCGGATTGTAGCATCCACTCTCCTTCGATCAGAATATCATTGAACACCGTTGGCTTGCATCTGATGCCGCATTGGAGAACGATGACCATCCTCTGGCCTATGAGATCGAACAGCATTGACAGGACGCGGGGATCGCAATCCTCCTCGCGAAGCTCTGCCTTTAGGATAAAGATGTTCTTGATATCTCCCGGCGGGATATTCACTGTACGTGGAGAGATCTCATTGGAGATGACGATCCTATGGATGGAGGAATCGAATCTCGTACGTTCCTGTCCCGAAAGAGAGAACTTCTCGATGATCGCTTTTTTCGAGATGATATTATTGATCTCGGTAGAAGGGGGAAGGCCGAAACTCACCTTATCACCAGGAAACAGATGAGTTCAAAATCATCGATGCCTTTGATCTTCGGTCCTCCGAAGCTTATGTCCTTGCCGGAAAGAAAATCGTCCAGATCGGATTGATCCTTCCTCTCGATTATCGTGTCGATGGATTGGCTCAAAAGCTCTGAGACACGGGCCATATCCTTTCCGTCCCTCGTCTCCGCATTGAATCTGTCGCAGAGCTCTTTGTACGGGGTGTCACGATCCCGGCACTCGAAGCGCATCAGATCCAACATCTTCTTCGGAGAGAGGTGATCGCACAGTACCTGTCCCTCGTCGGAGATGTAGACCATATAGAACGGATGGAGTCTATTCTGCCGGTCAACGTTGACGCTGTCGTTGATGTTCTTCAATACAAACACGATCCCGGGCGGAGTATCTTTCGACGATGGAACCACAGTATGAAGGCCGAAAGGCGTCCTTTCCAAATCACCGTGAGTTTTGATGTAATCCAGAAGATCCAAACGGAATTCGTTCAATCCAAGATCCAAAATGGATACGCCCGATTGCATATCCTCAATATCGACGACCTCTTCCTGAAGCCTCTTTAATTGCTGCTTCCTGTAATCCAGGTCTCCATGTTCGCCCATATTGATGGGATCATCATCACCTGTCGAAGTCAGGACGGACACTTTCATGCGGTCCTCAACCCTCGTTTTGAGATTGATATACTCGTCCAGATCCATATCGGGCCAGAAATTAACGAGTTGGATTCTCTCGTTTCTGCTACCGATACGATCCACCCTTCCGAACCTCTGGATGATCCTTACGGGATTCCAGTGGATGTCATAGTTGATACAGAAGTCGCAATCCTGAAGGTTTTGTCCCTCGGATATGCAGTCTGTACCGATCAAGATGTCGATCTCCCCTTCGACATCCGGCATGACCTTCTCTTTATCCTTGGATATCGGCGAGAAGCATGTGAGGACATCATTGAAATCCGTGCCTACACGAGGTAGCGTCGATTCCGATCCTTTGGAACCAGTCACCTTTCCGAAATGGAATTCCTTCAATACAGGATCCGTTGACAGTTGATGATAGAGGTATTCGACCGTATCCGAGAAAGCCGAGAAGATCAGAACCTTCCTGTTACCAGGATTGATAGGATTCGCGGTCTTATCCAGTACGACCTTGCGAAGTGTATTCAGCTTCAGATCGTGTTCCGGAGTAACAGGTTCGAGACGCTTCAGGATGTTGGACATGACAGCGCTATCGTAATGGAGATGTGCCCTCCAAGTAATGTAGTCCATGTCCCCGATGTCAATCTGAAACTCTTTCTGCGTCATGAAGATCTCGTCCGTATCCATGTCCGGATCGATCTCGTCCGTATCGAGTTCATATCCTTTCAGAACGATCTTCTGTCTTGTAGTCTCGTAGCGGTCTATCGCTTCGATTGTTTGATTGACTCTGTTTATGACCTTCATCAAGGTTATGCGAAATGAATGGATGGAACTTTCAAGCCTCTTAAGAAGCGAAATGGACATTAGTTTCCTGATTCCTCTTTCACGGCCGGAACGATTGGTGTTCTCGGGACCAACATATTTGAAGCGTTTGCTTGCAAGAACATAATCAGTAGGGATGTAGATCGCCAGCTTCAGACGGTCGAGTTCGGCATTGATCTCCTTGTAAGGCATGACGTTCGGAAGATCCGAGATTCCCGGATGGAGTGATATGGGATTGAGACGCGTCGGGAATCTGCCGATACCCTCCATGGAATAGTACTTCTCTATGTGCCTTCTCGAACGTGCGATGGTCACACTGTCCAGGAGAGTGAAGAAATCGAAATCGAGCATCTTCTGAAGCTGATCTGTCGTTCTTTCCTCGACAGGAAGATTGCTCCACCTGATAAAAGACCGCTGCGCACGGGCAAATACATCCTCTACCGAGGACGAAAGCTTCAGATTGGTCTCGGACAGGAGTTCATTACCGGCGAAGGCAATCTTCAACTGATTGTAGAGATCATTGAATCTGTTGTTCACCGGTGTAGCGGACAACATAAGGACCTTGGTCTCCACACCTTTCTTGACCACATCATCCAGGAGCTTCTGATAACGGTTCATCTTCTCGTCGTCTGGGTTCCCGCCGTTCCTGAAATTATGGGATTCATCAATGACCACGAGGTCGTAGTTTTCCCAGATGATTTTCGATAGATCCATTCCGTTGGACATCCCTCTCTTGCGAGATAGATCCGTATGATACAGGACATCATACCTGAAACGGTCATCGATCAATGGATTATTTCTATATTTGTTACGATAGACATTCCAGTTCTCAGACAGCTTCTTTGGACATAGAACGAGAACGGACTTGTTCCTGCACTCATAGTATTTGATCACTGATAGCGCGGTGTATGTCTTTCCCAATCCGACGCTGTCTGCGAGTATGCAACCGCTATAAGTCTCCAGCTTGTTGATTATGGATAATGAAGCATCCTTTTGGAACGGATACAGCGTATTCCAGATCTTCGACTCCTTGAATCCTACTCCCTCCCTCGGAAGATAATCCTCAGATATGTCCTCCAGGAATTCGTTGAAGATGTTGTACAGAGTCATGAAATATATGAACTCTGGAGGGTTCTCGACATATGCCGCGGTAATGGAATCCAAAACCTGATCCGTCACATCCTGAAGTCTCTCTGGGCTGTTCCATATGGCATCGAACAATTGGAGGAATTGTCTGCTTTCAGAATAACCGGACTTCATGACGTAATTGCTGATGCTGTTCCCATTCTCGAATCCGAGGCCGTCGGTTGTGAATCCGATCAGAGGGGTGTATGCCAACCCATCGCCTTCCTGAGATACACACATGAATGAATTCATCCCACTGGATGTGATATTGGTACGGAACTTTGCCTTCCTTCTGATCCAATTAGCACATTCCTTGGCTATGGCTTTCTGAGTCAATTCGTTCTTCAGACGGACCTCGAACTCCGTACCGTAGATGCTCTTCTCCCTGGAGATCTGAGGGATGTAGAACTCCCTCTTCTCCTTCGGGGCCTTCTCTTTCACGAATGTTGGAGAAGTGAATATGAAATCAAACTCCTTGACCCCTTCCAATTGCTTCTTCAGCTCCTGGAATGCGTATATAGAAAAGGTAGCTGAGGCTATACGTATCCTGCTTCCCTTCTGGATGGTCTCCTTAAGATCATCGCCCATGGTCCTGTTCACATTATCGAGAAGTTCCATGGTATCAATCCATATCTTTGATCAGCTTGAGAAGATTCTCGTATGTATCCACGTGATGATAGCGAACGTTACTTCCAGGAACATTATAGATCTTCTCAGCACAATGGATCTTCGCCTTCTCGATTGGTTTCAACTGCATGGAATCCATGCTGCCCTTAGTCTCAGCGATGAAAAAGATGTGTTTGATTCCATGAGAATCATCAAATGCGATAGCCCAGTCCGGGGAGTAGTTACCGACAGGCGTAGGAATCTTAAATCCCTTAGGAAGCTTGGCATAGACCGCGACTTCTTCAGCTTTGTCGAGTGATTCGGCAAATCTTCTCTCCACACTATCCTCAGCCAATCCATCGGTGAACACATAGTCCAAGATATGTTTAGTTCCCTCGAAAGCTTTCATGGGGTCGCAACTAGTTTTACTCTCGGTAAAGATGGAGCTGTCATAAGTCTCATCGATTCTATTATAAGTGATGTGATCAACGATCATCGTGGCTTTTGCATCTTTTATGAGTTTGCATACCTTGGTAATGAATTCCTCCGGGTTCTGTCTGAACATATCGAATTTCTTCTGTTCAATTCCTTTAAGAATCTCGACTGCCGTGTTGCGGGTGATCGTTGAACCTGTAGCAATCTCTCCGACGAGATCGTACTTTACGGATGAACCGGAACTTACCAGTTCTTTCGTCTCTTGTTTCTTCTTTTCGAAAGCCTTCCCTTTTTTGAGATCATTCTCATTTAGTTGTTCATCTTGATTGCCACTGGTGATAATGTACGACAATCTGCTAACGAACAGACTATCGTTAATGGATTTGATCGATTTACGGATGAGTTCCTGGCTATCATATTCCACGCGATATGTGTATTTGTGATTGATTTCGTGCCATAGCGCCTGAAATTCCTTCCTGTTGAAGTTGTCATTGAGACGATTTTCTTTGATGCGGGTCTTCTTCCCATCATCAATCATTCCTTCGAGTGTACCTCCTTCAACGACTATACGAACCAATTCCATGGCAGCATCATTGTATGCAGCCAATTCGGAGGTTGAATCGAAGAACGCGATACCCGATTCTATGGCTTTTCTACAATCCTCTGTGGGCATATCAGAATCATCGATATATCCCAAACGAATGAGCTGATGATAGATCTTATTGGCAACCTCGCCGGAGATTACCTTTCCTTCGCCCTCAATCGTAACTCTCATTCCGGAAAGTAAATCCTTATCGATCTTCGTTGGTCTCTCACGGAGATCCTCGGAAATCTCTTTTTGGAGGTCTTTGACAAATGAATCATACCCCTCGCTGGCGATGACAGTGAGTTTATTGATGTCATGAATGAGATTCCCGCATTCTTCCAGGTCCATTCTCTCTCCATTTGAATTAACACATAGACGTAAACCGCGACCCACTTCCTGACGTTTTCTGATGCTGCTATCCGAATGCTTCAAAGCACAGATCTGGAAGACATTGGGATTATCCCAACCTTCGCTGAGTGCGGAGTGGGAGAATATAAAACGAGTAGGTTCTTCAAAACTGAGCAGTCTTTCCTTGTCCTTAAGAATGAGATCATATGCATCAACATCATCAGAATATTCAGACTTGCCCTTGATAGGACTATCGATGTTACGTTTTGTCTTCTTATCGATACTGAAATATCCCCTGTGCGTAGATTCTATTGGAATGGATTTTACATACTCAATATACTCAGGTTCGAAGAATTGTCCACGTTCATTTAGGATGCGAGAATATTCCTCTTCGAACATCTTTCCAAACGGTCCAAGAATGGGGTTGCCGGACTCATCATACTGACGATAATTATCCACCTGATCGATGAAGAAAAGCGATAAGCACTTTATCCCCTTCTTGAAAAGTTGATTTTCTTTTTCAAAATGAGAAAGGATTGTTTCTCTGATCTGTATTCTGCGAAGGTTTTCCTCGGAAGTATCTCCATTGACTTCACCCGGGGATAACTTCAGACCATTACTGAACTCTACATAGTTCTGATTAGGGTCGATGTGTGTAACAAAAACATCACGATATGTTTCCAAGTTTCTAGATTCGATATAGAGATTATCTCCCTGAGATAAGATACGGGTATCACGTCTCACACCATTGGAATAGGAGATTTCCATCTCGATTCTTATTCTAGGAGGAAGTTTGGAGTCTAATACAATATCATCGAGATAAATATAGCAAGATGTTCCAGCCAGATTCTTTGTCTCAATACCTTTGACTTCGATCTTCTTGACAAGTTTTTGATTGTACGCATCGAGCGCATCCAATGAATAGATCAGATTGTGATTGACCTTATGGGTGGCTGAGAAGTTCATCGAGAATAGAGCATTGAAGTTTTTCTTCAGAGCATCCTGTGTCGCTTTTCCGCTGAGTTTCTGAGGTTCATCTAAAATAATGATCGGATTATTGGCAGCAATAACATCGATAGGACGACGAGATTGGAATTCATCGCGCACACTATAGATGATCCTACTTTCCTTGCTAGTTCCGCCCTCTTTGAGAGAAGATGCGAATGCTTGAGAATTGATAATCATTACATTGATTCCTGATCTGCGGGAGAAATCATCAAGCATCTGCAGATTAGAAGAATCATAAACAAAGAATCTGGCCTTCTTCTGATAATGTTCCATAAAGTGATTCTGAGTTATTTCGAAAGTCTTTCTCACACCTTCGCGGATAGCGATACTGGGAACAACAACGATGAATTTACTCCAACCATAGCGTTTGTTCAACTCGAACATCGTCTTAATGTAAACATAGGTCTTTCCTGTCCCGGTTTCCATCTCGATATCTAATGAACATTTACCAAGAGTATTATCAAGATCCTTGGATATACTAATATCAGAACTTCTTTGGATGCGTTTTATATTATCCAACAACTGATCATCTTCCAACGTGAGGGGATGATTAGAATATGCTTCCACATCTTTTGTTTTTAACAAACGATTGTAGTATGCACCCATATCGAAGACATACGTGTTCGAATCATCGAAGCATTCTCCCTCGAAAACATCCACTATGCTCTCGACAGCATCAGTTTGATATGGTTGAATCTTGAAATTAAATCTCATGATCCCACCCAATCAAATAAGACGAACTTCGGTTCCAGGACTGTATGTCTTGAAGATCTGTTCTATATTGGAAAGCATCTGATCGGTCATTCCAGGCCCGTTACGGATGACAGCATAAGTAGGTTTGATCTCTCTCTTGGCAAGAGCAGTGATGGTCGATTCAGAACATAAATCTGATAGACAAGCAACCAGATATCCGTCATCTACTATCGAAACAGGAGTATTTTCAATTGATTTTGTTTCGATT
The DNA here is from genome assembly GCF_964305265.1 of Candidatus Methanarcanum hacksteinii. Lineage (NCBI taxonomy): Archaea > Methanobacteriati > Thermoplasmatota > Thermoplasmata > Methanomassiliicoccales > Candidatus Methanarcanum > Candidatus Methanarcanum hacksteinii. The sequence continues at coordinate 192,624 of NZ_CAYATA010000001.1, read as the reverse complement.
TTAGCAGAAAGTTCTATTCCAAGTTCGAGCATTGCCTGCGTAAGAAGATCCTCAGAAGAACGATCTGGTTTCACATTATTTCCGAATTCTTCTACATTCATCTGTTTGAATGATTCTGGATTAAAAAAAACGTCAGTCATGTTAGAAGAATCAAGTTTGTAGACACGGAAACCAATATCTATGTCATTTCTCTGATTTTGAATTTTTTTACCAAGACGACGAATGCGTTCTTTTCCAATTTCGGTTAGCACATGCGGTCTTGATATCGAATCTAAAAAATCAATTATTTCGTTAATTGTTTGTTTAGTGGTTCCCGACGTATTAATCATTTTTTTATCTAAATCTTCAGGTATTTGAACCATTATGTATTGCCTATTGCCAGAATCTTCTAAATTTTGAAGGATTGTTGCATAAGCTGTTGATGAAGAACCTGCAAAAAAATCTAAAATGATTTCATTTCTTAGATTTAAACTTTTAATAATTCTCTTCAGCATAAAGACAGGCTTCTGTCCATTTTCAAATACTACTGATTCAGTTTCTTTGTTTAAGTTAATTGTAGATACATCTGTCCAAATATCTCCAATATATTCATCTACATATTTAGACAAGAATAACATTTCTTTATCATCCCATTTTATTATTTCATTCCCATCTCCATTTATAATTTTACAAATACCTTTTGAATCTCCTCCATATTTGATATAATTATCAATAGTTTTACTATTTGTACGATAAATTAATTTATTCGCATTTTCTAGTTTCCAGTTATTTATCTCATTATTTTGTATCGAAATACCTAATTCTTTGAAATATTGATTCAATGGCTTTATAACCCATTTCTCACAAGGATCATCAATATTGGTGATAATATTAGAATAATATTTTAGGTATTTTTCTAAAGATTCAGGATCTTTATGTTTTTTTTCAATGGTTAATTGTATTTTATTAGCGTTTTTTGCATATATATATAAAGTTTCTTTCAATTTAGCATATTTATTAAGATGTTTCATCTTCACTCCCGACAATTCACTCATTTTGACGGATATCGAATTAATATGATTAGATTCTCCAAATATTTCATCACATATTTTTTTAAGATTGCATTCTTCACAATCATCTATACTTAAAAAAATCGCTCCATCATCACATAGTAAATCACGAGCTAATACTAACCGGGGATAAATCATATTCAACCAGTCAGTATGGAATCTACCATTACTGCTGGTATTGAGAACAAGACGCTCGCCTGAATCAGAAATGTCGCCACTTTTTTGAGAATATTCCTCAGCACTCATCGAATAATCATCATCATAAACAAAATCGTTCCCAGTATTGTACGGCGGATCGATATAGATCATCTTGATCTTACCGAGATATGTCTCCCTCAAAATCTTAAGGACCTCAAGGTTGTCCCCCTCGATATAAAGATTCTTCGTAGTATCAAAATCAACACTTTCTTCCCTGCAGGGACGAAGAGTCATGGTAGTCGGGGCGTTTGCGAGAACCCTTGCCTTATTCTTATCCGGCCATGTGAACTGATATCTTTCTTTCGGACCTTCAACGACATGATCGGACAATTCCTGCCTCAGAGCATCAAAATCCACTGAACGGACGACCTTCTCATTCTCTTTCGATTCCGTAATGCAGTTCGGGAAAAGTTCACCCAGCAAACGAATCTTCTCCTGGGATAGATCCTTCGTACACATCTCAAGCCGTTCTGTCATTATAAGAATGTAAGTGTAAACAGACTATAATCCTATGGCTAGATTCCGTTAAGTTCAACCATATTTTTGGTTGTTAATGATTGAAATGGAGTGATTCAGAACGGATGTTATTATCACGTCATATCAGCCTCCGATATGTCAAACTCAAAAAAATCTTCTTTGGGCCACGCCCCTTCATTCCGATATCGAGCAAGCATATCGTGTCTTCCGTTCAGCTCGCTTCGGTTGTTATAATGCTCGCATCACGTGAATCCACGTAAGCAGCTCTCTTTTTTCCTTCATTGCGGGGCGTGAACCCCGAAAGAAAAAGGAGTTGTAAGAAATGACTACAACAGATGAGATACTGAACGAGACCTTCAAGAAGGTCGGAAATGACTTCGAATGCGATACATCCGCAGAGTTCGCGGCATACCGCGACTTCAAGATCCGCTGGCAAAGGTCCTACAGATGGGCCGAGTTCCAGGTGAGCGATTACCTCAAGAACGCACCTGTGGAGGTCCTTGAGAGCCTGGCAAGGACGATATTCACCAAGATCCAGGGTGATGAATGCAGCTACTCCAACAAGGTCATCGAATGGCTGACCGCACCGGAGTTTGTGGACACGACCCAGCCGATGTTCATCCAGAGGGACCGCAGGATCAGCTTCGACGACGGAGAGCACAAGGATTTGGAGGAATCCCTGAACAGACTCAGGGAGAACGGGTTCATAGGAGACACCGAGAAAATGAAGATCTTCTGGTCCAAAGAACCCACTGAGACGAAGGGAGCATGGTCATCCATGCTCATGAGGGTCGTCACCGTGAACAAGGCATTGGATTCAAACGATGTTCCGGATGAGGTCCTGGATGCGGTCATACTTAAAGAGGTCGCAGCGATCGAGTGCGATTTCTCTCTGAGTCCTATGGACAAAAAGAGAACCATCGACGATAGGATGAAGCTCTATCCCGGATTCGATGGGATCTCGGAGTGGCTTTACAAACACGGTCTCGAAGCTTGAAAAAGGGGCACACGGAAGTGTGCCCCCAGCATACCTAAATTTAATTGATAATAATATTATTTTTAATTTCCTATTATCATGCAATATCATAATTATAATTCAATAAATTGTTCTATATCAGTTTCTAACGGCATTTTATGAAGATAATTATGATGCATTCTTTCTAGTATTGCGATTATATTTTTATCAAATTTAATATCATCCAACAATGATTGTTCTACGCAATGTCCAGGATATTTTAAAAGAAAAATTCTCAAAGTATGATAGCATAAAAGCAATATTGGATTTAACAATCTAATGTCAACTTCGTAATCATCAAAGCATGGATAATATTTTCCACCATTCTCGTCCAAATAGTATTTAAAAATAGCTGATCAATCGCAATGAACAAAATGACTCGATGAAGCATATGGAGTATACATGATAGTTAGATCTTGATCCTGCATCATCTCATACATGTTATGCAATTTAGGAATTGCTTCATTGCCATCATATTCTGCAGAATCCAAACTTTCTTGAATGGATTTTAAAAGATTTTCTTCATATTCTGATTCCCCACAATAAAAATCCTTATCACGAGAGTTCATATTATCTAGTATTATTTTTTTAAATTTTAATTCTGGTTTAATCGAATTTTTCCTGAATATATCAACTTCTTCGGGATGATCTAAAAAATACAATAAACGTGTACATGATTCCACTAATGTACGAATGTGAAAATTAGCCACATACACATCAATAACTCTCTTACAAACAATACGTCTCATATTACAAAGCGTTTTAAAAATATGCACCAGCAAACCATAGAATACTGCCTGATTTTTATCGTACCCAACCGCAGTATGTTTAGAAGTTCTGATGACATATTCGAATCTATATATAGGAAGACTAACAACATCAGTCCATATTCTTGTAAAATCTTCATTTGTTAAAGTTCCATCAGATTCCTTTTTGACAAGCTCATATAGATTAATAGATATCTGACAATCGTCTGAATGCATAAACCCTGGTATTGATTAAACAATATTATATACAATGGGATTGAACAACACCATAATCTAAACGATATCAATATAAGATAAAATCTGAAAAAAGAAGGAGATGATTATGTTCCAGATATGATGTCAATCCTTTGATTCTGTTTTGATCATATCATTGATGTTCAAAGGATTGGATATGACCGTCGTACCATCCGGGGTCTTACCCGAATTGAAAATCGTCTCCCAGTAAAGATATGGATTCTTACCGCCGAATACCGTATTGGAGAGAGAACGGTTCTTCCAAAGAGGCAGTTCCCTCAGATTGATCAGGAAGTTACGAACATTGGTCCAAACGACATCGGGATATTTTCTCTGAAGGAGATTATCCTTGTCGTACATGGCACCGTTGATGGCGCAATAGCTCTCGATGATGAGGCGGACATATCCGATCCAACCGTGGAGGACCTCTTCCTTGAACATCCTGCATGCGACGATGTGATTCTCAGGGATTCCGGCATCCTTCTCCTTGGAGATGTCATCTTCGAGACGATACGTACCGATTTCGTCGTCGAACCGATCGACAAGCAGTTCTTCAGCAATGAGATTGCAGATCCTGATCGTCTGATCTCTTTCCAAAATCCTTGGATTTTGACCTTCCTCTACTTTGAATCCGATAGGAGTGGAGAGTATCGTCTTGGAATTGATGAACGTAGAGAGGATAGTTTTCTCGAAAGTGCTGTAAGAGAGAGGATGAGAGTGCCCCCTTCCTTCGAAGTTGATGAAATTCTTCAACTTGTTCTCGGTACTGTTGGTTATAGCGTTCTTCTGACTGTTGATGACATACGTCTTGACTGCCTTCTCTCCTTTGAAATAATCGACTACATTCTGTTCGGAGAAGCTGCAATCATCCGGTTCGAGACCTTTCTCAGTACGATAGCGATCCAAACGGATAGAATAGAGGCCATCATGCAATTCCCTGACGATGGCCTTATCGAAGGCTATCTGCCTCAGCTGCTTGCCAGCAGCGAGATTTGTTTCCATCAGCTTGTCGAAATCAGAATTGATGAAGAGACGTACGAGCACAGACCTGGCGCCCAGCATTATCTGGGCAACAGTCTTGTGCTGACCGTCGAATAGCTTGATTTTGTTATCATCATATCTGGCAAGACTGATCTGTAACTGGGGATTCGTTTTATGGAACTCCTTGATCAGGAGATTGACCGAACTGTTCAACCCTCTCGGATTCAGGTCATCATCATGATACAGATATTGGATGGGTACATCGATGAAAGCGGTCAATTCACCGGATAGTGTATCTCTGAATACAGGGGTCGTCAGGATGTCCGTCTTGCCGAGCTTGTCGAATGCGTATTTCAAACGGTCACCGTCGATGGCCAGATTGATATCGTAAATCGAACCGCCCAGATCGTTCAAAACATGTTTCAGAGACGGCGTCTCTCCCTGACCGGTCGCTTTCTCAATGATGTTGTTGAGACGGCATATGGTCTGAGCGACTTCCAGGTCTGCATCCTGTTTGGATTTGTTACAGGATTCATGGGTGACTGCAAAATTCGATTCCTGATCCTTGCCGCCATTGACCAGGGGTTTGATATGATCGATGTTGGTATGGTGAACCTCGGGATCTATGATCTTTCCACAGATGAAACAAGTGTTGCGTTGAGACTCCAACAATTTCTTCGTCAATTGTTTGTACTCATCAGACGATAAAGAATCTAAGAATTTCGAGTTACCCATGATAGACCAACATGATGGTATTGATAGGGTTATACTTATGAATAACCCGATTATCGCACCCATGCGACAAGAGAATCGACAATGGTTGCAGCAATATTTACAGAAAGGGCATGATCAGGGCATAATAGGAACATAAACATGGCCGGTTATGCTATTAGATTGCGATGGCATCAGCTAACTGATGCTTCTCCGAATGCTGCTGCCTGTCTTCTGAGGAAGAACTCATCGGGTTCCTCGAACGGTCCGGACATTATCAGATCATCGTTCTGCGGAAGGATCTCCAGAATCGACACTGCGAACGATACGACGGATAAGAAGAGGACTGTGGATGGCAGAATGGAACTTCATCCTGGATTTGACAGGATCTCGGAGTGGCTGTACAAGCACGGCCTGGAGGCCTGAAACGTTTTGGGGGCCGGAAAGCCCCTCACATGGATAGAAAGACAGAGGAATCTGGCCGATTCGACCCCAAACCTGAGAACATTTATTTGCCAATTTATTTGCCAAAAATTGGCTTTTAAATTGGCAAATAAACTTCGCCAGATCAGTCGTTTCGACAGTCAGATGTTGACGACCCATCTGCCGGCCTTCTTGCTACCCTCTCTCAAAATTATATTCTTCTTACGCAGCTTTTCGATGCGATATCTGACGATTCTGATCGAAAGGTCCGATTCGGACGAGATTTCCGTAATAGAAACGGAAGGATTGGCCGTCATTATAGATAATATCGTATGATCGATCTGATCGAGAATCAATCCGATATTTTCGGGATCGATGTTGCGATACGTTTTGGGATGGAGCGTCACGAGCAACCCGTTCGACATGTATGAGAACTCCGGCTCCGGGTTGCCGTTCTCCTTGCACGCGGACAGGACCTTCTTGATCCCTTGGCCCCATCCTTCGATGTATTTCATGGCATAGAACGCCTCGGCCAGTCTCTTGTTGCGTTTGACCGATGGATGGGATCCCCTGAGGTTCTCCAGAGTAACCCCTTCCGGAAGGAGGCCTGAGGAATACACCATGAGCTTGTCTTCGTAGACGTATATAGCAACCTCCTGCCGCATGCTGTAATCATTATGGACTATGGCGTTCACAACAAGTTCTCTGATGGCATCTATAGGATAGAGATAATCCAACTCCCTGGATGCGGTACCCGTATCGTATCTGTAGGTGGGCTGGATGTATTCGTCGTTGAGGACGCGCATGCATTCATCCGGCAACAGAACAAGGGGGATGCGATCCAGCATATCCTCCCTCATGAGGCAATCATTGCTGTCGAAGAGGCCTATCTTCAGGAATGCACCGTATTCGTATTTGTCCGGATTCTCGGTGAAGAGCAGAGCCGCTGTGAGCGACAGTTCATCATCGCGGAAAAGGCCCATGGTCCTCAGGGCGAGCATCATGTCATCCTCCGGAACATCATCGGGTATGCGCTTCGCCTCTTTCCCTTTCTTCATGAAGAATCTGAATGCATCCTCGGAGATGTCTTCGAGATCGACTTTGCAAGGCTGGTCCAACCACTGGATCCCTATCTCATCCAGGAGAATCCTCTTGAGGGGGGATGCCATCCAATTGCTGAGTGGTGTTGCCGACACGGAAGTAGAACCTTCCGTCATAATCCACGATCGTATCCCCTTTGGGAACGTCGATAATGATGCAATCCTTGCCATCGATATTCTCGGCACGGGTCTCGGAGATGAAATGGAATTTGTTGCGGATGGTATCCGATATGGTCTTGGTGCTCGCATGTCCCATCAATACCGACACCGATTCGATGTCAACGTCACTGTCCGGATATCTCTGTCCGAACGTCCTGCGGCACATGCGGAAATCGAATTTCACGTTTAGATCGTACAGTAGAGAGGACAGGTTGAAGATCACATACGGTTTTGACGTAACTTCTCCCCTAGCTGTTTTATGAGTTCAGGATCGTTGTTGACACCCTGGACAGGACCGGGGATATAGGGCCCGTGCTTCTCATAATCCTCGATGGCCTTCGCTACGTTGGCACCCGCTTCGGGGGTGTCTATGACCATTGTCTCGTAGAATGATTCGGTAGCCATCTTGATTTCAACCCTTACGTGATGCTACGTCCTGCTCTTATATCAATTGTCGTTCCATGGAACAGAGGCCCGAAAGTCTCACATAGCCTTGGACGATCCACAATCATCTGATATTTCGGGCATCTGAAGTAGATTTCAAAATTCTAGGAGACACGCCCATGATCTTGTCCATGATCTCGGGATCTCTAGTGATACCTTGAACCTTCTTAGGGATGTACGGGCCGTATTTCTCATAGTGCTCGATAGCCTTGGCTAGGTTAGCACCCGCCTCAGGCGTATCAATTACCATTGTCTCGTAGAATGATTCGGTAGCCATTTTAGCCCTCTGTCCTGTATACACTTCTGCTGTTATTTTGAATTGTCGCCTGTTTTCCATTCGAAACTTGTCAGCCGATCCTACTAAAGTCAATCAATTTGACTAGGGTACTAACTGTAGTTATCGTGTTGATATAATCAGATGTGGCATATTCATTCATGGCAATGACCATAGGAGAATTGAATGAGTATGAAACGGAGAACTGTCTGTTGTGTAACCTCAGGGATACTGCCATCGGTTACAAGGAATTGATCGGAGGGTCAAAGGCATTTGACAAGGTGATAAAGGTCATAGAGGATGTCATGGACAAGGAGTTGATGAAGGAATTCGACGGGAACAATCCATTGTTGGATTACGATCCATTCATATCAGATCCGCATCGATCTCGAATCTCGCATCAATGAAGCATTTCTCCTGGAGGTCCCTCGGGACCTCTTCATCGTATTTCCCGACTGTTATGTCATCAGAATCCGTTATGAGTCTCGACAGATCATTCGTGCGTTTTATGCGCCTTATGGACGACATCACCTGTTCTGGTGACGAATCTGTGATGACATCCAAAAGATATGGTTGGAAACACCAAACACGGTCGACTTCGAATGAATCCTCCAGGAATCTTCTGATCGTATCGAATTCTCTTGTCCCTGTCCATGGGTACATCCTCCATCCCTTATCGGCCTCAGAGAATGGCATTAACATTCCGGATGCGGATTCTCTTGCATCATTAAGACGATCATTGCCTCTCTCATCCAGGAAATCGTATGTTTCCGAACCAGACAATACTTTTCTGATCTCCTTCATTACCATGCGATCCGTGTCGATCGGCGAAGATTTCCATGATGACATGACATCCCCATCGGATTCCTTGACCTCTGCCGTATCCGTGTTCGGATCGAAGGATGTGATCTCCCATACGTGACCAGCCAACTGTATGCAGGCACCTATCTCCGGGATGTTTTGTATGGAACCGATGACCTTGCCTTGTGTCTTGATCTCTATCTCCTTCTCGGATGTGAAGACCGAACAGAAATCGCGCCCGAATATCTCTCTTTCCGATTCAGGCGTGATCAATAAGGTACCATCCTCCATCCTCTGTATGCGCCCTGTGGAGACCATATGTCTGAGCAACATCTTGTATTCGGATTCATCGATGGATCTGAAAGGGAACATCGATAGCACATCATCCTTCAATTTAGTGAAACGTACGCCTGTTCTGCGTTTCATGTATTCCATGGTCTGATGATACAACAATCCGTAGGGATATCTGTCCGGGGGCGATGGCTCTACCCATCCTTCTGAAATAAGATTACACATTGCGATGGCCTTTATCAGATTCATCGGCACGTATCCGAGCATATTCCATCTCTTGTCATCATCCTCATTGCAATAGAGTATCAACCTTTGAGGAGAATCACGTCTTCCGGACCTACCCATCCTCTGCATCAGACTGGAGCATGAATGTGGGGGTTCTAATTGTACGATGAGATCCAATGAACCCACATCCACACCCAATTCCAATGTGGATGTGGATACAACAGTAACAGTACGGGATGTGTCCTTGAGTGCATCCTCTGCCAACTTCCTGTATTCTTTGGAGAGGCTGCCGTGATGCACGTATACATCATTCACTCCATCGAGTGCATCCTTCATCCTCATCAGGGATGATGCGACGTTTTCTGCTGTGGATCTGCTGTTCGTGAATATTATGCAATTCTTCCTATCGGTATCCGCGAACAGTTGTCTGTAGAATCCTGTGAGTGCGATCTTTCTATCCTTTCCGCCATCACGCATATCGGCCGAAGGGATGTGATTGTAACGGATGGATATCTCAGCATCCTTCCTGTTGTTATCAACGATGGGGAACGTCTCGATCCCTGTGGACGCGGATATCCATTCGCATGTCCCTTGTACATCCGAGATCGTAGCTGATAGTCCGATACGTCTCGGTCTGCATCCGCACCTGCGCTCTATGGTCTCAAGACAGCATAGGAGTTGCAATCCTCTTCTCGAGCCGGAGAATGCGTGTACCTCATCTATCACGATGAAACGAAGATTACCGAAGATATCGGTCAATATGTCATCATGGTCGACTATCAGATTCTGCAGTGATTCAGGTGTGATCTGCAATATCCCTCTCGCATTCTTCAATGAATTGATCTTCTTGCTATGGCCCACATCTCCATGCCATTCTGCTACGGGTATCTCGGTCTCTCTGATGATCGGTTCGATCCTTTCGAATTGATCGTCTATCAATGCTTTCAATGGGCCGATGTACAATGCGCCGAATCCTGATCCTATGGGATCATCATACAACGATGTCAATATCGGGAATATCGCGGCTTCTGTTTTCCCTGATGATGTACCAGATGAGATCAATATATGGTCATTGTGATCGAAGAATCTGTCGAAGACTCTGACCTGCATCTCCCTGAATCCAGACCATCTGCTGTTCTGTATGAAGTTTTGGATGAACCATGGCATGCGTTCGACATGATCGCTCATATGTCCAAACCCTCGATGATGTCGTCCGCAGGATCTGCATCAGGCGTCACCTTCCTTCCATGGATCAGATTGTCGAAACGGAGTCCCGGGTTCTGATGCAAGGTATCTAGAAGACTTATGAGGTCCCTCGTGACCTCCCTCGGTGTCAGAAGGGAAGGTGATACGGAATTCGCTATCACCGATCTCAGATACGTCTCCATCTTCTGATCATCTATCTCTGATGTGTAATCATATCTCTGTTCATGTAATCCCTTAACGGTCCTGAGCAGTACGAACAATTCCTCATTGGTGAGCGGTCTGAGGTTTATGACAGGCCCGAGGTAGTTGTCATATCCGTTCTCATAGCGTCCTGTCGTCAATCTCGATCTCAATGCACCATAGCTGTACAGACCGCGGTTCTGATCCTCGATGAATTCTGGTGTACCGCACACATACATCGACAAATACGAGGATCTTCCTTGCATTATGTCATTGAATATCGTGAGAAGACGTTCGTAGTTGTTTTGACGTGATTGTTTGCTCTGAAGCTTGTATAGGACTATCCCTTCATCTATGAATACGACGAGTCCTTTGTAACCGACGGATCTGGAGAATCCTGCCCAGAGTTTGATCATATCATACCAATTCTCATCATTGATGAGGAGCGATATCTCGAGATCCCTCTTGACCTCATTCTTGCTGTCATACTCTCCTTTGAACCATCTGACTGATGGTATGTCGTCCTTCTCGGAGGCGTGATCGATGCAATACGAAGTGATCATCTTGATGAAATCGCGATAATGCTGCATCGCAGACATGCTCTCGGTCATCTTTGTGAGCTTTTTGAATACGGAATCCTGATCGATCTCCATATCTGATGCCTTGAGATCCTCGACGATTCCATCTGCCACGATCTCTAACATGGGTTCGAGTGCTCCGCCATCGGGCCTGGTCTTGACGGCCATGGTTTTGATTAGCTCCATATATGTGTTGAGTCCCTCTTTCTTCGATCCTGTCAATCTGCGGTTGATGGAAAGATCGGCATCCATGGTCACGAATCCTCTGTCGAGTGCGTAGTTCCTGACCATTTGGATCATGAAACTCTTACCATTGCCGAAACGACCGGATATGAATCTGAATGCACCACCGCCTTCGGCAGTATCCTCGAGATCGGATACGAACGTCTCCGTCTCCTTCTTCCTACCGACGGCGATGTATTCCAATCCTCTTCTAGGGACCACTCCTGATGATAATGCGTTCATCAGCACAGATAATGTCCTCTTCGGTACAGTCGTCGTCAAAGCAATCCCTTCAAATCATCTATGTAATCATCGACCAATATCCCGTTCTCTATCAATACGTCGCCGATGACGTCCATAGCAACGGAATTGATGACATCCTCGACCTTATTATCCTTTCTGATGGTCTTTCCTGATATCAAGTCCGATAGGTATTCTTTGCACCTATCATTGATTGATGATATGAACGCATCCCATCCGCTTCCTGAGGATACGGTTTCTTCGACCATGGTATCCTGTATATCATCTTCTGATACAGCCATCATCTCATATACCGAATGGAGATCATCCTCTGCTTTCATTATGGATTCCGAATCCAATTTGATATTGTCTGCCAATCTTCTTTGGATGATCGATTGTTCCTCGTCATTCAATCTTCTAACAACATCATCGACTATATCGATACAATCTATCCCGAACGCATGGATGTGTCTGCAGCTTTTGCTCTCATCCATGAATGCTCTCACACCTTTGACAAGATCGATGTATTCATCCAAGAAATCCTTTGAATCTGTATAATTGTGCACTACAACGATCCCTTGCTGTTGTTCATCCGATCCTATGAATCTTAGGTCCTCGTATCCTTTCACCTTTAGATGTTTGGTGCCTATGCGATACTTCTCTCTGATCCCGCCGATCCTTCTATCGATGGCGTACAATGACTGATTGATGACATCGCCATATCCTTCATAGTTATATGATTGCCTTACTCTCTCATCGAAATAACAGATGTCCATTATGCCATCGATAGATGGACCTCCTTTTCCGGTATCGAGGAGTTTGTCAAGACACACCAATGCGACGATCAGATTGTCGCCGGACAGTTCCACTAGGTCGAACGGCATCTTATTGATGAATGCATATTCACAATATGTCTTCTTAGCCAACCATGAATCGTACACGCAACAGATGTCGCCTATGTGCTGTAACACATAATCATCTTCCTCTCCGAGATTGATCAGTTCCGAAAGATACAACCAGATGTAGCCATCGTCACAATCCGTGTACTTGCGTTCCTCGGCCAATGTGCGCCAGAATAGATAATATTCAACCTGTTCCCGACTCATGGTGCTGTACGTTATCTGTCCTGAACTGTTGGACGGTATGTATCTGCGCCTCTCGTCGATGGTGACATTCCTGTACTTCAGGATGTCACTGCTGAACGCTCTCATGTTCTTGGAAGGCATGCCTCTTACGTATCTGTTCATATCGGGTTCCGGATGTAACACCTCAGGATGTTGCATATCTATCATCGGTATGTCATCCTCTGTTTCGATACGTATGCTGAATCCGGGTTCGTACTCGCGTTTAGGGAAATCAGGGATATCATTGGAGAATATGCGGTCGATGATCTTCCTCTCATCCTTGGTGAGTGTGCGCGGTATCGTCGCTCTCTTCTTCGTCCCTGATTGTTTCTCGAAGAGACTCACGACATATTTCGCAACATTCGAGAAGAGTTCATAGAAGATGGTGCTGTCATATGCGTGATAGGTCAGTATGTAATCGACATCGGTGCATTGTATGAGTTTGCTGAACGCTTTGTAACGTATCATCTTCTTCTGACCATATCTCTCAGCCATTCCCATCCCGGTGTTCAGGATCATGTTCTCATCCAAGGCATGGAGTGCTCTCGATATGATGAACGTCTCAGGTTCCCCTATCTCCAACATGTATCCGCTGAAATCCACCATCGAATGGATCTGTTCGGGGCTCATGATGTCGAAATTACCCCTTATGATCTCTCCGATTATCACGGATTGCTGTCTGCTGTTGTTGTATGTGTAGCATCCTCTGACATTTATGTCATGGATCATGCAATAATCGCATATTGTCGAATTAATGAGATGCATCTCCCGTGAGAGGGGGTAGCAACACTTCCTCATGAGTTTCATCTCTTCGAGGTTCTCCTTCGGGTCACCTCTGATGAGCATCTCGCTCAAGCGTAGCACGAAATAACCATAATCGCCTCTGATAGCTTTGCCTGATCTCAGTTGTGAACGCCAGTAGAAGTAGTATTTGCTTTGTGCTGGATTCAACGCAGAGTATCCGTTGACAGGGATCGGACAACCAACGAAGTTGCATGCTATACCGATCTCGTCCATGAACCGATCGACGGATTCATCGAATGGAGTAGGCGATATCAGAGTACTTTCGAACAACACACATCCTCATGATGCTATTGTGATAAAAGGATGTGGCTATGCCATATGCTTGCATTGAACATCAATATCAATGAATCTAAGAATGGCGGGAATCTCTCGGTGCCCTTAGTGTGTATCGTACCGTTCTCTGTCCTCACATAGAGGTCGAAGAAGATGGAATCGAATCCTTCCGCACTTGTGTAATCCTTCTCGAGTGAACCGTCATCACAAAGCTGTGAGATGAAATTGATGATCCTATCCGATCTGTCCTTCGATATCCCTGTGATGTGCGCACTATCCGGTGCTTTGTAGTTGCCGCATCCCTCGAACAATGTGCCGTGGATGCAATATCTCCTCTCTGAGATCTGATGGTCATCCGGATCGAGGATGTATTCGAACGTATCGTATCTTCCGCCGTCCTTGAGTCCCATCAGATTGAACCTGAGTTTCACAGAGATGATGTCATTTTTTGGATGTTTATAGCCCATATTCTTGAGGAAGGCGATCGCATCATACGTCCTGTCGTCGATGAGTCCGAATCCGAGATCAGTTTTCAGATCATCCATGCTCCTATCGAACACGTAGTCTCCATCGGACATCATACGCTCTAGAGTGGACCTGCGTTCATCGAAGGATATCGCAGCATCGATGTTGGAATCGTACGTCTCTTTGGAGATGATGCCTTTAGTTAACGCATCATCCAATTGTTCTTTGGTGTATCTGATCCTCTGTGATTTCATCGATATCGTTATCGTAGAACGATGATTAGAACATTATGCGCTTAGAACGGGTTCACATGTACCATGACATGTTTGACCTTGGAGAATTCCTTCTCGATCCTGTCATGGACCTCTTCTGCAATCCTATGTCCTTCCTCAACGGTGATCTTGCTGTCGACGCCTATCTCGACATCGACATAGACCCTATTGCCGAAGAGTCTCGTATGGATGGAGTCTATGCTTTTGACACCGTTTACCGAACATATCACGACTCTGAGAGAATTCTCGGTCTCATCATCGCATGATGTATCCAACATCTTCTTGTATGAATCGTTGAGGATGCCCCATGCGACCTTGAGGATGAATAATGATATGACTATGCTTGCGATGGGATCCGCGATAGGGAATCCGACCATCGCCAACGAGATACCGATCAATGCACCTATGGATGAGAGTGCATCGGACCTGTGATGCCATGCGTCAGCTCTGAATGCATCACTGTCAATCACCTTCGCATAATGCATCGTATACCAGAACATACCTTCCTTGACAGCGATGGATACTATGGCTGCGATAAGGGGCAACAATGTTGGTGTGCTATTGACATAACTCTTGTTCGTTATGGAAGTGATCGCAGAATACATTATTCCTACGGCAGTGATGATCAGAATGATCGACAATATCTGTGATGCTACGCATTCGATACGTTCGTGACCATACGGATGTTCGTGATCCATGCCTTTTCTGGAGATCTTCGCACCGACGAACGCGATCGCTGTTGCGAATACATCAGATAAGGAGTGCGCAGCATCGGAGATCATGGCTGCAGAATTGCCGATGATACCTGCAAGGAGTTTGAATATTGATAGGATGACGTTCCCGCCGATGCCTATGGTGGTCAGGCGTCCGATGATCCGTCCTTCGTCCTCGCAATTCATCGAATTCACAATTATCAAGCCAGTATTTAGGCTATTTTGTGGACATAGATGGAGACATATTATGCATATGGATGGATACAACCGCTGTTCTCATTGGGTGCTTTGAGGGATACTATCCGAACCGATCATCTTCTTGAGTCTCTTCTGTGTCAGCAGTGTGACGGAAAGGATGGTCGAAGCACCTATGGTGTGTCCGAGAACGAGTCCCCAGAAGATGCCATCCATGCCCATGAATGAAGCGAGTGCTATGTATGACGTTATCAACGCAAGATTCCTCCACACAGCACATAATACAGAATAATTGGGGCGACCCATGGCCTGTAGATATCCAGAACAGATCGGTGTGAATGCGAACAATGCAGAATACAGACACATGATCTGTAATGCATGGACCATCTTGGGCCTGAGCGCAGCCATCTCCTCAGAGTATGTGAATATGTATAATGCCTGTTCTGAGAACAGCTCCGTGATCAATGCAAGGCCGATGACAGCAGATATGGAGAGTATCAACGCATAGCGGAATGATGCTCTCATCCTACCGATGTCCTTCTGACCGAAAGCAGACGATGCTACCGGCACCAATGCGGAACCTATCGCCATGGCGGGGATGACGATCAGATCGATCAGATTATCAGGGGTGGAATAGACCGTCAATCCTTCGGAGCCGCCTGTATTGATGACAATGACATTCAATACGGCATTCATAGCGTACATGACAGCATACTCTATCATCTGAGGTATCGCCGCAACGGATACCATCCTCATCTGTTCCTTCTCATATCTCATGTGTTTGCGGTCCATCGTAAGATATGTTCTTCTGCTCATGATGAAGTATGCTCCGACAAGGAGAGAGAACACTGTTGCGATGACAGTAGCTATGGCGGCACCGCGTACGCCCATATCAAGTCCGTAGATGAAGACGGGGTCGAGGACTATGTTCGATACGGCCATCACGATCATCATGATGGTGGAGAGCGATGTCGCACCCTGTCCATTGAGAATGCCGCCGATCGCACCATTCATCAGGATGATGATAGCACAGATGCTGTAGACCGTGAGATACGAGTTCGCCATATCCATGACGTCTCCTGCACCCAATATGGTGAGTATGCCCTTCTGTGAGATCAACAATAGTGGAGTGAGGATTATGACGAATATCAATCCGAACAATAGTGCCTGTGAGGCTGCATTGCATGCTTTGTCCTTATCCTCTGCACCGATCATCCTCGATACTATGGCGGATGCACCTATTCCGAGTCCGCTTCCAAGACCTACGATCGTCATGTAGATCGGGATGACCACAGCTATCGCGGCCATAGCATCCACGCCGAGCCCTGAGCACCATGCACGGTCAGCGATAACGTTAGCTTGCGATACCAATAACGACAATATCAAAGGTAGGGCCAACTTGTGTATGGCTACCTTGGGATTGCCTAGAAGTATCGAAACGTTCTCCTCTGCGGTCATGCGCATCGACCATATTCCCCTTGATTATTAACCTTTTGAAAGGTGATTGAACATCTCTTTTGGAGATATCGTTCTGAGAAGAATGAATATAAGTTTATCCCGGGGCGTTAGCCCCGGTAAGATGTTCAGCTGAAGATGATTCCGTTCTTGATCATCTCATTAAGCACGGAGTAAACAAAGAAGATCACTGCGAGTGCCCAAACGATGAGTGAGATCTCGTTGGATTTCTTTGTTACGATCTTTCCGATCACGAATGCGAAGATACCGAAGGCGATACCGTCTGTGATCGAACCGGACAATCCCATCATGAAGATCGTCATGAATGCCATTGCGCAGACGACGGGGTCGTCCCACTCGATGTCCTTGACGCTCTTGATCATCATGATACCGACGATGACGAGTGCACCGACCGTACATGCTGATGTGAATGTTCCGAAGAATCCTGAGAAGAACAATGCGACGATGAAGAGGACACCGACGACGATCGGCATGAGTCCTGTCCTTGCGCCTACACTGATTCCTGTTGTGGACTCGATGAATGATGTTGTCGTGGATGTACCGCAGACTGCTCCTGCGATCGTTGCGACAGCATCACATGTGAGTGCTTTGCTTCCGTCCTTGAGGTGACCTTCCTCATCGATCATGCCTGCTGCACCGCCGACACCGATGAGTGTTCCGGCTGTGTCGAACATATCGACGACGAACAATGAGACCGTAGCTGCGATGAATGCAGGCCACATGTCTGCTGCGAACATCTCGAAGTTGCTGAACACTGCACCGAAGAGTCCGAAGTCAGGCGTCGATACGAAATTATCAGGTGACCATCCAGGGATAAGGAATATTCCAGAGCTGACGAGGTCCGATGTAACGCCAGACTGACCCATGATCACACCAACGACCCATGTCACGATAAGTCCGACGATGACGGCGTACCATTTCTTCATGAACCAAAGGATGAGTGTGACTACAAGACAGAACAATGACAGGAGGACTCCTGGATCTCCGAGTTTGCCTATAGCCAATGCGCTACCAGTGCCGTGTGTTATGATACCTGCGTTGAAGAGTCCGACAAGTGCGATGAAGAATCCGATACCTGCCGAGATGGCGAGTTTCATGGAACCGGGGATCTCATCGAGGATCCTCTCCCTCCATCCGGATACGGTAAGGATAAGGAACAGGATACCTGACACGAATACGACAAGAAGACCCTGTTCGAATGTGAATCCCATCGTGAGACAGATGGTGTATGACAAGAATGCATTCACACCCATTCCAGGTGCAAGTGCGACTGGGAATCTAGAGTAGAGACCCATCAGGATACAAGCTATGATCGCTGCCATGGCGGTAGCGGTGAACAACTCTGCGGTCGTGTAGCCTGCTAGCCCTGCAGGAGTACCGAGGATGTTCGGGTTCACGATCAAGATGTAGACCATGGAAAGGAATGTGATGAGTCCTCCCCTTAGTTCAGTCCCGATCGTAGAGCCTCTTTCGGTGATTCTAAAATAAGAATCGATTGAAGCTTTGAAATCGCTCATGGATTTTTGTATTTGTTCGTTGAATATAAGGGTAATGATTTAATACTGTGAAAAAAGGACCATGAAACAGTTTTCCATCCCCTTTTCGAGGGAGGGTATTTGTCTTTCGAACATTCATTCTTCGGTCTCTTCGAATTGGCTGTTGTACAGCTTTTCGTAGAATCCGCCCTTTGCAAGGAGCTCCTCATGTGTTCCCTGTTCGATGATCGAACCTTCATTCATCACAAGGATGAGATCGGAGTTCTTGATGGTGGAGAGGCGATGTGCTATGACGAACGATGTCCTGTTCTGCGAGAGACGGTCCATAGCCTCCTGTATCGTTCTCTCCGTCCTCGTATCCACGGAACTCGTAGCCTCATCCAATATGAGGAGAGGAGATTTATCTATCATCGCACGAGCGATGGTGAGCTGTTGTCTCTGACCGGCAGAGAGTGTCGCCGTACTGCCGAGGACGGTATCGTAACCGTTGGGAAGCGTGGTGATGAAGTGGTGTATCCCTACTGCTTTACATGCTTCGACGACATCCTCATCACTTATGTTCTCTCTGCAGTAGACGATGTTCTCCTTTATCGTCCCTTCGAAGAGCCAGGTATCTTGAAGTACCATGCAGAATTGTCTGTGTACATCTTTTCTGGGGATCTTTTTGATGGATACTCCGTCGAGAAGGATGTCTCCACTGTTAATGTCGTAGAACTTCATCAGCAGATTGACCATGGTGGTCTTACCTGCACCTGTCGGCCCTACGATGGCGATCTTCTGTCCAGGTTCTACGGATGCTGAGAATCCATGGATGGTCTCCTCTCCTTCGACATATCCGAAGTGTACATCCTTGAATTCCACCTTCCCCTTTGCTGATATGTGTTCGGTGAGTGAGGATTCATCAGCGAGTTCCTCGGTCTCAAGGAATTCGAACACACGTTCGGAACCTGCGGCGACGGACTGCATGTTCGTGAATGCTTGTGACATCTGCGCCAATGGTTGGGTGAATAGTCTGATGTAGATCATGAATGCAACTATCGTACCTATGTCCGTCCTTCCATCTATGACAAGAATTGCGCCTACTACACACACTGCGACATATCCGAAGTTACCAACGAAATTCATCAGAGGCATCATGAGTCCGCTGAGGAATTGTGAGAAGAACGCACTCTTGGCAAGACTTCCGTTGATCTCCTCGAACTTCTCCGTGGCCTGTTCCTCTCCATTGTATGCTTTGACGATATTGTGGGCACCATATGTCTCTGCGATATGTCCGTTCATCTGACCAAGGTCGTTCTGTTGTTTGTTGAAATATTTCTGCGACCTTGTCATTATGATTATCATCAATCCGATGCCTGCCAACGAGGAGACTACCGCAGTGATCATCATGAGCACATTGGTGATTGTCATCATCACGATCGAACCGATGAAGAGCGTGATCGATGACACCAACATGCCGATGGCTTGATTCATGGATTGCCCCATGGTGTCCGCATCGTTGGTGACACGGCTCATTATGTCTCCAGTCGATGTCTTATCAAAGAAACTCAGTGGTATGCGATTGATCTTCCTGGAGATGTCCTTACGGAGATTGCCCGCAGTCCTTTGTGTGACGGTCGCAAGGATGATGCCCTGTGCAAGCATCAATACTGCACTTATGGCGTAGATGATCAGCATGATGATGCCGTATCTTCCCACCTCATCCAATGGGATCCCTGTCATCATGTTGTCCGTGATGAGGTTGGTCATGTCCTTGAGGACATTAGGTCCGATCAACGAGAGAATCGTACCGATCATGGACAACATCACTGCCAAGATGATGTATTTGCGATACCTCCCCATGTAATTGAAGAGTTTCTTCCAAGATTGGACCAGATCCTTAGGTTTCTCCCTACTGCCTCTGTTAATCCCTTTCCTGTGCCCGAATGGAGGACTCATCTCAATTCCTCCTCTGATAATTGTGAATAGGCTATCTCGCGATACACATCGCATGAATCCATGAGTTCATCATGCGTACCTTTGCCCACGATCCTCCCTTCATCAAGAACGATTATGTGATCGGCATCCATGATCGTACCGATCCTTTGTGCTACGATGAGTGTCGTGGCGCCAGACGTCTCTTTTTTCAGTGCATCACGGAGTTCACGGTCCGTCCTGTAATCCAACGCGGAGAATGAATCATCGAAGATGTAGATCTCTGGATCCCTACATATCGCACGAGCGATGGCGATACGTTGTTTCTGACCTCCCGAGAGGTTGGTACCGCCCTCGGATATCATCCTTTGATATCCGTCCTCATTCTTCTCTACGAAATCGGTCCCCTGTGCGATGGAGATGGCCCTTTTCACATCATCCTCTGTGCGTTCATCGCTTGTATCCCCATATCTGACGTTGTCGGATATGGTCTGATTGAACATCACCGCTTTCTGAGGCACATACCCGATCCTCTTACGAAGATCCGTGAGTCTGTAATCCTTGACATCCATCCCGTCGACGAGTACCTCGCCTTCACTTACATCATAGAAACGAGGGATGAGATTGATCAATGTCGTCTTCCCACTCCCTGTAGCACCGATGAAAGCTACGGTCTCTCCTTTCTTCGCATCGAATGATATATCTTTCAAGATATAGTCCGCAGAACCAGGATATTTGAAGGAAACGTCCTTGAATGACACCGAACCTTTCTCATCGGATGTGTTCGTTGAGTTCCCATCGACGATGGATGGTTCGGTATCGATGACCTCCTGTATCCTTTTCGCTGCAACGGATGCACGTGGGATTATCATGAGGATCATCACAAGCATCAGGAATGCCATTATCACTTGTACGGCATATGATGAGAATACGATCATATTGGAGAATTCTGTGAGTTTCTCCATGCCTGAGGATCTTTCTATGATGTATGCGCCGACCCAATAGATCGCCAAAGAGAGAAAACTCATGACAGTACTCATCAACGGGGACATTATCGCTAATGAGCGTGTGATGGAGACGTATGTGTCCGTCGTATCGTCATTGGCGACATCGAACCTCTTCTCTTGATAGTCCTCCGCATTGTACGCACGGATGACACGGAGGCCGTTGAGATTCTCCTTCGTGAGGCGATTGAGATCATCATTGAGCCATTGTATCCTCTTGAATTTGGGGATGACGTACAGCATTATGCATCCGATGCAAGCTATCAATGTGAATACAGAGATCGCTGTTATGATGCTCCATTCCATATTCTTGCCAACGATCTTCGTTATGGCCCATATCGCGAGTATCGGTGCTTTTACGGTCACTTGCAGACCCATGGCAACAGCTATTTGGATCTGTGTGACATCATTCGTGGAACGGGTGATCAATGACGATATCGAGAATCTGTTGATCTCTTCAAGTGAGAATTTCTCAACGTTATCGAATTGTTTCTTGCGAAGTGTCGCTGACAATCTCGCAGCGATGTATGCTGCTATGAATCCGCATATGATGGATGCGAATAATGAACCGAACGCACACGCGAGCATTTTGATCCCATCGGACATGACGGAATCCACCGAACCACCGGTCGTGATGGTGTTCGTTATACTCGACATATATCCTGGAATCTCAAGATCGAGGTACACCTGCGCACATACGAAAGCGATGACGAATACCATCAACCCCCAATCCTTCTTCGTGAGGTATTTGAGGATCATCTGTGCGCCTCTATATCGGATTTGAGTTTCTCATTTATCTTCATGTGAATGCGGGTCAACGTCTCCATCTCATCATCGGTGAGTTCGCTGAGCAATTCATCCCAGGCGTCATTGACGATCTTTTCGATCTTACTCACAGCATCATTTCCCTTATCTGTGAGATATAAGCGATACTCACGGGATTCGTTGTTCATGTTGATCACGAATCCATTGTCTATGAGCGATTTGATTACGCGTGTCGTAAGTGACTTGTCCACATACATCTCATTCGATAGTTCTTTCAGAGACAGCCCCTCGTTATCATATATGGTCTTCAGAAATTGTCCATGGGTACGTTTCAAACCCATCGATTCTGACGTTTGTGAGACACGTTTCTCAATGTAGTTCTTGATTGCCCGTGGATTGATGTCCACTTCACATCTGTTCATTATAGTTGACATATCAACCTAAAATATATAGTTGACCTGTCAACTGAATATTTCAAGCATCATCCTTCCATGATCTGGCCCAGTCTAGAGTAAATTACTTTATCCAACCATCATGTTATCTGGTGTATGCTGATAGATGCTCATCTACACATGTGGGAAAGGCGCTGTCTGCCGGATGAGGCGGTAAGGAGATATCTGGGCCCAATATCGAAGCTGAAGGAATTCGGTCTCGATGGAATCCTGGATCTTAAATTGGATGAGGATTACCCATTCCCCGATTATGATGTGAAGATGAATGAACCCATCAGTATGATGGATGCGAACGATGTGGATTATGCCGTTGTACTCGCTACTGATTTCGGCCTCATCAATGAAGGCCGCATGAGCAACTACGAGTACATGGATTGGTTGTTCCAACGTTGTTCCATCGATGATCGTTTCATACCCTTCATAGGAATCGATCCGAATAGGAAGGATGCCATCGAGATGTTGGACAATATGGTATCCAAATACGATCCCAAGGGTCTGAAGGTCTATCCTGCGACAGGATTCTATCCTGATGACGATAAGTATGAAGGATTCTGGAAGAGAGTAGAGGAATATGGCCTCATAGTTACGACACACGCAGGCATGGCATTACCCCCATTGGATGAGAAGTATTGTCATCCGAGATATTTCGATAAGGTCGCTGAGAGACATCCTGAGATGAAGATAATAATAGCACATCTTGGCGGCAAGTTCCATGACGAGATCTTCCCCCTTATGGATGCACATGAGAATGTGTACACGGATTGTTCCGCATTGCAAGGATGGGTCGCCGACGATATCAGCATGATCGGTAAGAGATTGGATACAGTGACATCGAGGTATCCGAAAAGAGTGGTCTTCGGTACTGATTTTCCATTATATGAGGAACATACAAACATGTACCGTTTCTTGGACATCATAAGAAGTGGGAAATGGGGAGATGATACCATCAAGGCCGATCTCCTTGGCAACAACATGGCACGTCTTCTTGGTGTCCTCTAATTAATAAATATCAATAATGTCTTCGGACAAGCATGTCAGAAGGTGAAACCTCATCAGGTGTCGATTGGGCATCCTTGAGTGAGACTCTTAACAGCTATCATGTGCCCGAGATGGCCTTGGTGTTGGCAGGCATATTGGCTATCGTCATAGCATACCTGTACATCAAGGACAAGGATGGTGCCAATTACAAGATAGCTATGCTTTTGGGGATGTTGGTAGGTGCTGTCACGGCAGTCCTATGTGCGACATCATATCTCAAAGGGAATATGGGAACTTTGATCATAGTGACGATAGCTTGTTTCGCGTTGGTGTCAAGACCATTCCGTGATGTCAAGTTCGCTGTGATCTTCGCGTTGTTCGCAATGATAATCGTCTATATCTTCCTCGGGGAATTGGATGGTAATCTCGAAGTATTGGCATCAGGTTGGCCAAGATTCGTGGTGTCATTCATCGCTGGTGCGATCGTCTACATGATGCTCATGTTCCTGCAGGATCTGACTCTCATGTTCGCGAAGATATTCAACACATGGCCGATCCTCATGGTGTTGGGCGTTATCTGTATCGCCGAGGGAATTTCCATCTACACGGGACATGGTTCCGTGTACGATATGATCAAAGCATATCTGGATTCTAACAAGGAAATTATCCTTGCGATCCTTTGAATCGGGTGAGCGGATGGCATCCGCCATCCCTCACCCATCATAATTCTAGTTCATTTCCAACGTTAATTCAGGGACCAATCCCCTTTTTATACAGCTATTATATTGTCGGGAACCAAGAACGGATGATTGGTATCCGGCATTACCTTTAAATCATATAAGGTTATGAAGTGCCAAGCGGGCCGGTGGCTTAGCTAGGATATAGCGCTGGCCTTCTAAGCCAGACGCCTCGGGTTCGAATCCCGACCGGCCCGCCAATGCATTCGCATTCAAAAAAGAGGAGACATCATGAAGAGAGGCTCACGCGCCTGGAAGAAACGCGGTAACCAGCGTTGGAAATGGCGCAAGAAGAAGATGAGAAGAAGAAAGAAAGCACAGAAGATGCGCAAACAGTAAGTCTGATCCACATTAGGTTTACAAGGGGGTTTAGGCTAACCTGGTAGACTAGCGGGCTCCAGTTATAGAGCGTGATTAGAAATGGGTTTGCTGACAGTTGTGATGAATAACTGGAGCGATGACTCATAATTTCGCTGGGGGTAGCTCCCCCAGTGGTGGAAACCCGCCTATAGGGGTTCAAATCCCCTAGCCCCCACTCAGCGCATCGCTGGCTTCCTTGCCCATTCCAATATGAATGGGTTAAAACTTCTTCTTAATCTTTCTATGATCATCTTGATTTGATTCAACAATCCATTCTGTTAGATGAGATTGTCATTACAGATAATTGAATATCGTTAGGGATTCGATAATTGAGAAAAAAGGAACAGGGTGCGATATGCACCCTTTCGATCCATCAGTTCTTGAAACTGTGTATCGGTGCGGGGATCCTTCCGCCACGATTCACGAATTCGTCACATTTGAATTCATTGACCTTCATGATCGGGGCTGTACCCAATAATCCGCCGAATTCAGCGGATTCTCCGACATCCTTGCCGATGACAGGGATGATCCTGACGGCTGTTGTCTTCTGATTCACCATGCCTATGGCCATCTCATCGGATATTATGCCCGAGATCGTCTCTGGAGATGTCTTACCAGGTATGGCGATCATATCCAATCCGACCGAGCAGACGCATGTCATAGCTTCCAGTTTCTCCAAAGAGAGCGACCCTATGCTGGCAGCCTCGATCATGCTAGCATCCTCACTCACAGGGATGAATGCGCCTGACAATCCTCCAACATATGATGAAGCCATCACACCACCCTTCTTCACTTGATCATTGAGGATGGCGAGTGCAGCTGTGGTACCGGGGGCACCAACCCTCTCCAACCCCATTCCTTGAAGGATATCTGCTATACTATCTCCAATCGCAGGTGTGGGGGCCAATGAGAGGTCGAGGATACCGAACGGTACGTTCAATCTCTTGGATGCTTCCTTTCCGACAAGCTGTCCGACCCTTGTGACCTTGAATGCGGTCTTCTTGATTGTCTCGCACAATTCTTCGAAATTGGATCCTTTGCAGTTCTCGATCGCTGTTTTCACGACGCCCGGTCCGCTGACACCGACGTTGATGACGGCATCGCCTTCGGTGACACCGTGGAACGCACCTGCCATGAACGGATTATCATCTGGTGGGTTACAGAATACGACGAGCTTAGCACATCCGATGGAATCATTGTCTTTCGTGGCCTCTGCAGTCTTCTTGACGATGTCTCCCATCATCCTGACCGCATCCATGTTGATACCTATCTTGGTGGAACCGAGTCCGATGGAGCTGCAGACATTGTTCGTGGTCGCCAATGCTTTCGGGATGGATTCCATGAGTATCCTGTCCGCTTTGGTCATGTTCTTTATCGGGAGAGCGGAGAATCCTCCGATGAAGTTGATTCCGATCTTCGTTGCCGCCTTATCCAACGTCCTTGCGATGGATACGAAATCATCTGGTGTGTCGCAGGCTGCACCGCCTATCAGTGATATCGGGGTGACGGACACCCTCTTGTTCACTATCGGTATGCCGTATTCGAGACCGATCTCATCGCCGACGGATACGAGATTCTTCGCAAGGGTCGTGATCTTGGCGTAGACCTTCTCACACAGGCTGTCGATATCAGGATCGATACAATCCATGAGGTTGATGCCCATGGTGATCGTTCTGACATCGAGGTTCTCCTGCGAGATCATCTTGTTGGTCTCGAGGACCTCGTTTATGTTAATCACAGACATCCGATCATATCCTGTGCATCATGTCGAAGATCTCTTCACGCTGGGCCTTTATCACACATTTGACCTCTTCTGCCACGACGTCAAGCCCTTCGGTGAGGTCAGCGAAACTCCCTTTGTACTTCGACGTGTCCACGATCATCATCATGTTGATGTATTCCTGAACTGTTGTCTGTGCGATATCTAGGATGTTTATGTTGTTCTCAGAGAAGAATGTACAGACCTTTGCGATGATACCTACCGTATCCTTCCCTACCAGCGTTACTATTGTTCTTTCCATTTGGTTCAGCTCCGTTTCTGTTCTGCCAGGATGGCATATTCATATGAATCCGCAAGTGCTATCAGCGATGCTTCCACAACGTTCTCGGATACACCTATCGTGGACCACGTACTCTTTCCGTCCGTGGATTTGATCAATACCCTTACCCATGATTCCGTACCACAGTTCTCATCTATGACGCGGACCTTATAATCGGTGAGTCTGACCTTGCTTATGATGTTGGGATAGAACTTACTTAGCGCTTTCCTCAATGCCCTGTCCAATGCATTGACAGGACCTTCACAGTCGGCCGCGGTATGCTCTATCTCCCCTAATTTGTCTGCTATCTTTATGCTGGCCTCGGAGATCAGTTGTGTCGTCCCGACGCCATCTATGTTCAATCTGAATCCGCGTATGTCGAATGGTCTGGACTCCTTGTCCAACACCCTTTCGACGAGTAGTTTGAAACTAGCATCCGCGATCTCGAATTGGTATCCTTGTGCCTCCATCTCCTTCACGCGTGCGAGTACCCTATCCACATCGCTCTTGTTGGCAGCGATGCCCAAATCGGAGAGTTTCTTGAGGACGTTGGATTTCCCGGACATGTCCGATATGACTATGTTCCTGTGATTGCCGACTGATTCCGGGGATACATGTTCGTATGTGGCCGGATCCTTCATCAATGCGCTCACATGCATCCCGCCTTTGTGCGTGAACGCTTTATCTCCCACATACGGCATGTGTGCGAGATGTCTCGTGTTCGCCGATTCCGATACGGAATAGCTCAACGATCTCAGATTGCCCAGATCCATCGGCATATCATATCCCATCTTGAATCTCAGGTCAGGTATGACGGAACAGAGATTGGCGTTACCGCATCTCTCTCCTATCCCGTTGACTGTACCCTGCACCATGGTCGCACCGTTCTCGACAGCTACCAATGAGCATGCTACCGCAAGATCCGAGTCATTATGGCAATGGATACCGATCCGGGGGAACACCTCGCGTACCTTGGCCACCACTTTACCGATGTATGATGGGAGCGAACCTCCATTCGTATCACAGAGGACAATCCATTCCGCACCGCCTTTCGCAGCCGCATCTATCACATCCATAGCATAGTTATCATTGGCCCTGTATCCATCGAAGAAATGTTCTGCGTCGAAGATGACCTTCTTCCCATTATCTTTCAAGAACGAGATACTATCTCTGATCATGCGGAGATTCTCTTCGAGTGTGGTATTCAGGGCCTCGGTCACATGAAAATCCCATGCCTTTCCGAATATGCATGCCCATTCTGTCTTGGATTCTAACAGTATCTTCAGGCCCTCATCCTCATCGGCATGATGGTTCGGTCTGCATGTACTGCCGAAGGCGACCATCTTGCTTTTTTTCAGTTCCCTGTTAACGGAGAAGAATTCCTTGTCCTTAGGATTGGAAGCAGGCATACCGCCCTCTATGAAATCCATCCCAAAATCATCTAAGAGATCTGTGATGATATCCTTGTCACCAAGTGAGAACGATATCCCTTCGGTCTGTGCACCGTCACGCAGAGTGGTGTCGTAGATGTAGATCCTGTCAGACATTTCACTTCTTTCTCGCTTCGAGTATGAATATAAGGTCGCCGAGTATGGCGGATGCCGTCTCGTTCTTTCCTGCTCCACGGCCGGATACTGTTATCGGTCCTGCGAAATCGGTCTGTATGACCGCTGTGTTGAGTGTACCTGTGATGCTGAGAGGGTGTCCTTTGGGTATGAGCCTAGGTGACACGTCCAATTTATCCTTGGATACCTCTCCGATGAGCCTTATGACCATATCATGGTCCTTGGCCAATGATATGGCGCCGTCAGTGATCGTATCGATACCGTTGATCGTCACATCCCTTATGGTCACATCCTTCTTGAATACGGCATTCGCGAGTATCGCGACCTTGCATGCACTGTCGATACCTTTGATGTCGTATGTCGGATCGGCCTCAGCATAGCCGAGCTGCTGTGCCTCCTTGAGTGCTTGATCGAACGGCATCCCGCGATCCATCCTGCTCAGTATGAAATTGCATGTGCCGTTGAAGATACCATTGATCGATCTGATCTCCTGGCCGGCCAACCCCTCCTTGCAGAGATTGATGATGGGCATGGCGCCTCCGACGGAACCTTCGAACCTCATGATGCTTCCATTCTTCTTCGCAAGCTCCATCAGCTTGCAGAATTCCAATGCGAGCGGACCTTTGTTGACTGTGATCACATCCTTCCCGTTCTCGAGAGCGGATGTTATGTTCTTCAGACCTTCTCCACCATCATCTATGTTCGTGGGCGTGCATTCTATGAGGAGGTCGTAATCCACCTTCCCTAATATCTCTGGGCCGCTCATTCCGTTCCTGTCAGCGTCACCGCATCTCTTGTCGGATCTCTTCTTGCTGAGGACGGAACCCATATCCAAACCATCATCACTTATGGCGTAGCTCTTGGAATCCATCACTCCTACGACCTTGACCCCTCCGTAGTTCTTCTCAAGGAGAGGCATCTTGGCGGAAATGACTTCTAACACTCCCTGACCAACGGTTCCCAATCCTGAAAGGAATATCCTCATGCATCCACTCCCCTTATGTATGTGAGTCCTGCGTTCTTCGTCCTTTCGGAGAAATATGAATCGAGTTTACGAAGATCGTTCACTGAACGTACAGTCACCGAGACCATCGCCGTGCGAGAGTCCTTGGAACCGCTGGCGGAGTATCCCACTTCCACGGATTCCATCTCCATCGACTCGGAGATCTCGTTGATCATGTCATCGATATCTGACGCATTCAATTTGCCTACGAGCATATAGTCCATGGAATAGTTCTCCACAGCCTCTCCCATATTGACGATGACGACATCCCTTGCCTTCCATTCCTTCTTCAGGAGTTCTAGGTTCTCGGCACTTATGTCGAATATTATGTTGACAAGGATCTTCCCACTGATGACCTGTTCGCGGTTGTGTACCACACCTATTATGTTCCCGTCGAATGTCGAGATCGGTTCGAGTGATGCAACGAGCTGTCCCGGGATATCCTTCACATATACGTCAGCATTGATCTTCATACTGCACATCCTTACGTGAGGGTTTACGCCCTCCTATTATAATAAGAATATTAGGCTCCGCACCAAATCCGAGCGAGTCGTTGTTATAAATCTTAAGAAGAGAGGGTGTTATCTGCACCCTCTGGTTTTAGCATTTTTTCTTTTGGGGCTTCGCATCCGGCTTAGCTTCGGTCTTGTTCCTCTGCATGTCGGCTACGTGTCTCTCTTTGGCATGTTTGCCCATTGAGATCACCGAAAGTAGGATTACCCTTCGTATATATACGTACCTACATCCAACAATTATTTTGGTTATTCATCACCGCCATCGGAGTCCGGATGGAACGTTATCGTGTTCTCACCGACCTTCTTGGATAAGGATTTGGATAACATGCCTAGTTCCAGCCATGCAGCTTCGAATACTGCTATGGGTGTGAGGCAGGGTACGGAAAGAGTTGCCCTGATCTCGGGGTCGACGACCTTGCTCCCATTGAAATCCACCACATCATCGACGGATATCCTGGTAAGTTTCTTGGCATATTCCTGTACATGCGGACAGTCGGATACTATCCTCACATCCATGTCCCCGTCATCCCTCATGGAAACGGTCACTTTGTTGGTCTTGTAGCATGTCTTCATGTTAGCTATAACAGTGTTCGTCATGTCATTCACCAGTCATCCTTCGGCATCCTGTAACATGGGATGTCATACGGCCTTATATCGACGGTCCTTCTGATGAGCATCTCCCTTTCGGACGGGTCATCGATCTGTATGTAGTAGCATCTGAGGGCATTGTCGGAGTATATATCCCCGTCATCGTTCCTGTACCTCTTCCACATCTCTCTATCAGGGTTCGTCATGATAGATCCCTTCATGTCATCACTGTGATAGAGTGCGATTATACGCTCTCCTCCGCTTGCACCCGTGCATATGAGATATACGCCACTGATGGACGGTATGTCATTCCCATCTATATCGACAGGGCCGATGTATTCCCTGCCGTCGAATATCGCCATCATCTCGCCTCCGGGGGATCCCCCACCGCTCTGCAGATCACTTCGATGTAGTTGATGTTCCTCGCTACACCTGTCTCCTCCCAATCGCCGATACCGCCTTCAACGGCCATCACGGTCCTGACCTTAGTGGTGGTCCTGATGTCGGTACCGCCCTTCATCTCCACTTCTTTGACCAAGAATGATTTGAGGCTGCTCTTAGCGGCGGATATCGCGCTGTTCACCTGAGAATAGTATGAAGGTCCCAAATACGGTACCTCGAGTTTGTATCTGAAGTCGTGTGTCGGCGTTATCGTCGCTGAAAGTGATTCGACGACCTTACTGCATACGGCACCTATCGCATTCCCCACATCGTTGTTATCAGGGAACTCTGCAGGGGTGCCCAATCTCTGTCCTATGTCATACATCATGAATTTGGATGGCGCACCGATACCTACGATGGGCACATTGATCCTGGGGATCATCGAGAATGCATCTGAATCCCTCTTGAGTGATGACATCCTTCTGAGGAACATCGTGGTCTCACGGTTCTTCCACCCATCCTCCATCGTATCATCGACCAGTTTTGTCAATATCGCTTGTGCGACGGATGTCCTTATCTCCTCTGTTATCAGAGTCGCGGCTTGCTTCTCCGTCATGCCGAATTTCTCGCTCACTGCATGTACGCCCGCCCTTGAGCCATCTGGATTCCCTGCATTCAGATCCCCCATGTATACCATCAGGTCGGTAGGTGTGAGTGATGACATCTCTATGATCCTCTTGGACACCAATCCATTCAGGTCATCATCGATGTCCCATAATCCGTCAGCGGAGTTCATCACATCCATGCGACTCATCGGACCTTTTCCACGCATACCATCGACAACGATAGTCTCTCTTTCGTTCAGATCCGAGAGGTCCGCACCCTCTCTGAGGATGTAGTAGTCATACACATCCGTATGCATGATGGTGTCAACGATCTCAGGATGGCGTTCAGTGAATGTACAGAGCGGTATGACCTTCCTAGGTCCGAATACGAATCTGTTATCGACGATGGAGATCCTGGAATCGCCGCCCATCGCGATCGTGTACATGTCCACAGCCTTCACGCGCGTTCTCCATCCTCCTATCTCCGCGCCCATGAATTGTATCTGAGGATATCCTTCCTCCATCACAGCGATGTCCGTGGATGTGCCTCCGATATCCACCATGACGAAATCCTCGTATCCGGAGATTATTTTGCCGCCCATGGAGCTTGCTGCCGGTCCGGAGAGGATGGTCTGAACAGGATACATCTTCGCCTGTTCTATTGTCATGACAGAACCGTCTCCCTTGTAGACCATGATCGGTGCGGTTATGCCCTTCTCCTTGAACGTTCTGACGACATCATCGAAGAACGCACTCACAACAGGGATGAGCTTGCCGTTGAGTACCGCAGTCTCTGCACGCAAACCTATCCCAAGTTCTGACGACAGTTCATGGCCGGCGATCGTAGGCAATCCTGTCAATTCTATGGCGAGTTCCTTGACCTTCCTCTCTTGTGAGGCGTTGAGATTGGCGAACAATCCGGATATCGCTATCGCATCTACATCCTTAGAGATGTCCATGATGGCAGTCTTCACCTCCTCGAGGGACATCGATGCTTTCGCTCTGCCTCTGACATCATAACCGCCCTTGACGAATGCTTGTCTGCTCTCTCCGAAATGGACTGGTTCTATGGGATCCCACCCAATGAGTATGAGGCCTACGTTACCGCCCCTTCCTTCGAGAACGGAGTTCGTAGCGAGTGTCGTCGATATGCCGACGGATACGATCTCTGACGGATCGATGTCCGTTGCCGAGAGCACGGCATCCACGGAATTGTACAGTCCTATGGATAGATCGTGATGTGTCGTAGGTGATTTCTTCTTGGCTATCACGGTCATGTCATCGAGATCCACGATCACGGCATCAGTGAACGTTCCGCCTGTATCGACACCCAATCCATATCTTGCAGGTTCTACGATATCACTCTCTTTGGATTGTGGTTCCATCAACCCGTCCTGAGTGAGTTTCCCTATGTAGGATGATACCTTCTCCCTCTTCTTGAGTTCGGGATTGTAACGTGTCGTTTGATAATATACATAATATGAGTTCCCGGTCTTCCTGACATCGAAGCATTTCCTGCCTGCTTTCTTCTCCGATGCGATCCAATCGATCACCCATTGGTCGTAGTCCTCTCTTTTGACCATGAGAGTGGATGTCATTAGATGTTATTTATCTTATTCCAGGCATATTATACCACAATAGATAAGTTTATAAAAAATTGATACCACAATGAATGAAATCAGGTAAAAGTTATACCACAATTGATGATTTTAGTGTATTTTATCAATATTCAGGAATACTCTTAATACAAAGGCGAAAGATTCCTGAGTAGTTTTGAATAACATTCTCCAGAATTCTTTGTTCGATAGTTATTATTCCCTTGTCGCAATGGATCTCATTCGGTATCCTAATGCCTAATGTGTGAAAAGATGGCCGAAGGATGAAGAAGAAAAAGCACAGGCTGACTATTAACCTGCATTTGTGTGGAGTCGCATCGATTTTTCGATAACAACTATATCTGGCCTATTGTATTAGCCCGCAGGGTTATCTATGACGGGGTTGATTGCGGTAGACGAATCGGGGGATCTCGGTTCTGCGGGCACCAAGTATTTCACTATTGCAGCGATTGTGATGCTTCGTCCGCGCAATCTGAAGAAGGCCGCTGATGCCATCCCGAAAAGAGATTATGAGATTAAATGGAACAATTCTAATCCCCAGACTAGACGTGATATCATTAGCGAGATGTCTGATCTTCCATTCAAGATCGTCTATTATACTGTGAACAAGAATCATCCTGATAATCACAAGCCTATCTATGGAAATGAGCTCTACGAAAGAGTACTCAGACAGGTAATCTCCGATGCAATTAGTGTCCTTCCATGTAAAGATTTCAATCTGTTTTTGGACAGTAATAATTTCATAACCATTAGTCGTCTGAGACAGATGGTTGAAGAGGAATCCAAGAATCAGGGCGTCAATCCTAAGAGAGTAGATAAGGTCCAGTCGGAGCAGAATAAATGCATTCAACTTGTTGATTTTGTGGCTGGTGCGGTCAAAGCCCAATATGAGGCACTAGATGACACGCTAAAAATCCTGAATGGGAAGATATCCTTTGCCCGTAGGCACTGATGGCCATCATGCGGTGACCTATCCTACGGGTCTTATCGGGATAATTATCAATCTCCCTAATAGTATTTAATCAATATGGCTGGGTTTTTTTAAGTACAACCAAACACGCATCCTTGGACCATCTAATAGAGGATTTCCCTAAGATTGTAAGGTCATCCTATGTGATCCATCCCAAAGACTTTCGCGTGGACGGGAATGTGACATACATCCCGATATACATGGCCGGTCTGCTGTGATGATTGCTGTTTTAACTTGATGAGATAATAATGGCGCCGAGAGGGAGATTTGAACTCCCGAGGTGAATCACCACGAACTTTCCAGGCTCGCGCCTTACCGGGCTGGGCCATCTCGGCTGTAGAGCGGACAATTGGATACTATATTAAAAGGATTTGCTTTCAAGTCCCTTTCATTCAGTCAAAAGGATGAGTTTCGATAAAGGCCATTCCACTCATTAATTCACGCGATCTCGATGCGGATCGTACGCTCTTTGGTATCTTTCAGCGTTGGTCTGTTATCTCTTGCGATACGGACGGACTCATGGTCAAGTTCCACAGTCATGATCGTCTCTTCATCACCAACTTCTACCGATGTATCCCCTGATGGAGATATGCATCTGCTTCCGCCGAAGAATGTCATCCCTTCGCGATCACCAACATTGTTCACGAACAGCATGTAGACGGTGGATTCTACGGATCTTGCGGGGAGTACTCTGTCGAACGCTACCTTAGAGGTCGTAGGAGATGCAGAGATACATATGACGGCATCCGCACCGTTCATCGCGTACGCTTTCACCAATTCAGGGAAGAATACATCGTAGCAGATGACCACCCCGATGTTGAATCCGCAGATGTTTCTCATGACGAGTCTATCGCCCTCAGAGAACCTATCCTTCTCAGAGAACACACCGAACCCGGGGAGATCGATCTTGTCATATCTGTCGATCCGTTCTGAAATGATGTATGCGGAGTTGAAGAGTTTCCCATTTGACATGTGCGGCCCGCCTACGATAGCGGCTTTTTTTGTCATCCTTGTAGCACGAAGTATCCTTTCGAGACATATTCCCATGAGGTCCACATCATATGGGCCGTCGAACGAATAGTCTGTCAGGAACATTTCAGGGAATATGATGAGGTCGGCATCCGTATTGACGATTGTATCCACTACGATATCCGTATTCTTTTCGATATCGTCGATGTACGGTTTCAGTTGACATAATGCCGCTTTCATATCATCCTGTATCATCACAGGTATTTTTATCGATGTCATCATACAGAGATGTGATGGATGGAATCCCGAGTATCGACGGAGGGTATGCTGATGGACTCGTAGAGTTCATCAGAGATACGGTCAGAGGATCAGGGTGCAACGGCGTCGTCATCGGACTCAGCGGAGGCATAGATTCTGCTGTAGTGACGAAATTGGCCGTGGATGCGTTGGGTGCAGAGAATGTGATCAATGTGTTCATGCCTTCATCTACCACCCCCAAGGATGACCATAGGTGCACATCGGAATTCAGTTCATCCCTCGGTACCGATTATAGGGTCATCGGCATATCGCCGATGGTCGATGCATTCTCATCTGCTTTGGGTTTGGATGACGGCGATCGTTTGGAGAAAGGGAACATATCCGCAAGATGCAGGATGATAATCCTTTTCGACATCGCCAAGAGGACGAACCATCTTGTTCTCGGGACATCGAATAGGAGCGAGATGATGATGGGATACTTCACCAAGTTCGGTGATGGTGCATGCGACGTAGTACCGATTGTGAATCTTTACAAGACACAGGTCAGGGAGCTTGCTAGGATCATCGGGATACCTGAGGATTTCATAACAAAAGCTCCTTCCGCAGGACTCTGGGATGGGCAGACCGATGAGGATGAGATGGGGATCTTGTACAAAGATCTCGACAATGTGCTGTCCCGTCTGGATTCGATGGGTGATGCTAAGATATCCGAAATTACAGGTGTTTCCTTGGAAAAGGTATCTGAAATAAGAGAAAAAGTGAGAAAAACAGCTCATAAGAGGGAACCTGCGATATCTCCATGATATGAACTGAGAAAAAGGTTTATTTATGGGATTGTAATCTGCGATTTGCTATTATTCGCTCCTGTGGTGTAGCGGCCAATCATGGAGCCCTCTCGAGGCTCCGACACGGATTCGAATTCCGTCAGGAGCACCAATCTAATATCAAATAATCACACTGGACGTTCGTTCTGTGTGTCAGATTCATATATTTCCATCTATGGGAATCGGATTTGGCTCTACGGCCCTTCTTAAATAGTAAGTCATGGATTAACACGATGATGAATCCAAGGAACATCCCCCTCTTATGCGATTACTACGAATA
This sequence comes from Candidatus Methanarcanum hacksteinii, assembly GCF_964305265.1. Lineage (NCBI taxonomy): Archaea > Methanobacteriati > Thermoplasmatota > Thermoplasmata > Methanomassiliicoccales > Candidatus Methanarcanum > Candidatus Methanarcanum hacksteinii. The sequence continues at coordinate 156,408 of NZ_CAYATA010000001.1, read as the reverse complement.
CACGATGGGTAATGGGTACATGGAGAACGGTCTCTCAGATCGTATCGTCTATTTCGATATATTCTTCAGACGCGTACCTGACAACGGTGGATTCGCTATCGCAGCGGGTCTTGAACAATTGATCAGCTACATAACCGAGCTAAGGTTCGATGAGAGCGATATCGAGTTCATGCGTTCAAAGGGGATATTCGGAGAGAGGTTCTTGGAATATCTGAAGGATTTCCATTTCACAGGAGATATCTATGCAGTTCCTGAGGGTACGCCTGTGTTCCCTGGCGAACCAGTGGTCACCATAAGGGCGAATGCGATAGAGGCACAGATCCTGGAGACATTTGCGCTTCTAACGATAAACCATCAAACTCTGATAGCTACGAAATCAAGCCGTATCGTACGTGCTGCCGAGGGAAGGACTGTGTTAGAATTCGGTTCGAGACGTGCACAGGGTACGGATGCGGCAATACTCGGTGCGAGGGCAGCATACATCGCAGGCTGTGGCGGTACGGCATGTACTGTCAGCGACAAGTGGTACGGAGTCCCTGCAAGCGGAACAATGGCCCACTCATGGGTGCAGATGTTCCCAACGGAATACGATGCGTTCATGGCATTCTGTAAATTGTACCCTGATAATGCTACAGTCCTCGTCGATACATACAACACCTTGAAGAGTGGTATTCCGAATGCTATCAAGGTCTTCAAGGAACTCGGTCTGAGGAAATGCGCCATCCGTTTGGATTCTGGTGATTTCTCGTTCCTCACAAAGGAGGCGAGGAAGATGCTGGATGAGGCTGGCCTCAGGGATTGTAAGATCATCGTTTCGAATGCTTTGGATGAGTGGTTGATACGCGATCTGATAAAACAGGGTGCGATGATAGACGGATTCGGCGTAGGGGACAATCTCATAACGTCGCACAGTGACCCTGTCTTCAATGGTGTGTATAAATTGGTCGCCATGGAGGATGAGAACGGCGACATAATACCTAGGATCAAGATCTCAGAGAATATGGGCAAACTAACCACGCCCGGTTTCAAGAAGGTCTACAGGATCTATGACAAACATGGGAAGGCATTGGCCGATCAAGTATGTCTTCACGATGAGATCATCGATGAATCCGAACCACTTGTGCTGTTCGATCCCGATGCGACATGGAAGAGGAAGACCGTGACGGACTATGTCGCCAAGGAACTTCTCGTACAAGTGATCAAGGATGGTAAGCTTGTATACGATCTTCCGTCGCTCGAGGAGATAAGGGCATATCACAGAGAACAGATGGATACTCTCTGGGATGAGGTCAAACGTTTCACGAACCCCCACCAGTACTATGTGGATCTGTCTCAAAGATTGTGGGATCTGAGGGACTCTTTGGTCCGCAGTAACGGGCTCCGTTGAGTTATAAATCCTATCGATTTGATAGGTACGGTAATGTTAAAATACTGAGCAGAGGATAGGAAGTATCAAGGGGTTAAGATGGCAGCGGCAAGATCTGAAAAGATGAAACAGGTCCTGAGTGTCATAGACGACAACGGAAAATGTACGGCGAGAGATATATGCGATTCCCTTGGTCTTAACGCAAGGGAAGTCAGCGGTATCCTAAAAGGCCTCCGTCTCAGAGGACTCGTTCGTATAGTAGAGACACGTAGCCACTCCGGAAACGTTTGGTCTAAGAACTGAGTTCTGGTTAGATTGTGAACGATCCAAAGGTACGGGCCGATGAACAGGCTCGCATACCTTTGACTTTTATTTTGCTTTATCAGACTATTCTGTAAATCGTTTGATGAATATCTATCGGATATAACATAGCGTCATCCGAACATTGATGATAATTATATGGCCGAGGCCAACGCCTCGGCAGATTGTTTCTCATTCGATCTTGACTGCTGTGTCAGGACGGATGAAGTTGATGAACTCCTTGAGTATGTTCTCGAGGTATGTGTCAAGTTGATCCGCAGGTTTCTCATAGGGCGGGTTCATCCATTTCTTTACGAACTCGATGAGTTCAACGCTTGTACACCCATCTGAGTGCTGCTCAGCGTAGTCTGCCCAGACCTTACTGTTGATACGGAATCCCATGGTCTGTTTGAGTTCTACGATTTCAGCTTGTGTAATCGGGTAGGATTTCATGAAGGTGAATGTTAATAGGACAATATATCAATATTGCGATTCTACGGGCCGTAATCACACTGCATACTCGCAGTTATATGCAGTATAGATCATCATAATCCGATGGATTATGCTCTCATTCCTTCACATCGCTAGCTTGCGTTGCAGGTTCTTTGAATTTCAAAGAAAGTATCACTGTGATCGCAAGCACTGTGATTATGACCAACAACGATGCGAGCACAGGGATCTCTATGAATTTCTCTGTGAGCAGTTTGAATGCTACGAATGCAAGGATTATGCCCAGACCATAGTTGAGGAATCTCAAGGATTTCATGGATTCCTTTATTGTGAAGTACAATGACCTGAGGCCCATTATCGCAAAGATGTTGGAGGTGTACACGATGAAAGTATCCGTCGAGATCGCCAATACCGCAGGGATCGAGTCCAATGCGAAGATGACGTCGGAGAGTTCGATGACGATGACGCACAACAAGAGAGGGGTCATTATGAGTTTTCCATCTACTCTTGTGAAGAATTTATCGCCGTCGAGTTCAGGGGATGTCTTGAAGACTTTTGATAACCATATCGCCATCTTGTTCTCTTCTTCCTCTCCGCTCTTCTTGAAGATCGTCTTCAATGCTGCTATGAGCAGGATGATTCCGAAGATGTAGATCACGATGTCGAATCTCTCCATCAATTCGGCACCTGCGAATATGAATATCGCACGGAAGATCAATGCACCGAATATGCCGTAATAGAGAGCTTTGTGCTGATAGTCATCTGGTATCTTGAAGAATGAGAATATGAGTATGAACACGAAGAGGTTATCGATGCTCATCGATTCCTCGACGATATATCCTGTGTAGAATTCTATAGCCTTATCCGTACCTAATGTGAAGAGAACGAATATGCCGAACAACACAGCAATCGAGATCCATACGATGGTCATCCTGATTGCTTTCTTCGCGTCAATGTGTTTCGACCCTCTGTTGAACAGACCGAGGTCGAATGCCATAAGCACGGCGACAAGCGCTAGAAATCCCACCCAGAACCAGATGCTCTCAGTCATTCAACTCGGGTTACGGGGATCAATTAAAAGAACATTACCCATCGAAACATCAACTGGCCACCCATCATAAGGCGAATATGTGATGGGTGAACGAAGGCGGCACATTTGTGCCGCCATGATTCAATGCCCATGGCCGATGAGAAGGAACACACCTGCGGCGATAGCTATCCCGATTATGAGCATCAGGAATGCTCTGACATCCTGATTCTTCCTGTGGAATGCTTCGGGGATCATATCGCATAATGCGACATACATGAACGTACCTGCCGAGAACGCGAGAGGTATCCCGACCATACCATCGACCGACATCCCGTTCAAGACAAGGAATGAGATCACGGTGGCGATCGGCGTTATGCATGAGAATGCGAAGAGATATTTCATGATCATCGATCTCTTCAGGTCCGTCAGCAAGAATGTGGATGACAAAGAGAACAGCACCACGAATTTGTGTATGCACATCCCGCCAAGCGCTATTATTGCGATATTAGGGTCAGCGATCAACGATGTCGTCAATACAAGACCGTCAACGAATGCATGGACCGACAATCCGATGAATGCTGATAATGATGCTATGCTGTGTGCATGCTCGTCCTCGTGACATTCCTCCGAGCATTCATTGGAGTGGATATGTTTGATCAGAACATCCACGCCTAGTATGACCAAGAAACCGAACATCGTGGAGATCATCATGATCTCTGCGGATTGTCCTCCTTCGGCACATTCCTCTATCGCCTCAGGCATCAGCAAGAAGAATAGTATGCCAAGGAATATGCCGGCACTCAATGCTACGAGAAGATGTATCTGTTTGTCCGTCAGTTTTCTGATGAACGGCGTATATGCACCCGCCATCGCAACGGCTAACAGGACGATCGTGTACACAAGAAATGTCACTAGGATTTCCATAACGCATCTTAATTGGAAGGATTATTAAAATATTGGTTCATTGTTATTAACAATGATACTCTCTGAGTGTCCTTTCTTAATAACGTGATATCATGGCGATAGTAAGTGTCTCACTCTCTGACGAATATTTGGAGGAATTGGATAGCATACAGAACTACTACGGTCTGAACGGCAGAAGCGAGGCTATCAGGCATTCGATCAAGTCCGCTGAGACCGAGATGAAGGAGATATCCGATATCGATGGACATGTCGAAGGCGTTCTAGTGATCGTACATGGAAACCATGATGACATGTGGATGTCGAAGATATATCACAGATACGAGGGACAGATCAAGACACAGTTGCATTCGCACCTGTTGAACATGAAGTGTCTTGAGGTTATGATAATATCCACGGATTCATCGACGATGAGGAACATACTGAAAGAGATATACTCCGTCGGCAAGGCGGATTATGTGAAATTCGTCAGAGGTTGAATCATTCTCGATCCTAGGTTATTGCTCTCTGGCTCGAATGGATCATTGAGAATCTACGGAATTATTTTTGATAGATTTAACGAAGTATTTATTTACAGTCACACCGATAACTTCGACGGATGGGATTAGAATGGGTTCTAGAAACCTAGATGGTAGCGTTAGCTTTGCAAAGGGCATTCTAAGGAATGCTACTAGGAAGTTTAACAAATTCGTAGATTCAGCATTATCCACATATGAGGAATCTACAGGAAAGAAATTGAGGCATGAGGGTGACGGCGTACATTTAGCCGACGGCCCAGAATTCTGTATGGAGATCAAGAGGCATACTGTTGAGGCGGAGGTTGCTGAGGTCACACCTGTCAACGTACCTCTTCAGACCACAGTTGTCGCAGAGGTTCCAGTAACACAGATTCCAGAGGCAATACCTGAGAACATAGTGGCAGAATGTCCGAACAATGTATTCGTGTATGAGGAGATCGAACCAGTCGTTAGTGTCGAGCCTGTTGCGAATGGGGTGCCTGTCGTAGAACAGACGCCTGTGGTCATGGATGTTCTGAAGGACATTCCAGAGAACATCGCGGTAGAGTGTCCGGTCGATATGCCTATTCACGAGGAGATCGAATCGATCACGCCCGTCGTAGAAGAGGCGGAGATCCAGGCATCAGTCGTTCCCGAGAACATAGTGGCAGAGTGTCCGATCGATGTGTCTTCATACGAGAGTGTCGAACCTATCGCACCTGTTGTGGAAGAGATAGAAGTGCAGGAGACAATCGTCCCTGAGGCTCCTGTCATGGCAATCTCAGAAGTCGTTCCTGAGAACGTTGTAGCGGAATGTCTTGATTCACCTGTACACAAGGAGATCGAATCGATCGCACCTGCTGTGGAAAAGGCGCCTCTCCAGATGGCTGAGGTTCCAGTCGCAGAGGTCGTACCTAAAGATGTCGCGACAGAATTCCAGGGTGGCGGATATGTATGCGAGGAGATCGAATCGATCGAACCTGCGATGGAAGAAGTAGAGGTCCAGGCATCAGTCACTCCTGAGGTTCCAGTCGCAGAGGTCGTACCTGAAGATGTCGTAGCAGAATGTCCGGTCGATGCACCCGTTTATGAGGTCGTCGAACCAATAGCACCTATCGTGGAAGAGGTAGAGATTCAGGAATCAGTCGTCCCTGAGACCGTACCTGAAGAGATTGCAGTGGAATCATCGAATGATGTATTCGAGAATGAGTGTTCTGAGCCGATAGCACATGTAGAACCTGCCGTCGAGGAAGTTCCATTGATCGAACAGGTCCCTGTCGTTGCAAACGACTGTCTTTTGGTCATGGTCACAGATGTAGGTGAGATCGAGGAAGCATCATTCGTCGAAGAATCAGAACCGATCGTTGCAGATGAGATGGATCACATGGGTGAGGTCGAGATCGTAGAGGAACAGGTGTCGGACCTCACATGCGTCAAAGAGGAAGCGTTCTCCAATTACGGCGCACCTTCTGGAGAGACAACGTTCGATGAGGAATTCAGCATCGTCTCGATACCAAGCACATTCCAGGAAGTAGCAACATCATCGATGGCAGAGAGTATGCCTTCATTCCACCATGACTTCGAGCAGGAGACAGTGGAGATCGATGATGGCGTGGATTTCGATGATACGTATGAGGACATCGTAGCGGAATGCATCGTCAACGATGTGATGCCAAAGCTCGTTCCCGAAGTCTACGAAGAGAAGTTCGTCCCTGAATACGTCATCTCAAGTATCGACGAGCCTGTATTGGAATCCACAATAGTCGAAGTACCTGTCAAGTTCATTCCAGAGTACGTGATATCAGAGATCGAGGAGCCTAAGGTCGAATCCACAGTTGTGGATGTGCCTGTCAAGTTCGTCCCCGAATATGTGATAACAAACATCGAGGAACCGATCGCAGAATCCACAATAGTGAATGTTCCTGCGAAGATCATTCCTGAATGCGCAGTATCGGAGATCGAAGAACCTATGGTAGAGCCTGCGGTGGCAGATGTTTCCGAACCAGTCATAGAGGCTCAACCGTTCGTTAATCCGGTGACGACAACAGCCGTCTTCAGATTCGCATTCGCATCGACATCGATGCCCGGAAAGACAGGATTCAGTTTCCAGCTGGGGAAGAAGAACAAGGTAAACAAGTTCATCAACGGACCTGGACAATGATAAATTAACGATCAATCAACTAAACCTTTTACCCATCCATTTCATTTTATTGATATTGATTTTCTACGATATTCGAATAGAATTCTTATGATATCGTTGGTCATCTTTGAAATTCGAATCACTGCAAAATCGCTTTCCCTCTTTATTTTATAGGGAAAGAATATACGGCGAAACATGGAACTAGTGAGTATCCTGTTGATGCTTTTCGTTATCTTCGTAGCAGCGAAGTTAGCGTCTCTTCTTTTCAGCAAGTTCGGTATACCGGGCCTCGTAGGGGAGATTCTGGTCGGTATCATTCTGGCCATAAGTATAGGCGATAGTTCGATCGCCCAATTCTTGGGACTGTATGAGATTCATGATGGTGTCCGTTCTAACGGCGATAATTTCGAGATCCTTCATGTCCTTGCGGAACTCGGTGTGATGTTCCTCCTATTCTCTGTCGGTCTTGAGACCCGCGTCAAGGATCTCATGTCAGTAGGTAAGACGGCATTCCTGGTAGCATTGTTAGGAGTGATAATCCCGTTCATCCTCGGATTCATCTATGTGGACATGGTCTACATGCAGGGTCACACGCAATACGCATTGTTCCTTGGTGCGGCGATGGTCGCTACGAGTGTTGGTATAACTGCACGTGTGATCAAGGATAAACATCTGATCGATGCCAAGGAATCAAGGATTATCATCGGCGCAGCTGTGATAGACGATGTCCTCGGTATGATCGTTCTTGCGATTGTGTCTGGTATGGCAGGATCATCAGGTGACATTGATGTCGGACATATCCTCTTGATAACCGCTGAGGCATTCATCTTCGTGATCGCTGTTATGGTATTCGCAGGAAAAGGTGTTCCGAAGATCCATGCTGCGATACAGGCAAGGAATGAGAGGAAATGGAAGGAGGATAATAACTACGTTCCTGTCAAACTGAATATGTTGGCAGTAGCCATCGCAGCATGTTTCGGATTCGCATGGCTTGCTGAGTTCATAGGGCTTGCAGCCATCATAGGTTCTTTCCTTGCAGGTATGATATTCGCAGACTATGCATTCGAGTGGAAATTGGAGGAGAAGATCGAAGGTATCACGACATTCCTTGTGTCGTTCTTCTTCGTCTATGTCGGATTGATGGTCGACATAAGTGCTGTGACCACTGAGGTCATAATATCATTCGTAGCAGTCCTTATCCTCGCTATCATCGGTAAATACTTCGGATGCGGACTTGGTGCGAAACTCGGTGACAAGACGACCGATAGGAATTCGTTCAATATCATCGGTATCGGTATGATCCCTAGGGGGGAGGTCGGTATCATCGTTGCATCGATCGGATTGGGGATATTCGGTAATGAGTTCCTGCCGTTGTACACGATCGTTGTATTGATGTCCGTGGCTACGACGATAATAGCACCTCCGTTGTTATCGATCGCATTTGGTAAGAAGTACAAGGATGAGTTCATAATCCAACCTGAGGATCGTCTCTGACGGTTGGAGTGTGATGGGCCTTAGAGATACTCTGAGGCCCATCCGATACTCACTTTCTCATATCCAATCATTTCAGTGATCGGGATTATTCTCTCAATTCCATTGTAAATACAGGATTATAGAATAGAAAGAATCACAAAGCATTCGCTAGTTGATGAAAAATGATGTAACTGAAATGGTTTCAGTTCATCGGCATGAATACGTCGAGAAGGATTATGAGTACGGCGAATCCTACTGCGAGACCGATGACCAGCTTGGGGCTGAGTTTGAGGGCTTTGTCATTCTCGGTATCGAAGTACCTGACAAGTCCTGCCTGTGACTGGAATCCACCGTCGTTTTTCTTGGCCATGTCGAAGAGTATCGGAAGTCCGTATATTAAGATTATGGATTCCGTGTGTATTGTTGGAATGACGATATCCATATGATAAAATCGTTTGAGAGGCATCGTTCGCACAGATGCCTCTGTATTTGGTGGATGTTCAATCCTTCCTCCAGATTAGGTTCGTATCATAGTTGAGTTTGAAGATCTCATCCTTGATCTCTTTCAACATCTCCAGGACCTTTTTCTTATATTCGTCATCGCTCATATCGATATCCTCGATAAGAATCAGGCTGTGGTATCATTATTAAAATTTCGTATAACGATGGAAATCATGACAAATTACATCATTATAGCAATGATGATATCATCTTGCATAATGAATAATCAACGTCCAATCTACACCCTCTTTTATAGTAGGTTGCTAATCGCCAATCGGTAATCATGCACTGGGCAGATGTAATCGCTAAAGAGGTGGCAGAGAAGAATGATCATCCGATCATCGCCACAGGTATCAGTCCTACGGGTATACTTCACGTCGGGAGTCTGAGGGAAGCTATCACAGGAGAGTCCGTCCGTAGCGCCCTCAAAGGTATGGGCTCGGATGTGAAGCTCATCTATCTCATAGATTCATTCGATCCGCTCAGAAAAAGATATGATTTCCTTCCAGAGGAATTCGAGAAGTATGTAGGGATGCCGATCTGTAGCATTCCTTGTCCTTGCGGTAAGCACGACAACTATGCTCACCACTTCATACAACCATTCCTTGATGTGGTGGATTCATTAGGTGTCAATTGTGAGATCATATGGACACACGAACTGTACAGGGATGGAAAGTTCGCAGAGATGATCGATCAATCAATCAAGAACGTTGACAAGGTCGAATCCATTCTCAGAGAGGTATCTGGAAGGGATAAGAAGTTCACGCCATACAATCCTCTTTGTGAGGAATGCGGTCGTTTCACCGATCCGATCCTGGAGACATATGAGTTCCCGTATGTGGAGTATCAATGTAAATGCGGTCATCACGGCAAAGCGGATGTCCGTAAGATGGAAGGTAAACTCCCATGGAGGCTCGAGTGGCCTGCGAAGTGGAAGTTGTTTGGTACTGCAGTGGAACCGTTCGGAAAGGACCACGCAGCGGCCGGAGGATCATATGACACTGGTAAAGTGATCGTCAAGGAGATATTCGGCGGAGAGGCACCCTATCCAATCCCATATGAGTTCGTTCAGTTGAAGTCCAACGGACAGATTGTGCAGATGCACAAGTCCACAGGTTCAGCCGTTACAGGATTGGATGCGATCGGAATGACTCCTCCGGAGGTTTTGAATTATCTGTTCCTTCGTGTCAATCCGAGTAAAGCTATCGATTTCGATTATGGTATGGGCATCCTTGACATGGAGGATGAGTACGACAGGATGGAAGGACTCTTCTACAACGGGGGAGCGACCGAGGTCGAGGAGAATTCCGTACGTGCATACGAGATCGCTCAGCACAACAAGGTTCCAAAGACGATGCCGTTGCAGATATCATGCAGGCATTTGGTCAACATCGTTCAGATGGCGGATGATTTTAATGGAGTGTTGGACATCCTCAAACGCAAGGAGGATCTTTCCGAAGCCAATGATGTGGATCTCGTAAGGCTCAAGCGCAGGACAGAGTGTGTGAGATACTGGTTGGACGGTTTCGCACCGGATATGGTCAAGTTCTCATTGTGCAAGGAGATGCCCAAGGTCGACGTCAGTGATGAGGAGAAGGCATTCTTCAAAGCATTGTCTGATAAGATGAGATCCATCGATTGGAATGCTGAGGCTATCAATGCTGCCATCGTGGAGGCTGCGGCACCCATCGGTAACAAGGCTGCATTCAAAGCGATGTACAAGATCCTGATTAACATGTCCAAAGGTCCGAGGCTCGGTCCGTTCCTTGAGTCCATGGATCCTGAGTTCGTTATCAGAAGACTCGATAAAGCATCGAAATGAATTAAGAAGGGGCATATGCCCCTTTATTCAGAAATCTTTTGACAAGGATCTACTACGTCTGTGATCTACACTTATGATGTGGGAGCCGTAGGACTCTCTGATCAATAGGATGTATCGTTCATTTTAGAATCAGTGATGTGTCATATCACATCAATTTAAGGGTTGGATGTGCCGGAGATACCTCCGACACATCACATTCAACGAAGTACGCCCATATCTGTGAGCTTCTCTGGGAGATACTTGTCCGTAACATAGTTGAGACCGTATTTCGCCAGAGCCTGCTGCTCAGCTTTCTTCTTCATATCGAGCATGGCCTGTATCTCGTTGACCCAGAATTCATCTTTGAATCTCGGGTCGGATAATTCAGCATTCAATGCGCCGATATCCTTGTCCGACAGTTTGTCCGTCGGAAGGTCGTAGTTGAGGATATCTGATGCCGTTATGCCGATGAACTGCGCAGTAGGCGTAGCAAGATAATCTGAGATGTGTGCCGTCTTGATCGCACCGTATGCGACGGATGCGAAAATACGGAATGACCATGGATCACCGTCGGTGAAGACCGTGACAGGTATGCGATACTCTTCATTCAATCTCTTGATCAGACGTCTTGTCGACCTAGTGGGCTGACCGCTCAGGTGGATCAATGCACAGTTGTACTTCTCAGGGAAGTTGTTCTCGATCAACCTGGCGAACATTCCTCCTGTCTCGATGGCCATGACGAAATCGACGCTCGGATCGACTATCTCGAATGTCTCCTTCTCCACAGAATACGGGATTCCGAATCCGGTCTCTGCGACATCGTCCATGCAGTTGAATTTGCGCATACCTTTCCTGGTCATCGTCTTGAAATCTATGTTACCATAGACGTGTGAGCTTCCTTCCTCTGGTCTGAGCTTGAAGTCCTCCCTCATACAGCTCGATACTGTTTCGAGATCCTCGGCCAAGAGGTTACTCTCATCCTGCGTGTGGAATTTGGCATGTCCCCATCCTTCGGATATGTAGTACATTTCCCTTAAGGTGGATGATTTGTTGTTCCTGATCATATCTTCGATGAAGTCCACCGTATAGACGGTCCTGAGCATCATCGTTGCACCCTGTACGGTCTTTGCGGTACGGTTGGTCTTGAGGCTACCGTATTTCCATACGTCGTATCTTGGGTCGAACTCTATGTTCTTCTTGGATCTGAGCGGAAGCGCCATGGTGGGGATCTCGCCCTGATCCAACTGATTGTACAGTGAATCTATGATTTCAGTGAGATTGTTCACTGCTGCCTGTTGTCTCTCATTCATCTCCAAGATCCTCGACCTCCTCTACTTCTTCTGCGTCTGTATCGTCCGCTACATAATCCGAATCCAATTCTGTAATCTCCATTCCTTTGATTCCCCAATCTCCTGGGAGCATCTCCGCACCCATGACCATCACAGGGTTGATGCCTGAGATATAGACATCACTTGATGAGAACACATCGCCCATATCTCCCGAGAGTTCGAATGTGATCTCGACATGTTTCGCAGGCGGAATGTTCGGCACGGTCCAAGTGACCTTGCCCTCGTCATTCATCTCTGTGAAGTACTCTCCGCTGAAGAGGGTGAGGTTGACAGCATCCTTGGGAAGCTGTGCATGGAGACTCATTTTCCTCTCTGCTTGAGTGTAGTTGTATATCGTGTATGTGATCGTGCGGAGTTTCTTCTTCTTGTCCTTGACCTCGGTCGGTTCTATCCAAACGACGTTCATGATCTTGGAGATTGTCATATCGAGGTTCGGTACAGGTCTCTTCAGGAACGATGCCGATTTCTCAGCGAATTCCGGAAGGATCTCCTGAACGATCTCGAATTTCGCATGCGTCTTCTTCCTTCTTTCCTCTTTGTTGAGGTGACTCTTAAGGCTCCTCGCACAGAGTTTGAGCGCTAATTCTATCTCGCTCTGTATCTCGGGAAGGTCGGCGACGGCTTCCTTACCTTCGGATGTGAAAGGTACTTTGGTGGAAGCGATGTGCACCAATATGATGGCGGGTCCGAAGGGGACACCTTTTCCTCCTCTCTGTTCAAGTCCATATCTTCTCCAATCTATGTTGGATACTGCTTTTGTTATGGCGCAAGCACCTGGTTGGAAGAGCAATGGTACGCGGTTCGCGAACCTAAGGATGCTGACAGGACCGTCGGATGGGATCTCTCCTCCGTAGACGATACCTGCCTCGACGATGAACGGGTTCCCGTTGACGGATTTAGGTGCCCTTGTGATAGGTGGTGCATAATAATCTGGACGAAGTCCCTCGAGTACATGCATCAATCCTTTCTTGATGAGTGTGTCTCCTATCGGTGAGAGACAATCCGTTGGCGGTGCCATTATCTTGACAGTTTCGATGGCTTTGATGATCTTCTTGCAGTCATCATGCTTCAGAGCGGATGGCTTCAGATCAGGGTTTATCGCTGCCTTCTTGAGGATCTCATCCGCTATCCTGGGGGTGACCCTCGAGAAATCATTCGTGAGGAATGATTTGACGTTCTTCTGTTCAGAGATCTGAGCCAATTTGAGAAGACTACCGATCTCCAATCCTGTCGGGTGCGGTTTGATCTCCTTGGACTTCTCCGGAAGGACCTCTGTCGCTCTCTCGAAGATGAATGTCTTCCCTTCAGGGTCTATGAATGTGATCTTTGAATGGGGGTTGACGATCGCAGTGTCCTTGAGATACTCGAAGATGGACTGTTTACCTGTGATGTATCTTCCCTTGATCGTGTACTCGATACTTGTTCCGTGTTCTTTGCCTTCCCACGTGAACGGTTTGTCATTGGTGATCACCGGTCTGTTGACTTTAGTGTCGATGACGATGTCCATTCCCCATGCGACCTCATCCTCTCCCTCGATCTTGGATTGGATATGGGCAGGCTTACCAGTGGTTATGTATCCATACATGACAGTCGCAGAGATACCTATTCCCTGCTGTCCTCTCGATTGTCTGAGTGCATGGAATCTCGAACCGTACAATAGGCGACCGAAGACATTACCCATCATCTTGTGTACGATACCAGGACCATTATCCTCAACGAGGACGGTGTAATCATCATCGGGATGACGTGTCATCTTGACGAAGATGTCGGGCAAAATCCCTGCTTCCTCACACGCATCCAATGAGTTATCCACAGCCTCTTTGATACCCATCAACAATGATTTCGAACGGGAGTCGAAGCCGAGGATATGTTTATTCTTCTCGAAGAACTCTGTAACCGAGATCTCCTGTTGTTTCTTAGCCATCTTTTCAGCCGTTGGCGTGATTCTAGAACCAGCCGCAGGCCCCTTCTTGATTTCTTCGTCAGGGCACATCCATCAAGAGCGATATTGTTCCCAATATAATGTTCTTTTTATATGGGATGTTAAGAATGCAGAATGGTTTTTTGGAAGAGGTTTGAAGGAGGAGTGGGGTTCACTCCTCTTTCTTCTTCTCTACGATGATGGTCTCATCATCCTCATCGAAGCTAGCACCACATTTGGGGCATACTGAGGAATCGGCGGGGACCTCTGCACCGCACTCAGAACACTGGAAGTAATCATTCTTCTTGTGTCTGAGTTCGTCAGGCACATCGATGTATGTGCCGCATTTTCTGCATATGGTCTCGCCTGGGAGGACGACGGTGCCGCACTGTTTACAGCGTCCGTATCCTTTGGGATAGAGACGGCCTTCGGCTTCCATCCTCTCTCTCGTGGCTTCAAGGTTCTTGGCTGCACGGAGCATGAAGAATGCAAGGATCGCAAAGAGCAGTACGGACAGTGAAACGAAGTATGCGTTGCCCATGAAGGCACTCTTCGTGATGGCTGAATCGGATCCGTTGAGATAGAATCCATCCTTTGTTATCTCTTTGGCTTTCTTAGGGTCCTCGGCGTTCTTCTCATAGATGGAGAAGTGGTATACCAACACATTATCCGATGATACGTTGGGTATCGTCACGGTGTATGTGTTGCCATCGGCGGTCATCGTAACGTCATCCCTCTTCTCATAGTTGTAGAAGTTATAGCATGCCAAGGCCATGGGTGAAGCGATGGCTGTGATCTTCTCGACATCTATGTCGCCGTTATATTGTATCTTGATGTTGAGATCCTTTCCAACGACTTCCATCTCTTGGATATCCACTCCTTTGCTATCGAAGGATTCCCAATCATCATTGGCATGGACGTTCGGTATGGAGAACGCGAACATACCTGTCGCAGTGACGATGACGAACACGCTCAGAGCGACAATGAGTAGTTTCTTGTTGTTGTCGCAACCGAATCTCTTCATTATGATGTATATCAATCCAGCAATGAGAACGAAACCCATGCCGTACAGGGTCTGTTCGACATTGAGGTAATACAATATGATCGTACAGATCGATGCGATCAATATCCCTACAGCGAATCCATACGGGGTCTTCGCGAATTTCTTGAAACCGGTCAGCGGTTCTTTATCGTCCATTGTCTGATGCATTACATGTCAATATTTAAGTAGTCTGGCAAATGGAAGCAATCCTATACTTCATATGGCTTCGTTGCGACCCATGGATTCCAATGAATCGGTTCTGATGTGATCGATTTCAGATTATGGATGGAAAGAGCGGGCAATGATCCTCACCTTCGATCGTCGTTCCGAAGACTAATTCGAGGCCATTATCTGCATTGCCCTTAAATAGTGCGCATATATGCATATGTCAAGGAGGGAGTCGTTGGCAATTGAGGATCAGATAAGAGAGCTCGAAGATGAGATCTCCAAGACGAAATACAACAAGGCCACAGAAGGGCATATCGGTAAGCTCAAAGCGAAGATCGCCCGCCTCCAGCAAGAGGATGAGAAGAGAAAATCATCCAAAGGGAACACCAAGGGTTTCTACGTCAAGAAGGCAGGTAATGCAACCGTCGCCTTGGTCGGTTTCCCGAGTGTCGGTAAGTCCACACTTTTGAATCAATTGACAGGTGCGAAATCAGAGGTCGGAGCATACCATTTCACCACATTGGACGTAGTACCAGGTGTCATGTTATACAACCATGCCAAGATCCAGATCCTGGATATGCCCGGACTCATCAAGGATGCGTCAAGGGGTAAGGGAAGAGGAAGAGAGGTCATCGCCGCAGCTAGGTCCGCAGATGTTATCCTCCTGGTGGTAGATGTGTTCAATCCAGACATCTCTGTCCTTTACAAAGAGTTGTACGATGCCGCTATACGTCTCAATCAGAAGAAGCCTGATGTCACGATAACCGGTGGCGATCAGGGAGGTATCATCGTAAAACCGACGGTGAAACTCACCAAGATAACCAAAGAGACGATCAAGGATATGACTGCTGCATACGGACATGTGAATGCGACGGTCGTCGTTCGCGAGGATATAAATGTGGAGCAGATGCTCGACATCCTTGCGGGAAATCGCGTATACATCAAAGCCATCATGGCCATCAACAAGGTCGATATCGTTCAGCACGATGAGTTGGACAAGGCGTTGGAACTCAATAACATCTACAGATGCTTCCCTGTATCTGCAGCCACAGGCCTCGGGATGGAGGAATTGAAACAAGGCCTCTATGACACCATAGATATGATCCGTATCTACCTCAAGCCGCAGGGACAGGAAGCGGATATGGATGTCCCGTTGATCGTCAAACGCGGTAACACGGTCGGCGATGTATGCGAATTGATCCACAGGCAGTTCCGTTCCAATTTCAGATATGCCATGGTGTGGGGAAAGAGTGCAAAGTTCCCTGGACAGACCGTAGGTCTCGACCATGTCGTGATGGACGAGGACGTCGTTTGTATTATCGTCAAGAAGAACTTCTGACGATCCTTCTTTCAATGCGATCAATCACACCATTATTATAGGGACAGGATGTTAGGAAGGTCCATGATCCAACGCCCGCGCGGAACCAGGGATTTCCTCCCAGATGATATGGAGAAGAGGAGATATTACGAAGGACTTCTGAGGAATGTCGCAAAAACATACGGTTTCAGAGAGATAGCTACTCCTATATTCGAGGAATCGGAATTGTTCATATTGAGATCCGGACCTAACGTGTTGGGCGAACTCTACGCATTCAAGGACAAAGGAGATAGGGAGATAGCGCTTCGTCCTGAGATGACCGCACCAGCCATCCGTATGTTCGTCAACGAGATGAGCAATGATCCGAAACCCATCAAGATGTTCTATTTCGGCCAATGTTTCAGATATGAGAGGCCGCAGAGCGGACGTTACAGAGAATTCTTCCAATTCGGTGCGGAACTCATCGGGAATCCGAATGTGGAATCCGATGCAGAGGTCATCTCGATGGCAGGTGCGATGATCAGATCATTCGGTCTCAAGGATTACAAGATTAGGATCGGACATATAGGCGTGCTCAGACAAAAGGTATCAGATTCTGGTGTACCGAAGGAAAGGATGGCCGAGGTACTTCAGAAATTGGATAAGAAGAACTACGACGAAGCCACACCTCTTCTGAAATCCATGGGCGTTACGGATGATGCGATAAGGGATCTGTACGATCTCACCGAGACCGTCGGAGGTCCCGAAGTACTCTCCAAGGTCCCTGGAGAGGCAGGCGATTACCTCAGGAGACTGGTCGAACTCCTCCGTGTGATGGGCGTAGAGGATCCCGAGATAGATCTCGGCGTCGTCAGAGGATTGGATTATTACACGGGCATGGTCTTCGAGGCCGAGGCTCCCGCATTGGGTGCTGAGAAGCAGATCTGCGGCGGAGGATCGTACACATTATCGGAGTTGTTCGGCGGGGAGAAGGTGTTCTCCACAGGATTCGCTGTCGGTTTCGATAGGATACTCCTTGCGGCAGAGAAGGAAGGGCAGACCTATGAGAAGGAAGGCATCGATGCATATGTCGTTCCTGTTTCGGATGATGTTAGATTAGAGTCTGCGAAGATAGTGACCATGCTCCGTGATGAAGGCCTGAGGTCGGACATAGACATCATGGGTCGTAAGATGGCCAAGGCCATGAAGTACGCATCGATAACAGGCGCGAAGAACGTCATAATAATCGGTGCCAAGGAACTGGAATCATGCTCTGTCACAGTAAGGGATATGGTATCCGGTGAGCAGAAGGTCATCAAGATAGAGAATCTCATAGAGGAATTGAAGAGCAGACAATGAATCGGGCCATAAGGCCCATTCAATTCCTATCCATGGTCTGATTCAGAAGGAAATCAGCTCTGGAGATCATCGGGTTCTCACGTCTTACGTGCGTGAATCTCACATTCGGTATCAGCGATGAGAGTGTTTTGGCATCATCGTTCAATTCCTTCATATCAGGTGATTTCACTTTATATTCGCCTCTCATCTGTTTGATCACGAGTTCGGAATCCATGACGAACTCGACATCATCATCCTTTAGTGCGAGAGCTTTGGTTATGGCGCAGATCAATCCTCTGTATTCTGCATAATTATTGGTATGTACACCAAGGAATTCGGTGTATTCCTCAAGGATCTCGCCATTTCTCGTGACGACCACGGCGAAAGCCGATTTACCAGGATTTCCGCGGGATCCCCCATCGGAATAGATCTTCAAGGACATCAGTAGGTGAGCTCCCTTTTCACTTTGTTCTCATCATCCACCAATACAACTTTCGCATGTATCGGTTCATCTGTGAGTTCAAAGCCCATGATGATTATCTTATCCCCAAGATTACAGAGGTGTGCGGCCGCACCGTTCAATGCGATGATGCCTGATCCCCTTTCACCAGGGAGCGTATAGGTCTCGAGACGTTTTCCATTGTTGACATTGGCGATCAATACCTTCTCGCCGACCCAAATCCCGGATCTCTCCAACAAATCGACATCTATCGTTATGCTCCCTTCGTAATCCAATCTCCTTTCCGTAACGGTCGCCCTGTGGATCTTACTGCGAAGCATCGAACGCATGATGTAGCATTAATTCAAACCGATTTATATAAACTGGCATCATTTTGGAGGAATTTAAGTAATACGTATCTGGAAAACTTATTAATTACCATCTCTGTTATGCCTCCATGGCTTCAGATAATACCACGAAGGCATGCATGGCGTTGTTCATCGCAGGCCTATTCATTATTTCGGCATTGGTCGTTATACCCGTCGATACCGACGGTGCCGACGGTGCCGGATTCACGATCACGGATCAGAAAGGGAACGAAGTAAGCTTCGATGGTCCTGTCGATCACATCGTCACTGTTGGAAAGGGCATTACAGCCACTGTTATACAGCTTGGTGCAGTCGATAAGATCGTTGTTGCGGACAAGTACTCCAACACTGACGAATCATCATTGTTCGATGCATTCAGAGCAAGGGTCAGTGAGGGCAAAGCGACAGCAGGAGGTACTATCTTCGATTCAGGCAGAGAATCTCTGAAGGCTGAGATCATCGATGCAGCCGATAAGGAGAAGAGATTTGACAGGGCAAAGGATGTCGTACTTCTCACCGGATCGGATACATACTTGGTGAAAGGCGGACTCATCGATTTCCTTAAAAATGAAAGTTTCAGGGTACTTGTATGGAATGATGTGTATGAGTACGATGACATCATCGCATTGGTCAAAGACATCTCCATGATCGTAACTGGAAAGGTATCGTCGGATGTCGATGATATGAAGGCTGTGAAGGAGAAGGTATCATCCAAACTTTCAGAGAATGGGATAATCGATGCTAAGAAGACCAAAGCATTCTATGTCACATACAGCGGAAATGTGTTCAAGGTAGGTAACAAGGGATCGATCGCAACATCCATGATCGAAGCAGCTGAAGGTAATGCGATCACCATCGATACGTCCAAGAAGGGCACGACATATGAGAGGAATCTCACAGAGATAATCGAGACGCACGGGAAGGATGTCGTCATATTCGCAGATAACACCATCATGAAGAATGAGAAATATCTCTCTGATCTCAGACAGGCTGTAGGTAACGATGTTAAGGTAGTTGGCCTGAACCCGCTTTGGAACAACTATTCGATCGAGAGTATGGAAGGCGTCAAGACGATAGCTGGTGCGATGTATTCGGATATCTTCCCCGAGTGGGATACATCGAAGTCAGCGGATTCCAGTGATGATAACATCATCATCTACGTCTCTGCTGCAGTCGGCGCATGCGTACTCATCCTCTGTGCCGCAGTGTATCTGATGAGACGCAATTGAAACATTGAACTACAAGGCCGAGATCAGGGATAACGTGTCCAAGGGAAAGAAGATAGCAATAATGATCGTGATACTGATCGTAGCTGCGATCATCTGTGCTTTCCTAGATCTATCTTGGGTCTCGGCCAATAAATCCTATACATTCAAAGAGGTATGGGACACGCTCATCGGCGGAGGCACGTGGGGATCCAATATCATCATTATTGATATGAATCTCCCGCGTGTCGCGATCGGTATTGTTGTCGGCGCAGGATTAGCGATATCCGGTGCTGCTATGCAGGCGGTATTCAGGAATCCTTTGGCATCCCCTTACATCCTAGGCCTGTCATCAGGAGCATCATTGGGTGCAGCCATCTCGATGTTGTTCACGATACCATTCATACCGATGATGATCGTGACTCCTGTCCTAGCATTCGTCACGTGTTTCGCTACGATGATAATCGTCTATTCGATGGCACGTGTCGGAGGCGTGGTGAGGACAGAGACACTGATCCTGTCGGGTGTGGCGATATCCTCATTGTTGTCAGCATTGGTGTCATTCCTCACGTTCATATCGGGAGATAAGCTGGAAGGGATAGTGTTCTGGTCCATGGGTAACCTTGGCGGTGCGGATTGGAATGAGATCGCGTTCTCTGCACCAGTCATCTTGTTATGCTCTATACTGCTTATGATGCAAGCCAAATCTCTGAACGCATTGATGTTGGGGGATGTACACGCGATGGATCTGGGGGTCAACGTGAAGAACTGCAGACTCTCAGTGCTCATACTTACGACAGTGATAGTGGCATCCGCGGTATCATTCACTGGTGTCATCGGATTCATCGGATTGGTCATACCGCACATATTGAGGATAGTGCTCGGACCGGACAATAGGACGATAATGCCGATATGTCTTATCGCAGGTTCATCGTTCATTCTGATCTGCGATTATCTTAGCAGGATCATAGCACCACAGTATGGTACGTTACCGATAGGCGTTGTCACGGCATTGATCGGTGCACCCGTGTTCATCTATCTCCTTATCCGTAGGAAGAAGGAGGTGGGTTGGAATTGACATTAGAGGTCAGTGATGTATCGTACTGCTATTCGAAGAGCATCGTTCTCGACGGGATATCATTCACTGTAGGTAAAGGTGAGATCCTGGGGATACTCGGTCCGAATGGATGTGGTAAGACCACACTTCTGAAGAATCTCAACAAGAACCTCAGTCCATGTGGCGGTTGCGTATTGTTGGATGGGGATGTTCTAGAGGATATCAAGAAGAAGGATGTGGCGAAGAAGATCGCCGTTGTTCCGCAGACCAACGAGATCCATTTCTCATTCACCGTCAGGGATGTCGTATCCATGGGCAGGATGCCGTTCCAAGGTATGATGTCCGGCGAATCCGAGGAGGATAAGAGGATAGTCGATGATGCTATCAGACAGACCGGACTCGAGAGGTTGGCAGATCGTCATATCAACACCATGAGCGGAGGCGAACGTCAGCGCGTGATAATCGCAAGGGCGATAGCACAGACGCCGCAGATAATCCTGATGGACGAGCCCACTCTGCATCTTGATATCAGTATGCAATTCGATGCCTTGAATCTCGTATACAGATTGGCAAAGGAGAATGGTCTGACCGTTATCATCGTATCTCACGATCTCCCTATGGTGGCGAGGTATTGTGATAGGATATTGATGATCCATGATCACAAGATCCATGCGTTGGGAACTCCAGAGGAGGTTCTGACGCCTGATAATATGCGCATCGTGTTCAACGTCGATGCTGAGTTGAGATACGATGAGAAGATCGGAAGGAATACGGTAATACTCCACGATTCATACGGCCCTCGTTGATTCCGTGACGAGGCGCGATATTCTACGATCATCTTGGTGTGAATTGTATTGATAATGATAAATTCGACGCAGACGCGTCGCTATTTCGTAAATTTTAACAGAAGATGAGCGCCCCGGACGGAATTCGAATCCGTGTCGGAGCCTCGACAGGGCTCCATGATAGGCCACTACACTACCGGGGCGTGTATGGTGAAGATGAGTATATACATTCCATATTTAATCCTATCGTGAGTTAACATCGTTTACAATATTTGCCACAAAGCCAGATGTATTATACTACGCATGAAATCAAGCAACCATGGCAGATGACATAGTCGCTGACTACATGGTCAGGGATGTTGAGACGGTGAGTCCGGAGATGACCGTTAAGGAGGTCATCGACAAGATGTGCAATTCTAATTTCCACGGGTTCCCTATAACGGAACGCGGATATCTTCTCGGATTCGTCACGGCGAAGGAACTGCTCAGATTCGCCAACCGCCCCAATGCCACGATGAGGGAGGTCATGAAACGCGGTACCGTTTGTGTCATAGCCTCGATGAAACTCAGTGATGCGACACGCGTATTGTTCAGATACGGATTGAGGAATCTGCCTGTTGTGGATGAGAACAAGAAACTCATCGGTATAATCTCTAATATCGATATAGTGAGGTCGCAGATAGAGAAGAGCAGACCATCCAAAGTGATCAGTGTAAAATCGTTCTTGGAATCGCAGAACGGCCTTAGGATCAAGATCGTGAACATGGATGTGCCCATGAAAGAGGTACGTCCATCTCAGAAGGATGTCTACATGGACGAACTCATCGGAAGACAGTATGAGATCAAGAGAGGCCTCTATGAGCCTTTGATATGCATCAAGAGGCGCGGAGGATATCTCATCGTGGATGGACATCACAGGGCTATGGCTGCGTATCAGTTAGGTCTCGAGAGTTTCAAAGCCATAGTTTTGGAACCTAATGATCTTGATGTCACACTTGGATTGGAGAGGACGGCGGAGAAATGGGGTCTGCACACATTAGATGATGTGAACATAATAGAGGGTTCCAAACATCCGTTCATACAGGTCACTACGATGCTGTTGCCTGATGAATCATTGGGTAGCCTTACCAAGAGGTTAGAAGACTCTCAGTGATGGACTTATAATTCGTTCTTTGAATGATATGGGTTAGTCAGAGTGAATCCCATAGGCTTATGGTATTACGTATTACGTTTTGGTAATACTTAAGTATCCTGATTTGATAAGGAGAATAGGTTTCCATGGATAGAAAAATTGCATCTATCGCTATCGTAGCGGTGGCTTTGATAATCGTCGCGGGAGCGATCGTTCTCATCGGTGACAATGGTGGTGACGACACTCACAAGGTCGTCATAAAAGATAGCCTAGGGAACGATGTTGAGGTCACTGCTCCTGTGACCTCGTTCTGTACTGTGAATACGAATGCAGCCGAGTTCTTCCAGATGCTCTCCATCAAGGATATGATCGTTGGTGCCGATAAGGCGACGATCAGCAGTCTTGATACATACAAGAATGTGACGAACATAGGGGAGCACAAGAATCCTGTCGGAGAGAAGATCGCGGAGACAGGATCTAAGTTCGTCATCTCTCAAGCAGAAGCTAGATCGATGTCGGCAGCAACGGAACAGGCTCTCAAGGACAATTATGGCATCACGGTATTGCGCCTCAATTTCTATGGCGATACCATGTTGAGGGATGTTGAGCAGTTGTTGAAGATTATATCATCCGATGATGCTCAGAAGATCTTCGGAGAATACAAGGATACGTACAAGAAGACAGTGGATGCTGTCATGGACAAAGCCTCCAAAGCATCTGGGGATCCGTCATTCCTTTTCTTCTTCACAAGCATGAGTTCAACGAATGGAACCTACTATAACGAGAATTCCGAGCTTGGAAAGATAGCTGAATCCATTCACGGACACAATGCCCTCAAGGATATGAAGGTCACATCATCGACAAAGACATCCAAACCGGCTAAGGAGACTGTATTTGACTATGATAAATCAGGTAAACTCGATTACGTCTTCATCAGGGCCGTATCCGGACATACAGCTGCAGCGGACTATCAGACCTTCATCAAGACCGGCGGTGATTTGAATTTCAATGAATTGAATGTAGTCAAGAACAAGAACATCTTCGTCATCGAGACAGATGTGCTCTCTGGACCACGTGACTACATCGGTTATGTGTGCATAGCTGAGGCATTCGGAATGGACACTGGATTGGATTACAACGAATTGGTCAATTCTTTCAACAAGAAGTATGGATTCGATGTGAAATACGGTTATATCATGGAACAGTCCCCTGTTGAATGATGGGGTGCGAGTTATCATGGATCAGGAGGGAGAAAGAACGGATGCGGGAAATCGTCTGAAGAAGATCTACGTCGCATCCTCCCTCCGTAAAAGGACATTCATAGCGATCGCCTTTCTCCTTTCATTGGTGGCGGTCGTAGTATCTGTGAGTATAGGCGCGGTCGATATCCCATTGAGTGATACCGTCCGCGTATTCCTGCATGCTATACTCCCTCCTTTCTTCGACAATCCGACTACCCCTTGGTATCCTGATATAATACTCAATGCTAGGTTGTCACGTACCATACTCTGCCTGATCACCGGATTCAGTCTCGCGATGTCCGGTGCTGTGATGCAGAACATCCTTCGCAATCCATTGGTAAGTCCTTTCACATTGGGATTGTCATCTGCCGCATCCTTTGGAGCGGCGATAGCGATCCTCTTCGGAGCAGGGATCACAGGTTCGGTCATGGTGCTGGGCCATGAGTTCTTTGCCAAGAACATGTTCATCGCTGGATCGGCCATAGTATCAAGCTTGATCAGCGTATCATTGGTCGTATCATTGTCGCGTAGGAGTGGCATATCGCGTTCGACCATCATCCTGACGGGAGTCATAATAAGCTATCTGTTCCAAGCTGGTATCAGTGCGATAAAGTATTTCTCGAATGATGATGCGTTGAGGGAGATCACGCTTTGGTTGATGGGAGGCATGTGGAATGCTTCATGGGGTGTTGTGTATCTTGTCCTGCCGATCGTGGTGATCCTTGCGATAGTGATAGAATCCATGTCATCCAAGGTCAACGTCCTTGCAGCCGGTGATGATGTAGCTGAGAGCCTAGGTGTCGACGTCAAGAGACTTAGAATATCCCTCATGGTGTTATGCACAATCATATCGTCCGTGTGCATAGCATTCACAGGCATCATAGGGTTCATCGGATTGATCGCTCCACATGTGACAAGGATGTTCATAGGCAATGACAGTCGTTACCTTTTCCCTGCATCAGGGGCTCTGGGAGCATTCATATTATTGTCATCGGATATCGTCGCGAGGATGATCATCCGTCCGGAGGAGATCCCTGTCGGGATCATAATGTACCTTCTTGGAGGGATATTCTTCATTTGGCTCGTCTGCAGTCGCAGGAAGGAGGTCTCATTATGACACTCAGCATAGAGGGAATGAGGCAAGGATATCATGACAACATCGTCATCGATGACATATCATTCGACATCGAGAAAGGCGAGATGGTATCCATCCTTGGACCGAATGGCAGTGGCAAGTCCACTCTGATAAAGACCATATGCAGGATAATGATGCCGTTATCCGGAAATGTATCTGTGGATGGGGTTTCAATCCAAGGCATGGAGCCGAAAGAGTTCTCGCATCTGATAGGCTATGTTCCGCAGAAGTATATGCCGACGGATTACGTGACAGTGTTCGATTCCGTTCTCATCGGAAGGGCGCCATATATGTTCTGGTCATATTCGGATGCGGATTTCTTACATGCTGGGATGGCCATGGATAGGATGGGGATATTCGATCTGGCTGAGAAATACGTCAATAACATATCCGGAGGACAGATACAGAAGGTCGTTCTGGCGCGTGCTATAGCTCAGGATCCGGAGTATTTCATCCTTGATGAGCCTACGAGCGCTTTGGATCTGAAGAATCAGATGCTTGCTCTCCGCACCATAAAGGATGTGATCTCTCAAGGGAAGGCAGGTGCTCTTGTCGCCCTCCATGATCTGAACCTTGCGATGCATTTCTGCGACAGGGTCATTCTTCTGAAGGATGGTCACATCCATTCCTCAGGAAGGCCTGTCGATGTGATAACCGAGGACTCCATTCGCGATGTATATGGTGTATCATCGGAGATACTCGAAGGCAGGGATGGTCTGTTCGTTCATATCCTAGAGGATGAATGAGCTGATATCATTACCTTGTATCTCAGAACGCTTTATGGATTTACATGACATAATTGATATATTATGTGATTTTTTGACAGAATCATGGCGTTGATGTCTGTCCTAGGCAACATCAGGTATTGGGTTTTGGCAGGAGCGATTATAGGTCTTCTGGGAGGCGACCTCATAGGTTCCAAATCAGGAGATTTCTTAACTTTCACATTGGTATTGTTGATGTGCTTCTCTTTGACAGGATTGAGATTCAGTAAGAATGATTTCAAGGAGAACAAGAGAACGATATTGATATCGACGATAGTAGGTGTGTTCATCTCTCCGATCGTGACATTGATCATCGGTTCTCTGTTCGATGATATATATTGGGAGGGATGGGTGCTGTTGGCATGTGTCCCTTGCGCCATAGCGGTGATATCCGGCGCTCTGTTGATGGGCGCAGATACGAAATTGATGACTTTATCGGTCACTGCGATCTATATCGTGGCCATAATATTCACGCCTGTGACGGTAGCTTTGTTGACAGGGGGTTCAGTGGACCCTCTGACGATATTGAAGTACGTGCTCTTGTTCATACTCGTGCCGATGATAATCTCCTTGCCATTGGGCAAGATGAGGATACCGAAATCCGTGAACACGATCGTGATCAACTTCTGTTTCCTGGCGATGGTGTTGGTAGCATTCGGTAAATGCCGTGATACAATGATATCCGATCCGATGACAGTCCTGTTGATCGCTGTCGCATGTTTCATCAGGGTGCCTGTGATACATCTCGTGTCGGAGATGGTGTTGAGGAAAGCAAAGGTGCCTGTCGAGAAGCGTATCCACTACATCCTGTTGTTGGGATGGAAGAACAGTGGTATGTCATTGGCGTTATGCATAACCCTCGTTCCAGATTCATCCGCAGTATTGCTGCCAGGTTCCATATCATTGGTGTTCGAACTGACATACATGATGTTCATGATGTGGTATTACAGCAGATTGAGGAAAGCGGATAGCATCGTTGTAGAATCGAGTTGCTGAAAAGAAAAAGGATCAGGGGACGAAGTCCCCCATCCGTTTCAAAGTTTGTTCCTAAGATTCCTGAGTTCATCAAGGATGATCTTCTGTTCCGTGGATGCGATCAGTTTCTTGGTCTTGATGACCGTGTCAGGGTTGAGAGAGACGTAGTCTATGCCTTCCCTCACAAGGAATTCGGTGAATTCAGGATATACCGATGGTCCCTGTCCACAGATACCGACGGTGACACCATTGGCGTGTGCTACTTTGATCAAGTGACTGATGGCCCTCTTGACAGCTTCGTTCCTCTCATCGAAGTATCCCATGCGTCCGAGGATATCCGAATCCCTGTCGGCACCCATGGTGAGCTGTGTGAGATCGTTGGAACCGATCGAGAATCCATCGCAGTATTTGGAGAACTCATCCGCCATGAAGATGTTGGCCGGGACCTCTGCCATGAAGTAGAGTTTGAAGTCCTTGCTTCTCTTGAGGCCGATCTCGTTCATCATCGCGGTGATCTCTTCGACCTCTTCGACGGTCCTGATGAATGGGAGCATGACACAGAGGTTCTTCATTCCCATCTCTGTCCTGACCTTCTTTATGGCCTTGAGTTCACAGATGAACGCATCCTTGTAGTCGGGTGAGACATACCTTGAGCAGCCTCTCCATCCGATCATCGGATTGTCCTCTGATGGTTCGTAGTCGGATCCGCCTTTCATATCGCGGTACTCATTAGTCTTGAAGTCGGATGTTCTGAGAACGACCTTCCTGGGGTAGAACGCACGGCAGACCTTGGAGATACCGTCCGCAAGCTTATCTATCATCTCATCGGAACGTCCCTCGGCTATCATGGCCATCGGGTGTTCTCCTACATAGTTGGTGAAGAGGAACTCGGATCTCATCAATCCAACTCCGTCGACAGGCAGTGCGGCCACTTCCTCAGCCTTGGTGGGGATGCTCATGTTGACCATCACGCCCGTACCTGTGATCGGCGCGGATTCAGCCATGACGACCTGCGTCGCTGCAGGTGTCGCATCGGATGATCCCTTCTTAGCGAGGTCACCTTTGTACACAGTACCTGTGGTACCGTCCACGGTGATGACCTGACCGTTCTTCAGGATGTTAGTGGCGTTCGTAGTTCCTACGACGCACGGAGTACCCAATTCTCTGGAGATGATCGCAGCGTGACATGTCATTCCGCCCTCGTTCGTGACTATGGCGGCTGCTCTGCTCATCGCAGGGACCATATCGGGCATCGTCATCGTTGTGACGAGTACGTCTCCGTCCTTCACGACATCAAGGCTCATGGACATGTCGAAGATGACGACCTTGCCTGATGCAAGACCAGGACTTGCTCCGAGTCCTGTCGTTATTATGTCCTCGCTTGCCGCTTCGGTCTCGATGGTCTCATTGGTAGCGGAATCTCCGACGGCTGTGATCGGTCTTGCTTGGACGATGTAGACTTTGTTGTCCTCGATGCACCATTCCATGTCCATCGGTTTGTCGTAGTGGATCTCGATCTGTCTTCCGATCTCTGCGACCTCTGATACGCGACGGTCATCGATTTTCTGTAATTTCTGTTTCTCGTCAGGGATGTCGACCTTGACGGTGTGTCCATCCTTTGGGTCCTTGGTGTATTTCCATTTTTGAGTGGATATCCTCTTCTTCTTGACCTTCATGGTGTTCTTATCCACTTTGTACGTGTCGGGAGTGACCTCTCCTCCGACGATAGCTTCGCCGAGACCATATCCTGCTTCGATGACAATCTCCTTTACACCGCTGTTGGGATCGACTGTGAACATGATTCCCGATACTTCGGAGTTGACCATCTTCTGCACGACGACAGCGAGTTTGACGTCTTCGTGTGCGAAACCCTGTTTCTCACGATATGCGATCGCTCTTGCAGTGAAGAGTGATGACCAACATTTCCTGACCTTGTCGAAGAGATCATCCTCTCCGTGTACATTGAGGTATGTCTCCTGCTGACCTGCGAATGATGCGTCAGGGAGGTCCTCGGCTGTTGCGGATGAACGCACGGCTACGAATCCTTCCTTGCCTTTTCCGAAGAGTTTGTTGTAACTCTTGACGATGTCTTCTTTGAGATCCTTGGGGATCTCGCATGTCTCGAAGATGTCCCTTATCCTCTCGGATGCCGCCGTGAGGCTATCGTCCGAACTTCTGTCGATGGATTTGAGTTCCTCATTGATCTTTTCGAAGAGGTTTGCTTTCTTTATGAAATAATCATATGCGGATGTGGTGAGGACGAACGCATTGGGTACAGGGAAACCTGCCCTTGTGAGCTCTCCGAGGTTGGCTCCTTTGCCACCAACGATGGGTATGTCATTCACACACAATTCATTCACGTCGACTATCTTTCTGTCCATAGTATCGCCGGTACCGAGTCTTCGGGGCCCATCCGCCCTTGCTCTGATAAACAAATCATTTTCTTGTTTAATAGTCTTTGGATGTATTTTTAGTTTAAAATAAAATATATTTATTTTAAACTCAAATATAATTTATATATGCTGGCTATATTGTGAATATATGCAATTTAGGAATTACTAAATTAAAGATTTATTGATTCTATGATTTTTCATAAGATGGTGCTCCGTTCTAACTAAATTTTCTTTTTTCAATGATATTTAGACGATTCGTATCATTCATTTTTTTTCATCTCAGTTTTTTTTCATATGCTGGCTTCTATTTTCATGAGGGAACTTTGGTATGAAATATCTATTTTCATGAGGGAATATGAATTTTGATTAGACAAAACAAACAAAGGTATTTCCTGAAATGAGAGGTGGGCACATATGAGTCGATTATCAAATTCTGTCGGAATGAGAAGTATTAATCATCAAAATGTTGTCTGTGGCACGCTCAGAAAGAGAATTCAGTTTTTCTATGGGCGAAATATGGTATGGTGGATGTGGGCCTCCTGATAACTCATGGCCCATGTAATCTATCAATAAAAGAAAATCAATGGAGGGAATTCTCCCTCCAGTTTAAGGTTTCATTTCTTCTTGACGACCATCGTCAACACAACGAGTGCGCCGATCATCATTGCAATGGCAACAACGAACGTTTCGCTTGGATTGAGTACTCTCTTGGATTTCTTAGTGACTCCATTATTGTTATTCCATCCATCGTCGCTCCAATCATCATCAGGCACCGTGGGCGTACTGGGTGTACTTGGTGTCGTGTATACGATACCATACACCGAGTTATGGTTGGTTTTGAACGTGATCGTTGATGATGCCTCATCCACTACGCCACCCATCAATATCTCGTCCCCAACATCAGGGTAGTAGTACACCGAAGGCGTTCCTTTACCACTAGTGAACGGTAACGTGATATCCATCGGAGCACCATTCATCGTCTCACCATCCTTATCGACGGTGATCTCGAACTTCTCCCCATCCAATTTGGTCATAGATGCTTTGATGTTGCTACCGGATGCGGATTGTATCGTGTTGTTTCCTAACGATATGTTCACGTTGTTCGGAAGTTCGATGATGATGTTGGTGGTCGTGGAGCCCTCGCTAGGTATATTGAACTCCACTTGGCCATTGATGTGTGCAATCACGATCTCTCCCGATTCTGTATTCCATTCAGCCGTCAGGTTGATATCATCCTTCACTGAAGCATCGAAATCATACTGCCTACCTTTGTTGAACCAATCGATGAACGTGTGTCCATCCCTTGTCGGTTTTTCGGGCCTAGCGACCTTCTCATCGTAATTCAATTCGATGGACCAGTTGGCATTCCCATTGTTGGGGAGGAAGGTGACAGTGACCACCTTCACAGAATATGTCACGGTGATCTCGATGTCATCGTTACCCATTACGCCCTTGATCACTTCTTTATCAGGAACGTATCCTTCGACCACTGGTGAGATGAACTCATATGATTCCCCGATGCGTATCTGGGCCCTTATCTCACTTGGAGTGGCGAAGTTCTTGTCTCCAGGCGGTCCGCTGTAGTTGATGATAATATATTGGGACCCTGTTGTAGTTTCTGTCCATATCGCTTCGAATTCTAGATCGTTATCTGGCATCGAATCGGGTACATCGGGACTCCAGCGGAATGTGTATCCTTCACGGGAAAGTTCTGGAAGTATGATCTCTGAGGCGTATGAGAATGTTCTGCTGAATACTCCGTCAGATTCCTTGGTCCATCCTTCGGGTGTCTCAAGATCGGTCTGACCGGTCTTTACTTTGATCTTGTGTCCGTTGGCGGAATAGGTCACAGTGATGACAACATCACTTGTTCCCATCGTACCTTCCACCTTCTCACGATCAGGCGTGTATCCTGTTATCAATGGGATGTCTATGCTATATCTCTCACCGTCAGCGTAATGCTTCTCGATATTATTTGGCACGGTGAAATTCTCACTGGGGCCGATAAAATTGATGATCACACTTCCTCCGGACAGTGGTGTCCATGAGGCATAGGCTCTGACGAAGCCTGTTCTGCCTTCGGGGATGCCTTCTACCTTCTCTGTAAGTTCTGGATCGGAATACCATCCATTGAATGTGTACCATTCACGAGTGGGATCCTTATACGTGACCGATTGCGTCATTGTGTAGTCAGGTATGCTATCGATCGCATTGTCGCCGCCGTTGGTATAGTATCTTATATTCCATTCGACAGGGATGTATTCTACATGTATGACTGTATCTGTAGCACCCATCTTCCCTTCCAGATATTTACTTACTGGGGTGTAACCGGTAACATTAGGGGAGAGGATCTTGTATTCATCTTTTATTTTGAACTTTCCGACGTAATCTCCAGGTGCTTGGAATTTACCGTCATTCGGACCGGAATATTTAATTCTCAACTCATTCTCAAGAGCTGTCCATTTGGCATAGACAATGATCTTATTTCCAGTGACATTGAGATCTATACTTTCGATCTTATTGGTGAAACTTGAATCTGCATACCATCCATCGAACCTATATCCTTCATAGACTGGATCATCAAGTGTCACCGTGCCTCTGTGGGATGCGTAATACTTGAAGTTGGTCGCAGGCAGGGTGGCACCATAGTATATGTGGTGATACTCCATACCTTTTCTTGCACTATCAAGACCTGTGTCGTAATAATGGATCGTCAATGACTGATCTTTTGTCGGCATATCGAATTCTGTGATCTCTGGAGCGTATGTTTTTCCGCCGACGGTGAAGTCCTTTATTCCAAGGTTGCTAAGTTTGTTCTCCCCCCATTCCACCTTGCCCGTGAATGATTGTGCATTGGTTCCAAAATCAAAGGTTCCATCACTAGGTCCAACGAGTGTTATCGATAGATCGTATGTATCTTTCTTCCATTTGGCTGAAAAAGTAACACCAGAGTAGACTGTATATTCACTTCCAGGTTGATATCCAGCATATCCATCTATGGCCCATGATTCGAATTTATGATCTTTGTATGTGAAACCACATTCTGGAAGGATGATCTTGGTACCAGAAACAACAGTTATGGGATCCATCGTTCCAACGACATAGTTCTTATCCTCGTAGCTTGTAGAATAACGGAACTCGACTGTGCTCATAGTCTCTATGTCGCACCAGAATTTCTTATCTCCTGTACTGAATTTGGATATCTTATTCACAGGGTTGGTCTTGTTTTCATCGGAGTACCATTTGGTGACACCGCCCCCTGTCGGCAAGACATATTCGGAAGTGTATGAGTAGGCAGTCTTAGGGGCGGTCGTGGTCAGATGGCCATTGAGGCTAGTGCCGTATTCTATCTTGTATGTGTTGCTCTTGTAGTACACATTGATTATGACATCAGAGCCTGATATCTTTCCTGAGACGAGTTCTATGGATGCTGTGTAGTGATTCACCACTGGCGATGTTACAGCGAATATTTCGTTGTTGGTGATCATTTTGGTATGTGTTGCAGGAGATGTGAATGCACCATCCTTTATCGGACCGATGTAATTGATCGTTAGTTTGTATTCCCCGCCGTTCCATATCGCATTAAGTGTCAACGGAACATCAGAATTCCTGTTGGATGCTGAAATCACTTCTCTATTTGCATAGGTCTTGGAACCATCTGTCCATCCACCGAACGTATATCCGTTGCGAATGAAGGTGTTGGTAGGCAATGTGACGGATTCTCCAGCTTTTACGAATATGGGGTCCATGGAACCGGACCCGCCTGCGGCATTGAATTTTATGAAATAACCCGGTTCGACAACATATTCCGCATGATATTTTTGGAGGCCGGTTATGTCATTCTCATTTTTGTATACCCAATCTTTGAATACGTGTGTGATTCCGTGCGATACATATCCCTTCGGTTTTTCCGTCGGGCGATGTAAACTGCTTCCATATGTGTATTCTATGGTTTTGAATACGTTGCCATCATGTTCGATGAATTGTATCTGCACTGTTGTCAATTCTGTGAATTTGGCATTGAGTATAAGATCGCTCGTCACTACCATGCCGTTCGTATATCCATCCCAATTGGAGAATGCATACACTTTACCTGTCGACTTTTTCTTCACAGGATCCTTAGGCAGAACAATTTTCTCACCAGGTTTCAAAAATTCCTTGTAGTAGGTATTCCCGTCGACTTTGAATGTCACCATGTATCCGTCTTCATTGTTCGAGTATGATTCGTAGAAAAGGAAGTAACCATTCCTATCCTTTCCTCCTTTGACGAATGTCTTTCCTGCTAGCGATGAATCATTGCTGTATTTTATTCCATCCGAATTGAAAAAGATCATACTATTTGCTTTGAAGGTTTCAAGCGTTTTTGGGAATTCAATGGATCTCAAAGATTCACAATGATAGAACGTATCATCATCAACGGTGAGGACATTCGCTGGGATCACAATAGTCCGTAAGGAGGTACATTCTTTGAACATCCCGTTGCCAACAACACTGATACCATCGGGGAGGCGAGCCCCCACAAGATTCTCACATCTTTCGAACACCGATTTACCAAGTTCGGTCACGGTATCTGGAATCTCTAAATTCACGAGGGATGTGCAGTCCCAAAATGCATGATCGCCTATTTCCTCAGTACCATATGGGATGATCATCCCAGTGATGGATGTACAACTGGAGAATGCAGAATCACCAATCTCCTTTATTGTTTTTGGCAGTACCAATTCTTTCAAGGATGAACATTTGCTGAATGCATGATCTCCAATGATCCGTAAGGAATCAGGTAGATTGATCTCTTCCAACGATGAACAGCCATCGAATGTATTATTTCCGATGACCTGTAGTGAATCAGGTAATTCGATTCTTTTAAGAGAATAACAATCTCTGAATGCAGAATTGGTCATCGTTATCAATGTTGATGGTAGGGTGACGGAGGTGAGGTCTTTGCAATGGAATGCATACCCATATCTGTCCGAGCCGATGTATTTCACTCCTTCAGGAATCATCGCCTCTTCTACCTTGAGTGGGCAGAATACCACAGTCTCTCCATCTTTGGTCAGAACAAGATTGTTCTTGCTCATGAAGTATGGATTTTTCTCGGAGACCTCGATGAATTCGAGACCAGTACTACTGAAAGTGGAGCTCCATGTGATATCTCTGACATTCTTCGGGATGTAGATGTAACGTAACTGGTCGCACCCTTCAAAAACAAAATCACCCATTCCCTCCAATGATTCTGGAAGTATGACGGTCTCTAATAACTCACAATCAGCGAAAGCATAATTATTGATGAACATGACATTCTCGGAGACTTCGATGTACTGAAGTTTCTCACAATCTCTGAAAACGTTGTTCTTGATCTCAGTGAGGTTCTTCGGCAGTTTCACTTTTTCCAAGTATTTACATCCCGAGAATGCATAAGGCCCTATGTCGGTGACGCTATCGGGGATGTCTATCGATCTCAGCCCTGGCGTTGAATCATTCGTTGCATAAAATGCCCAGCTGTCGATTCTTTGAAGCGTGTTCGGCAAAGTAATGGATTCCAATCTTGTTTGACCTTCAAATGTATATTTTCCTATTTCTACAACCGTGTAGGTCTTTCCATCGTTCTCAACAGTCGGAGGAATTGCCAAAGGATTGTTTTCATCATTGCGGTAGTTGTAACTTCCTTTTACGGTGCGTACAGTAAGATCTTCCTCAGAACATATTTCATATTGAACAAGTCCTGAGTAAAAATATTTTGATGTCGCATCGGATCGGTCATCAAACGCCAAAAAACTTGCAGATGCAATCACAAGGACGCAGATGGCTAAGCCAAGAAACGTTCTTTTATTCATATGTGGCGTACTACACAAGAATATAAAAATTGATGTAAAGATATATTCGATACAGAGTTTCTAAATGTAATACAGAGTAGTGAACTGAATTATATTGACTATATATGTCGCTAAAGCTACTTTGAATGAGAATATAAAAGTGGCCGACAGCGTTTCTGAGTTCCCGTACACTTGCGCAATACAGTACAGTCAGAGACGCAGGCGGGCTTTACTGCCGGGTTCGGAATGGGACCGGGTGTTACACCGCCGCTATGGCCGTCGTACCGAAACATGGGATAACTAAGTAATATTTAAAACTTTATACCAGCACAGTTAGCAATATTGCGATCAATCCGCCGATTATGCCTGTGCTGCAATTGTTCATGTATTTGCTCATGTGACCTTTTGATTCGATCGTAGCTCCGAAGAGACTGTCCAACATACAGCCTATGAATCCCGCCAACATCGGCCAGATGATATCAAGGTTGTATTCGAATCCGTATATCGCACTCCAACCGACCATCGTCACGAAAATCGATGCGAGGATACAAGCGACCGTTCCAAGAAGTGAGATCCCTCCGTCGACACCTGCATTGACCCTTTTGAACGTGGTTATGAGATACACTCTCTTATCCATGGTCCCGATCTCACTCGCTGCCGTATCTGCAGCAGCGACAGCGATTGTTGAGATGTATCCGATGGTCATGAGGTCATGGTATCTGTCGATAGTCATCACGTTCAACAATGCGAAGAGTATACAAGGCAACGCGACACCGATGACATTCTTGGCGGTACGTTCGCCATGCGTACCTTCCTGGAGGCCTTCCTTTTTCTTTCTACTGAGTCCCATCAGTGTAGCGACGAATCCCATCGTCGCGAATATCACCAGAAGGAACAACCATGTGACCGATCCGAAGAATCCGATGATCAGTCCTGTTATCGCGGCCGCGAATGTACCGTCCTTCGTCAAAAGATTGAATCTGTATGCGATGAATGAGAGGAGGATCGTCAGGCATATCACACAAACGACATCCATCCAGGGTTCAGGGAAGATCATCACGGTATCACGCTGTGAGCTTGTTCAGTATGTTGGTCGCATATTCAACGGCAAGATCCTTGTCGGATAACGGGTAGAACATGATCTTGCCTTGGGGGTATAACGTGACCTCGATGTCCTTCCATGTCATTATGAGCATCAACCCCCCATCATTCTTCTTGATCTCGAATTCACCTTCCAATCTTCTACTGGCTTCGTCGAGGTCGAGATCGAACGATATGGGTGGGGAGGCCATGAGGGCCTTCCCGCCGCAAAGTCTGGTGATATTGAACCTCATCTGTTCAGTTCCTCCATCGTCCTCACGACATTCTTCTTGAAATCATCCAACGATGATTCGTTTATTATCATCTTGTCCGCAAGTACCATCGTTTCCGCCAGACCCCAGGAGATCTCACGTTCATCACGTTGTCTGAACTCATCGACATCCTTGGGTGCATCATCGCGTCCGCGTTTGACCAATCTCTCGTATCTGATGTTCGGGGATGTGAATATGGCTACGACATGGACATCAGGCGTGATCCCCAGATATGATCTGACCTCATCCATGCTCCTGCACCCATCGATTATGAAGATATCTCCATACATCTTCTCGGTCGCACGTTTGGCCCAGATGTCGAATCCGAAACGCTCCCTCTCTATGTTGGCGAATCCGCCTACACTCAGTTCAGAATCTTTGGGATCCCTCTTCGAATAGTATTCCCTGACGATGTCGCCCATCCTCAGGAACGGGATGCCCGTTCCGCTTGCGGCGTTGAGGAACTCCTCCTTACCTGAACCCGGCATCCCTGCGGTTATGATCATCCTCATGATATCACAGGAGATTATCGGAGATGTTGGTGAGTTTCCTCTCGCAGTACATGCATCTGAGCACAGGAGGGTTCTTCGATATCACATCGAACTCAGGTTCGATGGGTTCACCCTTATTGGTTATGCAATCGGGGTTGCTGCATCTTGCGAGTCCGACGACATGGTTGCCGATATCCACTTTGAACTTGTTCGCGACATAGTAGTCACGAATGATGACGATAGTAGCCTGTGGCGCGATCAGTGCGATCTTATCCACTGTGTTCTGATCCAATTCCCTGTCCTCGATCTTCACGACATCCTTCCAGCCTGATTCAAGCTTTTTGGAATATACGTGCATGACGACGATGACCGTGGAATCGATCGTGTTCTCGTTCACACCGAGGATCTTCAGGACGTTTAATGCCTGACCGGAAGTTATGTGATCTATCACTGTACCGTTCCTTATCGGTGCTGCTTTAATCTCTTCGGACATCAGAGCTCACCTCCCATCACGGATGCGAGCAATGCCATCCTTATGGGTATCCCGTTGAAGGCCTGTTCGAAGTATTTCGCATGCTCCGTGGAGTCCACTTCAGGAGCTATCTCATCGACCCTAGGCAACGGGTGCATGACTATGAGATCCTTCTTGGATTCTCTGAGGGCCTCGTTATTCACTCTGTACATTCCGGCAACCTTCTTGTATTCGTTGGGATCGGGGAATCTTTCCCTCTGTATGCGTGTGACGTAGAGGACATCCGCATCCTGTATGACATCGTTCAGATCGTCAGTCATGTATGGGTTGCATCCTTTGGATTTGAGTGATTCTATAATGTCATGTGGCATTTGCAACGATTCGGGTGCGACGAATGTGAGTTTCGCACCGAACATCGTCAGCGCGTGTGACAATGAGTGCACCGTCCTCCCATACTTCAGATCGCCGAGTAGTACGATGTTGAGGTCATCTATGAATCCTTTCGATCTTTTCATGGTGAACAGGTCGAGGAGCGTCTGTGTGGGGTGCGAACCTGCACCATCGCCTGCATTGATGACAGGGCTCTCAGCGACATTCGCAGCCAATCTAGCCGCACCTTCGTTAGGGTGTCTGAGGACGATCGCATCACAGTATGTGTCGACCATCCTGATGGTGTCCGCCAAGGTCTCACCTTTGGTTATGGAGGTCATGGACGTCTGCGTAACATCCATGACATGGAGTCCAAGCCTGTAGGCCGCACTCTCGAATGACATCCTGGTCCTGGTCGATGGTTCGAAGAAGAGATTGCCAAGGATCTTGCCTTCAAGACATTTGGTGCGTTTCTCACCTTTGGCGTAAGGCAACATCTCCTCTGCGAGGTCCATGATATATTCGACATCCTTCCTGGAGAAGTCCCTCATGGAGACTATATCTTTCCCAAAGAAGTTCACATCACTGCTCATGATTCCATGATGTCGTTCTTATTATAAATTGTGCGTGCGAGCGGTTATTAATGACGAGGGGATACACTGAACCTATGTTGGATGTCATAGCACGTTCACAAAGGGGCAGAGTCTGCGAGTACAAGAGATCCGATAGGTCCATCGTGACACCGTATGTCATAAAAGTGGATGGGGGGAGCAACGATCCGTTCCACATATCATTGGACGATGGGAAGAGAGTACTCCATGTCATGGATACATCCGTGCCTCTCAATGAGGGATTGCTGACATCCGAATCATCCGATATCTATGCAGAGCCCGTTCTGATGGATGGAGTTTGTGTCATCAGGCTACCATTCAAAGGAGAGATACCAGAAGGTACGGAGGTGTTGGTCGTTGCGAACGGCTATGAACTAAGGGATGATGCACGCAAGCTCGTCAGTACGATCATCGAGTTAAGGGAGAAGGCAGGGTTCGGAGTATTGATCTGTATGTTAGGTGTGGCGGATGCATCGAATCTGGCACTCCTCTCATACATGGGTATCGACGTCTTCGACGATTCTGTAGCGAGATCATTTGGTATCAACGACATCCTCTCGACACCTGAGGGAGATATCATCTGTGATTCCGATATGACTGAAAGGAATATCTCCATCATCAATGAGGAATCCGAAAAGACGAGATCATTCATCGAAGGCGGAAGGCTGAGGGAGTTGGTGGATCAGAGAGAGTTCTCCTCACCTACATCTGTCGCTGTGCTGAGGTTGTTCGATGACGTAGGATACGCATACCAGGAAGAGGAATGCTCCACGGTCGGTTGTAGATTCGCTTGCAATACGGTACAGGCCCTCAGGAGACCAGAGGTACTCAGGTACAGAAGGATGATTATGGAGAGGTATCACAAACCTGCGCACAAGCGTGTGCTCCTCCTATTGCCTTGTTCAGCTAAGAAACCATATCATATCTCTAAGACACACAAAAGGTTCGCTTCTGCGATACACACATCCACACACGATACCGTTGTGCATGAGGTCATCGTAACATCCCCATTGGGGATAGTTCCGAGGGAATTGGACATCTTCTTCCCAGCGAATTCGTATGACATACCTGTAACAGGTGAATGGAAGCCGGAAGAGAAACAATTCATCAGAGAGATGTTGTCGCATCTTTTGGAACAGGGTTACGACAAGGTGATATCCCATCTCGGGGAAGATACCGAGCTTATCAGAGGATTGTGCGAGCTTGAGGAGACCGTCGTTGGTGATCCGACATCACCTGCTTCTTTGACCAAATTGGATGAGACGTTGAGATCTGTGACCAAAGGGATGAAATTCGGCAATTATGGGGACGATAGGAAGGAGACCATCCGTTCTGTACTCGGATTCCAATTCGGTACAGATGTCGCCGATGCAATCATGGATGATGATACGACAGGCATGGGCAAGTTCCCCTATTGGAAGATAATGAGAGATAAGACGCAATTGGGAATGATGACTGCAGAGAGAGGTATGTTCTCACTCACATTGGATGGCGCTCAGATTCTTGCGGATATGGGAAAGAATGTCGTAGAGATGATGGATTTCGAGTTGAAAGGTAATCTCTTTGCCATCGGTGTCACGAAAGCCGATCCTTCCATACGCATAGGTGATGAGGCCATAATAATGCTCAATGGGAAGGTCAAAGCGGTCGGTGTAGCGATGATGTCTGGAAGAGAGATGATGGAACTCAACCGTGGGATCGCCGTTAGAGTAAGACACAAATCGAAATGATATCGGTCGGTTTAGAGCATAGCCAGATATGTCGTATGCGACATATCAATCGGCGACCTCCCCCCTTCTTTATTTATATACTCGAAGTAGGGTGTTGATATTGTAGGCAATAAGGTGTTGCCTATCACCCTCCAGGCAGAGGGGAGACATACAACTATCCCACATTCTTTTCTATCCGCCCCTCTGCCTAGAAAATCCCAAGGAGGGTCATTCTTTTTTCTGTGATTCCTTCTCTTTGACCTTCACCATGGTACCGAACACTATGGCGCAGATTGCAACTACCATCAGTACGGAACCGATCATACTCACAGTCGTCCTAGAATCGATATTCACGAAGAGTGCGATCCCCATCATGAGTGCTCCGACGAGGAATAGGACCATCGACGAGATCAATATCATTGCAGACTTATCCATGTCTTTGCAATATCATTCGCCATATCTAAATTCTATCCGCTTCGAAAATCTTTATCAATCCATCTTTGGATGGATAGGTCATGCACAGGATATTGTTCGTTTGCCACGGTAATATCTGCAGGAGTCCGATGGCCGAGTTCATAATGAAGGATATCGTCCAGAGGTCTGGGCGCGATGACTTCATCATTGGATCATGCGCCACAAGTACGGAAGAGATCGGTTGTGACATCTATCTTCCTGCGAAGAGGACGTTGGATCTCCATGGGATCCAATATGAAACAAGGATGGCAAGGCAGATGACCTCTGATGATTATGACAAGCACGATCTTATCATCGCGATGGATAAGAACAACATCCGTAACATGTCTCGTTTCATCAAAGGGGATCCTGATGGTAAGGTGTCATTGATGATGGATGAGGTCGGGAGACACATCGATGTGGCTGACCCGTGGTATACTGGGGATTTCGAGAGGACGTTCGATGACATATCTGAAGCATGTCAAGCATTGTTCTCAAGATTGATATGTGAAAAGAAATGAGGGGAGGTTTCCCTCTCCCTCGGTTTTATGTTTATTCGGCTCTGTTCTTATTGAGGAATTTAGGACCTTTCCAGCTCCAATCGCCCATGAGGTGCATGAGAGCAGGTACCATGAATCCGACCATGAGGAGTCCTTCTATGAGGATTCCGAAACCAAGTGCGAATCCGAATTCCTGGAGCATCGATGAGTTCGTGAGGAGCATAGTGAGGAATGTACCTCCCATGATCAGTGAACAGAGTGATGTCACCGGTCCGGCTTGTCTCACTGCGTCTTCGATAGCGTCGTGGTTGTTCATTCCTCTGAGCACGTTCTCTCTTATCCTTGTCGTAAGGAAGATATCATAGTCCATACCGAGACCGAGGAGAACGACGAACAGGACTATAGGCACGAGCCAAAGTACAGGTACATCCATCATTGTTCCGAACACGAAGTGTGTGAGTCCGACCGTTGTCATGATACTACAGACGATGGTGAGCATCGACCTTATCGGTGTGAGGTAGCTTCCAAGGATCAGGAACAGGAGCACTATGAGTGCTATTATCACAACTGTCCTTATGACATCGAACTGCTGCATGACTATGTTAGACACATCCTCCATTATGGCTGATATTCCTCCGACATATGTGCTGGCGAATATCAAATCGTACTTATCGTCATACCCTCCCTCACCGTGGAAGTCCTCTCTGACATCTTTGATGAATGCCATCGTGTTGTCGGACATAGGCTTCTCGGATGTTATTACCATCATCTTGACGTACTTTCCGTTGTCTGAGATGATTCCAGTGCTTACGTTGAGTATTCCGTCTATGATGTTCTCGACAGTTACGCCTGTGCCTGCTACGATCTCTGTATATGGGGCATCATAGAGTGTTCCCTCACCTATCGGGGTGGAGAGGAGTGTCTCTATGGGGGCCTTCACTGCAGACGGGAGTTTTTCGACGAGTGCGTGGTTGACCACGGACGGCGTAGGCGTCGTACCGATCATGCTTGCGATCTCTTGTTCTGCTACATTGTAGAGTATCTGCCAGGAGTTAGCACCGCTGATCGTGCTCACGATACCATTGACTTTGTTTCCATCGTCATCGGTCGCGTATTTGTATTTGGCTTCAAGTTCTTGCGAGATCTTCATTATCGTAGGTACGGTCGTTGCGAGTGCCCCATCCTTCCATATGAGGTATGGTACTTTCTTACCAGGACTCAGTTCAATCATTCCTGCTTTATCCACGATCGAATCGTTGAGTTCGAGCACGATGTATGTCGGCATGATCATTCCGCCGTCAGCCTCACCCATGATCGTGTTGAGTCCATCTATGGATTCCGAATCAGGCATGATGCTGATCATATCGGCTGAATCATCGCTCGTTGCGAAGATGTACACCATCGGTGCCATGAGGACGATACCGACGACGACTATGACTGCTGCATATTTGCGTGTGACATGTGCGACCCATGCGAAGTATTTCTTCGAGAGTTTGCAGATTGTTGCGTAGACACCAGTCGACTCGCCCCTGTCTATCTTGTTGTATTTGTCGATGTTAGCAGGCCAGAACACCTTCTCTCCTATGAGGTTGATGAGTGCAGGTGTGAATGTGAGCGCTGCTACGAGTGCTATCACTATACCGAGTGCAAGGACTATTCCCAAGGATCTTACCATCGAGAATGAGCATATGGAGAGTGCTCCGAATCCTATGATGACCGAGAGACCGGATGTGAAGACCGATTCACCAGCCCATTGGACGGATGTCTTCAATGCTGTAGAGTGATCGGCACCGTGTTTGAGTTCATCTCTGTACCTTGATATTATGAACAGTGAGTAGTCGCATCCTGCACCAAGCATTGTGACGAGGATAAGGACCTTCGTGATGTAGAACACACCCATGATGCATCCTATTCCATAAAGTCCTGTGAGTGCTACACCGAATGCCATTCCTACAACTGCAGGAGGCATGACTGCTGTAACAAGTGCACAGAAGAAGAGACCAAGCAGGATGAAGATGAGTGCTATACTCAACGGATCGATCTTTGCTATGTCTTCGTTGGATGATATCTCTGTATCGTAGTTGATCGCACTGTTACCTGTGACGTAGGTGGTGAGTGTCGAGTTGGTATTCGTCTTTGCTTCAGAGACTATGTTCCTGATGTTTCCAGTCTCTTTGCTGATGTTGATGTTATCTGCGGCCTCGATTGCGATCATCGAGATACCGGATTTGGTGGGATCGACTTTACCATATTCTCCATAATATGCAGCTTTGACGTCATCGCCATACTTTGCATGTAAAAGATTGGAGAATTCTGCGAACAGCGCTTTGGCTTGTTCGAGTTCATCAGCCGAGTTGTATTTTATCACAAGGATCTCTGACAGGTCGACTGAATTGCTGAATTCGGTGTCTATCAACTTTTGTCCGTCCGTGGATTCGGAGTTGAGTCCTGACATCTGTGTAAGATCGTATTCGAGGACTTCGTCCGATTTCAATATGAATGGCACGGAGCAGACAAGTGCTACTATCCAAAGTGCTATGATGACTTTGGAATATTTTTCAATGAAATTCGCTAACTTTGCGAACATGTGCATTCACTAAATGCCCGTAGTCATAATGCGTATATAATGATTTTGAACATGCTCAAATGTTTATTTGTACGTGTTCAAAAACAATTCATTCACGATAACGATCATTACTATAATTTTACTAAATTAAACATATATTATTCTGATTTCTATAATAAATTATACAAAATTAAGATATTTTTGTAAGATTATCCATCTTTTGTTTCATTCATATCAGAGTTTGCTCAAAAATGTTCAATAAAAATTTGAGTACACTCAAAA
Source organism: Candidatus Methanarcanum hacksteinii (assembly GCF_964305265.1). Classification (NCBI taxonomy): domain Archaea; kingdom Methanobacteriati; phylum Thermoplasmatota; class Thermoplasmata; order Methanomassiliicoccales; genus Candidatus Methanarcanum; species Candidatus Methanarcanum hacksteinii. The sequence goes on along the minus strand of NZ_CAYATA010000001.1, from coordinate 112,702 downwards.
GTTTATTAATGATGAGTTCATAACCTGCGATCGACAGAAATGGCAATATCAAGGTGCGCCGAGGAAAAACGTACTTCGGCCGAAGATAAACGTGAAAAATCACGCAGATGCATAATGGAAGCATCATTGGAGCTGTTCTACGAGAACGGTTACCAGAAGACGACCATAAGGGACATAATAAAGAGAGCAGGGATATTGAACGGAAGTCTTTACAACCGTTTCAAGAGTAAAGAGGAGATCCTGCTCAATATAGTGACCGATATGCTCAATGCAACATTGAGCGAATGCGAGACACTGTTGAAGAATGAACGCGATATGGTCGTAGTGACCATATTGCCCACGGCATTGGAGGTCTATATCTCAAGTCGCTCTCCTAAGGCGGCCGATCTCATGTACGAGGTCCACAGATTGTGGTCCACGGTCAATGAGTACACCAAGATGAACATCGATTGGATGAGGAGGTACTTCGACAAGTACGGCGTCACGATCACGGATACGTTGGATGCAGAGATCAGCTATCTCATGCTCTTGGGTTCCGTAGGTAACATCTGCGGATACTATGCGAACGGAGGAGATATCGATTTCAGAAAGATCCTGCACCACATGGCATCGCACGTCGCCATGGAGTTCAAACTGCCGATGTTCGATATCAACAGCACGATCGATAAGGTCATGTCGATCGTTGAGAAATGTCACATCGTGTTGTACGAGGACGGTCTCGATCTCATAGGTGTCGTAGAGAATTCCGATGCCCTTGTGCCTATACACTGAGATCAATGATAGGATCGATGGTTCCAACCATCGATCCTTCTTCTTTATTTTATATAATAATGTATGTAGTGTGGGACGAAGTCATTTCGATGATATCGTCTATCCCGATTTCAAATACACAACAAGGAACAAGACAAGATGAGTGCGAGCGCCGGGATTCGAACCCGAGTTCTAACCTTGGCAAGGTTAAGTGATAACCAGCTACACTACGCTCACACGGGTAATCGGTAGATATGCTGGTTCCATATAAACCTTTTCAATGCCTCGTTTTTAAGACAAGTGATCGTCTGTACCATTCCTATAAATACTGTACATTAATACGAGTACTGATCGAAGATGGAGTCTGAGTCAGTCTCAGGCAGGAGAATGCATTATTATGATCAGCAAATTCACGGATTTGGGCATCTCAGAGGATGTCGCTAAAGCAATGGATGACGTCGGATGGGAAGAGCCCACACCTATACAGGTCGCAACGATACCTCAGGGATTGGAGGGAATGGACCTGTTCGGACAGGCACAGACAGGTACGGGTAAGACGGGAGCATACGCGTCGATAGTCCTTGGAAGGATACCCGCAGGCAAGAAGATACCTTCTGCGATCGTCCTTGTCCCTACGAGGGAGTTAGCACTTCAGGTAGCGGACCAATTCGACCTCCTTTCGAAATATACAGGACACAAGACGGTACCTGTCTACGGCGGTTCCGGAAAGAAGGCGGATATTGATGTTCAGATCAAATCGCTTCAAAAGGGTTCGGATATAATCGCTGGTACCACAGGTCGTGTCAGGGATATGATCCGCAGAGGTGCTTTGAATCTCACAGATATCAAAGTACTTGTCCTCGACGAGGCGGATAGGATGCTTGATATGGGATTCATCGGGGATATTGAGATGATCATGTCCTCCATGCCTAAGGACAAGCAAGTTTTGCTCTTCTCGGCAACTATGACCGAGGACGTGAAGAACCTCGCATACGATTACATGGACAAGCCGAAGGAGATAACGGTATCACAGGACGAGGTCGTCCTCGATCTCACCAAACAATACTACATATCCGTCGGAAGAAGGAACAAGATCTGGGCATTGTGCAGGATCCTTGATATCGATAAGCCGAAGGCAGTGATCTTCTGTCAGACCAAGAAGATGGTCGATATACTCGATGAGAGATTGAGCGAATTGCATTACAAGGTAGAAGCCATCCACGGTGACCTCCCCCAATCCAAGAGGGAGAGGGTCATACAGGATATCAAGGACGATAAGACGGATATCCTGATCGCTACCGATGTCGCCGCAAGAGGACTTGACATCGATGATATCACATATGTCATCAACTACGACATGCCTGATGATATCGACACCTACATCCACCGTATCGGAAGGACTGGTCGTGCAGGTAAGGAAGGTACTGCTATCTCATTCGTTACCTCAGAGGAGGAGCATATCATCAGGGAGTTCTGTCACCGCATTAGCGGAATGACAATCGAGAAACGTGATGTGCCTGAAGAGGATGGCATGAAGGATACAGTGAGGAAGGTCATCGATTACGATCAGATCTCTGATGTGTTCGGCATGGTGAAATTCGAGGTCAACCTTGGTAAGAACGACGGATATGGGAAAGTGTCTCTTGCCGATTTCATCATAAGGAACACGAGGATCTATGACAATGCGATCGGTAAGATACAGATCGGTCCCGACTCATCCATCGTTGAGGTCCACAAGGATTATGGTAACAGGATGACCAAGGATCTTACGAAGTGCAAGCACAAAGGCAAGCACATAACGGTGAAGGTCATTCAAAACTGAACAGGCCCTTCGGGGCCTCTTTTCCTCGTTATAAATATAATTCTGTAGATTCTTTTCCACCTCATGGAAGATAGGGTCAAGTTAGCTGTCGGAGAGACGAAGGAAATAATCCTTGACAGCAATCCTACCACGGGTTATTCATGGTCTATCATAAGATCGGATGGATTGGAAGTCATCGAAGAATTCATTTCGGATGATACGAACGGTCCCGTTTGCGGTGCTGGGGGTAAACAGCATTACAGATTGAGTGCTAAATGTCCTGGAGGATATGAGTTCATGGCAACCTATCACAAATCATGGGAGAATGATGCGATAGAGACATTCTCTTTGAAGATCGATGTAGAATAAGATGGATGGGGGTGATCCCCACCCTGTTTTATTGCTCGATAACGACCAAGATATCTCCGATCTGGAGAGTATCGACGGCCTTTCCGTTGAGCATGAGTCTCTTCTCGAAGTCCAGATATTCAGCTGGAAGTTCGATGGTCCTTCCGTCGATATCGATCTTCATCGGACCGTCTGCGAGTCTCTTCGCTGCATCTGCAGGATCCATCTTCGCGATCTCTGCAACTATCGCCTTTGCATCCGCTTTGAACGCAGGTCCGAGTTTGGCGTGTACAGGTTTGACTGTTGTGTATTCCTCGGTGAGGTCTGCCTTCTCCACGAACTGCAATTCCTTGGCCTTGATCGTCTCCATTATGTCCAATTTGGCAGGTTCAAGGATCTTCGCCGATTCTCCGATCAACTGTACTAATTGCAATTCGGCATTGAGTGCGATCTTCTTCTCGGATTTCCATCCGCGTATGGTGGCGATGACATCCTTGAGTGATTCACCGACCGCTTCTGCATCATCATCTATCGCGATGGGCTCTGGCCATGGGGCGAGGTGGATACTCTTGATGCCTTCGAATTTGAGGAAGTGTTCTTGATAGACATCCTCTGTGACGTGGGGCATGAACGGTGCAAGCAATTTGATGGCTCCAAGGAACACGTTGTAAAGCGTGTATCTCACAGCATCATCATCCCTTGTCTTGACCATCTCGACATAGTGATCTGCGAATTCATGCCAAATGAAGTTCTCGATATCTCTCATCGCCTTGTCGAATGTGTAGCAATCGAGATACTCCGATACCGATTTCACGGTCTTGGAGTATCTGCTGATGATCCATCTATCAGACGGTCTGAGGTCTTTGCATCCAACAGGTTTCTTGTCGATGAATCTGCTGATGAATTGTCCGATGTTGAAGACTTTGTTGCAAAGCTTCCTTCCTCTGATGACATCCTTCTCCCTGAATGCGTGGTCGATACCGAGCGAGCATGTCGCCGCATAGTATCTGAGTGCATCCGCACCATATTGTTCGAGGATCGGTATCGGGTCGATGACATTGCCAATCGATGTGTGCATAGGCGTTCCATCAGGTGCCATGATGAATCCATGGATCATGATGTCCTTCCATGGGATCTCATCCTTGATCTGGTGGCTTCTCAGTATGGTGTAGAATGCCCATGTTCTGATGATGTCATGTGACTGAGGCCTCATCGACATGGGGTAGAGTTTCTTGTGAAGTTCCTCATCCCTTCCCCAATATGTGTTGTATAATGCTGAGCCTGACGAATCCATCCATGTGTCAAACACATCCGTGCATCCGACGAATTCGGTGCATCCGCATTCGGGACATTTGTCCACAGGTGCCTTATCCTCCGTCGGGTCGCAATAGCACATCTCCTTAGTGGCGCAGACCGCGTGTCCGCACTTCTTGCACTCCCATATCGGGACGGGTGTAGCGAAGATACGCTGTCTTCCGAGAACCCAATCCCATTGTAGCGAGTTGGTCCAATCCTGCAACCTGATCTTCATGAATTCAGGGAACCATTTGATCTCATCCGCCCTCTTGAGGACCTCTTTCTTGAATTCGAGTGTCTTGAGGAACCATTGGGGTACCTGAAGATATTCGATCGGTGAGTGACATCTCCAGCAGATGGACACCTGTTGCGGATTATCCTCCTGTTTCACTAAAATGCCTTGAGCTTTCAGATCGTTGATCGATGCCTCACGTGCTTCCAGGACGGTCATACCTGCGTATTTGCCTGCAAGTTCCGTCATCTTACCCGCTTCATCGATACCCTTCTCGAGCTCGAAGTGGTATTTCATGACCCATTCGAGATCATCTTTATCACCGATCGTACAGATCATGACATTTCCGGTTCCGTATTCCATCTTGACCTTAGGGTCTGAGATGACCTTCACATGCCTTCCGAAGAGAGGTGTGATCAATTCTTTGCCGATGAGGTGCTGTTTCTCCTTATCGTCAGGATGTACGGCCACTGCTTTACAAGTGCAGAGGAGTTCAGGCCTCGTTGTCGCAATAAGTACGAAGTCATCCTCCTTGCCTCCGGCAACCTGGAATTTGATGTAATTGAGTTTGTTTATGTTGTCCTTGTATTCCACTTCTGCATCTGCGAGAGCGGTCATACAACCAGGACACCAGTTGACAGGGTAATTGCCTTTGTAGACGAGGCCCCTGTTGAAGAGATCTACGAACGAGAGCTGTGTGATCCTCCTGTAGTACGGGGCATCGGTCTGATAGTAGATGCTGGGATCCATGGATTCACCCAACATCTCGAACTCGTGCGTCATCTGTCCTATCTTCTCGTTGGCGAATTCTTCACAGAGTTCCCTGTATTTCTTCCTGGGCGTATCGAGTTTAGTGATGTGATATTTCTTCTCGACCCTGACCTCGATCGGTGTACCGTTGACATCGAAACAGAGTGGGAAGAACACATTCATCCCCTTCATCCTTCTGTAACGTGCTGCGAAATCGATCAAAGAATAACCGGTCGCGTGACCTAGATGAAGCGTTCCTGAGGCATATCTCGGAGGATTGTCTATGCTGTAGACTTCCTTCTCGGATTTAGGATCGAAGCGATAGACTTCCTCCTTCTTCCACATCTCCTGCCAGCGTTTCTCGATTGCTGCGGAATCATATTGCGACATGAATAGGGGGTAAGGATAATCCTTATAAAAATTAACGCGAAGAGATATAGGAAGAGAAGAACATCCACACAATATCCATCGAAAGAGCTTGTGGTCGGTGATCGCGTATGGTGATAATAAGTGCCAGTAGGAGAACGGATATCCCTGCATTTCATTCAGAATGGTTCATGGGCAGGGTGAGGGAAGGATACGTCATGGTCAGGAATCCTGTCGCACATGATGTTGTGTACCGTATCGATCTCAGGCCGCAGAATGTGGATTGTCTGTCATTCATAACGAAGGATTCGAGGCCGATGGAAAGGTACATCGATGAATTGATGGAATCGTATGATCTGCTCTTCCAAGTCACCATAACGCCATATGGGAAAGATATCGAACCGAACGTTCCAGATGTCGATGTCATCATCGATTCCTTCATACGCATATCGAAGATGATCGGTAAGGGGCATATGTTGTGGAGATATGATCCTGTGATCATCGACGATGAGCATGACATCGTTTATCACATGAATTCATTCAAGCACATCTCGGATAGATTGAAAGGATACACGAGCAGATGCATCTTCTCATTCCTCAGTATGTATGACAGGATAGCACATCTTGAAGGGATGCGTCCTGTCCCTTCGAATGATAGGGTATCGTTCGTCAAGGCCGTGAAGGATATCGCTATCGATAACGGTATGGAATTGACATCGTGTTGTGTGGAACCGGAATTGAAGGAATTGGGTGTGATGAATAGAGGATGCATCGACAGGAGACTATTGATCGAGCAGAACATCCCATTCGATGACGGGATGTCCAATAACAGGGATGGGTGTCTTTGCGTCAGGAACATCGACATCGGAACATACGATACTTGCATGCATGACTGCATCTACTGTTATGCGAATTCTTCCAATCGTATCAGGCGTTCATCCAAAGGATATGATGTGGATTCCGAATCATTATGTGATGTGCTGAAGGATGGGGACAGGATCGTGGATATAGGCAAGAATAGGAATTGCAGATTGTCAGATTTTTGATAGGCTCTGCCCTATGGATAATGATTTATCTACAATCGCCATGGTCCAATCATGACAGTCCAGGTTAGGAATCAATTGGTCCGCAAGATAGACACTGACAATCATGTGATCTGTTTCAACCCGTCGAAACACGGTAAGATCACGGGATCGAGATTCCTGGCGGTCCTCGGTAAGGATAATTATACGTCGGATTTCAAAGCCGCATGCCTCATCGCAAGGATATATTCCGAATTCGAACCTACCAAATATACGGAAGCAGGGGACAAGATCGAACCGATAATACGTTCGTATGTGAGGGACAATTGGGATGTTCTTCTGAAGGATAGGATGTCTCTCTCCGAAGGTGATGTCATAACCGTCGAGGAACCTGTGGACAAAAGGGATTGTCATTACGACCATTTTGGTTCAGAACCCATATTCGGGGGACTCGTGGATGGATATCTTCGCCTTAACGGTACTAGGAAGGCGATATTGGAGATCAAGACATCATCACACAGGGACGATTGGGCTGACGGAAAGGTACCTGAAGGATATCTCCTACAGGCATCGTTGTATGCGGAGTTGGCAGGACTCGACACCATAGTCTTTGCCGTAGGTTTCCTCGAGGATGAGGATTATGATGAACCCGAGGCATGGGCGCCTACGGATGATAATACCAAGATCGTTGTCATGCACAAGAAGGACATCTCGGAGGAGATGGAGTATGCGGAGGATTGGTTCAAGAGATTCATCCTCAGAGGCATGACTCCGAAATGGACGGATAGGGATGAGTGCGTCATCGATAATTTCATCCAGAGAGAGGTGACGTTCCTGTCAGGGGAACTTGTGTGCACGATCAACAAGTTGATCGATTCATATGGGAAATGCGACACATCCGAGATGGAGGATGAGATCAAACATGCCCTTGCCGGGAAGATGCTCACAGATAACGATCGCATAAAGTATGAGCACAACGGTTATGTGTTCCAAGTGAAGAAGGTAGATGGTCAATGTGTATTGACGATAACGAGATCATGAGTTGAGTAACTCCTTCCTTCTCTTCCAATCAGGCATGTACTTGTTCAGAAGTGCCTTGAAATCCGGACCATGATTCGGTACGACCGTATGCACCAGTTCATGCAATACGACATATTCGATGCATTCGATAGGTCTTTTGGCAAGGTTGGTGCTAAGCCACATCTTCTTGGTCTTGGTATTGCAAGTGCCCCATCTCGACGTCATATGTCTGATCTGCCACGATGAACACGATAATCCCGTGTATGATTCTATCCTTTCTATGATGTTCGGCAATACCTTTTTCAATAATTCGCGATGGATCTCGCGCATCATCGATTCCTCGTCGATGGATTCAGGTCTGCCTACGTTGATCACACCATCTTCGATGGTGATGCTCATCTTTTTGGAAGGAACGATGTTCAATTGGAATCCTTTACCGATCAATTCTATCGATTGACCATCGATCAGATGCTGTTTGGTCATGCACTTACGTTCCATCGTTTGTGTGATCCAATCGAATCTCTTCTTGACAAGATCATCTATGACAGCATCCGAGCATCTTCTAGGTGCGGTGATTATGACCTTCGGACCATCTTTGATGTGGATATGGATGTTCTTGATGTCCTTTCTTTGAACATCGATGTCGATACCGTTGATGTTCCTGATGGTCATGTTGCAGGTGTAATAGAATAAAGATAAAGAGGATTGGCCCGAAGGCCAATCGTTTCAAGCGGCGTATATCGTGACGCCGAACAGTCCGCAGATCGATACTATCAATATCGATGCAAGGAAGACCGGACAGACATACTTGATCATGAAGTCGAACAGCTTCTTCGATTTGAACTCACCATTGATGGCGATCTCCTCGTCGATGAACGACACTTTCACAACATATCCGATGAACAGACATGTCACGATCGCAGCGATCGGCATCATGAAGTTGTTGGTAATGGAATCGAATATTCCGAGCCATCCTGCGCCCTGATCGAGCGGTGAGAATATCTCAGGGTTAGCGAATCCGAACACTGTGACGAATCCGAGGACCAAGAGTATGATCGATGAGATTACTACTGAGACCTTACGTTTCACAGCTGCACCATCGATGAACACGGAGACGACCGTTTCAAGGAGTGAGACAGCGGATGTCAGTGCTGCGAAGATGACGAGCAGGTAGAATATGGGTGCGATGATGTTCCCCATCCCTCCAGGCATTCCTGCGAACACTTGAGGGAGTGACACGAACATGAGTCCCATTCCTTTCGTACCAGCGAGGTCGGGGCTGATCGCGAATGCGGCAGGAACGATCATAAGTCCTGCAAGGATAGCAACGACAGTGTCGATGATACTGATGTTACGTGCTGAACTTTCGATGTTCGTATCCTTCTTCATGTATGAACCATACGTGATCATGATACCCATTGCGAGTGACATCGAGTAGAAGATCTGACTTATCGCTCCAAGGAATGTACCTGCGCTGAGCTTGCTCACGTCAGGGCTGAGGTAGTAGACGATTCCGTCCCATATGTTGGGCAATGTCATCTCATAGATCGTGATTCCGATGATCATTACAAGGAGTGTAGGCATGAGGATCTTACTCAATTTCTCGATACCTTTGTCGACACCGATCGCGACACAAAGGATGACGAGTCCAGCGAATATGATGAACCAGATCGACGGGTCGAGGAATCCTCCCTCTCCGCCTGTGATGTAGTTCCACCAGTATGCGCCACCATCATTCGAGAGTGTGTCAAGATTACCGATCGTACTCTCTGCGAACCATTTCGTGACCCATCCACCGATGACACAATAGTACGGAACGATGAGTGCAGGAATTATGGCGACGAAATATCCAATGATCTTGTACTTCTTGCAAAGATTGCCGAATGCACTTACACAGGATTTTCCTGTTCTTCTTCCTAGCGCGATCTCAGCCACCATCAGTGAGAAACCGAATGTGACGGCTAAGATGATATAGACGAGGACGAACATTCCTCCTCCATAGTGAGACGTAAGATACGGGAATCTCCATAGGTTTCCAAGTCCAACAGCTGATGCAGCTGCGGCCATGACGAATCCTAGCTTACCGGAGAAACTCCCACGTTTCTCTTCTTCTGCCATAGGTGGGTAAAGTTTATCTGTTATTATTAAAACTATCTACATAAAAACGTTGTTTTTGATGGAATTCGTAGATATACATTACTGATTTCGTAGTAAATTATTATCGTCCGAAGTGGCATGTTCCTTAAAATGTAATCAATATCGACGTACTGTCGCTTTTTTCATTTTGTACGTGCGTTGTTGTGGACAAATATCTATTTTATATGATATTATTACGCTACGAATTTCGTAAAATACGGTTCATTTAAATACTCTGCCGTCACGCCCAATGATCGTTTCCTTCAATTCGATCTTCTTCCCTGATTTATCGACGGCATCGGTGATGATCTTAGTGAGGATGCTGCAACATGGGATATCCATCCTCAGCACCTCGACCTCATCGATTGGTGTCTCTGCGAGTATCTTATAGATCTTATCGAACCTTTCCTTCGGTTCCAATTTTGGACAGCAGATCAACATCGGTCTGTTGGATATGTGATCCTTGACATGATCCATGACGAATCCTGTGCAATCCGAAGCTATGATGATGGAACCTTTCAGAAGAGGCATGGCAGGAGAGATCAATGCCAATTTTATCGGCCATTGGAAAGAGGGTACAGCCATGAGATTCGGTACAATATCTTTCTTGACGAAGGATATAGCATTACGTGGGCATGCTGGTAGGCAATCTCCTATGCCGTCGCATAAGGATTCATTGACGAGTCTTGCTTTGCCATTTACAATTCTCAACGCACCTTCGTGGCATGCTTTGACGCATAATCCGCATCCATCGCATGAATTTTCGTCGATATGGATCGTCCTTAGGATCATGATGATGTATCACAGTCATGTTAAATCCATTTTCTCATTGTACATGACCGAGCCATTGCATATGCTATAGGCACTTAATTGAGTAATGGTGTAATAAGAGATGGTGCATCCGCCGGGAATCGAACCCGGGCAACAAGCTTGGAAGGCTTGAATCCTAGCCCCTAGATCACAGATGCAGTAATTCGGATAATCAAGAAGCTGTATTTAATCATAGTGTTCCTCCAATCGGCCTGGAATCGATTCTATGGTAATTTCATTATATCATTGACGGATATAGGAGAGTCATGGGCGTACCTGTATTCTCCGACAATGCTGACATAAAGTCATGGAGGGAACTCTCGATGATCGAGAAAGGCCCTCTTAGGAAGAATACGTTCCGCAGTAAAGAGAGGTTCGAACGCATACTGAGCGAGTTTGGCGATTCGAACGAGATGAACCCATGGATCGCATCGAAGGTCTTGGACCTCATAATGAGGTTACCGATCGACAACAAGTCAAGGGAGATACAGAAGGTTGTCAGAAGATGCAGGGCATCGGACAGTATCCCGAAGATAAAGGCGGTCTCCTTTTTGATGGAGTTGTCAGAATTCGATATAGCTGCATCCGTAATGGACGGGATGTCCGTCAGGAACAACATATCCCAATGGGAGTATTGGCGCGGATTGATATGCAAGGAGACAGGCGATCTCCAGTCTGCGATATTGCATTTCATCAGATCGTATGATGCGAACAGCACATTCATGCCTGTATTGTCCGAATTGGAATCCTTGACTATGGATGATACATGGACATACAGGAAGGATATAGAATCCATCTTCATGGGGAATGATGTGGTATCCACATCCGAGGTCCTCGGTTGTCCTATGGAGAATCTCCGCGAGATATACCGTGAATCTATCCTTTCAGGATACGAACAGGCAATATCATCATTGAAGGGTACGATAGGTTACGCATCCGGTGATATCGATCATATCCTTGCCATGGCAAGATTCCTTCACAGAAGGTGTGAATATCAGGCATCCATCGACGAATATCTCAAGATCAAGGATGGGCACCTCAGCATATCTTTGGAATTGGTATCGGTATACATCGATGCAGGGATGTTCCGCAATGCGATAGAGTTGTGCAAGGAATTGGAATCCATAGGTCCCGGAGACCGTAGGCTCATAGAATCATTCATCCGTATATACGCCAAGGAAGAGGACAGGGCGGATATGACCTACTACATGGAGATGTATCGCTGCGAGGATTATGCGGACAGTGACGGATATGTGATGATGATCCGTCTCATGATGCCGCTTTCCATGTACACGAGCGTGAATCAGCTGATACGCCTCATGGAGGTATCAGGTGTGGATGAGACCATAACATCCGTACTCTCGTCCGAGAACGATTATGCCGCCAACATGTACACACAAGCATTGGCGTCCATATCGAAGGCATTGAAGAAGGATCCAAGGAATCTTGACTACAAGATACAGAAGATGAGGGCCCTGGCGGCTATGAACGATCCGAAGGTGATGGCCGATGTCAATGACATCCTCAGGAACGATCCCCACAACATACAGGCATTGAACGTGAAGAAGGAGATCCTCCTGAAGAATAAGGATTACGAATCAGCATTGAAGGTCTGCGACGAGATGCGTGAGATATATCCTGACGATGCGAACATCGTCAGTGACATAGCGACGATATACGGCGACATGGGGCGCACGGAGGAATCCATCAGGGCCTACCGCGAATCACTCGGCATGAGGACGGATCCGTCGTTGTTCATGAGCGTCATCAAGAGATTGGTATCTGACGGTAAGTACGAGGAAGCGGTCTCGATCATCGGGGAGTATGACGATAGCTACGGGATGATACCTGGTTCGTGGATACTCAGGGGCAATTCCGAATACGCGCTCAGAAGGTATTCTGATGCAGTGGAATCATACGACAGGGCGTTGGAATTGGATCATGACGATCACAGGGTGTGGCATTCCAGGGGTATGGCCGCAGAGGCCATCAGGGATTATGAGAAGGCCGAATCGTCGTATGACAGAGCGATATTGTTGGATCTGGACAATGAGGAGTATTGGATATCGAAATCCATCGTTCAGGAGAAGAACGGTGATTATTCCGGAGCCATAAGGTCATTGAACAGGGTGATAGACGAGCATCCGGAGAATTCCTATGTTCTCATGAAGAAGGCATACATCCTCTCAAGATTGGATAAGAACAAGGAAGCCATGATATTCATAGAATTGGCTTTGAAGATAGAACCCAGTAACTTGGACATACTGCGGGCGAAACGTGACCTGTGCGTACGTGACAAGGACATCGATGCTGCTGATGAGGTATGTAGGAAGATGATACGCTACAAGCCGAATGACGATTCATTGAGGTTAGAGGAGGCAAGGATCCTCTGCGATAGCAGGAGATACACCAAGGCTCTGAACGCATTGGATGGTATGCACGATCCTAACACACTGGATGCATTGAAGGTCAGGCGCACGATACACATCGCCGAGGGTCCACAGAACGAATTGATACGCACATGCAACCTGATCCATGAGAAGGAACCGAACGACAGAGAGAATATGATGATCCTCGCCCGTGCATATGATGATGCGGGAAAGAAGAACGAAGCACTCAAGATATACGATCTGTTGAAGGAATCCAATCCAGAGGATAAGAGGGCAGCGATCGGAAGTGCGATGATGACGGAGGATCAGGAATCTGCATTGAAGGTCATCAACGATTCGTTGAAGGATGATCCCAACAACATCGATCTGCTGTTCGATGCGTCGGATATACTGTTGTCATCCGGTAGGTATCATGATGCTGAGGCATACATGAGCAGAGCGGTCGATGCTGAACCCGATTCTCCAGATCCCTATATCAGAAGGTCGAGACTTCAGATGAAATACGGCCTCTATAACGAAGCGATCTTGACGATGGAGGATGCGATGAGATCCGTCATAATGCAGGATCCCGAGATGTGGATATGCCTCGGGGATGCACAGATGGAGATCGGGAACAACGCCGATGCGCTGACGTCATACAACAACGCATTGGAGATGGATGATGCATACAAAGGCATCCATACGAAATGCGGACTCGCACAATTGGCGTTGGGGTTGATCAGTGAGGCTCAGAAGAGTTTTGAGACCGCATACGAGTTGAATGAACGCGATATCATGGCCATGTCACAACTTGCCATGATCCATATGGATGAAGGGAAGATGAACGTGGCGTTGCGGTACATCAAGGATTCATTGGCCGTAGATCAGTTCTTCGGACCAGCACTAGTTGCCGATGTGAAATATCACGTCATGAATTCTGACTTCGATAAAGCGAAGGAGATCGTGGATACAATAGGGATGCATGGTGGAGTGGATCCCAAGTATGTACAGACGATGAGGAGGATGTTGGTCATAGTTCCGGAGGAGAAGGAACCCGATGAGGATTCCGAATCTGTGGAGATAGAATCCTACGCTAGAGCGCTCATCCAAAAATCATACGAGAGCGAATCGGATGTAAGCGATCCTGCCGTCGCACTCGCAGCATCCATACCAAGTGACATGGTGGATAAGGTCCTTAGTTATCTGTCAGACATCGAACCATTCGGGGCCATCGTTCCAGGTACGCCTGATTTCGAGCGTATGGAGAAGCTATCCCACGATGCCATTGTGAAGGGCGAGATGGAGGACATAGGTGAGAAGACACTGATCCCGCTGTATTCTGCTGTGTTCGATTCCGGTGCAGAATCCGTTGATGAGGGTAAGAGGCTTATCTCATACATCTATGAGGTATTGACGATCAATATGGATCCTGCGGAATATGATAAGGGCATCTCCACGATAGTGTCGCATATGGTCAATGTAGGTTTGGAACAGAGCATCTACCTGATCATGGAAAGATATGATGTCGGGGTATTCGCCGCAAGGACCGCGTACATGCTCTATGAAAGAGAGCGCGATTCAGTAGTCGGTCATATCTGATTTGAGGATCTCACGCATCATGCAAGTAGCATAATTCCCTTTAGGGAGTGAGAATCTGACAGAGTACCCGTCATCCTCCATCTTAAAATCTAGATCTCTTACGGGACAGATGATCTCTCTCCTTGTGCCTTTGGAGGTGCAATGAGGTAGCCCGGGTACTACGAAATCCCTCTCAGTTATGCCTTCCTTCTCGATGAAGTTTCTTTCGATCTCACCCATCTCACCCTCAGCGAATGTGCTGTCGGTACCGTAGAGTGTTATCGTTACGAACGCCCTCCCTCTGGTGACCTGTCTTTTCACGAGATCGATGTTCTTTGAGGTTGTTATGATGGCATCATCATGCATCGCATTCCCATCAGCATCGATGGGTACGACGACATCTCCGAGTATAGGTTCGTTCAACGGGATGTTCCTTCTCATCCTTTCGCTCAACATCATGTTGAACATGTATGATTGATATGCATGCGTGAACATCATCTGCAGGTTTCCAGGCATCTCTGCTATGGCGCCGATATAATCCTCAGGCTGTCTTACGAGATGTTCAGCCATCGTCTTCTCGAAACCCATAGTCTTCGGCATATCCGGTATTATATCTTCGAAACTCTCGCCCGAACCGAATCTTCTGCGGATATTGTTGATCTCCTCGCCTTCGAATTCCGATTGTTGCGAGAGATATGTTATGACAGCACCCTTCAGATCGCCACGGACTATCCTCTCTCCAACGATATGTGTGATCGGTCTAACGGTCCCGAATCTCTGTACGCCGAAGTAATTGGGGAATCCTCCGACCGTTTTTATGATCTCTAGGTCCTTCTTTACCTTGGAAGGTATTTCTGAGAGGGGTATGGTGCAATTCCTAACTCTGATGTCGAATGAGTTACCAATCAAATCCCCGATCCTCACGCCGCGATTGGCGGTGTATACGTTCTGTATCGATACATCATCTAGTTGGATGAGGTCGATCTTCTCCTTCGGACATTCGAAGGACATGAGTTGTGTGGTTATCGCCCTCTTATCCTTCGTTCCTGCAAAACCGATCTTCTCTCTTGAGATGAACATCGTCCTTGCTAGAAGTCTTACGAGTCTGTTCGTTTCCCAATTCTTGGATGTGACGTCAGCTATCACGAAACGTCCTTCATCCTTCTGTGCAGGTCTGTTGGATATCTCTTTGACGATGAAATCCTCTGCAGAATTCTTTATGCTTCCTCCAGTACCATCGGTATCCGTGAGGTAGAATTGCATACCGATGTCAGCTTCAGCCGTGTGGCAGCAACGATACTGCATAGTATCAGGATTTGATGTCACTAAAATAAGCAGATATCTCGTCAGCCGCCTCTATGATAGCGGGTACAGGATCGCCCTCATACATCTCAACGTAGAGTTCGGGCATCTCAAGTTCAGGATGGGTCTCGATGAACCTTACGATCTTGACATCCTTGTTGTCATTGAGTTTCTCGATGATGGGCATCACAATGGTGGTGTCCGCATCTCTGATTCCAATCTTGATCGAATTCTCTGTCCTTTCAACGAGCTGAAGTTGCATGGGGTCACGTATATCGTTGATGTCTTAAATGTTTCGCGCGCGTAAGGACGGTGTCTGAGATATGGATCGGACCATACATTCCATTCACATGTACATCATCATGAACATACCCAGATACACATTATTCATCGATCCCTGTGGAGTCATGTGCCTGCATCTCGTACATCTCCATGATCTCTTGCACGGTGGTGCATTGTTCCGCATCTTTGTCGTCCCTTACGCGACCAGTGAACCTGGGGAATCTTATTCCGAGTCCTGAATCATCCTTGATCATCCCCATGCCGGCTGTGTGATTGGGACTTACGGTTATCTCTGCCGCTACCACTTCCAACACCACGTGCGGTTCGAACCACACGTCAGGAATCATCTTCGCATCGAGGGATGATGGTCTTTCGGACGTCTTGTATCCATCAAGGAGAGCAGGCATCCCGTCGAGGAAGGCATCATCGAAACCTGTTCCTAATTTACATACGGTCCCGAACCTTCCGATCTCCGGATCGTATGATGCCATCAAAAGGGCACCATACTTACCGGCACGTTTACCCATCCCGTAGAACGCTCCTACAACAGCAAGATCGAATGAGTCAGTGAGGTTCTCTTGGTAATCCTTCTTGTATTTGATCCAAAGGAATCCTCTCGATCCTGCACGATAGATGGAATCGTCTGAGATCGATTTGGCCATGACCCCTTCGCATCTCGCCGTTATCGCTTCTTCGAAGAATTCCTCTCCCTCATCCTCGGAATGAACAATTCTCATAGTGGACATCTGAACGTTATCGGAGATGTCGAACCATTCGGTCAATGCAGACCTTCTTTGAAGATAGGGGGTCGTGGTCATATCCTTCCCGTCGACATACAACATGTCGAACATGAATATCCTGACAGGCACCTCTTTCACAGCATCATCCATGCCGTGCTTCCTTCTCCTGTGCGTGACCTCTTGGAATGATTGCATATATCCCGTCTCAGCATCGACAGCTACGCATTCACCTTCGATTATGGCCTCGGTCCCTTTGAAATGTTCACGCAGGGCCTGCGCTATGTCCGGGAAGTTGGGCGTGAGGTCCTCCAACCTTCTGGAGTAGATCTTGACGGAATCCTTTCCGATATGCACTTGAGCTCTGATGCCGTCGTATTTGTACTCTATAGCACATTCTCCGCCCATCTTCGATACCACTTCGCCTATCGAAGGGAGGCGTTCTGCGAGCATGACCTTTATCGGATTGCCGATGGTGACCTGTATCCTCTGTATGCCGTCGATACCGCTTCTGCAGATGGTCTCTGCAACCAATCCTAGGTCGCATGTGACATTGAATGCTCTCTCAACGGATCCCCTGTCCTCCTTCGTTGCGAACGCTATCGACAAAGCATCCAAGATCGTCATTGTGGATGCACCGATCCTCATCCTTCCGGTGACTATCCTGCAGAGGTATCTTGCCTCCAATGGTCCGGAATCGTGGAGTAGATTGGCAAGATGTTTCATCTTCTTGTCCTGTGAATCCTTTCCTTCTGCGGTCTCGATGAGTGTCAAGCCTTTCACGACCCTGTCCAACGTCAAAGGTTCGGAGAACAATGTCATCTGTTTCTTCGTGCCTATTAGTTTCTCAGCTACGGCACCAGGATCTCCTTCCTTCACCCACATCTCCTCGACCTTGCTATCCTTGGTCCCTGATGTGAATGCTATCGCTCTCAATACGAGCTTATCCGCCATCCCTAGTTCAACACCATAGAAATCCGGATGCAGTTTACCTTGGGAGAGGTAGATTATCGATCTCAGATCATCGGGATTGCAATCCTTGAAGAAATCAGCCAATATCGCAGTCATCTCAAGACGTGCACTCGTCGATTCAAGTCTGTCGAACATCTTTGCGATATCAGTGAAGTCCATGCGATGGGTTAATGCACATGAGAATAAAAATATCAGTATTCGCCCAATCTGGTTTGTCTTCTCTGTCCAGAATGGGTGATGAGTCTAAGATCCATATTGAGTTTGTCCAGATTCTCCCTCATCATCTCCTCCTTCCTCTCGCTCGTACGTTCGTAGGCCTCGTCCCTGGTCCCTTTAGCTATCATGACGATGACCTCTCCTGTATTCTTCCTTCCTGTGCGTCCGCGTCTCTGTATAGTGCGTATCTCTGAAGGCACAGGTTCGTAGAAGATCACCATGTCTGTGCTAGCTATGTCCAAACCTTCCTCTCCAACGGATGTCGAGACCACGACATTGTACACTCCATTGCGGAAATCGTTCAGTAGGGATATCTGTTCCTTCTGTTTCAATCCGCCATTGGATTGCCCTATCAATTTGGTCACCTTGGCATTGGGTATGCGCGACAGTTTCTCCATCAGGATATCGCAGGTCTCACGGTATTGGCTGAACACCATCACCTTGTGTTCATCCGAGGAATTGATCTCCTGACTGACAAGACTCATGAGTCTGGAGATCTTCGGATGTTCGACCTTCGTATCCCTCAATATCCTCCAGAGTTCCTTGTATGAGGGTTGGTTGATGATATCCTTGGATGCTTTCGCACCTTTGGCGGTCGAAGCATCACTCTCGATCTTGAGCATGTAGTTCCTCAATGTCGTCATGCCCTGCGTCTCGGCAAGTCCTATGGCATGCATCAATTTGATCGCAGCGGATTGCGACACCAATCCGCGGAATATCATGGATGTCTTCTCGCCCCTTGCCAATCTCTTCTGGAGCGTATCCCCTACTACCAACAGATGTTTCGTGGATGCAGGCCAACCCGGGTCCATGAATTTGAGATTGACCAATTCGTTGAGATAGACGTTCAGCATCTTGTTCAATATCTTGATGACATTCAGCAGGTCATCAGGCATGTCCACTATCTCATTCCTGACGAACGTATCATGGACATATGGGGATACATCAGGATCATCATCCGATCTCATGACAGCATGCGTGATATCTAAATTCCTACAGACCTCGATCATCTTGTTCAGATCGGATCCTGGGGACGCTGTCATCCCAAGCGTCAATCCTGAGTGGTAGTACGATGCGATGTTCACATAGGAGTATCCTCCGACAGCACGATGTGCCTCATCGAATACGATCAATCCGAAATCCCTGAGGGAGTATCTCTCATTCTGAAGGTCGTTGTCCACTACTTGCGGCGTACATACGATGAGATTGTTCCCTTCGATGATCTTGGCCCTTTTCTCAGGCGCCATGAGACCATTCATCGTACCTATCTTGACATCATTCATGAATTGGGAGTATGTTGAGTAGTGTTGCTCCACAAGGGGTTTGGTGGGTGCAAGTATCAACACCTTCTTCCCCTTCTCAAGGATGTGGGCTGCAACGATCATAGCTATTATCGTCTTTCCCAAACCTGTCGGTATGATGACAAGCGTATTCTCTTTCAAACAGTCATTCGCAATGTTCCTCTGATATGTACGCTCCTCTATCATGTCTGGAGCGATATATCTGTGAGATAGGAATGACATATTTCTTTCAAAAGTAATATTGTATATAATACAACTGGGGGGTTGGCCGATTGTTGATATGACGGCCAGGGTGTGTCATGCGGACACACCCTAGGTTATGGATTTAGTGGCATCCGCCGCCACATGAGGCGCAACCCTTTGCGTTGGGGTCGCGTATCGTGAGTCCTGTGCCGAAGTTGGGGTCATCCACGAATTCGATCACACAGGGGTCGAGTGCCTCTTTCGTCTCTGCATCGCAGAAGAAATCGAAACCGTTCTGTTTGAGGATCTCCTCTCCCTCAGCCGCTTTCTCTTGGAATGACATACCGAACTGTGGACCTGAGCAGGCCATACCTGCGAGGTAGATCTTTATGCCGTATCCTGTCTTGTTGTTCTTTGCGAGAAGGTCTGTGATGAACTTCTCAGCATCGGCCGTTATCGTCACCATTTTATCACTGTTCCTTTATTTTTAGCGTTATATATAAAATAATCACTCATCCTCGAATAGTTCCTTGTATTTGCGGAAAGCTATCGATTCCGATCTCGTCATGGCCATCAAGGCACCTATCGTCATGGCCTCCAACATCTCTTCCTTGGTCGCCCCTGCATCCTTCGCATGTTCGCCCTGCACCTTTATGCAGTGCTCCCCTCCGACGGCCGATGCGGCAGCAACGGCACAGAGGTATGCAGTCTTCCTATCCATCTTGCGCCCTTCGCCTTCGAAGAGTGCTCTGGATAGATTGGATGAGGGGATGAACAGATCGGGTCTCTCCGACATGACCTCGCATACCAACGGGACGAATCCATACAACTCTTCCATCGATTTGAGGATCTTGTCCGCAATCTCTCTATCACTCATAGGTTCCCCGCACATATTCCATATATCGATGGTTTTTCTATTAAAGTTAACGGTGTTTAGTGTCGATTCTCAGCTCATATATTAATTGTAATCTGCGGTTTAAATCAATCCTGACGTGAAATCATGTTCTGGAGGCGAACAAATGAGTAGCCAATCAGAAAAGGAATTGAGGGAGGTCTTCGAGGAGGCCGGCAAGAGACACGGATACGGGATAACGAGGGCGCGTTACGTCGCACTGAGGGATTTCAAGGTCCGTTGGACAAGGGTAGCGAACAGGGATTGGGCGGATTTCGAGGTGTCAGATTACATCAAAGGAGCACATCCGGATCTGATCGCGAGCCTTGCGGAATCCATCTTCTCCAAGATGGAGAACAAGACCGTTCCGTACTCAGACGCACTTTCGAAATGGGCCTTGTCACATGATTTCATTGAGGAGAAACAGCCGATCTACATCTCCAGGTGCAGGAACCTTACGAGGACGACGGAAGGTAACAGCAAGAATCTGGACGAATCGTTCGACAGACTGATCGCTATGGGCCTTGTGGACGAGGAACCGAGACCGTACATGTCATGGACGATGAACGAGTTCATGAGGAAATGCGGTTATTCATCATCCCTGATGAATGTGATCGTCATATCATCGTATTTCGATGCGGATGAGATCCCAGATTCCCTGTTGGATTATGTCGTCTACGGAGAATGGCTTCGTCTGTCAGAGGGAAGGAAGTGCTTCGGGTACGAAATCGACAACGCGTACATCAGGGAGATGATGGACAGATTCCCCGGAGGAGAGACATCGAAAAGATTGCTCGAGAAGTTCAGGATGCACATCTGAAATAGCGTATGGGGGATGATTGTCCCCCTGCGCTAACACATCCTATCATCGTTACGCCGATGACGGCGACCTCCGGACACTGACTTACGCAGGGAGTATGTTTCGGATCCTACGTTGTCTCCCGGTCATTGCTACGATGTCACATCGCAAGCTCCCGCAAGTTCCCAAATCGGTATTAGGATCGCTGTATGCCTGACCGTACACATGGTGTTCATAGATCGCACCCCTTCGTCAGTCAGGTAATCGTTCATCATACTTCGCAGTATAAATAATGAAGGGCATCAATCGTCGGTGATTATCTCTTCCGGTGCTCCACCGAAGTAGACCAACGCATATTGTTCCATGAAGTGGAGGTTGCCTGGCAGTATCAGGGTGAATAACGGTTCTCCGAGATCCATCTCCAACAGATCCTTCACATATCCTGCTGTGATCTTCTCATTCGGTGATCCGACCTGGGAAGCGACGACCATGAGCGTGTCGTCCTTGATGAGCCCTCTCTGCCATTTCTTCTCGCCCTCGATAAGCCATTCGAGCGCCTGGTGGGCGGTCATGTATCTCATCTCATCCGCGTGTATGTCGAGGAGGATCATCGTATGGAGCCCCCTCTCCTTGTTCTCGCAGATATGATCATATGGTGACTGCGGTTGATATCCGTCATCCATGAATGGCAGTGTGACCGTCCTTCCGAACTTGTATGGTTGAAGACCAGTGGATGAGGGACATGCGGAGAATATCGATATGCCGTGGTAGATCTTGACAGGTATGCCGAGGTCCTTGGCTTGAATCCTGAGATCGACGTGTGTCGTGGCGGCCATGGTGTCGCCTGCTGTGATGAATCCGACACGCATCGCCATAGCATTATTGATCACATCCTCTCCTTCCTCGACCTGACCTCTGTAAAGGACCTTGATCTTCTTGCCCAAAGCCTTCTCAAGATCCTCGATGCTAGTTCCGATCAGGAACGATGTGTAGAATTCAGCATAGATCCTATCGCATGTTTTCAATGCTTCGAATGCTTTCACGGTCATACCGTCAGTACCGCTGAGACCGAGTCCAACAAAGATCAATTCGGATGTCATCGCATCGTCGATGCATACTGTAGTAAAAAAATGTATGTCGGCATCAGGACTTCGATATCGATTCTTCTATGATGCTTTCAAGGAGATCGCTGAACTCGTCATCGACACCGATCGCGCCTGTGATGTAGACGTCGATCTCATTGCCGAACAGGATGGATGTCCCGCATCTTGTATTCTCAGGCAATCCGAGATACCTAGGTATGTTGCGGTCCACATGAGATCCCGTGGAAATGATGAGCGGTACTGCGATGATCTTGTCAATACCGATGCCCATGAGGAATCTGGCGCAGTCGCCGATGGACGGTTCGTTGTGATCGAGGAATGCCGTGAACACATTCTTGTATCCTCTCTTCGTGAGTTCATCAACGTTCCTTTGGGCCATCTGTGCGCTGTATTTCATCTGAGAACCATGGGTTATGAGCATTATTCCCGTGTTGTTGTCGATATCGGTCACGGATCTGACGTGTTTCTCGATGATATTGACGATATCCGGACTCTCGCCAACAGGCCTGACGTAGTGTATGATCATCCCTTTGACGTTATAGTCCTTGTATCTGTCATCATCCAATCCGAGCTGTCTCGGGATGTAACTGAATGTCATCTCACCAGATGACATCATGAATGGTATGACGACGACCTCATCGACGCCATCCTCGGACATGAGTTTCATCGATGATCTGATCGTAGGTTCCTCTGCACCGATGAATGCGATATATGTGTTGAACCCTGATTTCCTGAGCTTATCAGCATTCGATATCAAAGCATCGTGGTTGTACGGCTTATCCGAGCCATATCCGATGAGCAGAACCCCTTTAGACATTGGAACCTACGGGCACTATCGTGGTACAATTATATATACATCTATGTTAAAATCAGGCCTGGCACAATGCCAGGGCCATGAAATATATTTATCTACTAGTCAGTATCATCGAGTAAATATGGTCAGATGTATCCGTGTTCCGAAGGTAGATGGCAATGCCGTCAGGATGAGATTGAAGGACCAAGGTGCATTGGACCATGATCACAGGATACGCAGTGATGGTAACGATCTGTTGATCCCTATCCTTGCGGATTCATTCGAGGATTATGCCGTCTGTGACGCTGAATTGGAGCATATAGACCATAAGATAACGGATTACAGACTCTATCTTCCAGAGGATGTCAGGGATATCCTTCCTAATTCATATGACAACATCGGCGATGTCCTGGTTGTAAAATTGGTCGATGAATTGCTGCCCTTGAAGCATGAGATCGGCGATGCATTGCTTAGAACATCATCCAATACCCGTTGTGTCCTCTTGGACGGTGGTGTGAAAGGGGAATTACGTGTCAGGGATCTGGAATTGATCGCCGGTGTCGGGCCTTCGGAGACGAAACATCGCGAGTCCGGAGTGGTGATGATGACAGATCCTGCGAAGGTCTATTACAATCCGAGATTGGCCACAGAAAGGGAACGTGTAGCCTCATTGGTCAAAGATGGAGAGACAATAATCGACATGTTCGCTGGTGTCGCTCCTTTCCCGTTGACGATCTGCAGACATGCACATCCTAAAGTCGTGTATGCGATAGATCTGAATCATGATGCGGTGGAATATGCTAAGATCAATGCAGGATTGAATCATTTCGATAACATCGTTCCATTGGAAGGGGATGCAAGAGAGGTCATCAAGGACCTTCCCGATGCTGACAGGGTGATAATGAACCTCCCTCAGATAGCACAGGATTTCTTACCGGATGCCCTATCCAAGACGAAGGTTGGCGGGACCGTCCATATGCACAAGATACTCGAACGTGCTGAGATAGAGAAGTTCTGCAAAGGTCTGATCGACGATATGGGAAAGAGAGGACTTCACTGCGAGATATCCGAATTGAAGGAACTGAAAACGTACTCTCCTTCAGCCAGCGTTTATGTGATAGATCTGAAAAGAAGATGATCGTCCCGCCCTTTACGACGGGACGATGGATATCATTGTTTCTTGATCGGATCCAATACGATCCCTGTGGAACCCTGATAGTGCCCGCTCCTCTTCTCATAACTCTTCGCACTCGGGGATGCCATCTGTTCGAAGACTATCTGACAGAATCTCTCGCCTATCGGATATTCTACATCATGGTCGTTCGTGTTGTAACAACCGAATGTGAGCGTTCCCTCATAACCTGCATCGATCTTACCGAACACGCCTATGAGACCTTTCCTCATCCAGGTGGTCCTCATCCATAACTGTCCGCAGATGTCATCAGGCATCCTGACCCTCTCGTTGGTGGATACGAATGCCATGGTCCTTCCAGGTATCCTCACGACACCCTCCTTATGGATCTCCTCGGAACCATTGATCTTTATCTCCGATATGGTGAGATCATATCCGTTCGGTGTGAGATTCTTCTCGATGAAGTTCGAGATGCCTATGTTGCCGGTCATTATGCTTTCGGTTATGTCCTTATCAGAGAGGATGGTCATGATTGAAGGAATGTCTATTTTGGATATAATCCTGAGTCCCGTAAGGCCGATGGTGACGATACCTTTAATATCAAATCACCATGGAACCGTTAAGAGATAAATCCCATGACCGATGAAAGAAGAGACTACGATCACAAACCTAGAGACAGACCTTACCGCAACAGAGTGAGGAGGGACGATTCCGATGGGAACGATAGGAGAGAGCGTGGTCATGACAGAGGTCATGGTCCCGGAATGGGTCGCGATCGCAACGATAGGGACGGTCGCAGGGGATTCAGGCCGCGCGAGAGGGATGATAACAACTCTGAATCCGATGGTCGCAAGGATTTCAGACCTCGTAACAGGGATTTTGGAGGTCGCAGAAGGGACGACGGTCGCCGTGACGATAGGTCACATAGCAGAGGGCGTTCGGATGGCGATAGAGGATACAGGTCACGTGACGGAGATAGGCGCGGATCCGGAAGGCCATCATATGATAGAGAGGATAGACGCTCTAGGTCATTCGGACGTGCTTCCTCGGATGACAGGTCTACGAGGCAGAGGGATGAGCGCGATCCGCAGGAAGACAGGAGATTCAAACTGCCTTCGGACCCGCAGAAGCTCCTTTTCAGAGGCGTGGATTGCCAAGCGAATGGAAAGGACGACCTCGCTATGATCATGTACCTCCATGGCGCGGTTCTCATGAGTAAGGGTTGCGAGAACAATGCTCTGTCGATGTTGCGTAACATCGGAAAGAGCGGATTCGTTGAGAAAAGGGCTGCTATCGCGGACAGATGTTCGGAGGATGCGTTGGTCGAGTATGACTATCTCTGTTTCACCCTTGACAATACGTATGACCGTTCATTCTTCGATTCAAGATACTCTGATGGCAACAAGCATGCCATCTACTGTAAGATACGTTTGGAGGAGGTCGATGGAGAGGATCCCATCATAGACGTCTTCGCAAGCGATTGCGATGACAGCGATCCCAAGGTCATCGACGGTCTAAAGTTACTGAAGAGGAAGAAGGATTCTGTGAGATCCGCAGAGAATCTCCAGCGTTTCGAGGACAATAAGAGATCGAGACAATCCGTCCATACGAGTTTCGCACATGCGATGAAAGGAAACCAGTCCGCAGTCAAGGATCTGGAGAGATTATCATCACGTTTCCCTGAGGCTGCATTCTTCCTCGAATACATGGACAACAGGTCCAAAGGTACGGAGATGGAATGGCTGAAGGAGAAATATCCTCAATTCAAGGAATTGATCATTTCCGAGGAATATCACTTGAACATCAAGGACACCCCGTTCGGATTGTTCCTCAGGGCGAAGAACCTTCAGGCGAAGAAGGAGGATTGGATCCCTCAGATGGTAAAGGCTGCCAAAGCAGGTTCGGACGAGGCATTGGAGGAACTGACCCCATTGATGTACAGACCAGACATCAAAAGGTCGGTCGCAGAGGTGTATCTTGCAAGGATGGACCTCGACGGTCTGCTCTCTCTTTATTTCGACGGGTTCGATGATACGATGTATCTCGAGAAGTTCTGTCAGAGTGATAGATCCCTCATACTGAAGGTCGGTTCAAGACTCGGTGAGCGGGATGTCGAGAAGGAGATGGATTGGTATAGGGTCAATGCAAGGAACGGATACACCGAATGCAGGAATGAGTTGATCAACAGGATGCATGACAAGAGGTACCGTTCCAAGGCCATGATCTATGCTTTACATGATAGTGGGGCTGACATGGAGGCAGCAAGACTCTATTTCGAGCTGGAGATGGAAGGTAACGACACCTTACCATCAGTGAAGTGGCTCAGGAAGGTATGTGACAAGGATACTGTCAAGGATTTCGTCCATGACCATTATGAAAAGAAAGGAGACATGGAGACATTCGAATCCATCTTCACGGATGATGGCTACAGGAAGAAATCATTCGGTCATAAACCTTTCAACAAGAAGAAGAACGATAAGAGGAGGAGATGAGGCGTCATAGGACGCCCGCTTCTCCTTCTATGGTATCATCACGACAATGATTGCACGATGGACACGATCTTGTCCAATTCCTTCTCTTTGTCATTCCACCAATTGGGGCTCCATATCCTGTGGATCCTCCATCCTCTCGATTCAAGATACTTCTGTCTGTGGAAATCCCTCTCACGAGCTGAATTGGATGAGTGATACAATTTTCCGTCGCATTCTATGCCGAGGAGATATCTTCCATTCTTCTTCACGGCGAGATCGATGCTGTATCCTCCGACACCGATCTGAGTGTCGACGTCCAATCCTCTATCCTTCAAAGCGTCATAGACCTGTTCTTCGAACTCGCTGTCGAATCTTACGGAACTGCCTGAATCCTGATCGTCATGGAATGAGTAAAGCACTCTCTTGGCCGCTTCTTTATCCCCGTTGCTGATGTCGTATGAATACTCAAGATACTTCTTGAGGAAGAACGGCCCTTTGGATGTTATGCCGCTGACGTCGAATTCAGATGGTTTCATCGACGTTACGATCTGAATCTTCTTCTTCGCACGGGTTATGGCGACATTGAGACGGTTCTCTCCTCCCTCCTGACTGAGCATACCGAAGAGACGTCTGAAGCGCCCATCGGAATCCTTCGCATATGCGACGGAGAATATGATCTCATCACGTTCATCTCCCTGTACGTTCTCGATACTCCTGATGAATAATCCGACATCCTCTCCATTCTCTTTACGGGTGGATTCCTGTTCATATCTCGCACAGAACGCACGGTCCTTGTTGCATTCCTCCTCGATCATCCTCTCGATCAGGTCACGTTGGTTGATGTTGAACGTTATGACTCCCAAGGTCTCGTTGTTCCTTCTCCTTTCGAAGAATTCCTTGATGAGCTCTACGACCTTCTTGGCTTCCTTGACATTGCATCTATCGGCCCAGATACCGTTGACGATGTGCATCTTTATCGGAGGCTCATCCGGTTCGGCCACATTGGGCGAGACGTAGAGTCTTGCTCTGTAGAATGCGTAGTTGGAGAAGTTGATGAGCTCCTCATATCTTGAACGATAGTGATAATCGAGGAGCACAGGCGTGTACTTCGATTTGGCAAGATCCAGGAGACTGGTCTCCTCTATGGCCGCGTCCTGATCATCATCCTCGTCATCGGATGACGGATCGAACCTTCCCTTGCCTATGCTGGATGGACGGAGCTGTTTATCATCACCTGCGATGACGACCTTCTTCGCACGATATATCGCCGGCAATCCTTTCTCCCTGTACATCTGCGATGCCTCGTCGAATATGAGGAGGTCGAACCTTCCTCTCTCGAACGGGATGATCTCGGACACCACCTCAGGTGTCATGAGCCAAATCTTGATGCCTTTGAAGAGTTGGGCGGAGAACATCTTAACGAAGAGATTCACGCTCTTCTTGCGTTTGCTCTCGACCCTGCGACGGAGTTCCTTGCATCCTTTCTTCTCGACATCGTTCATGTATGTGGAGAGTTCTCCGTACAACAGACAATCCGTTCTCTTTATGGAGAGTTCCTTCTTCTTGGTGGTGAGTTCCTGTATCCTTCTGATGATGTTGTTGAAATCATCGATGGTGTTGAACACCTGTACGTTGTTCTTCTTGAATTCCTCTATGTGCCAATTTATCAACTGCGAATAGAGGAGTTGATTGGCGATGTTGCCTTCTGGGTACGATGCCCTCACGACAGAGAGTACATCAAGATAATCTCTCTGAGCATCATTGATCCCTTCGTAGACGGCATTCGTTCTTATGAAGTCCTCGTAGTTGTCGATACCATACCTTACGTCACCGAATCCTCTCTGCATTATCTGACCGGTGAGTTCCTTGCTGTTGCCGTTCGGCATGTATCTGTCCACGAACTCGCGGACCTCTTTGTTCACGGAACCTTTGCTAAAGATCCTCGAGAGGAAGAATTTGTTCTTCCATTTCTCGATGTCATCGCTCACGCGTTCCATGTCTTCAGTCATCGAGCGGAGGTCGAAGTTCTTCAAACCCTTATCGAATGACGGCAGTATGGGGCAATTCTCTATGTATGATTTGTATCTGCACAGATTATCCGTGGAGTATTGGCTGCAGAACAGGTCGTATGAACCTTTGAGATCGTTGTACCTCATCCTCGTGATGCCGTCGAATTGCGAGAGTGTCTTGTACACCTCATACTGACGGTTGTCGTATGTCGGTATCTTGTCGTTGCAATGATACAATTGATAGGGCTCTATCCCGAACTCGTTCGGCGTGAAGAATGTGCGTGCGACATCATTGAGGCGTCCTATCTCCGCATCTATCTCCGCGGAGATGACATCTATCTCCGAACATTGCTGTGGCGTATAGCGGATGTTGATGAGATCATCGATCTGTTTGTAGAAGCTCTCCTTGTCGCCGATGTCATCTATCTGTATGGCGTATTTGGACAGGATCCCAAGACGTGAATAGACGACATCCAACGCGGTCTTCTTCTCGGACACCATCATGACTGTCTTTCCCTTATTGACGGAATCGACGATCAGACTCGCTATGGTCTGTGATTTACCGGTTCCCGGAGGTCCTTGTATGACCAATTCCTTGGTCCTGTCTATCGTCTCGAGGACCATCTCCTGCGATCCGTTGAGGTCATTGATGTAGACCATGTCCCTCTCGGACACATCCCCTTGACTCCTGTCGTTCTTGACCTCCTTATCGCCGTAGAACGTGTCATCATATGCATCGACCTCATACGCATCGATGAGGTTGTTGAGAAGATCGTTTATCTCGTTGGATTCGAGCATCTGATCGTAGTCCTTGTGTATGGAGCTGGTCTGTATCGTGAATTTACCCAAAACGGATGCGACCTCGAGGTTGAGCTCACCGATCTCATATCTCGGGAACTCGCCTGCTTTGTAATCCTTGAACGGGACCACATCCATGTCGCCGTTCTTAGTGCGTATCATGATCCCCTCGTCGGCGTAATGTTTGATTATTGATGAGAGGAAATTGAGCCGATCATAATCCTCGAACTCAGGATCTGGAAGCACCTTCCTGATGTTGTTGTGCTTATGGTATGCGAGTATCAGTGTGTTGTTGAACAATGTGCTCCTGTCCTCATCGATGCGGAGCGTGATGTGCTCAGGTGTCTTCTCTGCCTTCACCGGTATGAGCGCTAACGGGGCCCTTATCTCGAATCCTTCCCCCTGGAGCCTTCCTTTGACGAATGGATATCCTATGTAGAGATCGTTCCTTCCTTTCTCACGTATATCACGATTAGCTTCCCTGAGGATGCTTGAGAATGCGGTGTATCTCTTGGAATCCCTGGTGGTGTGGGAACATATGGTGATCTGACCTTTCTTTCCGAAGATGAGATCCCTGATGTCATAGTCCTTGCTGAACAGATCCTGGGAGTATTTGGCCTGGGATTTGGCAAGATAGAGGAGCTTGTTCCTCCTGTTGATGTCGACAAGATTCTTCTCCAATTCCTTCAAGACGGATGCTTGGTTGTCAGTCATCTGGTAGCCTTTCTGAGAATCATCGTTCGAGACGATGTTCCTCTTCACCACTTGTAAGAACTGCTTACCATATTTTTCCACGAACTCTTTACTGACGTTGTCAAGGTTCCTCATCTCATCCAATGACCTCGGCATATTGGATGCGATGCTCTGCAATGCCTTATCCGTACAGATGGTGGCGGTCCTTCCGCTCTCTGTCGGTGTCTCTTTCCTAAGCCTATCCCTGAACTCAATGAGTTCTTCCAGAACCTTTTCGTTCATATGCATCCCGTTGTCGGCATATCATTTTAATTATAAAACGGTACAGAATGCTTCCCGAATCAACGACATAGAATGAAGGTGATTGTAATGGATTTCTGGCATAATGTTGGTAGAAGGTAATCTTTTATCGGCCACTTTCTATACGGAATCGATGAAGCTAGAGAAATACGTACTCTCCAAATTCGATCCGAACAGACTAGGGGATGTGGCGTTATTCAGAGAATTCTTGAAGGAGAATGATACTCCCGAGTGTCATCTGTTGTTCGCCGAGTTCCTGTATGCGACTGGGGAGAAGCTTCATATGAAGGAATATGCCGAGCATGTGATCATCGCATACAATGGCGGGGAGAGGGATGCGATCCCATATTTGGCCAATATGTATTTTTTCGGCGAAGGCATCGAGAAGGACATAGGTCTTGCTCTAGTATTATTCGAGAAATGCGGGGATGTGGGCATACCGGACGGTTACTTCTCCGTGGGTAACGAATATCTCATGGGCGTGAACGTGCCGTATGATCATAGGAAAGCGTTCCATTATCTCAAGAAAGCATCCGATGGCGGGTCTGCGAAAGGGATGAACGGATTGGGTTTGATGTATCTCTGTGGTTTCTATGTCGATAAGGATGTGAGGAAAGCAAAGAAACTCTTCGCAAAGGCAAGGATCAGAGGGAGTTCAAGCGGATATTCGAACATGATGCTGATCGATGAATGCGGACCGGAATTCGATTACAAAGGGATGATGTTGGAGCATGGCCTCATAGAGGGATACATCGAGGGCAAGGATGCTCTTGATGAATAGGATCATATTCTTTTGTTTTGAAAATACGATGTCATCGAGATCGTATCAATATGATCAAAGTCTGATGATGGCCCCTCCATCGAATCTCTTATTGGCGCTGATGATGACGTCACCATTATCCTTCACGGAGATAGCAGCGTCTATGTCCGCCCATGCATCTCCTTTCTTTCTCTGAATACTGCATTTCGGCGTCGATCCTCTATGGTGTTTCTTCATAGGGATGATGAGTTCGAAACCATCCTTGTCCTCGATCCAATCATCCTTGTTGAACATGAACTCATACGGCATCCCTGACGTGTTGATGTAATCATCATTCGTATGTGTGGTCTTCTTTCTTTGGATGTTCTCAACGAGATAGAAAGGGATGAGGGCCCTGCTATCAGTCCTCTTAGGCACACTTTTTGAGACTACGACTCCCCATGTTATTCCATATTTGTTCTGATATCTGTTGAGGGATTCCATGGAGAAATTAGTGCCTGATTTGACCTCTATAGGGACTGATCTGCCGTCGATGGCCGATATGAGATCCACCTCATACTTTCCATCTTTCCAGTAATACAGGTTTTCTGCACCAGCCGACATCAGCTCGCATACTGTCAGATTCTCATACATACCTCCCTTGTACAGGTGTGTATCGTCGTTCTCTGTGATCATCACTCCTGCAGGATGGCCTGCCATGGCTCTCAAAAGACCTATGTCGCACATGTAGAGTTTGTATTGTGTATCGTCCTGTTCAGTCGATGGCGGATACGCATGTCTCTTTATATGATTCACTTTGTAGATTAGATGGGCATTGGTCAACCATTGGACAGGGCCCCTGAAATCCTCAGACCTTCCGTCTTTTTTGAGATCTTTGAAGATGAACTTACGGTTCTCTCTTGAAAGGAATGAAGGAAGGGATGTCCATATGGATGTGAGCATCTCTACCATGTTTCCTCCGTGCTTTGCGAAATCCCTCTCGTAGTTTTGGAGCAGTTCCTTTTGCAGAGAATCCACCTTGTTGATGTCGTGATGCGATATCCATGTTTGAACGATCTCCGGCATCCCTCCGACTATGCAGTAGTCTCTCATCAATCTCAGTAGGGTCTCATGGACCGGTTTGGATATCTCATCGGGATCTGGATCCGATTGAATGAATTCGGCCAAGGATTTTTCTCCTTCGGCCATGAGGTATTCGCAGAAATTCATAGGGAACATGTGTTTGGTATCTATTTTGCCGACTGGGAAGGATGCTTTGGATTTCATTATCCCAAGAAAGGAACCGGCACACGCCACATGTAGTTCTGGCATGTGCTCATGGAAATATTTCAAAGAGGTGATCGCAGGTTCGCATTCTTGGATCTCATCCAGTATGAGCAGAGTATCTCCCGCGACTATCCTTACGCTCTTCAGTAATTCGATGTCGCGTATTATCTTGGACGGTTCCATGTTGCTGTCGAATAATTCATTCAGTTCAGGGGACTCTTCGAAATTGCAATAGACGCAATTCTTGAATTCTTTAGAACCGAATTGCTTTAGAAGATAGGTCTTTCCGCATTGACGTACACCATCGAGTATGAGGGGTTTGTGATTGGCATCATTCTTCCAATCGACTAATTCTTCGTAGATCAACCTCTTCATGAAATGGTACATTGGTTTTGTATTTATATATTAACCGTTTTTTACCGTATGATTTCGGTATAATTAACCGTTTTTTACCGTATCGATTCTTATTTTCTAACCATTATTTTACGGTCGATCGATGTTAACACTTGGGCCACTGCTTTAATCTAAATTGTTAGAGCCGCCAATGATTTATAAAGATACATCAAAAAGGAAGCTTCATTTCTCTGCTTTAGGGGAGAAGGCGCGCTAATAATGAAGGTGCGGGCAGAAAGTCTTGTCATACATCGTCCTTACTCGACTGAGAAATAATTTTACGAAAACTTTACGAGAACTTTCAAGAGGCCAACATCATAGTGTGAAATTAACAACATCAAAAGGCAGATTGGAGTGAAGGTTGTGAATCATTATTGACAGAGTTAGGTCGCTTAGGAGCCACATCCCTCTGTCGTGCCCCCTGATTGGGACGACACCACATCATCAAGGCGTTATTTACCATGTTCGTTATCTCCTTTAGTAACGTAAGTCACGGATGACAGATGCCACCGATCATCAGAACAACGTCATTGTTACGAAGTCAAATCAAAGAAGGGATGGAGCCACCTGAGGAATTCGAATCCCCGACCTGCTGATTACAAGGTTCATCAAGAGCCTTAAATCTCTTAAAATATCTTCTTTTTCTTCAATTATTTTGTATTCGATGTACATTTGTCTTATTCCATTTTTAAATAAATACGAATATCGTCTAGTTACCGCGTCAAATATCCTGAAGGAAAACCGATAATGTAGCAGGTTCAGTTCTTCAAGGCCCCCAATGGAAGGATGATGATCCCATCGTCGCGCCTGTATGCATAACGTTCCGTACCGGTAATGATCGCCATGAAAGCAGGTTTCCCCATCTTGTCGGTGTCTATCCTTCTGAGAACGTCCTTCAGTGTCCTCACGCCCTCATCGATCAGCCTCTCGCCACCGAGCTTCACTTCGAGAAGTGCATATCTCCCGTCCCTCAGGTGGATGACGACATCGCATTCGTTATCAAGGTTGTCCTTGTAGTGGTACACATCCCCATCCAGTGATTCCGCGTACACCCTGAGGTCCCTTACTGCAAGCGCTTCGAAGAAGAATCCTGTTGTATTCAAATTGTTGATGAGGTCCTGCGGACCGATTCTGAGCGATGCGGCAGCCAGTGAAGGATCCACGAAATATCTGGTATCGGATGTCCTTATCGCAGTCTTCGAACGCAGATTGGGATTCCATGCCTTCATGTCCTCGATCACATACAGTTTTCTGAGTGCCTGCAGGTACTCTGAAACGGTCTCCTCTGAGACACCTTCTGTATCGTTGGAGGATATGTCGGCGGAGATGGATGCCTGGGAGATCTGAGTGCCCTGATTCCTTGCATAGGAACGCAGCAGCATCCTGACCTTCTGCGGATCTCTTCTGATGTTATCCACACGTGACATGTCATTCCTGATGACCGCATCGATGTAGTCGAACGCCTGATCCAATGCCACATCATCATCCATATCCACTGATTCAGGCCATCCGCCCCTGCAGATGAGGAATGTGAGCCTATCGAGATCCAGATTGGAACAACCTGAGATTGGTTGGGATTCGAATAAGGATGCGAGACTCACATCGCCTGTGGAATCCCCGGATTCGTAAAGGGACATGGGGCGCATGACGAGCCAACCGAACCTCCCGGTCCCGGAATGGATGGTCTCGGATATGTCGGCAGGTACAGATGAACCTGTCAGGATGAATTGACCATGTCCTTTGTGACGATCCACATGGTGCCTTACGGCATCCCATAATTTGGGAGCGACCTGCCACTCGTCCAAGAGTCTCGGATGATCCCCTGTAAGCAATCTCTCAGGGTCTATCTCTGAAAGAATCTTGTTGGTATTGACGGTACTCGGATCGTCCACGGACAGGGTGCTCTTGGAGACCTGTTCCGCGGTGGTGGTCTTGCCGCACCATTTGGGACCTTCGATCAATACCGCTCCTTTTCCTCTGAGTTTCCTTTTCAGAGCGGAATCCACAATACGCGGCCTGTATGAGAACGATTCTTCATCCATGTTTTCGAATAGAATCGCAATTATAAATATAATCCGATACTTGTAGATAATTTAATCCGACACTTATAGATAATTTAATCCGATACTTATAGAAATTGTTTACAATTAATGTAAATTTACATGTAAACGCACATCCCGCACCCTTGACATTTTGAGCGGGTAATTACAGTCCTTTGTTCCGACTAGTCAGGACACTCCTTTCTGGAACTTCGTTTCCTTTCTCCATCTCTTCTCCGATCGGTTGACCTGCCCTATCCGGGAAGGCCACATCATGCTGTCGTCACAGCCTGATATTTCTCTGCTGTTTTAGAAAACAACACTAAGGTCTTTAAATGGGAAAAGTGGAGCCACCTGAGGAATTCGAATCCCCGACCTGCTGATTACAAGTCAGCCGCACTACCGGGCTATGCAAAGGTGGCATTAGCAGTCCGTGTATAGCAGTCCCCTTTTTAATCTTTGCCATTCTCTTTTTATTCTATGGCACCAGGTTCTATATAATCAATTTATAAAACTTTCTATAGGTGTATGGAAATATTTATATTCACTTGATGAAAAATCACCTAAATATTTATATGGTCCAAATGATAACACGGGACTATAGCAGCATCGCTGTGAAAGGTGAATCAAATGGCATTCAACAAGGGCGACATCGTTCGCATTGATTACAACGCTTACATCGCAGACATCGACAGACTTTACGACACGACATCAGAGTCCAAAGCAAAGGATGCAGGATTCTACAACGAGAAATACAAGTACGCACCCATGGCATACATCGTTGGATCCGGAAAGGTCTTCAAAGCACTCGATGAAGCAATTACGAAAGCCTCGATCGGAAAGGAAGTCTCCATCGAGATCGAGTCCAAGGACGCAGCAGGCGCAAGGGACCCCAAGCTCGTTGAGGTTTACCCCATCAGAGAGTTCTACAAACAGGAGATCAACCCTATCCCCGGTCTCGAGGTCAAATTCGGAAACAAGACGGGTGTCATCGTTTCTGCAGGCGCAGGACGTGTCAAGGTCGATTTCAACAACCCCCTTGCAGGAAAGGATCTCAGGTATGAGTTCACAGTGACCGAGGTCATCAAGGACCAGGAAGAGAAGGCAAAGGCGATCGTTGAGATGGCCTTCGGAACATCTGACGGATTCTCATTCGAGTTCGGAGACAACGAGGTCTCGATTCTTCTCCCCGATATCGTCAAATTCAGCCAGGAATGGCCTATGATGAAATTCAAGATCGTAAGCGACATGAGGGAGTCCTTCGGTGTCGACACGATCAAGCTCGTCGAGGTCTGGTCCAAGGCACCCGCGACAGATGTTGCAGACAAGAAAAAGAAGAAGCCTGCAGCGAAGAAAGAGAAGACAGAGGAGTGAACACACTCCTCTTCTCCAAACCTTTTTATCTAACCCTCTTATACACGGTTCCATACGGACGAGTGGCCTAGCTTGGATATGGCGACAGCCTCCTAAGCTGTAAGCCGGGGGTTCGAATCCCCCCTCGTCCGCCATGCATTTTGTCAAAATTAGAGAATGATGTTGCGCAGGAGCGTTCAGTTCCTGTGATACATACAACTGGTCTCGTATCTCGGTTCGCAGGTGAGGTTCACACCGAGCCTTCTGTATGTGGCCTCATTGACGCTGTTCGGTATTATGGATAGGTGTACCTCGCATCCTTTGAGGTTAGACAACTGTTCCAAGGCCCTTCTCGCATTCTCATCCTTCCCTGCGTAGATGGATAATGCGATAAGAACGTCATTGATCGTGAGCGTCACATTCTTCTCCCCCATGATCTCCTTGAGCTTACGTACGGGTTCTACGAATTCAGGTGCTATCAGATGTACATCATCAGGTATGTCAGCTATGACCTTCAGGGCGTTGAGTATCATCGCGGGCGATGCTCCAAGGAGATCCCCGGCCTTACCGGTGACTATCGTGCCATCACTGAGCTCTATCGCAGCTACGGGCACATCGACGGAGGACATTTTCTTCCTGACCGCAGATACGACCTTGCGATCATCCTCTCTGATGTCGAGTTGTTTCATGAGGAGATCAATCTTCGTCACGATCCTGTCGCTTCCGTTGCCTTGTCTCCTCTCGCGTTG
The DNA here is from genome assembly GCF_964305265.1 of Candidatus Methanarcanum hacksteinii. NCBI lineage: Archaea > Methanobacteriati > Thermoplasmatota > Thermoplasmata > Methanomassiliicoccales > Candidatus Methanarcanum > Candidatus Methanarcanum hacksteinii. The sequence goes on along the minus strand of NZ_CAYATA010000001.1, from coordinate 75,681 downwards.
TGCGTTGAGATAACGGCGTATGATCTCCTCTTCGGCCGCTTTCCTCACCACAGCATCATCGACGATGCAACGTCCCACCATATTGACGCCCATGTCCGTAGGTGATTTGTATGGTGATATGCCCATGATCTGATTGAGCATCTCGTTCAGCACAGGGAACACCTCTATATCTCTGTTGTAATTGACAGCGGTCTCTCCATATGCCGTAAGGTGGAATGGATCGATCATGTTCTTGTCATCAAGGTCCGCTGTCGCGGCTTCGTAGGCGATATTGACAGGATGCATGAGCGGGAGGTTCCATATCGGGAACGTTTCGAATTTAGCATACCCTGCCTTGATGCCGTTCTTATTCTCATGATACAATTGTGAAAGACATACGGCCATCTTGCCGCTGCCAGGGCCAGGTGCTGTCACGATGACCAAGGGTTTGCTGGTCTTTACGAATTCATTCTTGCCGTATCCAGCTTCACTGACGATCAGCGGTATGTTCGCAGGATATCCTTCGATCTTATAGTGATGATAGACATCCATGCCTTGATCCACCAATCTCTGTTCGAAGATCTTGGCGGCACGCTGTTCGGCATACATCGTCAATACTACGCCACGTACCTTGATCCCTCTGTTCTCGAAGGAATCTATCAACCTCATGACCTCCAGATCATAAGTTATGCCGAGGTCCCCGCGGATCTTGTTCTTCTCGATATCATTGGAGTTGATGCAAACGATCGCCTCTGCCTGATCCTTCAACTGCATCAACATCGAGATCTTACTGTCAGGATGGAATCCAGGCAACACTCTAGATGCATGATAGTCATCGAACAGCTTGCCGCCGAATTCTAAGTACAGTTTGCCACCGAATTTTTCGATACGTTCCTTGATGTGTTCAGATTGTGTCTTGAGGTAAAGGTCGTTATCGAATCCTATCTTCATTGAGGCAACTCCTATCGGATATATTCACTAATAGGCGATACTATTTTAGAATTATTGTGCTCGACATCCAGTGTCGTTATGTTGGGGCAGAACGTGTCTAATCATCGATCCTGGAGAGGACGCTCTTCAATTCCTTCGGCGTAGCCTTACGATACTCGCCGACCGGAAGGTCGCCTAATTCTATATCGATTATGCGTACGCGTTTCAGTTTGGTGACACGGCAACCGACCTTCTCGCACATCCTTCTGATCTGTCTGTTGAGGCCCTGTGTTATGATCATCCTGAACTTGTTGCGTGCGGTCTTCTCGGCGAAGCATGGTTTCGCGTATTCATCCTCGCTCAGTTGGATACCATTCGTCAGTCTTCTAAGGAGTTCATCCGTAACAGGTCTGTCCACAGTTACGACGTATTCCTTCTCATGGCCGTATCTTGACCTCATTATCCCGTTGACGAGTTCGCCTTTATTTGTCATCAGAAGAAGTCCTTCGGAATATTTGTCCAATCTTCCGATGGGGTAGATGCGTTTAGGATAGTTCAGATACTTCACGACATTCGTCTCATCGTCCTCGGCCGTGGTGCATGTGATGCCTGGAGGTTTGTTGAATATCAGTAGGATCGTCTCCTCATCACGTACTATCCTCTTGCCATCGATGATGACCTTGTCCTTCGATGTGACCCTCTCGCCCATCTCTGCTACACGTCCGTTGACGGTGACCTTCCCAGATTCTATCAGACGATCGGCCTCACGGCGGGAGCAATATCCGGAATCGGCGATGTATTTGTTCAGACGGACCTCATCATCCATATCCGTCGTATCATGGGCTAGATATAAATGTAATCGTGTCCGAAGTCGATTCAATCGTTTTGCTTTAATACTATCTTACTTATCCATCCGATAGGTATATCATGGTCGACGAACAGGCAATCAAAGTGGCCCAGGAGAGATTCGGAGAGCTCCTCAGGAGACAGCTCGAGAGGGTCGATGTGCTCAAGGGAGAAGGAGACTGGATCGACTACTCCAAATTGGACAAGCTCATTATCGGTGTTTGCGGTGGTGACGGTATCGGACCTTACATCTGTGCATCTGCGCAGAGAGTCATGGAATTCCTCCTTGCCGATAAGATAAAGGCAGGTAAGGCGGAGATCAGACAGATCGATGGTCTGACCATCGAGAGACGTGTCGAGGTAATGAAAGCCATCCCAGATGATACGCTCGAGGAATTGAAGAAATGTCATGTGATCCTCAAAGGCCCTACGACGACACCGAAGAAAGGCGATCCATGGCCGAACATCGAATCAGCCAACGTTGCGATGAGGAAACAGTTGGATCTGTTCGCTAACGTAAGGCCCGTATCCGTTCCGGAACTCGGTATCGATTGGGTGTTCTACAGGGAGAACACCGAGGGAAGCTACGCACTCGGATCCGATGGTGTTAATGTTACAGACGATCTCGCGATGGACTTCTGCGTCGCTACGACACAGGGTACGGAGAGGATCATAAGGGCAGGATTCGAACATGCGAAGAAGACGGGGAAGAATTACGTCTCACTCGTCACGAAGGCAAACATCATCAAGACGACCGATGGTAAGTTCCTCACGATCGCAGAGAATGTCGCCAAGGATTACCCTGATGTGAAATGGGATGATTGGTTCATCGACATCACGACGGCCAAGCTCATCGACCCTGCAAGGAGGAGCGACTTCAAGGTATTCGTCCTCCCCAACCTCTACGGTGACATCATCACGGATGAGGCCGCACAGATACAGGGCGGAGTAGGTACAGCCGGATCGGCGAATCTCGGAAAGAGGTATGCGATGTTCGAAGCCATCCACGGTTCCGCACCAAGGATGGTCACGGAGGGACGTGCACAGTATGCAGATCCATGCTCGATGATCAAAGCAGTTGCGATGATGATGGAGCACATCGGAGAGATCGAGAAGGCCAAGAAACTGAACATGGCCCTCGACGTCTGTACACAGTTCGAGAAGAAGCTCGTCATGACCGGAAGGGACACAGGTGCCACCGGAAACGAGTTCGCCGACTATATCATGGAGACCATGCAGAGGCCGGATCTCGAGACCGTTTGGCAGGGATACGTGGACGCTTCCATCGCAGCTGCCAAGAAAAACTGATTCAACATCGACAAGGGGATCCCCCCTTGTCCTCATTCTATACATATATCATTTATTAGAGGAGCAGTATGTTCCCGTATGCTTCTCAGAGCTGAGGCGATAACCAAATCATTCGGCGAGGTGAAGGTCCTCGACCGTGCAGATCTGCAGATAAATGAAGGGGATGCCATAGGTCTGATCGGCATAAACGGTGCTGGTAAGAGCACATTCATGAAGATCCTCCTCGGATTGGAGAGATGTGATACCGGGGAGTTGATACGCAACACCCATCGCATCGGCTATCTGGAGCAGTTCGCGGATTCATCATCAGCTACTGTACGTGAGGTACTCGGGCGTCCATACGGTCATGTCGAACACCTTCGTAGAAGGATGCAGGAGATTGATGATCTGATGTCCGAAGGAGGGGACCTGGATTGGAACGCTCTCACAACAGAATATGCGGATCTAGAGCAGGAATTATCCAAATCGGATTCGGAGAACGAGGATAATCAAAGACGTTCCTTGAGGAAGGTCGGCCTCTCATGGGATATCGTCGACAGGGAGATGTCCTCATTGTCCGGAGGGGAGAGGACGAAGGTCATGCTTTCCCGTATCTTCGTTCAGGCTGAGGGGTGCGACATCCTGTTCATGGATGAGCCCACATCACATCTTGATATCGAGACTGTAGAACTTCTTGAGGATTTCATATTGGAATCCCACTGTTCGATATTGGTCGTCAGTCATGATAGATATTTCCTCGACAAGGTGGTCACCAGGGTCACAGAGATAGCGAATCGCAAGACCAGGGAGTACAAAGGGAACTATTCCGATTTCATAATGAAGAAACAGTTGGACATGGAGAGGATGGAGAAAGAGTATCGCAGATACACCATCCAGAAGAAGGTCCAACAACAGATCGCCGATGAATTGCACAAGGATCAATGGTTCATGGCAATGCATAAGACCAGACAGAGGATGATCGACAGGATCGAGGAGAAGGAGAAACCTGAGGAGACAAGGGAGATAACCGTCAGGATACAGACAGCTCACAAATCCGGAAAGAACGTTCTGACGACGAAAGGCCTTTCCGTCGAACTCGGAGGGAGGACGATCCTGGAGAACATAGATCTTGACATACAGAAAGGCGAGAGGATCGGCATATTCGGCTCCAACGGTCAAGGAAAGAGTACATTGATCAAGGCATTGCTGGGGAAGATACCATCCAAGGGAGAGCTATGGGTGGCGCCTGGTGCGAAGATAGGATATTATGCACAGAATCAGGAGAGATTGGATCTCGAATTGACCGCAGAGGAACAGATATTACAGGTCATAGGCAAGGAGAGACGCGGAGAGGCGAGAGCGATCCTCGGAAGGATGCTCTTGGTCGGGGATCAGGTGGATAGGCCTATGAGGACACTTTCCGGAGGAGAACGCGCCAGGGTGGCCATGTCCTTGATATTGCTTCAGGAGACAAATCTCTTGATATTGGATGAACCGACGAACTATCTTGACATCCCTGCGAGACATGCTGTCGAATCCGCATTGAACGAATATGGCGGAACGTTGATAACAGTAACACATGACAGGTACTTCCTGGATACAGTCTGTACCAAGGTCATAGAGGTCAAGGACAAGCATATCAAAGTATTCCCCGGAACGTATTCTGCCATGAAGGGACGCCCTAACGTCAGGGAGATCGTCATGGATGCGGATGAGTATCGTGTATTGTCATCATTCACCAATTGGTCTACGGGAAGGAAATATGGTAAAGGGGACCGTGTCCTGATATCCCCTCCCGAGATGCAGAATTACGAGTGGGCGATAAGTCAAGGTAAATTGAAGAAGACCGGAGGACGTCAAAGGAAGAAGGTGGACGTCTCCATAGCTAAAGAAGAGAAGAAGGGGTAACCCTTCTTCAGTGTTTACCGCATGAACACTCGTGAGCGCCCTCGTGGTGATCGCATGTGCATCTGTTCGAATCGGACATCTTTCCGTTGATGTACGCATCGATCGCAGAATCCGCTGATCCGCTTGCACCTGAGAACACTTTGATACCCTGTGATGCGAGCATGTTGATCGCACCTGCGCCGATACCTCCGCAGATCAATGCGGAGACGTTGAGATCCTTCAAATATCCCGCAAGGGAGCCGTGACCGAAGCCACCGTTGTCGATGACCCTCTCGGAGACAACCTTACCATCAACGATCTCATACAGCTTGAACATCTCGGTCTTCCCGAAATGTTGGAAGACCTCCCCATTATCATATGTTACAGCAATGATCGCCATATTACCGATGGACGGGATGTCAACACTGTTTATAAATGGTTACATATGTCCAGCGAAGCAATCGATAATGATTATCATGTGTGATGCATAACCATCCTTCGATGTGGACCGGTATCGACATCCTGTTGCAACTGCAGAACATCCGTCTGGATGCTCCAGCTATAGTGGATATATTCTTCGAGACCGTATCGAATCCTCTCGTATACGAGCTTCCGATACTGATCGTAGCCTTCATCCATCTTTGGTTCATCGACAAGGACGATGGGAGACTGATCTTGACGACGATGTTGACAGCGATCTGTCTGACGAATATCGTGAAATGCGTCGTGAAGGAACCAAGACCATGGGTGATAGACAATAACATCCATCCGAGTGAGACGGCGATGGAGGGTGCGAAGGGATATTCGTTCCCCAGTGGGCATTCCACCGTATCCGTATCAGGATATGGGCAGATGTTATCGTTGACGGGTAATCGTTATCTTCGTATCGGGATCATCGTATTCATATCATCGATCGTGTTCTCAAGATTGTATCTCGGTGTTCACACCCCATTGGATGTAATTGTGGGAGTGACCATCGGGATAGTGATGATAATCGCCAATCTGTATCTGTCGAGGATATCAGAGCGGGATGACCGTACGTTCTATGCTGTTCAGATGATGTATGTGATGTTCGCCATTGCAACGATCATATGCATCTCCATCGTTGATACCATCAGCAGGAGTCAAGCCGTGATGGTCGGTGCATTGTTGGGAGTTGCATTGGGTTCGATGGTGGAGCATAGATATGTAGGACACATACCATCAGGATTCACAAGGAAAGGCGCATGTGCATGCATCATATCCGTTGTGATCATGGCATCGATATTCGCGATAGGTTATCTCATGCCTATCATCGTATCATCGATATCCGCAGCTATGGTGATGGTCATGGCAGTAGCATTCGTTCCATACATACTCAAGAGGTGTTCCGATCATGTTGAGTGAGGATGTGTATCATTCGATAATGGATGATGTGGCGTCGTTGTTCGTGAATGACAGCAGCGGTCACGATATCCACCATACCAAGAGGGTACATGATTCCGCAGTTACGATCCAAGCCACCGAGGGCGGTGACATCGATATCATAAGATTGGCGTCATTGTTACATGATGCCGATGACAGGAAACTCTTCGCTACAGAGAACTATTCCAACGCAAGGTCGATAATGGTCGATCATGGCATTAGTGAAGATATGCAGGATGCGGTGATCCATGTCATATCCCAAGTCTCATTCAAGGGAAAGGATACGACCGCCCCGGATACATTGGAAGGGATGATCGTTCAGGATGCGGACAGGTTGGATGCGATAGGCGCTATCGGGATAGGGAGAGCATTCGCATACGGCGGAAAAGCGGGCAGGGCGATGTACGATCCGAAAGAACATCATAAGGAAGGTATGTCCGAGAGCGAGTACTATTCCAACGATGGCACTACGATCAATCACTTCTACGAGAAACTGTTGCTTCTCAAGGATATGATGAACACTGAGACAGCGAAGAGGGTCGCGGAGCATCGCCATTCCTTCATGGAGGGATTCCTGAAGGAATTCTACGACGAATGGTATGGCACGAATCAAGCCAATCTGTAACGCAACAATGCTGCGAAACCACCGAGTGACATCAATTCCTTTCCGGCATCGTGTTGTTCGGATACAACGATGACGTTTCCTTTCTGCGTCTCCGTGGATCTGATCATATCATCATAATCCCCGCCACGTAATTTGGAATCGACTATGAGCAATGTCTCCACAGCACCGGCCAATGCAGCATTCCTGACCTCATCGGTACCATATGTGGCGAGACCATCCTTCCCTATCTCGCTCATGAGCTTCTCGACAGCCTCCATCTCGATACCCATCCTGGATTCCCTGAGGAGGTTGGAGCCGAGCCCCTTCTTCAATAGTTCATTGATACCTTGCATGCCTGATTGACCCGTGTGATAGACGAATACCTTCGAGAAGAGAGATGGTTCCCTCTGTTTACCGTCATCCGCGAGGAGTTCCTTCTCGAATCCAGGTCCGAGCAATACCAAGGGCATATCCTTCTCTATCATGGGTTTTAGTTTGGATATTATCTCGCCGTGATAATCGCCGGTATCCTTGGTCTCGTATTGTTTTCCGCTTCTTGATGAACGGATGGTCGCGATCTCCTTCAGACCATATTGTCTCATCACCGCGATCGTAGCATCATCCTGATCCAATGACACGAAGACGATACGCGGTTTGGTCGTATCCGCAACGGCACGTTGGAGCCTCTCGGTCTGAGCTTCCTTCCATCTCTTCTTGGAGATGCTCAGGTTGTCTCCGACCTCGATCATGAGCGTGTGATGTTGTCCTATGTCCTGAGGTCCCTTCTCTATGGTACCTAGGAGCTTGATCCTCATGTCGTCCTCGGAGAATTCGATCTTCTCGACGCGTACGCTGAGCGTCATCCTCTTCTTCTCCATACGTTCGTTGTTGATCTTATCTGCAGATTTCTCTTCCCTTCTGGTCGTGGAAGCGGTCACCAGATCCCCTACCTCCACTACGTTATAGAGGTGCCAACTGTCATCATCCGTCTCAAGACGGATGCTTATGCTGTTGTCCGCAGGATTCTGGCCGAGTATGCGCATGCGACGGTGATGCCCTCTGTCATTATTGTATTTTGTGCAGATGTGTTTCCAATTCAAAAGTGTACAGAATATATCACAAATGTTCAATATTTATATTATTGAATGAATAAATGTTCTATTTGCGTAATAGATGTTAATATGATGACGGATTGATTAAGTTGTTATTAAATACCCATCATCCATCATTATATCGATGGCAACCAGTTACTTGCTTCTCGAGGACGGAACCGTTATGGAGGGTGAATCGTTCGGTTACGATTCATCCGCTTACGGTGAGGTCGTTTTTACCACAGGTATGTGCGGTTATCAGGAGGACGTAACAGATCCTTCGTTCCGCGGGGAGATCCTAGTCTTCACATATCCTTTGATAGGGAATTATGGCGTGAGGAAGGAATTCGAACAATCCGATGATGTCCATGTGCGCGGTGTCGTGGTCTCGGAATATTGTGAGCATCCGTCCATGGTCTATGGAGGGGAACCGTTCGGGGATTACCTCAAGGCTCACAAGATACCTGCGATAACAGGCATAGACACGAGGGAACTCGTTGTCAAGATACGTGAACAGGGAGCATTCAAGGGTGCGATCATCAACGATGCGAGCAAGATAGAGGAGACGCTGAAGAATTTGAGGACGATGGATTCCCCCATGTGTGAGAATCTCGTCGATCAGGTATCTGTAAAAAGCACCATAAGCATCGATAACGGGAAAGGATTGAGGATCGGTGTCATCGATTGCGGTACGAAGAGAGGTATCATCGATCATTTGTCCCAAAGATTCGACATCGAGATATTCCCATATGATACGCCTTCGCAGGTCATCGTGGATTCAGGTGTCAAAGGCATCATGATAACGAATGGTCCGGGAGATCCCGCTCATCCCGCATTGAGGGACACCACGGTCAGAACAGTCAAAGAACTTTCCTCCTTGATGCCCATGACAGGGATATGCTTCGGAAGCCAACTCATCGGTCTGGCGATGGGTGGTAGCACATACAAGATGAAATTCGGTCATAGGGGAACCAATCAACCTGTGAAATATGAGGGCAAAGTGTTCATTACATCGCAGAACCACGGATATGTCGTTGACGATCATAGCCTGGATGGTACCGGACTCATAGTCGATCAGGTGAACGTGAATGATGGTACGGTCGAGGGTGTGAGACACAGGGACCTTCCGATATTCACATGCCAATACCATCCCGAGGCGGCACCTGGTCCGAATGATACTACATTCCTATTTGATAAATTCAAGAAGATGGTCCAGGAGGGGAGATTGTGAAGAAGGATTACAAGAAGATCATGGTCATCGGTTCTGGACCGATAGTCATAGGACAGGCTGCCGAATTCGATTTCTCAGGTTCACAGGCATGTAAGTCCGTCAGGGAGGAGGGTTACAAGACCGTCCTCGTCAACTCCAATCCTGCAACGATCCAAACGGATGTGGATATGGCCGACAGTGTCTATGTGGAGCCTTTACAAGCGGATGTAATAGAGAAGATCATAGTCAAGGAAGGCGTGGACGGTATCCTCGCAGGTATGGGCGGACAGACCGCATTGAACATCTGTTCTGAGCTTGCGGATAAAGGGGTCTTGGAGAAACACGGCGTCACATTGCTCGGTACACAGCCCGAAGCTATAGCGAGGTCGGAGGACCGTGAGCTGTTCAAAGAGGCTATGGAGAAGATAGGTGAGCCTGTTCCTAAGAGCATGAGTGTCAATTCCATCGAAGAGGCACTGAAGGCTGTGGAATACATAGGATCATACCCTGTTCTGATCCGTCCCGCATTCACATTGGGAGGTACCGGAGGAGGTATCGCATACGACGAGAAGGAACTTAGGGATATATGCGCCCGCGGACTCTCGTATTCGCGTATCCATCAGGTATTGATCGAGGAATCCGTTCTCGGATGGAAGGAATACGAATATGAGGTGATGAGGGACAGCAAGGACAACTGCATCATCATCTGTACCATGGAGAATCTGGATGCGATGGGAATACACACAGGCGAGAGTATCGTGTGCGCACCCATCCTTACCATCTCTGATGAGGATCACCAGAAACTGAGGAATTCAGCGATCAAGGTCATTCGTGAATTGGGTATCGAAGGCGGATGCAATGTACAGTTCGCTTTCAACCCTAAGAACAGCGATTATCGTCTGATAGAGGTCAACCCCCGTGTCTCAAGGTCATCCGCATTGGCATCGAAGGCGACAGGCTATCCGATAGCGCGTGTCTCTGCCAAGATCGCATTGGGTTACACATTGGACGAGATACCTAACAGGGTCACCGGAACGACATTCGCGGCATTCGAACCCGCCATAGACTATGTGGTCGTCAAGATCCCCAGATGGCCGTTCGATAAGTTCCGTACCGTGGACAGGCATCTCGGCACACAGATGAAATCCACCGGAGAGGTGATGTCCATCGGAAGGAATTTCGAGGAGGCACTTCTCAAGGGAGTGAGGTCATTGGAGATCGGTTCCTCATACCTCAACTCGCCGGATATGACCGAGGATGAGATAGAGGAGGAGCTCAGACATGCTACCGACAGACGTCTGTTCGCGATAGCGGAGGCCCTCAGGAGAGGCCATGATCCGGAGCAGATCTCCGAGTTGGCCCAATGGGATAATTTCTTCACATTGAAGATCAAGAACATAATCGATATGGAGAATCTGATAAAGACCGAGAAGCTCACACCAGTGTTGTTGAGGAAGGCCAAAAGGATGGGATTTCCGGATTCGGTCATCGCATCGTTCTCCAACATGGAGGAGTTCGATGTACGTGAGATGAGGCAGAAGGAAGGGATCTTACCTGTCTACAAGATGGTAGATACATGTGCGGCGGAGTTCGAAGCCAAGACACCATATTTCTATTCAACTTACGGTAACTCATGCGAATCTACACGCGATAAGAGCAAGAAATGCGTGATAATCATCGGTGGCGGACCGATCCGTATAGGACAGGGTATCGAGTTCGATTATTGTTGCGTGCACAGTGTTATGGCTTTGCAGGATGCAGGCGTGGATGCTGTGATCATAAACAACAATCCAGAGACGGTATCCACCGATTTCGATATCTCCGACAGGCTGTATTTCGAGCCTCTCACTTTGGAGGACGTACTGAACGTCATCGAGAGGGAGGAAGCGGACGGTGTCATAGTCCAATTCGGAGGTCAGACCAGTATAAACCTCGCGATGGATCTTGAGAAGGCATTGGCCGGTACCAAGACGAAGGTCCTCGGTACCACGCCCGATATGATGGATGTGGCTGAGGACAGGAGGAGATTCTCGGCATTGATGAACGAACTCGGCATCAGACAGCCGGATTCAGGTACAGGATACTCATTCGAGGAAGCTAAGGAGATCGCCGAGAGGATCGGTTATCCTGTGCTCATAAGGCCATCATACGTCCTTGGAGGACGTGGCATGGAGATCCTCTATTCGACGGAGGAACTGAAGACATACATCGATACAGCTGTTCGCGTATCCAGGAATCATCCGGTACTCATCGACAAGTATCTTACAGAGGCCATAGAGTTGGATGTGGATGTCGTATCCGATGGGACCGATGTCTACGTCGGCGGGATAATGGAGCACATAGAGTATGCGGGTGTCCACTCAGGGGATGCTACCATGGTGTTGCCTCCGATCACATTATCCAAGAAGATCACCGAGGAGGTCATCGACATCTCAAAGAGAGTCGCTTTGGCGCTCAACATAAAGGGTATGATGAATCTCCAATTGGCGGTCAAGGACGAGCAGGTATGGATGATCGAGGTCAACCCGAGGGCATCACGTACGGTACCGTTCATATCCAAAGCGACAGGGATCCCTCTTGCCAAGATCGGTACGCAGATCATGTTGGGCAAGACGTTGAAGGAACTCGGTCTGACCATGGAATACAGGGCGATAGATCATTATGCGATCAAGGAATCCGTATTCCCATTCCTCAAGCTGCCTGGAGTCGATTCAATCCTCACGCCTGAGATGAAATCCACAGGAGAGGTCATGGGTATCGATGAGGATCTTGACATAGCATGTTACAAAGCGGAGATCGCGTCAGGTACGAATCTCCCTATGGAGGGCGGAGTGTACGTCACCGTGAATGACGGTGATAAGCCGAAGGTGCTGAATTGTGTTAGAGATCTCTATGAGATGGGATTCAACATCTACGCTACGAAGGGAACATCGACATTCCTCAGGAAGAACGGTATACAGACGACCACAGTGTTCACATTATCCGAGAAGTACAAACCTCAGGCTACGGAGTACATGAGGAGCGGAATGATCAATATGATCATAAACACACCCTCGAACAAATCCGGTGCCATAAGGGACGGATATCAGCTCAGACGTCTCGCTGTTGAATTGGAGATGCCTTTCCTCACCACTGCTAACGGTGTTAAGATGGCCGTCGCTGCGATAAAGGTCCTCAGAGGAAAGGATCTGACCGTGAAGTCGATGCGTGAATACCACACGTTCCAATGAACCCTTTTAGGGAGGTACTCCTCCCTCACTCTTTCTTTTCATATATTTCAAGACGACATCATATATGTTAGATGTGTCTTGATTATTTTTGATATCATAGACAATTGTCTAATCAAATAGTTTATCTATAATCAATGTGTTGTACAAATCCCGTTGATTATATGAAGTTGATTTTCGTCAGCGGCGGAGTGATTTCCGGTCTCGGAAAGGGGATAACAGCATCGTCGATCGGACGTTTGCTGAAGGCACGTGGTCTTAACGTATCGATGATCAAGATCGATCCGTATCTCAACATAGATGCAGGTACGATGAATCCATATGAGCATGGTGAGGTGTTCGTTCTCAATGATGGGGGAGAGGTGGATCTCGATCTCGGTAATTATGAGAGATTCTTGGACATCGATCTGAACAGCGACCATAACATCACCACAGGTAAGGTGTACAGGTCGGTCATCGAGAACGAGAGGCACGGGAACTACCTTGGGAAGACGGTGCAGATAATACCTCACATCACAGATGAGATCAAGAGGAGGATAACATCCATCGCGAGGGAGAGCGGTGCGGATGTCACTATCGTGGAATTGGGTGGTACGGTCGGAGACATGGAATCCATGCCGTTCCTCGAAGCTGCAAGACAGCTCGGAAGGGATCTTGGAAGGACCGAGAACGTCATGTTCGTACATACGACATTGATCCCGATCATGGGTTCCGTAGGTGAGGAGAAGACCAAACCTACGCAGCATTCCGTAAAGGAGCTGATGGCCATAGGGATACGCCCCGACATCATAATCGGACGTTGTTCGCAACCCATATGCGAGGCAGCGAGAGCGAAGATCGCCATGTTCTGCGATGTGGATGAGAGTGCCGTTATCTCCACCCCAGATGCCCGTTCGATATACGAGGTGCCGTTGAATCTCGAGAGACAAGGCGTTGCCGATATCATAATCGATAGGATGAAACTGATGCCTATGACAGGCAAGAGGGATATGACAAAATGGGAATCGTTCCTCTCCAACATATTGTCCCCCGTGAGGGAAGTGACCATCGCTGTCGTTGGAAAATACACATCATTGGCGGATTCATATCTATCTCACATCGAAGCGTTGACGCATGCAGGTTCCGAGAGGAAGTGCAAGGTCAATGTGAGATTCATCGATTCCGATTCTTTATTGAGCGAGGGTCCCGCTTCCCTGTTATCGGATGTTCATGGTGTCCTGATCCCGGGTGGGTTCGGGAACAGGGGTATCGAAGGGAAGATCGAGGCTACGCGCTATGCACGTGAGAACAAAATCCCGTTCCTGGGCGTATGTCTCGGTTTCCAGATCGCAACGATCGAGATCGCAAGGCATGTCCTTGGGCTGAAGGATGCGAACAGTACCGAATTCGATAAAGACACACAGGATCCCGTGATCTGCCTGATGCATGAACAGGAAGGCGTGGACGACATGGGTGCCACTATGAGGTTAGGTGCTCAGAACGTGATCCTGGATAAGGATTCCAAGGCATACGGGTTGTATGGTTCGGAAAGGATATCCGAGAGGCATAGGCACAGATACGAGGTCAATAACGGATACGTGGACCAATTGGAGAGTGCAGGTTGGAGATTCGTAGGACGTTCGGAGAATGGGGATACGATGGAGGTCGGTCAGTTGGAAGGGCATCCGTTCTTCATGGCATCGCAGTTCCATCCCGAGTTCAAATCACGTCCGATGAGGCCGTCGCCATTACATCTTGGACTCGTGGATGCGGCCATCGAGTACAAAGGGTCGGAGTGATCATCTCAATATGACACTCTTGACTCCGCGACAGGACCTCAACCTCGGGATGTAGACCGGCGGAAGCTGACCGTCCAATACAGCGATCAGACGTGCCTCGTTCTTATTCCCTCTGTCATCGACCACAGCCTGTCTTATGGATATCCCTGCGATGAATATCACCTGCGTGATGTCAGCCAATATCCCTGGTTCCGATGCATCCTCCGGGATGATCTCTATGACACTGCATCCTATGTCGGGGGCGACATCGGATAACAATGCCATGCATTTGAGCTTGGAGAATATTGGGAGCAGGTTGGGCGAGGATTCTATCTTCTCCACGGTCGCTCTGACGACGCGCCTATCCACCTTCGCCGCACGTCCGAGGGATGAGTCCGATATCTCGATGTCACCGCAGTACACCTTCCCATCATTCACGGATAGTCCTTGTTTGAGCATGACGGTCGCAACATTCTTCTGAGACGGGAACCCGTCGAATTCGGATAAGGATATGTCCATGATATAGTATTCAAGTGTACATATATGTACATTATTGTATGCGACCCATATGGAACAGTTTTGTTCCAATTGAGACAGGCAAGGTGTGCCAGCCAGCATATATCGGATGTGGATGGCAAGGACTAACTTTAAACGTAAAACACCTTACCGTTGATTCGTGGTAAATGGTTTAGTTGACCCGGATATTAGAATGAAGTTCGCTGTGTCATCTGACGCAGAGACTGTGATGAAAGGACTAGATAGCAGACCCGAGGGGCATTATAACGAAGAAGTGACCACATCCCGTATCAAATTCGGGGACAATGTCGTTACCAATCATAACAAACACGTGGTTCTAAAAAGACTCTATCACGCATTCGTTAACGTCTTTATTATCGCTTTAACAGCTATCGATATTCTTTGGCCGGTATGTGCAATCATAGGCGGCGAAGAGATCGATTACACCTATCTCATTATTTTGACCACTCTCATTTTCGTGAGTGGTGCTATGACCTTCATCCAAGAGACCCGCAGTAGTAATGCTGCCGCTAAACTTGTGAGCATGGTTACTACGATCATCACCCTCCGTCGTGAGGATGTGGAGATCGAGGTCGACTCCGCCGATCTTGTCGTCGGAGACATAATCATTCTTGATGCCGGCGATATGATACCTGCCGATGTCAGAATAATAAAATCGAATCATCTGAAGGTCGATCAGTCTGCACTCACCGGCGAATCCGGTGGGGTGACGAAGACCGATGAACCGTTGGCGGATTTCGACAGCCTTCTCGGATGCTCGAATCTCGCATTCATGGGTTCTAACGTCATCAGCGGTTCCGCAGAGGCCATCGTCGTCGCTGTCGGTGATGATACGATTTTCGGTTCGATGACAGAGAAGATCACCAGGGACAAGGCCAAGACGACATACGACAAAGGATCCAAGCAGATCACGAAGGTCCTTGTCAAACTCATGGTCTACATGGTGCCTCCGGTGATTATCATCATGATCGCGAAAGGTCTGATGAACGGAGAGGATCTCGTAGACGTCTTCAAGACCGCCGCATTGTTCGCGGTCACATTGGCAATCGGACTCATGCCCGAGATGTTGGCGACCATCGTTTCCACCAATCTCGCGAAGGGTTCCATCGACATGTCCAAGAAGAAGGTCATCGTCAAGGACGTCACATCCATCCAGAACCTAGGTGCGATGGATGTTCTATGTTCCGATAAGACCGGAACACTCACCGAGAACAGGATCTCCGTGAAGGATTGTAATGATATTCACGGTAACAGTAGTCACATGGTCGAAGTGTTCACCGCTCTCAACAGCAGGAATCTGAAATCATCCACCAATCAGATCGATTGGGCGATCGATGAGTATGCAGAGGAATGCGGATTCGTCGAGGAGCTCGAACAATATCCGTATGTCGCAGATGTACCGTTCGATTTCTTCAGGAGAAGGGCCACAGTCGTCGTCAAACAGGATGAGGACATCAACCTCGTGATAACGAAGGGTGCAACACCCGAGATACTCTCCATCTCCACAGGATATCTGGATGGGGAGAGGAACATACAGGTCCTCGACAACAAGGTCAAGAATGACATCATGGGCCTTGTCGAATGGTACAGTGAGAAGGGCATGCGCGTCCTCGGTATCGCGTACAAATATGTTCCCAACGGCAAAGTCGTTACCGTGGAGGACGAATGCGATCTGATCTTCATCGGTTTCGTAGTGTTCACCGATCCCGTCAAGGAGAGTGCTAAGACCGCGGTCATCGACCTCAGGGATTACGGTATAAAGACCAAGGTCCTGACCGGTGACAACGAATTCGTCACACGCTACATCGCGGATCAGATAGGTATCTCCACAGAGAAGATGATGGTCGGACCTCAGATCGATGGCATGACGGACGATGAACTCAAGGAGCACGTCGAGGAGACGGACGTCTTCGTAAGGTTGACTCCTGACAACAAATCACGTGTCGTCAAGGCATTGCGTGAGAACAGACACACCGTAGGACTCATCGGTGATGGTATCAACGATATCATAGCGATGAAGGATGCGGATGTGAGCATCTCCGTCGATACAGGAACGGATATCGCGAAGGATACGGCAAGCATGATCCTTCTGGAGAAGGACCTTGGTATCCTGAGGGACGGAGTGATCGAAGGAAGGAAGGTCTACGTCAACACGATCAAGTACGTCAAGATGATCGGTTCGATCAACTTCGGATACATGTTCTCATTGATCCTGGCATCATTGCTGTTCAACTTCACGCCTATGGGTGCGATGATGATATTGATCTTCAACCTGGTCAACGATTTCGCATGTCTTGTCATCCCATGGGACAAGGTGGAGGATGAATTCGTCAGAGAACCGCGTAAATGGGATGCTGTCAATCTAAAGAATGTGATGTTCAGGTATGGGCCAATGTGTCCTATCACAGATATCATGTCGTGGCTGTTCTTCACGTTCGTCGTATGCGCAGGAATAACTGTGGTCGGCGTGGATGGATTCACAGGCAATATGGGCGAAGCGATCATACAGAGAGTGGATCTGTCAGGAACGTCATATGAGATATTGTTCCAATCACTATGGTGCATAGAACAGTATTGGATGCAGGTTTGGGCGATCCACATCGTTCGTACCAACAAGCTGCCGTTCTTCCAGACATGGTCATCCAAGATACTCGTTGCCACGACGATCATCGCGCTCGTGCTTGGTACTGTGCTTCCGTTCACAGGTCCCCTTTGGGAGATCATCGCGGGAGGTGTCGGTATCGAGATACCGCTTTGGTCACTGCTTTGGATGCCGTTCATCGCATGCGTCTACTTCTTCGGTGCACACTTCATCAAGAAACGCATGCTGAAGACACACGGCTATTTCGCTTGTTGAAGCATATAAGGGCCTTCGGGCCCACTTTATCTCTTTTTAACGATGAGCCAAATGTGATTTCTCAGAAACAACTTTTAATATCTTCCACGTTTGGGATATTTGCAGGTGAACGGTCTTGCCTACGACTTCCGAACTCAGGAACATGATAAAGGAAATGGATCAGCAGATAATCGAGTCCATAGCAACACGTCTGGAAATCGCGGATGAATTGGCAAAGGCCAAGAAACTCTCCGGTCAGAGTTATTGGGACGAGAGGAAGGAGAAAGAGGTCGTTCAGAGATATCACGAGCTTTGTCAGGAGGTCAGTCTCTCCGAGGGAGAGGCCAAGCAGATTGCTGAAGTGATCCTCAAGATCTCGAAGGAAAGGCAACATCATTTCTTCGAGCGAGCTCAATCAGTCTCATCGCAACGATGTGAAATGCGATAGGGCTCCGAACACAACTTTATTATTGCGATGTATTTACGGCGATATTAGATACAGTTGGTGATGGATGAATGAGTAAGGTCAAGGTCGCGGTTTTAGGTGCAACTGGAATGATTGGACAGAGATTCATCGAGATGCTCGAGGATCATCCGTATTTCGAGATGGAAGGTCTCTACGCATCGGAGAGGTCCGAAGGGAAGAGACTCGGTGATGTTCTGAAGGTCAGGGATCACGTCTACAAGGACGAGACGTTGGACAGGAGGATCGAGGCCATGGATCTCGACAAGATATCCAAGAACTGCAGGATCGCATTCAGCGGTATACCTTCGGATCTCGCAGGCCCTACCGAGACGGAATTGGCCGAGAAAGGAATAGGGGTGTTCACCAACGCAGGTTCACACAGAATGGACAAGAATGTCGCCATATTGATACCTGAGGTGAACCCACAGCACATCGAATCCATCAAGGATCAAAGCACATACGATAACGGTGGATTCATCATCACCAACGCGAATTGTTCATCCACAGGCATTGCAGCACCTCTCGCGGCATTGAATGACGCATATGGTCTGAAACAAGTGTTCATATCCACATACCAAGCCCTATCGGGAGCAGGTTATCCCGGTGTCCCGTCATTGGATGCGGTCGGTAACGTCGTACCATTCATCAAGGGC
The DNA here is from genome assembly GCF_964305265.1 of Candidatus Methanarcanum hacksteinii. NCBI lineage: Archaea > Methanobacteriati > Thermoplasmatota > Thermoplasmata > Methanomassiliicoccales > Candidatus Methanarcanum > Candidatus Methanarcanum hacksteinii. The sequence continues at coordinate 56,967 of NZ_CAYATA010000001.1, read as the reverse complement.
GAAGAGGAAAAGATGGAGACGGAACTCGCTAAGATGCTCGGTAAGTACGAGAATAAGCAGTTCAAATTCGCTGATTTCAAGGTCTATGCGAATTGCGTCAGGGTGCCTGTCGTCGATGGTCATCTTGAATCGTTGACCTTGAGCATGGATTCGGAACCATCGATCGATGAACTCACAAGAACATTGGAGAACTTCAAGGGCGAGCCTCAAAAGCTCGGTCTCCCGTCAGCACCGGAAGACCCGATCATCGTCAGGAAGGAGGAGAACCGTCCTCAACCAGCATTCGATGTCTTCGCAGGAGGTACGGGAAGGACCAAGGGCATGGCTGTCACGCTCGGAAGGATAAGGAAGAAGGATGAATTTTACAAAATCTTTGCACTTTCTCACAATACCCTTAGGGGAGGTGCCGGAGGTTCTGTTCTGAATGCTGAACTTGCATATGTGAAGAAACTCATTTGAAGGGGATATTGTGGCAAAGACGTATGAGGAGATCAACGAGAAGATCCGTCAAAGAAAAGCAGTTGTATGCACCGCCGAGGAGATAGTCGATCTCGTCAGGCAAAAGGGTGCGGAGAAGGTCGCAGAGGAAGTGGATGTCATAACCACCGGAACATTCGGTGCGATGTGCTCATCGGGCGCTTTCATCAATTTTGGACATTCAGATCCCCCGATCAGGATGACGAACATCCTGCTGAATGATGTCGAGGCATACGGGGGCCTTGCAGCTGTGGATACATACATCGCGTCGACCTCAAAATCACCAAATCCCGAAGGATACGGTGGCGGACACGTCATCGAGGACCTCATCGCAGGTAAGAGGATACATCTCCGTGCATGGGGACCAGGTACGGATTGTTATGTCAGGAAGGACATAAACACCTACATCACCATCGATGACCTCAACGAATGCTACATGTTCAACCCCCGTAACTGTTATCAGAATTACAATCTCGCCACTAACACATCTGACAGGACTTTGCACACCTATATGGGCAAGCTCCTCCCGAGGATGAAGAACGCCACATACAGCTCTGCAGGACAGCTCTCCCCATTGCTCAATGATCCCCATCTCGATACGATCGGTGTCGGTACACACATCTTCCTCGGAGGGGGAGAGGGTTATGTTTCATGGCAGGGAACGCAGTTCAATACGGAGACACCAGAGAAGAACGGCGTACCCGTATCAGGTGCAAGGACATTGGCGTTGATCGGTGACATGAAACAGATGGACAGGACATACGTCCGCGGATTGGATATCTATGGATACGGTACATCGATCGCGATAGGTGTCGGTGTCCCGATACCTGTGCTCAACACCGAGGTCGTCGAACGTGCATCGATCTCGGATGAGGAGATCTTCACGAACATGATCGACTACAGCGTGACATCAAAGAACAGACCTGTTCTCGGTCAATACAGCTATGCACAGCTCAGATCGGGATCCATAGAGTACGAGGGACGTAAGATCAGGACATCCTCATTATCATCATACTGGGGTGCAAGGAAGGTGGCCTCAGAACTCAAAGATTGGATCGAGAGAGGGGAATTCGAACTCACGCAACCCGTGAGGATGATGCCCAAGAAAGGCAAGGTGAAGGGTCTTGCTGTGAAGGGGTGAACGATATGGAGAAGAAATACAAGATCAGATTCTCGGATGAGGATGCATTGCAGGAATCCATCGTTTACAAGCTCGTTTCCGAATATGGCATAGAACCTGTCGTTCTGCGTGCCGAGATAGAGGGGAGCGGAGGGATATTGTTGATCAAGATGAGAGGGGAGGAGTCGCAGATAAACACGGCGATCTCCAATCTTGGTAAGGCGAACATATACATCGAGGAGTTGGGGAAGCATATCGACCGCGATATGGAGAAATGCTTCAACTGCGGTTCATGCGTATCGGTCTGCCCCACCAAATCATTCACCATCGACCCTGAGACATATGAGGTGCACTTGGATGTGGACACATGCGTCGCATGCGGTGCCTGCATAACATCCTGTTCCACCAAAGCTGTCGCCTTAAAACTATGAGATCGATACATTTCGAGGTCGGAGAGACCGCAGTAACGGTCATCTCCGACGAAATCTATCATAAATGCGCCAAGGATGCGATCTTTGAGGCAAGGGATATCATACTCGCTAAGATTGCGAACGATCCATTCTTCAAGATAACCTATGATCCCTATCCTGTTTCCAACATCGATGATGAGTTGATAAGACGTATGTGTGTCGCATCATCTAGATCGGGCGTAGGTCCGATGGCCGGTGTGGCGGGTGCTGTCGCATCGTATGCCGTTGAGCGCATGGTCGAGGGTGGAGCATCATACGCCATCGTTGAGAATGGCGGAGACATCGCGATGATGATCGATCGCGATGTATCCGTCGGTCTTTATTCGGGCGATGATAGGATGAAGGACATCGCATTGGACGTGAAACCTAGGGATCATATCTTCGGCATTTGTTCATCCTCGGGGAACATAGGTCCTTCGGTATCATTCGGTATCAGCGGGATATGTACAGTGATATCCGATGATGTCATCCTTGCGGATTGTTGTGCTACATCCTTGGGCAATCTTGTGAAAGAAGGTACTTCAGAGATGTTATCGGAAGCATTGGATTCGATATCGTCGATAGAAGGTGTGGATGGATGCCTGGCGTATGTGAACGGATTGTTCGGAACGGCAGGCAATGTTCCAGACCTGATAAGAAGAAAAGTGGATTCGGACGATGCATCACGCATCGTCTTCTAAACTATCGATAGCACCGAACGGATCGTTCTTGAGATCTTCCAATTCTTTCAGTGTGTTGAGGAAGGCTTCATGTTCGCGATTGGCCGATTCCCTGCATTCGATGGATTTCTTGTGTGCGATATCGGAGAGTTTCCTCGCGACATCTGCATCTTCATAGCATTGCATCATCAACTGGTGTGCAAGCTGACCCTTTGAAGCGAATGATGCCATCTCATCGTGGTATCTGTTGCCTTCGGATTTGGCATTGTCATATTCGTCCCCGCCCTTCTCTTTGAGTTCATTGGCCTTCGCATGCATCTGATCCCTGAGGGCTTTGAGTTCACGTACCTTCTCGTTGCAGACATCACGTTCGGACTTGGCCTCTACGGCCTTCTTGGAGAGTTCCTTCGCTCTTTCGGAATTGATGTTACGGGTGTTGACCCAATTCTTCGCTTCCTTGTTGAAGTCGTCCCTTGCACGTTTGTGATTGTTAGTCTCTGCATACTTGTCCTTACAGATAAGGTCCAAGACAGATACATTGGATGATACGGTGTTCGCGTCCATCGGAAATGCGGAAAGCAACGTCTAATAAAAACATTGCTCATTGGTTCTTGGCAGGGGTCAAGTGATATCATATCAATCTTCTTTACAATATGATAGAGGCCGATTGAGGCGTAACGCTTTTATCAATAATGGATGTACTCGCACAGGACCGAAGGGATATGGATGGACGATTTCCCAAGACCGTGGATCAAATATTATGATTCTTCAAAGACTACGCCTGATATCAATTACCCCAGAACATCGACGTATGAATTGGTGAGGGGGGCTGCCGAGAGGCTGCCAGACAATATTGCATGTGAGTTCGAGAACAAGGAGACGACATATGCGGAATTCATCAAGAAGGTGGATCATGTTGCGGCATGTCTTCAGGCGATGGGAGTCAAGAAAGGCGATAAGATACTCGTCTGTATGCCAAATTGTCCCCAGGCCATACAATTGTTCTACGCATCCTCCAAATGCGGTGCGATATGCGTATTGATCCATCCGCTCTCAGCTAAGAAGGAGATAGAGTATTATCTCAACAATTCCGGTTCCAGGATAGCGTTCACGCTCGATGGGTTCACCAACAATTTCATCGCAGTCAAAGACGATGTGCCAAAGCTCGAGAAGGTGGTGATCACATCGATCAAGGATGAGTTATCATTCATCAAAAGCATAGGGTATTCACTCACACTCGGAAGGAAGGTACCAAAGTATCCGAAGAAGGATTACATGATGGGTTGGAAACAATTCCTCAATCTTGCTAGAACGGAGGATTACGTGGATGTGGAGGTCAAAGGGGAGGATCCCGCATGCATCCTGTATAGCGGAGGTACCACCAGCGTATCCAAAGGTATCCTGATATCGAACGATAATCTTAATTTCACGTCATACGGGACACTTGCCATAAGCAACTGCTTCCCATGTTTCATAGAGGACATGTGCACAGACAAAGCCACCGAATTGATCAAAAAGAGGGATTACATCGTTCTTTCCGTCATGCCGATATTCCACGGTTTCGGATTGGGCGTAGGTATCCATTCATTTCTCATATTCGGAGGCAAATGCGTCCTTGTACCGACATTCACTCCAGAATCATACGCTAAGCTCATCAAGGAGAAACATCCGAACTTCATCGCAGGAGTTCCGACATTGTTCGAGAAGATGATCGGTCTTGACATCATGGCGGATGCGGATATGTCCTCGCTCGAGGGGATATTCTGCGGAGGGGATTCGCTTCCAGAATCCACAAGGAAGAAATTCAATGAATTCCTCGCTACGCATAATGGTAAGACAGTCATAAGGGAAGGATATGGCCTCACGGAATGTGTGACAGCATCGTGTATCACACCTGTCAACGAGTATCACGAGGGAGGCATAGGCATCCCATTCCCCAACGTTCTCTTCAAGATCGTGAAATACGGAACGGAAGAGGAGGTGCCGTATGGCGAGGAGGGAGAGATCTGTATGTCTGGACCGAATGTCATGATGGGCTACGTAGGTGATCCCGAACTCACTGCGAAGACACTCAGAGTGCACAGCGACGGAAGGACATGGTTGCACACAGGCGATGCGGGTTCCATAGACTCTGACGGATTCGTTTATTTCAAACAGAGATACAAGAGGATCATCGTCAGTTCAGGTTACAACATATACCCATCACAGATCGAGGATGCCGTTAACAAGTATCCTGGTGTCAAGACATCATGTGCGATAGGCGTACCGGATCCGGTAAGGCAGCAGAGGGTCAAGGTCTATGTGGTCCTCAATCCTGGTGTCGAGGGCAATGAGGAATTGAAACAGAAGCTCATAGCTCACTGCAGGGAATATATCGCAGCATATGCCGTTCCGAAGTTATTCGAGTTCATAGATGAATTACCGCATACGAAGGTCGGTAAGATAGCATACAAGGAACTCGAGGAATACGACAGGAAGATGAGGGAAGAAGGATCGAATTGAAACGATCATATCGATGAAGGGGGGAGACCTCTATTCATCCTTCCATTCAGCATGTTCTTGAGGCTGAGATCCATCTTATCTCCGCGGATGATCCTGTGAGCGGATGCCGATAGTCCGACATTGATGATGTTATCGATTATGTTGTGATTGAATCTCAGACGTGGGCGAACGACGGCATAGGAGTCCTGTATGTCCTTTATGGCCTTGCCCATGATCTCTCCGATCATGAAGATGTTGTCCCTGATGAACTGTTTCTTGTCATGGAATGAATCATTGTCGACAAGGAATGGGTTGTATTGCCCTTCCTTGTGATCTTCGTCAAGGTCCTCTATAGCATCCATAATGTATGCCCATATCCCGAATCCTCTGAATAATTCTCTGATGTCATCATCGATCCTATTTCCCAGCATGAGATCGAAGACATCCAACATGGATTGGGCCGAATACTTTCCCATGATGAATGGATCCTTCTCACCAGTCCCTTCTATCCTGCGCAGTTCCTCATAACCTTCCATGATGACACGATCATACTCTGGGAATTCCTTGCATGCATTCCTTATCGCAGGGTTGAGCGCTAGCAATCCCAATTTACCTTTCAGATTGTTGTTGTTATCCGCTACATCATCCACAAGGCTGTTCTTAGCCACAAGGATCGTGTATGCTGTGAGCTTATGCATCAACTCATCATCCGATGCGCTGTGTCTGAATATGCACAGGAAACCTCCAGGCTTGTTATCGATCAGTTTTCCCTCATCGAGTATGGAGTTGAAGAACAGGTTCGCGAAGGTCATCTCATAATTCACTGTCAACGTCGGTATGTACCCATATTCCTCTCTGAGGTGATGACAGGTCTCACAGTAGTAGCTTCTGTAGATCCTTCTGTCGTCATTGGAGAGGAGGCCTTCGACGGGTATCGTATAACCGAACATCGTGCCAGTATCGGTGGACATTACTTTAATATATTGTCCAAACAATCACATTCCATTCAAGCACGTTAGATCGTGTGATGGTGAAAGAATGACAGCTGATTCCAAATCAAATAAAGACCTGGCTGATGAGTACAATTCACAGTCAATCCAATCATTCGGAAGGATGAACTACAAAGGACCTACGGGCAAAGAGGATTCATGGGAATCCAAAGCACATACGGACGGTCCTGCATGTTATGATTGCTGTGGACCCAAATGTCTCGTATCATTCATCGGTATCATCGTGGTCCTTGTTGTCTGCTGTGCATACACATCTCAAGACGGACAGTGCTGTTCGATCTGCTATTGGCCGTTCTGAGTCCAATAGGATGTGCTAATGGTGGGGCAATTCGTTACTGTCATAGTCAAACCTACGTTGGATTGTAATATCGACTGTAGGCATTGCTACCATCGCAGTTGTGACCGTTCTGATAAGATAATGGATATCAGCACGTTCGAGAAGACGGTCAAACTGGTCAAGGATGGATTCGATTCATCCAGATTCATATGGCATGGAGGGGAGCCCCTCCTTGCACCTGTGAGTTTTTACAAATCTGTATTCTCAGTTCAGAAGAGATATTATCCTCAAGGATGCGACAATACCATACAGACCAACGGTACTCTGCTGAACAAACGCTTGATAGAGTTCTGCAGAAGTAACAGGGTCAACATCGGGATATCATACGAGGGCGGATTCGAAAGAGGATTGCGCCCAGGGATGGATACCAAGAAGATCGATAAGTTGGTCGATTTCATGGTGAACAAGGGACACATGTTCATGATAAGTGCCACCATCCATGGCGGAAATGTGAATGATATGTCCGCCATATACGAGAAGTTCAAAGGGATGGGTGCATCATTCTCATTCAACCCTATCATAATGTCGGGTACAGCATGCGATAATCCCGATCTTGAATTGGATTCAGATGTGTATGTTCAGAATGCCATAGAGGTGTTCGATGAATGGATCAGCGACCCTTCGGTCAAGATATCCGTTCTTCCGTTCTACCCATACGTGATGACGGCATTGGATGGTGTTCCGAACATCTCCGATTGTCCGCATTCGTCCTGTTTGATGAAATGGATATGCGTCCACCCCAATGGCGATGTGTATCCTTGCGGTAAGGCATGTCCTCCCGAGTTCCGTCTCGGGAATGTGAATGAAGTGAGTTCAATCGATGAATTGTTCGATTCGGACGGCATGAGGAACATTCTCGTCCCTTCGATACAAAGAAGGAATGAATGCTCCGATTGCGACATCTACAGATACTGCAACGGAGGGTGTACCATCGATGCCCTTGCGGACGGTAAGATTGATTCTCCCGGCGGTTCTGCGTGCAGGATATACAAGGGTCTGTTCACACACATCAAGGACACTGTCGAGGATATAATGGCTAAGAAACCGGACATGAATGCGTATAACGGCTTCATCAAGGATGCAATCCTCAACAGATTGATCAATCCGCAGTGAGGGGCACTGCGATATTATTTATCTTTATCAAGCAAATAACGCCGTTAGGATACTATGGCAGATACGACGATAACAGTCAACGCAGGCGTATGCAGATTCAAAACCGTGATCGAACCCTCGATGGATGAGGAGATGAATGTAACGTTCAAGATCAAGAGCGAATGTCCGAATGTCAGGGAATTCGGGAAGAACATCGGTTCGATATCACTCATGGATGCTATCGCGACACCCTTCTGTGAGAATTGCATCTACGCTAAGGCAGGAGAATACCTTCCTCACGTGGCCTGTTCGGTCCCTTCCGCAGTGATAAAGGCGGCAGAGATCGTTGGTGACCTCTGCCTTAAATCGGATGTGACTTTCAAGATCGAATGATCACAGTCTTTTCACGGCACCATGGCCACCACAGACTATGGTGCCCTTCTTCCCATCCTTGTCGATGATGTCCTTGATCTTCGAACAGATGGAGTTCAGCAACTCTGGATTCGAATCCGAATTCTTCAGAAGGAACGGTGCGACTGTTTCGAATTCTGCTCTTTCAGGTGAAAGATCATCGAGATTGGAGTACAGATCGCCTGTGAAGAGTATCTTCGGTTCTCTGCTGTAGAGTATGGTCTCGCCCTTCATATGGCCGCCATTGCCTTCATACACCTCGAACTCGATATCGCCGAATCTGAATTTGTCTATGAACAACAGATCGTCATGAGATTCGGGGACATCCTTGCCCAATATCGATATCGAATCAATGTTCGGTTCCTCATAATCATTGACTATCCTGCTCAGACGACCGAAGCAATCCGCGAACACATTCTTGATGCCGTCATCGCCCTTGTGTCCTATCAGTATGTCCTTGGTCTTCTTTGTCATGAGGATCTTAGCGCCTTCTATGATGGATAACAATCCATTATGATCCACATCAGCGTGAGTCGCGATCATCATCTTCTCCATGCTGAAGAAGCATGGGAACATCTCCCTCAGTTCCGTGATCATCTCATCGGCGAATATGCCGAGTCCGGAATCTATGAACAGGAGGCTGTCATTGTTCCTGAGGATGTACGTGTTGCTTCCGCACGGCGGTTCGATTACATGGAGTGTCGTCTCAGGTGTGAGAGCGATCTCCGTCAACCTCGGTTTGAAGTTGAGGTCCCTGTGGAATGCGATGAAGTTCGCAAGCTGTTTGATACTGTCGAAGACCTCCTTGGGTTCCTGCCCGTGTTCTTTCATAACCTCGGTGATCTGCTTCGATTCCTCGATGAACATCTTGACGACGTCATCGCTCTGACTGAAGAGTCTCTGGATGGAATTCGCAAGGCGGATGTATTCGACGGTTATGTCGAGATCATGGTAATTCCCATTGTATGACACCACATCCAAAGGATAGATGGTGGCGACCTCGTCAAGGATCTTCTTGGATATCTCGGGTCTCTCGACCTCCATACCTATGTTGAAGTTCTGATAGTCCCTGCTCTCTGCCTTGGAGTTCAGATATGAGATATTGACATCATACTTGTCTATGACCTTCAGCACAGGATACAATGCGCCAGGCACATCCTTGATCCTGACATCCATGACGAGGATCGTAGGTTCCTTCGGCATGTAGTCCACATAGGATATCTCGCTGAGTTCCTTGTCGATGGCATTCAACTGTTCCCTCGTAGCATAGACTTCGATGAACAGGTTCACTCCTTTGTTGAAGCTCACACGTACGATGTTGCCATCATGGTCCATTATGACCTTGCAGGCAAGCATGAATGCTCCGGGCTTATCCGGTGTCCTCGTGGTGAATGTGCGCAGGATCTTCTCTTCACTCATGCTTCTCGTCTCCTTTTCTAATGGCGGAGCGCATGATCTTACCGTTGACTGTCTTCGGAAGTTCCTTCGTGAACTCCAATGCCCTGGGGTATTTGTATGGGGCGGTCTCACGTTTCACGAAGTTCTGGAGCTCCTTCTTCAGCTCCTTGGATGGTTCGTACCCATCCCTGAGCACTACGGTGGCTTTGACGATCTGTCCTCTGACAGGGTCGGGTATGCCTGTTATAGCGCACTCGAGTACCGCAGGGTGCGTGACCAATACACTCTCGATCTCGAACGGACTTATCTTGTATCCTGATGATTTGATGACATCATCCACACGTCCGACGAACCAATAGTATCCATCCTCATCCATCCATGCGACATCGCCTGTGTGGAACCAACCGTCGTGGATAGCGGCTTTCGTCTTCTCCTCGTTGCGGTAGTACTCCATCATGATGCCCGGTGGTTTCGGATCATTGTACTCTATCAGGATCTCGCCTGTCTGTCCTGGGGGACAACGCTCTCCGTTGGGGTCCGCTATCATCACATTGTATTGCGGTGACGGCCTACCCATCGAACCAGGTTTCGGTGTCATCCCAGGTACGTTACAGATGGTGCATGTGGTCTCGGTCTGTCCGAATCCTTCCATGAGCTTCAATCCTGTGGATTTCTCCCAATTGTAGAAGATATCGGGATTGAGAGCTTCACCTGCGATGCAACAATACTTCAACGATGAGAGGTCGTGTTTATCCACACCTGCATTGAAGAACATCCTGAACATGGTAGGGGGACAGCAGAGTGATGTTATCCTGTATTTGGTGATGATATCCATTATGTCATCAGCGTCGAACTTCTCGAAGTCGTATACGAAGACAGCGGATTCCATCAACCATTGGCCGTAGAGCTTACCCCATACGGCCTTTCCCCATCCGGTGTCGGCTATCGTGAAATGGATGCCTTCCGGATCCACATTCTGCCAATGTTTAGCAGTGAAGAGGTGTGCAAGCGAATAGAGGTGATCGTGCAACACCATCTTGGGGTATCCCGAGGTCCCTGATGAGAAATACATCAGCATGGGTTCTGTGGCTTTCGTGTCGACGCGTTCGAACTTGTCAGGATATGATTCCATCTCATCATCGAAATAGCGCCATCCATCCTTTGGATGGTTGACGATCATCTTGATCTCGAGCGATGGTATGCCCTCAGAGACATCTATCGAATCACAAACACCATCCTCGTCGGTACATATGGCCGCTTTTATCGATGCGGATTGCACACGATACTCTATGTCGCGTTTCGTGAGCATGAATGTCGCGGGGACCATTATGGCACCGATCTTATGCAATGCTACGGAGACATACCAGAACTGATAGTGACGTTTGAGGATCACAAGGACTGCATCCCCCTTTTTGATACCGATGGACTTGAAGTAATTGGCAGTCTTGTTCGAGAGTCTGCTGATGTCGCCGAATGTGAATCTCTTCTCCACTCCTTTGGGGTTGCACCATACCATTGCTAATCTATCGGGTTCGTTCGATGCGATATCATCGACCACATCGTATCCAAAATTGTAATTCTCGGGGTATTTCAGTTTGTATTTGGTGATGACGCCATTATCATCATACTCCTCATCTACGTAACGGAGATTGATGTTCCTCATAATCTGTCACCTCTTTTCTCTGCAAATTCAGCTTTATCTTTGTTCCTTATGTCAACGCGTTTGATCTTTCCGCTAACGGACTTAGGTAATTCTTTGACGAAATCTATCGCCCTCGGGTATTTGTACGGGGCCGTCTCATGTTTCACGAAGTTCTGAAGTTCCTTCTTCAGTTCCTCGGATGGTTGATATCCACCCCTGAGCACTATGCTGGCCTTGACGATCTGTCCTCTCACCTCATCAGGTACGGCCGTTACGGCACATTCGAGGCAACATGGATGTTGGAGTAGCACGCTCTCGATCTCGAACGGACTTATTCTGTATCCTGATGATTTGATCACATCATCGTTCCTTCCGACGTACCAATAGTATCCATCCTCATCCTTCCATGCGAGGTCACCTGTGTGGTGGAATCCTCCAAAGAGCGTCTCTCTTGTCTTGATACGATCGCGGTAGTATCCGATGAATATACCTGCGGGGTGCGGTTCTATGCCGACTACTATCTCCCCGACCGTACCCGGTGGGCAACTCTTACCGTTCGCATCGACGATATCTACCTTGTATTGGGGGGATGGTTTGCCCATCGAACCTGGTTTAGGTTCCATCCCTCTGAGGTTACCGACGATGACGGTGGATTCCGATTGTCCGAATCCCTCCATGAGCTTGAGTCCTGTCGCCTCATACCATCTGTTGAACGTATCCGAGTTGAGTGCCTCGCCTGCTATGTTGGTATGCGTGAGGGATGAGAGATCATGCCCTTCCAACCCTGCATTGCAATACATCCTGAACATGGTAGGGGGACAACAGAATGTCGTGATCCTGTACTTCTCTATGAGATCCAATACCGTCTCCGGTTCGAATCTCCCATCATATTCATGGACGAACAATCCCGCTTCCATGATCCATTGACCGTACAGTTTCCCCCATGCATTCTTGGCCCATCCTGTCTCTGCGACAGCCCAATGGAGTCCGTCGGGTACGACGCAATGCCAATGTTTCGCAGTGAGGATGTGTCCTATGGGGTATGAGAAATCATGGACGGCCATCTTGGGATTGCCTGATGTCCCTGATGTGAAGTAGATGAGCATCATGTCCTTCACATGTGTAGGTACTCTCTTCCACTCCTCCGATGCTTCTTCCACACCTTTGTCGAAGTCATCGAATCCTTCGACAGGACCGTTCCATTCGACATTCGTTATTGCTTTGAACTTGAGTGTAGGTATGTTCTCGGCTCTCAGGAACTCCTTGTAAACAGGGGCATCCGATGTGACGATAGCGGCCTTCACAGATGCTGAGTTGATACGATACTCGATATCATGCTTGGTCAGCATGTATGTGGCGGGTATCATCACCGCTCCCATCTTGTGCAAAGCGACAGAGACATACCAGAATTGGTAGTTGTGCTTCAGTATGACGAGGACCATATCTCCTTTCTTCACACCATTCTTGGTGAGGTAATTGGCGGTCTTATCGGAGAGTCTCTTGATGTCCCCGAAGGTGAACATCTTCTCGTGTCCCTTGTCATCGCACCATTGAAGGGCCCTTCTGTCCGGGTCGTTCATCGCTATATCATCGACGATATCGTACCCGAAGTTGAAATTATCTGGATAGTGTACGCTGTATGTCTTCAACAATCCATTCGAATCGTAGGTCTCATCAACGTATCTCAGGTTGATGTCTCTCGTCATCTTTTGGAACCTTCTTTCATCACGACTGCAAGGAATGTGCATCCATCCTTGCTGGTTGCTATCATTCCATGTGGTTTTCCTGAATCGTAGTAGACGGAGTCACCTTCGATGAGATTCTCCTCATGTCCATCGTAGACGAACTTGAGGCTTCCGGAGAGGACATAATCGAATTCCTGTCCATCGTGGACGGAGGTATGGATCTCCCTGTCCTGTTCCTCTTCCCTGTACGGGGCCTTCACGAGGAATGGTTCCGAGATCTTCCCTTTGAAATATGATGCAAGGTGGAAGTATTCGAATCCTGAACGTCTTCTTATTGGGAGTCCCTTCCCGTCGTGTACAACTGTGAAATCGGTAAGATGCGGATTCTCTCCCGTAAGGAGCTCTACCATATCGATCCCGAATTTCTCGGCACATTTGTAAAGGAATGTGAAAGAGAAGTCCTTCTTCCCTGCTTCGCAGTTCTCATATTCCTCGACAGTGGTGTTGGTGGCCTTCGCCATCTCTTCAATCGTGTATCCGCAAAGATCGCGCATAGCTCCGATGCGCTCCGAAATCTCTGTAATATTGTACATGGTAGTCGAAACCTTCGACATTCAGATTGTATTAAAAGATTACGCGTGTACGCGCGATATTTCTACTTGTTTGAATGAATAATCCTATGGATGTGGTAGGATATACGCCGATATCAGTTCGAATGATATCATCCGATCTTGTGATTAACACTGTTATGATATGATCAATCAAAAAGAGGTTTAATAGGATTCGTCTGATATGGAAACCGATGAATCCGATCAGGAAGAGATTGACGGTGATATGCGGACATTACGGGTCCGGAAAGACCAACCTCTGTCTCAATCTCGCATTACAATGTGCGAGGGAAGGCAAGAGGGTGACTTTGATCGATATCGATACCGCTAACGTCTACTTCCGTTCGAGCGATCATGCGGATATGCTCTCCAAAGAAGGCATACGTGTGATCGGACCGTTGTATGCCAATACCAATGTGGACATACCAGCACTCCCTGCGAGCATAGATTCTGCTATATCGGATGATGAATGTGTCATCATAGATGTCGGTGGGGATGATGTGGGTGCGATGACACTCTCAAGGTATTCCAAGGGGATAGCCGACACCGATTATGATATGTTCTGTGTCATCAACAGATACAGATCCAGTACCACGACCGCAGAGGAGGCTGTCGCTATCTCGAAGGAGATAGAGGATACGTGTCATCTGAGGATGACAGGGATAATCAACAATTCCCATCTGAAGCAATTGACGACGGTGGATACGATACTGGATTCATCTGATTTCGCCGACCGTACATCAGAATTGATGGATGTGCCGATAATCATGACGACAGCACCTAGGGCACTGGGAGACATCAACCTTAAAGGGAAGATGACATACCCGATTGATGTCTACATAGGCGCCCCATGGGAGAATGGAGTTGTTGCAAATGCCGAAGGTAATCGTTGATAATAACATCTGCAAGGGTTGTGAGATGTGCGTCGCAGCATGTCCGAAGAGTATCCTTGCATTGGATAGGTCGATCACGAACAACAAAGGGTATCATCCTGCTCATGTGACGGATGAATCCCAATGCACTGGTTGCGGATCATGCACGATCATGTGTCCGGACGTAGCGATAAGGGTGGAGATCTGATAACATGGGCGAAAGGGTATTGATGAAAGGTAACGAGGCAATAGCTGAGGCAGCTATCGCCGCAGGTTGCAGACACTTCTTCGGCTATCCTATCACACCTCAGACCGAGGTCGCTGCATACATGTCGAAGAGGATGCCCAAGATCGGAGGAGTATATCTTCAGGCAGAGTCGGAAGTAGCATCAATCAACATGGTCCTCGGCGCGGCAGCATCGGGAGTGAGGGCGATGACATCCACTTCATCCCCTGGTGTGAGTCTGATGTCCGAAGGCATCTCTTATCTTGCAGGTTCGGACGTTCCATGTCTCATCGTCAACGTTCAGAGAGGCGGACCAGGACTCGGAGGCATACAGCCGTCACAGTCCGATTATTATCAAGCGACCAGATCCCTTGGTCACGGTGACTTCCATCTCGTCGTATTCGCTCCGTCAACGGTACAGGAGACTGTCGATCTCATTTCGGATGCATTCGATCTCGGCGATAAGTACAGGGTACCGACGATGGTGCTCTCCGACGGTATGCTCGGTCAGATGATGGAGCCCGTAGTTCTTCCGGAACCTAAGGAACCGGATAACGCATCCAAAGGATGGGCCGCATGCGGTCATCAGAACAAGAGACCTCATAACGTGATCAACTCACTCAACACCGATCCACCGACTTTGGAGAGGATGAATGTTGACAGGTTCAAGAGATATGCTCAGATAATCGAGAACGAGCAGAGGGCAGAGGAGTACATGTGCGACGATGCGGACATAATAGTCGTCGCATTCGGTGCATCATCGAGGGTATCGAGGTCCGCTGTCGATAAGGCAAGGGCCGATGGCATCAAGGTAGGATTGATCAGACCGATCACACTTTGGCCGTTCCCGGAGAAGATCCTGAAGAAACATGTCGATCACGCCAAGGTGTTCCTCGATGTTGAGATGAACATGGGGCAGATGATCGATGACGTGAAGCTTGCCATCGATTGCAAGAGGCCCGTGGAATTCTACGGACGCACAGGCGGTATGATACCTACGACCAAAGAGGTCTATGACAAGATCGTCTCTATCAACGGAGGGATACAATGACGAAGGTGAAGGGAGAGAGGCCGAAGGCATTGCTCGACGTCCCGTTCCATTACTGTCCGGGCTGTACGCATGGTATC
The DNA here is from genome assembly GCF_964305265.1 of Candidatus Methanarcanum hacksteinii. Taxonomy (NCBI): domain Archaea; kingdom Methanobacteriati; phylum Thermoplasmatota; class Thermoplasmata; order Methanomassiliicoccales; genus Candidatus Methanarcanum; species Candidatus Methanarcanum hacksteinii. Next base: position 41,351 of record NZ_CAYATA010000001.1, on the reverse strand, counting down.
GTCCACAGGCTCGTGGCCGAGGTCATCGATGAGCTCGGTATCGAAGGCAGGACGGTCGGTGTGGCATCCGTCGGATGTTCAGTCTATTCATACAACTATTTCGGATGCGATATGGTCCAGGCACCGCATGGACGTGCACCTGCCGTAGCCACAGGCGTCAAGAGGGCAAGACCCGAGGATGTCGTGTTCACATACCAGGGAGACGGGGATCTCGCAGCCATCGGTGCGGGCGAGACCGTACATGCGGCAGCAAGGGGAGAGAACATCGTTGCGATCTTCATCAACAACGCCATCTACGGTATGACCGGAGGTCAGATGGCACCTACAACACTTCCAGGACAGGTCACACAGACCACGCCATATGGTAGGGACGTCAAGACCGCAGGTAACCCGATAAGGGTCTGCGAACTCCTCTCATCGTTGGATGGGGTAGCTCTCGCACAGCGTGTAACAGTGGATTCCGTGAAGAATGTGAAAGAGGCCAAGAGAGCGATAAAGAAAGCATTCGAATATCAGATGGAAGGCAAAGGATACTGTATCGTCGAGGTCGTATCAACATGTCCTACCAACTGGGGTATGACGCCTATCGATGCTTTGCAGTGGCTGAGGGATAACATGCTCCCGTACTATCCGCTTGGTGTCTACAAGGACATAGAGGAGGGGAAGGAATGAAGGATCTCAACATACTCTTCGCAGGATTCGGAGGTCAAGGCGTGCTCTTCTCAGGCAAGGTCATCGCATACGCAGGTATGATGGAGGGCAAGGAGATCTCGTGGCTCCCGTCGTATGGGCCGGAGATGAGAGGCGGTACCGCTAACTGTTCGGTATGCATATCAGATAACAAGATAGGTTCGCCATTGGTCACCAATCCAGATATATTGGTGGCGATGAATCTTCCATCGCTTGACAAGTTCGAGAAGGATGTCGTCCCTGGAGGTATGATAATACTCGATTCCACTCTCATCAACAGGAAAGTGAAGAGGGATGACGTGAATGTCATCTATCTTCCTGCATCGAAATTGTCAGAGGATGCAGGTGTCAAGGGTGCCGCCAACATGGTCATAGTAGGGAGACTCTGGAAGGAGACAAAGTTCTGTTCCGAGGAGAATCTCGACAAAGGGTTGGTAAAGAGCATCCCTGCCAAGAAAATGGATCTTCTTGACAAGAACCGTAAGATGATCTCCACCGGCGTGAACAGTTGATCATCATGGCAGAACACAGCAAGAGGGTAAAGCATCTGGTCTTGGCGGCCTCATGTCTGGCGATCTTCGTCAACCCTCTTGCTGGAAGCATGCTCAATCTCGCCCTAGGTGCGATTCAGACAGATTTCGGATGCAGTGAGCATGAGCTAGGATGGGTGTCCAGCGTATTCTTCATCGTTTCCGTCATGTGTCTCCTGCCTGCTTCCAGGCTAGCGGACATATATGGTAAGAAACGGACGTTCATATGGGGCTCCATAATAGGCTCAATAGGGGCGGTATGTTCGATATTCTCTCCAAACATCGTTTTCCTTTACGTTTTCAGAGGCATAACCGCCGTCGGTACAGCGTTCACATCATGCACATGCGTATCGATGATAGCCGATGTCTATCTTCCTGATGAACGCGGAGGGGCCTTGGGCGTCAACACGGCATGCGTATACTTAGGGGCGTCATTGGGCCCGGCGATCGGAGGATTCTTCACGGATCTGTTCGGTTGGAGATCGATATTCATCCTTTTGTTGCCTTTGATGATATCCTCTGCATTCATGATCACACAGTATAGGGAGAATGTGATCAGTTCTCCGGATGAGGCATTTGACAGTAAAGGCTCGATGATATACGTCACAGGTATCGCGATAATGATGTTCGGATTGATATCGCTACCAGAACTGTATGCGGTGGCCATGATGGTCATCGGAACGGTGATAATCATCGGATTCCTCAAGTTCGAATCAAAGGAGAAGCATCCGATATTCCATGGCGAGATGTTCTCCAACGTTGCTTTCAGAAGATCGATGGTAGCGTTGTTCCTCAATTATGCCGCTTCGTTCTCAGTAGCATTCTTTTTATCGAGATATCTTCAGGGGATAGGTCTACTCACAGCCACCGAGGCAGGTATCGTCATGATGATACAACCGACGGTACAGGTAGTGTTCACATTGATCTCTGGTAGATTGTCGGATAGGATGGACAAGCGCATATTGCCGACCTTAGGTATGATCATACTCTGCATAGGTCTCGCGATTCTGTTGTTCACTACGGATATAGATATCAACTATCCTGCGATATACATCTCACAAGCCGTCATGGGACTCGGTTTCGGTCTGTTCTCGGCACCTAACACGAATGCCGTGATGTCGTATGTGAGAGCGGCACAATACAACCAAGCATCAGGTATGATCGCCGTGTTCAGACAGACGGGGATGATGCTGTCGATGGGTTTGGCCACATGCCTGATATCCATATTCATGGGTACGGATACTGCCATAGAACCATCCAATTATGAGGTGTTCATCGACATCCTGAGGTATGCTTGGGTGATCTGCATATCATTCAGTGTGGTCGGCATATTCTTCTCATGGTTCCGTGGGACCTCTGACCCTGACAAGCATTAAATCGATTGAATCGATAACGCTGTTGAAGGTCATCATATGGGAGTTCCTGAACATATCGTCGATTTGAAACTGGAAGATTGGTATTCATCGCTCAGCGATGCTGACAGGATGAAACTTTCAAGATATCTCGACAAGGCAGAATCCTCTTCGAATTACGCATTCTTCTCATCTATCATTGATTGTGCGTTATCGGACGAGAATCCTAAATTCGCGGTGTTCATGTGCTTGCAGATCTACGACATATGCGACATGGATGACTATCAGAGGTTCTTGATCAACGAGAAGCTGATAGATGCGTACATAGGGGCCGAAAGATACGAGGATGCCAAGGCTGCATGTGATGCGAATCTAGAACTCTATCCCATCGTGAAGGAGAGATTCATCTCAGATAATGGCGGCATACTTCCAAAGAGGATCAATTTCAGGAACAGATACATCGACATAATCGTCGGTATCGATTCTGCGTACGATCTTGCATTCGATATGTTGGAGAAGTACAAGGACATGGGATTGATCGATGCAGAGGAATATGACTACAGGGTTAACAGTCTGAAGACGCATAGATTGCAGAAGATCTTCGATGGCGTATACTCATACAGGCCGGAAGGTCAGGATCGCTGAAGGTACGATCTCCATCCCACGCATGGGATGACATCGATGCCCGGTTCCTCATAAGGATGTACTCTTTCTATCGTTCTAAGGACATCTTTGATCTCGTTCTCGTTGCACATGAACTCGATCGTGAGTTCCTCTGCAACGGTAATCTCTCCGACAGTTCCGTTGTATGGATTGGAACCATCCAACGATCTCCATGTGCCTGTCGATCTTATAATGCTGAAGCATCTGTCGTATCCGGGATATAACGGTTCGATGACCTGATCTATCGCATCCATCAGTTCTTCAGAGTATTCCTCCGGAATGCGAACGGTCACTTTATAGGTGGTTTGGGGCAATTGCTTACCTCCAGTTTGTATTCTATCTGATTGAGAAGTGCTTGTGATTTCTTCTCAAGCCATCTCGTGGCTGCGAATGCTCCTATGTACGGTATCGGAGGTATTAGATAGATGCTGCCTCCGATGATACCTGCAACCTTCTTCACTGTCGGAAGGCTGAGGACCTTAGTGACAAGGGGATTGTCCGGCATCGGTTCCAATTTACCGACCAATGCCTTCGCCATCATGACTTGTGCATCAGTGACAACCCTGATACTCCATTGGACCTGTGTGATCACAGGTGCGGGTCTGCCACAAGGTATGGTCTTCTTCTTGATGATCGCATGTCTGAAGTCCTCTTCGCCGCAACCATCGAATTCGGTCCAATTGTATCCTGTGGTGTATGTGGAGTGCGCATCACTTCCTGATAATGCGGCCCATCTTCCAGGATTCTTCTTGAATACCATCTGAGCCTTTGTGTTCGTGAATTTATCCACGTGCCCCCCGTTGAGTGTCTCGATACCATCGAGGTCGAGATCCTTGATCCTGTCCTTGAGACAATTGAGGTAGAAGCTGTATGGGTGCGGTGCGACAGCGAGGGCATCCTGTGAACGGATCCTGTCCATGGTGTCCTCGATCGACAATCCGGGAGGTATGAGTTCGTTAAGACCGTAAGCCAATACCTCTCCATCGGCAGTTGTTATCTCCTCGCCGATGACAACTGTGAAATCTTCGTATTGTTTCGCATATTCGCGGGCGACCAATGCGCCTTTGATCGCGTCATGGTCTGTAATGCAGAGAAGGTTCATCCCGTTCTCCCTCGCCGCTTCGACCTGTTCTTGCGGAGTGGTCACGGATTCAGGGAACCTGAGTGCTTTGTAGTTGGTCGTTCCTGAATAATAGGTGTGGACATGAGTGTCCGCCCTTGATATCATGCTCGTGCATTCTGTTGGCTATATATATTCATTTTGTTTTTTAGTGTTGACTAAATTAGAAGATATGTGTTAATCATTCCAACATAAAAAGGAGGATGGTCGGACAATCGGCAAAAGGCATGATTGTCCAAATGATTATCGAATCACTTCTTTCCGCTAGCGGTCGGATCAGCGTAGTAATATTCGCCCTTCGACTTCTGTTCCCTATCCAACCTTGAATCTGGTTTATTGATCCTGGGTCTGTGCGTCTCAGCATCCCTTCTGAAGGTGATATCGACGGCTTTGAGGAATCTGTTCATGCCTTCTCTCATATCGAAGGGACCATCGGCGATACCCTCATGTCCCGGATTGCCGCCGAACACCATCATGGAATCCGACACCATGTCGAGGAAGTACATGTCGTGGTCGATGATCATTCCGCTCTTACCTGATTTCTCCATCATCCTTCTGATGGTCTTTGCGGCATTCATCCTCTGGTTCGAATCGAGGTATGCTGAAGGTTCATCGATAAGATAGATATCAGCTTCCTTAGCGAGACAGACCGTGATGGCGACACGTTGCAACTCACCACCCGAGAGGTTCTTCACCTGTTTATCCATCAGGTGTTTGATGCACAATGGTTCGAAGACCTCGGTTTGGAAGAATCCCGTCTCTATGACGTCGAACGCCTCTGTGTAGAGGAGATCCTTGACAGTACCGTCAAAGTCCGGTGTTATGTATTGAGGTTTGTATGAGATCTTGAGTTTGGTATCCAATTTGCCTTCATCCGCCTCGATCTCGCCTGCCACGATCTTCACGAATGTGGTCTTACCTGTCGCATTCGGTCCGACGATACCTACGGTCTCACCGATCTTTATCGCACCAGGATTGACAGTCAGGCTGAATTCACCGAAATTCTTCTTTATCGTATCGAATTCGACAAGGTTCGCAGTGTTCCACTCCCCTCTCGGAGGCGTAGCGAAGAACTCCACGGGTCTGTCACGGAATCTTATGTTCTCTTCGGGGAGATAACCGTCAAGGTAAACATTTATGGCAGTCCTTACCTGACGCGAGAGCGTGAATACTCCGTACGCGCCCTCGGTACCATACACGACACTGACATTGTCCGCAAGGAAATCCAATATGGCAAGGTCGTGTTCGATGACGACGACCTGCTTTGTTTCAGAAAGGGCCTTGATCTGCCTAGCCATCTTCACCCTTTGATATATATCAAGATATGACGAGGGCTCATCGAAGAAATAGACATCGACATCCTTCATCATGGTGGCTGCCATTGCAAGACGCTGAAGTTCTCCTCCGGAGAGTTTGGACAATTCCCTATCGAGGACTTCCGTCAGATCGAATTCCTTGGCGGCTTCCTCGACGGTCATCCTCTCCTCGACCTTGGAGAGCAGGTCCCTGACGACACCCTTGACCTGTGATGGAAGTTTATCGACATATTGAGGTTTCGTAGCTGTCTTGATCTTTCCGTCGTACACATTTTGAAGATAGTCATGCATCTCCGTCCCTGCGAAGTGCTGCAGGACCTCTTCTTTGGATGGAGGATCGTCATATCTGCCAAGATTCGGGATCTCGATCCCTGATAACATCTTGATTGCAGTGGATTTACCGATACCGTTCGGTCCGAGGATACCTGTGACGACACCTTTCTTAGGTACCGGCAGTCTGTAGAGGCGGAAGGAGTTCTCACCGTATTGGTGAACCATCTCTGTCTTGAGCTCATCGGCGAGACCGATGATCTTTATCGCTTCGAATTGACATTTGTTGACGCAGATACCACAACCTGCACACAACGTCTCCGAGATGATCGGTTTTCCTCTTTCGCCTAATGTTATGCAATCAACGCCCGTTCTCATGAGCGGACAGAATTTTATGCACTCTTGATTGCACTTCTTGTTCTGACATCTATCCTTGATGACAGCAGCTATCCTCATGGTATGCGGTTATGGCATCACCGTTATTAATCTTGTTATCGGGAAGGAAATTGTGGGTGTCCGTACTCTGTGGTTCGTACGGGATTGAATACTCTTATATATGACACGGATATGAAGAACCCAGGTGTCTGTTTGGGAGGAGAGAGTACAAAGGGTGTAGAGACGTTGCTAGGCAACCCTAAGAGGGCCGTGTTGCTCATGGCGTTGCCGATGATGGTCGGTATGGTAGCACAGTCTGCGAACAACCTGATCGATGCTGTTTGGGTCGCGGGTCTAGGTCCTGATGCATTGGCAGCGGTCGGTTTCGTCTTTCCATTGTTCTTCATCCTCATCGGTATCGGAAACGGTGTCGGTGTCGGTGCCTCATCCGCTATAGCACGTCATATCGGTCGCGGAGACAAACCATCGGCCGACAGGACCGCGATGCAATCCGTCGTTCTTTTGATAATAGGCGGAATAATCGGGATGGTCTCCCTCCTTCTGTTCCAAAGACCTATGCTAGAGGCCATGGGTGCCGGAGATACCATCGAATATTGTGTCCAATACGCCACACCTGTGTTCATATGTACGTTGATATTCCTTCTCAACGGACTGTTCAGCAACTTGTTGAGGGCAGAAGGTGCATCGAACAGATCCATGATCACACAGATCATAGCTGCTGTGATCAACATAATCCTCGATCCGATATTCATCTATGGTGATGTGTTCGGTGAGATATTCGGAATGGATGTCGGTTTCAAACTGGGTCTCGGTATGGGAATGGCTGGTGCCGCATGGGCGACCATCCTTGCAGTGATCACATCCTTCGTCATAATGCTCTATTGGTACTTCATCAAGAAAGACACATACATCAAACTCAGAACGAGATACATCCCTCTCCACAGGGAGACAGATGTCGATATCTTGAAAGTAGGTCTCCCTGCATCGGGTGAGCTCGTTGTCATATCCATCATCTCGATGGTCATGAACTTCATCATCGTTCTCTCCGATGAGGGGACTAACGGTGTCGCCATATACTCATCGACATGGAGGCTGATCAACATCCTGATGATACCTCTCATGTCCATAGGCGGTGCTGTCGTACCTGTACTGGGCGCAGCATATGGTGCAAGACGCTTCGACAAGATGAATGTGGCATACGTATACTCGATCAAATTCTGTCTTGTCTTGATGGTGGTACTCGTTCTCATAACGGAGATATTCGCAGAATATATGGCGATCATATTCACCTATTCCGATTCCACATCTGCACTTAGAGGCAGTATGGTGGATTGCCTGAGGATAACGAGTCTGTTCCTCCCATTCGCATCATGGGGATTCATCGCAGTGGGATTGTTCCAAGCTGTCGGTAAAGGTGGATCATCGTTCGTTTGCACGTTCATAAGGAATGGTACGCAATTGATATCGAGCGGCATATTGGTCGTGACGGTCGGTACATTCATCTCCATCATGTGGGGCGTAGTTGCCATGGAGATTCTCGGCTCGATAATCGCAGGTGTCTGGAGTTACATGTTGTTGAGGAGTATCTCCAAAGGCGGTATGTCATCTCCGAGCGAATCCTTGGAGACGTGAACGCGCTCACAAATAAATATGAACGACACATAGCCTGGAATCATGTCCAAGGTTCTCGTATGCGTCGCATGGCCCTATGCGAATGGTGTAATCCATCTAGGTCACATGGCAGGTTCCATACTGCCACCAGATATTTTCAGCAGATACAACAAACTCTTAGGTAACGAGGTCATGATGGTCTCCGGTTCCGATCAGTACGGTACGCCCATAACGGTGAGTGCTGAGAAGGAGGGCGTCACACCCGAGGTTATCGCTGAGAGGTATCACGCGATAAACAAGAAGGCCATCGAGGATATGGAAGTCGATTTCTCCCTATTCACGAAGACGCACACAGAGAATCATAAGGAGGTCGTACAGGACGTATTCCTCAGACTCCTGGAGAACGGATATCTCTACGTCAAGGAATCCAATCAATACTACTGCCCGAAATGCGGTAAGTTCCTTCCTGACAGATACGTAGAGGGAACATGTCCTGATTGCGGTGCGGAGAACGTACGCGGAGATCAGTGTGATTCCTGCGGTAAGACGTTCGAGGCAGGCGATCTGAAGAATGCACATTGCATCAATTGTGGTACGGAACCCGAGGTAAGGGGGACAGAGCATTATTTCCTCAAACTCTCCGCCTTCGATAAACAACTCATGGAGTACTTGGACAATAAGGACTTCTGGAGACCGAACGTCAAAACATTCACCACCAATTGGCTGAAGGACGGTCTGAACGACCGTGCGATAACGAGGGACATGGATTGGGGGATACCCGTTCCTGTGAAAGGATGGGAGAACAAGGTGATCTACGTCTGGTTCGATGCGGTCATCGGATATCTAAGCGCATCCAAGGAATACAGCAAGATCATCGGCAAGCCTGATTATTGGAAAGGATTCTGGCAGGATCCTGAGGTCAAGAACTATTACTTCTTGGGTAAGGACAACATCCCATTCCATTCGATCATATGGCCGGCGATCCTCATGGGATATGGTGGGATGAATCTTCCATACGATATCCCTGCGAACGAATACCTTATGTTCAGGGGCGGTAAGCTGTCGAAGAGCAGGGGAGGAGCGATAGACATCCCATCCGTATTGGAGCATTTCGACGCGGATGTGTTGAGATACTACCTTTCAGCAGTGATGCCCGATACGCATGATTCCGAGTTCACATGGACGGATTTCGAGACGAAGGTCAATAATGAATTGGCATCGAATCTCGGCAATTATTGGCACAGAAGCCTCAGTTTCACATTCAAGAATTATGGTACCGTACCCGAAGGTAACGATACCGAGACAGGGCATATCATCGGCTTGATCGATGTCGCTCTGAAGGAGTACAAGGAGTGCCTCGGAGCATGCGACTTCAAGAAAGCGATCAAGGTCGTGATGAACCTCTCCAGCGAGGGTAACAAGTATTTCGCCGAGAAGGCACCTTGGGCATTGATCAAGACTGATAAGATCGCATGTGGTCATGTGATGAACGCGACATTGACATTGACGAAGGCGTTGGCATTGATGGCTTGGCCGTTCATGCCAAAAGCTTCGGAAACGGTGTGGGATTATCTTGGTGTAGGATGTTCCATGATCGATGCCGGATTGGATTCAGCATTGGAACCGATGGCTGTCGGGGTCCAACTGAAGGAACCCGTCCCTGTCTTCAAGAGGATAGAGGTCCCTAAGGAATGGAACGAGACTTCCGAGAAGAAGGAAGCACCGAAGAAGAAGGAAGAGAAGAAGGAGATCACAGGTCCGTTCGCTGATTTCAGGAAATTGGACATACGTGTGGCGCAGGTCGTATGGATCGACGATCATCCGGATGCGGACAAGCTCTACCAGATGAAGGTGGATGTCGGCGAGGATGAACCTAGGTCGATCGTTGCAGGTCTCAAGGCGTTCTACAAGAAGGAAGAGATGCTCAACAGGAAGGTACTCTGCCTCAAGAACCTCAAACCGAGGAAACTCCGCGGTATCAAATCCGAAGGCATGCTCCTTGCAGCCGATGATGAGGATCTCGGAGGTACGACAGTCCTGTTGCTGAAACCGTCGAAGGATATGCCGAACGGTACGCAGATCAATTCAGGATTGGAGAATTCCGAATCGAAGATAGAGTATGAGGATTTCGTCAAGGTCAATCTGAAGGTCGCGACCATTAATGATGGTAAGTTCAACATCGATGGCGGTAAGGATATCGATCTCCCTGATGGTTCGCCGACACGTGTGGTAGCAATAGTCGATGCGGATGGAAAGCTCTTGCCTCTATCTGATGGGAAGGATTGCATCGCCACTGTCGATAGGGACATCATGGACGGGGCAAACGTAAGATGAAGGCAGATCTGCACGTCCATTCATGCTATTCGGACGACGGACAGTCGACACCGGAACAGATAGTGGAATCCGCATTGAATAACGGTATCGGATGCGTCGCAGTCTCCGACCATAACGAATGGAAAGCATTCTTCGATCTGGAGAAGGATGGGAGGATAATCGCGGTCCCTGCGGAGGAGGTATCATCCTCCGAGGGCCACATCCTCGCATACGGCATATCATCGAGGATAGAGCAAGGTCTCTCGATAAAAGAGACGATCGATGCGATACATGAGGCGGGCGGCATAGCGATCGCAGCTCACCCATACAGGTGGGTGACGGGGATCGGTCCCAAGAACGTGATTGATGATTTCGATGGAGTCGAGGCATTCAACGCGAGATCGATGGCCGGGGACAATTTCAAATCAACGAGATTGGCGAAGAGATTCGGCAAGATCATAACCGCCGGTAGTGACGCGCACAGTCCAGGGCATATCGGCGAGGCATATGTCGAGATCCCGGATACCTGCAGGACATGGCAGGATGTCATGACAGCATTGAAGGAAGGGAACGTTATTGTTGGCGGTAGGAGCCGTACCATCATCGGTTCAATAAGATATGCCGTGAGAACGTTATCACATTGGACATTCCGTGGATTCAGGAGAATCTAACGTAAACATCCAATGTCTCCGAATTTATGTGATGTCTCTAAGGGAGCGCATACGTAGATTGGGGACATGAAGAACTTCTCGAGAATATTTTGATCGAGATTGGTTTTGTGAACATCAGCAAGATGTTTGGTCACACTTCACATGTAGTGAATATTGCGACGAAGATATGGCGAGATATGCATAGTTTGATAAGGATCGCATCTTACACCTAATGGAAGAGACGTGACTAAGAAGTCAATCTTGTCTCTAACACATGTTTTTGCATTGTAAAAAGGAATTCAAAGTTCGATACCAATCAACGGGATAACGATTTTGACACGGACATCGTGGAAGATTCTGCACCGACGGAAAGTTCAAGAGAATATTATTTTTTTTGTGACTTTTTTAAAGAAGAAAATGATGTGCCAGTATGAAATAATTATGTAAAAAAAGCGGTGACTTAATCGGACATAAGTCACAAGAAATTTTTTCATATCTGGATATGTGCAATAGAACAAGAAGAAATAAGTACTAAATTAGATAAAATATCTTATAGAATAGAAATAATAAATACTGAACTCTATAAAACGTAAATACTTTATATTCCGAGAGACTTCTTTGCATTACGGCGAAGTCACTGGCGATATTGTACGCTACGACGATGGTTGAACATATCCGAGTGATGGAGCCATGGGCGGGGGCGTTGTTATCACTCTCAAAATAGCTAGTGATCATATTGAAAGAGACTTATGTCCGATTAAGTCACCAATTGATAGGATGTTAATTACATTTCAATTGATCAAGAGAGCAGGGAAGGGTGTTGTTGTCCTATCCCAAGATACTCCTGCCCAGATTCTTTCAGTACGTAAGTGTAGGATCTCCTCGGATTCGATCACCAATTCGTCGGAAATCGCCGGAAGATGAAAAGGAGTAATTCAAATGAAAACGAAGATGAAATCGGCGTTCGCATTCATAGCGGTCGCCCTAATGATCATGGTCGCAGTCGTACCTATGGTCGGAGTGTTCACTGAGGATTCCTCAGCGGATGCTGTGGCAATACCAGGTACCGGTAAGATCACTGTCTCTGGTACCGTCAAGAACGGCTCGGACACAGCTATTGAAAATGCATTGGTTAAGATCGAAGCAAACAGCAAACTAGTGGGCTATGGTGTGACCAACAGTAGCGGTGAATATTCTATCGACCTCTATATCGATGACAAGCTCACATTCAAAGTATCCGTAGTAACTGATGCAGCAACATATGTATCATACATGGGTGCAGGTGCAGTCAACCCCGCAGCATCATACAAATTCGCTGAACAGACCTTCACAGATGTCAAAGCAGATGTAGAAAAGATAGAAAACGTCAATTTCAAAGATGGAAATGTGACGATCAGCGGACAGTTGTACTACAAAAACGACAAAGAATTTGTGAAATCAACTTCTGTTACTGCCAAATATAAGGTTGGATCAACAGAAAAAACTGCTAGCGCTACAACAGATAAAGAAGGGGAATATGCAATCCTTGTTCCCGTAGGTGTTAAGGTAATCGTTTCTGCAACTGGTTTTGTATCATCGGGGGAGACTGAGGTTACAAGTAACACCACAGTAAATCTTAAAAATGAAAAACTCAACCTCGGTACTGTAACTACAACCGTACCTGAACTGTTCAAGGATTTGGAAATCAAATTAACAATGACAAAGAAGGGCGATAACGTAGACACACTTGCAGTACTTGATTCGGGTAAAGTCGTCGACAATAAAGTGGTGATGTTCGAGTATTCGATCAAAGCTGATGCGACAGATAAGCTCGACATAGAGATCAAAGACAATCTCAACCTCGGTAAAGTACAGAAAGTCGACGTATCCGATTCAGTAAGCTACAACTTCAATGCATATATCTATGGTGCAATCAAGATGGGAGGTGTGGATGTCCTTGCTGCAACAGTCTCAATAGACACCTATAAATTGGATGCAGAAGGAAAAGAGGTCAAAGTCGCCTCAATTTCAGGGGCTAAATTGATAGGCAACACATACTACGCAGCATTCGGTGCTGCCACCATCTCAGATGATGTGAAGAAGATAAAGGTCACTGTAGATGCCAACGGAAACAAGAAGATATCTGATTCCGTCGATTTCACAAAAGATTCTGTAGTAACAAATGTTGATGTCAATTTGGAAACAGAGGGATACAACCTCATCACAGTCAACGTCAAGAAAGGAACCGATGCAGTATCTGGTGTCGAGGTTGTTCTTGATAAGGATGCAATCGGAGCTGTCAGCAAAAAATTAACAACTGACAGCAATGGAGATGCAAAATTCTATGTCAAGACTGGAAGTGTTATAAAGATCACACCGACAGGTACATTCGATGTCAAGGATCGTACATTCACTGTCATGGGAGATACAGAGGTCGCATTCAAGATCGATGCAATAGAACTCTCAGGCTCTGCTATAAAGGATGCCACAGACAAAGTGATAACTGGCGTAATAGTGAATTATAAAGTGCCTGGTGCCACAGGATACAGCACCGTCACATCGGACAAGAATGGTTACAAGATCACCGTCAATTCGAATGTCAAAGCAGAAGACGTTAAGGTCTATTTCGCAAAAGAAAAATACACATTCGATGCGAAGGATGATGAGACTGCGATTGCAATGAGTGCAGCAACAGCTATCAAAGCAAAAGAGCAGACATATACATTCACTCTCGCTGATGCAAAAGGTGTTGCAATCAAAGATCTGACTGGAATAACAGTCAGTGTTGCAAAATACAAGATCCACACAGCAGGTTCATCTGTTGTGTATGATGGTACAGATGGTACTGCGATCACACCAGTCAATGACGTGTACTCATTCATCGGATCTTCAGACTATGTAGGAAAGACTGGAGAGTACAGAGTTTCGTACTGTGTTAAAGTTACTACTGGTGCCGATTCAAAATACACATTCGCACAAATTACAGAGTATGCAGATAAACTCGTTGTCAAAGCAAATGAGTACACACTCACGGGATACGTAAAGGATGCTGCAGATGTAACACCAGTGAAAAATGTTGTTGTTAAGAGCAGTAAAGTGTCCGATGACAGTGTAAAAACCACAGAAAAAGGTTACTTCAGCATTCTTGTCAATGCATTGGAAGATAAAATTACTGTCGCATCGGGTTCAGGATACACATTCAAGGATGTAAAAGTCGTTGGCGAGAAAGAGATCACAATCAAAGCCAACGAGAAGACATTCACAGGTACTCTCAAAGATGCCGATGGAAAAGCAATAACTGCTGGATCATACGTAATCAAAGTAATGAATGGTACTACACAGGTTGGTGCAAATGCTACCGTTAAGGCTGATGGAACATTCACAATCGTTACTGCAGTTGCAGAAGGATACAAACTCAAGGCAACAGATTCTGCAGGTACACGTACATTCGCAGACATCACACTGAAGGGAACTGAGACAATACTCGATGTCGTCTCCGAACAGGCAACATACTCTGGTAAGGTCTACCTTGCAGACGGAACAACAGCTCTCAAAGATGTTGTGATAGAAGTCTGGAAGACATCTACGACAGAAGATGATAAAAAAGTGGTGACGAATCCGACAGAGATAAAAACGGGCGCAAATGGTTCATACAGTGTACTTCTTTCTGTAGCAGATGATAAATCATATGTTGTGAAAGGAAAGGATGCTGGAGTTCTCAAATTCTCAACAACTGGAGTCGCATTCAAAGACTACGTTGCAGATATCAAATCAACAACGAAGATAACAGATGTTACTACAACCAGTACAATAGAACTCAGGGATGCAGCAGGCGAGAAGCTTGGAGCAGGATATGTCGTTAAAGCATACTACATGACAGGTTCAGGCGCTACTGCGAAGTATGATCTCATCGGAACATTCACAACCGACAAGAACGGTGAGTTCAAATGCCTGTACACAGGAGCTGGTTACGTCTTCAATGTCACATCGCCTTCAGGTTCAGTATACACATTCAAAGAGTATGATGCTGCTACTTCTTCAGTAATCAAAGCTAAAGAGAGCACAAGAGAAGGTGATCTCGTGTCACAGAACGGTGTAGCTATACCTGATGCAACCATCTCATTCCTCGACAAGGATGGAAAGGTCTTGACGACAGCCAAGACGGATGCTGATGGAAAATGGTCTGCAACCCTTATCGTTGGTGATGTCAAGAAGATCACTGCAAACACATCCAAGTATGGTGCGATAACACTCGATCAGGCGACTATTACAGACACTTTCAGGATCTCCGAGTACATCTACTCAGGTCTCTACGCCAACGGCGAGGTCGTCTCCGGTGTCGTCGTTGTCTTCGAGATGAAGAATGGATCAACATTCATCCAGATGGGTAAGGCTGCGATCGTCGATGACAAATACTACGTCGTCGCAGACAATGAGTTCGTAACTGGTTACACGATGACAGTTTCTGCAACTGCTAGCAACTTCAACGCATACGGAACATACGCTGCAAGTGCAGTCGCAATGAACCTCGACGTAGGAAAGAAACCTGGAGTCGTAAGCATCGCCACTGACGATGTGTTCTTCGGCGAGTTCTACACGATATACAACGCGACCAACGCACAGGTCGGTGACAAGATCATCCTCCGCGCATCCGAAGTCGCATACAAACCTCTCGAGGACGGTAACGAGACGACTGTCGTCAAGTACAAATTCAACGGATGGTACGTGAACGGTGTCAAGGTATCCGACGATCTCGAGTACGTGTACACAGTGACCGAGAGCTGTCTCGTGTATGCAGACTATAAGGCATCCACATACGAGACCGCATCCGACGACAACGGCATCAGCCCGTCAGTTCTCGTGATCGGTATCGCAGCAGTGATCGTAGCTCTGATCGCAGTCGTATACACTGTGATTCAGAAGAAGGAGTGAGACGAGCGAACGAAACGGGGATCGACCTTATCGTTATAATGAACGGGAAGGTCTCCCCGACCTTTTCTTTTTCCGGCGGAAGGGGGTGCGTGATCACCCGCACCCCTGGAAACCATATGTGAAGGAGGGAGGTGTAAGAATGGAAAATAAAACAAAGATCCTAGCGTTCGCGGCTGTCGCACTGATGTTCGCGGTCTGTTTCATCGGATTCGTCGCTATCAATGATGGCGAAGTGGATGCTGGGGATACAACGACAAATGTCGCTAAGATAGGCGAGACATCATATCCGACACTTGTCGATGCAATAAAGAAAGTTAAGAATGGAGAGACTATAACACTAGTGCGCGATGTGACTGATGGATCTGGGGTTGGAATATTCGTTAACGGCGATGGGTACATAGTATACAATGCAACAACACATGAAAAAGAAGAGATGGTACTTAAAAAAGGAGAAAAATTAACTCTAGATTTGAATGGAAAAACGTATTGTGTGACAACTCCTGCTGTAGGTTCGAAAGGATATGAGACTCAAGCATTTCATTTGGAAATGGGTTTTGATGTTACAATAAAGAATGGTACAATCACCTCATCTGGTAGTAATGTATTGATGCTTGTCCAAAACTATTGTAATCTCACTTTGGACAATGTAACACTTGATGGAAGTAACCTTCCTGGTGCAAAAAGGTATGTATTATCCAACAACTTCGGAAATATAACGATAACAGGAAATACGCAGATTATTGCTCCCAGTAATGGAGTAGCATTTGATCTCTGGTATGGTATGAGTTCTTCCTATGATAATGGCGTTTTTGTCATATTCGATGAGAAATTCACAGGTATTGTGGATGGTACAATAGAGTATGGTGCAGATTCCAGAATTAGGAGTGAAGATCTTACAAATAAGGCAGTCCTCACAATAAATGGATCAGGTACATTTAAGGGCGACTTAAAGTTCAGTTCTAATCAAATAACCGTTGCAGACATCAAGATATCATCTGGTTCATTCACTGATGTCGCGAATGCTGTGAAGTATGCAACGTCTGGTGCAACGATTAAACTTGCAGACAATGTTGCGCTCGATAAGGTCCTCTACATTACGAAAGAAGTTACGATAGATCTTAGCGGCCACAAAATATCAGAAGGCACAACATGGAAAGAGGATGCTAATGACGATGCCTTGATTTGTGTGAAACGTGGAGGAATTCTTACCATAAACGACTCGTCTGTTGAAAAGACAGGTGCCGTTGATGGAAGTGAACGTATGGTGGCAATCAAGATGACTGAATTCATCAGTGGAGCTGACAATGCCACTGGTGCTGATGCGAAACTCTACGTAAACGGCGGAAGTATCACAGGTGCATATTATGCAATATCTGGAAATGGAAACAGAAACGGAACATACATCGAAATCACTGGCGGAACATTTACTTCCATAGAAGGTACCGCGATTTATCTGCCTCAGAAAGGAGTAACGAAGATTACAAACGGTATTTTTATTGGTAAGGATTCTGCAATCGAAATCCGTTCAGGTTCATTGGAGATCTCTGGCGGTAGATTCGAATCCAAAGCCGAATCGTTCACTGTTACAGGCAACGGAAATGGTATCACGACATCTGGTGCAGCGATTGCAATCGCACAGCACACTACAGGAAAAGACATATCTGTGACCATCAGTGGCGGAACGTTCAGCGGTATCCGTTCATTCAATCTTGGGGATCCACAAAAAATTGCTAAAGCGATTAAATTGAATATTACTGGCGGAACATTCAATAATATTGTTGGATTCAACAATGATGTTCTTTATGCATCAGGAGATAAAATCAATATTGACTACCTGGAGCCATCCGCAGCACTCATTGTTAATACAGAGTTAGAGGTTTGTTTATACAATAAATCGTACGATGCTGTCGAAATAATCAATGGGCTTACAGAAGATTCGATGGCATTTGTTAGAGACCTTACAGTTACAAAAGATCTTGATGTCAAAGCGGGCGTAAATGTTAGATTCTCTAACGACATGTCTGTCGAAAAGAATGTTACTCTTACAATCGGCGGTATGGTTGCATTACAGTGTGAGTCAGAATCGCCAGCCAATGCAACAATCAATGGAAAACTCATCGTGTCCAATGGCGGGGAATTAGAGATCAGTGAGCGTATAACACTCACTAACAACAACATCACCACTATCAATGGCGATGTTGATAATAAAGGATCTATCGTCAACAACGGTACACTTTCTGTCGGTAATATCTCTGCGTTAGAGATTGCATCAGCCATCGGTGGAAACATCATTGTTAATGAAGATATCACAGTCAACAAGTCTATTTCATTTGGTGATTCAATAATCTCTATTGATGCAGGAAAGGCACTCACCGTTGAAAGTGGTATCGCCTTGACATTGAACCAGGGCGTCACACTCACTGGTACCATATCTGGCCCCAGCAATAACAAACTCGTTGCCAACGGAATGAAAGCTGGTAATGGTGGAATCACCATCACAGGTGGTTCATTGATCATCAACGGTAAGATCGTGGGTGAAAGCGGTTCTGTGGCTGGTGCAACAGTCACCGTAACAGGTGATGGAATCAAGATCAGCGGTTCATTGGAATCTGGTGCAACTATGGTCATCGAAGAAGGCACAGTTGTTACCGTCGAAAATGATAAGGCATTCTCGTCCGAAGGTACAATTGACAACAAAGGTACTATCGATAACAAAGGTCTCTTCAACAACAATGGAGTCATTGACAACAAGAATATCATCAAGAACGAAGCCTCGTTGACAAACGATGGTACGATCAAGATGACAGGTGCATCAAAGATTACAGCCGATGATGACAAGAAGGTTGTCAACAACGGTGTCGTCATCGATGAGCGTGCTAAAGGAACCGATGTTGTACCTGTTACTAACGACGGTACTGTCGTAGCTAAGAACAATGCCGATGAATACAAAAAAGCAAATATCGATGTTGTCGAACAGGACCCCGATAAGCCTGTAGCTACTGAGGGCAAGATCGAAGTGAACACAAACAAGTACGCTTTCATCACACCCATTACGACAACAGGCAAACTCAACATCGTCTTGAAAGATGGTGAATATAAACAGTACACAGTCACCATCCCCGAGGGAACAACGATCGCCGCAGGTACCGTTATCTCTGTCAGTTTCATCGAGTATCAGTCCGATTCTGTCACCAGATATCAGATCAACACTCCTGGAATAGAGAACTTCAGCATGAAGCTCCCCTGTCAGATCGGTTTCAAGAAGGCCAAGGTCTACTGCGACGATTCTGAATTGGGCGTAAGCAAGGTACGTTATGACGCAGGAACAGGATACGTAACATTCGACGCATCACACAACTCCGTGTTCACGATCGTGTTGTCCAACACATCCCATACAGGTACGACAACGGTGTCCGGCGGAGATGCAACGAACGATTACTCACTCGTGATCGCATTCGTAGTACTCGTCGCATCACTCGGATTCCTTGCGTACGTGATCAAGAAGAGATGAAACCATAACACATGAGATGACATCCTCGGATGTCATCTCTGTTTTTTTCTTTAATCAGGCGGAATGAAATGATCGAATACAAGCTCAAAGCGATAGAAGAGAAACACTTGTTGTCCACCTTGCTTTACTTATACGAAAATGGAGAATCCATCAAGACAGAGATCTACAGCAATGTATCCAGGAATCCGAGGATGCCACTCAAGTTGGATCTGTTGGAAGAATGCGGTCTCATCACCATGGATCGCGGAACTACGACCACAATAAAACTCACTGAGAAAGGCACTCGCGTAGCATCCCATATACAAATGATCGAAAACGACTTATGACAAAGGATGTCGGACATCTTGGTCTGACTCCGGGATTTTTTCTATTACGTCCAAAGAGTTATGTCGAATGATGGTCGGAAAATCTCTCTATGCGGAAAGTTAAAACGTTCGGACCGTCTATGAACTATATGCGGGGTCGTAATCACGTATTCCCGTCCTGCCGCCAATAAATCCCTGTGCCTTAAGTGTGCACGAATATGGATTCTGTGGCTTAGACCACATAATCAAGGCGAATGACGTCTTTGCGCTTCGAGCGCGGTGCGGCAGGTCATCTCTTCTACAGATTATTTTTGAATTTAGGTCAGAGATGATCATCTAGGGAGGAGTTCTGATTCAGAGGCCATATCCATTATCAGTTCATTGATAATGGATTCATAAGCGGCCAATGCAACGATCAAGACACTATCTCCAACTGAAAAAAAAGGGGACTGTAGTTTCACTTATTGACAAATTTTGTTGAAAAAGGGGATTACAATACTCTCTTTTGCAAAAACATCTCACCACATTCACCACTATCGTGGTATGCAACTCTTTTTACGGTGTAAGGGCAAGTGTCTCCAACGGCATTCATCGACAGGCATCTCTTTCCATCTGTATCGATTACATCGCCACCCTTATTGGTACCAAAGAACGCCTCGCCTTTACAGGAAATATTGAGCATCGCACTGAGTGATGTGATGCCACCCTCTAATTCATCGATACTCTCTTTGAATTCATTGTATTCGTCTTCACGATCGATATTATCCATCATGTTCACCAATTTATCTTCTACTTATCTTCTACTAATCGGTAGAAGATAAATCGATGATATCATCAATACACGATGGTCGATTATAATGCGCAACAATTCTGAAGCAGATTGCATGGTGTAGATCATAATCCAACGCAATCCCGTGACGGATTCGAAAGGTATTCGTGACATGTATATGACATCATGAATGAACCTCGATTTTTGATGCGACCTCACTAATAATTTAGATTTTTAGCCCTTCTAATACGCATTCTCCGAATGCATCGCCACAGCCCCTTAACACTAAAAATAATGCCAAATGGATGTACAAAGTTGTACGTTGGATACATTATCGGGAAAATAATGCACATCCTAATAAATCCAATAAGAAACAGTATTGTTCTCATGTATAGATTGGAGGGCATGCTATGAAGGCCACGGCCGTAATAGCGGTATTGATAGCTCTTGTAGCCGTCATCGGGGCCGGGGTGTTCCTAGCCTTGGGCAACGGGGGTGAAGATAGCACTATTGTACTGGAGGAGACCGTTGGAGTTGATGGCATACTCTCGGACAATGCTGAGAAGAACATCATCGATTCGATCGGTAAAGAGGATGGTTCTAACGTAGAGGTGAGGATAACATCCGAGATGTCCGATACTGCTTCGATATCATCGAAACTTCTGAAGGCTACCAAGGATAGCGGTGCCTCCCTTTCGTTCATGATAAAGGGAATATATACGAAGATATCCAACAAGGCCTTGAACGCTTTGAACAGCGGGAACGTATCCTTCACAGTGAAGGAAGCGACCGTTCCGAAGGAATATGCTGAATTGGAAGGGCGTCCGGCATACGATCTCGCATTGGAATGCGGAGGTTCCGTGGTATCATCATTCAGTGATCATGTACAGGTGTCGATACCATATAAGTTAAAGTCCGGAGAGAAGTCCGGGAACCTGTATGTCGCATATCTCGGTAAAACTATAGAAAGGTTGGATTGCACATTCAAAAGTGATAGCGTAAGGTTCTCGACCAATCACTTCTCACCGTATGTGATAGCATACAGGCATACCGATTCCGTAGAACCTAGGGAGATACAATCGACATCGCCATCCCAATGGTCCTATGTCGGAGGGGATGTGGGAAGTTTCGGTGTCACCGATTCCAAGACTCCTATAACGGAATCGGACATGAGGATGCTGTGGATGGTCACATCGGATACAGAGACCTCGTCTTCGAATTGGAAGACACCTAGTTCATCTTTATGCGTTGATGATAAGGTCTATTACTACAAAGGTCAGGATTCCACGCTCTATTGTGTGGATGTAGCTACGGGAAATACGATAGCTAAGGCAGTATGTCCATCGAAGACAGTTTACAACATGGCCATCACGTACGGTGATGGGAAAGTATTCGTTGTCACGTCCACAGGTTCGACATCGATCCTCTACGCATTCGATGCTGAGACCTTGGAACAATTATTCGTCTCTGTGCCTGTGGAAGGCGGGGAGACGCAAGGGACGATCACATACAACGACGGGAAGGTGTTCTTCGGAACTTATTCAGGCGATTACGCATGTTTCTCTACCGAGGATAAGAACAAGGCAAGATCGGATGAGAAGATAGAACCATTATGGTTGCTCAAGCACAAGGGATGGTATAATGCCACACCGGCATTCTTCGATGACTACATCGTATTGGTGCAGAGGGGATTCGACGACATGGGTGCTATAGCATACTTCATGGATGCTAACACCGGAAAGGTCATCGATATGATGAAATTCGACAGGGAGTACGCCTCATCCGGTGCTACGGCATACGAGGGAAGGGTCTACATCCCATTGAACAGGGTGCATGACCGTACCATCACGGATCCGAATGAGAACACTCCCGATAAGCTTGCGATCCGTTCATACAAGATTACAACTAGTGGATTCGACAGATCATCCGAGAAGTTCTGGGAATCGGACGACAGTTATTGGAATGATAACCATGGCGGGAGAGTATGGGGAGGTACGCAATCCATCCCTGTCATTTGGAATGATACTATCTACATCGGAGGCGGAGGGAAGACCTTAGGGACTGATGAACCTCTTTGGATCATCGATATAGACAAGAATGGCAACATGAAGTCCCGTGCATATCTTAAGGATGTGTGCACGAAGGCAACACCAGTGATCTCCACCGCATATTCCACCAAAGAGAACGGATATGCGGTTTACATCTATGTCATGGAATATGGTCACGTCTATCAGGGAGAATCATCCGAAAGTACCAATGGATATGCCGACATATTCGTGATAAAGGATTCCAAGGAGAAAGGAACATCGATCGTGTTCAAGATGAGGCCCGATCCAGCACAGTTCTGCTATCAGAGTTTCTCGATTTCTAAGAACGGATATGTGTTGATAAGGAATGATTCGACATTGCTCTGCTATGGTGTTGAAAACAGATACACTGCGGAGGATGTGTCCTCATCCATAGAGAGATTCCTTTCCATGTATGATGAAGGGAATGTCAATTACAGGGATTATCAAAGGATAATCTCAAGATATTCTGAGTTGAGTGAAGATGATAAGGCCAAGGTCACCAACTATTCCAAGTTGGAGGGCGTATGTGTTACATTGAGGTTGGAGACGGTATCGAAGGATATCGTCATCAAGGTACCGAAGGGATCCATAATAGATATCCCTGACGTGGCCGTTCCCAAGGGTAAGGTACTGACGGGATGGATGGATGGAAAGTCTGCATGGACATCCTTCAACACGCCCGTCATGAAGGACACCGTACTCACACCGGTTTATGCCGATGCGGTAACGATAAAGCTGAATCCGCAGAATGGAGCGAGTGCATACGAGATACAATCCGCAAAAGGCTCTGAGTTGCCATTCATCTACGATCCATCAAAGGATGGGTATCAGTTCGGCGGATGGTACGATGGTTCGACATTATACAAGCCTAATGAGACCAAAGTGTCGAAGAATGTGACACTCACAGCCAAATGGTTGGAGGTCAGTCTGCTGAAGTTCGATACCGATGGCGGTTCTCCTGTCACAGGCAAGTATTATGGAGTATACGACAAACCTCTCGGAAACCTTCCGGTATCCGTCAAAGCGGGTTATACATTCAAGGGATGGTATTATGATGGAAAGGAATACACTTCTCAGACTGTTTACAAATTCAATGATGGTATAACATTGAAGGCCAAATGGGCAGAGAACACATCCACGACGATCGATAACGGAAAAGGATTGTCGATCACAGGCAAGTTCCCTGCAGAATCATCGTTGTTGACAGGTCCTTTGAATGTCACTGGAAACACATACAAATCGATATCGAAGGAATGCAAAGAGAAGACAGGTTTCGATCCTGATTGTGTTCTGGTCACTCTGAAAGGGGACGGTGTCGATAATAAGTTACCTTTGAAGGTCAAGATCAAGGCGAACAGCAGTTACAATGGAAAGGAAGTCCAGGTGTTCTATTACCTGAACAATGTGGTGACTGTCAAAGGGAAGGTCATCGACGGTTATCTTGTGTTCGATGCGTACGGTTCCAATGTTCTTGGCGGTGTGCAATTGTCATTCGGAGTAGAGAGTGGCGTGATGGAGAAAGGATCTTGGTGATATTATGAAGAAGAATACGTTGATCATCCTGATGGTGGCGGTCGTTGCCGTCATAGGTATCGCGGCGGCCGTCATGATGATGACTGGAGATGGGAACGATGACACCAAGGATGGTAAGATCTATAGTGTAACACTTGAGGTCGCCCAGGAGGATGGGGCCTATAAGGAATATGCTGCCACAGGGATGAATGTGAAGGATATTCTAACCAAGACGTTAGGTGACGACATCGTTCTGAAGAGCAATGGTAATGTTCAGAGTTATAAGAATAAGGAGAATACTATTGATGAATCATGGATCGTCTTCAGATGGCAGAGTCTGAAGGGATGGGTGCCCGCGAAGGATACTGATCTCAGGGACGATTCCACACTTGTGTTGGAGTATACGAAGAAGATAACGAACAATGGTAAAACGGAATATGTGCAGCCAGGGTTCAGTATAAGCAACGAGGTGTATTTCTTCATCCAGATCCCCAACATGTCGGAGATCGAGAAGATAGCTAAGGATCCGAATTCCAAACCGGATGACAAATCCGAAGGGAAGAAACTCACCACATCAGAAAGATATGACGTCCTGATGGGTTGGTTGGAGAAGGCTGGATTGACCAAATCTGACATAGAAGGAGGTATTTGGGTCAAGGGTTCGGGTACCAATGCTAACGAAGCTTTGGTGAATGCTCTGAAAAGTACATGGTTCCCCTCGTCAGAGGTGGAGGTGGTCGAGGACAAAGGCGTTCTCAACTACAAATTGGATGGAGAGACCGTTCATGGTCACCTGATGAGCAAGGATATGTTCGGATGGTTCACGGATTTCCTCGGATGGGCGGATACCCAATTGAATAACGGCGATTGGACATATTGGTCCCAATACACCTACAACCCCAACGCAAAGACGTTGGATGATACCAAACAATGGACATACAACAATCTGACGCTTGGTAAGTATGACCTTGGTAAGTATCGTTACTTCGGACTCGTTCTTCAAACGACGACGGAGAAACAGACGGGCGACGGAGCAGAGATCGTGATGCAGACTCCGTCTGAGATACCAGAGGGCCTATGACATGAATGCTACTGCGAAGAAGCTGACGATAACCGCTATCGTCGCAGTAGCGGTCATAATCCTAACTCCAGCGATGGGCCTTACGCAGGCCGAAGCGGATGATAGGAGCGGCGTGGTAATTGATTTCGGGTATTGGGATACGGTATGGATACCATTGGTATTCAACGGGATGGATGGTTACCAATTATTGGAGAAAGCGTGCGAGCTGAAAGGATATCCTCTCGTCTACCAAGATGATGAGCATACGATGGTGCATTCGATCAACGAACAATCTAACCTCCAAGGAAAGAGATGGGGGATGTACATCCTTGACGGAGGCGAATGGGTCCAATGCGATGATCCTAGATCGGTGACATTCGGTGAAGGGGACATAGTATCATGGGCCAGAGCATCAGGTCCGGATGATGTCATACTTGGTACGGATCAGACGGGATTCACATACTACAGTTACGCTGATTCGGGTCATTCATTGAAGACCGGTGAGAAGCTGAGGGTGGTGTCATTGGCACCCTCTGTGACAGAGACGATCTGTTCGATAGGCGGTTTGGAATATATCGTGGGTACGGATCTGTACAGCAACTATCCCGAAGGTATCGTGGAGAGGAAGGCCGAAGGCAAGATAAAGAACGTCGGAGGGTATTCCGATCCGAATTACGAATGGATAGTGAAGCTCGGACCGGATATCGTGTTCTGCGAAGGAGGTACCGGGGAGCATGTCGCTATGGCCGACAAGCTCAGGAAATCAGGGATAGATTGTGTGGTGACATACGATGTCACAAACATCGATCTCCTTTACGATAACATCTGGATGGTAGCATCTGCGATGGGATTGAGTGAGAATGCGAACAGCGTCATACAGGCATTCAGAGGAACGTTCGATGCCGTCTCCGGAGTAATAGGATATCAAGCATCCGTCAGGACATTCATCGCATTATCCGCAGATCCATCCCCATGGACATCCGGTAACAACACATTCGCTTCCAGCATAATATCGAAGGTATCGGGAACGAATGTCTTCGATTCACAATCTTCCTCATGGTTCATGGTCTCCAAGGAACAGATCCATGCCAAGCAACCTCAGGTGATGATCATCCTTCATAACAACGAGATAACCTCGCAGGAGGGGTACGAGAGGTTCTTGGAACGTATCGATCCTGTCTGGAGGGAAACGCCTGCATACAGGAACGGTAACATCTATGTTTTCACAGGTCAGGCCGCAGATCTATTATCGAGGCCTGGACCAAGATTGGCCCAGGCAGCCGAACTGTTGGGGAAGGCATTGCACCCTGAACAGTTCGAATACAGGGATCCGTTGGATACGATACCGAAGTTCCTCGGGAATGATTACAAGGATTATCTGAAGTATCAGAGAGGGATGATATGAGGAAGGTATTGCCGATAGCGATCCTATCCATACTCCTATTCACCATGGTGCCGATGATCCCAGTGGACGGTGCCGCATCGTCCGATGATTTGTTGGTGGATTTCGGTAACGGACAATACCAATGGTATGAGAACAAGGGAGGGTCAACATTCATCAGTGTTCTTGAGAGTTCGGTGGACGATCCCAACATAATCAAAGATATCAAGACAACGAAGACCGCTGATTGCGGATGGCATTGCTATCAGTGGGATGGCAGATGGGTGGATAAGGGGATCGATCTTAACACATCATGTTCAGGTCCGATAGCGTTCGGTTACTATCCCAATGGTTTCGCACCTGTATCGACACCGGAGTATCCGACATCATGGACCACATTGAGCGGTTCATCATCCTCAACGAATGTATCCGTATCCCATGGGCAGAAGGAACCTAAGATGCC
This sequence comes from Candidatus Methanarcanum hacksteinii, assembly GCF_964305265.1. Classification (NCBI taxonomy): domain Archaea; kingdom Methanobacteriati; phylum Thermoplasmatota; class Thermoplasmata; order Methanomassiliicoccales; genus Candidatus Methanarcanum; species Candidatus Methanarcanum hacksteinii. The sequence continues at coordinate 14,459 of NZ_CAYATA010000001.1, read as the reverse complement.
TGTCGAGTGGTACAACACATATACCACAGGTTTCGTAGATTCTGGATTGGTGGTCGCAGGCAACATGCTCTATCATACGACCGGTGGAGTGTACGGAGCGACAGGAGGGGATGAGGATGCATGGGTGTACGCATTGGATAGGTTCACAGGAGGTATCGTTTGGAAATATCACGGCATCAAGGGTGCTGGTTATGAGGTCACTACACCTGTAATCGTTGGGGATTATCTCATCGTCACGTTCACCTGTGGTGATGTGATATGCTTCGATAGATTCACTGGTGAGATAAAGGATAAGATAGAGGTGAAAATCGATCCTCCGACCAATTCCTCAGGTAATGTGATCTGGGACGGGAGGGTATTCCAGACCGGAGGTACGACACCGGTATACGATTCTGGAAGGATATACTTCGGAACATCGCATGGACTCGTTATTTGTCTCAAATTATCGTCCGAAGGTAAGATGAGCATCGATTGGGAGTATGAACCGCCTTGCGAGGAGGATCCCTCTGGAAACTATATCGGTACGAGAGGATGTTTCTACTTCCATGCTCCCACGATAGCTAAGATCGACGGGAAGAGGATGCTTTTCATCGGAAGTTATGAGGGATTCGTGTACGCATTGAATGCGGATGATGGCAAGGAGGTATGGGTGAAGAGAGTCATCGATATGCGTGATGACAACAGGACGGCCCCAGGAACACCTGGTTCGGCCGCATCGACCTCCTTATCTCCGGATGGTTCCCATCTCCTTGTCGGTTGTACGGATGGGGCGTTGTTCTCGTTGGAGGGATTCCTTATCGCTTTGGATCCTAAGACTGGTGAGACATTACAGGTGGACGGGAAGGATTGGAAACTAAGTGCGTTGTTCACATCACCTGTGGTCACAGATAGTGGATTCTACACATACGTCTCGCCATTGTCATCAGGTTCCAAGAAATTCATGAAAGTCGACGGCAGTGAGATAGATGCTACCACTGCGATATACAAATTCGATTGGGATGGGAAGGTTGTCTGGAAATCACAGGACTATCAGATGATCAAAGGTGCACTCACATTGGATGCTGATGGCATACTCTACGGAACGGATTATTCCGCTGGAGCGTTCTGGCCCACAGGAGGTGGGCTGACAGCATGGGATTCATCCAATGGGGAGGAGATATGGAGGGTGTTACTCTCACCGTATTCGGAGGATTCATACTCCATGGTCCCGCCCACTGTCGTGGACGGGAGGATATACACTGGTAACGACTTCGGCGCAGTATACTGTCTTTCGAACATACAGGGCGAAGGTACCGAGGAGGAGAGGGTGCTTGCGTTGCAGACCGTTGGTTTCGCACACTGGTCCTGGTATCTGACGGAGATAGTCGTTGTGTTGTCTATAATCATATTTATTATACTATATAGGAGGACCATTAATGTCTAAGGAAGGGCTGTTCTCTCAATTGAAGAAGGGATATAGGGGATTGAGATCCGATATGGAGAGTAATCCAGATGAATCAGAGATAGAACTGAAGAAGAAGAGGTTCAGACTGATAGTGTTTTTTGGATTGTTCATGTCGATCATCGCATTCCTGATTTCGATATCGATATCTTCAGGTGGTGTGATCCCGTTGAGCGATGCCGTTGCCGCTTTGTTCTCATCGATCGGTAAATCGATCAGCGGAGATAGGAATCTCGATATGATCGAGTTATACATCTATAACGCAAGATTGCCAAGGACGATAGCATCCATCGCTGTCGGGGCAGGTCTTGCGATAGCAGGATGTATGTATCAAGCGATAATCAGGAACCCGTTGGTCGATCCTTACATCACAGGAGTATCATCTGGAGCAGGTTGTTTGGCCATGGCGGCCACCGCATTGGGTTTCAGCATACCCTTCCTTGCTGACAACACCCTCTACATCATCCCTGTCGTAGCGATCATCGGAGGTATCATCGCTTTCGCCATCACCATGACGGTAGCGGAAGGTGCTGGCGGTTCGCCTGTGAATTACATCTTGGCAGGAACCATAGTGGGATTCGCCTTCTCATCAGTACAGACGGTGTTCATGTCCATGGGGAAGGACAATCTGACGGATGTCATGTGGTGGTTGTACGGTTCATTCGCGAACATAACATGGGAGAATGCTTGGATCGTCTTCATCCCTGTGATAGGGATATCGATAATCTCCATGGTCTGGGCGAGAGAATTCAATCTTTATTCCATGGGAGAGGATCAGGCTGCGCAGCTCGGATTGAATGTCAAGATGTTCAAGAGGGTTACCATGATCATTGCTTCAGTATTGACCTCCTTATGTGTGGCATTTGTTGGTATCATAGGATTCGTCGGTCTGGTCGTACCGCATGCGTGCCGTATGGCATTGGGAAGCGATCACCGTTTGATAATGCCTGCATCCATAGTGATCGGTGCAATGCTGATGTTGTTCGCTGATCTTGTCGCAAGGACTGTGATGTCCCCTGCGGAACTTCCTGTAGGGGCGATCACTGCTATGATCGGAACCCCAGTGTTCGCTTATATGCTCATGAAGAGGGGGCGCAATTATGACGGATGATGATCCTGTCCTCAAGATCAAAGGCTTGGTCAAGGATTTTGACGGTTTCAAGGCCCTTCAAGGGATAGATCTAGAGTTCGGTAAAGGATTGTTGATAGGATTGATAGGGCCGAATGGATGCGGCAAGTCCACCATGATGAAGTGCATCTCCAAGATACACCCTCAGACAGAAGGAACGATCGAGATCGACGGGAAGGATGTTTCTACGATGAAGGCCGCGGAAGTGGCGAAGCTCGTTGCCAATGTTCCTGCAGAGACGGGACAGACATTCGGTATCAGTGTGATGGACATGGTAATGCTCGGAAGGTATCCCTTCGTCGATAAGATATGGTGGGAGAATCCAGAGGATGAACGCATAACGAGGGAAGCTTTGAGGACTTTCGGCATAGATCATCTGAGAAGGAAACAGGTCGCTTTATGTTCTTCGGGAGAGAGACAACGCGCACTCATCGCAAAGGCGTATGTTCAGGAACCTAAGCTGATGCTTGTCGATGAACCCACATCCCATTTGGATATGAAATACAAGCTTCAGGTGATGGAATACCTCCAGAAGATGGCGAGATCCGATATGACCGTCATGGTGGCTGAGCATGATATCTCCTTGATGGCAAGATATTGCGAGGTTTGTGTCATAATGAAGAAGGGACAGATCGTCGCTGTCGGTGATCCTAAGGAGATCATCACAGAACAATTGATCAAGGATGTGTACGAGGTCGAAGCGAGGGTCGGTTTCGATGCTGATGGGGAGATCTACGTTCTTCCCAAGAGGTATGTTGAAGGTACCCTTTGATAATGAATGATGATGGATTATACATCCAATTATAATGTTACTGAAGATGATGCCGAACTGTCGCAATGAGGGAAGGTCACCCGATTCATGGAAGGGGAAGAGATTACGTTGTTTTAAATGCGGTCATCAATGGATATCACGTTCAGACGAGAGGCCTTTGATCTGTCCGGAATGTCGTTCACGCCGTTATGATGTTCCTTCCGATGAAAATAGTTGTACTGAATGCAATTATCAGGCATCGGATGATGCCGAGGAATTCCATTGCAACCAATGCAATCACGTTTGGATATCCCGCATTTCGGATGAACCGCTGAAATGCCCAAGATGTAAGTCAAGGAACTGGAAAGGTGCGAAACTCCCGCAGTTCACTTGCCGTAAATGCGGTCATGTGTGGAGGAGTAAGATAGAACATCCAGATAGGTGTCCATCATGCAGGTCGAAGACATGGGATAAGGATACGTTCAAACTCAAATGCTTCAGATGCGGCCATAAATGGATAATGAATAATGGTGCAAGTCCTGACTCCGTCAGGACATGCCCTTCATGCAGATCAACTAAATGGAATGAGCTCCCAGTCATCAAGGAATGCTTCAGATGCGGTAGGCCATTCATATTATCCAAGAGGAATACGAAATGTCCTGAATGCAGAGGGGAAGAGAGCAGGACATACAGATGCGGATTCTGCGGGATGGAATGGGTTTCATCCGCGGATGGGGCCAAGGTCTGTCCAGAATGCGGATTGGTATTGTCGGAGAAGGGCAATTCCGAAAAATTGACAGAACTCTGGGAGAATGATAGTAAGAGATTGAACTATCTCTTCAAGGACGGTATAGGTTGCATATACCTCTGGGATGGGCCATACCCCGTATCGTGCAGATATCTGAACGAGGTCCTGGAAGAATCCGCGATGAGTTTCTCATCATGGATAAAGCATGCGATGTCCGAGAGATACGCGAAGTTCTGGAATGGTGTGATCGATGATATGATCTCTCACAAGGACGATTATAAGGAGAACATCCCGTATCTCAAAGGACGGCTAGGGTTGGATGAGGATGTTGCAGAGATCTTGGCGTTGCATTTCACAGGAATGAGTCCCGAGGTGATATCTGTTAGATCCAATAGAACGCTAAAGGACATCAGGATGGAATTCACCAAGATACAAGAGGCCTATAATAAGAGCGGAATCGTCGTCAACGATTCTGTATACACCGAAGATCCGGTCTCTTCATACGAAGAGGAGAAGGAGTAATATTACATCAAATTACATTTTGGACAGATAACCTATATAGTTACATCACGCGTTGGATGTATCATCCATTAACACAACGGGGGTGACGGGATGATAGATGAGAGTGACTATCAGATAGGGATGAAGCGCCTAGAACGCATTATAAAGCAGAATCGTAGCTCCAAAGGCATCGATGATAGCGGTATGATGAATGAGTGTAAGTTGTGCGGTTACGTATGGAACACAAGAAAAGGCGAGAACAATTCCAAACTCTGTCCATCCTGTAGATCATCGTTATGGGATCGCAGTGATGTACGCGAGGTCAGATGCAACAGATGCGGACACGCATGGATCACCGCCAAGAAGAATCCTCCCAAATGCCCAGACTGCGGAAGCAAGAGATGGGAAGCAGAAACCATAACGATCATCTGTAACAAATGCGGGATGCGTTGGGATGACCAGATGAGGGAAGGCAGACCGATCGTCTGTCACGTCTGCGGGGAATTGGGTCCAGATGATTACATATTCGGCAGAGCTCGCAAAGGTACACTGAAGGATGTGACCAAGAACAGAACATCATTGATGAACAAGGATGTTCTGATAGAGATGTGGAGCAATGATGACGATCTTTTCAGAGAGGTCACATTAAGGAATAACGGATTCTCTCCCGAACAAGCTACGGTCATAGTAAGATTCGACCGCGGGATACCTGTGCCGACCATAGCATCCGATGTCTCCATGTCCGTTTCTCAGGTGATGAACATCATACTGCCGTACATGGCCATTTGCGAATCGTTGGGGGTGGAGTCATGGAGTTGATCGATGGTAACAACTATGGTCCGATGACGAGGTACTCCGACGCGCACATATTCCTCGTGATGGATGCTTTAGAGTGGAACAAACGCATGAGCAGGAAAGGTCTCGTGGACGAGACCGGGCTCGGAGAAGGAAGCATCAGAGGTATGCTGAAGGTCCTGAAGGATTGGAAATGGATAGAGGTGAAGCAGACCGGCGTCAGCATCACGGAGTTCGGAAGGAAGAGTTTCCATGGATTCGGTATGAGATATGTCGACATCTTCAACGATAAATATGCCGTGGGGAAATATCAACAGGGCATAATGGTCGAAGGTGTCGCAGATAAGGTCACCAATGGGATGGCCCAGAGGGACATCGCGATAAGGAACGGTGCGGAAGGTGCTGTTATATTCGTCATGAGGGATGGCAGGATAATATTCCCTAAGGATTGGGATATCGATGAGAGGGATCCCAGATTTGCGAAGAAGATAAGGGACACGGGGATGAAGGAAGGGGATGCGTTGGTCATTGTGGATTCCAATGATGCCGATGTGGCGAGAGCCGTGGCCGCAGCTGTTGGATTAGTGATGAGATGAGAAGATGGATCGTAGTAGTCTCTTTATTGATCCTATTCTCTTGTTTATTGATCTCCGATGCCGATGCATCAGAGATGGGTTTCGATGACGCTATCTATGGATATAAGACTCATGGGAGCGGACATCCGGATTACTATTGCGTCATAACATCGGTGACTTCGAATGAAGCAATATTGCATCTTCCTTCTGTGTTGGAAGGGTATGATGTGAGATCATATTCCGATGGAGCATTCGACGGATGTTCTTCGAGCACATTGATCGTTCCGAAGAATCTGAGGGCGATAGAGGATGGAGCATTCTCTGGTTGCGAATCATTGAAGAACATCTATTTCATGGGCGATCGTCCCGTCATGGGGGATGTTGTACCGAAGGATGTTGTGATACATACGATGCCCAGCACCACTGGATGGACGAATACAGAGATCATTGAAATGGTGACATCAAATGGCATCGATTATGCATTGCTACCGGACGGTGCTGCGGTAATTGGCGGGAAACCAACCGATGGTATCATCTCCATCAGGAACGAAGTGAATGGTAACAAGGTCGTGAGGATCGATGATTATGCGTTCGCAGGTACCATGATGGATGATGGGAATGTGAAAAGAAGATCGGATATCAAAACTGTCGTGACCAATGACGGATTGCAGATCATCGGCAAGAGAGCATTCTATTACAATGATCTAACAGAGATAAGGATAAGCGATTCCGTGGAGGAGATACAGGATGAGGCCTTCCGTGCGTGTTACAATCTCAATGGAGTGAGTTTCTCCGATAATGTACATCATATCGGATTCGAGACATTCCGCGATTGTCATTCGATAATGGGATTGACGATACCGAAGACTGTAAGATATGTTGGGGATGGAGCATTCTACATCTGCGATTCATTGGAATCGTTGAATGTTGACACCGACATCAGTCCGCGTATGTTTGGATATTGTACCTCACTGAGGGAGTTGACATTGGGCGATTCTGTGAATGATATAGGTCATTCAGCGTTCTATCAGTGCGAATCATTGGAATCCGTGAGGATCCCTGAAAAAGTGAAGGATATCGGCAAGGAGGCCTTCCGTGATTGTGTTTCGTTGAAGAAGATGGATCTGAAGAATGTCGAGAACATTGGAAGGATGGCGTTCAGAGGATGCGAGTCGTTGAGGGTTATGAGCATACCTTCCACAGTATCTATGATCGAAGGTTATGCGTTCGCAGATTGTATCTCTTTGAGGAGTATCGATGCGTATGGTATGGCCCCTAAAGGGGATGATACCGTGTTCTTGAACGTGGATGCTGTGATCCATTGCAAAGGAGATGCTGTGGATTCATGGGAATCATCTGAATTCGGCCTAGAGGTCGTGGGGGATCTGGATGGAAGTGGAAATGCTATCGTTTCTCTTGCAATCGTTGGTATGGTGGCGTTATCGATCCTCATTGTCATCGTGCTTATCATGCAGAATAAGGGAAAGGCATGATGAGCGTCCTTTCCTTTCATTCGAATCTATTTTTCAAATGATATTGCGTTCAAAATCAATCAATTCCTTTTGATTTTGCTTCAAAAAATGAGAAATGTTGTAATTTTCACCACATTTTTCGCCAGCAGAAACGGCTTCGATTTTTACAAAAAGTTGAAAAATTCGTTGAATTGGAGCAATAATCCAACTAATTAAATGTCTGAAATAAGACACCTATGTTAGACGGTTATTTTAAGACAGAAAAAATGCACGGACTTTTATATTCCATGGAAGCGCGTATTATAATCAGGCTTTCTTAGGACAAAAGCACTCCAAAGTATTGTCTTGTAAGGATGTTAGTGCCGAGAGATCGGTCGCCCTTCCAAGGCATGTATGTTTGTGCGCCAAATGAAAGCCGAGGATACTTCGTCGATCACAAGAGGTCGATATGTATCAAAAACTACACCTAAAAAAGGGGTAATAAGTATGAGGCAAGAGAATAAAATTTTCGCTATTGCAGCAGCAGTCATGATGTTGGCTGTTGTTGGAATCGCGATAGTCGGCGCATCTGATAATTCAGATGCAACTGTGGCGCAGACAGGGAAGATGGATGTCTTCTTCTACAACGGAACATCGTGGAGTCACGATTTGAACATAACTGCATATGATGGAAGCCAGGCATTGCAGGCCTCAAATCTTACAGTTACGTTCACAAACAGTTCATTAGCAACCACAACAACATCTAACACAAGTCAAACAATTGGTATATACAGCCAACAGTATCAACAGACATATAACTATCCAAATCCAGAATATGGACAGTTCAAAACAATCAACAATGTTGGAAATGCAGCAAATGATTGGTCCGTTTTCATAAACATCGGCAATGCTACAAACCCGAATTGGGTGAAGACTGGTGTAACAGTTGGATGGCTTAAGCCGTTCGAGGATTATGCGCCTGTAGTTGATTCAGCTACAAATGGAACCTCTTGTGCGACAGCCAACATGGCAATTGTTTATGGAACGAGTATGCCTACAGGACAAAACGAGATCAATAGCTACATAACAAGCAACAACATTGTTCTTCAGAACCGTCAGCAGATATCCCAATCACAAGGTTCTGTTTATGAATACAAATTCACACTTCAAGCAAACATATCATATGGCATCAGCATTGCAGACAAGAATGTGATAACATATAGCAATGGAACGTATGGGACAGGAGTTCTGAACGCGACATCGCTTAACAGTGGGATTACCATCGTCGGCTATGGATCGGATGCAAATCTTGCATTGAAACAGGCACTTGCCACGTACTACTCCTATCAGAATGTTGCACCTTCTGTGCCTAATTCATCTGGTTCATTCGACTATTACAGTTGGATGTTGTCCATGTGTGGAAAGAGCGATTCATACAATGCTTCAACAAATTCATGGGACTATTGGTACACATACTACAGCCAATACAACGAAGATGAAGACAAATACGTGGATGTAGCATTTGATTACAGCCTTGGCTATTATTCACATTTCACAGGTGGGTATTACGAGGCACCGGACATAATCTGTATGACCTATTCCTCGTACAACTACTGACAAGAAAAACATACTGGGCTACGGCCCAGTTCCTTCCTTTGAAGGGCCGAGGAGGATGACAATAAGGTGCATCTGTCAATGTGAGGGCCCTTTTTGGCAGGGGGTATTATGCGTTCATTTTTAAAAAAAATCAATCTGAAAGAAAATCATACATTTGTAGTTTTCTTTTTCGTTGTGTTGTTTCTTTTAGTTATTGCATTCGGGACGTTATCCTTTATTGATGGAGGTACATCCGGCGAGTATCAATACAATAAGGAGTATGTAGCAGACCAGTGTGATGGTGATAAATTTCAATATGTATTCAAATTGAATACGGATGGCAATTCTACGATTACCATTACAGGCATTACTACAAGTGGTGATGTCGACAATCTTTCTATACCAAAAACTTTGAATATCGGTGAAGAACAGTTCACTGTGACTCAAATAGGATCTAATGCATTCAATTGGATGGTAAAGAGGTATAGTATCAAAGGTAATCTTGAGATACCAGATACTGTACATGTGATCGGGCCGTCTGCATTTAAAAGACAAGTTTATCTAGAAAATATTTCATTCATCGGAGAATCGCAATTAAAGGAAATCGGTTCGGAAGCTTTTGCAGAGATAACACAATTCAATAATGACAGAGAACTAATTGTGAATATACCTAAAACTGTTGAAAACATTGGCAGTTATTCTTTCTCTAAATTTGGTGCAGATGCAGACAACATAACTAGTGCTATGAAACGGGGGTCCATAAAAATCAATTTATCCAAAGATGTTGCTTTAAAAACAATTGGAAATTTTGCATTCAGCGGACAATCAGGTTCAATTTACATACCGTCAACCGTTGAATCGATAGGGTATGCGGCTTTTAGTTCAGGCATAGATATAGAGATATCTCCCCAGAACAATTTTTATGATATTAAAGATGGGGGCCTATACACTAAAGATGGGCTATCAATCATTGCTGGAATTTATTGTGGGTCAGAAACTTTAACAATAAAAGCAGGTACGCAAAACATAGGGGCTTATTGTTTCTTCGAAATTAATTACAATTCAGGCAACCGTTCTGAATTTGTCACAACAAAGAAAATCATAGTTCCTGATTCTGTAGCATCTATTGAGACTTATGCGTTCACGTATACGAATAACGGGGTTCGCGATGAACTATGTGTTGAATTAAATATAGATTCAATATCAGATTATTCATTTGCCCAATCAGATATATCGTCTGTTTCTATTCCAAGTTCGGTAACGTACATAGGGGCATATTCTTTCTGTGATTCCTTGATAGAACAGGTCATCATTCAAAATGATTCATTACTGGAGGTCATATCAGATTATGCTTTCAAAGGATGTAAAAATTTGACATTTTTCCAAATCAATGGTTTATCAGAGAAAAATGAAGGGCTGAGTATCGGCACACATGCATTCACACGCTCCGATGGAAGTGTTGAGTTAGATCCATTAAAATTTGAATTTAAGGAAAACACCAGGATAATAAAAATTGGCAATTATGCGATGTGTACATCAGAAATAAAACAGTTTGGAGACACAGATGGGCGCATCACAATCCCTTCTTCTGTCAGGACTTTGGGAGAAGGGGCATTCATAGGAAAACTTGGTAACAGAGAGACATCTGCTAACGTTTTAGAAGGAAAAAATTATGTTAATGGAATAGGCAGAAATAAGCACATTGCGGAGATATTATTTGAGGCAAATAATAACATCAATGAGATCCCTCTTGCTTGTTTTGCTGGATATGGAGATGTCATGGGGCCATTTGAGAGTACTGGTGAAAATAAATACTCATACAGGGTTGGTACGGTTACCAAAATCGATATTTCTGGATTAACGAGTTTGTCAAAAATTTCGGATTATGCTTTTCAATATGTCTATATGGAATTAGGGGCCGAGTTAAAATTACCAGATAGTTTGTCTTTTATAGGCGCATCTTGTTTTTATGAGTGTTATTTCCCTAATGATTATGTTTTACCTCAATCAATCAAAGAAATAGGAGATTATGCATTTTACCTTATATATTCTGGTCAGCAGGATAAACAATTCTCAGTTGCGGACAAGAGCAGTTTAATAAGTGTAGGGGATAGTGCTTTCAATACATGGTTCGATGTTGATCTGTCGAACGCAACAAAGTTGGAATCAATGGGTGAGTTGTGCAAAAACGATACGACATATACGCTTCCCCATGGCGTCATAGACATTGATCTCAGGAAATATTTGGAATACGCGGGCGAAGAAAAAGGTAAAAAAAGAATTAATGGTGGGGCATTTCTTAACAAATATTCGTCGAATTTGACTGTTAATGAACATATCGATTTCATTACAAGGGATGTGCTGAATGGCGCAATCGATTCTATTGAAATACAATCAACATGGTTGAATGTAGATAGTACTGGAAAAATATTGTATACAGAACATGATGGACAAAAATCCATTCAAAAAGTATTGTCTGATGCAGATCAATTGAGTTTAAATGAATATTCTGTACTCATGCCTTACGCAATCGTCGGTTGTAACAAATTAACAGAATTGAATATACCTCAGAGTTTAGCGATACGTAACGATTCTTTATTTGGCGCTTCAACTTTGACGTCAATTTATGTAAAGGAACCCACGGAGGCTGAGATTCAGTATTTAAAACAATCTGGTTTGATAACTTGCATCGAAGGGGATTTGTTTGGACTGGAGGGCAACAACCTTTACAAGCAACATGATGTTTCCGAAAACAATATCTATCTGCCAACATTAATATCGGGCTTGAGACCTACATATCAACTTGGATACTCTGATGGAACATTCACGATTCAATTTGTTATTGACGGCGGTTATAGCTACTTGGATGTAATAGTATCTAATGTCGATGGTTCTGAAATACCATATGACGATGGGTATCATGTTGCACCATCTAAACTGGTAAAAATTACTACAAAGGATCGTATCAATGTTGAAACATATAATGTAACTTTTGATAGTGACGGAGGTTACTTTTCACCAGGTTTATTCGAATACAAGGTAAATGTTCCTAAAGGGATGTCTATAATCGATAAGGAAAAGCCCAACTCTATTCCAAAGAAAGACAGATGTACATTTCTGGGATGGTCATTGGATGGAACACCGTATTCATTCTCTACCAAAGTTACCAACGATATTACATTGAAGGCACTATGGTCCGAACAATCTAGTAAAGTTCGTATCGAATATAGCACATTGGATGGCGAGATTAGTTGTAATATTCCATCTGGATCAGAAGTAGAAATTGGCACTGAATTGTCATTTTCAGTGAAATTAAGTTACGGACATGAGGTCCCTGTGTGGGTGTGTGAGAAGAACGGTTTCGTTTCTAAAACTGTTGGAAGTACATTCAATGTCACCATGGATTGTGATGTATATTTGTCCGTCGTGAGCAGAAATGTGGCCCAGAGTGGAGCTGGAGCATCAATACCCTACATTGTATCATCTGGATTGCCATCCGCGGATGATATTCAAAGATTGGTGAAGGTCGTTTCTATCGGAGGCGGGGTTTCTGATGCCACGAGTATGGTATGGAAAGGACAATCCAGCGTGCCACTAGTTGTTGGAGATTATCTGTATGTCAGAATAGGGACACAATTAATGAAGATAGAGGTGGACACTGGTCTTGTGATAAAGTCCGTCTCATCTGTAGAGGTGTCTGCATTTTATTATTACATAACATATGGAAACGGAGTGATCATAGACAACAATGCGTTTGTAGCATACGATCTTGATTTGAATCAGATTTATTGTATTCCAGAGATAATTAAGAATACTAGTTATCAAAATCAGATAAGTTATTATGGCGGCTATTTCTACTTCCCATATGGTTCGGGATTGTACAGATTCTCAGCTATTGATGAGAATGAAGACATCAAGGACGAGATGAAAAATCTTGAATTGTGCTGTTCACTTAACATTGATGGCGGAAGTTGGTCATTATATGGGAGCCCTGTTATGGCAGGGAACCACTTGTATTATGCTATAACTGCTGGTTATGATAGGGGCTTGTTGGCGTTTGATACAATAACAAAAGAAACTAACACTGTAATTTTGAACGGCATCAATAAACAACTCCTGGATGACGCATGGCTTACATATTCTGATGGAAAACTGTATCTTACAGCTTATTCGTCCGGTCTGTTTGGAGCTAAGGCTTCTAGTAATGCAAATCAGATAGTATGTGTAGAAGTGAATGGATGTATTTTCTCATCACCGACGTATACGTCTGTTACTGACGGCGGAACAGCTGCAATGACCAATCTGGCAATATACAGGGGCAGAGGATATCTCGTGAATGGTTCCGAACTCTTGGTATATAACATGTCGGACATGAGCTTGATTTACAAGGAAAGATCAGCATTCAATCATGGCGGTATCGTTCTTGACACTAGTCGTGCTACAGAAGGTAATGGGTGGGAGGTAAGTATCTATGTTATACCTTACGATCTTCGTGGAGGCGTGATGGTTCATACAGACAATCAAGCAAAAAATCTCTCAGGAATGGCTGTATGGAACAAATCCATCCCATCAGATAAACAATACTGTTCACAAGCGATACGCACTGGTTCGGAAGGACAGATGATATGGACTAATGATACTGGCCTAGTATTCATATACACTTTGCCCGAGAAGAATAACTATTATTTCTTCTTAGAGAATGGCGATAGGGCAGGTTGGTATCGTTCGACAGGATCTTCAGCATTCGATGCTCTTAGTAAGCTTGATCCCAGTATTGTTTCATTAAATGATGATGTAAAGGTCCCTGTATCATTATTCGGCGAAGGTGGTAGTTACAACATATTCATGTTTAATGGAACATTGAAGGATGGGATGTGGAAAAACATCGACAACTTTATAGATACATCCAATGACACGTATCATTACTATGTGATTACCAAATCAAATGGAGTTTCTGCATCGCATTGGACATATGATTCGGGCGAGTCAATTGGATATTATACTTTCCAACCTAATGTTGGCGATCGTACAGTAATAGGTAAGGCATTGGTTCGTATTGATCCAATTGTTATAACCAATTTTGAAGAATCCGTAACAATTGCTATCGGGGGTACACATAAATTAGAGCCCAATTATTCTAGACAACCAATCGTTATACAGTGGCATTCAAGTAATGAACAGGTGGCAACTGTCGAAAGCGGCGTTATACGTGGGTTGACAGAAGGTACGGCAACGATAACGATGTACGCCGACTCTTCTGAGAAGACTTGTCTGGTAAAGGTTGTTAAGGAAATAGTCGAAGTATCATATGTTTATGATGATCTCAATAATGATGTCGATACACTGACGGTGCCCGTCGGAGACTACACGGTGGCCGAACCTCGCGAGGCGATGGTCGCTTCCAAGTTGGCAGAGGGGTATGCTTTCATGGGCTGGTACACATCCAAGGATCTCACTGGCGATGTCGTCAAG